>CAWFBA010000001.1:0-88217 GCA_963814005.1 uncultured Thermoleophilaceae bacterium
AAGCAGCAATACGCTCAACGGGGCCCGAAGAACATTTTACGTATTGCTCAATTGCCACCCTTCCAGGGTCGCGCCGTCGCTCACCCAGCAGTGAGGCCTCCAAGTCGGGCAGCGCGCATTACGGATCGTGGGGCAGCCCTGTCCGGCGGCCTACGCCATGTCGTGGCGATCGTGTCGCCGTCACGCTCGACCTCGTACTCGTGGTCGCTACCGCTTCCTCCTGGGGCGTCCGTAGCGCTCCCCCTTTAGTGACAAGCGAGAGTGCGCGCCGGGTGGCTCCTGACTCCCGGCCTGAACGAGAAGCAATAGCGGGACCGCGGGCCGCACGGATGATCGCTCCCGGCGCCAAGCGATAGCGCCGGCCAGGTCGCGTCGGCTACGCGAGAAGCGACGCCACCACCGGCGGCGCGCGGGCGTGGCCCGGCTCGTCGATCAGGAGGGTGTGACACCTTCGACTGTGTCGCGCAAGACGGCCGTGTCCGCGTACACCCGCCCGCGGATCAACTTGCCTTCGCTGAATTCATAGATCCACACGTTGTGCACGTCCATGGTCCTGCCGTTCTTGGCACGCGCCTGGACGTGAACCGGGACGACGATCTGGTCGCCGCCGTCGACGAAGGACTCGGGGGTTGAGGTGAACTCGTCGAACCACCGCCAGAGCTCGCGCGTGAACCAGCCAATCACTGCGTCGGGACCATGGAAGGTGCCTCCGTACGGGATCGACTCCGGCACCACGACCTCGCAGTCGGGATGCAGAACATCTCGCATGTTGGCCGGATTGTCCTTGCCCCAGCCCGCGAAGCCTTGGGCGAGGAGTTCGACATTCGACGGGGTCACATTCCCTCCATTGGGTGGACTGGTCATTCGCCGCGTGGATCGCGCGCTCGGTCACGGCAGCGGGGTGCCCGTCATCTTGCCGCAAGGCGGTATGCCTGCACTAGCCGAGCGTCGCTCGGAGGGACGAATCGGGCCACCGACCCGACACCCGCGCCGATATGTCGCTGAGCAGGAAAATCAGGCGGCCAGGATGAACGCGGGCGTGATCGCGCTCATACAAGGCTGGAAATGGCATCGGCACGATTCTTGGCCGAACTGGAAGTTCCTGCATAGCGGGAGGCCGGCGTCGAAACGACCTCCCGCTGGTCGATAGCGTCACGCCGTCGCGGCGTAGGCGTATGCCAGCTCAACGGCGAACTCGTCGAACTCGGTCGGGGTGGTGTTGCTCTCGTTGCGACCGTCGAGCGAGTGGAGCTGGCCTTCGCTCAGCGCCTGGTTGAACTCGACGAACAGAGCGGCGAAGTCGGGCGAGAACCCGGCGGCCTCGGTGAGGATCGCCACCAGCTCTTCGTCGGGCAGCTGGACGTACCGCAGGTTTGACTGGCCGATCGCCTCGCCGATCGCCGCCGCGACCTCGGTGTAGGTGAGGTCGCGCGGGCCGAGCAGCTCGCGGACGACGGTGCCACTCCAGTTGCGCTCGCGCAGCGCTGCGGCGGCGACCGCGGCGATGTCGGCGGTGGCGATCATCGGCACCTTCGCCTCCGGCGCGACGGAGTCGGCGACCACGCCCTCGTGGCGGATCGTCTCCAGCGCCGCGTAGAAGCCCTCGAAGAAGGCTCCGGGGCGCAGGATCATGACGTTGACGCCGTCGAGCGCCCGCAGCCGCCGCTCCTGCCGGTGCAGGCTGGCGATAAACCCGTTGCCGCTCGCCAGCTCGCCGCCGATCGCGCTCAGCGCGACCACGTGGCGCACACCGCTCTCGCGGATCGCCGAAGCGATCGCCTCGCCGCGCTTGTCTTGGTCGGCGTGGTAATCGGGCAGGGTCGGGTCGAGCGCAGTGAGCGTGTAGACCGCGTCGGCGCCTACGAAGGTGCTTGCCAGGTACTCGGCGTCGCGGACATCGCCGACGACGGTCTCGGCCCCGAGCGCGTCGAGCTCCGCGAGCTTGTCTGGCGAGCGACCGAGCGCGCGCACTTCCTCGCCGGCCTCGAGCAGCAGCTCAGTGATCTTGCGGCCGGTGTTTCCGGTGGCTCCCATCACGGTGATCATTTGTCGTTCCTCCTCAACTGGTGATATTGCAGTTCATCCAGCATAGGACGGGCGGACCGGAGTCGCTATGGCCTAGACGTCCATGATCTATGCTTGTTCGTCCAGGTAGCCTGGAGGATCGAAGCCCGCACCTCCTGTCATACTGATTGCGTGACCACGCAACCCGAACCTTGGCCCTCGGCCCCCGATCCGCTCGGCGAGGCGCTGCACTTCCTCGAGCTGCGCGGCGCCTTCTACTGCCGCTCCGAGTTCACCGCCCCGTTCGGGCTCGAGCTGCCGCCGTTCGAGGGCTACCTGTGGTTTCACGTCATCACCGCCGGAAGCTGCTGGCTCGAAGCGCCAGAGACCCAGCCGCGGCGCCTCGCCGCAAGCGAGGTGGCGCTCGTCCCCCACGGCGAAGGCCACTTGCTGCGCAGTGAGCCCGACGCGCCGACGCCGAGCATCTTCGACCTCGAGCGCGAGCAGCTCGGCGAGCGCTACGAGATCCTGCGCCACGGAGGCGGCGGCGAGCGCATCGACATGGTCTGCGGCGCCGTGCGCTTCGACCACCCGGCCGCGCAGAAGCTGCTCGCCGCGCTACCGCGCATCCTCACCTTCGACCCAGCGACGAGCCCCACGCAGCTCGAGTGGCTGCGCTCCACCCTGCGGCTGATGGCGCTCGAGGCGGAGGGCCTGCGTCCCGGCGGCGAGACCATGATCACCCGCGTTTCCGACGTGCTCGTCGTGCAGGCGCTGCGCGCCTGGCTGGAAACCGACCCCGCGGCGCAGTCGGGCTGGCTCGCGGCGCTACGGGACCCGCAGATCGGCCGCGCGATCTCGCTCATCCACCGCGAGCCCGGCCGCCACTGGACCGTCGCCTCGCTCGCCGACCAGATCCCGATGTCGCGCTCCGCCTTCGCCGCACGGTTCACCCAGCTCGTCGGCGAGCCGGCGATGAGCTACGTCACCCGCTGGCGGATGCACCTCGCCGCCGCGGCGCTGCGCGACGAGCGCGCAACCGTCGCCGCACTCGCGGACCGTTTCGGCTATCGCTCCGAGGCCGCGTTCGCGCGCGCGTTCAAGCGCGTGGTGGGGTCACCGCCCGGTGCCGTACGGCGGGCGAGGCCGGTCGAGCCGATCGCCGCCTGAACCTCGCTCGCCGCCCCTCGTACCGACGGGCGCGACGTGGTACGTCGTCGGCGAGCTGCGCGATGACGGTCGTATGGTCACCGACGGTAATAAACCGGCGAAGTCGTCGCGACCCGTCGCCCGGGTGAGCCTCGGGCCTCGGATGGCCCCAAGGTCCGTCACGCCATGGCGCCGCGCGGGTACGACGCCGGCCACCCCTTGACGCGCTGGTATGGGGATACCGAGGCGTGCCGTATGTGCGGGCCGATGTCCATGCGCGGAGATAGGGTTGATTCTCTGGCGATCGAGAGGAGCCCGACGAGATGCCGATAGCTGCCGACTACCCGTTCATGGACGTGCTGTGGTCGATGATCATCTTCTTCTTCTGGGTGATCTGGATCTGGATCGTGATCACGGTCCTGATCGACGTGTTCAGGCGCCACGACATCGGCGGGTTCGCCAAGGCGGCATGGGTGATCTTCGTGGTGATCCTGCCGTGGCTCGGCGTGCTGATCTATCTGATTGTCGAGCACGACGGGATGCGCGAACGCGGCATGAAGCAGGCCGAGGCCCAGAAGCAGCAGTTCGACGAATACGTGCGCGGCGCGGCGGGCGGGTCCGCCGCCGAGATCGCCAAGGCCAAGGAGTTGTTCGACTCTGGAGCGATCACGCAGGCCGAGTTTGACGCACTCAAAACTAAGGCACTGACTTAGGAGGCAAGCTTGCTGCGACGTATTACCGACATGCCCGTCGGCACGATCGGCTACGAGGCGATCGGCGAGGTCGAGGATGACGATTGGGAGCAGGCGGTGGAGCCGGTGCTGCGCCGTGAGATCGCCGAGGGCCAGAAGGTCCGGCTGCTCTACCTCCTGGGGGCCGAGGCTCGAGAGGTCGAGGGCGACGCTATGACGGCCGACACCGGTTTTCGTGCCCGCCATGCCACGTCGTTCGAACGCGTCGCTGTGGTTAGCGATGAGGACTGGATGCGCCCCGCTTTGCGCGGGCTGTCGGTCCTCCTCCCCGGAAGGGCCAGGGGCTTTCGGGTCAGTGAATTGGCGGCCGCGAAGGCGTGGCTCGCAGAGGGCCTTGACACTTAGGCGCCTGCGCGTCCTCCGGTACAAAGCCTCGCGCCGACGAGCAGGATCGCTAGCGCCGGCATTAACGGGGCCGCCCGAGCGGAGCGTCCGGAGGCGGCCACGCCAAATGGCTGCGAGGACGTGGATAGTCGTCCGGGAGGGGGTCGAGACGGCTGGGGGGACCGCCTTGGTGCCGTGGGTAGGTCATGGCGCCGGGGATTGAGTCCCGCCCCGTGCTGGTCCGATGGCCGGGAGGCGGGCGGCCGTCAGGCGAGTAGGTCTCAAGGCGCTCGCGCGGCCTTCCCTCGGCCTCTGATTGAACTCCGAGGGTGCCGACCTGCCGCCCGGCGCCCCACGTTGCGCAAACTAACCCGAGAGGACGCCGATGCCGGACACCACCTGCCACATGTCGATCTCGCTCGACGGTTTCGTCGCTGGGCCCGACCAGAGCCGCGATAATCCTCTCGGTAAGCGTGGGCGCGAGCTCCATGCCTGGCATCTCGGCGACGAGCGCGCCAACGACGCCGACGCGACGGCGACCGACTGGCTCATGCGCCCGCGCGGCGCGTACGTCATGGGGCGGAACATGTTCGGGCCGATCCGCGGCGAGTGGGATGAGGACTGGCGCGGCTGGTGGGGTCCCGAGCCGCCTTACCACGCGCCGGTGTTTGTGCTCACCCGTCACGCTCACGAGCCGATCGAGATGGAAGGCGGGACGACCTTCCACTTCGTCACCGGCGGCTTCGACGCCGCTTACGCACAAGCGCGCGAGACGGCCGGGGAGGGCGGCGTAGACATCGCGGGCGGCGCCTCGACTGTGCGCCAGGCCCTCATTGCCGGGGTCGTCGACGAGCTCACGCTGGACGTCGCGCCGGTCCTGCTCGGCTCCGGCGAGCGGATCTTCGACGACGTCGAGTCGTTCGGGTTTGAGCCCGTTGAGGTCTTGCATTCGCCGCTAGCCACACACATCCGCTACCGGCGGGCGGGATGAGCCGATGAGTGGATAGAGCCCGCGATGCCAAGGGCCGCTGGCGCCTACCGGCGATCGTAACGTCGCTTCCGCTTCGCGCGAGGAGCGGTAGCCGCCTGGTACGCAGACGAGAGTGCCCGTTCCCCATGGGAGCGGGAGCGCTCGCGCATTCATGGGAACGCGACACGGTGTTGCGGTCCCATGTTCATCCGCCCTGGGGCCGCCCGATCGCGCAGACCGCGGGGACCGGGCGCAGGTCCTCGACCAGCACCCTGTCGACGGAGAATCCGCCCTCGCGTAGCCGGTCGGCCAGCTCGTTTCCGAGGTCCCGGGCTCGCTCCGGCGCGGAGTGGCGCGCGTCCCAGAAGAGGTAGAAGGCCCCATCCCGGGCGAGGTGCTCGCGGACGGCACCGAGCGCGGCCTCCGGCTGCTGCCAGAAGGGAGCGACGTTGAAGGCGAAGACCTTGTCGAAGCGGCGATCGCCGAGGTCCGCGTCCTCCAGCGCGATGGCCTCGAGCACAGCCCTGCCCGCGTCGACGTGCTCGCGGTTCCTCCGCGTGGCTATCTCGATCATCTTGGGCGAGCGGTCGATCGCGGTGATCGTTCCTTTCGTCAGCCTCTCGCAGACCAGGGAGACCGCGACGCCGTGGCCGCAGCCGACCTCGAGCAGGCGGTCGGCCGGGCGGACCTCCAGAGTGTCGATCGCCCAGACGAACCGCTCCGATGCCTTGCCCGCCATGCCCCCAGCGATAGCACCACGCGCCCGTGAAGCCCATGCTGATCTACTCGATGAGCGTCTCGGTGGACGGCTTTATCGCCGACCGCGGGCGCAGCTCGTGGCGCCGGGAGCGAGCCGTCAGCGAGCGGTTGCTGCTCCGTTGCGCGAAAAGCGGGGAGTTGACCGACCAGGTCTGCCGTCGAGGAATGAACACATCAACATCCCGAGCAACGGGGGCTCCTATTGGGCGGCCTTGAGCTCCAAGGGTCTCGTTATCAGGCGTCGCCAGACAGCCCAGCGAGGCCGGCGCGGCCAAAATCCATCGCTTGGTCCAGGAGTGTCGACCGGCCTCAGCCGGTAAAGGACTCGGGACCGAAGCGGCCCCACGCCACGAATATGGCCAGGGCGAGATAGACCAGGTCGGGCACGATGGTCCCCCTCTCGCCGCGGCGGAGGCGCATTCTTACCGCGCCGATAAACAGCAACGCGGTACCGGTAGCGGCCAGTGGCACCAGGACTGGCGCGATGTCAAGCGCGGCAGGCAGAATCAGGCCTGCCGCAGCCAGGAGTTCGAGGGTCGCGATGGCCCTGAGGGCACTGGGGCTGAAGTCTTCGACCCATTGCGCGGCGGGGCCGCCCACGGCGGCGATCTTCTCCCGGGGCACGAACGCCTTGGAGGTGCTGATCAGCAGGACGGTGGCCAGCGCTCCGGCAGCGATCCACAGTGCGACGTTCATGCGCTTTCTCCTTCCTCGGCCGCACCATATCCGCCCATCCGTACGCTGCTGTCGTTCCCGCGTTGACCCGTCCCGTCTGAAGCATCCACGGACCGCGCCCGGCCCAGAATGGCGGGCAGACGGGCGGAGCGCCCGGCCGCCGGATCGAGGCCGTTCGACCCCTGGTCCCTTTACGAAGTTGCTGCCCTCGAGCTACCGACCGTGGTACCAAATTGAGTGCAACCAGGACAGGTGATCTGCGCCCACCCGCTTGCTCGTCGTTCTCGCCCGCCGTGCTAGCCGAGCCAGCGGTTGCTCTTGAATCGCAGAGCTCGTTCCAAGGCGGCGGCGAGCGCCGCTATCCCGAACAGGAAGTTGCCCACTCCCGGCAGCGTGAACGGCGGTTCGAAGTCGGCGCCCAGGGCGTTGCCAATCAGGGCAATCAGTTGGGGGACCTCGTAGATCAGCGCCACTAGCAGCACGGCCCACGAGATAGCGCCGACCAGGCGGCTGGTCTCCGGACGCTCACGTGCTAGCTGCAGCCGCCATGCTTCAGCCGTCCCGTTCACCGGTGTCAACACGGTCTTCTCACCTTTGACGACGAGTTCGACTTGTCGCATGCCGAGCAGGCCCATCGCCGCCTCGATCGTGGCGCTCTGGTCCAGGTCGAATCTCGCCGGCGACTTCTGCACGTCCACCTCGATCCCGTCGCGGTACAGATGCAGCTTCTGGCCAAAATCGAAGTAGTCCAGGTCGACGGTCCACACATGCCCATCGTGGCCCGCCTCGAATCGGCCGCGGAAAACGACGTCCCAGCCGCCGAGCGGCCTCAGGAAACGTGACTCGGGCATTCCTCCTCAGCCCTACCCAATGACGCCCGGTTCACAAGCCAGGGCAGGCGCGATGCAGAGACTCTCCGCTGGATGCGAGAGCGAAGACCGGATCGGCGGCAGCTCTCGCCTTGCACGGGAAGCGCAGGACCTCGCCGCGTTCGAGCGGAGGGCTGCTTCGTGCGAGAACCGGCAGCGAGGGGCGACTTCGCCTAAGCCGCTAAGCGGTATCGCTGCACGATCCGTGCGTCGCTCGAAGAGACGCATCGGGCCCCCGCTATTCCCTCCGAGCGAGCTTGAGACTTCCTGCGGGAGGTCTTTCGCGTTGTGGAGGGCGTCGGCGATGGCTTCGGTGAGGTCCGGCCAGGTCGCATCGGCTGCGGGACAGCCGACACGCATTGCTCCCGCTTTCGTGCAGGGCCGTTCGGAACCGTGTTCCAGCGCTGAGCGGCGCCGCACAGAGGTTACGGTGCGCTGATCGAGTTTCCGCACTATCTCCACCACCTGCCGTTCGAGGGCGACGCGCCGCATGCGAAGCGGCAGCAGGGCCTGCTGGTCGTCTGCGGGGCGATGTTTATAAGCGCGATCGACATGACGATCGTGAACGTCGCGCTGCCGGACATCTCGGAGGACCTGAACGCAGGGATCGGCGAGCTCCAGTGGGTGCTCGACGCCTTCCTGGTCGCGCTCGCCGGGCTATTGCTGGTCGGCAGCGGGCTGGCCGACCGCTTCGGCCGCAAGCGAGTGTTCCTGGCGGGCATGGCAGGCTTCGGCGTTGCCTCGTGCCTCTGCGCGATCGCTCCCTCTCCGGTTGCGCTGATCGGTGCGCGGGCGGTGATGGGCGCGGCGGCCGCGTGCGTGCTGCCGCCCGCCCTGTCGCTGATCGCGGTCATGTTCCCCCCCGAGGAGCGTCCGCAGGCGCTCGGCGTGTGGGCGGCGGTCGCGGGCGTAGGGCTGGTGCTGGGGCCAATGCTGGGCGGCGTGCTCGTCAAGGAGGTCGGCTGGCAGGCGGTGTTCTTGGTGAACGTGCCAGTCGCGATCCTGGTCGTGCCGGCAGGCCGGGCGGTGTTGCCCGAGTCGACGCGGCCGGGCACCCCGCCGATCGACCTGGTCGGGGTCGTGCTATCGATCGGGGCGCTCGGCGGTGTGGTGTTCGCGTTGATCGAGGGGCCCGACGCCGGCTGGAGCAGCCCCGGAGTGATCGCGTCGGCCGTGATCGGGGTGTGCGCCGGCGTGGGCTTCGTGCGAGCCGAGCTGCGCCGGCGCGAGCCGCTCTTCGACGTGCGCGCGCTGGCCCGGCCCGTGGTTCTAGCGGGCGCGGGCTGCATCCTGAGCGTCTACATCGCCTTCCTCGGGTCGATGTTCCTGCTGCCGCAGTACCTCCAGTACGTCCAGGACCGCTCCGTCCTCGAGACCGGGCTGCTGCTCACGCCCCTGGGGGTCGGCGCGGCGGTCGGAGCCCGCTACAACGCGCGCGTGTTCGCAGCCGTCGGGGCGCGCTTGGTTTTGTCGGTCGGTTGCGTGTTGCTGGCCGCGTCGACGGCGCTGTTCATGTTCCTCGGCGCGAACTCCGGGGTGGCCCTCGTTCTGATCGGGACGGGTCTTATCGGTGCGCTGATCGCTTTCGTCGTTGCGCCTGCGACCGCAGTGATCATGAACGACCTGGGCGAGGCCAAGGCGGGCGACGGTGGTGCGATCAACCAGCTTGCCCGCCAGGTCGGCGGCGCGCTCGGAGTGGCGATCATCGGCACTGTCTTCGCCGCCGTTTACACCGACCAGATCGACGCGAAGCTGGGTCGCCTCACGGCGGCGCGCCGCGAGCGCGCGACCGAGTCGATCGAGGAGGCGCAGGACGTGGCGCGAGAGGTCGGCCGCCCGCTGCGCGAGCTCGTGCTGACGCAGTCAGACGACGCCTTCGACCTGGCCGCCCGGGCCGGCTTCGGTGTCTGCGTCGGCGTGCTCTTGCTCGCAGCGGTCGCGGCGGCGCTGGCGCTGCCATCCGGGGCGCCAGCTCGCACCGATGACTCGGGGTGAGGCGTCTCTGGGCAGCGGCCGTGCTGGTCGCGGTCGTCGCGGGTTGCGGCGGGTCGGATGACGGAACACGGGGCGGGGAGGCCGGCGGGCGCACGCAAGAATCGGCCGCCGAGGTCTCGCCGGGCTCGAATAGAGTCGCGCCCCTATGAAAGCGGCGGTGATCTACGAGAACGGCGGTCCGGACGTGCTGCGGTACGAGGACGTGCCCGACCCCGAGTGCCCCGACGGGCTGCGTGCTGATCGACGTCGAGGCGATCAGCATCGAGGGCGGAGACCTTCTGGCCCGCGCCGGGTCGCCGCCGCCGTCGGTCCCGCACATCGTGGGGTACCTCGCCGCGGGCACGGTCGCCAAGGTTGGTGCCGGGGTCGACGACCGCGCGGTGGGCGACCGGGTCGTGACCCTGAACGCGGCGGGCTCGCACGCCTCGAAGCGGGCCGTGCCGGCCATGTCCACCTGGGCGATCCCCGAAGGGCTGGACGCGGCTCCCGCCGCATGCATCCCGGTCGCGTTCGGAACCGCCCAGGAGTGCCTGTTCACCGCCGGCAACCTCGAGGCCGGCCAGACGGCCCTGATCCACGCCGGGGCGGGAGGCGTCGGGATGGCCGCGATCCAGCTCGCCAAGCAGGCCGGTGCGACCGTGATCTCGACCGCGTCCAGCGACGAGAAGCTCGAACGCCTGAAGGAGCTCGGGCTCGACCACGGGATCAACTACGCCAGCGAGAGCTTTGTCGAGCGGACACGCGAGCTGACCGACGGGCGCGGCGCCGACGTGGTCCTCGATTCGGTCGGCGGCCAGAACCTGGTCGACAGCATCGGCGCGCTCGCCTACCGCGGGACGCTCGTCAGCGTTGGGGTGGCGGGTCGCGCGGGCTCCAGCGTCGAGGCGAGGGATCTGTGGGCGCAGAACAATGCGCTGCGCGGCGTCTTCCTCGGCGGGTCGCTGATGACCGAGTACCCGCGTGTCCACGCGATGATCGCGGACCTGTTCGGGCGGGTCGCGGACGGCGGGCTGCGCGTCGAGATCGACCGGACCTTTCCGCTCGCCGAGGCCGCCGCCGCGCACGCGCACATCGAGAGCCGCCAGGCCTTCGGTCGCGTCGTGATGACGCCGTAGACCGTCCGCCGACTCGGGGTGGCCGGGTGCTACTGACCGGCTGCGGGCGCGGCGGCCAGCGCGAACGGGCTGCCCTCCGAGTCCCGGCACACGGACCAGCGATCGCCGGGATGGATGATCGAGCCGCCGAGCTCGCGGACGCGTTCGAGTGCAGTGGCCATGTCGGCGACGGCGAAGTAGGGCAGGGAGGCTGTGTCGCCGGGGCCCGGTCCACGCTCGTGGACTCCGAGGCGCAGGTTGTCGGTGTCGGTCTGCCACCCCGATCCGGCCGCGGCGGGTCGTGGCGCGAGGGTGACCCCAAGGACTCCGTGCCAGAACCGGCGGGCGCGATCGGGATCGTCGGCCGGAAACTCGATCAGCGGCGCGGGCACGGAGGGAGTATGACCGGCGCTCGCGCTCGCTTCTCCTTCGCGCGCGCAGCTCCCGGCCAGATGAGGTACCGCCGCCCAAGGCGCCAGCGCTGGTCGCTAGTCATGGCTGGGACGGCAAACCGGGCGGGCCAGCCCTCCGCTACGTGGTCTCCGCCCTCGCCCCACCGTTCCGGGCCTCGACGGCCTTGACCGTCTTCTCCAGCTCCCGTCCCAAGACGCGCTTCCCGAAGACCCCGAGCACGGCTCCGAGCGCCCGTCCCTTGAAGTTCTTGCCGTCACGGACCACGACGGCGTCCAGGTCGGTCGTCCCGTCGGACTGCCGGGTGAAGGTGTACGTGTGACCCGAGTCGCCTCCCCAGATGTTGGAATCGGTAGTCCTCATGACGACTCGGTCGGGTTCGGACCAGTCGTAGTGCAGGCGCTCCCAAATGCCTCCCGAGCCCTCGGTGACGTCGGCTCGATCTGGGCCCTGGTCATGCACCTTGAGGTAGTCGTCGCCGCTGCGGCCAAAGACCTCCGAGCGGCCCGGGCCGAAGTCGGTGAGTGCGGCAATGAGCTGCTCGGGCGTCGAGGTGGTCGTCTGGTGGAGATGGATCGTGGACATGCTTGCTCCTTGCTTCGGTGTGGGAATTGCTGCCGATTGCCCCCGCGAGTGGGACGGCGGCTCTCGCCCCGCGGCGCCCCGGCGCACAGCGCTACTCGCACGCCTCCTTCGCCAGCACCATGTCGTCATCGGCGCTCATGCGCTCGTTCCCTCCCTCGACAGGACGCCATCCATGTGGCGCCTGGCGCTCTGGTCCGCCTGCTCCGCAGACCGCCCCTCCTCACGGGCGACGATGTAGGCGGCATAGAAGCCTGACCAATGGTGCTTCGGCGCGCTTGCCTCGTAAGGCCCGTGGTGCTCCTCCGCCTCTAGCAGCAGCCCGGTCAGCGTCTCGACGTCCATTTCAGTCCTTTCAATCGCAGTCGTTTTCAGCGACCCGGCAGCCGCTCGGTGATCTCCTGCAGCCGCCAGCTGTTGTCGTCGGGATCGGTGAACGACGCGAACGAGCTGTAGCTGGTCCGCTCCGGGTCCGGACCGCTCCCGGGTTCCTGGCCGGGAGCGGCATGGAACACGTCGCTGACATCAACGCCACGCTCGACGAGCTCGGCTCGAGCTTCCTCGACGTCGGAGACGATCAGGTACATGTTTTGAGCCGACCCGGGGGCGGCCGGCGTGAGCCCGGTGCCGATGTGGATCGAGCAGGCAGAGCCGGGCGGCGTGAACTGGACCACGCGGAAGGTCTCGTCGGTGGCCAGGTCGATGTCCTCCCGCCATCCCAAGCCCTGGTAGAAGGCCTTGGCGCGATCGACGTCCGAGACTGGGATCACCACGACCTCGAGCTTGATCTCGCCGGCCTTCGCCGGCGAGGCTGCCGACGCGCCTTCGCTGCTCACCTGCGTGCCGCTCATACTGACCCCCTCTGATAGCTGTTCAGAGCAGCCCCCATGACTTGCCAGCGGGCGGCTAGCCGTATCGAGTCAACCGGCGATCGGCTGTTGAGCCGGCGTCCATGAGGCCGCTCCTCGTCGAGTCCTGGCCGCCCTTTCGTCGCTGGGCAGGAGCGGTAACAGAGCGAGTGGCGGGTCGACTTCGGCTCGTCAACGAGTCCAGAAACCGCTCCAGAGGCCACCCTACATCTCAAAAGCCGGCAGTCAACCCCGCGCCGGGTCGGCGCGATCGCATTGCATGGACGCCGGTCGGCCAGACTGTTGCGGGATACTGGGCGGGCGATGTCGCAGGAGAACGTGGAGGTCGTGCGCTCCGCCTTCCGCGCCTTCGAGCGAGGCGAGGTCAACGAGATGCTTGAGTGGATGACCGAGGATCTGGTCGCCCATCGCCATGAGCCTGACGATGCCGTCTACCACGGCAAGGAGGGCTTCCTTCAGGGAACGGCCGATTGGATCGAGGGGTTCGAGGACTGGACGATCACGCCGGAAGCGTTCGTTGGAGTTGGCGATAGCGTGATCGTGCGCGTCCGCCAGGCCGCTCGCGGCGAGAGCAGCGGGGCCGCTGTGGAGGGCCTCGTGTGGTTCGTGCTCGACGTCCGCGGGCAGAAGGTCTCCCGCCTCAGCTTCTATTTGAGAGAAGCCGAAGCTCTCGAAGCCGTCGGCTGGAGGCCAGGGACGGGCCGAGGAGCGACGCGTAGACGCGATGGTGCGGCTCAGGTCGGGCTCTGTGTGAGAGGGCCTCTCTCCTCTGCCCGGCGTAGGCGTGCATCGGCGCCATCGGTGGCGCGCTGTAGCTCTCGGAGCTTGTCTTGGCTGACCGCTCGCCCGGCGTAGACCCGTGCCTGATAGAGGGCGCGGCGTTCGCGGTGATAGCGCGCCTCCTCACGCAGGCGCTCGAGGTCGTTTTGCCCTGGCTTCACGCTGGGCTCAAACGCTGCCGGATGGTGCTGACCGACTGGCCGCGGCTAGGCGCGCGGTTCTCTCTTTCTCGGCGCGGTTCTCTCGTGCGCTCGCCGGCGCTAGGGGAAGGAGTCGCGCGGCTTCCTCCATTACTTGGGGGCGGTGTGCGAATTTGCGCTCGTAGTCGCGCACGGCCTTTCCCGTCTCTGCGTCTGCGTCGGCTAGGGCTTCGGTGATCTGGTCGGGGCTGAGGGTGTCGTAGCCTGGTAGCGGTTCGCGGCCTCGCATGTAGCGCAGCTTGTTGAGCACGCCCGGCCGGTCTTCGTGGGCACGTTCATAGGTCTCAACATCGGCGAGCTCGACCTGGGAGAGCTGGGAGAGCTGTTCGGTGATCTGCTTGCTCTTGAGCCCGTCGTAGCCGGAGATGGGGAGGTGAGCCTCGTCTGCCGAGGCGCCTTCCGTCGGCTCCGCAGCGCCGCTTCCCTGCGGCGAGCGGTTACGAAGCTGGTCAAGGATCTTCATGGCTACGTCTTCCGTTCGGGGAATGGAGGTTGGTCCGCCAGAAGAACTATACATGACAAGCAAATCTAGAATCTGTAGTCTTGTGCGTGTGCCTGTGGACGACGTGCCCAGCTGGTCATTTCTCACCAACCACGCCCGGGTGCTGTTGTGCATCGCGCAAGACCCCGGCATTCGCCTGCGTGACATCGGCGACACGGTGGGGATCACCGAACGCGCCGCGCACCGGATCGTCAGCGAACTCGCCCTGGCCGGCTATATCTCGCGCAAGCGCAACGGCCGCCGCAACCAGTACACGATTCAGTCCCACCTGCCCCTCCCCGACCCGCTCGCCAGCGAGCAGAAGCTCGGCGAGCTCCTGGCCATCCTCACCCGACGGCCACTTGCCGAGCCCAATGCCTAGCCCGATGCCAAACTCCCGATCGGGCGGTGACGGGCTGATCGGAGGGCGCGATGCCGCAGGCGGGTAGCGAACAGATGGCACTACCTGCGCGGGCGCCCGGCGCGAGTCGACCAGCCGAGTTGACCGCAGCACTACGCGGCTTTGGCCGCCGTCACCGTGCGCTGATCACGGTCCTGGGCTCGCTGGCTACCGCGGCGGTGCTCATGTTCCTGCTCGCGGGGCGGCGCGAGGACTTCGAGGTTGCGCTCTCGAGCGCCGCGCTGTCGGTACTCGCCGTGGCCGCCCTGCTGCAGATCGTTGCACTGCTCGCTCGCAGTGAGGCCTGGCATCTGAGCATCGATGCGGCCGGCGGGAGGGTTGAGCGCCGCGTTCTCTATCGCGCCTCGAGCATGCAGGTCCTGGGCAGTCTGGTCAACGGGCAACTCGGGGTGGCGGCGCGGATAGCGGCGCTGCGTCGCTCGGCCCCGGACGGCTGTCCGCAGGTGCCGACTCTGATCGCCGCGGAGTTTCCAATTCTCGCCGTCGAGGCGACGCTGGCCGCACTAGCGTCGTTCACGCTTGTCGGGCCGCTCGGCCTGCCGTGGTGGACGCCGCTCATCGGCCTTGCCGTAATCGGAACGGCCAGCGCCAGCCTGCGCCAGCTCGCCCTGCGGACGGGCCGCGAGCTGTGGAGGGGCCTCGCGGTACTCCGCAGCCGACGCGGCGGGTGCCGTGTGGTCGGCTTCGTGCTGGTTGCCGTCTTCGCGCAGATCTTCCGAAACTGGCTGCTGCTGCGGGCGGTGGGCGTCGACGCGTCGTTCTTCGATGCCATTGCCGTGCTGATCGCGGTAGTGACGCTCGGCCAGTTGCCGGTCGGCCCCAGCGTGGGCGCCGCCGCCGCGGTGCTCATCCTCGGGAGCCAGGGAGTGGCCGCTGCGGCAGCGGCCGGAGTGCTGATGACCGTTACGGGCACGATCGGCGGACTGTGCTTCGCCGCGTGGGCCGGCGCCGACCAGCTTTGGTCCATCAGTCGCCGTGCCCCACTCGCGGCGAGATCGCGCCCCACCCCTGCGGTCGCGCCGGCGTCGGGCGTGCCTGACTGAGGGCGCCGCGAGACCGTTGGCGTTGGGCGCCCCGACCCGCGTCGCCGACGAGCACGCGCTCACGGTGGGCGGGGTGGCTCGGGCGCTCGGTTGCGGGTTGCTCGGCCTGTCGGGTTCCTGCGCACGGCACCGCCACCTTCGGCCGCCGCGGATAGCGTCCACCCGCTTGCGGTCGACCCTCGCAACAACGGGGTCGTCACCGCCGGAGGGCGCTCCGCCGGTAAACCTTCGGCGAGGCCCATTGCATTGGGTGCGCAGGCGGGAGACTGGCCCGGTGAGGGGTCGCGAACCTCTAGGGCAGCGCGCCCTTGGCGCCGGAATGGATCGCGATGTGTGGCTGCGCAACCGCTGCTTGAGCCGGTTGCGCGGAACGAATTAGACTGTCGCGGTGCCGCTACTCGAGGTCAACGGCGTCCGGCTGCTGGTGGAGGAGTCGGGCGGCGGGGAGCCTCTCGTACTGGTTCATGGAAGCTGGGACGACAGGCAGGTGTGGGCGCTCATCGAGGAGGATCTCGCGCGCCGTTCGCGCGTGGTCAGCTACGACCGCCGCGGTCACACGGGCAGCGAGGAGAACGTGGAGACTGGAGTCCGCCGCGACGACGAGGATGACTTTGCGGACCTGTATCGCCGCTTGGCTCGGCAGACGAATTGACGACACCTCTTTCGGACCTACGATCCTAGGATCAGCGCTCACCCCCGACCCTGACGCCGCTGGGTGGGCACGAGCCCCGCTGCTGTCGCTCGCTGCTGACGATCCGTAGGTGGGGCAGGTCGGCGAGCGTCGGCCCCGTGCTACATGATCGCGCGTTGCGAAGCCGAGGCCACCGCCCGGAAGTCGAGGCCATCATCGGCCTCGGCGCGTGGGAAATGATGCCCTTGGAGGAGCGCTTCTCCATGGCCGCAAACGCCGACACCTTCGCCGGCGAGCAGCTCGATTCGGCCTGGGCCGACATCGACCTCGATGCTCTGAGCAGGATCACGGTCCCGCGTTCTCTTGACGCAGGGCGATCAGAGCCCGGCCTTCTTCTCGAGGATCATCGTGCGGCTCGACGGAGACCATGGACAGCGCAGAGGTGAGGACACTGCCCGGCGCCGGACACGTTCCGCACATGACGCATCCCGCCGAGTATCTAGCCGTGATCAACCAGTTCGCGGCGCGGTGATCGGCGCAAAGCGGTAACGCTAGCCAGGTGCGCCGGCCCACGTTCTCTCCTGCGACATCGCCTACTCCGCCAGGCCCACGGCTTCGAGGGCACGGCTGCGATCGAGGAAGAGATCGATCTGTATGACCCTCCCGTCGCGCAACGTCCATCCGGGGTGAGCGGGAGCCGAGCGATCACTCCGCTTCGAATACCGGCCACCCGGCCGGCCTACGGCCTCTACTTGCCGCCTGTCACGACGAAGCTCACGCACGCCCCCTGGTTCTTGAACAGATCGCCGTATTTGCGCCAGCCGCCGTTCTTGCATTGGTCTGTCGTGGTGGGCAGTGGTGGCGCGTCACGGACCATGACGTCCCCGCTGGTGACAACCAACTGATTGGAGAACGACGCAGTCGAGCAGTCTGGCGGGGGCGGAGGTGTCTGGGAGTCCACGCGAATGGCAACGTTGGCCGTGTCGGCTCCCGAGTTCGGCGGACCGCCATCCACCACCGTCATCAGCACCGCGGCAGGGAAGCCGAAGTAGGTCCCAACCGCGCCGACCGCAGCCCGGTTACCCGAAACCGCGAGGCACGTCACGCTCCCTGTGAAGGTCATGGCGCCGACGCGCTCGCCGGTGGTCAAGTTGATGACCTCACCGGTGGGGTTCTCTCCCTCCGGACCGCTCGCGGCGTGGAAGTTGAAGCCAAAGAGATGGAAGGGCATTTGCGACCCGGGAACGGGGATAAGCACGTGGCCATACGCTCGATCTCTGTTCCTGTGCAGGCGTCTGGGCCCTGGAAGCCGTGCGGACTGCGCCGCGACCGCGAGTCAGGCACCGGCAGCAGCACCCCTCATCGGGCAGCCCTTCCAGTCGAGTCCAGTGCCCTGTCCTGCGTGGCCTACCACTAGCCGCGACACGAGTCAACCTCCCCTGCGGCGCCGCGTGAATGGCCCGCCCTTGATCCGCCCCTTGCGGCGATCATCGTCGGACTGGACTAGCTGGAGGTCCGCATCCGTTGTGGTGACACCGTTGCGTTAGGCTCGCGCCGGATGAGGCGTGTTGCGGTCGCACTGCTGGTTCTGGCGTGTACGCCGGCCAGCGCTGCGGGCCAGGCTGCGGATGAGTCACAAAGCGGCGACCGGGTGGTTATCACCGGGCCGGTCTCGATCGAACGCGGCGAGTCGGCTGACGACGTGGTGGTGATCGACGGTCCGGTGTCGGTGGCGGGCAGGGTCCGCGGTGACCTCGTAGTTGTGAGCGGGACGTTGAGGCTCTCGGGGACCGTCGACGGAGACGTCGTAACCGCGGCTGACCGGGCCATTCTCGGGCCACGCGCCCGCGTAGGGGGCGACCTCATCTACGGCGACGAGAAACCCCGCGTGCCTAGCAGCGCGACCATCGGCGGTGAGGTTGACCGCGTCAACTTCGACGAGATCACCGACCCGGCAGGGTTCGTCGGTGCGGCCGCGCTGTGGATTGCTATGTCTGTATCCGCTTTGGTTCTCGGGCTCGTTCTGTTGTGGCTGGCGCCACGAGCACTCGACGCCGCGTTCGCCGCGGCGAGCACGAGCATCGGGCCTACGATCGGCTGGGGCCTGCTGCTGTTCTTCGGCCTCCCACTCCTCGCCGTGATCGCCCTGGTGACGCTCGTGGGAATACCCCTCGGAGTCGCTTTGCTGCTCGCCCTGCTGCCGTTGTATGCCATCGGATACACCACAAGCGCCTGGATCCTCGGCCGCCGTTTCGTCGGCCCGCCGCGGGGACGGGTGCTCGCGTTTCTCGCGGGGTTGGCCGTCCTGCGCGTCCTGGCGATCATCCCGATCGTAGGGGGAATCGTTTGGTTCGCTGCCACGGTCGTCGGGCTCGGCGCACTGCTCATCGCCGTCTGGCGTGCACGGCGCGACGACACCGAGCGAGCCAGCCTCAGTCCGGCCTGACGGCGTCAGCCAGGTGCCCTCCGTCGTCTGCTGGGTTGACGGGCGTCGGCCCTGGACGCGACTATCAGCCTGAGCCGGGGCAGCCCCGGAACGCTTAACCAGGAGGTTGGACTGCATGCGCCGCATCCTCAAGCGACGGCCCTCGCCCGCCATGGTCGTCGCACTGATCGCCCTGTTTGTCGCCATGGGAGGCGTCTCCTACGGGGTCGCCACGGGCTCGATCGACGGCCGCGAGATCAAGAACAACACGGTCAAGAGCGGCGACCTACGCAACAACGACATCCGCGGCAAGGACATACGGACGAGCACGATCGGTGGCAGCGACGTGGCGTCCAACACGTTGAAGGGCGCGGACATCGATGAGCCGAGCCTTGCGTTGGACGTCGTGAAAGGTTTCGCGACGATCAACGGACAGAACACCAACGGGTCCGCGTCCGTGCTCAACTTCGGTGGCCAGCAGACCGCCACCGTGACCGCCGAGCGACAGGTCTCGGGCACCTACCAGGTGAGCTTTGCGGCGAACACCGAGGCGGGCGGGTTCGCGAACGTCAACAGCGTCGACGACCTCGCGATTCAGGCAACCGGAGAGAACTTCTCTAACGCCAGCGCAGAGGCCATCAGCGCCAGCGAAAACGAGGTCGTGATCCGGGTCAGGCTCCGGACGTTCAACGGCAACGCCCCGGCAAACGAGGATTTTGCGGTCCAGTTCCAGGCCCGCAGTACGGGTTAGACGCCTACAAATCGATGGTCCACCGGCCCCGCTTTGGCGGGGCCGGTGTCGTTCTGGAGCGCGCCGTGGAGGAGGGGGCTCAGCTCGGGCTGAACTCGGCCTTGATCTCGCAGCGGTCGACCGAGGCCCGCGTGCCCGGCGTGTCGCTCGAGTCCATCGCGTCGAGCGGGCCCTCCGCCGCGGCCATGTCCTCGGCCGTTTCGAACATCTGGATCACGACCGCGGTGCGCTGCTCTTCGTCGTGGAGGATCTGGACGCTCTTGGCGGGAATATCCACCGGCGGGCCTTCCCTTTCCTCGGCCTCGGCCAAGCGCCCGGCGATATGGTCGGCATCGACGTCGGTGAACCTGACTACGCGCGCGTACATGACTCTCCCTCCTTCTGGTGTGCTGGTGAGCCGAACCTACACGCTCGATGTCTCCTCGTTCGAACGCACCTTGGTCGCAGACGATCATCCTTGGCTAAGGCACTTGAACGGGCACACGCGGGATGGGAGGGTGGCCTCTCACTGGCCCGGCATCCTGTCGGACCGCGAGTGGAAGGAGACGGCATGGCCGATCGCATGCTGTTCATCAGCTGGGGCTCGCCTATTCCGGGGCGCGAGGAGCGTGGGCTCGAGGTGTTCAACGAGGCCATTGGCCTTCAGGGCCGTCTGCAGCAGGACGGTCGCACCGAGAGCTTCGACGTCGTGCTGCTCGGGGCCAACGGCGGTGGTATCAGCGGCTACATAGGGGTGAGCGGCTCGGCGGAGCAACTCGCCGCGGTGCGCGAGGACGAGGAGTTCGCCCGCAACCTTGTAGACGCGAGCCTTGTGGTCAAGGATCTGCAGGTAAGCGAGGGCTACACCAACGAGGGGATAGGCCCCCAGATGCAGATCTACCAGGAGGCGGTCGGAAAGGTGCCGCAGACCGTCTGAGCTAATACGGGGCTTGGGTGTCTCGCCGCCGCGGCGAGACACCGCAGCCCTCCGGGTCGCACTTCAGCGTCCGCCGGGCACGCTAAACACGCGTGCTCGTGGACGAAAAGCCCGCCAAGGCGTTCATCGCCGCGCTCGTCGACTCGATCTCCAGTCGTACCAACTCCGAGGCCGACAGCTTGGCGTCCGCGCTGATGCGTCGTTACTGGCCGGGCGGTGGGTCGGACCGCACGGACCCCATGGCGCGCGACTGGGTTCGCCGCTGGGGGCCCAAGCGCTCGGCTCACGCGCTGCCCGGCTGCTCCTGCGCCGAGGGACTTTGCGCCCTATGTAACTGATGGATTGACCACGGCAGGTCCAAGCATCTTAACCGAGCGTCGCTCGTAGGGACCATGGGGCCGCCGAGTCGACACCCGCGACAATTCGCGCGTCACGGGGCGCGCGGTGCGACGGCCTTGGCCGCCGCGATCGTCCCTTCGAGGGAGCGGAGGATCAACTCACGCAGCTGCCCGCGCGTGATCTCGCGCCGCGACAGCCAGCGGACCACTGCGCCTTCCATGAAGTGCATGTGCGCATGCAGGGCAACTCGCAATACGTCGTGATTTGCCGTGTTCATCCGTTCGCCGGTGGTCGCGGCGATGGCGCTTACGAAGCGAGCCAAGTCTCGTTCGCGGGTTTCGTCTACGACCGTGGCGATCTTGCGGTTCGTGACGCCGCCGGTGAGAACTGCGCGGAACGCGGCTGCGTGGCCTTCGGCGAAGGCGATGAACGCGTCGATCGTTCCGGCGATCTGATCGCGTTCGCTCAGGCTCCGATCGGGCCGGAGCGCCATGCGCAGCCCATCGCTGGCTTGCTCCAGTACCGCGATGACGAAGGCGTCTCTGTCTTCGAAGTAGTGGTACAGCAGGCCACGCGAAATGCCGGCGTGCTGAGCCACCCCATGAATCGAGATCTCATCGGGAGTGTTCGTCCTTAGCAGCTCGACGCCGGCGCGCAGGAGCTGCTCGCGCCGCGTATCGACGGTGAGGCGAGTTCTGGTTTGCGATGCGCAGGGCCATCCCGGGTACCTTATTGAACTTGTATTCAATAAGAAAGGGCGGCCTATGAAGCGGAACGGCATCGCTTACGACCGGACGGGCGCGGGTGAGCCCCTCCTCCTCCTGCACGGCACCGGCGGTTCGCGGCGACACTGGCGACCTGTCATTGAAGGGCTCGCCGCCCATCACGACGTCATCGCCGCCGACCTGCCGGGCCATGGCGAGTCCGACGCGCCGGCGGCCGACGGCGACCACAGCCCCGTCGGCTACGCCGCCCCGCTTGCGGTCTTTCTCGACGAACTCGGCTTTGATTGCGCCCACGTCGCCGGCGACTCGGCCGGCGGCTGGACAGCGCTGGAGATGGCCAAGCTGGGCAAGGCGCGATCTGTGACAGCGATCGCGCCGGCGGGTCTCTGGGCGCGCCGGGACCCGTGGCGCTGCGTCATCAAGCTCTGGGGCTCGTACCGCTTGGGTCGGCTCACCCGGCGGCTCACCGCGCGGGCGCTGAAGAGCGAGGCGGGCCGGACCCGGTTGCTGCGAGGCACGGTCGCTAATCCGCTCAACCTCACCCAAGACGAAGCGCGCGATCTGATCGAGACTTACAACAGCACTCCCACCTTCACCACCCATCTCGCGCAGACACGGCGAGGCCGCTTTAACGGCGGTGCCGCCATCGAGGTTCCGGTCACGGTTGCTTGGGGCGACGAGGAGAAGCTCATCCCACCCTCCGCCCGCCGAGACGACGAGTTGCCCGCGCACGCCACCACCGTCACGCTCACCGGCTGTGGCCACGTCCCGTTCTGGGATGACCCAGATCAGGTGGTCCAGACAATCCTCTCGACCACGGCAAGCCGGCCCATCAAGAGATGCCGAGCGCCTAGGGTCCTTCCAGCTAGCGAGCTGGCTCGGCGATCGCGACGCGGTAGCCGAGGTCCAGCTGGTCGAGCTGCAGCAGGGCCGCGTGGCGTGCCTCCCAGGCGCCGGTCCGAAGGTCGGCCCGGAGGCGTGTGAGGCCGCGTTCGACCTCCCTCGCGTCGAGGCGCGCGAAAACCGAGATCGCCGCTCGGACGCTGCGGTCCAGATATGCCGCCGGCCGTTGCCAGAAGGCCGCATAGAACCCGTCGTGGCAATCGTGCGGGATGGGAACCGGGAACGTGTGCAGTGCGCCGAGCTCCCGGGCAAGCTCGGCCTCCCAGTACCCGGCGACGCGGTAGGGCTCAGGGATCAGGTCGCAGAACCCGGGCAAGTAGTCGGTGGTGAGCCAGAAGCGGCTGGCCTGGGCGGGATCGGCGTTGAACAGCACGACGCGGTGGGCAACCCGGCGCAGCTCGCGCAACCCTTGGAGGCGGTCACGCCAGTGATGGTCGCTCAGCACAGCCATCGCCGCATCGAAGCTGGCGTCTTCGAACGGGAGTTCCTCGGCTGCGGCTCGCACGCAGGGAGCCGCACCGGGGGGCCGCTGGGCAATCATCACCTCTGAGGGCTCCACCGCCACGACCTCGCGGCCAGGTGGCTCATAGGAGCTTGTGCCGGCGCCCACGTTCACGACAGTGCGCGCGTTCCCTAGCGCTTTCCAAATTGCCTCGGCGATGCGCGGGTCGGTGCGCCGCGTGACGGTGTAGCGGCGGCCGATGGCGTCGTAGAGCCGTTCGCTAGGCATCATGCCCAGGGGAGGATCGGAAACGCTCGCCGACATCGGTCGACTGCTCCACAGTTGCCACTGCGGCCTCCTCCGGTTGTTGAACACGCGGGGAGTACCCGAGCCGCGCTCGGATGAACAACGTCGCACCGGTCAAGAGCGACGCGTGTCGGCCCGCCGTGCCCTGCCAACTTCGCGCTACGCCCTTCTCGGTCGGGGTAGCGGGCAGGGTGGCCAAGGCTCAAGCGTTGTCGACCTGATCGCGGCGGGCGCGCTCTCGTTGTGCTTTCACGTGTTGCGCTCGTGCGTTGGTTGGCTCTGTGCCTGCCTCGTCGTGTTCGCCCAGCTGATCGTGGAGGTCTGCTGCTTGATCGCCAAGGGTTGCCGCCCGGTCGTGAAGTTCTGCTGCCACTCGGCCCGCGTCGGCGGCGTTGGTCCGAGCTTTGCTTGCGTCCCTGGTCGCGGCCCGCGCCTTGGCTCGGGCTTCGTCTCGCAGCTGCTGGACAAGCCACAGTCGCTCTACCAGTTGCTGGCGCTTCGCAGGCTCCATATCTGCCCTCCCATCTGATCGCTGGTGCTACGAGGCGGCCTGCGAGGTACCCGGCCCGCTGGCGCCGCTACCTGCACGGACCACGAACGCGCAAAGGCGCCGCCTGCCGTTCTGAAGAAAGGGAGGGGCCGCCGAGTCGATCGCTCCAGCCGAAGCGGGTCCCCGCACGACCCCTCCCTTGGGGCACTGCGCTATTCCCGCGCGAGCGGTGCTACCCAGAGTCCACCACCAGAAACGAGGCAGACCCTTGCTGGCGTCACCTTGCCTGGCGCTTCGTTACGGGACGAAGGCGGCACGTTCCTCAGCTCGCCCCGGGTCACAGCTCACGCTTGTAGACGCCCGGGAGATTGCGCTCCTGCTACAGCGTCGCGTCGTGCTGCCTTACCCCGTTTGCCCCGTCGCCTCGTGGGCCGCCCCCACCGGCTTGGACTCCGGCGATCCTCGCTGGCGAAGGTAGACGGCGAAGATCGCCATCGATCCGACGGCCAGGAACTCGGACTGCAGTTCTGCAGCGTGTTCTCCCAGAAGTTGGCGCTGCCGAGGTACTCGACGTAGGAAAGGGGGTCCTGGCGGTGACTGAGACGCTCGGCGTTGTAGGAGCTACGCCCCGTGACGGACTGCCCGAACCACGATCCAAGCCAGATCGCGATCATCACGATGACCAGCGAATTTGAGTACACGCGCGTGCGCAGGCCGCCGGCTTTCGCTCACGATGGCGAGTGTTCGTGCGCGTGCTCGCCGACCTTCTGCTCTTGATCGGACTCGCCCCCCCGTTTTGTCGAGCTCCTTTGACTCGGGCGAGCCCCGTTGTAGGAGCCAGACGGTGGCCAGGATGTAGAGGGTGAACTGAAGGTACTCCGACTGCCAATTCTCGAGCAGGGCTTGACCGAACTCGGACGAGAAGAGATAGGCGCCGTATGAGACCCGCTCGTCACCGTGTCGAAGCTGGTCAGTGTTGTAGTCCTGCCATCCCGCGAGGGTCTGAAAGGCCAGTGCCAGGAGGAAGATGGCGAGGAAGAACACCGACAGCCCGTTCTGGCGCAGGAAGCGCGACACGACCTAGCCTCCCGCCAGTCCCACGACGATGTACACGGCCAGGCCGGCCACGAGCACGAGCGTGTAGATCGCGAACATCGCGCGCATCAGTCCTCGATTTCACAAGTGTGCGGCTGTTCCTCCCCCAGTCAACCGGCGCATCTGGGGCACCCCCTCCGGTCGAAATCACTGGCGTCCTGCGGCCCTGCCTACCACGAGCGACAGATCCTGGTCAAGGCGGTCCCGAGGGCGCCCGACTCAGTGGGGTTAGCTTTGGCGCGGATCGAGCGAGGCGTGAATGGAGCGGACCACCAGGGCGCCGTCCCCCACGGCCGCCGCCACGCGCTTGGTCGAGCCTTCGCGGACGTCGCCTACGGCGAAGACGCCGGGACGCGTGCATTCGAGCATCAGCGGGCCACGGTCCGCCCCGTTCCAATGTCGGGTGAAGTCCGGGTGGCGCCGCGCCTCCTCGCCGGTTACCACGAAGCCCTTGTCGTCACGGCCGACGTAGTCGACCAGCCCCTCCGATCTCGGAGAGGCGCCGATCATCGCGAATACGGCCGTGGTCTCGACGCGGCGATCGGGTCCCCCTCCCGAGATCACGACCGCCTCGAGCTTCTCGTCGCCCTCGAGCGCCCGGACCTCGCACCCAGACCAGACGCGGAGGTTGGACTTGGCCTCGATTTGATCGACCAGGTAGCGCGACATCGCGGACTCGAGCGGCCGCCGTGCGACGACATGGACCTCGCGCGCGTGGTCGGCGAGCTTGACCACCGCCTGGCCGGCCGAGTTCGAGCCGCCGACGACGACCACGTCCTCCATCGAGCATTGCTGGGCCTCGATGTGGGTCGCGGCGTAGTACAGGCCGTGCCCTTCGAATCGATCGGCGTTCTCGGCCGGCAGCCGGCGATAGTCCGCACCCGACGCGAGGACCACCGATCGGCCCCGGACGCGCTGACCGTCAGCGAGCAGGATCTCGCGCAATCCCCCGGCATCCGGCTCGGACACCTGAGACGCCTCATGGACGCTGGAGATCACGGCGCCGAACTTGCGCGCCTGGAGCGTCGCCCGTCGACTGAGCTCCGCGCCGGTGAGGCCGGTGGGAAAGCCGAGATAGTTCTCGATCCGAGCGCTCGTGCCCGCCTGACCGCCCGGGGCGAAGCGTTCGACCACCAGAGTGCTGAGACCCTCGGAGGAGGCGTAGACGGCGGCGGCCAGCCCGGCGGGACCACCGCCGAGGACGACGACGTCGAAGCTCTGACCGTCGACGTGCGCTCTAAGGCCCAGCTCATCGGCGACCGAGGTGACCGTGGCTTGGCGGGTGACGCTGTCGGACCGCACGAGGACGGGGCACTCGGCTTCCCCGATGCCGAGGCCGTCGAGCAGGACCCTGCTCTCCTCGTCGGTGGCGAGGTCGTGCCAGGTGAATGGAACGAGGTTGCGCTCCAGCAGCTCCCTGACGGCAAACGCCTCGCCCGACCATCGTGAGCCGATCAGCCGCTGCTGACCCAGGCCGCGCCCCTGTAGCCACTCCCGGCGCGTGACCATCGTTCGCAGGAGGAGATCGCCGAGCCCGGCCGCGGTCGCGACCACCCGGCGCACCTCCTCCTGCTGGAGCGCCAGGAGCGAGGTCGGCTCGGCCGCAAAGCCGGCGGCGAGCGTCGGCTCGCCGGTGAACATCGAGATGTCGGCGGCGAAGGTCCCCTCCCTGCATTGGGTGAAGTAGCGGTCACCCTCCGGCGCTTGGTCGATTACGTCCACGGCTCCGCTGAGGATCACGTACAGCGGGGTCTCGCGCTGGCCGTGCTCCCAAACGAGCTCCCCGCGTGCGAACGACACCTGGGTGCCTCTCTCCGCCAGGTACTCGACCTGCTCGGGCGTGAGCCGGGGGAAGAGCGTCGGATCGTCGGGGTCGAGGAAGTCCTCTACCGGGGTTGGCGCGTAGTCGCTCGTCATGAAGCCGTGGTCAAGACGCCGGGACGTAGGTGAGGAGGACCACTCCGGAGTCGAATCGCTTCACGTCGTCGAGCTCCATCCGGACGGTTCCCCTGTCGCCGAGCACGTGGACGTTTCCCTTGCCCCAGACGAGCGGGTTCAGGTAGATCTCGTACTCGTCGATCAGGCCCTTCTCGGCGAGGGCGTACGCGAACTCGCCGCTCCCGTGCATGAACAGGTCGCCGTCGACCTCGTCCTTCACCTGTGGGATCGAGTCTTGGAGGTCCCCTTCGAGCAGGGTCGCGTTCCACTCGAGATCGTCGGACAGGGTGTTGGACCCAACGTACTTCGGCATGGGGTTGACCATGTCCGCCCATTTGCCCGACTCGTTCGGCCAATAGCCCGCTAGCCCCTCGTAGGTCTTGCGGCCCAGCACCAGCCCGCTGGATCTCGCCTGACGCTCGAACGAGTAGTCGCCGTGGTCTCCTTCCGGCTGCACCCACTCGCCGACCGGGTCTATGACGCCGTCGACGGTGGCTTGCGTTGAAGCGATCAGCTTTCCCATCTCGATTCTCCTCCGGTCACGGGAGCTCCCTCTGAGCCCCCTACCCATCCAGCACCATGACGTCGATGCGGTTCAGACACCCGCACGGGTGAACGTCACATGCGTGACCCCGCTGGGCGAGGAGGTGGCCTCGACCTCGTAGTCCTTCTCGAGGCCCTCCAGTCCGTCCCAGAGGCGTACGCCTCGCCCGAGCAGGATCGGGACCACCACGGTGTGCATGTGGTCGACGAGCCCGGCCGCAAGGAAGTCGCGGATCACGGTGGGGCCTCCGCCGATGCGTACGTCCCTGCCCCCCGCGGCGTCGCGGGCCGTCTCGAGCGCCTCGGCAGGTGACGCGTCGAGGAAGTGGAAGGTCGTGCCGCCCTCCATCTCGATCGACGGGCGCGTGTGATGGGTGAGGACGAAGACCGGTGTGTGGAACGGCGGGTTGGAACCCCACGCGCCCTTCCAGTCCGGATCCTCGTGCCATCCGGGGTGGCCCCACTTCCCGGCACCCATGATCTCGGCACCTATCCCCGGGTCGAACAGCCGCGCGAAGGCGTCGTCGATGCCGCCGCTACCGCCGGGCTCCCACGACCGGGTGGCGAACATCCACGTGTGCAGCCTGTCCCCGGCGTGACCGAAATGTGCGTCGGCGCTCTGGCCCTCACCGGTGCCGAAGCCGTCGAGTGAGATGGCGAAATTCTGGATGCGGGCGAGTGGCATGGCTGCTGCTCCTTCGGTAGTCGGGGCGTTGGTTTCCTGGGTCTCGATCGACGTCAGATCAGGTTGGTTGGTGGTTGTCATCGCCCGGTGCCGTCCGCCTTCCGGCAGATGACAAGGGCCTCGATGTAGTCCCAGCGGTAGCGGTCGGGGGCAGCCGCGACGCGCTCCTCGAGCTCTCCGAGGAAGTCGGCCAGGAGACCGGGGGCGCGGTCCTCGCCCTCACGCGCGAAGGCGCGGTGGAGGAGCGGCCCGCCCCATGCGGTCACGCTCCGCACGTAGCTCCGCGCGAACACCGCGGGATCGTCGTCCCAATAGGGATTGTCGAGACGGAAGAGCTCGGCCCTCTCGAGCTCGAGCCCTGCCACGCGCCCTCCGCCCGCCTCGAATGGGCGCCGGATCTCATCGAGCGTGCGCATCCACACCGGCACGACCACCGAGGCGACCGTGCCGGCGCCGATGCGCCCCGCGCGGCACCAGTCGGCCAGCAGTCGATTCATGTCCCCGATGATCTCCACGTAGAGCCCCGTCCTCTCAGGGCACGGAGCCGGGGAGGCCGGGAGCGCGGCGATGAACCAGCCGCCCGGCGCGAGCTCCATGGCGCGCATCTGCAGCAGCCGCTCCCACTGCTGCGCCGCGGCCACGCGCCAGGTTCGCCTCTCGGCCTCGTCGGTGTGGTCGGGGTAGCCCGGGAAGACCGACCCGGACGAGGCCAAGCCGGCCGCGTCGGCGACCCAGTGCATGGTCGTCCCGGTGACCGCGACGTGCACGCTACCCGCCGGCAGGCAGGGCGCCTGGTGGAGGGGAATTCCCGCCAAGCTGACCACCGTCGCCGGGGGCGGGCCGTGCTCGAACGCTCGCCGGCAGGCCTCACCGTGAGCCTCCGGCGAGGCGAAGTGGGCACCCGTGCCCGCATCGGCGATCCCCGGCCCAGTGTCACCCGACGCTGGGATGACAACAACCCCGGGCTCGTCCATCCCTCCACCGAAGGCGTGGCGCACGTGATCGCCGGCGACCCCCCAGGCGTTCGTTGGAAGATCAACGAGCGAGTAGATCAGCGAGCGGCCGGCACGCTCCTCCGCGAGATCGCGGATGAGGCCGTGGGAGTTGACCCCGTCCGCGGCGCCGAGGTCGGCCACGCGGAGCACAGGCTCGTCCGCAAACAGCCGCGCGGCCGCGAGCACGTCCGGGTGGGTCGCCTCGAACGCGGCCCGCTGCGAGAGCGCGTGCCGCGCGTAGTCGTCTGCCATGCTCGAAAGCTCGGGGCGATCCGACGCCGTGACGCCTCCTTCCGGACAGCAACGCCGGCTCTCGCGCTGCGACGGCGATCGTTTCAGAGGGTCGGCATCGCTTCAAGCGGGGCTCCGTTTCCCGCCCCGAGCGGAGAGTCGGCCCGGTGGGTGATCAGGGCATCGCCGCACTGATAGCTGCCTCGGCCCGTTCGGTGATTGCGTTGACGTCGCGCGGGCCTAGCGGCTTGCTGCTGGCGTTCTGGCGCCGCGCGAGCGCAAGCGTCACAGGCGCGGGGTCATCGAGGCGTTCCTTCGCCCATTTTGCAGCGTCCCCCTTCGAGAGCCATCGGCCGTCCGCGGCCCAGGCCCAGGCTCGGCAGGCGGCGAGGACGAGGGCCGCACTGTTCGGGTCGTGGCGCTGCTGCCAAGCGAGGCTCTCGCGCAGAGACCTCAGGATCAGGGCGGGAGGGGATCCGGCGAACACCTCGCTCGCCACGGGGCCGGCCAATGGGCGGCCGTGCTCGCGGCCGATCGCAACGTCCAGAACGAACCAGAACCTTGGGTCGTCATTGGCTCTGTAGCTGACGTGCTGCGCCATATCGGCGCCGGTGTTCAGGTTGAGTTGGAAGGCCGGTCCGGCTGCTTCGGCGAGGCCTTCGCGCGAGTAGAGGACGAACTCCAGCCCGCGCGCTGGGCACGGCAGCCGTTCATGCGACAGCGCTGATGCCAGCAGCGCCCGCTCGGTCACCGGTATGTCGATGGAGCTAACGGCCTGGATGTCGATGTCGCTGCGCCGAGCGTCGAAGTCACCGAGCGCTGCGGATCCGAACAGCCAGATGCCGACGCGTCGCGACGCGAGCCGAGCGTCGATCCGCTTGACCACTTCATCCAAGTAGGGCGTCACGCGAGCCCCAGGCGTCGAGGCCGTCACGGCGCGAGGGGCTGCGTCACGACAGTCGGATGCGAGCGAGCCTCGGATGGCACGCTGGCTGCTGCGCGATCGCTGGGGAGGCGCATGAGGACCAGCACAGCGCCGGCAAGGGCCGCGGCAGCGGCCGCGGTGAGCCCGATGCCGAGAGCGTCTGTGAAGGCGCGGCCGGCCGTGTCGATGAGCTCGCGGTCGGCGGGTCCGCCGAGCTGGCCTGCCGCTGCGTGGGCGGCGCCGACCGACTCGCTGGCGGGACCGGGTTCGTCGGCCATCCGGTTCGAGTAGGCCGTGCCGATGGCCGAGCCGATCACGGCGACGCCCAGTGCGCCGCCGACCTGGCGCGTGACATCGCTCATTGCGGAGCCCACTCCGGCCTTGGCCTCGGGGACTGCGCTCATGACCGAGTCCGTGGCCGGCGCCATCACGCTACCCATGGACACGGCGAGGCCGAAGGTGACCAGCGCGAGCAGCCAGGGCGCCGTGTCTGGCGTCCAGGCGAGGCTGGTACTCAGCACGGCGGCTACGCCGATCAGGCCGCCTGCGATCACGCGGGTTCTTCCGACCGCTCCAACCAGGTGATTGGACGCGCCGGCGCCGGTGACGAGGCCGAGGGCGAGGGGAAGCATCGCCGCGCCCGCCTCCAGCGCGCTGAAGCCGTGCGCGAACTGGAGGTACTGGGTGAACGCGAAGACGGATCCCATCATCGCGAAGAACACCAGCCCCACACCGGCGGACGCAACTGTGAAGCGCGGATTGCGGAAGAAGTCGAGCGGCAGCATCGGTTCGGGCACGCGTCGTTCCCATGCGATGAATGCGAACGCGAGCAACATGGCAGCTGCGAAGCAGCCCAGCACCAGCGGATCGGTCCACCCTCGCGGCGTCGCCTCGATGATCCCGTAGACCAGCGCAAGCAGCATCGCGATCGACAAGGTGGCCCCACGGAGATCAAAGGCGCCCGGAGTCGGGTCACGGCTCTCGGGCACCAGTCGCATCCCTGCGACCAGGGCGACGGCGACGATCGGCACGTTGAGCCAGAACACGGCGCTCCACGAGGAGACTTCGAGCAGCAGCCCGCCGATGAACGGCCCGAGGCCGATGCCAACGCCGGCGATCGCGGACCAGATTCCGATCGCCTTGCCGCGCTCCTCGCGAGGAAAGACATCCATGATCACCGACAGCGTTGCGGGCATGATCATCGCGCCGCCGATGCCCATCAAGGCGCGCAGGACGATGAGCTGGTCTGCGGTCTGCGCGAGGGCGGCCAGGATGCTGGCGACACCGAACAGCAGCAATCCGGACTGCAGAGCGCGTTTGCGTCCGAAGCGGTCGCCAAGCGTGCCCATCGTAAGAAGGACCCCCGCGAAGGAGAGCAGGTAGGCATCCACGATCCACTGCAGCGTGGACCCCGAGGCCTCGAAGTGCGATTGCAGCGTAGGCAGCGCGACGTTCAGGACCGTGTTGTCCAGCCCGATGATCAGCAGGCTGAGGGACAGGACGGCGAGCGTCTTCCACCGACGCTCGTATGCCTTGCTGTTGACCGTGGATTGCATGGAACCTCCGCTCAGGTCGCGATTGCGATGACTCGTGCACCTTCGTGCCGTCGAACCGGTCAGTCATCAGGGTCGTCCCCTGAAGCGACCCTGATATTTCCCTTAGGCGATACTCGACCTGCGATGTCGCAGGAGAACGTGGAAGTCGTCCGGCGCCTGTTCGATGCGCAGGCACGGCGTGACGCAGACACGATCCGACAGCTCTACGACCCGAGCATCGAGTGGGACGACGTCTCGGGCCTCTGGGGTGATTGGGGAGCACGGCGCGGCCGGGACGGTGTGCGTGAGGCATTTGCGAGCTGGTTCGAGGCCTTCGAGGACGTTGCGTTCACGGCGGAGCACTTCCTCGACGCAGGCGACCAGGTGGTCGTGGCCACCCGCATCCGTGGTCGCGGCCGGGGCAGCGGCGTGGAGGTCGATCAGCGCATCACGCTGCTATGGGGCCTGACCGACGGTCGGGTCACCCGCGTGGCCGGCTATCGCGACCGGAGCGAGGCCCTCGAGGCAGCCGGGCTCTCGGAGTAGTGGGGAGGGCTTGTCTAGCGGTTCGGCGCGAGCTCTTCGGTCTGCGGTGAACGCGGTAGGACGCAGGGGTTCGACGCGTAGTCGCGCGCTTCGTTGAAGATGCGGCGCAGGCTGACCTCGGCCAAGCGCGTGTCGGCGTCGAACCTCCGGAAGCGAGGAACGATGCTCGTCACGATCCACCGCCAGCGGTCGTCGAAGCGGGTGATCCTCGGCAACGCGTGCGCATGAAGAACTTGCGGGATCCCTCGTGTGAGCGCGTAGAGGTAGAACGACGTGAAGTACGAAGCCTCCTGCCGTACTCCGCGCACTTCGAAGGTGAGCGCGGAGCCGATGGAGAAGAGCCTGGCGAAGGCACACGAGAGGCGATCAAGGTTGGGTTGCACCAAGGCGCGCTGCTCATGCTCGAGGAGCTGGACGTTGCCGTCCCAAATGAGATCAACGGCCCTCCGGCGAGCCTCCGCGGACGCGGTCCCGTCCTCCACGACACGGCGTCCTTGATCGATCGCCTCGAAGCCGGAGAGGACGGCAGCGTAGTGGGGCTCAGCTCCCAGGAGAGCGCGTAGGCATTCGATCCCGTCCTCGGCGGTGCCGTACGCGAGATGCACCCAGAAGATGTCGTCGAAAATGGCGTTGTTCGTCTCGCGGATCGTGTTCACGTCCTCGATCAGCAGCGCCTTCTGGCGACTTAGGCTGTGCGGGATGTCCACGTAGCCAGTGCGATCTTTGTCCAGTCGGAAGGGAAAGAGGGCGAGCCGAACGTGGTGCGACGCAAAGGCCGCCATCCCGGCCCACTTGAGGTAAGCGGGCAGGAGCTTGTAGATCCACGCGTAGCGTGACGAGACCTCCAGGTTGCGGTGGAACGCGCAGGACTGGTTGGTCAAGAGAGAGTCGGCCAACGCCTTCCACCCAGTGATCGTGTCCGGCGCCCCGTTCCGGCCGACGAGCTCGTGCGGCCTAGGGATGAGCTCCTCGGGAGTGATCATCCGGCCGTCCCTTTCTAGCTTGGTTGGCCGACAGCCGGTTGGGATCTCGGGGACCTCTGGGCGACGATGAAGTGGACCTCTTGGTCGCTGGGTGAGTGGATTCGCACGTCGTCGAAGCCGGCTTCCTCGAGCTGCGTCTCGATCTCGGCCGGTGTCCGGATCGTGAAGATGTCGCGGCTGACGTTGGTCATGACGGAGCCGTCGCGGACGCCGATGACCAGCTTCCCGACCGGCGTGAGCACGCGCGCGATCTCGGCGAACCCGGCGGCGAGGTCCGGCCAGAAGTAGACGGTGTTGATGGTCACGATCCCGTCGACGGAGTCCGCTTGCAGCGGTAGGGCTGTGACGTCGCCTTCCGTGACGGTGAGCCGGCCGGCGGCAATCGCGTCTCGGTGGCGCGTCGTTGCCGCGGCGACCATGGCGGGGGCGCGGTCCACCCCTGTGACCTGCGCACCGCGGTCGAGCAGCATGTCGAGGGCGAGTCCTCCGCCGAAGCCCAGGTCGAGCACGCGCATCCCGTCTTCCAGGTCGAGCAGTTCGATGGCGCGGGTGTTCATCCTCCGGTTGCCGCGGTTCATCAGCACCGCGACCATGCGGCCCGCTGGGCCGGACGGCTGGGAGAGCTGGTGCGAGACCAGTTGTCGTAGGCGGCTAATCACAGCTGGGTTCAGGACGTGCGCCGCTCTCCAGAGGATCGCTGGGCCCGAACCGCTCGGTGCGTATCCGGCTGGCGGGGACGCCCCTTTCGAGTAGCAGCAGCGACGCGGCCTCCACGAACGGGTTGGAGCCGCAGAGGAATGCCAGGCCCGCGTCACCCAGGGCCGGGTCCCCGAGCAGGGATGTGTCGATTCGCCCGGTGTGGCCGGTCCATCCGTCGGGTGGCTCGCGCGTGAAGGTCAGTTCGGCAGCATCCGCCAGTTCGTCGGCGTAGATCACGTCGTCGGCGCTGCGGACCGAGTAGAGGAGGCGCATGACCACGTCCGATTTCACGCGGCGGTGGTGGCGCAGCATCGACATCAACGGCACGATGCCGGAGCCGCCGCCGATCAACAGCGTCGGCTCGCCCCGCCAGACGAAGTAGGAGGCAAAGGGGCCGCGCACCTCGACCTGGTCGCCTTCCACCAGCACGTCGTGGAAGTAGGGAGAGACCTCGCCGTCGGCCAGCCGGTCGATCGTCAGCTCCACGCGGCCCTCGTCCAGCGGTGACGAGGCGATCGAGTAGGAGCGCTGAGCGGTGTAGCCGTCGGGCGCGGTGAGGCGCACGTCGTAGTGCTGGCCCGGCAGGTGCGGCATCCACATGGGCGGCTCGAGCACGAACGACTTCGCCCGCGCGGTCTCCCGCCGGATGCCGGCAACGTTGGCGACTTGCCAGGTGCCCGGCGAGCGCGGGGCCGGCGTGGTCAATCGCTCCAGTACCGCTGCTCCTTCCAGGGGTCGCCGCGGTTGTGGTAGCCGTTGGCCTCCCAGAACCCGGGCTCGTCGTGGTCCAGGATCCGCAGGCCGGCCAGCCACTTCGCGCTCTTCCAGAAGTACAGGTGGGGCACGAGCAGGCGCACGGGGCCGCCGTGGTCGGCGGCCAGCGGCTCGCCCTCGTGTTCCCACACCACCCACGCCTTGCCTCCGCTCAGATCCGCCAGCGGAAGGTTCGTGGTGTAGCCGCCGTAGGAGTGGGCGATCGCGAACCGTCCCTGCGGCTGGGCCCGCTCGAGCAGCACGTCCACCGACACGCCGGTGAAGCTCGTGCCCAGCTTCGACCACTTGGTCACGCAGTGGATGTCGCATGGCACCCGCTGGGGTGGGAGCTCCAGCAGATCGTCCCACGACAGTTCGAACGGCTCGGCCACCATCCCATCCACCCGCATCCGCCACGCCGACGGCTCGATGCGTTCGGTGGGTCCCGCAGTCAGCACGGGGAAACTCGACTCGGCGTACTGGCCCGGTGGGATCCGGCTCGCCAGCCCCCCAGGCTCGCGGCGCCTGCCCTGAAACCCACGCGAGACGAACCGGCTCATGCGGCTCGCCTGGCGCCCTGCTTCATCACGAGCTCACCTTAGAACTCGTGCCGCGTTGGCACCAGCAGATCTGTGGATCCCCCTCGGGCGGTTAGCTTCCCGCGGGGATAAGGTGCACGGAGGGGTGGGACCGGCTGATGCGATCCCCCCGTTCAACCCCCGCAGCATGAGCAGCTACTGATAGGAGAGACCGTGCCGGAGGGCCTGTTCGGACCGCGCCTCGGCGAGGCACATCACTACGCCTACGTGGTCGAGGACATCGAGGCGATCGTGAATCGCCTGGTCGACCAGCTTGGCGCCGGGCCGTTCTTCCTCATCGAAGGCGTGCCGCTGGAGAACGTGCTCTCGCGCGATGAGCCGGCGGAGTTCGCTCACAATTCCGCCTTTGGCTCCTGCGGCGGCGGCGCGATCGAGCTGATCGAAACCGTGAGCCTGGCGCCCAAGCGCGTGGAGGAGGGCTTCTCCGGTCCCCGACCGAGAGTTCAACACGTCGCGTACGTTGCGCCGCCGACGGAGGTGGCGGGTTTGCGAAGCTCGCTCGACGAGCGAGGCCTGCCGCAGTACCTGAGCTCTCAGTTCGGCGGGGTCGAAACGACGCTCCACGATGCGTCTGCCGTCCTGGGCCACGACATCGAGATCCATGTCGACAACGAGGGTCTGCACGACTTCTTCGGGATGGTGAGAGGTGGCGCCGAGGGTTGGGATGGCTCAGAGCCGCTGCGCGCGGTCGAGATTTGATCGTCGGGTTCGCCGCTACGCCGCCTAGCCGCCCGGTGGCGTCACCAGCTGGCTCACCGAGAACGTCCCACCCTGCGGATCTGACAGCACCGCCTCCTTGAACGGCGGCGCGTCGTAGGGGGCCTGGACCACGGCGCCGCCCAGCTCGGCCGCCTGGGCGGCGGCGGCCTCGGCATCGGGGATCCAGAAGTCCACGTGCCAGCTCGCGTCGCCCTCCCGGAGCGGCATCCGCACCGCCACCACGTCGCGGGGGACCGGTTGAGTGGGTGTGCCTCCCACGTAGCCGGGCAGGCGGTAGAGCGCCATGTTGGCCTCGGTCGGGCCGAACGGCTCGGCGTCCCAGCCAAACAGCGCCTGGTAGAACGCATCTGCGCCGGCGGGGTCAGCGGTCTGGAGCGCGCTCATCGCCCAGGCCCCGGGCTCATTGGTCGCTTCGGCACCGGCGCGGCCCTCGCTCTGCCAGGCGCAGAACACGGCGCCCTCGGGGTCGGCGATCACGGCCAGCGTGCCGGCCGGAGGCAGGTCCATCGGGCCGGCAACCACCTCGCCGCCCGCGGCGGTCGCGGCCTCGGCGGTGGCCGCGGCGCTGTCCACGGCCACGTGGGTCATCCACACGCCGTCGGTGTCCTCGACCTGTTCGGGCATGGGCGCCAGGCCCGCCACCTCGCGGCCGCGCAGACGGGCGACGAAGTACTCGGGCTCGTCGCCCGAGCCCTCGAACTCCCAGCCCATCAGCGGCCCGTAGAAATCGCGCGCGGCGGCACAGTCGCGGTGTAGGCCCTCCACCCAGCAGGGCACTCCGGCGGGGTACTCGACTCGTTCGTTCATGGCGGGCACCGTACCACAGGTGGATCAGAAAATCTGACTATTACGTCAGCTAGACTGACGGCATGGCCGAGCGGCGCGGATACGGCGATCCCTGCGGCATCGCCCGCGGGCTGGACATCGTGGGCACCCGTTGGGCACTGTTGGTGGTCCGCGAGCTGCTGCTGGGGCCCAAGCGCTTTGGCGACCTGCGCGCCGGGCTCCCTGGCATGAGCGCCGAAACGCTGGCTCAGCGCCTGCGCCAGCTGGACGAGGAGGGGGTGGTGGAGCGCGCCACGCTGCCGCCACCCGCCGGCACGCGCGTCTACGAGCTCACACCGTGGGGCTACGACCTGCGGCCCGTGGTCCTCGCGCTGGGCCGCTGGGGCAGCCATGCCCCGTTCCCGCCCGGCGACGCCGCGCTCAGCCCGGACGCGATGATGCTGGCCCTGCCCACCGTGTTCGACCCCGAACGCGCAGAGGGTTTGGACGCCACGCACGAGGTGCGTCTCGGCGAGCACGTGTTCCAGGCCCGCGTGACCGGCGGGGAGCTCGAGCTGTCCCGCGGCCCGGCCGACGACCCCGCCGTCGTGATCGCCACCGACACCGCCACCCTCCCCGAGGTTCTCTGGCGCGACCTCACCCTCGAAGAGGCCGAGCGCGCAGGCACTCTGGCCATCGAAGGCAGCCGCCGCGCGGCGCGCCGCTTCCTGGGCCTGTTCTCGGGGCCCGTGCGGTCCACGCCATGAGCGCTGCTTGCGCTAATACGTGAACAGACCCGCTGGTTAGCGGTCTGTGCGCGCCTGCTCCACGAGCCGCGCCACCTCGACCCGTGAACTCGCGCCGAGCTTGCCGAAGATGTTCCGCAGGTGGCTTTCGATCGTCTTCTCGCTCAGGAAGAGCTCCTCGGCGATCTGTGCGTTCGTCAGGCGGTCAACCACGAGGTTCGCCACCTCGAGCTCGCGCCCGCTCAGGGAGTCCAGGCCGGTTCCCTCCGCCTTGGCGGCCCTGCTTCGCCGCGACGGGCGGCGGCCCAGCTTGCCCAGCTCGAGCTCGACCCGGTCGCGGTGGTGCTCGGCGCCGCACTCGTCGAACTCCTTGGCGGCAAGCTCCAGCTGCTCGGCCGCGCGCTCCGAGTCGTCGGCGGCGAGCAGGGCACGGCCGGCGAGCTCCCGGCATGCTGCCCGGTCCAGGCGCGCGCCCGCCGCACCGGCCTGGTCCGCCGCGCGCAGCGCCGCGTCGGCGGCCTCGACGGCGCTCGTCCGCGTGCGAGGAGCAGCTCGGCCTCGAGCGCGGTTCGCCCACGACCGAGCCATGGGCAGCCCGGTCGCGCTCGCGGTGTCCGTCGTCGAGGCGCAGGGCCTCGGCGGCCACCTCGAGATCGCCGGCGGCGATCGCCGCCCGGGTGATCTCCATCGCGGCGTGCGCCCGCCAGCCGCCCGGCATCTGCTCGCTCCGCTGCCGCCCATCGCGTCCATGAGCGTCCGCAGGGCCTCCTCGCCCCTCCCGGCCTCGAGCAGAGCGACGCCGTGCCCGAGCCCCGCCCAGCTGCTGATCGCGCTGTCGCCGAGCGATCGCGCCAGCTCGCACGCCTCGGCCCCGTTCTGCACGGCCGGCCCAGGTCGCCCTGTACCGCCTGCGCGAGGGACAGGTTGAGGAGGCCCCACGCCAGGCCCAGGTCGTTGCGGCTGATCCTCGCGACCTCGACCGCCTCCTCGAGAATGCCCACGCCGCGATCGACCTCGCCCAGGACCCATGCGCAGGTCCCGAGGACGGGCACCAGAGTGGGGGCGAAGGCGGCGCGGCCGGTGGCGCGACCCACCCGCAGGCCCCGGTCCGAGTGCTCGACCGCGTCGCTGAACCGGTCCATGTACATCTCCGCGGCGGCTCAGCGCGCCCATCGCGTCGAGGCGGATCGCCAGCGTCCTCGTCGCTCATCGATTCGATGATCGGAACGACCTGCGCTCGCATCTCCTCGGCTTGCTCGCACCCGCCCGCTCAGGGCGTACGCCATGACGAGCGCCGCCATCGCCGCGGCCGCCAGCGGGACATCGTCCACCTCGCGCGATGCCTCGACGGCCTTCTCGCCCCACTCGACCATCTCCTCGAACTCGCGCTGGAAGAACCGGTCCATCAGCTTCGCGATCAGCAGGGCCACGCGTTCGTCCGATTTCGCCTTCGGCAGCCGGCGAGGGCGCCGTCGAGGCGGCGTGCGGCCTGGTCGCGCTGCCCGAGGGCCTGCTCGAACGCGGCGCACGCGATGGTCAGGCCCACGCGCAGGTCGTCCTGGTCCTCGCCGACGGTGTCGAGCGCCTGCCAGCGTCGCCTCGTAGGCGCCGTGGAAGTCGCTGAGCGAGGTCAGCAGGCCCGGCAGCGGCAGCAGGAGCTCCTGGCGGAGGGCCGGATCGGCATCGTCGGGGAGCAGGCGCAGCGCCGCGCGCAGCCAGCGCGCGGCGCTCGCCGGCGCACGTGGCCCCGACTCGAGCGCGGCGTCGCGAAGCACCGCCGCCGCCTCCGTGTCGCCCGGCTGCGCCGCCTGCTCGACGTGATGTGCGCGCACGGCCAGGTCGTCTCTGCCGTCCGCGAAGCAGGTCGGCGCAGGCGGAGTGGATCGCGAGGCGGGTGCCGTGCGGGACCGCGTCGTAGATCGCGGCGCGAACGAGGGGATGGCGGAACTGGAACCGCCGCGGCACGTCGGTCGGATGCACCAGGTCCGGACTCGACCAGCTCGTCCAGCGCGTCGACGCCCTGGGCGGTGTCCAGCCCGGCGGCCCGCATCGAATGTCCAGGCTGAACGGGTCGCCGACGACCGCCGCCGAGTTGATGAGCGACCGTCCCTCGCTCGAGAGGTTTCGAGCTCGCGGTCGATCGCGAAGCCGATCGCCTCGGGCACGCCGCCGTCCGTCGTGCCGCTCGCGACCGCCGCATCGCCTCGCGCCTCTTGAGCCGCGCGAGCTCCAGCAGGTAGAACGGGTTGCCGCCGCTGTCGTCGTAGAGGGCGTCGGCGGCGCCGTCGTCGAGCCCGACGAGCGACGCAGCCTCGTCGCGCTCGAGAGCCGCGAGCCGCAGGAGCGTCGAGCGTCTCCAGCTCCTGCGGCGGCGGCGATCTCGGTCATCACGGCGGACTCGAGGCGGCGGGTCCGGTAGCTGAAGGCGATGAGCACGCCTCGGCGCGGCGGACGTCGCATCAGGTGGCCGACCAGCTCGAGCGATGCGCGGTCGCTCCACTGGAGGTCGTCGAGGGTGATCAGGATCGTCTTGCCGGGCGCCAGGCAGCCGATCAGCTCCCGCACCGCGCGGTGGACGCGGACGCGGTCGTCGGGCGCCGGGGCGTGGGTGGCGCCGCTGGCGAGCGGGCGCATCGCCGGGAACGCCGTCGCGAGCTCGTCGATCTGCTCCGGGGGGAGCGTGCTGAAGGCGGTCGGGCGGAGCCGCCTCGAGGTAGCTGTCCAGCGCGTCGACGAAGAGCCCGAACGGGAGCTCGCGCTCGAACTCGGCGGCCCGGCCGTGGAGGACCAGGCAGTGCTCGTCGGTGGCGCGGTGGGAGAGCTCTCTCAGCAGCCGGGTCTTGCCGATCCCGGGCTCGCCCTCGATCGCCGCGAATCTCGCGTCGCCGGCCTGTGCGGCCGGCGAGCTCCTCGAGAAGCCGGTCCAACTCGCGTTCTCTACCGACAAAGCGTGAGCCCACTGCTCGGCCCCTTTCCGTGAGCACCCTAACGCCTGCGGGCCACCCGAGTGGTCGCGATTCAGGGTCGGATTCAGGGTGTCTCCCTGATGTGTCGGTGGGGCCGCCGAGCGCGAGGCTTGCGGCCATGCAGTCAAGGCCACAAGAGGAGAGCTCATGCAACCCGGCAGGAACATCGCAGCACGCGCCGCACACTGGAGCGCCAACCACCGCAAGACGGCCATCTGGGGGTGGCTCGCGTTCGTGTTCGTCGTGGTCGCCCTGATCATGGGCGCCCAGGTCGTCGAGCAGAAGGACATCTCGACGGTGGACAGCTTCTCCGGCGAGTCGCAGCAGGCCGAGCGCGCCCTGACGGACGCGGGCCTGCGTCCGAACGAGGAGGTCGTCCTGATCCAGAACGAGCAAATCGTCCGCGACGGACGCCGCGTTCCGGGCCGTCGTGGCCGAGACCGCGGACGAAGCTGCGGGCCACCGAGCACGTGACCAACGTCGCCACGCCGTTCGACGGCGACGGCGGCGCGATCTCGGAGGACGGGCACTCGGTGCTCGTCGACTTCGAGATCACGGGCCCGGACGTCGACGCCGGCGTCAACGTGGTCGAGAGCGAGGACGCCGTCAAGGGCCTCCAAGCCGCAAATCCCGAGTACAACGTCGAGCAGTTCGGCTCCGCGTCGTCGGACAAGAGCCTGAACGACACGTTCGCCAAGCGACCTCGGCAAGGCCGGGATGCTGTCCCTGCCGATGACGCTGATCATCCTGGCGGTCGCTCTGGGCGGCATGGTCGCGGCCGGCGTGCCGCTGCTGCTGGCCCTCACGGGCGTGATCGCGACGATGGCCCTGGTGGCCATCCCGAGCCAGGTGTTCCCGCTGGACGGCAACGTCGGCGCGCTGATCCTGTTGATCGGTCTCGCCGTGGGCGTCGACTACTCGCTGTTCTACATGCGCCGCGAGCGCGAGGAGCGGGCGAAGGGCCTGAGCCCGCAGGAGTCCCTCCAGGCGGCCGCAAGGACCTCGGGCCGCGCGGTGATGATCTCCGGTATCACGGTGATGATCGCCATGTCCGGGATGTTCATCACGGGCGAGGCCACGTTCGAGGCGTTCGCCGTGGCCACGGTCAGCGTGGTGGCGATCGAGATGTTCGTCTCGCTGGTGGTCCTGCCGGCGGTGCTGGCCTGGCTCGGGGACCGCGTCGACAAGGGCCGGTTCCCGCTCCGGAAGAAGTACGGGCGCCCGACGGGCGAGTCGCGGTTCTGGAGCGCGATCGTCACGCGGGTCATGCGCCGGCCCCTGCTCTCGGCGGTGGTGGCCACCTCGGCGCTGCTCGCGCTGGCCATCCCGGGCCTCAGCATGACCACGACGCAGACGGGGATCGATGACCTGCCGCAGGACCTGGCGGTCATCCAGACCTACAACCACTACACGGACGCCTTCCCCGACGGAGGCGAACGTCAACGAGGTCGTCGTCAAGGCCGACGACGTGCGCAGCGGCGAGGTCGCCGCGTCGATCGAGCGAGCTGGTCGACGAGGCCGGCAGGTCGGACACGTTCATCGCCCCGGCTGAGGTCACCTACAGCGAGGACGGAACGGTTGCCCAGATCGGTCTTCCGAGCGAGGGCAACGGAACCGACGACGCATCCGTCGCCGCCCTGAACGAGGTGCGCGACGAGCTCGTGCCGGCCACGGTCGGGAGGGTCGACGGAGCCGAGGCGAGTGTCACCGGAGGCGCAGCGAGCACCGAGGACTTCAACGAGGTCCTCAGCGATCGCATGCCCCTGGTGTTCATCTTCGTCCTCGGCCTGGCGTTCCTGCTGATGCTGTTCACGTTCCGCTCGATCGTGATCCCGATCAAGGCGATCGTGCTCAACCTGCTCTCCGTGGGCGCGGCCTACGGCGTGCTGGTGATCGTGTTCCAGAACGGGGCCGGCGAGTCGCTGCTGGGCTTCGAGTCCAACGGCGGAATCACCAACTGGCTCCCCGTGTTCCTGTTCGTGATCCTGTTCGGCCTCTCGATGGACTACCACGTGTTCATCCTGTCGAGGGTCCGGGAGCTCTACGACCGGGGCATGAGCACCGACGACGCCGTTCGCGAGGGCATCTCCCGCACGGCCGGCACGGTCACCAGCGCCGCCATCGTGATGGTCGCCGTGTTCGGCGTGTTCGCGACGCTCTCGTTCATCGACTTCAAGCAGATGGGCGTGGGCCTCGCGTTCGCGATCCTGATCGACGCGACGGTCATCCGGGGAGTCCTGCTCCCCGCGACGATGAAGCTGCTCGGCGACTGGAACTGGTACCTGCCGAGCTTCCTCCAGTGGATCCCCGACGCCGCCGGGGAGCACGACGAGGACCAGCGCCGGAGCCGACCCGGAGGTCGGCCTACGAGCCGGAGCCGGCCCGCAGTCTGACGAGGGACGACCACACGATGCCGCAGCCGGCGCCCGCCACATGCGGGCGCCGGCGAGCGGCGGATCGGAGACCGCATGAACGACTTCCTTCTCAACCACCAGCACCAGCCCGACGAGTGCGAAGCCAGCTTCGCCGCCTGGCACGGCTTCGACAGCCCCCTGCGAGGCGTATCCGCGCCGTCGACCTGCCTGGCCGGGGATCACCGGATCTGGTGGTGGGTGCAGGGCCCGCGACGAAGCCGAGGCGCTCGAGCAGCTGCCCGAGTACGTCGCCGAGCGGACCGACGCGGTGCGCGTCCGCCCGGTCGAGATCCCGTGAACACGACCACCGCAAGCCGAGTCTTTCGCGCCGCCACTGCCCTGGTGGCGCTGCACGTCGCGGACGACACCTTTCTTCAGCCCCCGGCCGGCACCTCGGCAGCCGACCACCTTGCCAGCGCGCTGATCCCGCTCGCCGCTCTGGCGATTGCCGCGGCGGTGTATCCGCGCCTTCGCTCCAGCGCCCGCGGGCTCCTGGCGCTGGCGGTCGGGCTGTTCGGGATCGTTTCGGCTGGCGAAGCCGCTTACTACACCCTCGAGGTTGGCCCCTCGGGCGACGACTTCACGGGGCTTCTGGCCATCCCGGCTGGGCTCGCGCTCATCGCCCTCGGTGCCGTGACGCTGTGGAGCGGACGCCGCGTGGATCAGTCTCGCTCGGTCCGGTACGGCAAGCGCTTCGTGCTAGCGGTCGCGGTCGGCTTCGCCCTCTGGGCGATCGCCTTCCCCATCGGGTTGAGCTACCTCACCACGCACGTGTCCAACGCCGGGGTGCCCGTGGCGAAGCTGGGCGCCGCCCATGAGGATGTGACCTTCACGACCGAGGACGGGTTGGAGCTCGAGGGCTGGTACGTGCCTTCGCGCAACGGCGCCACGGTGATCGTGTTTCCGGGCCGGGACGGTCCGCAGAAGCAGGCCCGGATGCTCGTCCGAAACGGCTATGGCGTCCTACTGTTCGATCGCCGCGGGGAGGGTGCGAGCGAGGGTGCACCGAATGCCTTCGGCTGGGGCGGCGAGCGGGATATCGAGGCTGCCGTGGACTGGCTGCGGGCGCGCGACGACGTCGAACCCGACCGGATCGGCGGCCTGGGCCTGTCGGTCGGCGGCGAGGTGCTGCTGCAGGTGGCCGCCGAGGACGACGATGGCCTGAGCGCGGTCGTGTCCGAGGGGGCCGGTGCCCGCTCCTACGCCGAGGACAGGCACGCGCTCCAGGGCGCGGCCAACAGCGTCATCGCCACGCCGTTCGTGCTGGTCAAGTCCGCCGGGGTGTCGGTCTTCTCGGACACCGTCCCGCCGCCCTCGCTGCTCGACCTGATTCCGCAGGTCGCGCCCACTCCGCTCTTCCTGATCTCATCGGCTGACGCTCAGAACGAGAAGCTGGCTGAACGTTACGCGGACCTGGCCGGCGAGCCCTCTGCCCATTGGGCGGTTCCAGGCGACCATCACATCGGGGGAATCACGGAGCGTCCCGCCGAGTACGAGCGCAGGGTGATCTCGTTCCTCGACGAGGCCTGGCGGGCCGAGGGCGATGAAGGTTCGGTGAATCGGTATCACTCTCCGCGATGAGCCACCTTGCAGGCGCGCTCGCCACCGCCGAGGCGCAGGTCGCGGCCGTGCGCGACGAGCCGGCGGCGCGCCTCGCATTGATGGCCAGGGTGTTCCGTGGACCGACTGGCCGCGCCCCGCGACACCTGCCGTTCCGGAGGGCGGCTCTGTCGTTCATGCGCTGGCAAGCGCGCCGCGGTGTGCTCAATGCGCTCGGCGCGTCGCCGCCCGGCAGCGTGTGGTGGCGTGCGGTCAACGAGCGACTGCTTCGGGACGGATGCGAGACGGTCGCGCTCCTCGGAGGGCTGGCCGGCGAGGCATCCTCGAATACCGTGCGGCTCTGGCTCGAGTTCGCCGCGAAACCAACTGGGCGCAACTGGTACCGGGCGCACAACGCGAGCGTCGTGGCCGGATACCTGGAGCACCGGGACCTCGCCGACGCGGAGGCCGAAGCGGAGCGCTTCTTCATGAACGTCGCGCTGGCCCGCGTGTTGTACGCGCATGCGCTCGCCGCGGCGCCGCGCCTGGCGCTGGGACGGCTCGCTCCGCTCGGCCACCTGCTCGGGGACCCCAGGCTCGGGATGGCCGGTGCCTTCCTCTCGCTCCGCCGGGTGCTGCCAAACCGCTATCCGCTCCCGCTCGACGTGGAGCGCTATATCGCCGACGAGCAGCGGCTTGGCCGGATGCTCGACTACGCCGTGATCGTGCCGCGGCTGCAGTCGCTGTACGAGTGGTCAGCCGCGGAACTCGGCGAACCATGCCTGGTTGAGCTGGTGCGCGACGGCAACCCGACATACGCCTGGCCCTTCGAGCAGCGACACGTATGGAGCACTCCGGCGATGCCGTTCGCGGGCCGGGTGCTCCAACGCGTCACGAGGGCTCGCTGAGGTTCGCCAAACCGCACCATTGCCTCACTCCCGGCCAGACACTAGGGTCTGCGGTGCTCGCATGACCGGCCCGTCGTTACGACTCATCGCGGGCGCCTGCCTGGTCGCCCTGGTACTTGCAGCGCCGGCAACGGCGGCCCCTCCCTGCTGCGTCCGGCCGCCTGCTCGTGGGCTTCGACAAGGGCGTGTCGAAGGGTCGCCAGGGAGACGTCCTTGCAGCGCTCCAGGGCCGCATCTCCCAGCGCTTCAAGGCAGTCCGTGGCGGGCGGCTCGTGGTGGTCCGCCCGCGCTCCGGGCTTGCGCACCAAGGTCCTGCTTCGCCGCCTGCGAGCCCATCGGGACGTGACGTACGCGGAGCCGGACTACTTTCAGTTCTCCTCCGCGGTCAAGACGCCCAACGACCCCTACTACACGCGCGACTGGGCGGTCGTGGACGGCAGCGAGGACCACGACATCGACGCGCCCACGGCCTGGGGCACGCGCACCTCGTGCGCGAAGGTCGCAATCCTCGACACCGGGGTCGACACCGACCATCCCGACCTCAAGGACAACGTCTTCAAGAGCGAGGACAAGCCCAACAACGGCAAGGACGACGACAAGAACGGCTACGTGGACGACACGTACGGCTACAACGCGATCAAGGGCAAGGGCTCAGGCGAGGACGACAACGGTCACGGCAGCCACGTGGCCGGCATCGTAGGCGGCGCGCGGCAACAACACCCAGGGGGTCGCCGGCGTCTGCTGGTCGACCAAGGTCGTGCCGATCAAGTTCATGAACTCCAAGGGCAAGGGCTCCACGTCCGACGCCATCGAGGGCCTCGAGTACGCGGCCAAGAAGGGGTTCAAGATCATCAACTGCTCGTTCGGCTCGAGCTGCTAAGTCGTCGTCCCTGAAGGACGCGGTCAACTACGCGCAGGACAAGGGTGCGCTGCTGGTGGTGGCCGCGGGCAACGACAGCCAGAACATCGACAAGGACCCGGAATATCCGGCCTCCTTCGGCGACTCGAACATCCTCGCCGTGGCCGCGTCCACGTCCACCGACACGCTGGCCTCGTTCTCCAACTACGGCGCCACCGACTGTGGACGTCGGCGCGCCCCGGGGAGCAACATCTACTCGACCTACCTGAACGGCGGGTACAAGTACCTGTCCGGCACGTCAATGGCCGCGCCCTACGTTGCCGGCGTGGCAGCGATCCTGCGCAAGCAGGAGTCCGACGCCACCTACAGCGACCTCCGCTACGCGATCCGGCACAAGGTGGACAAGCCGCCCGCCTTCAACGGGAAGGTGGCCTACGACGGCCGGCTCAACGCCGAGAAGGCGCTCGCGGCCATTCCCGGGCTGGTGGACTGAGCCCAGGGCGGCTTCAAGCGGACTGCGCGGCAACCGCCGGCGCGCACGAAGCGAGCTCGTAGCCTCCCGGCATGTCCCGGCGCAGCGCGGCGAACGCGATCCCGCCGACGACCAGCGGCAGCCAGAAGAGGATCACCCGGTAGCCGAGCACCGCCGCTGCCGTGCCCGCCGCCGGCGTGCCGTAGACGATCAGCGTCCCGATCAGACCGCCGTCGATGCCGCCTATCCCGCCAGGGATCGGCAGCAGCCCGCCCAGCTGGCCGATCAGATAGCCCATCAGGATGATGGTCAGCGGCGGCGATAGGCCGAAGGCTTGGAAGGTCGCCCACAGCACGGCGTTGTCGAAGGCCCAGTAGCCCACCGACCCCGCCAGCACGCGGCGATTCCCCGAGCGCACGATCTGCAACGCCTCGCGCGGTCCCGTCGATGACTGCCACCCGCGCTGCGCTCACGGCGCGGCGCAGCCGCGAGGCCTCCGGGCCGGGGGCGCGGCCCGGGCCCAGGCGAGGGATGGCCACCACGGCGCCGAGCGCCAGCACCGCCATGGCTGCTGGGAAGGCGGTGAGCCACAGCGAGAGCTCGGGCCCGAACAGGCCGAGTGCCAGGGCCGTCCCGAGCACGGCGACGGCCAGGAAGTTCACCGAGCTCTTGATCAGGAAGAAGGCCACCGAGCGACGCGCGATCCGGGCGGTATCCATGCCGCCGCGGTGGAGCACCCACGCACCGAGCGCCAGCCCGCCGGCGCCGCTGGCCGGCACCAGCGAGCCCATGGCCAGCTCCGAGCCGCCGATCTGCCAGCTGCGCCGCCAAGTCAGGCCGGTGCAGAAGATCGGCCCGAACATGACCACGTACGACGCGAACGAGAGGCCCTCGAGCAGCGTCGCCAGGACCAGCCACCCAGGGCTCGCGCCGGCCAGGCTGTCCCTGACCTGCCCGAGCCCGGGCGCGAGCACGAAGACGGCGACCAGGGCCCCGAGCGCTGCCAGCGCCTGGAGCGCGCGGCGGCGCAGCGCCCGCGGCTGAAACTCGCTGGGGAGCTCCTCGGGCGACGCCGAGTCGACCTGGATGTCGAGAGCGGGTGCGATGTCCGTGACGGCCCTGGCTGCCGGACGGGGACTCAGCGCCGACCCGCGGAGTGTGACGAAGCCGTGTCTCCGGGACGCCCCCGGCGGCCGGCCAGGTCCCGCCGTCAGTCCTTAGCCGGGACGTTGCTCAGGTTCAGCACGCCGCTCTTGAAGGTCTCCGAGCTAACGAGCTCGAGGGGCGTGGTCGGCTCGTCCGGCGGAAACAGGCGAGCCAGGCCGTCGCCGACCGCGATCGGGTGCACCAGCAGGTTGAGCTCGTCGAGGAGGCCCTCGCGGAGCAGCCAGCGCACGGTGGTGGCGCTGCCGGACATGGTGATGTCGCCGCCGTCCCGAGCCTTGAGGCCAGCTTCTGAGCCGCGTCGCCACTGATGATCTCCGTGTTCTGCCACTGGTTGATCACGTCGCCGAAGGGTGGTCCACATGCTCGGGCCAGTACGCCGCCCACTCGTCATAGAGCACGCGGCCCATGAGGAAGGCGTCCGTGGTGGCGGAGCCGGCGCCGACCGCGGCGCCCATCTCGTCATCGAAGTACGGAAAGTGCCACTTGTCGGGCGACTCCACGACGCCGTCGAGGGACATGACGAAGTTCGACTTGATCCTGCGCATGGGAGGCCTCCTGGGCTGGTCATCGGGTTCCATCTGCGGCCAGCCGGTCGGGCAGGCCGAAGCGCTCTGAAGATCTCGGGCGTGCGGAACGCGGTGACGCCTGAGATCCCGTGCGTGCCGAGCGTCAGCACGTCGAGCGCGATGGGGGTGTAGAAGCGCTTCTCCGCGTCGATCAGGTACGTCGCCACCGCGGGCTGGGCATTCGCGCTGGTCTTGACGTACCTGAGGCGGGGAGGTGGGCCGCCGGGCATCAGCCAGGACTTCGCGATGGCCTCGCGCCCGCGGCACCAGCGTTCATAGGGAGGCATGTCGAAGGTCGCGTCCTCGGCCAGCAGTCCGAGGATGGTGTCCACGTCTCCCGTCTCGAAGGCGTTGACGAACCTGTCGACTACCTCCCGGACCTGGGAATCCCCGAGCAGGCGCACCGTTGCCTGCTGGGAGCGCTCGGGTAGCCGCTGCTCGACGGTCTGGCGGGCGCGCTGAAGCGCGCTGTTGATCGATGCGGTCGTGGTGTCCAGCGCGGCGGCGGACTCTCGCGCCGTGAAGCCGAGCACGTCCCGCAGGATCAGGGCGCAGCGCTGCTTGGGCGGGAGGTACTGGAGGGCGGCCACGAACGACAGCTCGATGGCCTCTCGCTCCTCGTAGCGAGCGTCCGGAGCCCTGGGGCCCTCGCGCTCCAGGTGCTGGGCGTCGGGATAGGGCTCGATCCACGTTGACCCGTCGAGTCGTGTGCCCGCCTCGGTCGGGTCCGACGGAGGCCCGTAGTCGATCGGGAGCACGCGCTTGGGGCGGCGGGCCAGCAGGTCGAGGCACGCGTTGGTGACTATCCGGTACAGCCAGGATCGCGGAGCGCTCCTGCCCTCGAAATGAGGGAGGCCGCGCCAGGCGCGGACGAATGCCTCCTGGAGCGCGTCGTCTGCGTCGTGCACCGAGCCGAGCATCCGGTAGCAGTGCGCGTGCATCGCGGCGCGGTGGGGCTCGATCAGCTCGTAGAAGCGCTGCTCCTGCTGCCGTGTAGCCAATTCGGTCATCCAGGGTTTGACTCGCCAGACGCCTCGAGATTCATCGCTTCACCGATTAGTCGCGGGCTCCAGGGTCCGTCTAACGAGTATGGGGAAGCGCGGCTCGGCCGAGAACCCGCTCGTCCACCTGGAGCTTCGCACCCCGAACCTCGCGCGGGCCTGCTCCTTCTACACGCAGTTGTTCCACTGGCGGGCCGAAACCGTGCACGTCGGCTCTGCCTCGTATCTGTCCATCGGTCTCGGCCAGATCGGCGGAGGTGTGGTCGAAGACGACGCCCGCGAACCACTCTGGCTTCCCTATGTCGAGGTCCCCGCCATCCACGCCACGACCAGGCTCGCGGAGGAGCTGGGCGCCTCGATCCGGCTCGAGCCCCGGGAGGGACCGGCCGGCTGGCGCAGCATCGTCGGTGCCCCGGCGGCCGGTGACATCGCGCTGTGGCAGGCGAAGCGATGAATCTCGCTGTGCCTGAGATCATCCTGGCCGCACCCAACCTCGCAAGGAGACGACCCATGATCCAGGGGCTTGACTTCGTAGGCATCCCGTCCCAGGACGCCGCGCGCTCGCGGACGTTCTACGTCGACACGCTTGGACTGCGGCCGGACGACAAGGCGCAGTCGGAGGTGTGGGCCGGAGAGACCTGCCTCGGGATCTGGGAGCCGGCGAGCTTCGGCATGGAGTTCGCGCCGCAGAAGAATGGTCATCTGGCCCTGCACGTGGACGACGTCGCGGCGGCGCGGGCGGAGCTGGAGGCCAAGGGCATCGAGTTCATGGGCGACGTCCTGGACACGGGCGTCTGTCACATGGCGTTCTTCACCGACCCCGACGGCAACGACCTGATGCTTCACCACCGCTACGCGCCTCGGGACTGACCGCGCCGTAGAGGTTCGGCATGGCGAAATCGGAGGCCACGACGGTGGACGCCGGCGGGCGCGACCTGCGCGTGTCCAATCCTGATCGCGTGATCTTCCCGGCCACCGAGCGCTCGGCCGCGGTCACGAAGCTTGACGTGGTGAACTACTACCTCGCGGTGGGCGATGGCATCATGCGCGCGCTGGGCCGGCGGCCGACCACGCTCGAGCGCTGGCCGAAGGGGGTGCACCCGGGCATCGTGGTCTCCACGCGCGAGAAGGGCGGCGGCGACGCCTTCTTTCAGAAGCGCGTACCGCGCGGTGCCCCTGAGTACGTGCAGACCGCGCGAATCGAGTTCCCGTCGGGGCGCCACGCGGACGAGATCTGTCCCACCGAGGTGGCCGTGGTGGGGTGGGCGGCCCAGATGGGCACGATCACGTTTCATCCGTGGCCGGTTCGCGAACATGACGTCGATCATCCCGACGAGCTGCGCCTGGACCTGGACCCGCAGCCGGGAACGGACTTCGCCGACGCCGTGCGCGTCGCGGCCGAGGCACGTGTGCTCTTGGACGAGCTCGGCTACACCGGCTTCCCAAAGACTTCGGGAGGCCGGGGCGTCCATATCTATGTCCGGATCGAGCCGCGCTGGACCTTCACGGACGTGCGCCACGCCGCGATCGCCTTTGGGCGCGAGCTCGGCCGACGGCTCCCCGGTGAGGTCACGACGAAGTGGTGGAAGGAGGAGCGCGGCGAACGCATCTTCGTCGATTACAACCAGAACGCGCGCGATCGGACCATCGCCTCCGCCTACAGCGTGCGTCCAAAGGCGGGCGCGCCGGTCTCCGCGCCGGTCGCGTGGGACGAGCTCGCAGAGGTGGCGCCGGAGGACTTCACGGTCGCCACCATGCCGGCGCGCTTCGCCGAGGCGGGCGATCCCCACGCCGCCATCGACGACGCCGCCCACTCGCTACAGCCGCTGCTGGACATGTACGAGAGCGACGAGGCCGAGGGGGAGGGCGACATGCCCTACCCGCCCGACTATCCGAAGATGCCGGGCGAGCCCAAGCGCGTGCAGCCCTCACGCGACCGCGACCGCCCGCGGTGAGGACCTCTCGGGCCGCTACGGCGACTGGGGGAGCTTCTTGGCGCCGCGCTTGATCACCGGATTGGACGGCGGTGGCACCACTGGCCCGATGTCCCCGTCCGGCGCCTCGTCCAGGTCGACGATCACCGGCGCGTGATCGCTGGGGCCCTTGCCCTTGCGCGCCTGGCGATCCACCCACGCGGCGCGCACGCGATCGGCCACCGGCCCGCCGGCCAGGACCAGGTCGATCCGCATGCCCAGGTCCTGGTGGAACATCCCGGCGCGGTAGTCCCAATAGGAGAACACTCGCTTGCCGGGCCAGCGATCCCGGACCACGTCGCGCAGGCCGACCGCCTGAAGCTCCGCCAGTGCTGCCCGCTCCGGCGGTGTCACGTGGGTCTGGCCGGCGTAGGCGTCCGGGTCGAACACGTCGTCGTCGGTGGGAGCGATGTTCATGTCGCCGCACACGACCGTCGCCCCCGGGTCGGCCGCGACCATCTCGCGCAGCGACGAGAGCCAGTCGAGCTTGTACCGGTAGTGCTCCGAGTCCGGCTCCCGCCCGTTGGGCACGTAGACCGAGACCACCCGGATGCCGCTGCACGTGGCAGAGACCGCGCGCGCCTCGGGATGGGGGAACCCCGGCGCCCCGGCCACTCCCGCGCTGGCGTCGTCCAGCCCCACGCGCGAAAGGATGGCCACGCCATTCCATGACGGCTCGCCGTGAACCGCCACCGAGTAGCCGCGGTCGTCGAGCTCCTTGCCAAGCAGATCGGTGAATGCGTCGTCCGTGAGCTTGGTCTCCTGCAGGCAGACCACGTCGGGCCGGCGCTCGTCCAGCCACGGCAGCAGCCGCGGCAAGCGCTGCTTGACCGAGTTCACGTTCCAGGTCGCGATCCGCACGCCCTGACGGTATCGACGGGGCGTTTTCGGGCGAGTGGCGCGGGTAACCGGCGACCTCAGATGATGGTCTTCTTCTCTAACCGGCTTGGATGTGGCGGCTCGATTCTGGTCTCCGTCATCGGCACACTCGTGCTGCTGGTCGTGCTGGGCGTGCTCGACTAGCTTCGCTCCTGGTAGAGGCGCACTCGCTCGATGGCCGCCGACGCCGTCTGCGCGAGGTGGACGAGGGCCGCCTCGTCGTCTGCGGTGAAGGCTCCGTTCTCCTTGTCGAAGAGCTGGATTGCGCCTAGCTGCTTACCGTCGAGGCCGGTCAGGGATGCGGCGAGCCAGCCCTCAAGCGGATGGTCGCCCACGACGGAGGTGAATGGAGCCAGGTCATCGAGATCCTTGCCCGCGATCCTCGCCGAGCCCCGCAGCTGGCGAACGATTCCGTAGATCCCGGACAAGTCCAGCCACTGCAGGCGGGCAGCCCATTGCGGATCGTCGTCGGAGTAGGAAGTTGCTTCTGCGGCCCGAGGCTGGCCTTCAGCGGCCACTGTTGCCACGCAGCACCGAGCTCCCACGAGCTCCCGTGCCTGTTCGGCAACCAGCCGCAGCACCTCTTCGAGGGAGTCGGAGGCGCCGAGGGTGAGCGAGGCATCGGTCAGGAAGGCCGATAGTTGACGCGACATCTCGGTCTGACGCCGTTCGTGCCGCGCCGCCTCCCGGGCTTCCCCGAATCCACGCTGGACCATCTCGAACGACGACAGGCTCTCGAGAAAGAAGTCGCCGGCGGCGCGGGTCACGTCTTGGGCGTCGTTCGAGCCCGAGACCCCGGCCAGCGATGAAAGTAGGGCCTCCTGGTACGCGACGGCCAGGTCCAGCACGCTGAGCTGTTGGCCCACCGCGTCGCGGCCGAGCTCGTAAGCGGTTCTCAGCGAGTCCTCGTTCCGGTCGCGCAGGAACTGCCGCAGAGCTGACGCGTAGGCTGCCCGGAAGGGAACCGGCCCGCTGCCGCCGCCGGCAATCACGGGCGGAGGCCGAGATAGCGGACCACCACGACAAGCGCGTCGTCGGAGAGCTTTCCGTGGTCCGCGAGGATGCGATCGCTGATGGCTTGGGTCGAGCCTGAGATGTCGAGTGAGTCCCCGAAGCGAGCCTCGATCCCGTCGGTGGCCAGGACGAGGACGTCGCCGGGCAGGACGTCGACCGTTGCCGTTCGGACGCTTGGCAGTTGATGGCCGGGAACGCCATTCCCCAGCGCCAGAGAGCCCTTCAAGCGGGTGGCCGACGGGTCGCCGCTGACCACCCGACCCTCCACGCTTCCGACCCCGAGCCAGCTCAGCGCGCTCTGGACCGGGGAGACCAAGGCCAGACTGAGGGCCGCCCCGCGTGTGTTCCGCAGGGCGCGGTGACAGCGCTCGGCCATCAGGACGAGGTCCGGGCTCGGGCTCTCACGCACGGCCTCGCCGGCCTTGCGGGCGGCACGGGCCGCCTCGGCCCCGTGCCCGAGGCCGTCGATCGCCGCGAAGAGGGCCCCCTCGGGCAAGTGGGCGACGACAGCCAGGTCCCCGTTCGCAACTTCGCCGGGCCGGCGCCGGGTGGCGCTGGCCCATTCGACCGGTTCTCGCGCCGCGCGCTCAGGCACGCTGGCGGCGCTCCTCGCGTAGGCGCGCGAGCTCGTCGCGAAACCTCCACTTCCTCATCGTCACGGTCGTGCCGGTATCGGCATCGGACGCGAGCTCGAAGTCGTCCATGAGGCGACGCGCGCCGGGCAGCCCAAGCCCGAGGCCGCCTCGTCCGCTGTAATCGTCGCGAAGTGCCGCCTCAACGTCCCGAATGCCCACCCCGTCGTCGGTGGCGATCACCTCCAGGCCGTAGCGATCAGCCTCCTGAATCGGCCTGAGGACGATCTCCCCCCGGCCTACGTGCACCACGATGTTGCGTGCAATCTCCGAGATGGCGGTGGCGATCAGGGTGGGATCGGGGCGGGGGAAGCCGAGCCGTTCGGCCATTGCGCGAGCCTCGGCGCGTGCGGTCACCAGATCTGCGTCGGCGTCGATGGAGACGCGCACCTCATCCTCCATCCTCTGCGTCCCCCTGAGTCAAGCGGTCGAGCAGAGCCTTCGCGGCGTCCAGGTCTAGGGCCACGCGCAACGGCTGCAGGTTCAAGCGGAACTGCACCATCGCGATCGCCACATCCGGCTGGATGCCGACGATCACGGTTTCCGCGCCCCGCAGCCTGGCCGTGAGGACGATCGAGCGCAACGACCGCGCAACGAAGGAGTCAATTACGTCCAGGGCCCCGACGTCGATCACGATCCCTGTGGCGCGGACGCTCCCCACCAGCTCCGCCAGCTCGTGGCGGAGCTCGATGACCTCGGTGTCGGACAGGTCCGACTGGATCGAGGCGATGAGGTATGCGCCCTGGCGCAGGATCGCCACGGACATACGCGCGGTTACCTACGTCTCGAAGTCGGCGGTGGCGTGGCCTGCGTCTGCTTCCTCTCGGTAGCCGGCCACGCGCTCAGCCTCCTCGAGCCCGCCCTGCAGGTCTCCCACCGTTCTCATCATCCCGAGGTCGACGTCCAGATCGACGAGCGTCTGGGCGATCTCCGACGACAGGCCGGTGAGGATCGTGCTCGCACCCATGAGCCGCGAGGCCTCGACCGTCTGGACGAGGTGGTTGGCAACCGTGCGATCGATCGTGGCGACACCCGTGATGTCAATTACCACGACCTTGGCGCGGTTCTCCCGAATCGCCGCGAGGAGCTGCTCGGTGAGCTGGCGGGCACGCTCGGAGTCGAGGACGCCGATGATCGGCAGGATGAGCAGTCGCTCGCGCAGTTGAAGGACCGGTGTGGAGAGCTCCCGCATGGCCTCCTGCTGCTCGTGGATGACTCGTTCGCGCTCCTCGACGAAGCTCACCCCCACGGTCACCGCGATCCGGTTGGCGGCGGGCTCGTACTCGTCCAGGATGCGATTCAGAAGTTCCAGGTCGTCCTGGTACTTCGCGAACAGCGATCGCGCCAGCACGTCCCGCAGCAGGAGCACGATCCCGAGCACCTCGTGGGTCTCGACCCCCCGCGGGATGATTCGCTCCGACAGCTCGCGGGCGTAGGTCTGCAGGGTCTCGATGCTGCCGGTCTCCAGCGCATCCACGTAGTTGTCGAAGACCTCGGTGGCCTCCGAGAAGATCTCCTCGTCCGACATCACGCCCAGCAGCTCCGCCTCGCTGATGCGCCGGGCCCACTCCTCGCGGAGCTCGGTGCGGCTGTCGCGCAGGTAGGCCACCAGCTCCTGGAGGAGCGGGCTGGGGTCTTCGGTGCGCTCGGCCGGCTGGTCGTCTGTTGTCTGGTCCGGTTCCTCGTCGCGAGCCGGTCGGTCGGGCTCTTGGTCCATCTCCTGCTCCTCTGGTGTGGGGTTGAATGCGTGGCGCACGGGCAAGCTTCGCTCATACACCTCGCGGACCGCGAGAACGGGCTCCGTCGAGCAACAGGCCGGTGACGGTGGCAACCGTGTCTTCTTTGCCAAGCGGCTGGGCGGACGTGAGCACGCCCACGATCAAGCCGGTCAGCGACTCGGTCAGGCGAGCGCTTGGGACGTCCTGGCGAATGTCCCCGGCGGCTTGACCACGCTCGAAAAGCCGGCGCAGGGGCTGGATGATGCTGCGCTCGTAGCGTCCCGGATCCGACCGCACTCGCTCGCGCGCCAACAGCACGAAGGCGTCGCCCACGTCGACCAAGGCGCGCACCGCGCGCGCGATGCCTTCCGCTGGATCCACCTCGTCGATCCTGGCCGCCGCGAGGCCTGTCTCGGCGTCCGCAACCGCAGCCTCCGCCAGCTCGTCGAGCAGGGCTTGGCGGTTGGGGAAATAGCGGTAGACGGTGGCCCTCGCAACTCCAGCCGCGGCCGCTACGTCGTTCATGCTCGCCTGCTCTCCCGGCACCACGAGGATCCGCGCCGCGCCGTCCAGGATGGTCGCGGCCACGCGCTGCTGCAGTGCTTGTCTCGGGTGCGGGTTCGGACACGGACGTCTCGCGACCAGTCTAAAGCGTTCTCTCGACGAGATGCTATTGTCTCATCTAGATTCTCTGCTGTCCTACGTCCCGAGGGGAAATGATGTCGTTGTCTGAGCGAACACGGACGGGCCTGAGGGAGATGCCCTCCAATGCTGCCTGGCTGCTGTCGCGGGCCCTCCACTCCGCGGACGATGTGGGAACCGCAGCCGACTCCGCCGTGGCGGGCGCTCGCGATCGGCGGCGACGCTTCAGCGCAGCCGTGGTAGATAAAGCTCCCGGCGGCGGCGATTCGGTGGAGATCCGCATGAAGCGCGCAAGCGATGCCGCCGAGCGCGCTCGCGAGGCAGAGGAGCGCGCCCTGGAGGCCGCCCAGGAGTCCAAGGACCGCTCCGACCACGCCCGGCAGGTGAGCGAGGCCGGTCGCGCCCGCGTGAAGGAGGTGGACCGCGAGACCAAGCGTCAGGTCCAGCAGCGCATCGCACAGGCTGAGAAGGCCGCCGAGGAGGCCATCGATCGCGAACGCCGGGCCGCGGAGTCGGACGCCGAAGAGCAGAGGCGAGAGGTCCAAGCCGAGGTCGATGAGGAGGTCGAGGAGGCGCAGGGTGACGCCGAGGCGTGCCAGCAGCATGCCGAGGAGCTGGTCGAGGATGCGACCGAGCAACTGGCGCAGGCCAGGCGCCTCGCGGAAGAGGCCGCCGAGGCGGCGCGGGCCGCTGCCGAGGAGGCGCATCAACAGGCCCGGCAACTCGCCGACGACGCGGAGCAGCAGGCGAGCGACGTCGACGCGCAGGTCGCGGCCGCCGAGCAGATCCGCGACCAGTCGGCGGCGACCGCCAAGCGCACCGCTCGTGAGCTTCATCGCGACGGCACCAACGGTGACCTGAGCTCCTACAACAAGCCCGAGCTGATCGAGCTCGCGGCGGCGATCGGGGTCGAAGGACGGACGAACATGACCAAGACCGAGCTCGTCGACGCGATCGCGAAGGCGTCCCGTACCAAGCGCTGAACGGAGGAGATTGAGAATGCAACTGCCGAAGAGAAAGAGCAGGCTGCAGCGAGCGCTTGGAGCTGCCGGCGACTCGCTCGATATGCGCGGCGGGATCAAATCCGCAGTGCCGGGCGTCAGCCCCGGCAAGGCTGTGAAGGCCGCCTTCAGCGGCAAGCCGCTCAAGGCGGGCCTCATCGCCGGCAGCCTGGCCGGCCTCACGGCGGGCAGCGCCGGCATCTCCGCACGCAGGCGCCGTGACGAGGGGGCGAGGGACGATTCGTGAAGATCGCAAGGGTCGCGCTGTTCGCGACCGGGTACATCCTCGGGGCCAGGGCTGGGCGTGAGCGTTACGCGCAGATCGTCGAGGCCGCGGACCGCGCATCCAGGAGGCTCGAAGCGTTCAGCGCGCGTCACCCTCCAGGCCGCAAGGAAGACTGAACCTGTCGCACTGACGGCAGCGCCCGACCCCAGGAGGCGCCCATCTGACGGAGCTCTCATCGAAGCTTCGATCCTGGCGCGCCTCCTGGGCATCCGGCTCTTGACGCTCGAGGCGACCGTCGTGGTCGTCCCGGCCGACGTCACGTCGCCGCCCGACGTCACGGTCCCGCCCCCCGCACCGCGTTACTCGCCAGCGCTCATTCGCCCGCCGCGGCCGGGCGCCGCCCGGGGCGGTCTGGCCGCCGCCGTCCGGTGCATCAACGAGGGCGCGGAGGCACTGGCAGAGACGCGGCGCAACGCGAATCATCGTGCTTAGGGAACCTGAACAGGGGCCGGGGACAGGGAGAATCGCGCGCAGGGGGCTCCTAGAGGTTCGAGTGAGCGAGCGCGACCACCGCTGTACGGTCGCGGCCAAGGGCCAGCTGGACCGATCGACCGCCGAGCTGCTCGATCGGGCGATCCGAGCCGCGGAGGCCACGACCGCCCGGGAGGTCGTGGTCGACCTGAGCCCACTGGAGTTCATGGACACCTCCGGCCTCCACCTGATTCTGAAGGCGCATGCTCGTTCTCAGGCCGACTCGAACCGGCTGAGCCTGGTGCGCGGCAGAGGTCAGGTTCAGCGTGTCTTTGAGCTAACGGGTACGGAGAGGCTGCTGCCGTTCAAACGGCTGAGGACCGGTGACCCAACCTGACCGTCACGACTCCTCGGCGTTGAAATCTGCGTTCCTCGTCATCGCCCCGCTCGTGCCTCTCGCGTCGCTGCGCTTACGGTCTTGATGACGTAAAGCACCGAAAGGACGAAGAAGAGAGCTCCGAGTGCGGCGCGCACGTGCTCGGCCTCCACCGGTGCGCGCTGGGCCACCGGTTCGGCTATCCCGTCCGCCACCTTCTCGCGCCAGCCCTGTAAGCCCGTCTGTCCCAGCCGCGTCGCGGTAGGCATTTTCGACCTCCTGGTCTCGGTTGCCGTCAGTGACTGCTTACCCACTCCCCTCGAAGCGCACCTGATCGTTGGACGGCCCGGCGGTGCCCTCCATGCCGTGCCCGTGCAATATCCAGTGGATGATGGCCTCCGACCAACCGCTCGCCGGCCGCGTGGCCCTGGTGGCCGGCGCCACGCGCGGCTGTGGCCGCGCCATCGCCATCGAGCTCGGAGCGCTCGGGGCCACGGTTTACGGGAGCGGCCGCAGCACTCGCGCCGGCCGCTCGGTGATGGACCGGCCCGAGACCATCGAGGAAACGGCGGAGCGCGTTACGGCGGCCGGCGGCGAGGGGATCGCGGTGCGCTGCGACCACGCCGTCTCCGCCGACGTCGAGGCGCTCACGGATCGGATCCGTGCCGAGCACGGCCGCCTCGACGTGCTGGTGAACGACGTGTGGGGCGGCGACCACCTGGTCAGCTGGGGCAAGCCGGTCTGGGAGCACCCGCTCGACCCGATGCTGACCGTCGTGCGAAACGGGATCGAGACGCACATCATCACCAGCCACTTCGCCATCCCCCTGGTGCTCGAGAGTGATGGCGGCCTGGTTCTAGAGGTGGGCGACGGCAAGGGCGACGCGCCCTACCGGACGAACCTGCCCTACGACCACGTGAAGGCGAGCGTGGTGCGGCTGGGCGAGGCGCTGGCCTGGGAGCTGGCGCCGCACGGCGTGACCGCCTTGAGCGTCACGCCCGGCTACCTGCGCTCGGAGATGATGCTCGAGATCTACGGGGTCACCGAGGAAACATGGCGGGAGGCCGCCGAGCGCGTGCCCTACTTCGAGCACTCCGAGACCCCGCATCTGCTCGGCCGGGGCGTGGCCGCGCTCGCGGCGGACCCGGAACGCGCCCGCTTCGCCGGTCAGTCCCTCGGCTCCTGGGACCTCATGCACCACTATGGCTTCACGGATGCCGACGGCGGACGCCCCGACTGGGGCGCGGTCGATCGCCAGGCGCGCGAGCAGGCGCTCAGCGGCGGCCACCCTGCGGCCGAGGACTGACTGGGCCGATGCCGATGGAGGTCGCCCTCGCCCTCGGGGCGGCCCTCCTCTTCGCGCTCGGGGCGGTCCTCCAGGGCCAGGTTGCGTCTGAAGCGTCAGAGGATGAGGCGAGCAGCGTCGGCTTTCTGATCCGGCTGGCCCGCCGCCCGCGCTGGCTGGCCGGCGTGGCGGCGGACGCGCTCGGCTTCGCCGCCCAGGCGGCTGCCCTGGGGATGGGACGAATCGTCACGGTTCAGCCGCTGCTGTCCACCAGCGTGGTGTTCGCCCTCCCCCTCGGCGCCAAGCTAGGGGGCCGACGGGTGAGCCGCCCCCAGGTGCTCGCGGCGCTGGCCGTGGCGGCCGGCCTCGGGGCGTTCCTGGTGGCGGCTGACCCGACCGGGGGCCGCGAGGACGCAACCACGGGGGCGTGGATTGCCTCGTTTGCCGTGACCGCCGGCCTGTGCGCCGCGCTGGTGGGGGCGGCCGCCGGGAGATCTGCGCCGCGCCGGGCCGCGCTGCTGGGCAGCGGTGCGGGGATCCTGTTCGGGCTGACCGCCGCGTTGACCAAGGCCACTGTCGAGCAGCTCGACGAAGGCGTGCTCACGGTGGTCACGGACTGGCACGTGTACATGCTCCTGGTGGTGGGCTACGCGGGAATGGCGCTCAGCCAGAGCTCTCTCGCGGCCGGGGTCCTGGCCCCGGCGGTAGCCACTCAGATGGCGCTGGATCCGGTCGCAAGCCTCCTGCTCGGCACACTGGCCTTCGACGAGACGATTCACGCCACCACGAGCTCGCTGCTGCTCGCGCTGGCGGCGTTCGTCGTGATGATCGGCGGGGTCCTCTACCTCGCGGCCTACGAGTCGCCGGCGGGCAGCTAGCCGCGATCAGGGGGCCGTCGCGCTGCGAAGCGCAGCTCGTCCCTGCGGGCCTCGACGGCGACTTCGTCAAATCCCGCGGCCTCGAGCCGGCGGGGCAGGGTGCCCGGGTCCAGCAGCACCTTCGTGTCGCCCACGTGGAGCAGGGCGAACCCGATGCCGCGACCGGTGCTGTCGCTGCCGACGAACGTGCCACCGGGCCTGAGGACCCGGCACACCTCGGCGAACAGCCGGTCCTGAGCTTTCTCGGAGGGAACGTGGTGCAGCATCGTGAAGCAGGCCGCGCCGCTGAACGACTCGTCCTCGAAAGGCATGGCGGCACCATCGCCCTCCACGATCTGCGCGCGGTCACCCAGGCGCTCTCGCAGCGCACCCGCGAGCGCCGGGTCCAGCTCGAGGGCAGTCAGTCGCCCTCCGCGCGCGGCCAGAGCCTCCGTTGCCGGACCGAAGCCCGGCCCGATCTCGAGCACGTCGTGGCCGAGGTCCTGACCGTCCAGCGCGAAGGGCACGAGCTCCGTGCGCACGTGCTCCTTCCAGGCGTGGCGGTTGCAGTACCAGTGGTGCAGGCGGTTCATCTGGGCAACGCTAAGCCGGTTGCGCCTCCGCCGCGGCCTGGGTGTCGGCCGGATGGTCCTGCCGCCGCGAGAGAGCCAGGAAGGGCAGCCCGAGCAGCATGATCGCCGAGCTCGCTACGTAGGTGGGCGCGTACCCGTACGCGTCGGCGGCTCGGCCCAGCGCGGGCTGGGTGGCGACCCCTCCGGCCGAGCTCATCAGGGTGTCGAAGGAGAGGATCGTGGCCCGCTGCCGGGAGGGGATCATCCCGTTCAGGTATGCCTGGCGAATGGGCAATGTCGCCGAGAAGGTCAGGCCCCACACCACGATCAGCGCGATCACCGCCCAGAAGCTCTCGATGAGCCCCGCCGCGCCGATGGCGAGCGCGCCGGTGGTGGTCATGAGGATGAGCGGCGAGGTGCGGCGCGTGAAGAGCCCGCGCACGCGCGGCGCCACCACGCCGCCGACGATCTGGGACCCGGCGATGATGGCCGCCACCAGGCCGGCGACCTGGTAGGCCTCCGGATCGCCGTAGAGCTCGAGCAGGTAGGGCTGGAGCGCGTAGAAGGCATAGATGCCGATGCCGCCGGTGAACAGCGCCTCGAGCATCAGCCACTTGACTGCCGGCACGCGCCAGCCGTAGTCGACGGAGGCCGAGGCGATCTTCTTCATCTCTGCCAGCGGGCGCCCGCCTCGCTCGGGTGTGAAGCCCACGTCGTGCATCAGCCGGAACGCCGCGGCGAACATGAGCACCAGGACCACGCCGCGGCACACGAAGGGCACACCGAGGCTCGTCTGGGCGGCGATGAACCCGCCCGCCACAGACCCGGACAGCATGGCCGTGCCCTCCACGACCTGCCCCCGGCCGAACACCTCCTCCATGTCGCCCTCGAAGCCGGTGGCCGTGAGCGCGTCCACCAGCCAGGCCTCGACCGCGCCCGAGAAGAACGTGAAGCCCAGTCCCAGGAGCACTGAGACCAGGGCCCACGACCAGAACGGCCCCTCCACCTGCCAGAGCAGCACGTACAGCAGGGTCGACACGCTGAGCGTGACCGTGCCGAGCAGGTAGGACACGCGCCGGCCGATGGTGTCGGCCACGATGCCCGTGGGCACCTCGAAGGCCACCATCCCCGCGGTGAAGAAGGCGTTGGCCGCGAACGCCTCGAGGTTCGACAGGCCAGCGTCCAGCAGGAAGATCGTGTTGATGCCCCAGATGAACGAGGCGGCGAGGGTGTTGCCGAACATCAGCAGCAGGTAGGTGCGCTGAATCGAGCGGGGTGTGGCCGACTCGTCCGTCACATCAGGGATGCTACAGTTAACTTTGTGGTTAACGATCCGTTCAAGGCCCTCTCCCACCCGATCCGCCGCGGGATCGTCGAGCGCCTGGCCGCGGGCCCGGCGACGGTCGGCGACGCCACCGGCGGCTTCGGCGTGACCAAGCCCGCGATCTCCAAGCACCTAAAGGTGCTCGAGGAGTCGGGCGTCGTGGCGCGCGTGATCGACGGCCGGACGCACCGGCTGTCGCTCGAGACGCAGGCGCTGGGCGAGGTGGCCGACTGGATGGATGTGCAGCGCGCCCGCTGGGAGCGCCTGCTCGATGTCGTGGACGACTACCTCAAGGAGGATCCGCTGTGAACGCCCCGCAAGTCGTATCGCCGGAGGACTGGGAGGCCGCTCGCCGGCAGCTGCTGGTCAAGGAGAAGGAGCACACCCGCGCTGGGGATGCGCTGGCGGCCGAGCGCCGGCGGATGCCGTGGACGGAGGTCGAGAAGGACTACCGCTTCGAGGGCCCCAACGGCGCTGCGAGCCTGCACGACCTGTTCGAGGGCCGCCGCCAACTGGTCATCTACCGCGCGTTCTACGGCCCGGACGTGACGACCCTCGCGCCGGGCAGCTCGTACCCGGAGCGCGCATGCGTCGGCTGCTCCATGGTCGCCGATCAGGTCGCGCACCCGGCCCACCTGAACGCCAGGGACACCACGCTCGCGTTCGCCTCCCGCGCTCCCCAGGCCGACATCCACGGCCTGAAGGAGCGTCACGGATGGGAGCACATCCCCTGGTACACGATCACCGACGACTTCGACGCCGACTTCGGAGTCGACCAGTGGCACGGGCACAACGCGTTCATTCGGGAGGGGGAGCGGATCTTTCGCACCTACCTCATCGATGGTCGCGGCGACGAGGCGATGGGAAGCACCTGGAGCTACTTGGACATCACGGCGCTCGGGCGCCAGGAGGAGTGGGAGGACTCGCCCGAGGGCCACCCGCAGACTGCCACCTATGAGTGGTGGAACTACCACGACAGCTACGGGAGTGCGGCATGATCGCCCACGTGTCGGGCCTACCGCTGGAGGAGCTCCTCCCGGCTGCTACTGGCGCCGCGAGCCTGCTGCTGGCCCGCGTGTCGCGGGCCCTGCGGGGCCGAGGGAGGGCCGGCTCGTGAACGGCGGTCACACGCTCACGATGGAGCGGACCTACGCGGCCCCCGCGCAGCGCGTGTTCGACGCCTTCACCAGCGAGGAGGTGATGCGGCGCTGGTGGCACGCCGGGCACGACTGGGAGACACCCGAGGCGCGTGTGGACCTGCGGGTGGGCGGCCAGCTGCGGGTGGTCATGCGCAACCCCCACGAGGACGTGCGCTACGGCGGGGGCGGCGAGTACACGGAGATCGACCCCCCGGCGCGACTGGCGTTCACGTGGACCTGGGACGACGACAGGGACCGGGTGCGGCAGCTGATCGAGATCGACTTCGCGGAGACCGACGGTGTCACGACCGTGCGCTTCACGCACAGCGGCCTGTGGGATCAGGAGTCGGTGGCCTCTCACGAGGACGGCTGGAGCAGGGCGTTCGAGAACCTGGCCCGGGCGGTGGGATGAGCGGTCAGCCTCCGGCGGGGACGGATGCGCGCGCAGGCTGCGTGGCGCGCACCCCCATGGTGATGCCGGCGGCGACCACCACAACCGCCGCCAGGCGCCCCGGCGTGACCGCCGCGGCGCCGATGGCCGCGGAGCAGAGCAGAGCGCTCACCGGGAGGACGCCGGAGAACAGGCCGGCGCGCTCCACGTCGAGGATCGCCACCGCCGAGTACCAGGACAAAAAGCCTCCCGCCGTGACGGCCACCGCCAAATAGAGCAGCGCCGCCGCCTCCTCCGGCTCGGGCATCGGAACGTCCGGCCCGCCCGCTGCGACGCTCCAGGCGGCGAGGATCGGGAGCGCGAACAGACAGGCGTAAGTGGACACCGCCAGCGGCCCCAGCCGGGCGAGGTGCGGTGCGGCCAACAGCGAGAACGCGGCCTCGCAGCCAAGCGCACCCAGGGCCAGCAGCAGTCCCGCGACCGTGATGCCGCCTCCCGCCCACTGCACGCCCGCTGCGCCAACGGCCACCACGGCCGCCGCGGCCACCACGCGCGCGCTGATCGCACGCCGCGCGAGCAGTGGGGCGGCGAAGGCCAGCACCACCGGCACGCACCCGACGATCACGCCGACGGTCGCCGGGTCGGTCTCCCGCACGGCCTCGATTACGAAGACGTTGAACAGGACGAGCCCGGTGGCAGCCAGAGCGGCCAGGCCGATCGCCTCACGGGCGCTGAGGTGGGGCAGCCGTCCGCGCGCTATCGCGAACAGCACGCCGGCGGCGAGCAGGTAGCGCAGGAACTGGCCCTCGGCCAGCGGGTAGGTCTCGACGCTGTCCGACGCGGCCACCAGCGAGCCCACGAGCACGAACGCGGTGGTGGCCAGGAGGGCTCCGCGCGCGGTGGCGCTGAGGACGGTCGCTGGCTCCGGCATGGGGGCCACGATATGTGTCTGGAAACCGACCCAGCGGGTAGGACTGGGGGCGTGCCCATCGTCGGCCTTCACTGCTCGCACGAGCAGATCGCACCCAGCCGGCTGCTCGAGCACGCCAAGCACGCCGAGGAGGCGGGCTTCCAGGCGATCATGTCGTCGGACCACTTCTCGCCCTGGAGCCACCGCCAGGGCGAGTCGGGGTTCGCGTGGTCCTGGCTCGGCGCCGCCATGGGCGCCACGTCGCTGGGGTTCGGGGTGGTCAACGCGCCGGGCCAGCGCTACCACCCTGCGATCGTGGCTCAGGCCGCGGCGACGCTGTGCGAGATGTTCCCTGGCCGGCTGTGGGTCGCTCTGGGGACCGGCGAGGCGTCGAATGAGCACATAACCGGCGACCCATGGCCTGACAAGGCAATCCGCAACGCCCGCCTGGGCGAGTGCGTCGAGGTGATGCGCCGGCTGTTTGCGGGCGAGACCGTCTCGCATGACGGGTTGGTGCGGGTCGACCGAGCCAAGCTGCACACCTTGCCGGCGCAGCCACCGCCGCTGATCGGGCCGGCGGTCAGCGTGGACACCGCGGGCTGGGCCGGCGAGTGGGCAGACGGCCTGGCCACGGTCAACCAGCCTCGCGCCAGGCTCGAGGAGATGATCACTGCGTTCCGGGGTAATGGCGGCCACGGCAAGCCTCTGGTCCTGCAGGTCCATCTGTCGTGGGCGCCCAGCGAAGAGGAGGCGCTCCGAGTCGCGCACGACCAGTGGCGCACCAATGTCTTCCCGCCACCGACCTGCTGGGACGTCGAGTTGGCCGAGGAGTTCGACCGCCTGGGCGAGGACGTCACTGCCGAGCAGGTGCGCGAGACCGTCCTCGTCTCGTCGGACCTCAGCCGCCACACGGCATGGCTTCAGGATCTGGCGGCCCTGGGCTTCGACGAGATCAACCTGCACCACGTCGGTCAGGACCTCACCGAGTTCATCGACGCGTTCGGCGAACACGTGCTCCCCGGTCTGGCCCGATGAGCCTCAAGTCCACGAGCGACCTGTGGTGGAAGAACGCGGTCATCTACTGCCTCGACGTCGAAACCTTCTATGACAGCGACGGCGACGGGTGTGGCGATCTGCGCGGGCTCACCGAGCGACTCGACTACCTCGGCGGGATCGGCGTCTCATGCGTGTGGCTGATGCCCTTTTACACCTCGCCGCGCCTGGACGACGGCTACGACATCTCCGACTTCTACGGTGTCGATCCCCGCCTCGGCACTCACGGCGACTTGGTGGAACTCGTCCGGACGGCGCGTGACCGCGGGATCCGGGTGATCGCCGACCTGGTGGTCAACCACACCTCCGATCAACATCCTTGGTTCCAGTCAGCGCGTGCCGACCGCGACTCCCCGTTCCGCGACTTCTACGTCTGGTCGGACGACAAGCCGGAGGAAAAGCCCGGCGATGTGGTGTTCCCGGACAAGGAGAACTCCAACTGGGCGTGGGACGAGCAGGCCGGCCAGTTCTACCTTCACCGGTTCTACTCCCATCAGCCCGACCTCAACGTGGCCAACCCCAGAGTGCTCGACGAGATCGCGCAGGTCATGGGCTTCTGGATCAAGCAGGGCCTGTCCGGGTTCCGCATCGATGCCGTGCCCTTCCTGCTCGAGCCGATGGGCATGCCCGAGGGTTCGCTGGTGGACCCGCACGAGCTGCTGCGAGACCTGCGCGCATTCATCGCGCGTCGTCACGGCGAGGCCATGCTGCTCGGCGAGGTGAACCTCGAGTCGGCCGAGGCACGCAAGTTCTTCGGGGACGAGGACGGCGACGAGCTACACATGCTGTTCGACTTCATCGGGATGCAGGCCATGTACCTGGCCCTCGCCCGCGGCGAGTCAGAGCCGTTGAGGACCGCGCTGGAGCAGGCGCCCGAGATCCCGCCCGACTGCCAGTGGGGGCGGTTCGTGCGCAACCACGACGAGCTGACGCTCGACAAGCTCTCCGATTCCGAGCGCGAGGAGGTGTTCGCCGCGTTCGGGCCTGACGAGTCGCTGCAGCTGTTCGGCCGCGGGCTGCGCCGGCGGCTGCCGCCGATGCTCGACGGCGATGCCCAGGCCATCCGGATGGTCTACAGCCTGGCGTTCTCGCTGCCGGGCACCCCGGTGCTGTTCTACGGCGAGGAGATCGGCATGAGCGAGAACCTCGCGATCGAGGGCCGCCTGAGCGTGCGCTCGCCGATGCAGTGGTCGGACGAGAAACACGCCGGCTTCTCCTCCGCCGATGTCCCTGAGGCGCTGTGCCGGCCGGTCGTCGAGGACGAGCGCTTCGGCCCCGAGACCGTGAACGTGAGCCACCAGCGGGCCGACGACGGCTCGCTTCTGAACTGGTTCGAGCGGCTCATCCGCAGGCGCCGGGAGTGCCCCGAGATCGGATTCGGCACGCTTGAGGTGCTCGATGCCGGCAAGCCATCGGTCCTGGCGCATCGTTGCGATTGGGACGGCTCCACGGTGGTCGCAGCCCACGAGCTCGGCGGCAAGGCCGTGTCGGTGACGCTCCTGATCGAGCGCGCTGACGACGCGGACGCCCTCGTCGACCTATTCTCGGCCGACGTCCACGCGATCAAGGACGGAGTCGTGAAGCTCAAGCTCCAGGCCCACGGCTTCAGGTGGTTCCGCGTCCGGCGCCAGGGCCGGCGCCTGCCGCCCTAGCGGAGCTCCACGATCACGCCCTCGTCCGGCGCAAGCTCCAGCGTCGCCAGGTCCACCGTCACGCCCCGCTGCGCGGCCGGGCGCGTCGAGAGCAACAGCCTGCCGTGGCCGCTGGCAGCTGCTCGGCGGGGCTCCGGCGCAAAGTTCAACGCGACGGCCACACGCTCATCCCGCAGGTAGGCGAAGACGTCGTCGCCGGCGTGGAGCGGGCGGTAGTCGCCCTCGGTGAGCGCCCCGGTGCGGCGCCTGAGCGCAAGCAATGAGCGGTACAGCGAGAGCATGGATCCGGGGTCCTCGGCCTGGACCGACGCTGCCAGGTGCTCGGCATCGTGAGTGATCGGAAGCCACGGTTCGCCCGTGGTGAACCCGGCGCCTGGGCCCGCGGCCGACGGTGGGTCCCAGGGAATCGGAGAACGCACCGGGTCTCGCCCGTCGACGTCGACAATGCGGTGGGGCGGAATCTGGACATCATGCAGCCCGAGCTCGTCGCCCTGAAATAGGAAGGGCGTGCCGCGAAGGGTCAGCAGGAGCATGGCCGCGACTCGGGCGGGCTCAGGGCCATAGCGGGTGGCGATCCGGGGATGGTCGTGGTTGCCCAGGCACCATGCCGGCCACGCCTTCGGCCCGCCAGCTCCTCGAACTCGTCGACGGTGGCGCGGAAGGCGGTCGCCGACCAGGGAAGGTTCAGGAAGACGAAATTGTGGACCATGTGCAGCCCGTCGCCATCGGCGACGTAGCGCGCGAGCGCTCGCTGATCCAGCACGTAGACCTCGCCGACACCCACTCGGTCGCCGTCGTATGAGTCGAGCACCCGCCGAATTGCGCGCAGCCGGCCGTGCACGGTCGGCCAGTCCTCGTCGTGGCGGCGGCCGGGTTCGTTGTCGCCCAGGTCGGGGTCCTTTCCGATCTTGTGCACGACGTCCATCCGGAATCCGTCGACCCCGCGATCGAGCCAGAACCTGAGCACACCGTGCATGGCCTCCGCCACCGCGGGCTCGTCCCAGTTGAGATCGGGCTGCTCGGGGAGGAAGGAGTGCAGCCAGTACTGGCCACTGTCTTCGTCGAGGGACCACGCGACTCTTGCGCCGTCGCGTGAGAAGGTCGAGGTCCAGTCATTGGGCGGACCGCCGTCTGGGGCCGGGTCGCGCCACACGTACCACGAACGGTGCGGATCGCTGGTGCTCGAGCGCGAAGCCTGGAACCACGGATGACGATCCGAGGTGTGATTGGGCACCCAGTCGAAGATCACGCGCAGACCGACCGCGTGGGCCCGCGCGATGAGGGCGTCGGCATCCGCCAGCGTTCCGAAGGTCGGGTCCACGTCCATGTGGTCGCTGACGTCGTAGCCAAAGTCGGCCATCGGGGAGCGATAGAACGGCGACAGCCAAAGGGCGTCCACGCCGAGCTCGGTTAGGTGGCCGAGTCGAGCGGTGACCCCGGGCAGGTCACCCACCCCGTCGCCGGTGGTGTCGGCGAACGACCGGGGGTAGATCTGGAGCACGACCGCCGAGCGCCACCAGGCAGGGACGGCCTCCACCACGGTTACGGGCTGACCCCGGCGGCGTCGCGAGCGGCGTCCCACGTAGTGAAGTACTCGATGCGCACCATCGTCCCGTCGCGAAAGGTGCTGACCTGGTGGTACAGCTCGGTGTCCATCTCCACGCCGCTCTCCTTGCCGCGGCCGGAGTGGCGCAGCCGGACCGCCACCCGGTCGCCGGCATCGATGAACTCCTGCGGGTGCAGACGCAGCTCCTCGAAGGTCTCGTCCAGCGTCTGCCAGAAGCGGATGACCTCGGCCGGCCCCTTGCACGAGTCGGACTGCTGGAGCGCGGGCAGTACCCAGTCGACATCGGGGTCGAAGAACTCAACGGCTGCGCCGAAGTCGCGCCGGTTGTAGGCCGCGATGAAGTCGCTGGTCTTCTGCACGTTCTCCCATGACATAGCGCCGCAGTATCCCTCCGCGGCGAGATACTTCCGGGCGATGTCACGCGCACACCTGGAAGCACTTGATCGCGGGCTCGCGGCCTACGACAGCCGCGACGTCGAGGCACTCCTGCCGGAGCTGCACGCCGATATCGAGTGGTACTCGGCGCTGGGCGAGGGCATGGCCGGTGAGGAGACGGTGTACCGAGGACACGACGGCGTCCGTGAGCTCTTCAAGGAGGTCGACCGCGCGTTCGCCGAGTTCCGCGTGGGCGTGTACGAGTTCCAGGACTTCGGCGACTGCATCCTCGCCGACGGCTGGATGCGGGCCCGCGGCCGGGCGAGCGGAGTGGAGACCGAGTCTCCGGTGAGCTTCGTCGCGGACTTCAGGGATGGCAAGGCCGTCCGCTTCCGCAGCTTCCTCGACCGCCGCGACGCCCTCGAGGCGGTCCACCCGCCGGCGTAGCCGACGTGACCGGCGGAGGGGACTTCAGGTGCGCCTGCGCCTAGAGCTCGGGTGGCAGGTCGTTGTCGCTGATCGCGACGTCGCCGGCGCCGGGGGCCAGCGTCTCCGGCCGGCCGAACGGCTCAGGGAAGGGCTCCGAGCAGTCGGTCGGCTCGCGGTTGATGAACACGTTGGGCAACGAGATGAACCGGTCGAGCCCAGACCCCGTGGGCCCATGATCCTCGAGCAGCGCGAAGTTCAGCCCGCCCGACGCGCCGGGGTCCCTGAACCCGACGAAGGCGGTGTTGCCCTGCACGTTCACGCACGTGACGGTCTCCTCGGTGAGCGAGCCGAATGGCGTGGTCATTCCGGACGAGACGATGGTCACTCGGTTGAACACCCGACCGGCGGCGTTCGCGCCCGTGGGTGTGCTCGAGGCCTCCGCGTCGATGCCGCTCCAGACAAAGGGCGTCTCTCCGGCCGACGCCTCACGGGTGCGACCCCAGGCGTGCACGGTGTCGGCGCCGGTGATGAACCTTCGCGTCTGGGCGCAGATGACCCGCGGCCCCTCCTGGCCGCAGATGCGGAAGGAGTAGGACGTGTTCACGTTGAGCTCGGAGACGTCGGCCTCGAACGCTCCCTGAGCGCCGGCTTGGACCGGGCGCCGGGGAGTCTCCAGCCTGTCGCCGGGGTCTGCCGTGGGCCAGTACTCGAAGTACGCATCAGTGCCGTCGGGCCCGGCGGTGCCGCCGCCGTTGAGCGTGGCCGAGGTGCGCCCGATGTCGGTGGCGAACTCGGTGTAGCCCGCGCAGCCAGGGAGGGCAAGCACGGCGAGGACCGCAGCCGCGCGAACGGACGAGCGGGGACTCATGCAGTCGCCTGCCTGAAGGGCACGGGACGACGGTACACAGGGATGCGGCCCATGCAAAGGGGTTGGACTACCCGCCGACCGGCAGTGTGATCGGCGCTGGACGGAAGGCGTGTCGTCCCAGTGTGATGGCGCGCACACTTTGCGACGTCTCGAGGCGCGAGGCTCGCGCGCGCCCGCGCGTCTAAGCTCGACGCTCGGGAGCGCGCGATGAACACACTCGAACATCACGATGTCCTGATCGTGGGCGCCGGCCTCTCGGGCATCGGCGCCGCCTGCCACCTGCAGGCCAAGTGCCCGAGCAAGACCTACGCGATCCTCGAGGCGCGGGAGGCCATCGGCGGCACGTGGGACCTGTTCCGCTACCCGGGAATCCGCTCGGATTCGGACATGTACACGCTCGGGTACAGGTTCCGGCCCTGGCCGCACGCCAAGTCGATCGCCGACGGGCCGTCGATCCTGGACTACGTGCGCGACACAGCGCGCGACAACGGCATCGAGGAGCGCATCCGCTTCGGCCACAAGGTGGTGCGCGCCGAGTGGTCCACCGCCGATGCCCGCTGGACCGTGGAGGCCGAGCGCGCGGACACGGACGAGACCGTTCGGCTCACGTGCTCGTTCCTGCTCATCTGCAGCGGCTACTACCGCTACGACCGGCCCTACACGCCGGAGTTCGCGGGCACCGAGCGCTTCGAGGGGCCGATCGTGCACCCTCAGCACTGGACCGACGACATCGACTACGCGGGCAAGCGCGTGGTGGTCATCGGCAGCGGCGCGACGGCGGTCACGCTCGTGCCCGCAATGGCCGAGTCCGCGGAGCACGTGACCATGCTGCAGCGCTCGCCCAGCTACATCGTCGCCCTGCCGGCCGAGGATCCGCTGGCGCGCCTCGTGCGGCGGCTGCTTCCCGCCCGACAGGCGTACACCGTGATGCGGTGGAAGAACGTGCTGCTCACCATGCTCAGCTTCGAGCTCAGCCGGCGCAGGCCGCGGGTGATGAAGCGCCTGATCCGACAGGGGCTGGAGCGCCAGCTGCCGCCGGGCTATGACATCGACACCCACTTCAAGCCGCGCTACAACCCGTGGGACCAGCGCATGTGCCTGGTGCCCGACGGCGACCTCTTCCGCGCGATCTGGGACGGCAGCGCGTCGGTGGTGACCGACCGCATCGAGACCTTCACCGAGACCGGGCTCAAGCTTGAGTCCGGCACCGAGCTGGAGGCCGACCTGGTCGTGACCGCCACCGGGCTCAACCTGGTGCCGCTCGGGGGCATGCAGCTGGCCGTCGACGGGGAGGACGTCGTGATCCCCGAGACCATGGGCTACAAGGGCATGATGCTCAGCGGCGTGCCCAACATGGCCGTCTCCATCGGGTACACCAACGCCTCGTGGACGCTCAAATGCGACTTGACCTGCGAGTACGCGTGCCGGTTGATCAACCACATGGACGAGCACGGCCACCGGCAGTGCATGCCCGTCAACCGCGACCCGTCCGTGGAGAAGGTGCCCTTCATCGACTTCAACTCTGGCTACGTCGTGCGCGCCATCGACAGCTTCCCCAAGCAGGGCTCGAAGGCACCCTGGCGCCTGCAGCAGAACTACGCGCGCGACATCTTCACCCTGCGCTACGGCGACGTGGACGACGGTGCGATGGTGTTCTCCAACCCGGTGCCCGTGGCGCAGTCCGAGCGCGTGGCAGCCTGACGGAGCCTCAGGCGCTCGTCTCGTCCAGCAGTTGCAGCAGCTCGTGCGCCGCAAGCTCCACGTCCTTGTGCCGCCACTCGGATGCCCGGTAGACCGAGGCGATGAGGGCAGAGCGGTGCACCCGCCGGAAGTCGCCGAGCACAAAGCCGTGCCGGGCCTTTGTCTGGTCCTGGGCGCCCTCGGTCAGGCCCAGGTGCCAGGCCGCGTAGTCGTCCCAGGAGTTTGACTCGAGGAAGGCGTTCTCCGCCTCCGCGTTGGGCTGGACGTCGCCCCACTCGCTGTCGAGCACGTATTGGCGGGCTGCGATGAGCTCGCGGGCGTGTGCCACGGCGCGGTCGTTCACGGTGTAGGAGGCCATAGCGGGATTGTGACGCGCCAACCCGCGACCGTCGCGAACGGTGCTCTCTACTGTGTTGCCCATGTCCCGGCCCAGCCCAGGCGCGCGGCTCGCAGCAAAGCTCGGCGCTGCAGTGGCCGCCACCGCCCTGTTCGTCTTCTCCCTGAGCGGGCTGGTGGGCCTGGACGGCCGCCTGGCCACCGCGGTCAGCGAGGAGCGCGACGCGATCCCCGTGCAGTACGACACTCCGGGCGAGCGGTGGGAGCGGGACTGCCCGCGCGAAGCCGAGCCCAGCTCGGACCCGCGCGGCGCCGAGCGCTACCCCTCCTGACGCGCCGGCTCAGCGGACGACCAGCGTCTGGCCCATGGTCGTCGGGTGGACGAGGCAGGTGAGCCGGTAGGTCCCACGCACCTTCGGCTTGACCTTGTAGGTCCCCCGCGTCTGGCCCCAGTACACCGATGAGAATCCCCGCGGGCCGTTTGCCACGGTCACGCTGTGACGCCGCGTCCCCTGGAAGTTCCAGCTGATCTCCTGGCCCACCTTCGCCCGCAGCCTGCGCGGGGCGAAGAAGTCATCGTCCACCGCCAGCGGGTTGCCCGAGAACGCCCTGAAGGCGCCCCTGGGCCTGAACAGCTGCGGCACCACCAAGGCGTGGTTGGGCGTCTTGTCGTAGCGCTTGGGCTTGGCCAGCTCCACCACGTCCTTGGGCACGCGCTCGCAGCGGTCGACCGAGTCGTCCGCGGCCATGAACAGCACCCAGAACCCCATCGAGGCCACGTGCAGATTGCTTTTGTCGTGCACGGCCGCTCGGCTGAGGACCTCGCCCTTGGCCACGGGTATCCCGGTCAGGGTCCCGAATGCGCCCGTCGCGATCGGCCCGGGTTCGTGAAGGACGGGCCGGATCGTGTTGTAAATGTGCCCCTTGGTGCCGTGGTAGACGGGCGCCTTGAGCAGCCGCCGGTCGCAGGTGCGGCTGGCGAGCGTGTGGTACTTGCCGCCGCCGTGCTGATGCGAGTGCGCCAGCACGATCCGGCTGTCCACGGGCGCCTTCCAAGTGCTGCGGTCGACGTAGTTGGAGCCCTTCTTGCCTCCGCCCGGCACGTCGTAGGACATCCCGTTGTCGAGGGTCTTGCAGTTGCCCACGACGATCGGCGTGATGGGAGTGCGCTTGTCGGTCGTGTACCACACGCGCGTGCGCACGTAGAAACTCTTGGGCCGCTTGTAGTGGTTCATCACCATCGCCGTGAGCGTCCAGTCCGGCGCTTTGCCGCCGGGCAGGCGGTTGGTGATGCCGTACCTGCGCCGCGCGATCTCCGGCGTGTACTTCCCGAAGTCGCCGCTCGGGTGCTCCTCGCCGCGCCCGGCGATGAACCCGCTCTGGCCCCAGCAGCTGCCCGGCACCTGGTCCTCGCGTCCCGGCGCGAAGTACAGGAGGTGGTGAATCATCATCTTGCTGTTGGGCAGGGGCTTGGCCTTGGGGTTCTTGGTGTCCACCAGGGCCTGCTCCTTGATGCCCGTGATGTAGCCGGCTTGGGCGGGTGCCTCGCGGCCGTTGGCGCGCAGCGTGACCTCGTGCGTGTCGTGGACGTAGGGCTGAGAGTCGATCTTCGGCGAGTAGAGCGTGAGCAGCCGCTCCTCCGCGAGCGCCGAGGGGGCGCCGATGGCCAACGCCGTCACGGCCAACGCCGTACCTACCGAGATCCGCCTGAACATGCCGGTCCCTCCTCCTGTCCGCGCACCGGGTGGGGAGAAGGTACCCGAGCGGGATGCCGTCGCATAGGCCTAAGGCGGCAGGCGCACCTCCGCGATGAGCTCGCCTCCGGCGCGAGCGCCCAGCGAGATTGAGCCGCCATGAACCTCGGCCACGGCGCGCACGAGAGACAGCCCTACGCCCGCCCCCTCGCCGGCCCCGGGGCCCAGGCGCTGGAATGGCTCGAGCAGGCGGTCGACGGCGCCGGCCGGCACGACGGGCCCGCTGTTCTCCACCCGCAGCAGAGCCGTGCCGTTCGCTCCTTCGGTCGCGATGCGGACGAATCCGCCCGGGCGGTTGTAGAGGACCGCGTTCTCGGCCAGGTTCCACGCCATCCGGTCGAGCAGCGAGCGATCGCCGGCCACGATCGCCGGCTCCGTGTCCACCTGCACGCGAACCTCGCGGTCCGCCGGGCGCTACTACGAGGCCAGCGACGCCCCGGAGCTCGACGACGTGTACGACCGGCTGGGCTCTCGGGTGTCCACGCGCGACGAGGAGCGCGAGGTCACCGCCGCCTTCGCGGCGGGCGCGGGCCTGCTGCTGCTCGGGGGCGGCGCGGCCTCGCTGCGCTGGTTCGGCCGCCTGCCCTGAGCGAGGTTCAGGCCGGGCCTTCCCGGCGTTCGGTGAACCATTCTCCCGGTCAGAGGCGGAAGAATCCTCCAGCGAATCGCGGGACCGACCCGGCGCCTGCGGTTCCTCAGTCGTCGTCGGCGGGGTTGGCCCCGCTTTCGGTCGAGCCGGTCGCGCTGTCCGCGTCGGGATCGACCCTGCCCTCCTGAGGCACCCCGCTGGGGGTCGGCCCCGTGGCGTCACCGCCGCCCGGCTCCGAGGTCTCGCCCTCCACGGGGCCCTCGCCTGCGCTGCCGCCGATGCCGCCTTCCTGGTCGGCCGGGTCGTCGGGACCGCCCACGCCGCCGGTCTTGCTGCCCAGCCCGTGCTCGCCCTCGCCCTCGTCTACCGGCTTGTCGTGGTGCTCCTCCATCGCGATCGTCTCCCTCGTTGGACTCGCTGGCGAGCGTTGTTTACCCGGCTGCGGCATTTCCATCCGACGCGTTGCTCGGCGCAGAGACGGCCCTGCGGCGGCGTCCTCCTCGGGTGCCGGAGCTGGCGCTGTTTGGGGTTGACTTCGGCGCCCTGAGGGTAGAGATTTCGTAGCGGTAGTCACTATCAGGGAGAGAACCGTGTGCCTGGCCATACCCGGCCAGATCGTTGAGGTTGTCGACGAGCCCAATCGGCTCGCCCAGGTCGACGTGGCGGGCGTCAGGCGCAACGTGAACATCGGGCTGCTGGACGAGACCGGGGGCGTCGGCCCGGGCGACTGGGTGCTCATCCACGTGGGCTTCGCGATGTCGAAGGTCGACGAGGCCGAGGCGCTTGGGACGCGGCGGCAGCTCGAGCGATGGGTGAGGACTACGAGCAGGAGCTCGAGGAGCTGAAAGCGAGCGTCATCGAGTGAGCGAGGGGATCGCCTGCTCGGCTGCATCACGTGCGGCGACGAGGCGGTCCCGCTGCGTGTGATCGCGCTGGACTCGACGCGCGGGCTGGCGCTGTGTGAGGACGAGAGCGGCGAGCGCGAGACGGTGGAGGTGGCGCTGGTCGATCCGGTCGACCCCGGTGACGGCGTGCTCGTGCACGCGGGCACCGCGATCGCCAAGCTGACCCGGGGCAGGTGGCGCCGGCGTGAGGTACGTCGACGAGTTCCGGGACCCCGAGCTGGGCCGCGCGCTGGCGGGGGAGATCCTGACGCTGGTCGAGCCGGGTCGCCACTACAAGCTGATGGAGGTGTGCGGGGGGCACACCCACTCGATCTACAAGTTCGGGATCGACGACCTGCTGCCCGAGAACGTGGAGCTGGTGCACGGCCCGGGCTGCCCCGTGTGCGTGATCCCGATGGGCCGGGTCGACGACGGCATCGCGCTGGCCCATGAGGAGAACGTGATCTTCACGTGCTTCGGGGACATGATGCGCATCCCCGGCTCGGACGGCTCGCTGCTGGACGCCAAGGCCGAGGGCGCGGACATCCGGATGGTCTACTCGCCGCTGGACGCGCTGCGGATCGCCAAGCAGAACCCGGAGCAAGGACGTGGTCTTCTTCGCGATCGGCTTCGAGACCACGGCGCCGTCCACCGCGCTCACGCTCAAGCGCGCGCGGATGGAGGGCGTGAGCAACTTCTTCTGCATGTGCAACCACGTGACGATCGTGCCGCCGCTGCGCGCGCTGCTGGACTCGCCGGACCTGCGCCTGGACGGCTTCATCGGCCCCGGTCACGTGTCGACGGTGGTCGGCGCGCGGCCGTTCGAGTTCATCCCCGCCGACTACGGCAAGCCGATCGTGGTGGCCGGGTTCGAGCCGCTGGACGTGCTCCAGGCGGTGCAGATGATCCTGCGCCAGCTCGGCCGAGGGCCGCTGCGAGGTGGAGAACCAGTACACGCGCGTGGTGCCCTACGAGGGCAACCTGCGCGCGCTGGAGGTCATGTCCGAGGTGTTCGAGCTGCGCCCGCACTTCGAGTGGCGCGGCCTGGGCTTCATCTCCCACAGCGGGCTGCGGATCTCCGACGAGCTACGCGGACCTGGACGCCGAGCGGCGCTGGGACGTGCCCGGCATGCGCGTGGCCGACCCCAAGGCATGCCAGTGCGGCGAGGTGCTCAAGGGCGTGATCAAGCCGTTCGAGTGCAAGGTGTTCGGCACCGCGTGCACGCCGGAGCGGCCGATCGGCACCTGCATGGTGTCCTCGGAGGGCGCCTGCGCCGCGTACTACAACTACGGACGCTTCGCGCGCGAGCGGGAGGTCGTGTGAGCACGCTCGACGCCGCCACGGCCGCCCGCGAGGAGAAGGTGCTGGGCATCATCGAGACCGCCCGAGGCAAGCGCGGCGAAGTTCCGCGACAGCCAGGTCACGATGTCCCACGGGGCCGGCGGCAAGGCCACCCAGAGCATGATCGAGGGACTGTTCGTGCCCGCCTTCGGCTCGGACTCGCTGGCGGCCATGGGCGATGCGGGCGCGGTGGGCGAGGGCCTCGCGATGACCACCGACAGCTACGTGGTCAAGCCGCATCCGCTTCCCCGGCGGCTCGATCGGCGACCTGGCCGTGAACGGCACGGTGAACGACCTGGCCGTGTCCGGCGCGCGACCGCTGGCGCTGAGCCTGTCGCTGATCCTCGAGGAGGGGCTGTCCGCGGAGGACCTGCGCGCGGAGGTGGAGGCCATCGCCGCCGCGGCCCAGGACGCCGGCGTGGAGATCGTGGCCGGGGACACCAAGGTGGTCGAGCGCGGCCACGCCGACCAGATGTACGTGTGCACCACCGGCGTCGGCAAGCTGGACCCGCGGGCCGAGCTCTCGCCCGCCGGCCTCATGCCTGGGGACCGGGTGCTGGTGTCGGGCCGCGTGGGCGACCACGGCACCGCGATCATGCTGGCGCGCGGCGAGTTCGAGCTCGAGAGCCCGATCGAGTCGGACACGCGCTCGCTGTGGCCGGCCGCGGACGCGCTGCATGGAGGAGGCCGGCCCGGAGCTGCGCTGCATGCGCGACGCCACGCGAGGCGGCGTGGCGTCGGTGCTCAACGAGCTGGCACGCGCCTCGGGCGTGGCGATGATCGTGCGGGAGGCCGGCGGTGCCCGTGCACCCGGCCGTGGCGGGCGCGGCGGAGATCCTCGGGATCGACCCGATGTACGTGGCCAACGAGGGCAAGCTGGTGGCGTTCGTGGCCCCGGACGCCGCCGACGCCGCGCTGGCGGCGCTGCGCGTCGGTGCCGGGCTGCGAGGACGCGGCCGAGATCGGAGAGGTGAGGACCGAGCCGCCGGGGATGGTCCTGGTGGAGACGGGGTTTGGCGGCAAGCGAGTGATGGACCAACTGGTGGGGGACCCCCTGCCGAGAATCTGTTGAGCGAGGAGAGGAGCCGGATGGCGGCCAGACCGAGTTCGTACCCAACCAGCACGCGACGGAGGCGGTCACGGCCCACGTCATCTGGATGACCACGGGCCTGGTCTGCGACGGCGACTCGGTGGCGATGACCTCGGCCACCAACCCCAGCCTCGAGGACATCATCCAGGGGGTCATCCCCGGCATGCCGCGAGGTCGTGATCCACAACCCCGGTGCTCGCGTACGAGGTCGGCGACGAGTTCATGGAGGCCTGGTACGAGGCCGAGGCGGGCAAGCTCGACCCGTTCGTGCTGGTCGTGGAGGGCTCGATCCCCAACGAGAAGATCAACGGCGAGGGCCACTGGGCCGGGCATGGGCGACAACCCCGAGACCGGCCAGCCGATCACCACCAACGAGTGGCTCGACCGCCTGGCGCCGAAGGCGGCGGCGGTCGTGGCCGTCGGGCACCTGCGCCACCTACGGCGGGCATCCCCGCGATGAAGAACAACCCGACCGGCGCGATGGGCGTGCCCGACTACCTCGGCTGGGAGTGACAAGTCCGGCGCCGGACTGCCGGTGGTGTGCATGCCCGGCTGCCCCGCCCAGCCCGACAACATGACCGAGGCGCTGCTCTACCTGGTGCTGCACCTCGGCGGCCTGGCCCCGGTGCCCGAGCTGGACGACCAGCTGCGGCCGGTATGGCTGTTCGGGCGCACCGTGCGCGAGGGCTGCAACCGCGCGGGCTACACCGAGCAGGGGCAGTTCGCGACCGAGTACGGCGATGATCCGCGCTGCCTGGTCAAGCTGGGCTGCAAGGGCCCGGTCGCCAAGTGCAACGTGCCGGTCCGCGGCTGGGTCAACGGCATCGGTGGCTGCCCCAACGTGGGCGGGATCTGCATCGCCTGCACGATGCCGGGCTTCCCCGACAAGTTCATGCCGTTCATGGAGGAGGACGCGTGGGGCGCGTGTTGCTGCCAACGCCACGCGCTTCACCTACGGGCCGATCCTCAAGAACATGCGGCACCGGAACATCAAGAAGAAGTACGACGTCGAGCCGGAATGGCGGCACAACAGGGCGGAGTTGACGACCGGATACGCAGAAGCGCTGGTAGGCGCGAAAGGCTCGGGAGGGAAATCAGATGAGCACAGTCGAGACACCCCAGGAGCGCAAGGTCGTTGTCAAGGAGATGTCGTGGGACCCGATCACCCGCATCGTCGGGTCGCTCGGGATCCACACGGAGATCGACTTCACCAACCAGCAGGTCCTGAAGTGCTACACCACGTCGATGATCTTCCGCGGGTTCGACATCTTCATGAAGGGGATCGACCCGCGCGACACGCACTTCATCACCAGCCGCATCTGCGGCATCTGCGGTGACAACCACTGCACCTGCTCCGTGCTCAACCAGAACATGGCGTACGGGGTCAAGCCGCCGAAGCTCGGCGACTACGCCTACAACATCGCCGAGGCCGCGGACTTCATGTTCGACCACGCGATCTTCAACGACTGCATGGCCAACGTGGACTTCTGCGAGCAGATGGTCAAGGAGACCAACCCGAGGGTGCTGCAGAAGGCGGAGCAGCACGCCGGCGCCGAACTCCGACATCCACGGCTACAAGACGATCGCCGACATCATGCGGGCGCTGAACCCGTTCACCGGCGAGTTCTACCTGGAGACGCTGCACGTGGCGCGCTACACGCGCGAGATGTACTGCCTCTTCGGGGGCCGGCACACGCACCCGTCGACGATCATGCCCGGCGGGGTCAGCGCGCACATCACCCACCAGACCTGCACGGACTACTACGTGCGGCTGATGCGCTACATCGACTACGTCAAGCGCAGCGTGCCCATGCACGACGACCTCTACGACTTCTGGCTGGAGGCGCTGCCGGGCTACGACATGTGGGCTTCCGCGAGACCAACCTGGTGTGCTGGGGCGCCTTCGACGACCCCGAGTTACATCGACTACGACTACAAGAACGATGACCGAGTGGGGTCGCAAGCGGTTCGTCACACCGGGCATCGCGATCAACGGCGAGCTGGTGACCACGGACCTGGTCGAGATCAACCTGATGATCCGGATCCTGCTGGGCAGCTCGTACTTCGACGAGTGGACCGAACGAGCGCACCTACGTGACCAAGGACCCGCTGGGGAACCCGGTCTCGCAGGACCACCCGTGGAACAAGACCACCCTGCCGAAGCCGCAGAAGCGCGACTTCACCGACAAGTACAGCTGGGTCACGTCGCCGCGGATCTACGACAAGCGCACGGACACCCACGTGTGCTGCGACACCGGCGGCGGCCCGTTCGCGCGCCAGTGGGTCACGGCCAAGGCCGGGCTGGTGAAGCTCGGCGACTACCTGGAGGCCACCGGCCACAGCATCCGGATGGTGCTGCCGAAGACGGCCAACCATCCCGAGGTGCGAGTTCGAGTGGAAGGTGCCGGAGAAGTCGAACGCCATCGAGCGTGAGCGGGCGCGGACCTACCACCAGGCCTACTCGGCGCTGGTGGGGCTGTACAACCTCGAGAAGGCGCTGGGCGAGATCCGCGCGGGGCGCACGAAGTCGTGGAACGACTTCAAGGTGCCCGAGCAGGCGGTCAGCGTGGGCTTCCACGAGGCGGCCCGCGGGGTGATCTCGCACCACATGGTGATCGAGGGCGGCACGGGTGGCCAACTACCAGCCGTTCCCGCCCACGCCGTGGAACGGCAGCGTGCGCGACAAGTTCGGCACGCCCGGGCCCGTACGAGGACGCGGTGCAGAACACGCCGATCTTCGAGGAGAACGGGCCGGAGAACTTCAAGGGCGTGGACATCATGCGCGCCGTGCGGAGCTTCGACCCGTGCCTGCCGTGCGGCGTGCACATGTACACCGGCAAGGGCGGTGCAAGAAGGTGACGCACACGCCCACGGCGCTGGCGTAATGGCCAGCGTGGCGGAGCAGGTAACCGTTCTGGACCTGATGGGGCAGGCCTCGGCGTCCACGCCGGGGCCCGAGCGCCTCGCCGCCGCCGCGCGGCGGGCGAGGACTCGATGGAGCGGGTCGAGCGGCTCACCGGCGAGCTGGAGGAGTTGCCCGATCCCGGGCGCGGGCGGTGGCCGAGGAGCTGGTGGGCGCGGTGCTGGAGTTCCACGGCGAGGCGCTGGCGCGGCTGCTCTCGACCATGGAGTGAGCGAGGACGGCCAGATGGCTGGCGGAGGACGAGGTGGTGGCCAGCCTGCTGCTGATCCACGACCTCTACCCGGTGGCGCTGGAGGAGCGCGTGGTCGAGGCGCTGGACAGCGTGCGGCCCTACATGGAGTCCCACGGGGGCGACGTGGAGCTTCCTCGGGCGTCGAGGACGGCGTGGCGCGCCTGCGGCTGGAGGGCAGCTGCAGCGGCTGCGCGGCGTCGTCGGCCACGCTGGAGCTGGCGATCAAGAAGGCGCTGGTCGGAGACCGCGCCCGACCTGCTGGGCATGGAGGTGGAGGGCGTCGAGGAGCCGCCCACCCACGGCCCGCCGGACATCGGCGGCACGCCGCTGCCGCTGGCGGGCGGCGCCAACGGCGCCGCGGTGCCGGAGCTGGCGGGCTGGCAGGACCTCGACGGCGTGGCCGGCCTGCCGGACGGGCAGATGGCCGCGCAGGCTCGCGGGGGGCAGTCGAGCTGCTGGTGGCCAACGTGAACGGCACGCTGCTGGCCTACCGCAACGCATGCGCGGCATGCGAGTCCGCGCTGCACGGCGGGGCTGCTGGCCGACGGGATCCTGGCCTGTCCCGCCTGCTCGGCGCGCTTCGACCTGCCGCGCGCGGGCCGTGGGCGCCGACGACTCCGCGCTGCAGCTCGACCCCGTCCCGCTGCTGCGCGACGGCGCCGCGCGGAGTCCGGGTCGCCGTACCGGCGTGAGCGGGCGATCCAACGGCCGGCCCGGGTCCGGCCCGGCGCTGTCGGCGCGACGCAGGACGACATGGTCGGCGGGCTCCGGCGGCTGGCCGCGAAGCCCCCGCGCGGACAGTGCGCCCCCGGCCGCCGGCGGCCCCGCGCGCGACGGCGAGCGCTGCGACCTCTGCGGCAGGGAGCTCCCGGAGGACCACCGCCACATGCTCCACCTGGAGGAGCGGCGGATCGAGTGCGCGTGCGAGGCGTGCTGGGCCTGCGCTCGGGCGACCCGAGTACCGGCCGGTCGGCACCCGCATGGCGTGGCTGCCCGACCTGGTGCTCTCCGACGAGCGCTGGGCCAGCTTCAACATCCCGATCGGGCTGGCGTTCTTCATGCGCAGCAGCGTCGCGGGCGGCGTCGTGGCGCTGTACCCGAGCCCGGCGGGCGCGACCGAGTAGCCAGCTGGACCTGCGGCGCGTGGGAGCCGCTGTGGCGGAGAACCCGGCGCTCGAGGGCCTGGAGTCCGACGCCGAGGGGCTGATCGTGAACCGCCTGGCCGAGCCGCACCAGCACGCCATCGCGCCGATCGACGAGTGCTACCGGCTGGTGGGCCTGGTGAAGGCCAGCTGGGAGGGCATCTCCGGCGGCGACGCGGCTCGAGCGCGCGATCGCCGGCTTCTTCGACGAGCTGCGCGAAAGGGCGGCGGCGGCGTGAGCGAGGCCGCGCCCACCGCGACCAACGGCGCCGCGGCGCCGGCAGCTCCCGGCCGCCTCGAGTTCGCGATCCTCGGCGTCGAGGCCGTCCGCCACGCCGCGGCGCCGACGCTGCACTTCACCGGCCACGTGACCGAGCCGGCGGGCGCGAGGTCTACACGATCGCGCTGAGGGCGCAGATCATGATCGAGCCGGCCAAGCGCTCCTACGACGACGCCACGCGCGCGCGGCTGGTCGAGCTGTTCGGCGAGCCCGAGCGCTGGGCGGCCACCACGCAGCAGCTTCCTGTGGGCGGAGATCGACGTGCTCGTGCCGGCGTTCACCGGCGCCACCGCCTTCCCGATCCCATGCAGTGCACCTTCGACCTGGAGCTCGCGGCCGCCAAGTACCTCTACTCGCTGCCCGACGGCAAGGTGCCGCTGACCTTCAACTTCACCGGCACGATCTTCTACCGCGGCGACGACGGGCCGGATGCAGATCGTGAAGGTGCCGTGGGACGTCGGCGCGCGCTTCGCGATGCCGGTCTCGACCTGGCGCGAGATGATGCGACCACTACTACCCGGACGGGCGGTTGGGTGCGGCTGGACGACGGCCACGCTCGACGCGCTCGGCCGCGCGCAAGGCCCGGCGAGGGCTGCCGTCGTTCGACGCCACCGTCGCCGCGCTGCTGGCGAGGAAGGTGAGCGATGAGCCACCTCGACGAGCTGGTCGAGTCGCTGCTGTACGAGGGCTACGCGCTCTACCCCTACACGCCCGGGCGCACCAAGAACGCCACGCCCACGCCGTTCGGGATCGTCTATCCGCCGGCGTACGCCGAGACCATGCCGGCCGGCTTCGACCACCTGCGGCTGGACTGCGCGCTGGTGGCGGACGAGGGCGCGGCGGTGTCGCGCCACCGTGCGCTTCCTCAGGCCGGCGGCGAGCGCCACGAGGCGAGTCGAGCGGCGGGTGGAGCTGCCGGAGCCCGGTGACGGCGGTGGAGTTCGCGTTCGACGGCGTGCACGGGCGGGCGCGGCTGCGCGGTGGACCCGCTGCCCGAGCGGCCGCTGCGGCGCGTGCGCGTGTGCGTGCACAACACCACGCCGTTCGACGACCCGGCGGCCGGACCGCGCCGCGGCCCTGCGCAGAGCCTGCTCTCCACCCACGTGGTGGTCACGTCGCCCGGCGGCCGCTTCGACTCGCCGCTCGAGCATCCCGAGCACCAGAGCGTGAACACGTTGCCCGTGCTGGCCACACCGGAGGACGACGCGGTGCTGGGGGCCGCGATCGTGCTGCCCGACCACCCGCAGCTCTCGCCCGAGAGCCGCGGCAACCTGTTCGACGGCACGGAGATCGAGGAGGCGCTGCTGCTGCACGTGCACGCGCCTCAGCGACGCAGGAGCGCGAGGCGATCGCCGAGCAGGACCCGGCGGTGCGCGCGATGGTGGACCGCGCGGCGGCCACCACCCCGGCAGGACCTGATGGCCCTGCACGGGATGATGACGCCCACCGGCGGGCCGGGGCGCGGGTTCGAGCCACGCCCGGCGCACCAGACCGAGCCGCCCGTGCCGCCGGCCGACCTGCCGAGCTTCCCGGCGAGGAGCAGGTCACGGTGGACGGCGTGACCTTCCGCCGCGGCGGCCACGGTGCGGCTGCGCCCGCGCGAGGGCGGCGACCCGCAGGACCACATGGTCGCGCGGGCGCACCGCGACGATCGAGAAGATCCTGCACGACGTGGACGACCGGCTCTACTTCGCCGTCACGCGTCGACGGCGACCCCGGCCAGGAGCTGCTGCGCGACACCGGGCGCTACCTGTACTTCTTCGAGGGGGAGGTGGAGCCGGCGTGAAGACCACGAGCCGACGGAGCGGCCGCCCGGCGCAGATCCTGGTGGCGGGAATCGGCAACTCGTGGCTGCGCGACGACGGCTTCGGCGGCCAAGGTGGCCGAGGCGGCTCGGAGAAGCGCGAGCTGCCCGAGGGCGTGGCGGTGTTCGACTTCGGCAGCGGCGGGCTGGACCTGGCCTACGAGGTGATGCGCGGCTACGACGCGCTGGTGCTGGTGGACGTGAGCGAGCAGGGCGGCGAGCCCGGGCACGCTGTACGTGATGGAGCCCGACCAGGAGGAGATCAACGAGGGCTTCGAGGACGGCGAGATGATCGACCCGCACGGGATGGACCCCCAGACCGTGCTGCGGTTCGTGAACGCCGTGGGCGGCTGGCCCGGCAAGGTCGTGGTCGTGGCCTGCGAGCCGGCCGAGGTGGAGGAGATGGGCATGGGCCTCAGCGACGAGGTGGAGGGCGCCGTGGACCGCGCGGTGGGCGTGGTGCTCGAGCAGGTGGAGGAGCTGCGGTGCACGAGCTCTCCCTGAGCAGCGCCATCCTCGACACCGTGCTGCGCCACGCCGAGGGGCGGCGGGTGAACGGCGGTGGAGCTCACGCGTCGGCGCGCTGCGCCAGGTGGTGCCGTCGTCGCTGGAGTTCTACTGGGGCATCGTGACGCGCGACACCGTCTGCGAGGGCTCGCGGCTGGACCTCCCCGAGATCGAGGCGCGGGTGCGCTGCAACGACTGCGAGGCAGAGCTGGACGCTGGACGAGCCGGTCTTCCGCTGCCCGGGTTGCGGCGGCGCGCGACGTGGAGGTGCTGACCGGCACCGAGTTCTTGCGTGGAGTCGATCGACGTGGAGGAGGAGGCAGCGAATGCACCGCACCAGGGTGAGGGTCGCCGAGGACGCGCTGGACGCCAACACCACCATCGCCCAGGCCAACAGGGCGGACTTCGACCGCGAGTCGGTGGCGGTGGTGAACCTGATGAGCGCGCCGGGGGCGGGCAAGACCACGCTGCTGGAGGCCGTGTTCCGCGACGGCCTGGGCGACGTGCGCCCGGGCGTGCTCGAGGGCGACGTGCAGGGCAGCCTCGACGCCGACCGCCTGGCCCACTTCCACGTGCCGGTCACCCAGCTCAACACCGACGGCGGGTTCGGCGGCGAGTGCCACCTGGACGCCAACATGGTCCGCACCGCGCTGCCCGAGGTGCCGCTCGACGAGATCGACCTGCTGGTGATCGAGAACGTGGGCAACCTCGTGTGCCCGGCCGAGTTCCGGGTGGGCGAGGACGCCAAGGCGATGGTGTGCTCGGTGACCGAGGGCGAGGACAAGCCGCTCAAGTACCCGCTCATGTTCCGCACCTGCGAGCTGGTGGTGGTGAACAAGATCGACCTGCTCCCCCACCTGGAGTACGACCTGGACAAGCTGCTGGCCAACATCGAGTCGGTGAACCCGGGCGTCGAGACGATGCACGGTCAGCGCGCGCACGGGCGAGGGCGTGGAGGGCTTCCGCGACTGGCTCGCGGGGGTGGCCACGCGGGAGGCCACGCCCGCTTGACGCCGGCCGCCGCCACGGCCGCGAGGCTGGAGCGGCTGGTGGCTGCCCGCTCCGAGCGCCGACGAGCGCTACTTCGACGCGCAGGCTGAGCGGCTGGCGCTGCTGTGCCACCGGATGGCCGAGCGGTTCGCGCGCGGCGGGCGGCTGCTGGCGCTGGGGGGCTCGCCGCAGGCGCGCTCGGACGCCCGCCACGTGGCCGTGGAGTTCGTGCATCCGGTGATCGTGGGCAAGCGGGCGCTGCCGGCGCTGGCGCTGACCGCCGAGGGGGGGCCGCTGGCCGAGCAGGTGGAGCTCGCAGCGGAGCGCGACGACATGGTCATGGCCTTCGAGGCCGAGGCGGCTCGCCGTAGCGCTGCGCGCGACCGCGGCTGCCTGACGGTGGCCTTACCCGCCGCCGCGCCGGGCGCCGGCGCGGAATGGGAGTTCGATCCCGCGGCCGAAGACCCGTTCGTGGCGCAGGAGCTTGCCGAGACGGCCTACCACCTGCTGTGGGAGCTGGTGCACGTGTTCTTCGAGCATCGCGGCCTGCTGGAAGGGCGCGAGGCGCGCGCCGTCCACGACACCGGCGCGTCGAGCTTCCTCTATCCGTTCCTGGGCGAGTCGGAGACCGACCTGGACGCGGTGCTTGCCGACGTGCGCGACTCCGTGCTGATGAAGGCGGGGGAGATCGGCCGCGCTGCGCGCGGAGACGATCGGGCGAGGGCCGCGAGCTGCTGGACGCCGCGGCGGCGCTGCGCGACCGCCTCGAGCGCGGCGGGCGCATGCTGGCGCTGGGCAACGGCGGCTCGGCCACCGACGCGATGGACGCCGCGGCCGACATGCGCTGCCCCCCGGGCGGCCTGCCCCGGCGCCGTGCGCTCGACCTGACCGAGGACACGGCCGTGATCACCGCAGTGGCCAACGACATCGGCACCGACGCGATCTTCGCCCGCCAGGTGATCGCCCACGGCCGCGAGGGAGACGTGCTGCTGGCGCTGTCCACCAGCGGCGACTCGGCCAACGTGATCGAGGCGCTGGCCGAGGCGCGCCGGCGGGGCCTGCTCACGATCGCGATGGTGGGCTACGACGGGGGACGCGTCGCCGAGCAGCAGCTGGCCGACGTTGTGGTGGTCACGCGCTCCGAGCACATCCCGCGCATCCAGGAGGCGCAGGCCAGCGCGTGGCACGTGCTGCGCGAGCTCGTGGAGGCGGCGTGAACGAAGGTGAGGGGCGCCCGGCGGTGGAGATCGCGCACGGCGCTCTGCGAGGAGTGATCGCGGCGATGGCCATGACCGGCATGCGCGCGTTCACCATCAGCGTGGGCCTGGTGGAAGAGCCGCCGCCGCGGGCGATCCTGAGGCAGAAGTCCAGGGGCCTGTTCCGCGCGGCGCCAAAGCGCCCGCGGCGCGCCGTGCAGGAGCTGGCGCACTGGGGATACGGCGCCACCGGCGGGGCCGCGTTCGCGGCGCTCCCCGACGGGGTCCGCCGGCGGGCGTGGTTCGGGCCCCTCTACGGGCTCGTGCTGTGGCTCTCCTTCGAGCTGGTCCAGGCTCCGCTGATGGGGCTCAAGCAGGCCAAGGAGCGGCGCCCACTCGAGCGAGGGGCGCTCGCCGCCGACCACCTGCTGTACGGCCTGGTGCTGTCCGAGACGCGCAGCCGCCCGCGCGACTAGTGGGGCTCTAGTGCCCCGCCGGCGCGTCCGGGTGCGGGTCGACGGAACCGTGCAGGGGGTGGGCTTCCGTCCGTACGTCTTCCGCCTGGCACAGGAGGCCGAGGTCAGCGGGTGGGTGCTCAACGACGAGCACGGCGTGCTGCTGGAGGTCGAGGGGCACGAGCGGGCGGTGGCCGGGTTCCTCGATCGCCTTCCCGCCGAGGCGCCGCCGCTGGCGTCGGTGGAGCGGGTGGAGTCGCGCGACGTGGCCGCCACCGGGGACAGCGGCTTCCGCATCGTCGCCAGCGAGCGTGGGAGGCCGCCGGAGGCGCCGGTCTCGCCCGACGCCGCCACCTGCGAGGACTGCCTGCGCGAGCTGTTCGACCCGGCCGACCGCCGCCATCGGTACCCGTTCGTGAACTGCACCAACTGCGGGCCCCGCTTCACGATCGTTCGCGGCGTCCCGTATGACCGGCCGGCCACCACGATGGCCGGGTTCGAGATGTGCGCGCGCTGCCGGGCCGAGTACGAGGATCCGTCCGACCGTCGCTTCCACGCACAGCCGAATGCCTGCCCCGACTGCGGCCCTCGCGCGCGGCTGACCGACTCGGACGGGCGCGACGTGGGCCTGGCCGGCGCGATCGACGCGGTGGCAGCGGCGGCCGCGGCGCTCACGGCCGGG
>CAWFBA010000002.1:0-69735 GCA_963814005.1 uncultured Thermoleophilaceae bacterium
CACAGGCGCGGACGATCGCGCGGCAGTCGTCTTCGGAGGCCAGATCGGCCGGAACGAACACGGCCTCGCTCCCCGACTCGGCCAGCCGCGCGCGCACGCGCTCGCCGCGCTCCCGGTTGCGCCCGCAGATCACGATCCCGGCGGCGCCGAGGCCGGCGGCGCGCACGGCGATCGCCTCACCCAGGCCCTGGGTGCTGCCGGTGACGATCACGACGCGGCCGTCGAGCCGCTGGTCGGCGAACAGCGTCATGCGCGCAGCGAGACGACGTCTTCCGGCGGCCCTCTGCACGGAGCGCAGCAGCGCGGCCTGCACGCTCACGATCTCGACGGCGTCCTCGAACCCCGGCGTGAACGGCCGGTCCTCGGCCACCGCGCGGCAGAACTCGTAGTCCTCGATGACGACCAGATCCTCGAAGCCGATCGCGTTCGCGCTGCCGGGGACGAAGCGGCCGTGATAGGGGAAGCGTCGCCGCCGAACACCGTGGTGTAGCCCGAGCCGGGATCGGGTCGTCGCGCGATACAGCTGCAGCTCGTTGAGCTGCTCGAAGTTCCAGCCGGCTGCGCCGCGGGTGCCGTAGACGTCGAACGCCATCTGGCTCTCCGGGCCGACGATCGCCCGGCTGGCCTCGAACGTCCCGCGGGCGCCGGAGGCGAACTCGCACAGGATCGCGGCGTAGTCCTCGTTGGTCACCGGGCCGGTCGGGTCGCCCGGCGCGCCGCGGCCGTAGTGGCTCGCGCCGTTCGCGCCGGGGAGCGGGCGCTCGCGGATGAACGTCTCCGTGGTGCCGACGAGCCGGGTGATCGGGCCGAGCAGCATCAGCCCGAGGTCGAGCGCGTGGCTGAGCAGATCGGAGGAAGCGCCATGGCCTCCCTCGTCGACCTTGAAGCGCCACGACAGCAGGCCGAGCGGGTCGGCGCCGTACATCGAGAAGAAGCGCCCGCGGTAGTTCGTGATCTCGCCGAGGTCGCCCTGCTCGATCAGCTGCGCGACGTAGCGCACCAGCGGAGCCCAGCGGTAGTTGTAACCCACACCGGTGATCACGCCCGCCTGCCGGGCGGCGCGTCGCGCGCGCACCGTCTGCTCCGGCGTGCCGCCGACCGGCTTCTCGCAGAACACGTGCTTGCCGCCGCGCAGGCGGCCTCGATCAGCTCGACGTGGAGCATGTTCGGCGCCGCGATCATCACGATGTCGACGTCCGGGTCGTCCATGACCCGGCGCCAGTCCTGCGTGCCCTGCTCGAACCCGAACGACCGCACCGCGTCCTCGGTCCGCGCCGGCGCGGCGTCGGCGCAGACCACCAGCCGGGGGTCGAACTCGCGGTCGTCGAACAGCGTCGGGATGCGCAGCATCGAGCGGCTATGGGCCTGGCCAGCCAGCCGAAGCCGATCACCCCGACGCCGAGCTCGCGGCGGGTGCGAGCACCCGGCGCGACGGGCCGCAACGTCTCTCCTCCGAATGGGTGTCGTGCAACCGGCTCGTCGCCGAACTTGGAGCGCTCCATTGGAACGCTCCAACAGGAGTGCCAGCGGCACTCCCTCTATGTCAAGGGCCGACGCGCTTACGCGACGCGCGCGGAGGCGGGGCGCGGACTCGACCGGGCGGTGGTCCCGCGCTCGATCAGATGCGGCTCGACGACGCGCACCCGGCCGGGCGCGGTTCGCCGGTCGCGACGTCGCTGGAGCAGCTCGACGGCGAGCTCCCCCATCGCCTGCCGGGGCTGATCGACGGTCGTCAGTGCGATGTGCCGCATCGCGGCGAGCGACGTGTTGTCGTAGCCGACCAGCGACACGTCGCCGGGGACCGAGATGCCGCCCTCCTCCAGGGCCGTCATGGCCCCGATGGCCGCCAGGTCGTTACAGGCGAAGACGGCCGTCGGGAGCTCGGGCTGCGCGAGCAGCTCCCGCCCCCGCGCCAACCGCCCTCCTCGGTGAAGTCGCCGCCGGCGATCGCCGGCTCGAGGCCGTGCCGCTCCATCGCGGCGAGATATCCGGCCCGCCGTTCGCTCGGCACCGGGGCCGGACTGCGCGTCGATGTGCGCGATCCGCGTGTGCCCGCGTTCCAGCAGGTGCGCGACGACGAGCTCCGCGCCGAGCTGGTCGTCGTTGATGATCACGTCGCAGTGCGGAACGCGGATGTCGGTCGTGCCCATCACCACGGTCGGCACCGACTCCGCGGCACGCGCGAGGTCTTCACGACTCACGACCGGCGAGAGCAGCACGAGCCCCTCGACGTCCTGCTGGAGGAAGGACTCGATCACCTCCGCCTCCTCGGCGGCGTCGCGCCGGCCGGACCCCATCAGGATCCGCAGGCCGTGCTCGCGCACCGCGGACTGCATCGCATCGACGATCACCGCGAAGAACGGGTTGTGCAGGTCCGAGACGAGCACGCCCAGGGTCCGTGTCCGCCGCTCGGCCAGGTTCCGCGCCATGAGATTCGGCCGGTAACCCAGATCCTCCGCCGCCTGCAAGCACCGCGCGGCGACTCTCGTCCGACACGTTCGAGGCTCCCCGCATGACCAGCGAGACCAGGGACTTCGAAACGCCTGCGCGCTCGGCGACGCTGACGATCGTCGGGCGTCGCGGGGTCACGGGTCCGGAAGGCGGTGAGAGCAACACGATCGGAGTCGAAGGTACTAGTCGGCCAGCCGCGACCGCAGCATCCAGAGCTGGTGCTCGAGCCGGCGCTGGACCTCTACGACGACGGCGTCGGGGGCGTGCTCCGACCCCGGCCGCCGCGACGACGACGTCGGCGACGTCTGAGATAGGGAGTGCGATCATCGCGAGCACCCACGCCGGCCTCGAGCAGCTGCTCCACCACGGCGCGCCCGATGCCGCGCGAGCCGCCCGTCACCACCGCTGACCTTCCGACCATCCCGTTCATCGCCGCTCCTTCGTGAGGGTCACATTCGCTCGACGGCCGTCAAGACAGGCTGAGCGCGTCTGCGACCGAGGCGAGGTAGTCGATGTGCGCGTCGACGGAGTCCAAGCCGAGGCCCATGGTGACCACCGAGACATGGGTCCCACCTGCCTCGCGCCAGGCATCGACCTCTGCCGCGATCTCGCCCACGCCGCCCTGAGAGCGCGTCACCGGTCCCCGCCGAAGTCGTCGACCGACCGGCCGAGGCTGCGTACGCGATCACGCATCCGGGTCCAGGTCTCGACCGTGTGGTCGATGCCGCCGCCGATGAAGATGAAGCCGTCCGCGAGACGGGCGCCCCGGTCCAACGCCGCCTCGGCGGAGCCACCGAGCCAGATCGGGATCGGCCCGCGTCGGCTCGGCACCAGTGCGGCCCGGTCGATCCGGTCGAAGCGGCCCGAGAAGTCGACGACCGGTTCGCTGAACAGCCGGCGCAGCAGCTCGATCTGCTCCTCCTGCGCGCGCCGCGGGTACGGAAGTCCTGACCGAGCGCCTCGTACTCGACGTGGCTCCAACCGACTCCCACGCCGAGCCGCAACCGACCGCCGGACAGGAGATCGAGATCGGCCGCCTGCCGTGCCACGAACGCGGTCTGGCGCTGCGGAAGGATCAGGACCCCGGTGGCGAAGTGGATTCGCTCGGTGATGCCGGCCAGGTAGGCGAACATCACGAACGGATCGTGGAACGGGTCGTGCTCGGTGTACGGGCCGGTCAGCGGAGGCGGCGATCGGCGTGGACGGCACCGAGCACGTGGTCGTAGGCGAGAAGGTGGTCGAAGCCCAGGTCCTCGTCACAACGTGATCGTCGACGACGAGGAGCGCGTGAACGTAACCGACTTCGGGATCGCGCGCGCGGGCGCGTCGGACATGACGCGAGACCGGCTCGATCATGGGCACCGCCCAGTACCTGTCGCCCGAGCAGGCGCAGGGTCATGCGGTCAGCGCGTCCTCGGACCTCTACGCGATCGGGGTGATCCTCCCGTTCGAGCTGGTCACCGGCGCGGGTCCCGTTCGAGGGCGCGAGCGCGGTCGACGATCGCGCTCAAGCAGGTCGTCGGAGGCGCCGCCTGCTGCCGAGCGGTTCGACCCGGCGGTGACGCCGGCGCTCGAGGCGGTCGTGCTGCGGGCGCTGGAGAAGGATCCGGGGCAGCGGCTTCGGCCGACGCTGAGGAGTTCATCGCCGCGCTGGAAGCCGTGCGCGCGACGCGGCGCTCGCCGGACGCGAGGCGCAGCCGGACGGAGCGACGACGATGTACGGCGTCCCGGCGGCGATCTCGGCCGCTGACGCACCTACGGGCCGAGCGAGGACACGCTCGCGGCCGCGGCGCTGCGGCGGCGCTCCCGGCGCGGACGACCCGCCCGCCTCTTGCCGAACGGGCTCGCCGAGCGCAAGGGCGGCGAGCGTCGCGGGCCGCCGTGGAAGGGCGGCTGCTCGTCGCGCTCGTCGCTGCCGGCGGGGATGTCGTCGGGGTCCGTGCTGCTGTCGGACCGGGCGGCGTGAGGGTCCGAGGTCGCTCGGTCAGGCGTGCAGTCGGCCGCTGCCGAGGTGCGCGCTCGAACGCCGGGTTCAAGACGAGCGTCGATCGGTCACGAGCAGTCCGAACGGCCGGCAGGCGATCGTGCTCGGGCAAGATCCCCCGGTCGGCAGGCGAGAAGGCGGAGCGAGGGCGCGACGGTGACGGTGACCGTCTCCAGCGGGTCCGGGCAGGCGACGGTGCCGCCCGTCGACGGACTCGGGCGCGCGGAAGGCGCTGCGCGACGCTGCGGAAGACCGGCTCGTCGTTCGACCGAGTCGTGCGCAGTCCGACCCGGAGCCGTGCGGAGAGGAGCGCGTGATCTCGACGTCGCCCGGCGGACGGCAAGTCGGTCGACCGGGGCACGGACGATCGAGGTGCTACGTGTCGACGGGGCCCGGCGGTGGCCGTGCCGACGGTCGTCGGCTGGCCGGTCGAGGAGGCGCGGCAGGCGCTCGAGGACGCGCGGGTTCTGGTGCGCCGGACCCGAGAGGTCGAGTCGGACAGCGTGGACCCCGGGAACGGTGTTGCAGCAGGATCCGGCCGGCGGCGCGAAGGCGGACCCCGGGCTCGCTGCGTGACGATCGATCGTCGCGAGGATCGATCTCGACCGTCGCAGTGCCGGAGGTGACCGGGTCGGGCCGGGACCGAGGCGATCGAGGAGCTGCACGGCGCCGGGCTCCGTCGCGCGTACCTCGTTCGAGGAGACGGTCGACCGACCCGGACGAGGACGGGATCGTGCTCGAGCCAGGCCCGCGCGGTCGGCTCGACGGTCAAGCAGGGGCGCGCGGTGCGGATCTTCGGTCGGGCGCTTCGAGCCGAGCTCAACCCGGACGGGCCGGGACGACTCCGACGCCGAGCGGCCGGGAGGGGCCCAAGGATGCCGGGCGCCGGCGATCCACCCGGAGAGGGTTGCCGTGCTCGGCGGAGGGCGCTCCTCCGAGCACGAGGTGTCGCTGAGCGTCGGGCGCGTCGGTGCGCGCGGGCTGGAGCGCGCCGGGCACGAGGTCGTGCGCGGTGGAGATCTCGAGTGCGCGGCACGTGGCGCGCGCGGCGGCGAGGAGGACGCGCTGCGCCGGGCCGCGGGCTGCTCGGAGCCGACGCGTCTTCCGCGTGCTGCATGGACCGTTCGGCGAGGACGGGACGGTGCAGAGGCTGCTCGAGATGCCTCGACGTGGCGTACGTCGGCGTCGGGCGTGCTGGGTCGAGCGGGGCGCGTGCATGGACAAGGTCGTCGTTCGAAGGGAGCTGCTGGCGCGCGCGGGCCTGCCGCAGGTCGACTACCGGGGCGTTGTGCACCAGCGCTGGCCCGATGCGCGCTGACGTGGTGCTCGCGGGGGCGCGGTGCTCGGGCTGCCGTGTGCGTCGAGCCCGTCGCGGCTTGGGCTCCTCGGTCGGGATCGTGAGGGTCGGCGAGGCGGACGCGCTCGGCGGCTGCGCTCGCGACGGCCTTCGCGCACGATGCGCGCGTGATCGTCGAGGCGAGCGCGAGCGGGCTCGAGATCGAGTGCTCGGTGCTCGGCAACGACCGCCGCGATCAGGCCACCGAGGCCGGTGAGATCGTGCTGCCGGCGGCGAGAACGGCTGGTACGACTTCGCGGCCAAGTACGGCCGGGTGGGATGGGGCTCGTCATGCCGGCGCGGATCTCCGACGCGCGGCGCGCGAGCAGACGCGCTCACTCGCGGTCGAGGCGTTCGGCTGCGCCGGCTGCAGCGGCCTCGCGCGCGCCGCTTCTTCGTCGACGCGCGCGGGCGAGGTGCTCGTCAACGAGCTCAACACGATGCCCGGATTCACGGAGACGAGCGTCTACGGGAAGCTGTTGGACGCGAGCGGCGTGCCGTACGAGCGCTGGTGGACCGTCTTGCGCGCTGGCGGCCGAAAGGCACACCGCCGAGCGCACACAGAGGCACTGACCGCGCTTTAGCCCTCATCACCTCCGCGGACGGCGGCGAGCGCGTTGACGATACCGTGGCCGTAGAAGCCGTTGAACTGCACCGTGCCCGTCGCAGAAGCGCGTCAAATTCGCGGTCCGCGGCCGGATGCGGGTGTAGTCGAAAGCCGGGGCTCGGGCAGGCGTGTCGGTCGGCCGTGTCAGCAGGATCGACCTGGTCCGGTCGGGGTGAGCCCGAAGCCGTGCGACGCGTGGTCCTTTCGGCCAGCGGCTGACGATCAGCGCGGCGACGCCGGCGGCGTGCGGCGAGGCCATCGAGGTGCCCTGCAGGTACTGGTAGTACGCGCAGGTGCCGCCCTGGCAGTCGCGCGACGACGAACGGGTCGTTGGGCGTGCCGCCGGGGTCGTCGAGCTCGCCCGCGCTCGCTGCCGACGCGACTTCGGGTACGGCGGCGAGGATCAGGTTCTCGGTCGTCGGTACTCGGCGTGCCGAAGTAGTCGCGGAAGTCGCCGCCCGGCGCCGAGACGTCGGTCTGCTCGAGGCCGTAGTTCGAGTAGTACGGCCTTGCGCGCTCGGGCCCGAGCGCCGTGACGCTGATCACGGCGTGGCCCTCGGTCGGCAGCGATCAGGCAGCGTTGTCGACGTCGCGGTCCACTCGGTCCCGGGCGGGAAGTCCGGGCTGGTGACGTCGATCGTCGGGTTGCCGAGGTCGGTGTGCCTCGTTGCCCGCGCGCCGACGACCAGCGTGACGCCGTGCTGGTGGGCGTAGTCGAGCGCCCGCTGCGTGGCCGCGATGATCGTGCGCTGCTCGGCCTGCTCCGCGGGCGAGTCGGCCGGGTTGTCCGCGCAGTTGAACAGCCACGGGTCGGTGAAGAAGCTCATGTTCACGACGTCGATGCCGTTGTCGCCGGCGTAGGTCAGCGCGTCGACCGTCGGCTGCAGGAAGAAGAAGCCCGAGTCCTGGCCGGCGCGGAGGTTGACGAGCGTCGACGCTCGGCGCGACGCCGCGCGATGCCGAGGCCGTTGAGCGGCGCGCCGATCGTGCCGGCGACGTGCGTGCCGTGGCCGTCCTCGTCGACGTCCGGCGGGTCGTCGCAGGAGCCGTCGGGCTCGTCCGCGCACGGTCCGTCGACGAGCGGGATGTCGACGGTGAAGTTGCGGCTCAGCGGCGCGGTTGAAGTTCGGCGCGATGTCGGGGTGCGAGCCGTCGATGCCGGTGTCGATGATGCCGACCAGCACGCCGCGCGTCGCCCTGCTGATTCGCGTAGGAGCCGCTCGGCGGTGGCGTTGATCATCGCCATGTCCCACTGCAGGTCGGCGAGCGGCTCGGCCGTGGGCGCCTTCGGCGCGCGGCCGGACGTCGCCTGGGCGGCACCCGCCCCGAGCTGGGACGCGCCTTCACGCTCGACGAGGCGGTGGCGCTGCCCGGAGCTGTTGCGTGCGGGACGCGCGCCGGGCGCGCGGCCGATTACGCGGTCACGGGCCACACCGAGCAGCGCCCCACGTCCGGGCCGCACGGCTTGCGAAGTTGCGTGTGCGGGTGACCACGGTCGCGACGCCGACAGTGCGGTTCTCACGCACGATGCGCGCGCCGAGCCGGTTCAGCGCGGCGTGCGCGGACTGCAGCGACGCGCCCGTGCTGTAGACGACGACAAAGCGCTTGACGGGCGCGCGCGCGGCGCTGCTCGCGGTCGCCGGCAGGACGAGGCCCAGGCACGCGAGCGCCAGGCAGGTGGGGTTGGGGAAGCGACCGCTCCAGGCGCCTACCATTGGCTCGCCGGTCAGGCAGCCGCGGGCGTCGGAGAGAAAACCGGCGTTCGAGGAAAGTCCGGACACCAAAGGGCAAGGTGCTCGGGGGACTCCCAGCCGGGGAAACCCGAGGGAAAGTGCAACAGAAACACACCGCCTATGTGGCGGGGCTGCACGTGCGCTCCGTCGCCGGCAAGGGTGAAATGGTGCGGTAAGAGCGCACCGGCGGCGCGGCGACGCGCCGGCCAGGCAAACCCCACCCGGTGCAAGGCCAAGCAGGGACGATGACGCTGCCCGCCGAGTCCCAGGTAGGCCGCAGGGCCGTCGGGCCCGCCCGCCGCACGCGGCGGGGAGATGGATGGCTGTCCACGACAGGATCCGGCTTATCGACCGGCTAAAGAAAGGGCCCCGAGCGATCGGGGCCCTTTCCATTGCCGGTGCGGGTCCGCTCAGCGGAGCGAGACCGCCACTTCCTCCAGGAGGTCCATGGCGTCCTGCATGCCGTCCTCCATCCCGGACTCGATGTGTCCGTCGCGGTGCTCCTTGCTCGAGTGCTGCACCAGCACCTCGAGCGTGGTGCGCCCATCGGTCTCGGTGAGGGTCAGGGTGTTCACGGCCTCGGCCTCGGGCATGCCCTCGTAGACCTCGGTGGACACCAGCCGCTCGTTGGGCACGATCTCGCGGTACTCACCGTGGAAGCCGACCTCCATGTCGCCGTCGGCCACCATCACGTAGCGCCACTTGCCGCCCACCCGCAGGTCGATCTCGGCGACAGTCATCTGGCCGCGCTTCGCCGTCCACCAGCGCCTGACCAGCTCCGGCGTCGTCCACGCCTGGAACACCAGGTCCTTCGGGGCGTCGAACTCGCGCGTGATCAGGATCTGCTCGTCCGTGGGGAGCGTCACCTTCGCCGTTCCGCTACTCGTCATCGCCGCCATCTCCTTACTCCTTCTGTTGTTGTTTGAGGTCCTCCAGTACGGCGTCGAGCAGGTCGAACCGCTCCGACCACGAGCGCTCGTAGGTCTTCACCCAGTCGTGAATGGGCTTCAGCGCCTGGCCGTTCAGCCGGTACAGCCGCTGCCGTCCGTCCTCGCGCACCTGGACCGCGCCCACCTCCCTGAGCACCCGCAGGTGCTTGGAAACCTGCGGCTGCGTCAGCCCGACGAGGCGCACCACATCGTTCACCGGCCGCTCGCCGCCGGCGAGCACATCGAGGATCTGACGCCGCCGGGGCTCGGCCACCGCGTTGAACGCATCTGCCGTGGTCGCTGCTCTTGCCACGTCTCCAACTATATATACCAATATCAGCATATGTCAAGCGGGAGCACATGCAGGCGGGGTGGGGGACCGGCTCGCACTGCGGCGCTAGCCTCAGCCGTGATGCCGGTAGCGATCGAGCCTCAGGTCGCGCTCGCGTGGATCGAGCGGGTCGGGCAGGGCACGCGCCGGCGGGTGCGCGACGAGTTGGCCATCGAGGAGCCGCTGGAGATCCGCGTGGACGGCCGGCCGCTCGCGGTGACCATGCGCACGCCGGGGGAGGACGAGGAGCTGGCCGTGGGCTTCCTCGCCGGCGAGGCGCTCATCGGCGGGCATGACGACGTGGCCGCCGTGGGCCTGACCTCCGACCTGGCGGCCAACACCGTTGAGGTACGGACGCGCGCGGGCCTGCGCCGCGACCCGGCGTCCGAGCGCGCCTTTCACCTGACCTCGTCCTGCGGGGTGTGCGGCAAGGCCGCGCTCGAGCACGTGCGCCTGCATGCCTCCCGCGGCGCGACGGGCGGTGCGCCCGCGGCGGGCGTCCGGGCGCGACTCGACCCCGAGCTGATCCGCGAGATCCCGGTCCGCGCGCGTGCTGCGCAGCGCAGCTTCCAGCGGACGGGGGCCCTGCACGCCACGGGCCTGTTCGACGCCTTCGGCGAGCTGCTGGTCCTCAGGGAGGACGTGGGCCGCCACAACGCGATGGACAAGGCCATCGGCGCCATGCTGCTGGAAGGGCGCTATCCGCTGCCGGGCGTGGTGGCCTGCCTCTCGGGTCGCGTCAGCTTCGAGCTGGTGCAGAAGGCCGTGCTGGCCGGGCTGGCCGGGATCGTGGCCGTGGGCGGCCCCACCTCGCTTGCGGTGGAGCTCGCGGAGGAGAACGGGCTGGTGCTGTGCGGCTTCGCGCGCGACGGGGCCTTCAACGTGTACTCCGGCGCCTCGCTCGTGGGCGACGACGCGCCGCGCGCCGCGGACTGAGCGCGCTCGACCTGGGCTCCGCAACCGGCGCCCAGGCACTCACCCGCGTCAGCCGGGTCGAATAGCATCCGCGCGCACATGGAGGTCATCGCCTTCCTGATCCCGTTCGTGCTCTTCGGCGTGGCGGTGTTGTTCATCGCCTTCTCCGGCGGGCCGAGCGCCGCGCGCGAGGCCTACCTCACGCGGGGCGGGCGCGCCTTCAAGGTCGTCATCCCGGTGCTCTACGTGGCCCTGGGGCTGGGGGTCCCGGCGCTGATCCTGGCCAACCGCGGCGAGGCAACGGGCGGCACGGGCAACCTGCGGACCGAGAAGATCGGGGACCAGGCGGAGCGTGGCAAGCAGCTCTTTCGCCAGCAGTGCGCCAGCTGCCACAGCCTCGCCGCCGTGAACGCGCGCGGCGTGACCGGCCCCGACCTGGACGACCTCGGCGAGGTGTCCCAGCAACGCGTGCTGAACGCCATTCGCAACGGCGGCAGCGGACAGGATCGGATGCCCGCGCGGCTGCTGGAGGGCCAGGAGGCGCGCGACGTGGCCGAGTACGTGTCCGAGGTCGCGGGTCAATAGTCCTGCTTAGAGCGTTTTCGGGGCCTCGGCGGACCCTGTTACAGTTCCCGCGTCCCAACCCGCCGAAGTCCCGACCGGGACGTGGGGGAACCACTGGTCGCGAGGCCGGGGGCGAATCGGCTCACACCCAGCCGTAGCGCAGCTCTTTCAGCGCGAGCCCGTCAGCTAACCCCGCAGGCATTACGAAAGAGAGCCGATGCAAGAAGCCGCCTTCCGCACGGAGCGGGAACCCGAGCCAGACGTGTCCGTCCCGCGCCGTAGGCTCCACCTCGTGGAGACCGAGCAGGGGCCGACCTACGCCGCCAACGGCCGCCGCACCGTGAAGATCACCGGGCACCCCGTGCCCCCGAGGCGCCGCCGTTCGCCCGCCGCCGAGCAGATCCACGCGCGCCCGGACCGCATCGCCCTGTGGGCAGTGCTCTTGGGCCTCTTCCTCGTGTTCATGGCCGCGGCCACCGCGGCGTCTAGCTTCCGGGCGTCTGTGCGCGCCTGACGTCCGCCGGCTCCTCGCCGTGCTATCAGCACGGCTGCGATCGCCGGCGAACGCCAGTCACACACAGCCATCCCGGAAACGGCGAGCCCGCGCCCCGGCGCCGTCTTCAGGAACGGCTAATCCACCCGGGCTAGACATCCGGCGCGGGATGCTGCTGCGTATCCGTTCTTGCAGGCGGCGTTGCCGGCAGCATCGTCGCGTATCCTTACTTCCAGTAAGCACAACGGAAAAGAGAAGCGGCCATGAAGACCAAGGAGAGCAGGTTCCAAGTTCACGACGATCTGACTGCGCCCGAGCGCAGCATGCCCGTCCTCAAGGGCGCGCTGGCCGGTGGCGGCCAGCTCTCCAACATCGTCGGCGTGCTGGCCGGCGCACCGGCCACGCTCCGCGCCTACGCGCGCATGCGGTCTGAGCTTCGCCACTGCACGCTGCCGCTGAAGACCCAGCAGCGAATCGCGCTGGCGGTGGCTCAGCACCAGGGCAGCGAGTACGCCCTGGCCACGCTGGCACGAACCGGCCGCGAGGCCGGCCTGGGCATCGACGAGATCGCCTTGGCACGGGAGTTCGACTCCCACGACGAGGGCGAGGCGGCACTGCTGCGCTACGTACAAGCGCTCCTGGCGAGCGACGGCCCACCGCCGCTACACCGCCACGAGGAGGCACGCGAGGCGGGCTGGGAGGACGAGCAGATCCTCGAGGCCGTGGCGCACGTGGCCATGAACAGCTTCGCGAACCTGGTCACGCGCGCCGGTGACGTGCCCAGGGACGGGTCTCACGAGGAGTCCCGCCTTCTGAGGGCCGCATAGGCTGATCCGGCGGTGCGGTCCCGCAGTCCCAGCCCTCCCGCCGGTTCCCTTACAGTTGAGGTCGTGGTGGCCGGAACGCACACGGCAGCCCGGGAGGTGTTGGTCGAGAGCCGGCCCGCGTGCTGTTCGCTGTACCACCGGGCCGTCGAGTTGGTGGGCAAGCGATGGACGGGAGCGATCCTGAGCGTCCTCCTGGACGGTCCGCTGCGGTTCTCGGAGATCAAGCAGCTGGTGCCGGACCTATCCGACCGGCTCCTCTCGGAGCGGCTCAAGGAGCTGGAGGCCGAGGGCATCGTCGCCCGCCGCCTCACCGGCCACGGGCCGGGGCGCGTGGAGTACGGCCTGACCGCCAAGGGCCGGGCGCTGGAACCCGCCGTGCGGGCCCTCAAGAGCTGGGCCCAGTCCTACCTCTAGTCCATATGTGACTCGCGGTGGCGGGCGTTAGGCTGCGCCGATGCCCGACCGCCCGAAGACCGCAGACGACGTGCAGGCGTTGGTGAAGGAGCGGGGCATCCGCTTCATCCGCCTCTGGTTCACGGACATCCTCGGCCAGCTGAAGAGCTTCTCCATCAACGCGGAGGAGCTCGACGACGCCTTCGAGGGAGGGATGGGCTTCGACGGCTCCTCGATCACCGGCTTCAACGCCATCGAGGAGTCGGACATGATCGCCATGCCCGACGCCTCCACCTTCGCGGTGCTGCCCTGGCGGCCCGAGGACAAGGGCGTGGCGCGCGTGTTCTGCGACGTCGTGACCCCGAGCCGCGAGCCGTATGAGGGCGACCCCCGCCAGGTCCTGCGGCGCGCGCTCGAGCGGGCGGCCGACATGGGCTTCGACACCTTCAACGTCGGGCCCGAGCTCGAGTTCTTCTACTTCCGCAACGCGCGGCCGGAGTCCGGCCAGCCGGAGATCCTGGACGAGGGCGGCTACTTCGACCTGACCACGCTCGACGCGGGGTCGGACGTGCGCCGCGAGACCGTGCTGGCGCTGGAGGAGCTGGGCATCCACGTGGAGTACACCCACCACGAGGTGGGCCCCTCCCAGCACGAGATCGACATGCGCTACGCCGACGCGCTGAAGATGGCGGACGACTGCATGACCTACCGGATCACGGTCAAGGAGTTCGCGATGAAGTACGGCTGGCACGCCACGTTCATGCCCAAGCCGCTGTTCGGCGAGAACGGCTCGGGCATGCACACCCACCAGTCCCTCTTCAAGGACGGGCGCAATGCCTTCTACGACGCCGACGACCAGTACTACCTATCCGACGTGGGCAAGGCCTTCATCGCCGGTCAGCTCAAGCACGCGCGCGAGGTCTCGTCGGTGTTCGCGCAGTGGGTCAACTCCTACAAGCGGCTCGTGCCCGGCTATGAGGCGCCTGTGTACTGCGCCTGGTCGCGGCGCAACCGGTCGGCGCTGGTGCGGGTGCCGCTCTACCACCCCGGCAAGGAGCAGGCCACGCGGATGGAGCTGCGCTGCCCGGACCCGGCGTGCAACCCCTACCTGACGTTCGCGATCCTGCTGGCCGCCGGCCTGGAGGGGATCGAGAAGGGCTACGAGCTGCCCGAGCCGATGGAGAAGAACCTGTACCACCTGTCGCCCGACGAGCGGAAGCGGCTGGGCATCGAGCAGCTGCCCGAGACGCTCGGGGAGGCGGTGGAGCTCACGTCTGAGTCCGAGCTGGTGTTGCGCACCTTCGGCGAGCACATCTTCAACCGCTTCGTGGAGATCAAGCGGCAGGAGTGGGAGGACTACCGGGTGCAGGTCACCCAATGGGAGCTGGATCGGTACATGTCGATCCTGTAGACCTCAGTGTCCCCGAGCAAGGATGCTTCGATGTCAGACCGGATGGATGCCTACTACGAGATGGTGCGCGCCGAGCACCCCGGGACCTCGGTGGGCAACCTCGCCTTCTCCCTCCAGCGAATGTTCGAGGGCGTGCCGCTTGAAGGGTCCAACGTCCTGGACATCGGAGCCGGCGACGGCCTCCATGGCCTCCACACGCTGGCCGCGGGCGCCAGCCGGCTCGTGGCGCTGGAGCCGGAGCAGGCCGGGTCGACCAGTGGCATGCAGGAGAGGTTCGACCGCGCTGCCTCGCGGCTGGGCGCCGACTCCGCGGAGCTGCGGAGGGAGACCTTTCAGGAATTCGAGCCCGGCGATGAGAGGTTCAACACGATCCTGTCCGTCTCATCGGTGAACCACCTGGATGAGGCGGCCTGCATGCAGCTGCATCGCGACGAGGGGGCAAGAGACGCCTATCGGAAGCTGTTCGAGAAGCTGGCCCGGCTGAGTGCGCCCGGGGCGACGTTGGTCGTGACCGACTGCTCACGCCACAACCTCTTCGCCCGGCTTCCGGTGCGCAACCCGGCAGCGCCGTGGATCGAATGGGAGAAGCATCAGCCCCCTGAGCTGTGGGCAGAGCTGTTGGCCGAGGCAGGGTTCGAGCATCCGAGGATCAGTTGGAGCTCCTTCAACACCCTGCGCCGCCCGGGTCGGGCGCTGTTGGGAAACCGCGCTGCCGCCTGGTGCTTCGACAGCGGATTCCGGCTCGTCATGCGGGTCCGCAAGTCGGTGCTGTTGCGTCCAGGCGTGACCCAGCCTCGGGTCTAGAGCCCGCCGGGCTAGGCGAGGCCCGCCGCGCGGCTCAGCCGGCGGCCGTGGGCTCGCGGCGCCCGCGGCGCTCGATCGAGCTGGACAGCGTCGACGGCCACCAGATCCGGGGGCCGAGCTCGAACGAGAGGGCCGGCACCAGCAGCGAGCGCACGAGGAAGGTGTCCAGCAGCACCCCGAAGGCGATCACGAACCCGATCTCGGTCAGGAACACGAGCGGCAGCACAGCGAGCACCGAGAAGGTGCCCGCCAGCACGATTCCCGCGGCGGTGATAACGCCGCCGGTGACCGCCAGGCCGCGCTTCATGCCCTCGCGGGTGCCGTAGCGGATCGTTTCCTCCCGCACCCGGGCCATGAGGAAGATGTTGTAGTCGATGCCCAGGGCCACCAGGAAGACGAAGGCGAACAGCGGCAGGGACGGGTCGCTGCCGGGGAAGCCGAAGATCACGTCGAACACCACCGCGCCCACGCCCAGGGACGCGGCGAAAGACAGGATCACGGTGAGGATCAGCAGCACCGGCGCGACCAGCGCCCGGAGCAGCAGAACCAGCACGATGAACACCACCAGCAGCGCCATCGGCACGATCACGCGGTTGTCCCGGGCCGCGGACTCGCGGACGTCGAACTCGACTGCGGTCGCACCGCCCACCAGCACCTCGTCCCCACCCGCGGCCTTGGCGGTCTCGCGCAGCGGCTCGACCAGCGCGAAGGCTTCGGTCGAGTAGGGATCGGGCTCGAGCACGGCCTGCAGAAGGGTGCCCTCCTCGCCCCGGAACGCGGGTCTCACGGAGGCCACGCCCTCGGTGCCGTTCACGGCACGCGCCACGGCGGCCACGCTCGCGTTCGGCGGCACGATCACCTCCGTGGGGGCATTGGCGCCGCCGGGGAAGGACTGCGACAAGAGCTCTTGGCCTTCCACCGACTCCACGTCCTCGCGGTAGGAGTTGCCGGTCGTGAGGCCGTCGTCGAAGTTGAGCAGGCCCAGGGACAGCACCAGCAGCAGCGCCACCGTTCCCACCCACACCCGGCGCGGCTTCGCGCTGACGCGATCGGCGATGCGCCGCCAGCGGCCGTGGGTGGCGTCCGAGCCCTCGTCACCGAGGTGCGGGATGAACGGCCAGAACGCCCGCCTGCCGAAGATCACCAGCAGGGCCGGCAGCAGCGTGAGCATCGAGATCATGGCCACGGCGATGCCGATCGCCCCGATCGGCCCCAGGCCGGCGGTGCCGTTCAGCTCCGCGACCGTCAGGCACAGCAGCGCCGCGATCACCGTCATGCCCGATGCCAAGATCGCCGGGCCGGCGCTCTTCATCGCCAGCTCCATGGCCTCGTGGCGGTCCTCGTGCTTGCGCAGCTCCTCCCGGTATCGGGCCACCAGCAGGAGGGCGTAGTCGGTACCCGCTCCGAGCACCAGCACGGACAGGATCGATGACGACTGGCCGTTCACGGTCACGCCGACCTCGGTGAGCCCGTAGCAGATCGCGCGCGACATCATCTCGGCGAACGCGACCGCCAGGAGCGGGATGAACAGGAAGAACGGGCTGCGGTAGATCACGATCAGCAGGAAGAACACGAGCGCCGAGGCCGCCAGCAGCAGCGTGCCGTTGATCGACTCGAACACCTTGATCGCGTCGGCCGAGAAGCCCGCCGCGCCCGTGACCTTCACCTCGAGCCCCCCGGAGCTGCCGCTCACGCGGTCGCGCACCTCGTCGACGGGATCCAGGATCGTGTCCGACTCCCCATCGCTGGTGATATCGGCGCTGAGCAGCGCGGCCGTGCCGTCGGGCGAGGCCGGGATCCGCGCGGTCCGGGTCGGCGGGACGGTGCTGAAGGGAGTGGTGGCTCTCAGGTTGAGCCCGTTCAGCTCCGCCTGATCGGCACGGATCCGCTGCCGGTCGGCGGCGGTCAGCCCGCCCTCGCGGCGGTAGACGATGACGATTGAGGCCTTCTCGCCGTCCTGCAGCGCCTCGCTCTTCTCCAGCGCCTTCGTGGACTCGGCATCCCCCGGCAGGAAGGAGGTGGACTCGTTCTCCTCCGCGTCCGAGAACTTGCTGACCAGCTGCGCGGGCCCGGCGGCGATGAAGATCGCCAGCACCCAGATCGCCACCGCCACCCACTTGGTGCGGCGTCCGGCAACCCCACGTGCGAGCCGATCCATGGCTCCTCTTTATACGAAACTTCGCGCGCCGGGGCCCGGCGGGCGATTCAGCGAATACGCAGGGCCCGCTCGGCCAGCCGCCGGGCCGCTTCGAGCGACGACCGGCGCAGCCTGTTCGGGCGATCGCAGGGCTCGTGACGGCACGGCTCGCCGCCGGCGCCCACGCCGAGCTTGGCCGCGCGCATGCCCAGCAACTCGAACTCCCGATGGTCCGAGTTGCCGCTGTTCGTGTCGCGGACCCATCGCGTGGCGGCACGCGCGCGGCGGGCGGCGGTGAGGATCTCCCCCTCCATCGCGCGCCTGACGCCGCGGGCCGGCGAGCGGAGCCAGAACGGGCGGTCGCGGCCGACCTCGTCGAGCGACAATGCCCAGCGCAGCCGCCGCGACAGGCCGCGCGCACGGACCCGCCGGGCCAGCGCCAGCGCGCCCAGGTGGTCGGGTGAGGCCGTGAAGATGCGCTCCTCGGCGCCGGTGGCAACCAGCCAGGTGTCGCACGCCGGGGCCACGGCGGTCAGCCGCGGTGCCAGCGCCGCGAGCACGCCCACGCCGGAAGCGTTGTCGTTGGCACCCGGGCCACCGGTGGAGTCGGTGTGGGCCATGAGGATCCGCAAGCAGTCGCGCGGCGTGTCGAAGACGCCGATCACGTTGCGCGAGCGTCCGCGGCCCGGCACTCCGAAGCGCTGTACCTCCACGTTCAGGCCGGCCTGGGTGAACAGGCGCTTGACCAGGGCGTGGGCCCGCCCCTCCCTGAACCCCGTGGCCGGGCGGGGGCCGGCGCGCGCGATCCGGACCGCCACCGAATACGCGTCGGTCTCGGCCCGCGGGCGCGCCTGGGACTCGGCGGCAGGGGGCGAGGCCTTTGCCGGCGGCTGCCCCTGGTCGGCCCCTCCCGAGCCGATCGCCAAAACCGCGCCCGCCACCAGCGTCGCGAGCGATGCGAACGCGCAGCGGCTCACGCGAGCAGCGCCTCGAGCTCGGCCGGCTCGGTCACCGGCGCCTTGCAGGCGAAGCCCTCGCAGACGTAGGCGGCGGGCCGGCCATCGACCGTCCCGCGGCCCTCCAGCAGGGGCACGTCCCCGGGGCTCCCGCCGGCGAGCACCAGGTGGGGCCGGAACCGCGCACGCACCGTGCGCTCGAGCTCGTCCGTGTCGTCGCCCACCAGCGCGACCTCCTGCGTGGGGGAGAGGTGGAAGTCGATGGCCTGGAGCAGATGAGCGAAGGCCTGCGGATGGCGGCCGGCAACCGGGTGTAGGAGCCGGAACACGCCGACCGCCCTGCGCTCGTACTCGTGTTCGCCGGTGAGAGCGGCCAGGCGCAGCAGGCCGTAGGCCGCGGAGGCGTTTCCCGACGGGATGGGGTGGTCCTCCGGGTCCTTGCGCCGCGCGACGAGTCGCTCGTGGTCGCTGGAGGTCTCGAAGAAACCGCCCCTGTCGTCGTCGGCGAACCGCTCGATCGTCGTGTCGGCCAGCTCGCGAGCTGCGGCGAACCAGCGCGGGTCGAAGCTGCTTTCGTACAGGGTCAGCAGCGCCTCGAGGAGGAACGCGTGGTCCTCCAGGTAGGCGTTCAGCTTGGCCTGGCCGTCCTTGAAGGTGCGCAGCAGCCGGCCATCGTCCGCGCGCAGGTCCCGCAGCACGAACTCGGCGCAGCTCTGCGCGGCTTCCAGCAGGTCGGCGCGCCCGAGCGCGGCTCCGGCCTCTGCCAGCGCGGAGATCATCAGCGCGTTCCAGGCGGTCAGCCGCTTGTCGTCGAGGCCCGGCCACTCGCGCTCGGCCCGCGCCCGGTACATGCGCTCGCGGATCGAGTCGAGCTCGGCCGGCTCGGACTCGCCCCGGGTCAGGATCGAGCGACCCTCGAAGTTCCCGCCCGGCTGCACGCCGAAGTACTCGGCGGCCGCCGGGGCATCGTCTCCCAGCACCTCGCGCAGCTCCTCGGGGGTCCATACGTAGAAGCGGCCTTCCTCGCCCTCGGAGTCGGCGTCCAGGGCGGAGAAGAAGCCGCCCTCCGGCGCGCGCATCTCACGCACGGCCCACTCCAGGGTCTCCTCGCACACGCGCTTGAACAGCGGCTCGCCCGTGACCTGCCAGCCATGCAGGTAGGCCCGCGCGAGCAGCGCGTTGTCGTAGAGCATCTTCTCGAAGTGCGGGAACTAGCCAACGCGCGTCCACCGAGTAGCGGGCGAAGCCGCCGCCGACCTGGTCGTACATGCCGCCCGATGCCATCGCATGCAGGGTGGCGGTGGTCATCTCCGTCTCTCCGCGACGCAGCAGGAACTCCAGGGCCGACGCCGGCGGGAACTTGGGCGCGCCCCCGAAGCCGCCGTGGCGAGGGTCGTAGGTGGCTCGCAGCCCGCGCTCTGCCTCGTCGAGCAGGCCCGCCTGGATGGGCTCCTTCGACGGTGTGAGCAGCGCGGCTCCAGCCAGACGCTCGGCGATGCGGTCGCCCGAGCCGCGGATCTCGTCCGCGCGTTGCCCCCAGGCGTCGGAGACCGCCGTGAGCACCTGGCGCCAGCTGGCCATGCCCCCGCGCTCCTCGGGCGGGAAGTAGGTGCCGGCGTAGAACGGCACCTGCTCGGGTGTGAGGAACACGTTGAGCGGCCAGCCGCCGCTGCCGGTCATCGCCTGGCATGCCTCCATGTAGATGGCGTCCAGGTCGGGGCGCTCCTCGCGATCGAGCTTGATCGGCACGAAGCGCTCGTTCATGAGGGCCGCCGTCTCGCGGTCCTCGAAGGACTCGCGCTCCATCACGTGGCACCAGTGGCAGGCGGAGTAGCCGATGGACAGCAGGATCGGCACGTCGCGCTCGGCCGCAAGCTCCAGCGCCTCCTTTCCCCACGGACGCCAGTCCACGGGGTTGTCCTTGTGCTGGAGCAGGTAGGGGGATGTCTCCCCGGCGAGTCGGTTCGGCATCGCCTCTGAGGCTACCCGGGCCTCGCGGCTGAACCGCGGGGGCGCTGGGTGCGAATGCAGGGGTTGGCAGGTGCAATCAATCCACTGCAGGGGGACTCAGATGAGCAGAAGGCTGAAGAGCGTCTCCGCGGGCCTGGCCATCGCCGTTATGGCGGCGGTACCCGCGCAGGCCGGCAAGGGGCACGACGGGAAGGACCATCACACGGGCAAGGGCCACTACGGCAAGAACGCGAAGCAGCCCGCCTACGGCCTGACGAAGAACGGCAGGGCCCTCGTGGCCTTCGACGCCCGCAACCCGGGCAACGCTCGCTACGTGGGCTACATCGACGGCCTGGCCAAGCGCGAACGCCTGGTCGGGATCGACTTCCGGCCCCGCACCGGCGAGCTCGTGGGCGTGGGCAGCCAGTCGAACGTCTACGCGCTCGACCTCTCGGACGCCGACGCCACCAAGCAGTCGACCCTCACCGTCAACGGGATGCCCCTGAGCCTGACGGGCGACTCCTTCGGGGTGGACTTCAACCCAACCGTCGACCGGCTGCGCGTGGTCAGCGACCAGGAGCAGAACCTCCGCATCAATGTCGACACCGGAGTGACCACCGTCGACAAGGCGCTCAACTACGGCGCCATGGACGACAACGCGGGCACGGACCCGTCGGTCGTGGGCTCGGCGTACACCAACAATGACAACGATGAGATCGTCGTGGCGCCCGCCATGCCGACCCCGGGGACCACGGGCACGATGCTGTTCGGCATCGATTCCGGCCTCGACTCGCTGGCGCTGCAGGCCCCGCCGAACGACGGCGTGCTGAGCACCATCGGTGAGCTCGGCGCCCGTAGCAACAAGGTCGTGGGCTTCGACGTGTTCTCCAAGGTGGACGGCGGCAAGGCCGTGGCCAACACGGCCTACGCCTCGCTGCGCAGGAACGGTCGCACCCGCCTGTACACGATCGACCTCGCCACCGGCGATGCCGACCGTGTGGGCGGCTCGAGCAGGGCCTTCGCCCACGTGGGCGACATCGCGATCCGGCCCCAGGGCTAGATCCGCAGGCTGGTCAGGCGCGCGGGGCCCTGAGCTCCGCGCGCCTGATCTTGCCGCTCGCGGTCTTTGGCAGCGAGTCGGCGAACTCCACCAGGCGCGGGTACTTGTACGGGGCCGTGCGCTCCTTAACGTGGTCCTGGAGCTCGCGCGCAAGCGCTGGGCCCGGCTCGTGCCCATGGCGCAGCACCACCACGGCGCGCACCACCTGTCCACGCTCGTCGTCGGGGGCGCCCACCGCCGCGGCCTCGGCCACAGCGGGGTGCGAGATCAGGGCCGACTCCACTTCGAAGGGGCCGATCCGGTAGCCCGCCGAGATGATCACGTCGTCGGTACGGCCCTCGAACCAGAGGTAGCCGTCCTCGTCCTCGCGCACGCGGTCTCCGGTCCGCCAGGTGCCGCGCGGCCCGTCGATGAAGAAGGTGGGCACGGTGTCGGGGTCCGCGCACAGCTCGCCCTCCTCGACCCACAGGCGGAAGCCGGGCAGCGGCACGCCCATCGAGCCGGGTCGAGGCGGAGGGCCGAGGGGCATGCCGGTAAGCGCACCGGTCTCGGTCTGCCCGTAGCCGTCGTGGACCGACAGGCCCGCTCCCTCCTGCCAGGCGCGGACCACCTCCGGGTTCAGCGGCTCGCCCGCGGCCACCGCGTGGCGCAGGCCGGGGAGACGCCGGAGGCCGATCCGCTTGGCGATGGCGCGGTATTCGGTGGGGGCCATGCACAGCACGTCAACGCCCTCGCGCTCGATGATGGTCAACCGCTCCTCGGGATCGAAGCGGCCGTCGTGCAGCAGCGCCGCCGCTCCCTGGAGCCAGGGGGCGATGAACGAGTTGCGCGCCGACTTGGACCAGCCGCTGGCGGCGGTGCACCACGCCAGCTCCCCGGGCCTGGCGCCGAACCAGTGCTCGGCCTGGACCGATTGCCCTGACAGGTAGCGCTGGCCGTGGCGCACCGGCTTGGGCGCGCCCGAGGTGCCCGACGTGAACACGATCAGTGCCGGGTCGATGCCCCTTAGGTCGGCGGCCGGTGGCGTTGCGTGCTCGTCCAGCCGCTCGTCGCCGGCTTCGAGGATCGGCCCGTCAAAGCCCGCCGTGCGCGCGCTGTCGGCGCCGTCGCCGGCCGCCATCACGAGCGCGGGCTCCACCGCGTCCATTCGCTGGCGCAGGTCGGCAGGCCGCAGCTGCAGCGTGCACGGTAGGGCCACCGCTCCGATCCGAAAGCAGGCCAGCACGGCGGTCACCCACTCGGGGCTGTTGCCGATCAAGGTCATGACCACGTCGCCGCGACCGACCCCCTCGGCCTGGAGGGCGCCCGCCACCCGGCCCGCGCGCTCGGCGAGCTCGCCGAAGCTGACCTCCGCGCGCCCGCCCCCCGATGCGATCGCCACGAGCGCGGTGCGTCCCGGATCGGCGGCGGCCACCACCTCCGTCACGAAGTTCATGGCCCCAGCCTGCCAGCACCGGTCGTCGGTCGCTGGTAGTCGGATCTGGTAGCCGACGACCGACGGCCAGGGACCGCTGCTTTCGTGACGATCGGCACGCCATGGCCACGGACCGCGTGACGTTGGCAACTAACCGACAGGAATTCTGGGTTGCGTTCCGAAGTCCTGCAACAGAATCTGCTAGCTTCGCCCGACGCCGAATCCGCGCCGACGCGCGGAGCGGGGGACCCAAGGTGGCGAGAGTCACTGGGGCGAACCTCCTAACGGAGGCGCGCAAGCTCTTTCAGCGCGAGCCCGACAGCTAACCCCGCAGGCGGACGAAAGAGCCGTGCCGATCCGTCTCCGACACACCTGGTCGATTGCCGCGCTTGTGTGCGCGTGCTTCGCTCTGCTCGCCCCCGCCGGGGCGCTCGGGCAAGCTCCATCCGGCGGCGCCGAGTACGAGCCGCCGCCGCTGCCGGCCAAGAAGGCCAAGCTCGTGAGGGGCGTAGTCATCCCGCCGGCCGACGCGCCGGCTCGGGTCAAGCGCGCCATCGCGGCGGCCAACCGGATCGTCCGCAAGCCCTACCGCTACGGCGGCGGGCACAAGCTCTACAACTCGATGACCGCATCTCTGACCAAGCTCGACCGCGGCTATGACTGCTCGGGCACGGTGTCGTTCGCGCTCTTCGGCGGCAAGTTCCTCAGGAGCCCGCTCGACTCGCGCTCGTTCATGCGCTGGGGCGAGCGCGGGAAGGGACGCTGGATCACCGTCTACACCAACCCCGGCCACGCCTACGTGGTGATCGCGGGCTTGCGCCTGGACACCAGCGTCGGCGCCCGGTCCACGCCAAACGAGCGCCGCAGCGGCAGCGGGCCGCGCTGGCGCAAGTACCACCGCCCGTCGCGGGGCTTCCGGGCCCGCCACCCCTCCGGCTACTAAGAGCCGGTCCTCGGTCGACGGACGCCGATCGCCGGGCGTGAAGTGGCGCTGTGCCGCGCAGGTCTGCGGGTATCCTGGCTTGCGTTCACAAGAGACAGCCAAGGAGCCTGAAACCCGATGGCGGTAGCCACCAGCCCCACGATCGACAAGACGGACGAGCAGAAGGCGATCACCGACATGGTGCGCCAGTTCGCCGACGAGCAGATCCTTCCCAACGCCGAGCACTACGACCACGAGGACGAGTTCCCCGAGCCGATCGTCGAGCAGATGAAGGAGCTCGGGCTGTTCGGCGTCACGATCCCCGAGGAGTACGGGGGCATGGGGCTCGACCTGACCACCTACACGATGATCGTGGAGGAGCTGTCGCGGGGCTGGATCTCGATCTCCGGGATCGTGAACACCCACTTCATCGGCTCGTACCTGCTCATGAAGTTCGGGACCGACGAGCAGCGCCAGAAGTACCTCCCGCAGATGGCCACCGGCGAGCTCCGCGCCGCGTTCTCGCTGTCCGAGCCGGAGCTCGGCTCCGACGTCCAGGCCATCAAGACCCAGGCCAAGAAGACCGACGACGGCTCGTACGAGATCAACGGGCAGAAGATGTGGGTGACCAACGGCCTGAAGTCGGGCCTGGTGTTCGTCCTGGTGAAGACCGACCCTGACGCCGACCCGCGGCACAAGGGGATGACCTGCTTCATCGCCGAGAAGGAGCCCGGCGTGTCCGAGAACACCGGCGACTACGCCGGCTTCACGGTCCCGCCGCAGCTGAAGAAGATGGGCTACAAGGGCGTCGAGTCCACGGAGCTCGTGTTCGACGGCTACCGCTGTCCGGCGGACAACATCCTCGGCGGCGAGGAGGCCGGCCTGAACAGCGGCTTCTCCCAGATGATGGACGCGCTCGAGGTGGGCAGGGTCAACGTGGCGGCGCGTGGCGTGGGGATCGCCCAGCGCGCGCTCGAGCTGGCACTGCGCTACTCCCAGGAGCGCAAGACCTTCGGCCGGCCGATCGCCCAGCATCAGGCGATCCAGTTCAAGCTGGCGGACATGGCCACGCAGGTCGAGGCCGCCCGCCTGCTGACCCTTCGCGCCGCTCGCCTCAAGGACGCCGGCGACCGCTCCGACCTGGAGGCCGGCATGGCCAAGCTGTTCGCGTCCGAGGCGGGCCGCTTCTGCGTGGAGGAGTCGTTCCGGATCCACGGCGGCTACGGCTACTCGAAGGAGTACGAGGTCGAGCGCCTCTACCGCGACGCGCCGCTGCTGCTGATCGGCGAGGGCACCTCGGAGATCCAGAAGATGGTCATCGGCAAGAAGCTTCTCCAGCGCCACAAGATCTAGGCCGCGGGTGTCCGCCGCCGAGACCAAGACACTGATCGCCACAGCTGCCGAGCGGCTGCTGGCCGATGTCCCCGCGCTGGCCCAGCTCAAGCTGGTGGTGCGCCTGCAGCTGCAGGCGCGTGGCGGAGACGCGCCGATCTGGAGGGTCCAGATGCCGGGACCGCTCATCTCGCGCGACCCGGCTGGTGACGCGCGGATCGACGTGATCGTGCAGCGACAGGAGTTCAACCAGCTGGCCGAGGAGGGCGGGCTCCGCGAGTGGGCGCGGGCGCACGAGCGCGGGAACGTGAAGGTCACCGGCGACTCCGCCGTGATCAAGCTCCTGGCCAACGTCGTCGAGCGCCAGTTGGCGCGCACCGGGCGCTGAATGTCCAATCGGGGTGGCGAGAACCGCGCTTCCGGGCGTACCCTCGATGCATGCGGACACGGTACGTAGACGCAGCGCTGGCCCCAGCGGGCGCGGAAGTCGCGACGGGTGAAGGCCCCGGCCTGGCCGGGCGCTGGCTCGGCCTGGACCTCCGCTGGCGGGTGGTTTCGGTCGGGGTAGCCCTGGCTGCGCTGGTGATCGTGCTCGACCGCGTGACCTCCGTGGTCGGCGGCGGGGACGTGCTGGACGCCGGCGGCGAGCAGAACCTGGTCACGTGGCTCACGAGCATGTCCTTCGCCATGGCCGCGCTGGCCGCGTTCGCCGTGGGCTGGCTGGGTGAGGGACGGCCCCTGGCCTGGTTCTCCATTGCCGCGTTTGCGGGCCTGCTGTCGCTCGACGAGATCGTGATGCTCCACGAGCGCACCGAGAAGGAGCTGGGCGGCCAGGTGATCGTGGACTACGTCGAGCCGGTGATCGCGGTCGCTGCCGTTGGGCTCGGCGTGTACGCCGCCCGCGCCGTCTCCCCGCGTGAGCGGGCCATGCTGCTGTGTGCGATCTCGACCCTGGCCGTCGCGGTACTCGTGGGCGCCGCCAACAGCGACTCCATCTCCACCTTCGTCGCCAACGGCCTCTCCGTGCTGGAGGAGGCGCTGGAGCTGATGGTGCCGTTCTTCATGCTCGCCGCGGCGCTGCCGGCCGTAGTGGTGGGCCTGCGCCGCCGCTTCGGCGCGCCGGCCGCGCCCCGCTAGTCCGCCTGCTCAGAGATCCCAGTTTGCGGCGTTCGCACGGGCTCGCACGAAAAACCTTGGCGAAAGTCCGCAACCGGACGTATCCTGGGTCGGCGGGAACGATCCGGCCTGTCCGGCTCCGGTCCGCGTCTGGCAATGGCTCGCAAACTGCTTCGGACAACGATCTTCTCGTCAGCCCTGGCCGTGGCCCTCGTGGCTCCGGCCCAGGGGGCGACCCTCTACCCGGACCTCGAGACGTTCTCCCCGCGCGAGCTGCGCTTCGAGCGCACCAACGTGGCGGTGGAGGGGCCCTCGCGCTTGAGCAACGTGCTGCGCTTCAGCAACACGGTCTACAACACGGGTGAGGGCCGTCTGGAGGTGCGCAGCAACATCGACCCGGTCACCAAGGAGGGCCCGGCGATCCAGCGCATCTTCACCGACACCGGCACCTTCAGCGAGCAGAACGTGGGCCGGTTCTACTACCACGTGCCCCACGATCACTGGCACTACGACGACTGGGGCACCTACCAGCTCTGGCGCAAGGCCGACTACGACGCGTGGATCGCCAGCGGGCGGACACAGGGCGCGGCCGCGATGATCGGCACCAAGACCACCAGCTGCGTGATGGACGAGGAGTTCATCGACGACCTCCCCGGCACCCCGTACCCGGCCCGCTACCCGTCCGGTGGGTGCTCGCCCAACAGCTCGGGCCTCATGACCCAGGGCCTCTCGCCGGGCTGGGGTGACACCTACGACTACTGGCGCTTCGAACAATGGGTCGACCTGGGCCAGACCACGCTGGCCAACGGGCAGTACGTGCTCCGGTCGGTCACCGACCCCCAGAACAAGATCTACGAGAGCGCGAACAAGGCTGACGCGGCGCGCGAGGGCATCGTCGACAACGAGGGCATCACGGTCCTGACGGTGCAGAACGGGACCATCCTGGACGCCACCAAGCCCAGTGGCACCGTCACGATCAACGACGTGGATGCTGCCACGGCCTCCAAGAACGTGACCGTGAAGGTCATCGGGCGCGACGATGTGAGCGGTGTGGACACGTTCAGGCTCTCCAACGACGGCCAGACCTGGTCGAGCCCGATCAACTACACGAGCACTGGATCCACCAGCACGTCCGTCTCGTGGGACATCACCAACCCCGCCTACGGCGGCACCGCCACGGGGGGCACGAAGACGGTTTACGCACAGTTCCACGACCGCACCGGCAAGTTGTCGGACAACGAGTCGGACACGATCACCTACAGCGGCGGCGGCGGGGGCGGGACGTCCGCGTACTCCAATGCCGTGCTCGCGGATTCGCCTGCCGGCTACTGGCGGCTCGCTGAGGGCGCGGGCACCACGGCCGCAGACTCGGCCGGCGGCAACCCTGGCGTCTACACGAACAACCCACAGCTGGGTGCGGCGGGCCTGATCGCCTCCGACACCGCCAACAAGGCGATCCGACTGGACGGGCTGAGTCAGCACGTGCGCGTGGCCAACTCGGGCTCGCTGAGCCCCACGGCCAGGGTGTCGGTCGACGCCTGGATCAAGCCGGACGGGCTGCCGGCCACCGGCAGCTTCGCGAGCGTCGCCAGCAAGCGCGAGGCATACGCGCTTCAGTTCAACGGCTCGCGCCTGGAGTTCACGATCATGCAGGGCGGCGTCCGCAAGCGGGCCCAGGCGCCCGCCGGGGCGATCCAGGTGGGCTCCACCTACCACGTGGCGGGCACCTATGACGGCACCACGGCGCGCCTGTACATCAACGGCACCGAGGTGGCCGCTCTGCCGCTCACGGGCGCCATCGGCACCACGTCCGCGGGCCTGAACATCGGCTCCTGGAGCGGCACCAACGAGTTCTTCAGGGGCACGGTCGACGACGTGGCCGTGTACGCGTCCGCGCTCACGGCCGCGCGGGTCAAGGCCCACAGCGACATCGGCGGCGGCGCACCGCCGCCCCCGCCGCCTGTGGCCGCTCCCAGCAACCTGAGCGCCACAGCGGCGTCGAGCTCTCAGATCGACCTCACCTGGAGCGACAACGCCAACAACGAGACCGAGTTCATCCTCCAGCGCTCGACCAGCAGCGACTTCAGCTCGGCGGCCAGCATCCCGCTGCCCGAGAACGCGACCAGCTACTCGGACACGGGTCGCGCAGGGTCAACCACCTACCACTACCGGCTGAAGGCCCAGAACGCCTCGGCAACCTCGGGTTGGTCCAACAGCGCCAGCGCCACCACTCAGGGCACGCCCCCGGCCACGGTCGCTGCGCCGACAAACCTCAACGCCACTGCGGTCTCCAGCTCGCAGATCAACCTGACCTGGACGGAGAACGCCAACAACGAGACGGGCCTCACCCTCGAGCGCTCGGCCGACGCGGGCTTCAGCTCTCCCACGAGCATCGCGCTGTCGGCCAACGCCTCCAGCTACTCCGACACGGGCCGCTCGGCGTCGACCACCTACCACTACCGCGTGCGGGCGCAGAACGCGAGCGCGGTCTCGAGCTGGTCCAACAGCGCCAGCGCGACCACCCAGGGGTCCACTCCGCCCTCGGACTATGCGACCACGGTCGGCGCGGACAACCCCATCGCTTGGTGGCGGATGGGGGAGGCCTCCGGCACCACCGCGGTCGACCAGAAGGCGGCCAACCCGGGCACCTATCTCAACGGCCCCACGCTGGCGGCACCGAGCCTGCTACCCAAGGACGTCGCCAATAAGGCCGTCTCCTTTGACGGGGTGAACGACAGTGTTGGGGTCAACAATTCGCCGTCGCTCAACATCTCCACGCCGATCACGCTGGAAGCGTGGGTCAAGCCCACGGTGCTGCCGGCAGCAGGGGGCTTTGCCTCGATTGTGGCCAAGCGCGAGCAATACGCGCTGCAGTTCAACGGCCCGTTGCTGGAGTTCACGATCATGCAGATGGGCGTGCGGAGGCGGCTACAGGCGCCGGCGGGGACCGTTGTGCCCGGCCAGACGTACCACGTCGTCGGCACCTTCGACGGCACTACCCGCAGGCTGTACGTGAACGGCGCACAGGTTGCTTCCGGCACGCTCACCGGGGGCGCCACCACGACCACGAACATGCTGATCATGGGGTCCTGGAACGGGTTCAACGAGTACCTTCGCGGCACGCTGGACGAGGTGGCTGTGTACGGCACCGCGTTGAGCGCCGCGCGGGTGCAGGCCCACCGCAACGCCGGCGCTTAGAACCTGGCGGCCGCCGGCGCTTCCGCCGCCCGCTCTAATCTGACACCCCCTTGGACTCCGCGCGGACGACCACCGCCGGCGGCATGCCGTCGCCCGTGCTCCTGGCTCCCTTCAACGGGGGTCTGAGCGTGGTCCGCGCGCTCGTCAGGCGCGGGGAGAGCGTGACCGTCCTGGCGGGTGAGTCGGACTACTTCACGGCCAGCACCCGCGGCGCGCATGGCGAGGTGCTGCCGCCGTTGCCAGAGGGCCGTGACGAGTGGCTCGCGCGCCTCTCGGCACTCCCGCCATGCGTGGTGATCACCGGCTCCGACCAGGCCAGCGAGCTGCTCGCGCTGGAGCGCGACTCGCTGCCCCACGCACGTGCTGACGTTCGAGGCGTCGGACGATGCCCATCTGCCGCTGCTGAACAAGGAGAGCACCTACGAGATCGCCGACCGCGCAGGCGTGCGCCGGCCATGGAGCGCGACCGTGCGCTCCACGGACGAGATGGCCGCCGCCGCCGCCGAGGCGCCCTATCCGAGCATCATGAAGCCGAGCCTGTCGCACCAGTGGCGGGCGCTGTTCGGAGACGACCGGGTGATCCTGGCCCAGTCCGCGGAGCAGCTCGTCGTCCGAGAGCGCGCCCGCGCTGGAGGCCGGCCTGGACCTGCTTGGTCAGCGAGTACATCCCGGGCGGGGACAGCGACGTGGAGGAGGCGATCGTGGTCCGCGCTGCCGATGGCAGCTATCCGGTGGCCTTCGGCTGCGAGAAGATCCGTCAGCACCCGGCCGGGTTCGGCGCCGCCTCGCTGTGCAGGTCCGCGCCCGTGCCGGAGTCGATGGCCCTGGCCCAGCGGCTGCTCGACGAGGCGGGCTACGTGGGCGTCGCCGGAATCGAGACCAAGCGCCACGCCACGACCGGCGAGTATCTGCTGATCGAGGTGAACGTGCGCGTGCCCACACAGTGGGGCCTGGGAGACGCGTCCGGGGGAGACTCCTCGCGGCGCCTGCACGCCACCCTCGCCGGCCATGAGCTCGGGCCGCAACCCGAGCTGCGCTGGGGCACCAAGCTGGTGTTCCCCGAGCTGGAGCTCCGCGCGGCTCTACGGAACCTGCGGAGCAGGCCGGCCGGCGCGCCGAGCGTCCCTGAACGACTCATGAGCTGGCGGGTGGCAGGGGACAGGGGGCTGTTGGACGTCCGCGACCCGGGCCCCGCACTTGCCATGGCGCGGGGATTCACCACTAGGCGGCTCCGCGGCTGGGCGAAGGGCCGTCGGCGCCGCGCCTAGGAGTGTCCGCGCGGCGCTCGCCGTTCTCCCAAAGACCGCGCTGAACGTGCTTTCGCGCCGCCAGATGTGGCGCTCACGGCGTCAGACTCGGCCCCTTGCGGGGATCCGACCTTCGCCGAGGCGGTATACATGCGTGTGAAGACTGCGTGTGCCCGCTAGTCGCCCCGGGGCATGTATCGCGGATCGACCTGCCGGGCCGGGCGCGCTCAAGACGCGGACGGGCCGGACCGACAAGGAAAGCGGGTGCTTCCCGCGATCTCTCACGGGGTACCACCAGATAGTCCCAACGCGGTTTGCACACATGACCCAGAGCATCGAGAAGCCCGTCCTGTTCGTCGACGTCGACGGCGTGATCAGCCTGTTCGGCTTCCCGCCGTCGCGCGACAAGGTGCCCGGGGAGTTCCACTGGATCGAGGGCGTGGCCCACTGCATCCCCGCCGACGCAGGCGCACGCCTGGTCCGGCTCGCGGAGCGCTTCGACCTCGTGTGGGCCACCGGCTGGGAGGACAAGGCCAACGAGTTCCTGCCGTTCATCCTGAAGCTGCCGTTCCGCGACCTGCCGTGCTTGACCTTCGACGGGCGAGCGGTGTTCGGCTCCTCCCACTGGAAGCTCGACGCGATCGAGGCCTACGCGGGTGACCGCCCCGCCGCATGGATCGACGACAACCTGGGCGACGCCTGCCGGCTCTGGGCGCTGTCTCGTGAGGCGCCGACCCTCCTGGTCGAGACCAGGTCTGCCTCGGGCATGACCGATGAGCACGTCGACGAGCTGCTGTCCTGGGCCGAGTCCCGGGCGCCGCGCAGCGGCACCGGCCGCACCCAGGCTGCCTGAGCGTCAGCGCCACGCGGCCAGGCGGTCAGCCGGAGGGCGCGAGCACCATCTGCGTGCAGGTGAAGAAGGCGGCGTTGCGCTCGTCCTTGGTGATCAGCACCTCCCAGACGTGGGTCCTGCGACCGCGATGCAGCGGGCGCGCCACCGCCTCGAGCACGTCGCCCGCCGTTGCCGCCGCGAACACGTTGGTCTTGAGCTCGGCGGTGGTGAAGTCCTCTCCGGGCGCCAGGTTGCGAAATGTCCCCCACGCCGCGACGGTGTCCGCGAACGCCACCCAGACCCCTCCGTGGACATAGCCGCCGGGATGGAGGTGGCGGCGGTCCACGTCCAGGCGGCCGCGCGTCTCCTCGGGCTCGATCGACACCACCTGTACCCCCAGGTCGCCGGGGAAGGTCCCGGCGATTCGCTCCCTGAACACCTCCGGCACCACGGCCGGGTTCCCACGCGGAGCGTCGGGCTTGACCACGCCGTCAGGAGCGCTCTAGTGCGGCGCCGTCGTCGTAGAGCTTCACGACTCGCACAGCTCCGGGCGGAGCCGCCTTCACGCACAGCTCGCAGAGGATGCACTCGTCGAGGTTGGCATCCACGACCTCCACGCCGCCACCGGACGCGGCGAAGATGTCCACGGGGCAGGCCTCCTCGAGCTTCTTCGCCAGCTCGGCATCGCCACGCGCCTCGGGCGACACCTCCACGTCGATGAAGATTCCGGCCATCAGGCTGCGGCCCCAAGCTTGGCCTTGACGGCCTCGGGAATCTGGTCGATGCGCTCGACCACCGGGATGCCCGCCGCCTCCAGTCGCGCGATCTTCTCCGTGGCGGTGTCCTCCTTGCCCTCCACGATCGTCCCGGCGTGCCCGAAGCTCATGCCCTTCATCTCCTCATCGTCCATGAAGCGGCCCGCCATGAAGGCGACGATCGGTAGGCGTGAGTCGTTCTCGGCCACCCATTCCGCCAGCTGGGCCTCCATCCGCCCTCCGGGCTCCGTGTAGATCACGATCGCCTCGGTCTGCTCGTCGGCCTCGAACAGCGGCATCAGCTCCGCGTAGCTCGAGCCGATGATCGCGTCCCCTCCGATCGAGATCGCGGTGGACACGCCCAGGCCCGCGGCCGTGAGCGTTGAGGAGATCTCGGTGGTCATGCCGCCCGACCGCGACATCACGCCCACCTGGCCGGGTTGATACGCCTGCTCCGTGTTGCGGGCCGGCCCGCCGATTCCGCCCATCTTCGCGACCCCCGGCACGACTAGCCCCAGGCAGTTGGGCCCGATGATGCGCGCGCCGCGGAGGGTCGCGAGCTCCACCATCTGCGCCACGTCGCGCCGCGGGATGCGCTCGGTCACGATCACGATCAGGCCGATGCCCGCCTCGATGGCCTCGAACACGGCGTCCTTGGTGAAGGCGGGCGGCACGGTGACCACCGAGCCATCCGGCACCCGGCCGCCGTTGTGCTCGACCACCTGCTGGACGGTGTCGAAGACCGGCACCCCGTGGACCTCGCGCCCCTTGCGGCCCGGCGTCACGCCGCCGACGATCTTGGACCCGTAGTCCAGGCACTCCCGGGTCAGGTTCACCGCCTCGCGGCCGGTGATGCCCTGCACGATGAACGTGGTGCCTTCGTGGATCAGGATGCTCATCGGGGCATCCCGCCCCGATCTTCGAGATCGATGGCGGCATCGTGCCGCCGAGACCGCCGGCTACGCCGTCTCATCGGGGCTAGCCCTGCACCTTCGCCACCGCGCGCCCCGCGGCCTCGTGCATCGAGACGGAGCGGTCGCAGTACTCGATTCCGTACTTGTCGAGGATCTTGAAGCCCTCCTCCTCCCACGCGCCCGGGATGCGGAAGATCGCGATGGTCTCTCCGGGGTCGCGGTCGAGCTCCAGGCAGGCCTTGATCACGCCGCGGGCGACTATGTCGACGCGGGTGTTGGAGACGATCGACATCATCACGGCGATCTTCTCCACGCCGTCCTTCTGGAGCACCTGCTTGGCCAGGCCGCAGGCCTTGGCGACCGAGGGGTTGCCGCCGATCTCCGAGTAGTTGGCCGGCTCGCCGCCCTGTGAGCGCACGGCGTCGGTGAGGGTCAGCGAGCCGCCCCCGGCGCCGATCACCAGGCCCAGGTTGCCGTGGAAGCCCGTGTCCTTGCCCTGGATCACGCCGCGATGGTCGGCGGAGTCGATCTCGGCCACCGCGGCCTCGAACGGCGACGGCTCGTGGCCCTCGCGGGTGTCATCGTCCTCGATGCCCAGCTCGGCCAGCAGAGCGCCCTGTCGCGGCCGCGCCTCGTTCTCCATCTCCATGTGCGCGTCCAGCGCCACGAAGCTGCCGTCCTCGAGCTGGGCCAGCGGATTGATCTCGGCCAGAGTCATGTCGCGATCGGCGAACAGCCGCGCGAGGCGGGTGAGGATGGGGGTGAGGCGGTTGAGCTCGCTCCCGCTTACGCCCGTGGCGGCTATGGCCTGCTTGGCCTGGAAGTCCGAGAAGGGCAGAAGGTTGGAGAAGTGGCCGCGCCCGACGTGCTCGGGGTGGGTCTCGGCCACCTCCTCGATGTCGATTCCGCCCATGTCCGAGAACAGCATCATGGGCTGCTTGCGGGTGCCGTCCCAGACGACGCCGGCGTAGTACTCCTGCTTGACCTGCGCCTTGGGGTCCACCAGCACGCCGCGTGGCATGTGGCCGCCGATCTCCAGCTGGAGGATGTCCTCGGCGTGGTCGGCCGCCTCGTCGGGCGTGTCGGCGAACTTCACGCCCCCCGCCTTCATCCGGCCGCCGGTGAGCACCTGTGACTTGATCACCGTGGGGCCGCCGATGTCGGCGGCGATCCGGCGCGCCTCGTCGGCAGTGCGGGCGAAGCCGTACTTGGTCACCGGGATCCCGGCGGACTCGATGATCTGGCGTGACTCGTACTCGAAGAAGCGCATTGAGGGCCGCGGCAGGCTATCGCAGGCTCGCCGGCGGGCCGCCGCTAGCGGCCCGGCAGCCTGGCCGCCACCTGCGCCCATCCCGCCGCCAGCTCGGGGCGCGTGACCTCACGGGTTCCGAGCAGCGCGACCACGTACACGACACAGCCCAGCGCCCCGCCCACCAGGAGGAGCGGCAGGGCCACGTCCCCGGTCCCGAACGCGAACAGGGCGGCGCTCATGACCGCCACCGAGGCGACGATCCGCAGGAAGCTGGCGGCCAGCGGCATGAGGGGGATCCCCAGCAGCCGGCGACAGATCCACAGGTGGGCTGCCACGTAGAACGTGTAGGCGATCCCGGTGCCGATCGCACCGGCCACGATGCCGATCTCCGGGAGGAAGATCAGGTCGAAGACGAGGTTGAGCAGGAGCGCCCCGATGGCGATCGGGATCCGCAGCTTGGCCTCGCCCAGGTAGGTCACCCCACGGGCCAGGACCGGCGAGATGGCCAGGAGGAACGTGTAGGGCGCGAAGGCTCGGAGCACCTCCGCGGAGTCGGAATACTCGGCCCCGAGGGCGATCTCGGTGAGAGGCTCGGCCCAGATGATCATGGGGGCGATGAAGAGGCCCTGGAGCGCCATGAGCCTCCGCAGAGCCAGGACGAAGGCGCCGGTCTCGGGCTGCTCGTCGCCGCGCGCCAGGCGAGGCGCCACCCCGGATGCAGCCGCGGTGCCCACGTAGCTCAGGAGGGCGATCAGGCGCAGGGGAGCCTCGAACTGGCCGACGGCCTCGATGCTGATGATGGCTCCGATCAACAGCACGTCAATCCGGCTGAAGAGGGTGAAGGCGCCGTCGATGATGAGCAGCGCCGAGCCGTAGCCGGCGATCCGGCGCACGTTGCCGTGCCAGCCACTGCGCACGGCGGGCCGTACGGCGAGCGTGCGGACGAGCAGCACGTAGCCGAAGCCCGCTGCGAACAGGTACGCGCCCGCCCGGCCGGCCATGGCGCCCGACACGCCGAGGCCCGCCAGCACCAGGCCGATCGAGGCGGTGGTCTCGATGGCGCTCTCGGCGGCGATCACGCGCAGATACACCGACACCCGCCGCTCGGCCTCGAACAGCGAGTCCCAGAGCTGCAGGATGCTGTGCCCCAGCACCGCCAGCGCCATGATCCGGATCGGCCACGTGAGCTCGGGGGTGTCGTACGCGTCGGCGATCGGGGCCGCCAGGAGCGCCATGACCCCGCAGCAGGCGCCCGCCACGACCAGCTTGAGCCGCAGCGCGTCCGAGACCACGCCATGCACGGCTCCGCGGTCGCGGCGCGACTCGGCGACGAACCGCGACGCGGCCATCGAGATGCCGAGGTTGGATGGGATGAGCACCAGCGCGCCGACGCTCATCGCCAGGGCGAAGACGCCGTAGTCCTCGGGGCCCAGGGCGCGCAGCAGGAAGAGCGTGAGCACCGCGGTGCCCACGGCGCTCACGAGGCTCACGCCCAGCGCGAACCCGGTGTTGCGGGCGATGCTGTCGCCGGCCGGCGCGTTGCCGGCCGGGTCGTCCTGACCGTCCCCGGGCGCGCCGCCGGGGGTGCTCACAGAGCGGTCGCACGACCGCCGCAGGCTAGCCGCGGGACCGGGCGGGACGGCTAGGCGGCCGGCGAGGGGGCGCCGTAGGCCTCGGCCAGCTCGGGGTCCTTCTCGGCCAGCTGATCCGCCAGCTCGACCATGACCTTGCACTGCTTCCAGGTGGCGTCGTCCTGCATCTTGCCGTCGATCATGTGCACGCCGCGGCCGTCGGGAATGGCCTCGATCACCTTCCTGGCGAACCGGACCTCCTCGGGTCGGGTGAGAAGACCCGCTTGGCCACGTCGATCTGCGCCGGGTGGAGTGACCAGGCCCCCACGCACCCCATGAGGAAGGCTGCCCTGAACTGGGCTTCGCAGCCCTTCAGGTCCTTGATGTCCCCGAACGGCCCGTAGAAGGGGAGAATCCCCGCGGAGGTGCACGCGTCCACCATGCGGGCGATCGAGTAGTGCCAGAGGTCCTGCTGCGAGGTGGCGCGCGGAGCTTCGGCATCGTCGGGGTCGGGGTCGGAGATGACCAGGTAGCCCGGATGCCCGCCGCCGACCCGCGTGGTCTTCATGCGCCTCGAGGCGGCCAGGTCGGCCGGCCCGAAGCTCATCCCCTGCATGCGGGGGCTCGCGGTCGCGATCTCCTCGAGGTTGACCACGCCCATGCCGGTCTCGAGGATCGCGTGGACGAGGATCGGGCGGTCCAGGCCCGCCTTGGCCTCGAGCTGCGCCAGCAGGCGGTCCACGTAGTGGATGTCCCATGCGCCCTCGACCTTGGGCACCATCACCACGGACAGGCGGTCGCCGATCTCGGTGACCAGCCGGGTCAGGTCGTCCAGCACCCACGGGCTCTCGAGCGCGTTGACCCGGGTCCACAGGGCTGCCTCGCCCAGGTCGATCTCCTTGCCGACTCGCACCAGGCCCTCCCTGGCGGCCTCCTTGTTCTCCACCGCGATGGCGTCCTCCAGGTTGCCCAGGACGATGTCGGCCTTGTTCGCGATGTCGGGCAGCTTCCCGACGATCTTCTCGTTCGAGGGGTCGAAGAAGTGGATCATGCGCGAGGGCGTGAACGGCACGTCCAGCAGCGGCGCTGGGGCCCCGACCGCCAGGGGCTTCGCGAAGTCGCGGGGGTTGCGCAAGGTGGGCTTGTCTCCAGTGATCAGGGGCTCGGGCGGCCCGGCAATTTAGCGGATCGCGCCGAATCTACCCCATAGAATCAAGCAACCCTGCCCAAATCGGGTGGGACCGTTTGCCGGGACCGCTTATCATGCGACGGCGCTCGCAAGCTTGGCCTTCTCAGTGGCGATTCTTCCCTCCTGGACCTATCTTGGACCTCGGACACGACTCCGAAGGATCCCATTGACGCCCGACACAAGGACGCAGAAGGCGCGGCCCCAAAAGCCACGCGGCCAGGGGGCCCGAAAGGCCCCACAGAAGCCCGGCAAGCCACGCGAGGACGACGCCTTGGACGAGCTCCGTCGCGAGGTCGCGCGGATCAACGAGCGCCTGGACGAGCTGGCGGAGCGCCTGGAGGCCACGGGCGCAAAACCGCAGGCCCCCCGCCCGGAAATCAGCGACGCCGGCGAGGCCAGCCCGTTCGGGAGCTTCCAGAGCCTGCGTGTGCTGGCCATGCGGATGGCGGTCACCGGCGTGCCCCGGCGGCGCGCCGAGCGCCGCCTCAGGGGTGCCGGCTCGTACGAGGAGCTCAAGCAGATCCTCGACGAGGCCTACGGGCACCGCGCCGCCGGCTGAGCGCAGCCTAAGATCCCGTCGCTTCATCGACGGAACACGACGAACGAAGGGATCGATGGCCGAGAACGCAATCCAGACCGACCAGGCTTCGCGCGAGGCTTCAGGGGCGCGCCCCTACGGCCGCTACCTCGAGGACTTCGAGGTGGGCGCCGTGTACAAGCACTGGCCGGCCAAGACCGTGACCGAGGCGGACGACCACCTGTTCTGCCTGATCACGATGAATCACCATCCGCTGCACATCAACGACGTGTATGCCGGGCAGTCCCAGCAGGGCCGCAACGTGGTCGTGGGGCCGCTGGTGTACTCGCTGGCACTCGGCATGTCCGTGGCCGACGTCTCCGGGAAGGCCATCGCAAACCTGGCCACCGAGGAGCTCTCGCATCCCGCGCCCGTCTTTCACGGTGACACCCTCTTCGTGCAAAGCGAGGTGCTGGAGCTAAAGCCCTCGCAGTCGAAGCCCGACAGAGGGGTCGTGCGGGTGCATACCCAGGTTCACAACCAGGACGGGACCCTCGTGGCGGAGTTCAAGCGCGCCGTGCTGGTGCCCCGGCGAACCTGATGAAGGCGCTGGTCACGGGCTGCGCCGGCTTCATCGGCTCCCATCTGACGGAGTCGCTGCTGGCCGATGGCGTCGAGGTGATCGGCGTGGACTGCTTCAACGACAACTATCAGCGCCCGCCAAAGCTCCAGAACCTCAACCACCAGGCCAAGGACTGGGACGCGTTCGAGTTCGTCCCGATCGACCTGTCGCTCGGCGACCTGGACGAGATCGTGGCCGACGCGGACGTGATCTACCACCTGGCCGCGGAGCCCGGCGTGCGAGCGAGCTGGGGCTCGCGCTTCGAGCGCTACGTGCGCAACAACGTGGTGGCCACCCAGCACCTCCTCGAGGCGCTGCGGCCGTTCCCCGACAAGCGCTTCGTGTACGCGTCCTCGTCCTCGATCTACGGCGACGCGGAGACCTTCCCCACGCCCGAGGACGTGGCCCCGCGCCCGCTGTCCCCGTATGGCATGACCAAGCTCAGCGGAGAGCACCTGTGCACGCTCTACACGTCCAACCACGGCCTGCACACGTCGTCGCTTCGCTTCTTCACCGTCTACGGCCCCCGCCAGCGGCCCGACATGGCGTTCCACATCTTCTGCCGCGCGGCCATCGAGGGAAAGCCGCTCACCGTCTTCGGCGACGGGCGCCAGACGCGCGACTTCACCTTCGTAGAGGACATCGTGGCCGGGGTCAGGGCCGCCAGCGAGGCCGATATCGAGCCTGGACTGGCTTTCAATCTGGGTGGCGGCTCACAGACCAGCGTCCGCCAGACGCTGGACATCATCGCCGGGCTGGCCGACCGCGAGCTGGACGTGACCTACGCGGCCAAGGAGCACGGCGACGTGCGCGACACCTCGGCCGACACCTCACGCGCCCGCGCGCAACTGGGCTTCGACCCCCAGACCCGGCTGGAGGACGGCCTGGCGGCCGAGTTCGAGTGGGTCCAGGGCATGCTCGCGAGGCCGGCTGCGGCGCGGCGCTAGCGCGGCCGGCCCACCTGCAGCACCCAGATCTGGGCACCCCCGCCGCGGAAGTTCCCGCTGGCCACGCCGACTCCCAGCCGGCTCGCGCGGCCGCTGAGCACGATCCGCCGGTGGCCCGGCGATCCGAGCCAGCTGCGCAGCGTGGCGCGGGCGTTCGGCGCGGTTCCGGAGCGCATGGCCAGGGCCTCGCCGAGCGCGCTGAAGCGCCCGCTGGCGGATACCCGGGCCCGGTGCCCGAAAGTGTCAGATGACATCAGCGTCCGGGCGAAGCGCCCGGATGATCGCTGCAGGGAGCCGGATCGCGCGAGCGGGTGCAACCCGTGGCTTGCGCGGACCTTGTTGATCTGCGAGATCATCCGGCCCTCGGCCGAATTGCCCTGCGCGGTGGCCGGCAGGGCGAATATGAGCAGCATCAGGCAGCCTGCGGCTAGACGAGCCAGTCGCACGTAACCCCTTCCTTGTCGGCCTACGGGGTTAGCTGACGGGCTCGCGAGAGTGACCCGCGTCGCCTGCAGTCGCAGACGATTCGCCCCTACTACCTGGTTCCCCCGTTCGCCCCGGGGTGGCCCCAGGGCGATTCGGCGTTCTTCAGCGGCGCCGGTATTGGTAGCAGGTTCGGCGGGCGGAAGTTATGGAGACCCGTTGCGAGCGCCCAGGAAGGCCGCCACACGGGCGCTCTCGGCCTCGAGCGTCCGCGCCCTGACGCGCGCGAGACCGCGCTCGGCGAGCTCCCGCGCCAGAGCGGGATCGTCGCCCAGGCGGTTGAGTGCCGCGGCCGCGGCGTCGGGGTCGCCGGGGGGCACCAGGAGGGCGGCGTCGCCGGCCATGTCGGGCACGCCGCCCACGGCGGTCGCCACCACGGGCGAGCCCGCTGCGAAGGCCTCGAGCAGCACCTGGGGCACGCCCTCGGTCCAGGAGACGTGCAGGAAGGCGTCGCTCGAGCGATAGAGGTCCATCAGGCCTCCGTCGACCGGCAGGTACCCGCGCAGCCGCACCCGGTCCTCGATCCCGAGCTCGCGCAGCCGGTCGCGCAGCTCGCCCTCCAGAGGGCCCTCTCCACAGATCGTGAGCCGCCAGCGGGGATCCAGCCGGGCGACCACGTCGGCCAGCATCAGCGGATTCTTCTCGGTCTCCAGCCGGCCGACGGTGAACGCCTCGAGCGGCCGTCCCGCGGCCTCCTCCCGCCGCTCGCCCGGCTCGGCGAGCTGGGACTCGCTCACGAGCGAGACGTAGATGGGCAGCAGCCGCGGGGCACTGCGCGTAGTTGCGCGCGATCTCGGGCCCCACCACGACCGTGGGGCACCAGCGCGCCAGCAGCCGGTAGGCACCCTCCAGGAGGTCGCCGGCCAGGTGCACGGACTTCCTGCCCGGGTGGCGGCTGCGCACGTAGACGGGGAAGTCCTGGCGCACGCCGAGCGCGACCCGCCGGCCCCGCAGGGCGGCGAGCAGGGCGAACACGAGGCACAGCGGGTGAGGCCCGAGCAGCCACACCGCGTCCACCTCGCCGAGAGTGCGCCAGAAGCGCACGACCGAGCGGGCCATCGCGGCGGGCGCCGCGCGGCTCAGCAGGCTCGGGTAGGAGGGGAGCGCCACGAAGTCGATCGAGTCGGCCACGCGGTAGTGCATCCGCGGCAGGTCGCCGTCGAGCTGCCCGAGGAGGATCGTGCGGCGAATCCGGTCGGCGAGCCCGGCGAAGAAGACCACCAGCGCGCGGTCGGCGTAAACGCCGTCCTCGGCGCGGCGATACCAGGCGTCGGTGTAGATCGCCAGCCGCAGAGGCAGCCGCTCGGCGTCGCTCATCGGGCTCCGCGGGCCACCCGCGCCAGCGCCGCGAGCGGCGGCCCGAAGCGCGCCGACCCGGCCAGGAAGCCGAGCCCCCAGGGCACGTGCATCGTCACGAACACCAGCGGCAGGGTGGCGGCGTCGCCCACGCGGCCCGGTCGCGCCTCGCCTGCGCTCACGGCGAGCAGCGTGGCGGCGTAGAGGGCCAGTCCGGCCCGCGGGATGCGGGCGAGCGGCCCGCGCGTGACCAGCGCCAGTGCCAGCACGCGCCACCAGGCCGGGCGCCAGCACGTGCGAGCGCCGCATGCTCTCGGGGTGCCTTCCTGAGGTCTTGGCGCGGTAGAAGCCGTAGCGCCAGTACTGGCGGGCGAGCTTGCGCAGGCTGTCGCGCGGGATGTACTGCGCCGCCATCTCCGGCAGGCACACGATCCGGCCGCCGTCCTTGCGGATGCGCGCCGCCAGCTCGGAGTCCTGGTCGTTGGGCCAGCCCTCGTCCCAGCCCCCGTAGCGCTCGAGCGTCGAGCGCCGCCAGAGGCCGGTGAAGCCGCTGTCGACCTCGATCTCGTCGCCTGAGAGGTGGCGGAAGTCCGCCTCGCCGGTGCCCAGCCTGCTGCCCAGGGCAAGCGCCACTCGCCGCGACCAGGGGCCGGCCCCCTGGGGCAGCTGGGGCCCGCTCACGTGCTCGGCGCCGCCGCGCCGCAGGCGCTCGACGCCTGCAGCGAGATAGCGGGCGGGTAGTGGGTGTGGGCGTCCATGCGCGCGACGAACTCGCCGCGGGCCGCCCTGAGCCCGATGTTGAGCGCCACGGGGGTGCTGCGGCGGGGGTTCTCGAGGATCCGGACGCGGGGGTCGGTGGCGGCCAGCTCGCGCAGGATGTCCACGGTGGCGTCCTCGGAGCGGCCGTCGATGAAGATGAACTCCACGCGGCCGTCGAAGCTGCTGGGCGCGCATGCCACTGGCCGCATCGCGCATGTGCGCCTCCTCGTTCAGCACCGGCGTCAGGACGCTGACGTCCACCCGGTCGCCCCCGGCGCCCTCCATGGCGTCGCTCAGTGCCCGGCCAGCTCCACGGTGTCGCCCAGGATGAAGTCCCGGGCCGGCAGCTGCTCCTCGCCCTCGCTGCTCGATCAGCGCGTGGAGCGTCTGGGCCAGGATCAGGAGGTCGAAGCGCGCCGAGCGGTGCTTGATGTAGTAGAGGTCGTGGCACATCTTCCAGGCCGTGCCCTGAGTGGCTGCCCGCGTAGCCGCAGCGGACCTGGGCCCAGCCCGTGAGCCCTGGCTTGACCAGCGCCGCGGCGCTCGTAGAAGGGCACCAGGCCCGAGAGCTGCTCCACCAGCGCCGGCGGCTCGGGGCGCGGGCCCACGAGGCGTCATGTGCGCCCCTCAGCACCTGCGCCAGCTGCGGGAGCTCGTTGAAGTGGGTCTTGCGCAGCACCCGCCCGACCCTGGTGATCATCTCCGCCTCCGAGTGCGTCTCCCACAGGTCGTCAGCGTCGGCGCGCAGCGTGCGGAACTTGAGCATGTCGAACTCGCACGCCCTCCTCGCCGACGCGGCGCTGGCGGTAGAAGATCGGCCCGCGGTCCTCCAGCTTGACGGCCAGCGCCGCCAGCGCCAGGAACGGCCCCGCGACGGCCAGCATCAGCCCCGAGACGATGATGTCCAGCGACCGCTTGGACAGCGGCGAGGACGGCGAGTAGCGCGGGTGCATGATGAACTGGAACCAGGCGGAGTTGATCGTGCCGATGGGCACGTGGCCGAGGACGTCCTCGTAGAGCGCCGTGGCCTCGATCATGCGCACCGGCAGGTCGAGGCAGTCGCGCGCGGCCTGCTCGAAGACCTTCAGGCGGGAGTTGTGCGGGCCCACCACCAGCAGGTCGATCCCCTCGCCCTGCACGGCGGCGCGCACGTCGCCCAGCTCGCCGAGCCAGCGGACCCGGCCGTGATCGCCCATCGGCTCGTCGCCGATGTAGCCGATCACCCGGTGGCTGCGGATGCCGGTGAACTCCAGCTCGGAGGCCAGCTTCTCGGCGAAGTCGGGCGAGCCGACCACCGCCAGCCAGATCGGCCGGTCGCTCTCGAACCGGCGCTCGAAGAGCGACGCCATGATCGTGGTCAGGACGGCTCCGATCGCAGCGGCGGCGGCCGTCCGGAACGGCACGGGGGAGTGGCCGAAGAGCCCCGGGGTGATGGCCACCAGGACGCCGGCGACGGGGACGAAGCCGTTGAATGCATAGCGCGCGATCGGGCGCCAGGTGGAGCGGGTGGCGGTGTGCGCGCAGGACCGCGGTGGTGAGGCCCACCGCCACCAGCATGAAGGCGGCGCTGGACAGCTCCTCGGTCCGCTGCAGCGTGATCCCCGTGGCCACCAGCGTGGGCGCCCACCCGTAGAGGACCCGGCGGTAGAGGCGCTGCGCCGCCAGGGCGCTGAGCACGGGGCCGGGAGCCTCCTCGTGCCGGTCGTGGGACATGCGCAGGACGATCTCCACGGCGGCCACGATCACGGCCACGGCCACGAGCGCCAGTGCCACGGCCGCGACCACCTCGGCGGCGCCGGAGATGAACGCCTGGGAATCTGCGACCAGGACGGTCATGGCATCAAGGTTTCGGTCGTCGAAACCGACAGTTGAAGGGCATGGAAGGATCGCACTTGAAGTCCCGAGTCCATATCGGTAGACGGCCGGCCGACATTGACCCTTGGAGAAGCGCGCCCGCGGACCGGATGCGCGTATTCCCCGTGTCATAGTAGACCCATGGATCGCTCTCAGCCAGCGGCCGATGCCGCACGCAGCGGGATGGGGTGGAGGCAGCCGCGGGTAGAGCCTCCGGGCCTCCAGCGCTACCTCCAGGTGCTCCGCGAGCGCCGCCTCATGATCCTGCTCACGGTGGCCGCAACGACGCTTGCAGCGCTGCTTTACCTGGCCGTGGCCGACAAGGTCTACGAGGCCGAGGCGGACCTCCTGGTCACGCCCACCACGGACGAGAACCAGGCCCTCACGGGCCTGGGGCTGATCCGCGAGTCCAACGACCCGACCCGCGACGTGGAGACGGCGGCGCGGCTGGTCCTGTCCCGCGACGTGGCAGAGCGCGTGCGCTCCCAGCTGCGCCTCGACGAGGACGCCAGCGACCTCGCTCGGCGAGGTGGCCGCGGAGCCCGTGGCGCAGAGCAACTTCGTGACCATCACCGCCAGCGCCGACACCCCGGAAAAGGCGCGCGACCTGGCCAACGGCTTCGCCGAGGCTGTCGTGGCCGACCGCACGGCGGACCTCGTGCGGCAGCTGGACGACCGCCTCCCGCGCCTGCGCGAGCGAGTGCGGGCCGGCGAGGGTGCGGGCGACAGCGGGCCGGACAGCCCGCAGGCGCAGCTGGCTCAGCTGGAGGCGCTTCGCGACGGCGGCGATCCCACCCTGCGCATCGAGACCCGCGCCGAGGCGCCCAGCTCTCCCGCGGCCCCGCGCCCGGTGCTCACCCTGGTCGCGGCCGTCATGGCCGGCCTGATCCTGGGCATCGGCGGCGCATTCGCCCTTCACGCCCTGGACCCGGTGCTGCGGCGCGAGGAGCAGCTGCGGGAGCTCTACAGCCTTCCGATCCTCGCTCGCATCCCGAAGGAGCGCAAGGCCCGCACGTTCTCCCGCGGCAAGCGCACGTTCTTCGGCCTCGGGCCGCATTCCAAGCGCCGCCACGCGCTCGCGCCGAGTCAGCTCTCGCCCACCACCAACGAGGCGTTCCGGACGCTGCGGATGATGCTCGCTGGCGGGTCGCGGCGGGGCCCAGAGCGGTGGCCGCTCGATCCTGGTGACCGGGCCCTCTCCGTCCGAGGGCAAGACCACCACGGCGATCAACCTGGCGTCCTCGTTCGCCCTGGCCGGAAACCGGGTGATCCTGATCGAGGCGGACTTCCGCCGCCCGACGGTGGGCGAGGCGCTCAGGGTGCGCCCGGACGTCGGGATCGGCCGCGTGCTGCTGGGCACGGCGACGCTGGAGGAGGCGCTCACGCCGGCCCAGCCGTTCGGCGACGACCTGCGGCTGCTGCTGGTCGACCGGGCCGACGAATGGCTCGCGGAGATACTTTCGCTGCCCAACGCCCGCGCGCTGCTGGGCGAGGCAGAGCGGCTCGCGGACTACGTGATCATCGACTCTCCGCCGCTGACAGAGGTCATCGACGCTCTGCCCCTCGCACAGCAGGTGGACGACGTGGTGATCGTCACGCGGCTCGGCTCGAGCAACCTGTCGCGCCTGGCGCGCCTGGGCGACCTGCTCGACCAGAACGGCATCCAGCCGCGGGGCTTCGTGGTGGTGGGCGTCGGCTCGTCCGAGGAGAAGAGCTACTACCTCTCGGACCGCGACGCCCGCAACGCCAATGAATGGCTGGCCATGGAGGACGAGGCGCCCAAACCCGTCCGCTCGGCGGACAGCTGATCGGTGGCCGATCCTGCGGCCCCCCGCGGCCGCGGTAGCGACAATCCAGCCGCATGACCGCCAGAGCGGAACTCCCGACGTGGACCCTCTATGCCGGCGTGGCGGCGTTCGCCGCGGTGGTCGGGGTGCTGGCCGGCTACGACCCCAGGCTGGCCGTGGTTGCGACCTTCGCGGTCGGGTTCGTGCTCATCACGATCGCGAACCTCACGGTGGGCCTCGCCCTGTTCGCCACGCTGAGCTTCGTCGACACGATCCTGCCCACCGGCGGCATCGTGTCGGTGCCCAAGCTGATGGGGCTGCTGCTGCTGCTGTCCTGGTTCGCCCTGATCACCGCGGGCGAAGCCGAGCGCCGCGAGCGGATCTTCAGCCACCAGGCGTTCCTGTTCGTCCTCATGGCCTTCGTCGGCTGGAGCGCCGTGAGCGCCGCGTGGGCGGAGATCCCGGGGGAGTCGCTCGACACGGCCATTCGCTACCTGCCCAACGCCTTCCTGTTCCTGATCGTGTTCTCGGCCGTCAGGACCCGCGAGCAGGCGCTGCTGATCGTGGGCGCCTTCGTGGCCGGGGCGCTGGTGTCGGCGCTCTACGGCCTGGCGGTGCCGGTCGACCCCTCCGAGGGTGACCGCCTGAGCGGCGGTGCCGGGCAACGCCAACGAGACCGCCGCTGCCCTGGTCAGCGGGGCCGCGCTGGCGGCGGGGCTGGCCTTGGCGGCGCGCGACAACATCGTTGTCCGGGCGGCGGCGGTCGTGATCGCCCCCCTGTGCGTGTACGGCGTGTTTCTGACCCTTTCGCGCGGCGGGCTGGTAGCGCTGGTGGCCGCGGGGGTGGCCATGGTGGCCGTGGGTGGCCGCTGGCGCTGGGCCACCATCGCCCTGCTGCTCGCAGCGATGGCGTGCACGCTGGTCTACTTCAGTGCGTTCGTCGCCCCCGAGGCGCGCGAGCGGGTGACCACCTTCGATGGCGGCACCGGCAGGACCGACGTGTGGACCGTGGGCTGGAGGATGGTGGAGGCCGAGCCGGTGCGCGGCATCGGGTCGGGCAACTTCCCGAACACCTCGGTCCACTACCTGCTGGAGCCCGGCGCCCTGACCCGCACCGACTTCATCGTCGACACCCCCAAGGTGGCGCACAACATGTACCTGGAGGTGCTGGCCGAGCTCGGGGTGATCGGCATGGCGCTGTTCCTGGGGATCCTCCTGTTCTCGCTGGTGTGCACGGTCAAGGCCATGCGCGCCTTCCGCGAGTCGGGCGACCGCCAGATGGAGATCCTGTCCCGCGCGCTGTTCGTGGCGCTGTTCGCTCTGCTGGCCTCCGACTTCTTCGGCTCGCGCCAGTACAGCAAGCAGCTCTGGCTGTTGCTCAGCCTCGGCCCGGCCTTCCTGGCCATCGCCCGGGCTCAGATCGCGGCCGGCGGCTTCCCAGGAGCCGGTCGGGCCCTGGCCGGGGACTAGACCTAGGCGGAGCCGCTCGGCTCGGGCCTGCGGGGCCGCCGCATGCGCGGCCTGCGCGGGCGACCGGCGGCAGTCCTGCCGGCCAGGTCGCGCTCGTACAGCTCGAACAGCCGGCGCGCCCAGGCCGCGAGGTCCATCTCGCGCCGCACCCACTCGGCTGCGCTGTCGCCCTCGCTCTCAGCCAGCTCGGCCGGGCGGGCCAGGAGCCGGTCCGCGGCCGCGGCCAGCGCCTCGGGCTCGGACGCCACCACGGCCATGCCGGCCGGGTCGCCGCCGGGCAGGTGGTGGCCCGGGATGTCCGATGCCACCACGCCAATCCCGCTGGCCAGCGCCTCCAGCACCGTGAGCGGCATGCCCTCCCCGCGGCTGGAGGCCATGAGCAGGTCAGAGGCCGCATATAGGTCAGCCACACGGGGAACGTGATCGAGCACGTGGACGGCGTCCTCGAGCCCGAGCTCGGCAGCGAGCTCCCGTGCCGGCTCGCCACCGCGTGATGAGGCGGCCACCACGTCCGGCCGCCCGCCGTCCCGGAGGATCCGCAGGGCGCGCAGGAACAGGTCGCCGCCCTTTCCGTACCAGTCGCGCCCGAAGTGCAGGAGCACCGGCACGTCGGCCGGCAGGCCGAGCCGGGCCCGCACCTCGGCGCGCTCAGCGTCGCTGCGCCGGGCGTAGGCCGCGGCGTCGAGGGCGTTCGGGAAGTACTGCACCTTTGCGGCGGGAGCGCCGCGCGCCCTGATGCTGTCGGCGAGGTGCGGGGCCACGCACAGGATCCGCTCGACGTAGCGGGACGCAACGCCCAGGCTCAGGCGGTTGCGGGCCCTGGCCGCCATCCGGTCGCTGAGCACCGTGTGCACGTGCCAGTAGACGCTCACGTCCGGCGCGCCGGCGGGCCACCGCCACAGCCGGGATGTTGAACACGGTGAAGTGCGAGTGCAGCACGGTGGGCCCGGGCTCGGCGTCCACCACCTCGGCCAGCCAGCGCCCGTGCTCGATCCGCGAGCCCGGCGGTGCGAACAGGACCTTCTCGCGCGTGCGGGCCCAGGTCGGCCAGCCAGTCGCGCTCGCGGGCGCGCTCGGGGAGCACGGCCTGCGCGCTCCAACCCCTGCTCTCGGCCTCGTCGAGCGCTGTCCGGAGCATGGGCACGAAGGAGCCGGCGAAGGGGCTGCCGTAGTCGGTGACCTGGAGCATCCTCATCGGCGCCCTTCCGCGAGGAGGCCTCGGAGCAGGTCGGCCCAGCGGTCGGCCACCGCGTCGGGCGAGTGCGTCTCGCGGACGAACTGGCGGGCGCGCTCGCCCATCTCGCGCGCGTCTGCCGCGCTCGTTCCACAGGGCCGCCGCGCCCTCGACGAAGCGGTCCATGGAGCCGCCCGCGTAGATCCCGATGTCCTTCTCGGAGATCCGGTCGTCGGGGTCCACCGACAGCGAGAGCACCGGCACGCCGCGCGCCCACGCCTCGAGGAACCTGTTGGGCATGCCCTCCCAGGCGGACGTGCACACCACAGCCGCGGCGCGGGCCGTCTCCGCCAGCAGCTGATCGCGGGGCCGAGGCGGCAACAGCTCCAGGTTGGGCAGCGACTCGCCCTCGCTGCGGATCCGGTCCATCAGCCCGGCGGGCGTCTCGCTGGTGGGCGACAGGATCATCTTCAGACGGATGTCCGGCGCCCGGCGCGCGAGCTCCAGGTAGTGCTCGGGGTGCTTGTAGGGCACCAGCCGGTCGGCCCAGAGGAAATACTCCGGGCTCCGCCTCGCTGCGGTCGGCCATCTGGCTGAAGCTGGGGATCACGACCGGGTCGGCGCCCGGGATCGCTGCCTCGGCCAGCTCGCGCTGGCGTCGCGTCTGGAGCACCACCCGGTCGGCCGCGCGGATGCTGCGCTCGTAGGCGCGCAGCACCCAGGCGGGGCGGTCGGGGCGCTGGAAGTCGAAGTCCAGGTCGTTGGAGGTGGAGAACACCAGGCGCCGCCGGCGAGCGCGGCAGAACGCGGCGGCGGGAATCAGGTGCCCGCCGCTGCCGCGCACGATGTAGGCGGTTGCGTCGGCCTTCGCGAGCCCGCGCCATACGGCGGCGCCCTCGGCCAGCTGGCGGAACCTGCCCTGGCTCTTGTGTGGCTCGCGCTCGACGACGTCGGGCGCCGGGGGGGTCAGGTCCACCGGGTCCTTCAGCGGGTACAGGATGTGTGCCACGCGCAGGCCGCGCTCGGCCAGCCCGCGCGCCAGCAGCGTGGTCTGCAGCTCGGCGCCGCCGCCCTGGTGGCCCTTGCGCTCGTAGAACAGCGACGCGTACGGCGCGTAGATCGCCACGTCGTGGGTGTGCGCCATCAGCGCGCCTCCACGGGCCGCGCGCCCGCCGCGTCGATGAGCATCGCGTCGCCCGCGTCGCCGACGTCGATCTCGGTGCCGCGCACCGTGATCGTGTCGTGTGCGCGCAGGACGCGCAGGAACTCGCCGGCGCCGATCCAGCGGATGCCGGGCAGGGCTGCGAGCCGCACGATGTCGCGCCTGGGCACCAGCCGGGCGAAGGTCAGTAGCGTCTCGGGAGGCCTTGAGGTGCATCATGCGCAGGTCGAGCAGCCCGCCGTGGAGCACCGGCGTGGGAGGGAGGCCGTGCGTGGCCCGCGAGATCATTTGCCGGTAGCCGAGCCTGTGGAGCCCGCGAAAGCCGTTGTTGGCCGTCTCGTGCACGTTGGGCCCGTCGACCAGCGGCTGCAGGGCGGGCGGTAGCCAGGCGGGCAGCGAGCGCGCCGCCGCTGCCGCCAGGGCGCCATCGCTGTAGGACCAGGCCGGGGCGACGAAGGTCTCGGGTGCGCGGCCCAGTGTCTCCTGCTGCCACGCAACGCTGGCGTCGATGCGGCGCCCGGCCTCGGCTTCGTCCAGCGCGCGGAACTCGCGGTACTCGACCCGGCCGGCCGCGTGCTCGTCCATGTCCAGGTGCAGGTAGCCGTGGCAGACCGGCTCGAAGGTGCCCTCGGCCACGCCGGCCGCGAGCGCGGCCGTGGAGCGCGGCCAGACCTGCTCGATCGGCACCTCCTCGCCGTCGATCAGCGCACGTGAGCAGACCGCCACGTTCAGCCGCGCCCCCGCCCGGCGGTAGGCGCGCCGCATGGTCTCGATCTGACGCCGCTCGCGCCAGTCGGGCTTGTCGTTGCCCTGGACCTGTTGCTGTGCTGTCCCGGGCGCGTCGTCCAGGCGCACGCAGCCAACGGGAGGAAGGGTCACGAGTGGGCGCCCGAGCAGCTCCGGGAGGAACGCCGCCAGCGGCTCCAATGCCCACGAGCCGCGGTACTCCGTCCACGCGCTGGCGGGGTCCAGAGCGAGAGCTAGACAGGCACCGTCGCGAATGGCGTGGATGCCGAGGCCGGTGCGAACCACCGGGGTGCCGCCGTCGAACACCGTGAACTCCCATCGCAGCGGGCCACCCGGGAACCGAGCCACGCCGTGCACCTTGCGCCGCGCGGGCAACCGGCCGGCAGCGGGCCCCGGGTCGGGGCATAGGAGCACGATGCCCGCCAGGCGCCCCTCCTCCAGGAGCGCGAGCAGGTCGTCCTGCTCGTCGGCCACGCCGAAGGCCACCGCCCCCGGCTCCGGGCCCTCGAGCACCGACCCCAGCCGCCAGAGCCAGGACAGTGCTGCGGCCACCGGTGCGGCGGGCGAATCCGGCCGTGCGAACAGCCGGCCCTCGCCGCTCATGCCGCTCCCCGCCTCATGTGACTCCAAGCTAACAGCGACAGCGGCTTCCGGCGAGGCCTGAACAGCCGCGGCCCGCCGTGCCTGTCTGACATGTGGATGGCCGCCGGCCGCCCGGTCAGCGGGCGATCTTCAGGCGCACGACCCGCGACGGCTTGACGCCGGGCAGCACGGCGCGGAAACGCCGCACGCGGTAGCGCTTGGACTTGTGGGTGCGGAACTTGACCCGGAAGCCGCCACGCGGCCCGACGGGGCGCTGTGCGATCGTGCGCCACTGCTTGTTTAAGCGGACCTGGAAGTAGACCGTGGCGCCCGGCTTGGCCATCCGCACCAGGCGGCCGTAGAACACGGCCTTGCCGCTCGGGCGTGCGCGCTTGCGCTTGCCCCGCAGTTTGACCTTCGGGGCGCGAGGCGTGGCCGCCGCGCTGCGGGCACCGGCGCGCCGCAGTAGGGCCGCGCAGGGGTTGCCCTGCTTGAGCCGGTAGTCGCCACCCTTGCTGTTCAGGTACGGGTCGGACTTGAGGACCGTGTTGGGCCCGGTGCTGAAGCCGTCGCGCTCTGCGATCCCGGCCGGTGAGTCGGGCCCGGTCGAGTAGACGCAGTTGTTGGAGGCCACGTTGCCCCTGCCGAACGCGCCACCCGACCAGGAGCCCTCGATGTTCCAGCGCGGCCCGTTGTTGGTGATGGCGTTGTTGCGGACCAGGTTGTTGTCAGAGTGCTCGCCCCCCTCGCCGGCGAAGACGACCCCGCCGCGGTTGTTGTCGATGATGTTGTTCTCGATGAGGGTGTTGTCCGCGTCGGTGTAGAGATGCACGCCCCAGCCGCCCGGGTTGTCGGTGAGCACGTTGGAGCGCACCACCGCGCCGCGGGTCTGGCTGAGGTAGATCTGGTGGTCGAACTTCGAGGACGGTGGGCCGCAGCGATGGATGCGGTTGCGCTCGATTACCACGTCACGGGCGGGATACCAGGAGCCGGCCTGGAGGCAGATGCCGTTGCCGCCCTTGGTGACCTCGTTGTCTGAGAAGACGCTGCGGTCGGCGTTGACCTTGACGGCCGTGTCGTTCTCCACGTTGGTGCCGTCGAAGCGCAGGCCCGAGCACCCGGGCGCCGGTGGCCTCCGGGTAGACGGCGAAGAAGGCTGCGACGGTCGCGCGCTCGCCGGGGTAGGAGCGGAACGTGGACCCGGGCGCCTCCAGGCGCAGGTCCGAGCCGGTGTAGGTGCCCGAGCGCAGGCACGCGGTCTGGCCGGGAGAGACCTCCTCGATAAGCCGCTGAGCCGTTCGGAACGGCGCGGCCTCGGTGCCCGGGGCCGAGTCGGACCCCGATGGCGACGCCACCAGGTGGCAGCCGGAAGATGCGGCGGCGGTGCCGGGGGCGGCTGCGACGGCGGCGCCCGTGAGAGAACCAGGCAGCCGAGGGACTTGAGGCGGGGGAGGGTTTGATCTGATCACCCTCGTGGTGTCGGAAGTCCCCTGGCGCCCCCGAAGGAGCCGGCGAGGGCCTCGTACATCCGTCCATTACCGGGCTAGCCGAGCGGCTGGACGTTTGTTCGATGCCCAGACGGGTCGTGTCAGCGGCCGTAGCCCAGGCGCCTGCACTCGCCCCGGATCCAGGGGGCGGGCGCCGAAGAGCAACTGCAGGAGGGAGGGCGGGGACGACCCGGTTGCTTGCGAGCGTCACCCCGGCGCTGGGCCCGATGCCGGACGGTGCCCCGGCCCCGCCGGCTGTGGACACAGTTGTCGCGCGCCACGTTGCGCGCGCCCGCCGATCCGCCGGACCACGAGCTCTCGAGGTTCCAGCGGGCGCCTGAGCCGACGATGTGTTGCCGCGGACCACGTTCAGGTCCGACGTGTGCTCCCGGCCGTCGCCGCCGAAGATCACGCCGCCGAGGTTGCCGGCGATGTCGTTGCGCTCCACCGCGTCCCGTCGGCATCGGGATAGAGGTGCACGGCCCAGCCGCCGCCGTTGGCGGTCAGGCGGTTGCGCCGCACCACCAGGTTGCGCGTGTGGGCCACGTAGATCAGGTGGTCGAGCTTGCCCCGCTCGCCGCACCTCGAGATCTGGTTGCGCTCGATGAGCACGCGACGGACGGTCCGCGCGGAGCCGATCAACACGCACGTGTTGTTCCCGGACGAGGTGATCACGTTGCCCGTGACCTTGGCGTCATCGGCCTGGACCTTGAGCGGGATGTTGAACGTGGGGTCGCTGGTGGTCAGGCGAATCCCGCTCGAGCCGGGCGCCGCGGGCGCCGGAATTGATCCAGATCGTGCCGTCGACCTCGGCCCTGGCCCCTCGCAGGGGTCGCAGGATCGTGCGCGGGCTGTCCAGCTCGGCCACGCCGCGGTGGCGGTAGCGGCCCTCGGCCAGGCAGCCCGTCTGACCCGCGCGGAGCTGCCCGAGTCAGCCGTTTGACCGACCGCACCGGCCGGCGCCTGGTGCCCGGCGCCCGGTCCGAGCCGCTGGAGCGGCGAAACGATCGCAGCCCGCCGTGGCGGGGACACGGCCACCGGCGCCGCCGGCGCGGCGTGTCGCGGTCGCCCTGGTGTCCGCAGGCGGCCATTGCGACACCGAGCACGACCGTCACGAGGCACGCTGCGGCGCGCTGGGTGTGGGAGACGCCGCGGCGCTGCATGTGGTCAGATTGTGGCTGGACCGTGCTCGCAATGCCTCACCTCCGCCGATGAAGGACGTGCTGTCCCTCTGCTACCACGCCGTCAGCGATACCTGGCCGGCCGACCTGGCCATGCCGGCGGGGCGGATGCGCGAACAGGTGCGGCAGTTGCTGGACCGCGGCTACCGTCCCGTGACGTTCTCCGAGGCTCTGGATGACTCCGCGTCCGGGCGGCTGCTGGCGGTCACCTTCGACGATGGCTTCCGCTCGGTGCTGGAGCGGGGCCTGCCGGTGCTGCGGGAGCTCGGGGTGCCCGCCACGCTTTACGTCCCCAGCGACCACATCGGCTCGCCGGCCATGGCGTGGGCGGGTTTGGACCGCTGGCTCGGCGGGCCGCACGAGCATGAGCTGGCCGCCATGGAGGAGCCCGAGCTCAGGGAGCTCATGGATGCCGGCTGGGAGATCGGCTCGCACACGGTTTCGCACCCGCGCCTCACCCAGGTCGATGACTCCCAGCTCGAGGACGAGCTGCGGCGCTCACGGGAGGCGCTGGAGGAGCGCCTGAGCCGCCCCTGCCCGTCGATCGCCTATCCGTACGGCGACGTGGACGACAGGGTCGCCACAGCGGCCGTCGCGGCCGGATACGCAAACGGCGCCGGCTTGGCCGGCTACGGCGGCGCCGGCGACCCGATGCGCTGGCCCCGCGTGGGCGTCTACCTGCCGGACACGCCGAGGCGCTTCGCGCTCAAGGTGTCCCGCCTGGCCCGCGTAACCCGCGTAGCCGGGGCGCGGCACGCGGTTGCTTCAGCGGTGGCGCGGCTGAGGTCCTGAACTGCAGTTCTCAGCTCTGCGGGTGTTTGGGTGCCCTCGCAGGAGCGTCTGCCGAAGGCCGAGCCCAGCCCCGGAGAGGGCCACCCAAACCTCGCCGGACCGGCCCAGCAACGCCGATCCAAGACCCGCGAACGACAAAGCGGGCAGGCGCCGTGAGGCGCCCGCCCGCTTTGTGAACCTGGGCTGCTAGGTCGCGGAGGGCCGGTGGGTCAGGCGCCGGAGGCCGAAGCCAAGCGCCAAGAGCAGGCCGCCGGCGCCGGCGAGCACGCCGAGGTCGGCGCCCGTGAAGGGCAGGCTGCCGTTGTCGACGGTCTGGGCCTGGGTGGTGCTGCCACCACCATTGCCGCCGTTCCCGGCGGAGTCGTCCAGCCCCGCGACCACGTTGTTATCGCCCGAGTAGCCCTCGACCCCGGACTGAGCCAAGGCGGTGGCCGGGGCCAGTAGGGCGACGAGCGCGACTATCGCGATGAAGTTCTTCAGCTTGACCATGTTCCAGAGCACTCCCTTTCACAAACTTGCCTGTGCGGCAACCAGTCGAATTCAGGTACCAAGACCGGTGGGGCGACCCGGATGGCGACAAAACCCTGTTTACCACGGATACCCAACGCCCGCAAATCTGCATCTGGCCCCATTCGGGTCCGGCGGAGACCTTCGAGGGACCGACGACGGAAATAGTACGCACCCCTCCGGTCGGAAGGAGGGACGGGGCACGCCAGGCCCCGAGATAAGGCCGCACGGAGCGGGAATCCATGCCTAACCGGGGCCCACGCGGACGTCGATCTCACGGCAGGATCGCGCGGTTGACCCGCTGCGGGTCCACCACGCGGCCGCGCCTGATCGACCTGAGCACGCTCGCCACGACCGTGTCGTTGGGCGACAGCCGCCGCGCCCGCTCGAGATGGCGGAGGGCGTCGTCCTGGCGCATCTCGACCGAGGCGATGGCCCCCAGTTGCATCCATGCGAACGAGTCGCGCTCGTCGCGCTGGATGGCCTCGCGCAGCTCTGCGCGCGCCTGGTCGTAGCGCTCGCTGCGCAGCAGCACGAGTGCCGCGGTCTTGTCCGCGGTGGGCGAGAGCGGATTGAGCCGAGCGGCCCGGTCGAGCTTCTCGAGAGCCAGCTCCGGGTCCGAGCCGGAGACCTCGCGGGCGTCGCGCAGGTCGCGCTCGGCGAGCCACGGCAGGGCGAAGCCGACGGCCAGCAGCATGCCGAGCGCCGCCGCCCCCGCGGCCGCCACGCGCCCGCCGGGGAGCCTGACTCCGGGCCTGCCCGGCACGGTCGCGGCCACGGCAGCCCCGATACCCAGCATCGCGATGGCGGGGGCGCCCAGCCCCGGGAACTCGAAGAACCAGTCCAGGGACCCATGGATGACCCAGTAGGCGAAGCCCAGCACGGCCGCCCCTGCGGCCGCGCCGGCCAGGCGCCCGTGTCTGAGCGCGGGGAACGCGGCCACCAGCCCTGCCGCGAACGCGCCCCCGAGCAGCAGGAACCCCACGATCCCCGTCTGCGAGAGCACCCTGAACTCCAGGCTGTGCGGGTAGGAGGGAGGGAAGTCGGTCTCCCCGCGCAGCAGGTAGTCGCGCAGGAAGTTGTCGGCTCCGACCCCGGTGATCGGCTCGCGCTCGAAGTTCTCCCAGGCGACCCGCCAGAGGTCTGAGCGGTAAGAGGCCACAGAGCTGCTGGCCAGGCGGCTGCCCTCGAACGACGGCTCGCCCTCGCCCGACTTGAACTCGTCCCAGCGCTTCTCGACCTCCTGGACAGGGTCGCCCACGGCGATGGCCGCCGCGGTCACGCCGCCCACGCACATCAGGGCAAACCCCACGGCGAAGGCCGCGCTGATCCGCCGGGCGGCGCCCTCGCTGACCTTGACCCGGCTGTCGAGCAGCGCGGCAAGGACCCCGACCACCGCCAGCGCGGCCGAGACCAGGAGGATGGCGTCGACCACATCGCCGAAGGCCTGTCCGGGCGGGCGGGCCGGGTCGAAGACCTCGTAGTAGTCGATGAGCGTGGTGCGCACCGACAGCACGGCGGCCGCGACGGCCGCCAGAGAAACGATCGTGCGCCCGCGGCCCGGCACCACGACCACCGCCACGATGGCCATGACCGGCAGCATCGCCAGCCACGCGCGGCTCTGGCCCAGCACCGCCAGGCACGCCAGGAGGCCCGCGGCGCCAAGCAGCAGGCCGCGCGCCAGCGCCGGCACCTGTCGCCTCCCGGCCAGGATCACGCAGGGCCAGAAGCCGGTGAACCACAGCGCCACGTTGGCGTTCACGTAGCCGGCCGGCTCGCTCAGGCGCCCTTCGTGGAAGAACGCGATCGAGGAGGCGGAGTCCTGGGCGCGCAGGATCTCGACCAGCCCGACCACGGCGATTCCGAGCCCGAACACGGCCAGGAGCGCGGTGGCCGCGCCGGCTCGCATCGGCCACAGCGCGAACAGCGCGAGCACAAGGGCATAGAGCACGGTGCGGTTGGCGCCGTCCCACGCGACACCCTGCTGATCGGCCCACAGGATCGACAGGTAGCTCCACAGCGCGTATCCAGCCAGCAGCGCCACGGCCACGAGCGCCGCTCGGCGCGGCTCGGGCCGGGGCAGCGCCGCCAGCGACAGCGACAGCAGCGCCAGCAGGACGAGCCCGCCGCCGAGGAACGTGCTGCCGCGGAACCCGGCCTCGTCGGCGGCGAACCAGATGAAGACGCCCACCGCTAGCAGCGCGGGGACGAACGACGGGCTGTCGGTGAGGAACCGCCCTACCCGGCTGCCCCCGGGCGCGGCATCGCCCTGTGGCTCAGGCTGTGGCCGCGCCTCGTCGGCAAGCGGGGCCGCCTGAGTCGAGGCCATGGGGCTACCCGGCGGTGGCGGCTGGGGCGGAGTCGAACTGCCGGAGGCCCTCGCGCAGGGCGCCGACGGCGCGGTCCTGCTCGTCGTCGCTCAGGTGCGGGAAGAGGGGAAGCGTCAGCTCGGTGCGGGCGGCAAGCTCGCTGCGCGGCAGCGCCCCGCGGGAGTCGGGCGCGTAGGCCGTGAACTCGTGGATGGCCGGGTAGAGGATGCTGGTCTGCACCCGATGCTCGTCGAGCATGTGCTGCCGGATGGGGTCACGCGGCGCCGGGCTCGTCCACGATGACCGGCATCACGTAGCACGACGAGCCGTCGACCTCATCGTCCCGGTAGGGGATGGTCACGCCCTCCGCGCCGGCCAGCAGCTCGCGGTAGCGCCGCACGAGCCGGCGTCGCCGGGCGATGTCGTCCTCGAGCCCGGCGAGGCGGGCGATGAGCAAGGCGGCCCGCGGCTCGTCCATGCGGTAGTTGTAGCCCAGGCCCACGACGTCGTATCCGGCGGCGTGGCCGCGGTGGCGATCCCAGGTGCCGGTGGTCATCGCGTGCGAGCGCAGGCTGCGGGCCTGCGCGGCGACGCTCATCGTCGTCGGTGGCCAGCAGGCCGCCCTCGCCGCAGGACAGGACCTTGTTCGAGAAGAAGCTGTAACACGCCGCCAGGCTCCGAACCGGCGCGATCGGGTGGTGCGCCGAGTCCTCGATGAGCGCGATGCCGCGGCGGTCGCAGAGCGCCCGCAGGGCCTCCAGGTCGGCGTCGTAGCCCGCGTAGTGGACCGCGCACACGGCCTTGGTGGCGTCGGTGATGCGCGACTCCACGTCGTCGGGGTCGATGCCCAGGTCGTGCGGGCCCTTGATGTCGGCCAGCACGGGCGTGCCGCCGCAGTAGCGGACGGCAGCGGCGCTGGCCACGAAGGTGATGGCCGGCACGATGACCTCGTCCCCGGGACCGATTCCGGCGCCCAGGTAGGCCAGGTGCAGCGCGGACGTGCAGCTGGACGTGGCGATCGCATGCTTGGCCCCGAGCCGCTCGGCGAACAGCTCCTCGAGCTCCTTGATGCGCGGGCCCATCGTGAGCCAGCCCGAGCGCAGCGTCTCGGCCACGGCCTCGACCTCGTGGTCGGAAAGGCGCACGTCGAACAGCGGGATGAGGCGGTCGCCCTCGGCCATGTCAGATGTTGGAGTAGCGGCCGTCGTACGGATCGCCGAAGCGCTTCTGCTCAAGCGCCCCGGTGATCTCGGCGATCCCGTCGGGGATCCGGTTCTCGGGCTGGAAGCCCAGCTGCTCACGGATCTTCTCGAAGGAGACCTTGTAGTCGCGCGGGTCCTCGTCGCGCTTCACGTACTCCACCTCGCCGCGGCCGAGGTGGTCGGTGATGATCTCCACCAGGTCGAGCTTGCGGTAGTTCTCGTCGGAATGGCCGGCGTTGAAGACCTGGCCCGAGACCTTCTCGGCGGGGCTGGCCAGGACCAGTGCGACGGCACGTGCCGCGTCGCGCACGTGGATGTAGGGGCGCCAGAAGAGCTCGCCGAAGACGTCGAGCTTCTTGCCGGCCCAGAGGTCGCGCGTGAACTCGTTGACGGTCAGGTCGAAGCGCATCCGCGGGCCCACGCCGTAGACCGTGGCGAACCGCAGGCAGGTCACGTCCAGCTCGCCGGCGTCGCCGTTGAGCAGGGCACGCTCGATGCCCACCTTCTGCTCGGCGTAGAGCGAGACGGGCGATAGCTGCCCGGTCTCGTCGATGGGCACGGTCGGGTCGTCCATGCGCCCGTAGTTCGAGCAGGTGGAGGCGAACACGAGCCGCTTGATGCCGTACTCGCGCGCGTCGGCCACCAGCGCCTTGCTGCCCTCGATGTTGATCGAGTTGGAAAGCTCGGGGTCGCGCCCGCAGGCGGGGTCGCCCACGATCGCGGCCAGGTGCACCACGTTGTCCTGGCCCTCCAGGGCCTGCCGGCGGGCGTCCGCGTCGCGGATGTCGCCGCGGATGAGCTCCACGCCGCGCGCCTCGAGCTCGGCCGCCACGTCCTCCTGCTCGTGCAGGAGCACGTCGAGGACCTTGACCTCGTGGCCGGCGGCCAGCAGCTCGTCCACGACGAGCGCGCCCACGTAGCCGGCACCGCCTGTGACGGTGGTCCTCACGTGGCCGGCTCCGGAGCGGGGCGGCCCTCGCGGAGGAACATCTCGCGCAGCTGTTCGAACTCGATCAAGGCCTGCTCGTAGTCCTCGTGCCGCCCGATGTCGAGCCAGTAGCCCTCATAGAGATAGGAGCCTACGGGCTCGCCTGCCTCGAGCAGCTTGAGCACCAGGTCGGGGAGGTCCATGCGGGTGCCCTCCTCGATGAAGTCAAGGGCGCGCGGCTCCATGGCGTAGACGCCCATGCTCACGACGTAGGGGATCTCGGGCTTCTCCTCGAAGCCGGTCACCCGGCGGGTCTCGCCGGCCTCGCCGTCCAGGTGCAGCACGCCGTAGTCGCTGCGCACCGTGCGCCGGTGCGAGGCCACCGTGAGCACGTTGCCGGACGCCCGGTGTACCTCGAGCAGCCCGGCGTAGTCGAGGGCCGTGAGCACGTCGCCGTTCATCACGAGGAAGGTGTCGTCGAGCCCCGCCATCGTCCCCAGGGGGCCGACCGTGCCCAGCGGCTCCTCCTCCTCGTGGTAGCTGATGTTCACGCGGTGCTTGGAGCCGTCGCCCATGACGGCCTGGATCAGGTGGGCGAGGTAGCCCACCGCCAGGGTCAGGTCGGTGAAGCCGTACTCGCGCAGCTGATGCACCACCACGTCGAGGATCGCGCGGTCACCGACGGGCAGGAGCGGCTTGGGCAGGACGGTGGTGTAGGGCCCCAGACGGGATCCCTTTCCGCCCGCCAGTATGACCGCTCGATTACCCATCTCTCCGTGTGTCGGCACCCGGTTCGAAGACTTGACCCTTGGCAGGATTACATGCGCCGGGGGCGCCCGTATCCTGCGCCCGAGATGCGCGTGCTCGGAAAGATCTTGTACTGGATCACGGTCCTCGCCGTGTCACTTGTCCTGCTGGTGGTGCTGGTGCTCTTCTTCGAGTCGCGCGACCAGTCGGAGGTCGAGAACGGCGTCCTCCTGCTCCCGCTGGGAGCCGCGGGGGTGCTGCCGCGTTCTTGAGCGCATCGACGACCCGGCGGCGGTGGCGGCGGAGTGGAGCGAGCTCGCGCAGCGGTCGGGGAACGTGTTCGCCACGCCCGAGTGGGCGCAGGCGTGGTGGCGCCACTTCGGGGAAGGGCTCCGGAGCGAGCTGGCCCTGCTGAGGACGGCCGACGGCGATCCGCTTGCGCTGCTCTCCCTGTGCGTGCGCGGGTCGCGGCCCCTGCGCCTGGCCCGGTTCGCGGGCTACGGACCGGCCGATCAGCTGGGGCCGGTGTGCGCCCCGGCAGATGCCGCTGTGGCGGCCCTGGTGCTGTCCGGGTCGGGCGGCCAGCTGGGCTGGGACCTGCTGCTGGCCGAGCGCCTGCCGCCGGGCCACGGCGTGGCCGGCCGGGTGCTGGCGGAGGAGTCCTCGCCCGTCGTGGCCGCGCCGCCCGGCGGCTTCGACGAGTACATGGCCTCACGCAGCCGCAACTTCCGCTCACAGGCGCGGCGCAAGCAGCGCGCCTTGGAGCGCGATCACGCCTTGAGCTTCCGGCTCTGCGACGACCCGGCCCGGCTGGAGGACGACTTCGGCACGCTCGTGCGGCTCCATGGAGAGCGCTGGGGCGAGGAGGGCTCGGGTGCATTCAGCCCCCAGCGGGAGGCGTTCCATCGCGACTTTGCCGCCATCGCGCTCGAACGCGGATGGTTGCGGCTGTGGATCGCGGAGGCCGACGGCCGGCCGGTCGCGGCCTGGTACGGCCTGCGCTACGGGGGCGCAGAGTCCTACTACCAGTCGGGCCGCGACCCGGACTGGGAGCGCTCGTCGGTGGGCCTGGTGCTGCTCGTTCACACGATCCGGGCGGCCATGGAGGACGGCATGGAGGAGTACCGCCTGCTGCGCGGCGGAGAGACCTACAAGGACCGCTTCGCCACGGGCGACCCGGGCGTGGTCACCGTCGCGGCCGGCCGCGGAGCGTCCGGCCGCGCGGCCGCCGCCGCCGGAGCCGCGGCACTGAGGCTCCCCGAGCCGCTGCGCCGGCGCGCCGTGGCTGCGATGGGGTGAGCGGTCAGTCGTTGGCCACGCGGGCGGGGCCGCGCTTGATCAGGCGCGCGAAGACGACGATTCTCTGGGCCGCGCTGTAGAGCGGGTGGCAGGCGGTGAGGACCAGCCGGTTGTAACCCACTTTGCGGATGACCGACAGCTCCGAGTCGTCCACGATGTCCACCTTCTGTACGCGGTAGGTGAAGGTGCCGTAGGGCATCTCGACGATCACCGGTCCCCCCGGCCGAGCTTGTCGACCTTGCGGAACGGCGCGCCGTAGGTGGTGCGGTGGCCGGCCACAGCCACCGTGCCGCGCTCGCCCGGCAGCGGCGTCTTGGGGTAGTGGCCGGGGCCCTTGCGCAGGCTTGCGTTGTCGGTGCCCTCGATCATGTAGGTGGTCTTGTCGATCTTGGGGATCACGATCCGGCCGATCGAGTCGCCCTTCAGCGGCTGCTTGCGTAGCACCCGCGCCGGGGGATCTTCCAGCTCGCGCTCGAGCTCGCGCTGCTCCTGCTCGGCCATGAACGCCGACACGGGCTCCTGCCAGGCCAGCGTCACGGCCGCGTCGGCGATCAGCAGCACGCCGCTCACCATCAGCACGGATCCGATGTAGCGCAGGACGGCGCGGACGGGCCTGATGCCGCTTCCTCCCATGGGAGTCAGTCTAGGCAGCGCGTCGGGCTGTCAGCCGGCGTCAGTGCTCGTCTTCGGAGCTGACCGCGGGCGGGCCGTGACTCCTCGGCCAGGGAGGTGATGGCCAGCGTCCCGCGGGCTGCGCCCTGGAGCACCTCGGTGGCCTCCTCGACCGAGCGCGCGTAGAGCTCGATGAGCATGTGGACGACGATCTGGCCGTTCTCCTCGTGCTTGTGGAAGCGCACGTGAGTGAAGAACTCGCGCGTGCCGTGGTCGCCGAACGCCGCGAAGGCCAGGGAGTCGGCCGCCTCGGGGCCCGAGCAGGACTCCACGTCGTCGCCGTCCACGGTGACGGTGCAGGAAGCGACCCACGGCGTGCCCGTGACCATCCGCTCCCAGCGGTCCTCGACCGCTTCGATGCGGCTCACCCGGCGGCCGTTCTCCTCGTAGAACGCCAGGCTCAGGTGTGGCTGGTCGTGCATGCAGTCGAGGCACTGGACCACGGCCTCCTGCACCTCCTCGACCGGCTCGACGGCCTCCCCGGTGTCCGGCTCCACCTTGAGGATGCCCTCGTAGTGAAGCTGAACCTCCAGGTTCTGAGACCAGCAGCGATAGCACCGCAGCCAGCTGGACAGGGTCCCGACCGAATCGGGAGCTGAGCCCTCCATGAGCTCATTATCCTCGCAGGCGTGAGGCGCGGCCTGCCCGGACTGATCGCGCTGGCGCTTTTGGCTGGTTGTTCGAGCGGCTCCGACGACGATCCGCCGGACGTCGAGGACCGCCGAGCGCGAGGTGGCCAGGACGGTGGCCGACCTCGAGTCGGCCACCAGGCGGCGGGACTACGACGCGATCTGCGACGACCTGTTCACGCGCGCGGCGCGGGAGCGCGCGGGCGGTGACGAATGCGCGGCTCTGCTGCGCTCGGCGGTTGAGGGCGTGCGCCGGCCCAGGATCAGGGTGCTGGCCGTGCGCGTGCGCGGGCGCCGCGCACGGGTCAGGGTCCGCACGCGCGCGGCGGCCCAGGGGCCGATCGTCGAGACGATCGAGCTCACCCGCGAGCGCGGCCGCTTCCGGATCGCCAGCCTGCTGCCGTGATCGGCGCGGTGCTGGCGGGCGGCCTCGGCACGCGGCTGGGCGCGCCCTCCAAGCCGGCGGCGCTGCTGGCGGGGCGGCCGCTGGTGGCCTACCCGCTGGAGGCGCTCGGCCCGTCTGCCGAGCCCGTTGCGGTCGTGTGCCGGGCCGGCACCGCGCTGCCCGAGCTGCCGGCAGGGGTGCTGCGCTGGGACGAGCCCGACGAGGGGAGCGCCACCCGCCGCCGGGATCGTCCACGCCCTCAACCGCGCGGCGGCGCCGGTGCTGGTGTGCGCGGCGGACATGCCGTTCGTCACGCCTCGAGGTCTGCGCCGACGTCATCCGGGCTGCCTCCGAGCGCGCCGGAGGCGGCGGCGGTGGTGGCCACCGCCGGCGGTCGCCTGCAGCCGCTGCTGGCCGTTTACCGCCCGGCCGCCTTGGCGGCCCTCGAGGGCGTGGGCGACCGGCCGCTGACGACGGTGGTGCGCGGCCTCGCACCCGTGCGACGGTCGAGGTGCCCGAACGCGCGACCCGCTCGGTGAACACGCCCGAGGAGCTGGCCGCGGCCGAGGCCGCGCCTACGCGCCTAGTCGCCGCGTCTGCCGGGCACAGCAGCAGGGCCACCAGCGCGGCGGCGAACGCCACCGAGCCGATCCCCATGGCGGTGCCCGAGGTTGGCCGCGCCGGCCAGCTCGGCGATCGCGGTCACGCCCGCGAAGACGCCCAGCAGCAGCGTCACCTGGACGATGATGCTCACGCCAGCCCCGCCTTCGCGCGCAGCGCGGCGGCCAGGTCGGCGGGACCGGCCGAGACGGCCTGGCCCGCCAGATGGCGCTCGGCCTCGCGCCGGCCTCCCAGCGCCCGCAGCGCCGACTCGCCGTGCTCGGCCACCAGGTCGGCCAGTGCCGCCAGGCGCCGCGCGCGGGCGCGCGCGGCCGGCACGTCGAGGGCCTGGGCGTGGGCGTCGATGGCCGCCACCAGCTCGTCGATCCCGCTCACGGCGGTGGCAGCGACGACACGGCCACCACCGGCACGCTCGCTCGACCCGAGCGCCGTCAGCGCCTGGGCGAGGTCGCGCTGCGCGCGCACCGCCACCTCGCCCAGATCGGCCTTGGTGACCACCAGCACGTCGGGCACCTCCATGATCCCGGCCTTGAGGAACTGGAGCGTGTCGCCCGAGCCGGGCTGGACCACCACCGCCACCGTGTCGCAGACCTCCTCGACGTCGGTCTCCGACTGGCCGACGCCCACGGTCTCGACCACCACGACGTCGAATGCCGCCGCCAGCGCCTGGGCGGCCTCGCGCGTGGGCGCCGCCAGGCCGCCCAGGCGCCCGCCCGCGGCGGTCGAGCGAATGAGCACGCCGTCGTCCTTGGGGTCGTGGTCGATCCGCGCCCGGTCGCCCAGCAGCGCGCCGCCGGAGCGCTTGGAGGACGGGTCCACGGCCAGGACCGCGACGGTGCGCCCGTCGGCTGCGCCAGTCGTCCACGAGGGCGCTGAGCAGCGACGACTTGCCCGCGCCGGGCGGCCCGGTGACGCCCACCAGGTGCGCCGGCGCCTCGCCGCCGAGCGCGGCGGGCGAGACCTCCTCGAGCAGCGAGGCGGCGTCCAGCCGCGCCTCGGCCGACCGCTCCTCGATCAGGTTCAGCGCGGCGGGCGCCGCGGAGCGATCGCGCTCGCGCAGCCGGCGACCGAGCTCCTGCGGGTCGGCTGGGGCCATGGCAGCGGCAACCTAGCGGTTGGGGGTGCCGTGGCCGAGGAGGGCCTTGGCCCTACGCCGCGCCCGCGGCCACGCCGTTGTGCTCGGCCACCAGGTCCACGATGTCGCCCATGATCTTGGAGACCTCGAAGTCCTTGGGCGTGTAGACGCGGGCGACCCCGGCGGCCAGCAGCGCCTCCTCGTCGGCACGCGGGATGATCCCGCCGACCACCACCGGCACCTCGGCGCCGGCGTCGGCGAGCTCGCCGAGCACAGAGGGGATCAGCTCGGCGTGCGAGCCCGAGAGGATCGAGAGCCCCACCACGTGCACGCCCTCCTGGACGGCCGTGGCGGCGATCCGCGCAGGCGTTAGGCGAATGCCCTCGTAGACCACGTCCATGCCGGCGTCGCGGGCGCGCACGGCGATCTGCTCGGCGCCGTTGGAGTGCCCGTCCAGACCGGGCTTGCCCACCAGGATCTTGATCCGCCGCCCGAGCGCTTCGGACACCCGCTCCACCCGGTCGCGCAGCTCGGTGAGGGCCGTCGTCGTCGGGCGCCGCGGCGGCGTCGCCCACGCCCGTCGGCGCGCGGTACTCGCCGAACATCTCGCGCAGCGCGCCGGCCCACTCGCCCGTCGTGGCACCGGCCTTGGCGGCGGCGAGCGTGGCGGGCATGATGTTCGTGCCCTCGTCGGCGGCGGCCTCGCGCAGGTCCCCGAGCGCAGCGTCCACGGCAGCCTGGTCGCGCTCGCGAGCGCCACTCCCGCACCGCCTCGATCTGCTGCGTGCTCGATGGCCGGGTCCACGGTGAGGATGCCGCCGTCCTCGCCCTCCTGGAGCGGCGAGGGCTCGTGCTCGGTGAACACGTTCTGGCCGATGACCTGCTGCTCGCCGCGCTCGATCCGGCCCACCCGCGCGCGGTGGGACTCCACCAGCCGGGTCTTCATGTAGGGGACCGCCGCCACCGCTCCGCCCTGCTCCTCGACGACCGCCATCTCCTCCGGGCGCCGCCGGTGAGCTCGGCCACGAGCCCGTCCATGACCTTCGATCCCTCGAACAGGTCGGGGTAGTCCAGGAGGTCGGTCTCGTACGCCAGGATCTGCTGGATCCGCAGCGACCACTGCTGGTCCCATGGCCGCGGCAGCCCCAGCGCCTCGTTCCAGGCCGGCAGCTGGATGCGCCCGGGCGCGCGCATCGCGGCCGAGCGTGACCGCGAGCGCCTCGAGCACGATGCGGATGATGTTGTTCTCGGGCTGCGACTCGGTCAGGCCCAGCGAGTTGACCTGCACGCCGTAGCGCATGCGCAGGTAGCGCGGGTCCTCGACTCCGTAGCGATCGCGCCCGATCTGCTCCCAGAGCCGGCCCATCGCGCGCAGCTTGGCGTGCTCCTCCACGAACCGGATGCCGGCGTTCACGAAGAACGAGATGCGGCCGAACACCCGCGGGAAGCTCTCCTCGGGGACGCGCGGGCGCACCTCGTCGAGCACGGCCTGGGCGGTGGCGAGCGAGTACGCGATCTCCTGCGCCGGAGTGGCCCCGGCCTCCTGCAGGTGGTAGGAGCAGATGTTGATCGGGTTCCACTTGGGCACCTCGTCGACGGTGAACGCGATCATGTCGGCGATCAGCCGCATCGACGGCTCGGGCGGGAACGCGTAGGTGCCGCGGGAGAGGAACTCCTTGATGATGTCGTTCTGGGTGGTGCCCTGGAGGGCGCCGCGCTCCACGCCGTTCTCCTCCGCCACGGTCATGTACAGCGCCAGCAGCCACGCCGCCGTGGCGTTGATGGTCATCGACGTGTTCATCTCGTCGAGGGGGATGCCGTCGAGGAGCGCGTGCATGTCGCGCTTGTGCGCGATCGACACCCCGACCTTGCCGACCTCGCCGCGCGACAGCTCGTGGTCCGGGTCGTAGCCCGTCTGGGTGGGCAGGTCGAAGGCGATCGAAAGGCCGGTCTGGCCCTTGGCCAGGTTGCGCCGGTAGAGCTCGTTGGACTTGGCCGCCGTCGAATGCCCAGCGTAGGTGCGCATCACCCAGGGGCGGTCCGGCTCGGGTAGACGGTGGTCCACATGGGGAATTGTAAGGTCAGCCGCCCCATGAGCAGAGCGATCGACACGATGCATCTAGGCCGCGACCGGGTGATCTGCGCCTACGAGACCCGCGGGCTGGTCGTCGATCCCGGGCCCGCGTCCACCGTCGAGACCCTGCTCGACGGGCTCGAGGAGGAGCCGCGCGCCCTGCTGCTCACCCACATCCACCTCGACCACGCGGGCGCGGCCGGCGTGCTGGCGCGGCGCTTCCCGTCGCTTCTGGTCTACGTGCACGAGCGCGGGGCGCCGCACCTGGCGGACCCGTCGCGCCTGGTGGCCAGCGCGCGCCGGCTCTACGGCGACCGGATGGAGGAGCTGTGGGGCGAGATCGCCCCGGTCGACCCGGAGCGCATCCACCCGCTCACGGGCGGGGAGAGGGCGGAGGGCCTGCAGGTGGCGTACACGCCCGGGCACGCGTCGCACCACGTCTGCTTCTACGACGACGACACGGGCGAGGCCTACGTCGGCGACATGGCGGGGGTGCGCCTGCCGCCGCACGAGTACACCGTCGTTCCCACGCCGCCGCCCGACATCGACGTGGACTCCTGGCTCAGGTCGATCGACCTGATCTCGGCGTGGGAGCCCTCGGCCCTCTGCCTCACCCACTTCGGGCGCTTCGAGGACGTGGCCGAGCAGCTCGAGCGAGCCCGCGAGTCCCTGCGCTCGCGCTCGCGCCGGGCGCGCGACTCCTCGCCGGAGGACTTCGCCGCCTGGTCGGAGTCCGAGACGCGCGCGGCTGTGGACGTTGAGACGGCGGAGGCGCTGATCCAGGCCGCGCCGCCGGAGCAGCTGGGGCTCGGCCTCAGGCGCTACTGGGAGAAGGCCGTGGCATGAGCCCGGAGACCATCGAGAAGCCGCGCACCGGCGGGCCCGGCAGCGGCCTCGGCGACCGCTGGCGCGTGATCGTGCTCAACGACGACCACAACACCTTCGACGGCGTGGCGGCCGCGCTGGCTCGCACGATCCCCGGCATGTCGCTCGACCAGGGCTACGCGATGGCCGATCGCATCCACAACTCCGGCCGCGCGGTGGTGTGGTCGGGGCCAAAGGAGCCGGCCGAGCTCTACTGGGAGCAGCTCAAGGCGCCGGGCTCACCATGGCGCCACTCGAGCAGGGCTGATGCAGCGATCGCGCCTGGAGGAGCTGGAGCCGTTCACGACGCTCGACGGCTCGTCGATCCGCGAGCTCGCGGCCGCCGCCAACCAGAGCCTGGCCGAGGCCACGGTCCCGCCCGGCGGCCAGACCCAGGCCCACTTCCACCGCACCACCGAGGAGCTCTACTTCTTCACCGCCGGGCGCGGGCGGATGCAGCTGGGCGACGAGGAGCTCGACGTCGGGGCCGGTGACTGCGTGACCATCCCGCCGGGCACCGAGCACAAGCTGTGGAACGCGAGCGGGGCGGAGCCGCTGGTGCTTCTCTGCTGCTGCGCGCCGCCCTACTCCCACGAGGACACGGTGATCACGGGCCACTAGCGCCTGGCGCAGAGGCCCTACCCCGCCGGGGCCCGCTCCGGGTCCGGGCTCAGCGAGCCGGTCCCGATCACCCTGTGGAAGGTCGGGACGAGCGGTACCTGGTACCAGCCGGCCACGCGCGTGCGCGCCTCCGAGACCTCCTCCGAGTACCAGTAGCGGTCGAAGTCGGTCTTCGAGGGGAAGAAGGCGTACTGGGTGAAGTCCAGCAGCCCGTCCGCGTTGCGGAAGAAGGCCCAGCCGGTGGCGCCGTAGTCCAGGGCGGCCTCGGCGACCGGCAGCCACGCCTCCTCGAACTTGTCGCCGCGGAACGGGTTGGCCACCCAGCGGATCTCCGCCGCGATGCCCTCCCCGTCGCTCACGCGCCCACCTCCGCGCTGATGGCGCCCGGGCCGTCGGCGGTCTTGCCGAGGCCCTCGCTCTCGGCCCCGACGAGGATCGAGATCTTGCCCAGGTGCTGGTTGTCGCGCATGAGCTGGTGCGCCTCGGCCACGCCCTCGAAGCCCAGCGTCTTCCACAGCACGGGCCGGATGAGGCCGTTCTCGATCAGCTCGGTGGCCTTGTTGCACTCCCACGCGTTGGCGAAGTGCGAGCCGATGATCTGCTTCTGCTTCATCCACAGGTAGCGGACGTCGAAGTCGAGGTTGAAGCCGGTGGTGCCGGCGCAGATCACGACCTTGCCGAACGGCTTGACCGTGAACACCGACGTGGGGAACGTGGCCTGGCCGACGTGCTCGAACACGATGTCGGGCGCGTCGCCGAGGATCTCCTTCACGCGCTTGGAGAACGCGCGCTGGACGCCGAAGCGCTCCTTCTCCTCGTCCGGCGACTCCTTGCCGGTGCGCATCATCCCGGCGAACTCGTTGCGGTCGATCCAGCCGGTGGCGCCAAGCTGCTCCACGAGCGCGCCCTTCTCCGGCGAGGACACCACGCCCACGCATTCCGCGCCGGTGATCTTGCAGAGCTGGACGGCGAACACGCCGAGGCCGCCGGCGGCGCCCCAGATCAGGACCTTGTGGCCGGCCTGGAGCTCGCACTGGTCGATGAGCATCCGGTAGGCGGTGAAGTACACGAGCCCGTAGGACGCGGCCTCCTCCCAGGTCAGGTGCTTGGGCTTGGGCAGCAGCTGCTGTGCCTGCACCTTGGTGAACTGGGCGAACGATCCCCAGGTGGTCTCGTAGCCCCAGATCATCTGGCTGGGCGCGGCCAACGGGTCGAGGCCGTGCACCTCCGGGTCCTCGTAGGAGGCCATGTTGCAGTGGATCGTGACCTCGTCGCCGGGCTTCCAGCGGGTCACGCCCTCGCCGACCTTCCAGACGATGCCCGACGCGTCGGAGCCGCCGATGTGGTGGCCGTACTCGGGGTGGTCGCCGTAGCGCATGACCGACACGGGCTGGCCGAGCGCGGCCCACACGTTGTTGTAGTTCACGCCCGGCGGCCATGACCCGCACGATCACCTCGAACGCGCCGGGCTCGGGTACCTCGATCTCCTCGAGCTGGAAGGCGTCGCGGGGCTCGCCGAAGCGCTCCTCGCGGATGACCCAGGCGGTCATCTTGTCGGGGAGCTCGCCGGGCTCGGTGGAGACCTCGGCGACGTTGGTCAGGTCAACTGATGCCATTGCGGGGATCGGTCCTCCGTGTCGCAGTCGGGGCGGGGATCGTATCGGCATGATCTGCGCGTGAGCGCGGTGGCCCGACGATGAGCGCGCGGGCTGCCGTGACCACCCTGTTCTTCCTCAACGGGGTTGTCTTCAGCTCGTTCTTCGCGCGCCTGCCGGCGATCAAGGCCGACCTGGGCGCGAGCGACGGCCAGCTGGGCATCGCGCTGTTCCTCGCCACGGCGGGGCTGGTGGTGGCCCAGCCGCTGGCGGGTGCCCTCGTGGTGCGCCGCGGCGGGCCGGCGGCCGCGCTGGTGGGGACGCTCGGCTACGCGCTCGGGCTGCCACTGGCCGCCCTCGCGCCGTCGGTGGCACTCCTGGCTGCGGTGCTCTTCTGCATGGGCCTAACGAACGGCGTGCTGGACGTGGCGATCAACGTCGAGGGGCGCCGGCGCTGGAGCGCCGCAGCGGGCGGCGGATGCTCGCATCCATGCACGCCGCCTTCTCGTTCGGCGCGATGACAGGAGCGGGAGGGGGCGCGGTGGCGGCCGCGGCCGGGCTCGAGCCCACGCTCCACCTTGCCCTGGTCACGGCCGCGGTCTACGCGACGGCCGCCTACGCCTGGCCCGGGATTCCGCCCGACGATCCCGACGGCGGCCGCCGGTCCGGCCTTCGCGCGCCCGTCGAAGCGCCTCCTGGCCCTCGGCGTCACCGCCTTCTGCGT
>CAWFBA010000003.1:0-67419 GCA_963814005.1 uncultured Thermoleophilaceae bacterium
GAAGGACCGGCTGGAGGAGACCGCCAGCAAGCAGGAGTAGTGGCCGCTCTCGCGGGCGCGCGCCCCGGTGGAGGCGCGGGATGACTGCAGCGTCCGGTAGCGGCACGCTGCCGGAGCCGCAGGTGCGGGCGATGTTCGACCGCATCGCCCGCGTCTATGACCGCATGAACTCGGTCATGACGGCCGGCATGCACCATCGCTGGCGCCGGCGGGCGGCGGACCTGGCGCGCGTGGGGCCTGGCGACGCCGTCCTGGACGTGGCCACCGGGACGGGCGACCTGGCCGTGGAGCTGTCCGGCCGCGTCGGGCCACCGGCCGGGTGGTGGGGCTCGACTTCTCCGAGAGCATGCTGGAGCTGGCTCGCCGGAAGGCGCCCTCGATCCGCTTCGAGGCCGCAAACGCCCTGGAGCTGCCGTATGAGGACGGCACCTTCGACGCGTCCGCGGTGGGCTTCGGAGCGCGCAACTTCGCCGACCTGCCTCGGGGGCTGGCGGAGATGGCGCGGGTCGTCCGCCCCGGAGGCCGCGTTGTGGTGCTCGAGATCACGACGCCGCAGCGCCCGCCCCTGTCGTGGTTCTTCAGGCTCTGGTTCGACCGCGTGGTGCCCGCGCTGGGGCGGCTGGCCGGCGACGCCGACGCCTACACCTACCTGCCCAGCTCGGTTCAGCGCTTCCCGGGGCCCCGCGAGCTCGGCGCCGAGCTGGTGCAAGCGGGCCTGGTGGACGTGCGCTGGGTGCTCACGCGCCGGCGGCATCATCGCCATCCATGCGGGCACGGTCCCGCCTGCGCAATGAGCACGGTGGCGGACCTGGCATCCGTGCTGGATGCCGGGCGGGCCCGGGCTGGCCGGCTCGCTGGCCGATACCGAGGCGCGGCTGCTGGAGATCGCGCGCGAACAGGGCCCCGAGCTCGGCGGCCACGCGACCGGGACCCTCGAGGCGGGCGGCAAGCGGCTGCGGCCGGTGCTGGTGTTCCTGTGCGGGGGAACGGGCCCCGGCCTGGCGGCAGGCGCCGTGGCGGTGGAGCTGCTGCACATGGCGACGCTCGTGCACGACGACGTGCTGGACGCGGCGCCGCTGCGCCGGGGGCGGCCCACGGTGTTCGCCGCCGGTGGGCGCTCGGCCGCCACCTCCACCGGCGACCTGCTGTTCTCGCGCGCGTTCGCCGAGCTGGCGGGCACCGGCAGCGCCGCCGCCGTCCGCGACCTCTCGCGCGCCTCCTCGGAGCTTGCGCGCGGCGAGTTGATCCAGCGGGCCGACGCCTGGTCGAGCGAGGTCACCCGCAGTCGCTACCTGCATCGGTGCGAGCTCAAGACGGCGAGCCTGTTCGCCGCCGCCTGCAGCCTGGGTGCCGTGCTCGGCGAGCCGCGGCGCGACGGAGACGCCCTGGCCGGCTTCGGAAGGGGGGTGGGGCTCGCCTTCCAGATCCTCGACGACGTGCTCGACGTGTCCGGCCCGAGGGAGCGGACCGGCAAGCACCGCGGCACCGACCTGCTCGACGGCACGGTCACGCTGCCGCTGATCATTGCCCGCGAGCGCGACCCGGAGCTCGCCGCGCTGGACCTGCGGGCGGCCGTTCGCGAGCCCGAGCAGGCTGAGGCGGTGTGCGACCGCATCGCGGCCACCGGAGCCCTGGACGCGGCACGGGAGGAGGCGCTGAGCCACGTGGCCGAGGCCAAGGCCACGCTGGAGGGTCTGGAAGGCCTACCGGCAAGCCGGCGCCGCGCACTGGACCTGGTTGCGCACGGCGTGGTGGAGCGCTACGCGTGAGGGCCCTGAGGCTAGAAGTCTTCCGGCAGGATCGCGCCGGCTTGCAGCGCCGCCGCGAAGCGGTCCGTGTCCTCGGCCATGTTGGCGCGGGCCAGGCGGCGCAGGTCGGACGTGAGCATCTCGCAGCCGGCGTCCAGCTCCTCGTCGAAGGCGTCGACGCTGTCCTGCGAGAACACGCCCTCGCGGAAGGTCTCGCACTCGGGGCAGCGCAGCGTCACGCGCCACGCCTCACCCGTGACCTCGTCCCACTCGACCGGGTAGACCAGGCTGGAGTCGCAGTGCACGCACAGGTGGAGCTCCTGCTCCTCCTCGACGATGTCCGCCGCCGGAGGCAGCTCCAGCCGGGGCCACATGCTCGGCGTGGCCGGGCGTGCTGTCCCTGAAGAGGACCACGTCGATGGTCCGGCCGCTGGGCAGCACCACGCGCTTCACGTACTGCTCGGAACCCTCGTGCTCCCGCTCCATACCCCCCTTGTCGGCACCCGCGCCCAGGCCTTGAGAAATCTCTCTCCGGCGCGCGAATAGACTGCGCCGGCCGTGGTTCTGAGCGACCGCACCATCCGGTCCGAGATCGAGGCGGGCCGGATCGCGATCGACCCCTTCGACCCCGCGCTGATCCAGCCCGCCAGCGTCGACGTGCGCGTGGACCGGCGCTTCCGCGTCTTCCACAACGCGCGCTACCCGTATATCGACGTGCGCCAGCCGATGGAGGACCTGACGGAGCTCGTGGAGGTCGAGGGCGGGGACCCGTTCATCCTGCACCCGGGCGAGTTCGTGCTGGGGCAGACGCTGGAGCGCGTGACGCTGCCCGACGACCTGGTGGCCCGTCTGGAGGGCAAGAGCTCGCTCGGCCGCCTGGGCCTCCTGATCCATTCCACGGCGGGCTTCGTGGACAGCGGCTTCTCGGGCAACCTCACGCTCGAGCTCTCGAACGTGGCCAACCTGCCGATCACGATCTACGAGGCCATGCCGATCGGCCAGATCTCGTTCATGCGGATGGACGGGCCTGTCGATAACCCATATGGCTCGGATCGGACCGGCAGCAAGTACCAGGGCCAGGCCGAACCGACCCCCAGCCGCTTCTACCGGAACTTCGCGGACGGCAACGAGAACTGATCCATTGAGGCGGCGGGAGCGGAGAAGCTCCAGCGATACCATGAAACGCGCCCCGACGAGGAGTACACATGCCGAACATCGGCCCGCTTGAAATCGTGATCGTTCTAGTAATCGTGCTGGTGATCTTCGGCCCGAAGCGTCTTCCCGACCTGGGCCGCTCGCTCGGCAAGGGCATGCGCGAGTTCAAGGACTCCGTGACCGGCAAGGACGACGACCACGAGCTTCCCTCTCCCGAGGCCAAGCCAGAGCCCGTGCACGCCGAGAAGTCCGAGGCCACGCCGGCCTCCGGGCAGAGCTCCTAAGAGCTCCGCGCCCGACGCCGTAGGGAGGCCGCGGACCGGTGCCGCGCATCAGGCCCATCGAGCACGAGGATCGGCTCACGCTGACCGATCACCTCGACGAGCTGCGCACGCGCATCATCATCGCGGTCTCCGCGCTGCTGGTCGCCACGGGGCTGTGCTTCACCCAGAACCACCTGATCCTCGAGATCGTGAACCGGCCGCTGCCGTCGAACCTGCCCGAGCCGATCACCTTCGGGGTCACCGAGCCCTTCACCACCACGCTCACCAATGCGGGCTACTTCGGCCTGCTGATCTCGCTGCCGGTGATCCTCTACCAGTTCTACGCCTTCGTCCTGCCGGCGTTCAGCCCGCGGGAGCGCACGGTGGCCAAGCCACTGCTGTTCCTGGTGCCGGTGCTGTTCATCGCGGGCGTCGTCTTCTGCTACTTCGTCGTGCTGCCGCCGGCCACGGACTTCCTGCTCTCGTTCAACAGCGACGAGTTCAACACCCAGGTACGTGCCCGTGACTACTACAGCTTCGTGATCCTCACGATGATCGCCATGGGCATCGGGTTCCAGGTGCCCGTGGCCATCCTCGCGGCGGTCAGGCTGGGCATCACCACGCCCGAGAAGCTGCGTCGCAACAGGCGCTACGCCATCCTCGTGATCGCCGTCGTGGCGGCCTTCCTCCCCACGATCGACCCGGTCACGCTGGTGCTCGAGATGATCCCGCTGATCGTGCTGTACGAGCTGAGCATCGTGCTGGCGGCCCACCTGCTGCCGTCGGAGGCGCCGAGCGCCGAGCCCGCCGGCGCCGAGGGCGGATAGCCCGGCGCCCCCGCTACTCTCCGGCCGTCCATGCTGTTCGATCTCCAGGGCAAACGCCGGCGCGTCGTGCAGGTCGTGTACCTCGGGCTGGCCATCCTGATGGGCGGCGGGCTCGTGTTCTTCGGCATCGGAGGAGACGTCTCCGGCGGCCTCTTCGACGCGTTTTCAGAGCGTGGCGGCGGGGGCGACAGCGGGAACAGCGCCATCGAGAAGCGCATCGACCGCAACGAGAAGCGCGTCAGCGCCAGCCCGCGCAACGAGGCCGCCCGCCGCGAGCTGGTGCGCGACTACTACCAGCTGGCCACGGTGCAGACCTCCGACCAGGACACCTCGTTCCCCGCGGAGGCGCGGGACGAGCTGCGCAAGGCGGCTGAGAACTGGCAGGCCTACCTGGCGCTGGAGCCGGACCGGGTGGACTCCTCGCTGGCGCGGGTGGCGCTGCAGATCTTCGACCCGGCGGCGCTCAACCGGCCCAAGGCGGCCCAGGAGGCCGCGAGGGTGATCGCGGAGTCCGAGAACAACAGCGCTGGCTACCTGGCCCTGGTCCAGTACGCGACGCTCGCGCGCGACACGCGCACGGCCGACCTGGCGGGCCAGAAGGCGGTGGATCTGGCGCCGCAGGCCGAGCGCAAGGAGGTCCAGGCACAGGTCAAGCAGCTCAAGACGCCGCCGCAGTCGCAAGGCGCCGCCCAGGGCGCCACCACCCAGCCCTAGCGCGGCGCTACAGTTTCGCCGCAGGGAAGCGGAGAGACACCGAGAACAGGAGAAGCGTGAACTTCCACATCAAGGACGAGGAGATCGACCCCAAGACGCACGTGATCGAGCTCGGCGGGGAGATCGACCTTTACACCGCGCCGGAGTTCAAGGAGCGGATGGTCGAGTTGATCGAGCAGGGCAAGGAGCGGATCGTGGTCGACCTCTCCGATGCCACGTTCATCGACTCCACGACGCTCGGCGTGCTGGTGGGCGGCGTCAAGCGCCTGCGCCCCGCCGGGGGAGCGCTGGCACTGGTCTGCACCGACCAGAACATCACGAAGATCTTCGAGATCACGGGCCTGGACCGGGTGTTCCCGATCCACGCCACGCGCGACGACGCGCTCGAGTCGCTGAACTCGCCGGCCTAGGGGGCCGGCCGCTCAGTCCGGCTGGGCCGTCATCGCCCACACCGCGACGAGATACGCGCCCAGCAGGACAACGCTCAGCGACCCGACGATCTGCCCGAATCGTACGCCGGTGCCGTTGCGCAGCTTGCGCAACCCGATCACGGACAGCACGACGGAGATCAGGATGAACAGGGCGCCGGCGTCGGCGGTGATGTAGCCGACGATCAGCCACGCGGGGTCGAAGTCGTCGGGGTAGTCCTCCTTGGCCTCCAGCCACTGGGCGCCGACGCGCATCACGACGTAGGCGGGCAGGACGCCCATCAGCAGGGTGCGCAGGGCGAACCGGGAGAGACCCACGGCGTCGTCGGACCGGCGCCAGCCGATGACCGTGACCAGCGCGATCGCGAGCAGCGCGCCCACGAGCAGCGCGGCCCCGAGCACGTGCACGAACAGGGGCAGGTTGATCTCGTCGGGACGGATGGCGGCGAGCACCGTCATGCCCCCGGCTTCCAGATCATGAGCGCGAGGATGACCAGTACGGCCACGCTGTTGATCGCCTGGTAGCGGATGCCCGCGCTGCGGCCCGCGACCGGGTCCTCCTCGAAGGCCTTTCCAGCGAGCCCGCCGGCCCAGCCGCCGACGGCCCAGAGGACCAGCGAGATCAGGATCCAGGCGTCCCAGAGCTCATAGCCGTCGAGGTCGATCGCCAGCCAGATCCCGAACAGCAGCGTCACGACCATCCCAGCGCCCACCAGAGGCCCCCCGACCTGCCCGAACTGCTGCACCGATTCGGGCGCCAGGAGCGACCGCCCCGGTCGCGTGCCCAGCACGAGCGCCCACAGCGCCGTGAGCGCGCCGATCGTGACGAACGCGCCCAGCACGTGCAGGAAGATGAGCCAGTCGTACCGAGTCATGCGCGGCGAGAGACTACCTGCTGGGGCGGCGAGCTGCTCTTGGAATCCACCTGTTTGCAGGTGCTTTCAGCGATGGGCCGTGAAGGACTCGAACCTTCAACCTTGAGATTAAGAGTCTCCTGCTCTGCCAGTTGAGCTAACGGCCCCGGCGATGCAACGGGCCCGCACCGAGCGCGGACCCGGAGGCGATTGTAGATGCTCGCCGCCCGGTCAGCCTGCCGCGGCGGCGGTGTCCGGCGCGACGCCGGCCGGCTCGGTGACCGCCGTGCGGGGCACCACGCTCGCCCCGCGCGCCGGTACCAGCGTGATGGCCCGCCTGGTCACCCGCTCGCCCCCGTCATCGGCGGGCGCCAGCTCCACGGAGCTCGCGATCGCCTGCATGATCTGGCGCATCTCGAACAGCGCGAAGCTGGCACCGATGCAGCGGCGCACGCCGCCGCCGAAGGGAATCCACGTGTAGGTGCCGGGCGGGTGCTCCAGGAAGCGCTCAGGACGGAACGCTCGCGGCTCGGGGTAGACGTCTGGGCGGCGGTGGATCAGGTGGATGCACGGCGCAAGGGTGGCCCCGGCCGGCAGTGGATAGCCGCCGATCTCCATCGGCTCCTGCAGCATCGGGCCACGATCGGCAGCACCGGGCGCAGCCGCAGGGTCTCCTTGGCCACGGCGTCCGCGTACTCGTCGCCGCCCTCGCGTGCCTCGGTGCGCAGCCGTTCGAGCTTGTCGGGGTGGCGCACCAATCGCTCGAACGCCCACGCGAGCGAGGTGGCCGTGGTCTCGTGCCCCGCCAGCAAGAGCGTCATTAGCTCGTCGCGCAACTCGCGGTCGCCCATCGGCTCACCGCTGTCGTGGCGGGCCAGAAGCAGCATGGAGAGGATGTCCTCGCGAGCCTCTAGGTCCGGTGCGCCGCGGCGGGCGCGGATGTGCTCCAGCAGCGGCCTGTCCACGGGTGCCAACTCGTGCCGGAGCAGGTTGAGCCGGCTGACGCGCTGCGGGCCGAGAAGAGCTGCCACGGCCATCGTGCTCGTGCGGGTGGTGACCTTGGTCAGGCGCTCGAGCGCCGCGCGCAGCTCGTCGAGCCGCCGCCCCTCGTCGATGCCGAACACCGCCCTCATGATCACCTCGAGCGTTATGGCCTGCATCCGCGGCAGGAGCTGGAGCGGCTCGCCGACGGGCCAGCCTTTGACCTCTCGCTCCGCGATCTCGCGCATGAGCTCGCCGTAACGCTGCATGCGCTCGCCGTGGAAGGGCGGGAGCAGCAGCTTGCGCTGGGCCAGGTGGCGCTCGTCATCGAGCAGGAGCACGGAGTGATGGCCGAGGACGGGGAGCAGGATCACGTTGCCCTCGCCGGCGTGCAGCAACCGGGGGTCGCCTGTGAACACCTGCCGCACCAGGTCGGGGTGCGCGAGGAAGACCCAGGAGCCTTCCTGCGCAATCCTCAACGTGAAGATGTCCCCGTAGCGCTCCTGGCAGCGCTCCATGAAGGGCATCGGGCGGGTCGCCCAGCCCAGCGTCTGGAGTGCGCGCGGATAGCGAGGGCCGGGTGGGAGGGCGGTCGCCGGCATGGGTGGTCACAGCCTAAAGGCAGGCGGCGGCTGATATAGAGGGGCGCGTGCCCAGCGAGCTCGCAAGCCTCGACGGCGTGGTGGCGCCGGCCGGCGAGACCTCGATACCCGTGGTCGACGAGGGGCTCCTTCGCGGCGATGGCGCGTTCGAGGTCGTGCGCGTCTACGGCGGCGTGCCCTTCCTGCTGGGCGAGCACCTCGACCGGATCGCGCTTTCGGCTGGCAATCTCCGCCTCGACGAAGTCCCGCGCGAGGAGATCGAGGGCGAGGCGGCCGACCTGCTCGAGCGCCGCGGGGGCGAGGCCTTTGACGGCTGCCTCCGCATCGTCCTCACGCGCGGAGGGCGGCGGCTGCTGATCACGGAGCCGTTGCCCGCCCCGCCCGAGCGGCTGCGGGTGGCCTTCGTTACCTACGCGCCCACGCGCGTCCTCGACGGCGTCAAGTCGCTCTCGTACGCGGCCAACATGCTGTGCAGCCGCATCGCCCGCGAGCGGGGCTTCGACGAGGCTCTGCTGGTCACGCCCCACGGGCGCGTCCTCGAGGCGCCCACCTCGTCGCTGTTCTGGGTCGACGCGGCCGGCGCGCTGTGCACGCCGCCGCTGGAGGACCACATCCTGGCCTCCATCACCCGGGCGCACCTCCTCGACCTGGTGCAGGTGGAGGAGCGTTCGGTGACCACCGACGAGCTGCTCGAGGCCCAGGAGGCCTTCATCGCCTCGACGACGCGCGAGGTGCACTCGATCTCCGCCATCGAGGGGCGCGAGTTCCCGGAGACGGGGGAGGTCACCCGCAAGGCCGCGGCGGCGTTCCGGGCCTACGTGGACGAAGAGCTCCGGGCCGCGCGCAGCCAGGGGTAGTCGGGCAGCGCATCGGCTGCTTGCCGCACGGCGGCAAGCAGGGCCTTGGTCGACGGGCGTTTGGCGTCGGCGGCGCGGGTGGCGGCGAAGATTGCGCGCGACACGGGCGCCTCGGCGATCCTGCGCGTGGCCACCCGCCGGCGGTGGCCGACCAGCGGCAGCGCGGGGAGCATCGTGACCGCCAGCCCTCGCTCCACCAGCTGCAGGCTGATCACCGAGTCGTTTGCCCAGTGGCGAACGTCCGGGTCAAAGCCCCCGAGGGCGCGGCAGGTCCGGCGCGCCATCTCCTCCCAGCCCATCCCGGGGTGTCCGGACGCCCACGGGTCGCCGGAGAGCTCGGCGAGCGGCACGGCTTCCCCATGACGCCGCGCGGCCGGATGGCGCGCGGGCAGCACCAGCTGCACGGGATCGCTGAACAGCTCGTGGCGGACGACGCCGTCGGGCATCCTGCGCGGCTGGTGCTGCCATTCGTCGCCCAGCACCAGGTCCACGTCGCCCAGCGCCAGTGCTGGCAGCGCCTGCTCGGGCTCGGCCTCGACCAGCTCGCAGCGTAGGCGTGGCGCCCCGCGGCTCAGCGCCTGGATCGCCGGGATGACCAGGCGCTGCGCGACCGACTGGAAGCCAGCGACCCGGCCGCGCCCGGTCACCTCACCCGAGGCAGCGGCCAGGTCGGCATCCGCCAGCGCAGCCCGTTCGAGCAGCGCGCCGGCATGCTCCACCAGCGTGAGCGCCGCATCCGTCAGGCGCACCCCGCGCCCCGCGCGCTCCAGCAGCGGCACGCCGGCCTCGCGCTCCAGCACGGCCAGCTGCTGTGACACCGCCGACGGCGTGAACTGCAGCGCGTCGGCCACGGCGGCGATGGTGCCGCGCTCGTGAAGCTCACGCAGCAGGCGGAGGCGGCGCAGGTCCAGCACAGTGAAGCGATGCTAATGCAAACAGCTTAGAAATCAGAATTGCTCCTGCGGTTTCCATCCGACAGGATGCCTGGCGTGATCTCTCGCGGCGCCCTTCTCTGCCTCGCCTCCGCCGCCGGCTTCGGCGCCATGGCCGTGTTCGGGAAGCTCTCCTATGCGGAGGGGGCCACGGTGGGCACGCTCCTGACCGTCCGCTTCGCGCTGGCAGCCGTGGTCTTCTGGGCGCTCGCGCTCATGAGCGGGGCGATCGGCCGCCTGCGCTCGCTGGGCCGCCGGGACATTGCCACCGCCCTGGTGCTGGGAGCCATTGGCTACGCGGCCCAGGCGGGCGCCTTCTTCACGGCCCTCGAGCGGATCGACGCGTCGCTGCTGTCGCTGCTGCTCTACACCTTCCCGGTGATGGTCATGGTGGCCGCGATCGCCCTTGGTCGCGAGCGCGCCGACCGGCGACGGGTGACCGCCCTGGGCCTGACCTCAGCCGGGCTGGTGCTCGTGGTGGGCGGCGCAGGCTCGGGCTCGCTGGACCCGCTGGGCGTCGCGCTGGCCCTGGCCGCGGCGGTGATCTACAGCGCCTACATCCTCGGCGGCGAGGGCGTGGCGCAGCGAGTGCCCGCAATCCTGCTGTCGGCGATCGTGTGCAGCGCCGCCGCCGCCACGCTCGCCGGCGGCTCGGCGCTGCTGGGGGAGCTGCGCCCGGCGGAGGTCACCCCGGCCGGCTGGGGGTGGATGGCGTGCATAGCGGCGGTCTCGACCGTCGCCGCGGTGGGCCTCTTCTTCGCGGGCCTCCGGCTCGTCGGACCCAGCACCGCCGCGATCCTGTCGACCCTGGAGCCCGTGGTCACGGTGGTGCTGGCGTTCCTGGTCTTCGGCGAGCGGCTGGGGCCGCTCCAGATGGCGGGCGGCGCGCTGGTGCTCGGCGGCGTCCTGGTGCTCAACGCGCGCCTGGCGGGGCGGTCGCGGACCGCCACCCACACGGCGGCACCTGAGCCGAGCCCCGTCAGCGCCTAGTCGCGGCCCTCGCGCTCGACCGCCTCCTCCTCACGCGCGGTTCCGTCCACCTGGTAGCGCACGTACCAGGCGGCGTGGCGGGCCACGTCGCGCACCACGGCGATCACGCCGACGGCCCCGCCCAATAGCTTCTTGCCCACGCCCACCATGCGTATCTTGACCGTCATCGGCAACCGCCCCCAGTTCGTGAAGGCGGCGGCCGTCTCGCGCGTCCTGCGCTCGGAGCACGACGAGCTGCTCGTGCACACGGGTCAGCATTACGACGACGAGCTCTCGCGCGTGTTCTTCGACGAGCTAGGCGTGCCCCCTCCCGACCGCCAGCTGGGGGCGGGCGGAGGCACCAACACCGAGCAGACCGCGCGGATCCTGGGACTGCTCGAGCACGAGCTGGCTGACGCGCGGCCCGACCTGGCGCTGGTCTACGGCGACACCAACTCCACCTTGGCGGGAGCGCTGGCCGCCGCACAGGCCGGCGTGCCGGTGGCCCACGTGGAGGCCGGGATGCGGTCGTTCGACCGGGCCATGCCGGAGGAGCTGAACCGCGTGCTCACAGACCACGCCAGCGATCTCCTTCTGTGCTCGACCGAGGTGGCCATGACCAACCTGGAGCGCGAGGGCGTGATCGGCGAGACGCACCTGGTGGGCGACGTTATGGCCGACGTGTCGCTGGCCTTTCGCGGGCCGGCACAGGAGCGCTCAGCCGTGCTCGAGCGCCACGGCCTGGAGCCCTCGGGCTACGTCCTGGCCACGGCTCACCGCGCGGGCACCGTGGACGACCCCGGCAACCTGCGGCTGTTGGTGGAGCTCCTGGAGAACCTGCCGCTGCCGTGCGTGCTGCCGCTGCATCCGCGCACCGCGGCCAGGCTGGATGCCGCCGGGCTCCGCGAGCGCCTGGACCGGCCGGCCGCCGGCGTGCTCGTGCTGCCGCCGCTCGGCTACCTGGACTTCACCAAGCTGGCCATGCACGCGCGGGCGATCCTCACCGACTCGGGCGGCGTGCAGAAGGAGGCGTACCTGCTGGGCGTGCCGTGCGTGACGCTGCGCGAGCGCACCGAGTGGACGGAGACCGTGGACGCCGGCTGGAACACGCTGGTGGGCCTGGACCGGGAGGCCGCGCTGGCCGCACTGAGCGCCCCGCCGCCGCCCGGCGAGCGCCCCGAGCTGTACGGCGGAGGGCGCGCCGCACAGCGAATCGGCGAGGTGCTGGCCGCCTACACTCCTCGGCCATGAAGCGAGCGCGAGGGCAGTCGTGAAGGTAGGGGTCGTGGGCCTGGGATACGTGGGCCTCCCGCTGGCGATCGCCCTCGCCGAGGAGGGGCACGACGTCGTGGGCGTCGACGCGGACGGGCGCCGGGTGGCCGCGATCGGCCGGGGCGAGAGCTACGTGGAGGACGTGACCTCCGAGCGGCTCGCCGCGGCGTCCGAGCGGCTGCAGGCCAGCGGGCGCTACGACGACCTCGCCGCCGCGGAGGCCGTGCTCATCGCGGTTCCCACGCCCCTGACTCGCAACCGCGAGCCCGATCTTGGGGCGCTGGTGTCGGCGGGCGGTTCGCTGGCCGGCGTCCTGCGCAAGGGGCAGCTGGTCGTGCTGGAGTCCACCACCTATCCGGGCACCACCCGGGAGCGGCTGGTGCCGCTGCTGGAGGAGTCGGGCCTGGCCGCCGGGCGGGACTTCAACGTGGCTTATTCGCCCGAGCGCGTGGACCCCGGCCGCACCGACTACACGCTGCGCACCACCCCGAAGGTGGTGGGCGGACTCACACCGGCCTGCCTCGAGCGCGCCGTCGCCCTGTACGAGCAGGTGTGCGACGACGTGGTTGCCGTTTCCGGCCCGGAGGCCGCCGAGCTGTCCAAGCTGCTGGAGAACGTCTTCCGGTCGGTGAACATCGCGCTCGTCAACGAGCTGGCGATGCTGTGCGATCGGATGGGAATCGACATCTGGGAGGTCGTCGACGCGGCGGCCACCAAGCCCTATGGCTTCATGCGGTTCGAGCCGGGGCCGGGCATGGGCGGCCACTGCCTTCCCGTGGACCCCTTCTACCTCTCGTGGAAGGCGCGCGAGTACGGACAGCCCACGGAGTTCGTGGAGCTGGCGGGCGAGGTCAACCAGCGCATGCCCGAGTTCTGCGTCGAGCGCATCGCGCGGGCGCTGAACGACCACTCCAAGGCCGTGCGCGGATCGCGGATCGTGATCATCGGCGTGTCGTACAAGCCGGGCGTGGGCGACCTGCGCGAGTCGCCGGCCATCAAGATCATGCGTCACCTGGCCGAGCGCGGGGCGGAGCTCGTCTACCACGACGATCACGTGCCGGAGCTGCCCGAGCACGATCTCGAGTCGGAGCCGCTGGACGCCGCCCTGGCGGGCGCGGACTGTGCGGTGATCGTGACTGCCCACCCGGGGCTCGACGTTCGTGGCGTGCTGGAGAAGGCGCCGCTGCTGGTGGACTTCCGTGGCGTCTCGCGCGGCATCGAGGCGCCGAACCTGGTGCGCCTGTGACCGCCGGCGCCGCGGTGCGCGTCGGGGTCGTGGGCCTGGGCTACTGGGGCCCGAACCTCGCGCGCAACTTCGGGCGGCTGGCGGGAGCCGAGCTGGCCTGGCTCTGCGACGGGTCGGCCGACGTGGCCGCGCGGCTGGCTCCTTCCTTCCCGGGGGCCCGCGTGGCCACCGACCTGCAGGAGCTCCTGGACGACCCGGCCCTGGACGCGGTCGTGGTGGCCACGCCCGTGCCCACCCACGCCGACCTGGCGGAGCGAGTGCTTGGCGCGGGCAAGCACTGCTTCGTGGAGAAGCCGCTGGCCCAGTCCTCGGCCGATGCCGAGCGCGCCGTTGCGGCCGCCGCTGACGCGGGCCGGGTGCTCATGGTCGGCCACCTCTTGGAATACCACCCCGGCCTGGAGCAGCTGCGCGAGCTCAGCGCCGCGGGCGAGCTCGGCGACATCCACTACATCTATGGCAACCGGCTCAACCTGGGGAAGCTGCGCGCGGAGGAGAACGCGCTGTGGAGCCTGGGCGCTCATGACGTGTCCGTGGTGCTGCGCCTGGCGGGCGAGGAGCCGTCGGAGTGCACGGCCGTGGGCGAGTCCTACATGCGCGCCGGCGTCGAGGACGTGGTGTTCTGCTACCTGCGCTTCCCCTCGGGCCTGGCCGCTCACCTGCACCTGTCCTGGCTCGACCCGCACAAGGAGCGGCGCTTCACCGTCGTGGGGTCACGAAAGATGGCCACGTTCGACGACATGGAGGTCGAGCGAAAGCTCACCGTCTACGACAAGGGCTTCGACGAGGACTTCGCCTCCTACGGCGAGTACATCGCCCGCTCGGGCGACGTCTGGAGCCCGCGGGTGCCCAACGACGAGCCGCTGCGGATCGAGTGCGAGCACTTCGTGGAGTGCGTCCGCGACGGGACCTCCCCGCGGTCCGATGGCCAGAGCGGGCTGCGGGTGGTGCGGGTGCTGGAGGAGCTGCAGCGCTCACTCGACGGAAGCCGGCGTGCTCAGGCCGTCTGACCGCGCCCCCGGCCTGCTGCTGGGAGAGGGCGTCGAGCTGCCCCCCACCGTCGAGATCGGTGGCAACGTGGTGGTGCACGCGGGCACGCACGTGGGTGGTGAGGTCCGGATCCAGGATGGCGCCGTGCTCGGCAAGCCGGTGGCCCTGGGGCCGGCGTCGAGGGCCAACGCCGAGGCGCCCGCGCCCGCCACCGTCGGGGCGGGCGCCACGATCGGAGCCGGTGCCGTGGTGCTGGCCGGGGCGGAGATCGGCGAGCGTGCCGTGGTGGCCGACCAGGCGCACGTGCGCGAGCGCGCGCGAGTGGGCGCCGGATCGGTGATCGGCCGCGGCTCTGCGGTGGACAACGACGTGGTGGTCGGCGCCCGCGTGAAGGTGCAGACGGGGTGCTATCTGACCGCCTTCTCGGTGGTGGAGGACGACGTGTTCGTCGCCCCCGGGGTCACGCTGACCAACGACAACACGATGGGCCGCCACGCGCCCGGGCACGAGCTTCGCGGCGCCACGCTGCGGCGGGCGTGCCGGGTGGGCGGTGGCGCCGTGCTGGCGCCCGGGGTGGAGGTCGGCGAGGAGGCCTTCGTCGCGGCCGGCGCGGTGGTGGTGGCCGACGTGGCGCCCCGGGCGGTGGTCATGGGCGTGCCCGCCCAGGTGGTCCGCGAGGTCCCCGGCGAGGACCTCCTGGAGGCCTGGCGGTGAGGCTGCGCCGGCGCGGCCCGAAGGGCCTGCTGGAGAGCCGGCGCACTGTGGCGCTGGCGGCGGTGGCCGCCGCCACCACGGGGGCTGTCATGGCCGTGGAGTTCGGCAGGGTGTGGCGCCGGGGGTCCGCCGACCTGCCCGGTGAGGCCGATGACCCTCTGCTCGCGGCGGCCGAGGCCGCTGCGGAGACCGCCGCGGTGGCCCGCACGGGCTATCGCGAGGTCTCGACGCGCGAGAACGCGATGTTCAACCTGCTCACCTCGTTCGTCACCGCGTTCGTGACCGCTCGCATGATCAGCACGCTGCTCAGAGGCAGGCCGAGCGTCGGGCCGTTTCGCAACGTGCGGCTGGGGCGGCGGCACATCCATCACTTCGTGCCGGGGATCGTCCTGGCGTTCGTGACGGGCGCGGCGGCCATCGTCACGCGGGACGAGGCCATCGAGCCGTGGCTGGCCATCCCGTTCGGAGCGGGGATGGGCCTGACGCTCGACGAGTCGGCGCTGCTGCTGGAGCTCGACGACGTGTACTGGTCCGAGGAGGGCATTGTGAGCGTGCAGATCGCGCTGGCGGTCACGGCCCTCCTCGCCGCCGTGGCGCTGGCCACGCGGTTCCTGCGCCGCGGCGAGCAGGTGGTGCTCGAGCACGAGCCATCCGCCGAGGCGCATTAGAGTCCGGCCCATGGAATCCGGCCCAGGTCCTCAGAGCCCTCGTCCCGAGGGAGGGGAGGGCCCGCCGCCGTCTGGTCCCCAGAGCCCCGCGCCGCCCAGCGGGCCGCAGAGCCCCGCGCCCGCCGCGCCTCCCGCCGCGCCGGGCCCCGAGTCGCCGGGCGGCGCTCCGATCGCGCCCGAGCACGGTGGGCCAGTGCCACCCGGCGGATGGCAGGCGCCGATCGCGCAGCAGGGCTACCAGCCGCCCGGCCAGCTCGCCAGCTGGGGCAGCCGCTTCGGCGCCTACCTGCTCGACGGGCTCATCATCGCCGTGCCGGCGTTGATCATCCTCGGGCTGTTCGGAATCGGCTTCGCGTTCAACTCCGACAGCGACAACAGCGGGTTCTTCGCCCTGGTCGGCGGCGCCATCCTCACCGTGCTCGCGTTCGTGGTGATCTCGCTGATCTACGCGCCGATGCTCATGAAGCGCGATGGTGCCCGCAACGGCCAGACGCTGGGCAAGCAGTTCGTCGGCATCAGGGTCGTCCGGGACAACGGGCAGCCCTACGACTTCTGGAACGCCGCGCTGCGCGAGGTGGTGGTCAAGAGCCTGGCGGTGGGAGTCGCCTCGTCGATCATCCCGATCCTGCCGTGGTTACTGAACTTCTTATGGCCCCTGTGGGACGACGAGAACCGCGCCCTCCACGACATGGTCGTGAAGAGCCACGTGATTCGCGCCTGATCAGGCGGCGGCGGGCTTGAGCCGCTCGGCGGCGTCGGTCCAGATCATCTCGTCACGGGCGGGCCCGACGCCCACCATGACCACGGGCACGCCCAGCTGCTCCTCGATGAAATCCAGGTAGGCGCGCGCGTTGGCCGGCAGGTCGCCCAGGTCGCGAACGCCGCCGATGTCCTCGTGCCAGCCCGGCAGCTCGACGAGCTCGCCGCGTGCCTTGTGCAGCACCGACTGGTGGTAGGGGAACTCGTCGAAGCTCGCGCCCTCGGGCCCGGTGTAGCGGGTGGCGACGGGTAGGGGGTCGATGCCGGTGAGCACGTCCAGCTTGGTGACCACGAGCCCGGTGAGCCCGTTCACCCGCACCGCGTAGCGCAGGGCCACCAGGTCCAGCCAGCCGGTTCGACGGGGGCGGCCGGTGGTGGTGCCGAACTCGCCGCCGGCTTCGCGGATGCGCTCGCCGACCTCGTCGTGCAGCTCGGTGGGGAACGGGCCGGCGCCCACGCGCGTGCAGTAGGCCTTGGAGATGCCCCAGACCTCGTCGATCGACTTGGGCCCCACGCCCGCGCCGACGCAGGCGGCGCCCGCCACCGGGTTGGAGGAGGTCACGAACGGATAGGTGCCGTGGTCGATGTCCAGCAGGGTGCCCTGGGCGCCCTCGAACACCACGAGCCGGTCCTCGTCCAGGGCCTTCCAGGCGATGGGCGGCGTGTCGGCGATGTAGGGGGCCAGGCGGTCGCCGAACGCGCGGTAGTCCTCGGTCATCTGGTGCAGGTCGATGGTGGGGTCCTTCGCGAACTCCCTCAACAGCCCGCGCTTGGGCTCCAGCGCGGCGGTGATCTTCTGCTTGAGGATCGTCTCGTCGAGCACGTCCTGCACGCGGATGCCCAGCCGGGCGGCCTTGTCCGCGTAGGCGGGCCCGATCCCGCGCTTGGTGGTGCCGATCTCGCGCTTGCCGAGCTTGGCCTCTCCCGCGCGGTCGAGCAGCAGGTGGTAGGGCATGATCAGGTGAGCGTTGGCCGACACGCGCAGCCCGCTCAGGTCGACTCCCCGCCGCCGCAGCGCCTCGATCTCGTCGGTGAGCACGCGCGGGTCCACCACCACTCCGTTGCCCACCACGCAGAGCTTGCCGGGGTAGAGGATCCCCGACGGGATCAGGTGGAACTTGTACGTGCCGCTGTCGCGGACGATCGTGTGGCCGGCGTTGTTGCCGCCCTGGAAGCGGATCACGGCGTCGGCCTGCTCGGCGATCAGGTCCACGACCTTTCCCTTGCCCTCGTCGCCCCACTGGGCGCCCACTATCACCAGTCCCGGCATGACGAGTGGAGTGTAGGAGCGGAGCGGCTAGCCGCCCGCCGTCACGCGGAGGTCGGGCCCCATGATCGGCAGCGGGTCCCCGCAGATCTCCAGCAGGCGCGACACCGTGCGCGCGCCCACCTGGTCGCGGAGCTCGTCGAGGTCGGTGATGTTGGTGGTGATCACGATCGAGCGCTGATCCTGCCAGCGCTCGTTGACTATCGCGTACAGCTGCTCGAGCACCCATTCCGTGCGCTTCTCGGCACCGAGGTCGTCCAGCTGCAGCAGGTCCACCGAGCAGAGGCGCCGGAAGAGGCGCATGTAGGAGCCGCCGCTCTGGCTGTCGTAGGTGTCCTTGATCTCGGCCAGCAGGCGGGTGACCGGATAGATGGCCACCGAGCGCCCGGCGCGCTCGGCCGCGAGCGACACGAGCATCGCAAGGGAGGTCTTGCCGGTGCCCACGTCGCCGCCGAACCACAGCCCCGGCCCTCGTCGATGTTGTCGTCGATGCTCCGGACGAACGCCTGCACGTGGCGGAGCAGCGACGGGTGCAGGTCACAGATGGGCTTGCGGTCGAGCGAGACCCCACGGAAGCGCTTGGGAACGCCGGTGCCCATGCCGCGGCTCACGGCCCGCCCGATCATGCGCTCGCGGCACTCGCACGGCTCGGCGGTGTCGTCGTCGCGCAGGATCCAGCCCGTCCCGTCGCAGACGCCGACGGGGCACGGCGGCCCCGCCTTCTGCTCGTCGGGCGGATCGGGGACGGGGCGGAGCACCTCAGCCCACCCCGGCGCCGGCGATCGCAGCGGTCTCGCGCTCGCGCGCGATGCTCACGAACTTGGGGTAGCGGTCGAGGAAGGTCAGGTCGACCGAGCCGACCGGGCCGTTGCGGTGCTTGCCGATGATGATCTCGCCGATACCCGGCTTCTCGGAGGCCTCCTTGGTGTAGTACTCGTCGCGGTAGACGAACATCACGAGGTCGGCGTCCTGCTCGATGTTGCCGCTCTCGCGCAGGTCGGCCATCATCGGCCGCTTGTCGGGCCGCGCCTCGACCGCGCGTGAGAGCTGGGAGATCGCGATCACCGGGATGTGCAGCTCGCGGGCGAGGATCTTGAGCCCACGGCTGATCTTGCCGACCTGCTCGACGCGCCCGTCGCGGGGGTCCTCCGGGCGCATGAGCTGGAGGTAGTCGACGATCAGCAGCCCGAGCGGGTGCTGGTGGTGCAGCCGACGCGCCTTGGCCCGCAGCTCGAGCACGCCCAGGTCGCTCGAGTCGTCGACGAACAGGGGCGCGCGGGTGAGCTTCTCGGTGGCCGCGAGCACCTTGGGCCACTGCTCGGACTTGACGCGCCCCTTGCGCAGCGAATCGCCGTTGATCTTGGCCCGCGAGGCGATGAACCGCTGTGCGAGCTCGCCCTCGGACATCTCGAGCGAGAACAGCGCCACCGCCTTGCCGTGGTCCACCGAGGCGTTCTCGGCCATGTTGGTGGCCATGGCGGATTTGCCCATGGCCGGCCTTGCCGCCAGCACGATCAGGTTGCCGGGCTGGAAGCCGCCCGTGATCTCGTCGAGGTCCTTGAAGCCCGAGGGCGTGCCGGTGAGGCTCGTGCCCTCCTTGGAGAGGCGCTCGAGCTTGTCGAGCTCGTCGTGCAGGACGTCCTCGATCGAGCGCAGGCGGCTGGAGTCCTCGTTGTGACCCGCGCGGAAGATCGCCTGCTCGGCCTGCTCGATCAGCGCCAGCGGGTCGCCGCCCTCGGTGCTCACCCGCTCCTGGATCTCGCGCGCGGCGGCCAGCAGCCTGCGCAGGATCGAGTGGTCGCGCACGATCTTCGCGTAGTCGCGGACCGCGTGGACCGAGGGCACCAGCGTGGGGAGCGCGTGCACGTAGCTCTGGCCGCCGGCCTCCTCGAGCTGGTTCTCGCGCTTGAGGTCGTCGCAGACGGTGATGGCGTCGATGGCCTCCGGCTCGGCCTTCTGCTTGAGCCGGACCATCGCCCTGAAGATGAGCTGGTGGCGCGGCCGGTAGAAGTCCTCCGCCTCGAGGTGGAGGTCGATGAGGATCTGGTCGAGCGCCTGCTCGGTCATGAGGACCGTGCCCAGGACGGCGACCTCGGCCTCGTCGTTCTGCGGCGGCACGCTGCCGCTGACCTCAGCCGCGACGGCCATGAGCCCTCCCGTGAGACGGCGGGGTCCGGGGGTCGCCGGGCAAGGACGCAGGGAGGGAGCACGGCATTGCCAATGCCCCGGCCGAGGACATCGCCCGGCGACCAGCCGGGGCCGCCGTCTTACTCGGAGGTGACGATGGTCTTGACGTCGGCGGTGACGCCGTCGGCGACCTCGACCGTGACCATGTGCGTGCCCGTGGTCTTGATGGGCTCCGTGAGCTGGATGCGACGCTTGTCGAGCTTGATCCCGCGGGCCTGGCGCACGGCGTCGGCGATCTCCTGCGCGGTGACCGAGCCGAACAGCCGGCCGTCGTCGCCCGCCTGGTGCGCGATGGTGAGCACCGTCTTGCGCAGCAGCGCCGCGTTCTCCTCCGCCCTCTCGACCTGCTCGGTGGCGGCCCGCTCGGCAGCCTCCGCTCGCCGCCTGGCGTCCGCCAGCGCTGCGTCCGTGGCCGGCTGGGCCAGCTTGCGCGGCACCAGGAAGTTGCGCAGGTAGCCCGGCGAGACGTCGACCACGTCGCCGCGCTCGCCGAGCGTGTCTACCGGTTGAAGCAGGATTGCCTGTGCCATGGGAGTCGTCCGCGCGCCCGAACGGAGGCCGCGGAGCGGCGGACTCTAGCGAGTGGCCCATGCGGCCGCCGCCCTCCGCGAGCTGGTCCGTACGGTGAGTGAACGCCAGCCGGCGTTGCTCAGAACGGGATGTCGTCGTCCGGGTTTCCGCCGCCTCCGCCACCACCGGTGGGGGCGGGCTGGAAGTCCGCGGTGTCCGCGGGCACGTCGCTCTGGGGCGTGAAGCGCGAGCCGTTGCCGCCGCCCTCGCTGTCGCGCGAGCCGAGGAACTGCACCGAGTCGGCGATGATGTCGACCGACTGGCGCTTGTTGCCCTCCTTGTCCTGCCACTCGCGCCACTCCAGTCGCCCGTCGACCGCCACCGGCCGGCCCTTCGCCAGGTACTGGGAGCAGTTCTCGCCCTGGGCGCCCCAGACCGTGACGTCGAAGTAGTTGGGCTTGTCGACCCACTCGCCGGAGGCGTCCTTGCGGCGGGTGTTGCAGGCCACCCGCAGCGAGCAGACGGGGGTGCCGCTGGGGGTGCTGCGAAGCTCGGGGTCGCGCGTGAGGTTGCCCGTCAGGACGACCCTGTTGATGTTGGTGGCTGCCATTGGAAGTGCTCCTTCTCTTGGGCTCGGAACCTTGAAGCTCGGTGATCGAGAGTACCCATGGGGTCGGCGCGCATGGGCGGGGCCTGACGCGAAGATGCAGGAATGTCGGTGTCTTTTCGCGGAGGGGTGACGGAAGTGGCCTTCAGGAGGGCCTCACCCCGATCACGGCTGCCGCGTGGCGCGCGTCCCGGCGCGTCTGGAACCCCAGTGCTCGGAGGTCGCGCTCGCAGGACTCGACCGTGTAGGGCGCATGCACCTCCACGGCCACCGTCCTCACGCGCTCGGTCCACCCGGCGTTGCGTGACAGCAGCTCCTGCTCCGCGCCCTCCACGTCGATCTTGGCGTAGTCCACACGCGCGCCCTTGCCCTCCAGCGCCAGCAGCGACCACGGCGATATGGACTGGGAGATGGTCACCGCCGGGTCTCCGTGCGGCGCCGCGGCGGTCACGTGATGGCCGGAGGTGGCGCCATCGAGCCGGACGTAGCGCAGCTCGCCGTCGTCCGGCCAGACACCCGCCTGGATCACCTCGCAGCGCGGGGCCCACGGGGCCACGTTGAGCCGGGCCAGCGCGGCGTTCTCGGCGTCGAGCTCGACGCCCACGATTCGCGCGCCGGGATGACGCTCGGCCAGGTCGGCCATCGTCAGGCCGATGTTGGCCCCCAGGTCCCAGACCAGGCGCAGGCCGCCGTCGACGGCCTCCCGGGGCGGCCGGTGGTAGCCCCCGGCGAACGTGCCCCAGACGGTGTCCACGTCCGAGGTGCTCGGGCGGACGAGTACCTCCTGGCCGCCGAGTGGGCGCAGTCTCAGGCGCACCGCTCGCCCTCCCGAGCCCACGTGCCGCCTGATGCGGCTGAGCCGGACATAGGTGCCGAAGCTGCGCGGTCCGGCAGTGACCCTTGCGGCCACGAAGGCCAGGCGGAGCAGCGTCTGGACCGGCGCCGGCAGCGCCGCCAGCCCGTGCCCCAAGCGATCCCGGCGAGCGCCGGAGCCGCTCAATCCGAGCGGGCTCGGCGGCGGCCGCTGCGGGCGCCCCTTCGCCCTCGGCCTCGGCCTCGGCTGGGCCGTCGGCCGGCGCGTCGGCGGCGGCGCGGGCGGCCACCCGGCCGTCGGGCTCCTCGTCGCGGCGGGCGCGGGGCGGCTCGGGGCTCGGGGGCACCGGTGGCGAGCCCGGGGGCTGACGGATGATCCGGAAGCGCAGGACGCCATCCATGATCCGCAGCGAGTGGTTGAGACGGTCGAGGAGCTCGTGCTCGCCCTCGAACTGGAACAGGTGGTAGGCGGCCTCGGGCCGGTGGTCGATCTCGTACGCGATCCGGCGGCTGCCCCAGTCGTGGCGGCCGGCGATCGTCCCGCCCGCCTCGAGCATGCCCTCCACCTCGGCGACCACTGCCTGGCGGCGGTCCTCGGGGGCGCTGGCGTCGATCAGCAGCATGAGGTCGTATAGCTGTGCCATCGGCCGCGGGACGATAGCAGTGGGGGGGCGAGTCCCGGCCGCGTTCGCCTCGGCCAAACGTGGCGGGCAGGCGGCGGAGAGCGAGCGCGGGAGTGCTCTCCCGAGTGCGGTGGGGGAACGTCGCCCGGCTGTCCGCGTTGGTGGCGGCCGCCGCGTTGATCGCGCTCGGCCCGCGCGCCTGCGGGCCGCGCCCCGGCGCTCAGCAGCAGCCCGCCATCGAGGCGCCGGTCCCGATCGTCCCACCCGCCACATTCGACCCGCCGGTGGCAGCGGCCCCCCGCCCAGCGCCACGGGCCCGCCGGAAGAGGAGCGTCAGGGGGAAGCGGCGCAGGGCGCCAAGCCCACCTACTCGGGCGCGCGCACGGCGCCGCCTACCTCAGGCGCGACCGGTGGGCCCGCCCAGCTCCGCACCTGCGCGGAGCGCCCCGCGCCGGCCCACGACGGGCGAGTTCACGCCCGACCCGGACCCGCTCCGCTAGGGCGCCCGCTTGCCGATCGCGCGGAAGAACACGTAGTAGGCGGGGCGGCGCTTGCCGCTCACCGACTGCAGCCCGGAGTCCCACAGCCGGTTTCCCCTGGCTGCCCGCCAGTGGTAGATGTACATCCGCTGCAGCCGACGCGAGACGCGCGGGTACTTGCCCATGAGGAACCGCATCGACTGCGTCTGACGCGAGATCGACGGCTTCACTCCGCGGCCGAAGAAGTTCACCGCTCCGGCCTCGGTTGCCCACACCGGCCCGCGCGTGTTCTTGAGGAACCAGCGCGTCTGGCGCGTGCTCCGGCGCGTGATGTCGGGGTGCGAGACAAGCCCCCACCGATGCGGGCCGCCGCCCATGTGGCGCTTGAAGGTCTTCAGCCACTTGGCCGACGCCTTGCTGCCGTCCGAACGGAAGTCGGCTGCCAGCACCGTGCACCGCCCCACCGCGCATTCCTTGCGCAGGGTCCGGTAGAACTGGGCCGTCCGCTTGGGGTACCTGCCGGTGGGCTGCGCGTCGGCGAAGTTGGCCTCGTTCCAGGTGGAGAACAGCTTGACCCACGGGTAGCGCAGTCGGAACAGGCGGAAGTGGCGCCGGAAGCTCGTGACGCTCGGGATGCGGCGCTTGCCGCGGTCCGAGCGGTAGAAGGAGACGAGAGGCTCGATGCCCTGGAACTTCGCGGCGGTGAACCAGGCGTCCAGGTAGGCGCGGCGAAACCCGCCGTTGGCCATGGCGTCGTAGGGCACCAGGACGCGCATGCGCTTGATGCCGGACTTCTGAAAGCGGCGGTCGGCCAGCGTCTGCGGCTGATTGTCGGCCAGGCCGATGAGCGGCCCGGAGCGGAACTTGGTGATCTTGGTGTCGGGCACGGCGGCGCCGGCCTGCGAGGGCAGGCTGAGCACAGCGAGGACTGCAAGCGTCGAGCGAAAAGCCATAGGTCGTTTCTTCGGGGACGAGCTGAAAGTCCTTCAACACCACCCGTCGGCCGAGGTTGCGCCCCTCTTCAGAGGTTAGGCCCTCTTTAGGGTACAGCCGGGGCTCGACCGCGGCGCTTGGCCTCGATGTCGGCCAGCTGGTCGTCGACCCAGTCGCCCGGGTCGCGCGCCGAGATCACGCGCTTGAGGCCCTCCGCGCGCCAGGAGCGCTCGTCGGCGGACATCGTCAGCGCGCGGTGGATCGCGTCGGCCTGCTCCTGCACGTCGAAGGGGTTGACCGACAGCGCGAACTCGGCCAGCTCCTCGTGGGCGCCGGTGTTCTCGGACAGCAGCGACACGCCATGGCGCTCGTTCACCAGCGGCCCCTCCTTGGCGATCAGGTTCATGCCGTCGAACATCGCGTTGACCATCAGCAGGTCGTAGTGCTTGTAGGAGGCGATCGCCTCCTCGAGGTTCTCGCGCAGGCGCAGGTCGATCGGCATCCAGTCGGTGGTGCCGTGGCGGTGGTTGACCACGGCCACCAGCGCCTCGATCCGCTCCAGGTACTCGGCGTACTCGGGCACGTCCTGGCGCGACGGGATCAGGTGGGCGATGAACGTCACCTGCTCGTGGAACTCCGGGTGCTGCTCGAGGAACAGGTCGAAGGCGGCGAAGCCGCGCAGCACGTTCTTCGACAGGTCCGCGCGGTCGACCCGCAGGATCAGGTGCTCGCGCCGGCGGCGCAGGATCTCGCGCTCGTACTCGTGCACCGCCGCGCGCTGGGCGTTGCGGCGGAAGGTCTCGGCGGAGATCGGCAGCGGGTAGGCGCGCACCCACACCTCGCGGTCGTCGATGCGCACGATGCCGGCCTGCTCGTCCACGTCGAGGTCGAACAGGTCGCGGCAGCAGAGCAGGAAGTTGCGCCTGTACGCGCGGGTGTGGAAGGCGACGATGTCGTTGGCGAGGATGCCCTCGAAGATGTCCTCGCGCATGTCGCGCGGCAGCACGCGCCAGGCGTCGGGCTGGGTCCATGGGATGTGCACGAAGTGGTGCAGGAACACGTCGGGCCGCGCCTCGCGGATGTACCGCGGTGCCACGTAGAGGTGGTAGTCGTGGAGCATCACCACGGCGGTGCTCGACGTCCTCGATCTCCTCCAGCACGGCGTCCGCGAGGTCGCGGTTGACCGCGCAGTAGCCCTCCTCGTAGGCGTCGACCTCCCACTGGCGGATGTCCGGCGCGTTGGAGAGGTCCCAGAGGTAGTGCTGGATGAACCACAGCATCGGGTTGGCCACCACGTTGTAGAACTGCTCGTAGGCCTCGGGGTCGGACTCCACCAGCCGGATCCGGTAGGTGATGCCGTCGAGCTCGCAGTCGAAGCTGCCGCCGCCGTGCTGGCGCGGCCGCCTCGGCGTCCTCGTCGGACATCGTGGATGCGATCCACAGCGCGTCGCGGTGGTTGACCAGGCCGGTGAGCGCGGTCACGAGGCCGCCGCCGCCGCGCTTGGGTTGCAGGCTCCCGTCCTCTTGGCGCTCGAAGGTGGCGGGGCCGCGGTTCGAGACGAGCACGAGTTGGGGCTCGGAGCTCATTGCAGGTCTCTGAAGATACGCAGCCAGTCGCGGAGCAGCCGGGGCGTGAGGAAGTGCTGGCGCACGTGCTCCTTCCCCGCCCGGCCGAGGAACTTGCCGAGGCCCGGCTCGCGCAGGATCCCCAGCGCGCGCTCGGCGCACTCCTCGGGCGAGGACACGAGGTAGCCGGTCTCGCCGTCTCGGACCTGGAGCGGGATGCCCGCCCACGTCGCCGCCGATGAACGGCCGCGCCTTCCACAGCGCCTCGGAGACGGTCAGGCCGAAGCCCTCGCGGGTGGACTTCTGGATCACCACGTCGGCCTGCGACTGGAACGCGTTGACCTCGATCGCGCCCACGTTGTTCAGGTTGTTGAGGATGTGGACGTCGGGGTCGCCGTCGGCGTGGGCCATCGTCTGGTTGAAGAACTCCCAGCCCTCGGGGTCGTCGGTGGCCATCGAACCGATCAGCGCCAGCTGCACCTCGGGGACGTCCTCCTTGACCAGCCGGTAGGCGTCGATCACGCCCATCGGGTCCTTCCACGGGTCGAAGCGCGACACCTGGCACAGCAGCGGGCGGTCCACGTCGATTCCGAACTGGTCGCACACGTACGCGGCGTCCTCGGGCGAGAAGGCCATGTTCTTGGGCGACAGCGGGTCGATCGCGGGCGGGCAGATGTGCACCGGCGCGCCGTCCATGCCGCCGGGCACGTAGTCCTGGAGGTGGAAGACCGCGCCGTCGTAGGAGCGGACGAGCGGGACGAGCCGCTCGATGGCCGTGGGGTTCGGCGTGGAGAGGTCGATGTGGCAGCGCCAGACCCAGCTCCTCGCCTTCTCCGGCACGTGCTGGTGGATCGCCGCCGGCTGCGGGTCGTGCACGATGATCGCGTCCCAGCCGCCCGCCAGCTCCTTGGCGTTGCAGCTCGTTGTACTTGGCGAAGATCTGCCACTCCTCCGGCGACAGCCCCTGCGGGTTGCCCTGCAGCGCGTTGTGGAGCAGCTTCGTGACGTTGTAGAACTCCTCGCGCCCGAGCATCACCTGCCACTGGGCGTCGATCCCCACGTCGTTCATGAGCGGCACGAGCGTGTAGAGGATCTCCGACACCCCGCCGCCGAAGGCGGTCGCGGAGAGGTGGAGCACCTTGAGCCCCTCGAGCTCGGTGGACAGCTCGCGGATCTCCTCGATCAGCGGCTTGCCGGCCACGTGCGTGTAGTCGGCCAGGCTCTTGTGGCCGACCGCGATCGGCTGGAGCATCAGATCCGCTTCACCAGGACCGTGCGGCCCTGCTCGAAGGTGGACTCGTCGACGGTCGCCTCGATGATCGCCCGGCTGAGCTCCTGCTCGGACGCCGCCTGCGTCGCCGGCGGGCCCTCGAGCTGGAGCACCAGCCGGTCGTCGTGGAGCCGGAAGTCGAAGTCCACGCGCGCCTCCTCCTCGTCATCCGGGGCCGCCTCGTCCACGAACTCGTTGGCGGCCTCGGTGACCGCGAGCTTGAGGTCGGCCACCTCGGCGGGTTGCAGTGAGGTGAGCCGGCACACGGCGGAGAGCGCCAGCCGGGCCAGCACCAGGTACCCCGGCTTCGCGGGAATGGTCAGCGATACGTCGCGGCTGTCGGAGTCCATCGGCGGGCAACTTACCCAAGTAGGCGCGCGATGCCCGCATCGATCTCGCGTGAGGATGGCTGCGTGCAGCGCCAGGTTGGCGCTCGCCACGATCGACATCTGGAACTCGGCGCCCGGAGCCCAGCAGCGGCCGGCCCGCGAGCGAGGCGCCGTACGCGTCGGTCACCACGGCGCCGGCTTCCTCCAGGACCAGCGCGGATGCGGCCAGGTCATACGGGGAGTTGTTGAGCACGGCACCGCCGCCCACGCGCTCGAACTCCTCCCGCATGCCGGGCACGTCGGCCACCATCCGCGGCCCGGGCTCCACGTAGGCGTCGAGCTGGCCGGTGGCCACCCGGGTCATGTCGAACGCGGCCGACCCGAGGTCGAACGTGCCGCCGCCCACGGACGACGCGTCGATCAGCTCGGCGAGCACCTCGGTGAGCGCGCGCGCCGGGCGGCCGCGGAAGCCGTAGGTCCAGAACATCCGGTCCAGGCGCTCGTTGGCCGACAGCCGCACCGGCGGCGCCTCGACCAGCCCGGCGCCCCGCTCGGCCAGGAACACCTGGCCCGATGGGATCTCGACCACGCATGCCGCGGTCACGTCGCCCATGGTCGGCTCGGCCGTCCAGCGGAGCGGCCGCCACCGACACGCAGCAGGACTCCAGGCCCGCCAGCGCGGGGCGGGTGCCGTCGATCGGGTCCACCACCAGCACGGCTCGCGCGTCGCCCGCGGGCTCGACCAGCCCGCGGTCCTCGGAGTAGAAGGCCACGTCGGGCGCGTGCTCGGCCAGCCACGCCTCCAGGAACACCTCGGCCTCGGCGTCGATGGCGAAGGTCACGTCCCCGCCGGCGGCCGCGGCCTCGGCTCGTGCGCCCGCGCGGCATGCGAGCCGAGCGAGGGCAGCACCTGCTCGCGCAGGGCCAGCGACAGCTCGCGGACGAGGGCGCGCACCGGCGGCGAGACTAGTGACCCCGGGCTAGCGGTCGTCCGGAGGCTCGTCCGGGCGCTCGCCCAGCTTCACCGTGACGTCCCTGCGCTTGCCGTCGCGCAGGACTCGCAGCTCGACCTCGTCGCCGGCGTCGCGGGCACTGATCAGGTCGGCCAGGTCGGCGGTGCGAGTGAGCCGGCGGCCGTCCACGGCGAGCACCACGTCGCCGTCGGCCGGGATGTCGTGCTGGCCCTGGAACTCGATCTTGTCGTCGCCCGTCTCGAGGCCCGCCTGGTCCGCCGGGCTGCCGCCCTGCACCTGCACGATCAGGGCGCCGCTCTGACCGGCAGGTCGAGCCTGCGGGCCAGCTGCGGGTACAGCGGCTGGGAGGTCACGCCGAGGTAGCCGGAGTCGACCTTGCCGTCCTCGCGCAGCTCCCGCAGCGACCGCCGGACGGTGTCCACGGGGATCGCGAAGCCCACTCCCTCGCCACCGCCGCTGGTGGACTTGATCTGAGAGTTGATGCCGAGCACGCGCCCGCGCGCGTTCAGCAGCGGCCCGCCCGAGTTGCCGGGGTTGATGGCGGCGTCGGTCTGGATGGCGTTGCCGATCTGAAACTCCGTAAGCGACTCGATGTTGCGGTCGAGCGCGGAGATCACGCCCACCGACAGCGACTGGCGCTCGCCGAACGGGCTGCCGATGGCGGCCACGGGCGCGCCCACGACCAGGTCGTCGGTGCTGCCCAGCTCCAGCGGGGTGAGCTTCAGGCCGGCCGGGTCGATCTTGAGCAGCGCGACGTCGGCGTTGGGGTCGTCGCCCACGATCTTCGCCTCCACGCGGTTGCCGTCGGACAGCTCCACGTAGACCTCCTTGGCGCGCTTGGTGTTCGGCGGCTCGCCGCTGGTGACGACGTGTGCGTTGGTGGCGACGTAGCCCTCGCCGTCGAGCACGAACCCGGAGCCCTGACCGCCCTCGCCCTCGTCCTCGCTGAGCAGGGCGCGCGCCCCGCCCTCGAACAGCGAGATCACCGTGACCACGCCCGGTGACAGGCGCTCGTAGAGCTGCACCGCGTCGAGCCCGCCCTTCTCGCCGAGTCCCTCAACCACCTCGACGCGGGTGGTGCGCACCTCCTTCGGCGCCTCGGACGTGGCGGCCGGCTCGCGGGAGTCGTCGTCTCCGTCGCAGCCCGCGAGCGCCAGGCCCGCGAGCAGCACGGCCGCGGCCGTGCGCCTCACCTGCCGGCCGCCGGCAGCTCGAGCGTGAAGGCCGTGCCCACCCGGCGGGTGCTCGCGCTCAGGGTCCCCTCCATCCGCTCGGCCAGCTCCCGCGCGATCGCCAGGCCCAGGCCGGCGCCGCGAGCGGCGTCGCCGGTGTAGAAGCGGTCGAAGACCTGGCCGTCGTCCGGCAGGCCGGGCCCCTCGTCGGCCACCGTGAGGAGCGCCGCGCCGTTCTCGCGCCCCGCGGAGACGGTCACGTGAGTGCCCTCGGGGGTGTGGCGAAGCGCATTGTCGAGCAGGATACGCATGATCTGAGCCACCCGTTCACGGTCGCAGCGAGCGGTGATCCGGGCCGGGAGCCGCAGCTCCAAGGCGGTGGCGTGGCGCTCCACGGCGGGCTTGAACTCGCCCGCGATGGCGCGCGCCAGCTCGGACAGGTCGACCGGCTCGCGCTCCAGCTCGACCGACCCCGCGTCCAGGCGCGAGAGGTCCAGCAGGTCCACGGCCAGCTTCTGCAGCCGCTCGACCTGCTCGGCCATCGTGTCGAGGAACTCGCGCCGGGTCGCCTCGTCCAGCTCCTCGTCCTGGAGCAGCTCCACGAACCCTCCGAGCGAGAAGATCGGCGTGCGCAGCTCGTGCGAGGCGGTGGCCACGAACTCCTTGCGCGCCACGTCGACCCTGCGCAGCTGGACCTGCATCTCGTTGAACGTGCGCGTGAGCTGGCCCAGCTCGTCCTCGGAGTCCACCGGCAGCGGCTCGATGAAGCGCCCCGCCGCCACCTCCTCGGCCGCCTCCTCGAGCCGGCGCACCCGCCGCGCCAGGGCCTGGGCCACCACGTAGCCGCCGACCAGCGCCAGCAGCAGCGCCACGCCGGTGGCGGCCAGCAGCCGCTGGCGGACGAAGGAGACGGTCTCGGCCACGTCGTCGAAGCTGCGCGAGTACAGCGCCACCCAGTCGACCGACCCCTGCCGCGAGAGCGGCTGCGCGATCTCGCCCAGGCGCTCGCCGTCGAGCGAGCCCTGGCCGCGGGTGAGCTCACCGGTCGCGATCGCCCGCGCGGCGAGCGCGTCGTTCTCCGGCGCCTGGGGCTCCTCGCGCGAGTCGCTGATCACGTAGAAGCGCAGGTCCTGCGCGCGTATACGCCGATCCGGCCCGCGCGACTGCTGCACACCCAGCAGCGTGACCCGCGCGCCGGCCGCGTCGGCCACCGCCCGCACGCGGCGTCCAGCTCCCGGGCGGTCACGTCGCGCCGGCCCATGAGCGTCTCGAGCACGGCTCGGCGCCCTTGGCCACGCGCCCGAGGTCGTCGAGCTTGCTCGCCTCGAGGTTGGACTCGAGCTGGGGAACGAAGAAGAAGTAGATGACGGCGAACGCCGCCGCCGTGATCGCGAAGAAGACCAGCGCGAGCTTGTTGCGCAGCGACCCGAGCAGTGCCGGCCGGCGCATCATCGGTCCCGGTAGCGGTAGCCGACTCCCCTGCACCGTGTGGATCAGCTCCGGCCTCTTGGGGTCGGTCTCGAGCTTCTCGCGCAGATGGCGGATGTGCACGTCGACCGTGCGCGGGTCGCGGTAGGAGGCGTCGCCCCAGACGCGCTCCAGCAGGACCATCCGGTTGTAGACGCGGCCGGGGTTGCGGGCCAGGGCGGCCAGGATCTCGAACTCGACGTAGGTGAGCTGGATGTCCCTGCCGGCCAGGCTCACCGCGCGCTGCTCGAAGTCGATCCGCAGGTCGCCGTCCTCCAGCGGCTCCTCGAAGGTCTCGTCGGTGCGCGAAAGGGCGGCGCGCCGCAGCACGGCCTTCACCCGGCTGCGGAACTCGCGTACCGAGAAGGGCTTGGTGATGTAGTCGTCGGCGCCGAGCTCCAGGCCGAGCACCTTGTCGATCTCCTCGGCGCTGGCCGTGAGCATGATGATCGGCACCGAGCTGCGGGCGCGCACCTGGCGGCAGACCTCGAAGCCGTCCACGTGGGGCAGCATCAGGTCCAGCACGATCAGGTCGAAGGAGTGCTCGCGCAGCCGCTCCAGCGCCTCCCGGCCGTCCAGGGCGGGCACGACCTCGTAGCCCTCCTTGCGCAGCGGGTAGGCCAGCAGCGTCTGAACCGACTGCTCGTCGTCGACCAAGAGGATGCGTGGGGCCTGGGTAGCCAAGGTGCGCGCGCCGCCGGCCGAGCGCCTCCCGCGGGCGCCCAGGGGGTGACAACTACCTCAGATTGTAGGTTGCGAGTGTGATCGAGCCGCGCATCTACAGGGCGGCCTTCGTGCCGGCCCTGCTCGCCGTCGTGCTCGCGATGTTCTCGCTGGAGAGCCGCCCGAAGCCGCTTCCGGAGGGGCTGCCGGCCGACGTGGTGTTCGGGGGGGCCGAGGCGGTGGCCACCACCCGGGCGATAGTCGGGGCCGGGGAGGACCGCCGCGCCGGCACCGTCGGCGACCGCGAGGCCGCGCGCGTGACGGTCGAGGCGTTCCGCACGCGCGGGTTCAGCGTGGAGGTCGACCGCTTCGAGAGCGACGGCAAGGACCTGGTGAACGTGATCGGCCGCCGCGCGGGAAGCACCCGGCGGCAGGTGGTGGTGCTCGCCGCGCGCGACGCCTCCGGCGTGCCGGATGCCGGGGGCAGCGCGGCCGACACGGCGGCCCTGATCGAGCTCGCGCGGGTGTTCGAGGGCCGGCCGTCCGAGCGAACGCTCGTGCTGGCCTCCGTGGACGGGTCGGCGCTGGGCGAGGTGGGCGCGCGCCGGCTGGCCGACAGGCTCCCCAACCCCGACCTGGTGGACGGCACGATGGTGCTCTCCGGGCTCGGCGCGCCGACTTCCGAGCCGCCGGCGGTCGTGGGATGGTCCACCGGCACCGACCGGGCGGGCCTCGGGTTGCAGCGCACCGTGGCCGGCGCGCTGCGCGAGGAGGTGGAGCGGGTGGCGGAGGCTCCCAGCCCGGCCGGCCAGCTGGCGCGGCTCGCATTCCCCGTGGGTATGGGCTCGCAGGGCCCTGCTCATCGAGGCCGGCTTCGACGCCGTGCGGATCGCGGGCGGCGGTGAGCTGGCCGACACCTCGGCCTCCACCGTCGACCAGGTCGACGAGGACCGCATCGGCGGCCTGGGCCGCGGGGCATTCCGCGTGCTCGACGCACTCGACCGCAGCGGCGCGCCCGACGGGAAGCCGGGCGCCTACCTGACCGCGGTGAGCCAGGTGATGCCGGGCTGGGTGCTCTCGCTGCTGGGCATCACGCTGATACTGCCCGCGCTTGCCGCCACGGTGGACGCGTTCGCGCGCGCTCGCAGGCGGCGGATGGCGCTGCTGCCCTGGGCAGCCTGGCTGGGCGCCGGCGCCGGCGCGTTCGCCCTCGGCCTGGGCCTGGCCTACGCGCTGGCGTTTGCCGGGGCCACCCCCGAGCCGCCCGGCGCCCCGGTGGACCCTGCGCGCTTCCCGCTCGACGCCGCGGCCGTTGCGGTGCTGGTCGTGGTGCTCGGCGCGGTGGCACTGGCGTGGGTGGCGCTGCGCGCCGCGACCGCCCGCGTCTGGCCGGGCCTGGCGGACCGGTCGGCCATGGGGGCCCCCGTGGTGGCCGGGCTGACGCTGGCGCTTGCCCTGCTGGTGCTGTGGCTGGTCAACCCGTTCGCCGCTCTGCTGCTCACGCCCACCCTCCACCTGTGGCTCATGGCGACCCTTGTCGACCCGCCGCCGCCGCGGCGCGCCCGCCTCGTGCTCGTGGCGGGCGGCCTGCTGGTGCCGGTGCTGCTGGTGCTCTACCAGCTCATAGCGCTGTCGCTGAACCCGCTGAGCGGCGCCTGGTACCTGCTCCTGCTCGTGGTCGGCGGCCACATCGGGCCGCTGTTGGCGCTGGTCTGGTGTGTGCTGGCGGCGGTGCTCGGTGCGGCCGTGGCCATCGCGCGAAGCCGGCCCCAAAGGCCCGATCGCGCGGAGCCGGCTGAGCGCCCGTCGGTCCGCGGCCCGGCCAGCTACGCCGGCCCGGGCTCGCTGGGCGGGACCCGGTCGGCGCTGGACCCGCGCTGATCGTCAGGTGTGCTCGAAGCCGCGAAGGTTCTCGGCCACCGCGCCGGACGCGTGGGAGAGCGCCACACCCCGTCCCTCCACCGCCCGCCCGACCTGGGTGAGCGCAGTCCCGGCTCCGACCGCCGCCGCCTCGGCTGCGGCCCAGCGCTCCGCGGGCACCGCCACCAGCAGCTCGTAGTCCTCGCCTGCGGTCGCGCCCAGCTCGGCCGGTGCCCGGCCCAGCGCGGCGGCCACCTCGGGTACCCCGGGCGCGAGTGGGAGCGCCGCTAGGTCGAGCTCCAGCCGCACGCCGCTCGCTCCGGCCACGTGGCGGGCGTCGGTGGCCAGGCCGTCGCTTAGGTCGATCATCGCGCTGACCGGAGCTCGGGCCAGCGCCGCGCCCGCCTCCAGCAGTGGCCGCGGGCGGCGGTGGGCCCGGATCAGGGCCTGAGCCAGCTCGGCGTCCGGGGCCGACGCCTCGCCCCGCAGGATCGCCAGCCCGGCGCCGGAGCGCCCGAGCGCGCCGGTGACGGCCACGAGATCGCCCGGGTCGGCGCCGTCGCGCCCCACGAGCTCATGCTCCGAGTCGGCCCAGCCGGTCACCGCCACCGTGACCACCAGGGCACCGGCGCGCACCAGGTCCCCGCCCGCGATCGTGGTCTCGGTCTCCCCGGCCAGCTGCGCCATCGACTCGACGAGCGCGACTGCGTCGGGCTCCGGGTACTCGCGCGGCAGGGCCAGGGAGACGTGCGCCTCCCCGGGGTCCGCGCCCATCGCCGCAAGGTCGGACAGGGCCGCCGCCAGCGCCTTGTGCCCGACATCGGCGGGCGAGTGCGTCGAGCTCTCGAAGTGGACGCCCTCGGCGATCGTGTCGATCGAGGTGACCGCCAGCGGCCGCGCCCGCACCACCGAGGCGTCGTCTCCCACCCACCGCACGACCCGCTCGCCAGGCTCCGAGAGGGCCCGCTGAAAGGCGGCGATCAGGTCGAGCTCGGCCACGGGGACAGTGTCGCTGGTCGCGGGCTACGCAACTGCGTTCGGGGCCACCCGGTTCACGAATCGGCACCGAGGGGACAGCAGCTCTGTGCCCCCGGTCGACCGCCGACCGGCCTACCCGTCGTCCGGGGTGTCGCCGCCCCCGTCGCTGGGCTCCTCGGGGCCGGAGGCGGCTCCGGCGTGGACGGCGCCTGCTGGGGCGGGGACTCGTACAGGCGCGGGTCGTAGCCGCGGTAGCCGCCGCCCCCGGCGGAGTTGTCGCCCGTGCCCGTGGGCGGTGGCGAGCGGTAGTAGCTGCCGCCGCTCGAGCGTCCGGTGCTGGAGTACTTGCCGAAGAACGGGGAGAACTCCGCCCGCTCCTCGGGCTGCGGGAAGGAGTCGCAGTTCTCGCCCTTGGCCACGATCATGTAGTCGTGCCAGATGCCGGCGGGGATGGTGCCGCCGGCCACTCCGGGCATCGACTGCAGCGCGTTGGGGTAGCCGACCCAGCTCGAGGTGGAGAGCTTCGGCGTGTAGCCCACGAACCAGGCGTCGTTGAAGGCGTCGGTGGTGCCGGTCTTGCCGGCTGCCGGGCAGCCGATCTGCGCGCGTGTGCCGGTGCCGCCGGTCACGTTCTGCTTGAGGATCTTGGTGACCTCGTAGGCCTGGCCGTCGGTGAACACGCGCTTGCGCTCGGGCTTGCCCAGGTCGTCGGACTTGCCGTCGGGGAAGACCACCTTGCGGATGCCCTTCGGCTCGTTGCGGATCCCGCCGGAGGCGAGCGTGGCGTAGGCGTTGGCCATCTCGAGCGGCGACACGCCCAGCCGCAGGCCGCCGAGGCCCTCGGCGGGCAGGCCGTCGAGCTTGGTCTCGATGCCCATCAGCTTGGCCGTCTCGCGCACCTCCTTCGGGCCCACGTCGATGATCAGCTGCGCGTACACGGTGTTGTCCGAGGCCAGGGTGCCGCGCACCAGGTTCATCGAGCCGCCGTAGGAGTTGCCGTAGGTCTTGACCTTCCACGGCCCGTAGCCGGGAACGTTCAGGTTCAGCGGCTTGGACGTGTAGCTGGTGCGGTTGGGGTCGATGCCCTTGCGGATGGCGGTCATGAGCACCATCGTCTTGAACGCCGAGCCGGGCTGGCGGTGGCCCTGGGCGGCGAGGTTGAAGCGGCGGTCCTTGTACGTGCCGCTGGACGCCATGGCGCGGATGTAGCCGTTGCGAGGGTCGATCGAGACGACGGCCGACGAGGGGTCGGTGGGCAGCGACAGGTGGTTGCCGATGGCCTGCCGCGCCGCCTCCTGCAGCTTGGGCTCGATCGTGGTGTAGACCTTGAGCCCGCCGCGGCGGTACACGCCCACGCCGTACTCCTCGATCAGCCTCTCCTGCACGTAGTCGAAGAAGAACGGCTCGCGCCGGCGGGTGTAGCGAGTGCCGCGCTTGAGCCCCAGCGGCTTGGACGCCTCCTCGGCGGCCTGCGCTTGCGTGATGTAGCGGTTCTTGGCCATCCGCTCGAGCACCTCGTTGCGGCGCGAGAGCGCGGCGGTGCGGGTTGCGGAACGGGTTGTACTGCGACGGCGCCTGCGGGAGGCCGGCCAGCAGCGCGGCCTCGCCAAGGGTGAGGTCGCTCGCGTGCTTGTCGAAGAAGGTCTCGGCCGCCGCCTCGACGCCGATGGCCGTGCGCCCGTCGATGGTCCCGAACGGCACGTCGTTGAGGTAGTTCTTGAGGATCCACTTCTTGGAGTGCTTCTCCTCGAGCTCCGAGGCGAGCTTGGCCTCGCGGATCTTGCGCGCGAAGTTGCGCTCGGGGTCCTTGATGTAGAGCGCGCGCACGAGCTGCTGGGTGATCGTGGAGCCGCCCTCCACGTTCTTGCCGGAGCGCAGGTTCTTGACTCCGGCGCGCACGATGGCCGGGTAGTCCACGCCCTCGTGCTTGTAGAAGCGCTCGTCCTCGATCGCCACCGTGGCCTGGCGCATCTGCAGCGGCATGTCGCGCCACGGGACCGGGGTGCGGATCTCATCGGACTGCACGTAGCCCAGCCGCGAGCCGTCGGCGGCGAAGATCACCGAGTTCTGCCCTTGTCGGTGGGCTTGAGCTCGCTCAGGTCGGGCGCGGTGGCGGCCATGGCGATCACATAGCCCGCCACCGACATCAGCGCCAGCGCCAGCGTGACCGCCAGCACCGTGGCGCCCAGCGCCATGCGCCGTCCCGCGCTGCCGCGCCCTCGCCTGCGCCGTGCCTTTCGCTGCCGGTAGGTCATCGGATCCCGTGGCCGTGGCCCCGCGGTGGCCGGCCGGCGCCGGGCGCCTGTGACCGCCTACCCGGGCTCGGAGGATAGAGCAGCGTTTCGCAGCCGTTGCAGGCTGTCCTTCCTCAGGCGCGCCGCCACCTGCCCGCGCTCGCCGGCGGTGGCCGCATGGGTGCCCACCGACAGGCGGATGCCCTCCTTGTCGATCTCGGCCACGCGCGCCGTCACGTCGTCCTGCTCGCACAGCACCTCGACCGCCCGCGTCACGTCGGCGTCCGGCGGCAGCCAGACCGAGACCTCGACCTCCACGCGCGGGTCGACGACCGTGTGGTTCTGGATCGAGCTCTGGGCCAGGCGCTCGTTGGGCACGATCAGGCGGCGGCCGTCGTCGAGCCGGATGTAGGTGTAGGTCAGCCGCACGTCCTCGACCTCGCCGGTCTCCTCCTCGAAGGTCACCAGGTCGCCGATCCGGATCGGCTGGGTGATGGCCAGCAGGATCCCGGCGATCGCGTTGGCAAGCGTCTGGCGCGCCGCGAAGCCCACGACCAGGCCCGAGCACCGCGGAGGAGGCCAGCACGCCGGTGGCCACCCGCTTGACGGACGGGAACTGGGCCAGCGCCAGCGCGATCCCGATCACGATGATCGTGGCGAAGACCAGGCGCCGGACCAGCCGCAGCCGGGTGTCCGCCACGGGCGACAGCTGACGGCCGGACACGGCCTCGCTGATCCGCGCGGCCGCGCTTGACAATCGCCGTGTCCACCAGCCTCGGCGAGCACGAATGCGCCGATCACGGTGCAGGCCGGCGGTGAGCTCGTTGCGGTGCTCGTCGAGGAAGGACGCCGCCATGGGAAGATCGGCCGCCGGCATGGCGCATCAGGCTACTTCCACCGCCGCGCCGCTCGCCGGGCGCCTGCGGGCGCTGCGGGAGCGAGCGGCCGCGTCCGAGGCGCTGGGCGCCGCCTGGCGCGCGGCGCTGTGGAGCCGGCTCGCGATCGTCTGTGTGGCGGCCTTTGCCGCACTCTCGGCCGGTGGGGAGGCCCGCTTCGAGGCCGCGGCCGAGCGCTACGACGAGCCCGCGCTGACCCAGCCGCTCGGCGGCCTGGGCGATGTGCTGGTCTCGCCGCTCGCGCGCTGGGACGCGGTCTGGTTCCTCTCGGTCGCCGACTCCGGCTACGACGACGCCGACTCGCCGCGGGCGGCGTTCTTCCCCCTCTACCCGCTGCTCTCGCGCGCGGTCGGCGAGCTGGGCGGCGGCTCGCGCGCGGCCGTGCTGCTGGCCTCGTTCGCTGGTGTCGCTGGCGGCGCTGGTCGTGGCTCTGGCGCTGCTGCACCGGCTCACCGCCATCGAGCTGGGCCGGCGCGCCGCCGGCCCGGCGGTGCTGCTGCTGTGCGTCTTCCCCGCGTCGGTGTTCCTGGGCGCGCCGTACTCCGAGAGCCTGTTCCTGGCGGCGTCGCTCGGAGCGTTCTACGCCGCGCGCACCGGGCACTGGGCCTGGGCCGGGGTGGCCGCCGCCGCTGCCTCGGCCACGCGCAGCGCCGGGCGTGCTCCTGCTGCTGCCGCTGGTGCTGCTCTACCTCTACGGGCCGCGCTCGGATCGCCCCGGCGAGCTGGCGCCGCCGGCCCGCGGATGGCTGGCGTCGCTGCGCCCGGTGCACGCCGTCCGCGCCGACGCCGCGTGGCTGGCCCTGGCGCCGCTCGGGTTGGTGGCCTACTCGGGGTACCTGGCCATCGCCCACGGCGACCCGTTTGCATTCTCCTCGGCCCAGGAGCTTCTGGGGCCGCGATTTCGCCGGCCCGTTCGTCGGCGTCTGGGACGGCCTCCTGGCGGCCGTGGACGGTGCGCGCCAGCTGGCCTCCGGCTCGCGCGAGCCGGTGTACTTCGAGCAGGCGGGCGGGGACCCGTTCCGGGTGGCGGCCGTGAACCTGATGCTCTTCGGCTCGCTGGTGTTCGCCGTGGCGGCGTGCCTCGGCGTGCTGCGGCGGCTGCCGTTCGCCTACGGCGCCTACGTGGTCGCCGCGCTGGCGGTGCCGCTCAGCTTCCCCGTGGCCCCGCAGCCGCTGATGTCCCTGCCGCGGTTCCTGGTGGTCCTGTTCCCGATCTTCATGTGGATGGCGGTGGCCTGCGAGGAGCGCGGCGCCACGGCACGCGTAGCCGCCGCGTCGGCGGTGCTGCTGGGCCTGCTCACCACGCAGTTCGCCACCTGGCAGTTCCTCGCGTGAGGCTCCGCGCCGTGCTGCTGGACGCGCTCGGCACGCTCGTGGAGCTGCGCCCCCCGGCCCCGCGGCTGCGCGCGCTGCTGGAGCGATCCACGGGCGTGGACGTGGGCCTCGAGGCGGCCGAGCGCGGCTTCGCCGCCGAGATCGCCTACTACCTGGACCACCACATGGAGGGCGGAGACCGGAAGGGCCTGGAGCGCCTGCGCGACGACTGCGCGGAGGTGATGCGCCAGGCGATCGGCCACGACGCGCTCGAGCGGGGCGCCGTTCGCGCTGCGATGCTCGGTGCGCTGGAGTTCGACGCCCTATCCCGACGTGGCGCCCGCGCTGGCGGACCTGCGCGCACGCGGGCTGCGGCTGGTGGTGGCCAGCAACTGGGACTGCTCGCTGGCGGAGTGGCTCGACCGCGCCGGGCTGATGGACCTGGTGGACGGAGCCGTTTCCTCGGCCACCGTTGGCGCGGCCAAGCCGTCGCCCGCGGTGTTCCGGGCGGCGCTGGAACTGGCGGGGTGCGAGCCGGGCGAGGCCGTGCACGTGGGCGACTCGATGGCCAACGACGTGGCGGGCGCACACGCCGCCGGCATCCGCGCGGTGCTGGTGGATCGCGGCGACATGGCGCCCGCGGGCGTCGAGTCCGTGCGCTCGCTGGCGGAGCTGCGCTCCGGCGTTCTCAGTCAGGCCGATCCCCCGGCCGCCGGATGAGCGTAAGCTCAAGGGGCAGTCCCACCGCCGGGTGTCAGTGCTCCCCACATCCTTCTGTGGCAACGAAGCCGGGAGTGAGAGGGATGAGGACATGAGCGATTCAGCAGCCGCACCGCGCGAGCGGAGGGACGGTTCGGCCTACGAGGCACACCTGGCCGGCATCGCGGAGCGCAACCTGGCGGTGAAGAAGGCCGGCCGGGCCCGGCGGGCCGAAGACGATCTCAGGAAGACCAAGCTGCGCATCGAGTCCGACCGGCGCACGGACGCCGAGCTTTCAGCCAAGGGCTGACCCACCGGGCTCCCAGGGCCCACCGCGGGCCGAGCACGGTGCCTGAACGGCGCCCCTGCTCCCTATTCTGAGCGCGCATGGAGGCCCACGGAAGCTCGTTGCCGCCGCCGTTCCCGCCCGAGCTGCCCGCCGGGGCGGAGCGTCAGCCCGCGTGGCCGCCGTGGTTCGCCGCGGTCGGCTTCCTGGTGGGAATCACCGGCACCCTGGTGGTGGTGGGCATCCTGGCCGTGCTCCTGGGGGCCGACCCCGACGACGAGTCGTCGACCTTCGTGATCGTCGGCACCCTCGCGCAGGGCGCCGTGTTCGTGGCCACCGCGCTCTTCTTCGCCAGCAGGGTCGCGCCGCCCAGGGCGTGGCACTTCGGCCTGCGCTCGACGCGGTTCTGGCCGGCCCTCGGCTGGGCCGTCCTCGGGATCCTGGCGTTCTACATCTCCGCCGCCGTGTACTCCGCCATCGTCCAGCCGGATGCCGAGCAGGGCACCGTCGAGGCGCTCGGAGGCGATCAGGGCACCTTCGGCCTGATCATCGCCGGGCTCATGGTCATCGCCGTGGCGCCGGCGGTCGAGGAGTTCTTCTTCCGCGGGTTCTTCTACCGCGCCCTGCGCTCGCGCTTCTCGGTGATCGCGGCCGCGCTGATGGACGGTGCGCTGTTCGGCCTGATCCATCTTCGAGAGCGCCGACGGCCTGGTGCTGCTGCCCCCGCTGGCGTTCCTCGGCTTCATGTTCTGCCTGGTGTATGAGCGCACCGGCTCGCTGTTCCCGGTGATCGGGATGCACGCCTTCAACAACACAGTGGCCTTCGCCATTCAGGCCGACGACGGTTGGAAGGTCTCGGTGGTCGTGGGCCCGCTCGTGCTGCTGGCCTGCGTGCTGGTCCCGCGTGCGCTGCGGGCCCCGCCTCGCCCGGTGCCAGCCTGACGGCCGGCCTGCACCGGTGGCGGCCTGAGGCGGTGCGCTTGGACAGTTGTCGGGCCCCATGAGGCGCCTCCCGATCCTCTTCCTGGCCCTCGTGGCGATGTGCGTGGCTCCGGCGACTAGCCCAGCGCAGGCCCCGCCGGCGGTCACGCCGCCGGCCGTGCCGCCACCCGCCCCCGTGCCGCCGCCGGCTCCCCCCAAGGCCGGCAAGGTCTCGTTCACGGCCATCAGCGGCCAGCCCACGCGCAAGATGCGCTACGTGGCGCGAGGGGGCCGGGTCACGGTCCGGGCGCGTGTCAAGCCGTTCGTCGCCGGCCAGGTGGCCACGCTGGTGATCACGCGCCGCGGCAAGGTGCTGAAGCGAAAGCGCGCTCGAATCCGCCGCGGCGGGCGTGTGTCCTACAGCTTCCGGACCCGCCGCCGCGGCATGCTCGCCCTGCGCGTGGTCCACGCGCGCCACCCCGGCGCAGGCCGCCTTCCGCTCGCGCAAGGCGCGCTTCAGGGCCGTGGCTCTGCGCGCCGGCCAGGGCGCCCGCGGGCTTCACGTGCTGATCCTGCAGCGCGGCCTCAAGGAGCTGGGCTTCGCGGTTCCGGTGACCGGCCAGTACGGCGGCGGCACTTCGCGCGCAGTGCTCGCGTTCCGCAAGACCAACCGGTTCGCGCGCAACGGCTACGCCGACCGGCGGCGTGTACTCGCTCGTTCTGCAGGGCCGCGGCGCCTTCAAGCTCAAGCTACCCGCGAGGCGGGCCGCCACGTGGAGTTCGACTGGTCGCGCCAGGTGCTCGTGCTGGCCGACCGCGGGCGCGCCAGGCGCGTCTACCACAGCTCCTCGGGCGCGCCGATCACGCCCACGGTGTTCGGCACCTTCCGCTTCTACCGCAAGAGCTACGGCACCAACGCCAAGCAGATGGTGCACTCCAGCTACTTCATCCGCGGCTACGCGATCCACGGCTACTTCTCCGTGCCGTCTTCCCTGCCAGCCACGGCTGCCTGCGGGTGCCGATCCCCAACGCCCGCGACATCTTCAACCAGATCAAGCTGGGCGAGCAGATCTTCGTCTACCGCTGACGCGCCATCCCTCTGGCCGATCCGGCCGGACGGGTCTACATTGGCCGGGTGAGTCGCCGGTCCCGGGCACTCCGACGCTGCCTTGCAGCTGCCGCCCTATGCCTGCTGGTCCTTCCGGCCGGGGCCGTCGCGCTGCCCGGCGACCCGGACCTGGTGGCCGACCCCCCCGAGCTCCCCTTCCTCGAGCAGGACTCGTCTGACGGGACGCCGAGGCTGCTGCTGCGCTTCGACGGCTTCGTGCACAACCGCGGCCCGAGCGCGCTGGAGTTCCGCGGCTCGGACCCCGCCTTCCCGTTCATGCAGCGTGTGGTCCAGCGCATCGGCGCCACCGACGTGCCGCGGCCGGGCACGGTCATGTTCGAGACCAACGACGACCACGACCACTTCCACCTGATGAAGATCGCGCGCTACTCGCTGTGGAACGCATTCCGCACGGCCGAGGCCGCACCGGCGATGAAGGTGGGCTTTTGCCTGCTCGACAGCGAGCCGGTCGAGGCGGGTGGGGGCGCCCGGCCGAGCTATTTGAATCCGTCGTTCTGCCAGCAGTCCAATCAGGGCGCCGCGAATGTGACCATGGGCGTGTCCGCCGGCTGGCGCGACATCTACGACAGCGGCCTCGCCTTCCAGTGGGTCGACGTCTCCGACGTGCAGCCGGGCATCTACTGGCTGCGGTCGGAGATCGATCCCGACGGCTTCGTGCGCGAGCAGGATGAGGTCAACCCCGCCAGGTTCGCCGCCGGTGCCTCCACCATTCCCGGGTTCATCGCACAACCGGTCAGCCAGGCTCTCACCGCCGGTCAGCCAGCCACCGTCACGCTGCGCGCCAACGGCTTCGGCGACGCGCGTCGGGTGCAGTACCGGGTCGACGTGCCGCCCACCTGCGGCGACCTCGATCGCCCCACCGGCGCCTGGTCCAGCGACGCCACCGTGACCTACACGCCGCGTCCGGGCTGCACGCGCTCCGACGGCTTCCAGTACTCGGCCCGGGACTCGACGAGTGTCTTCCCGCGCAGCCCTGCCCGCGCCGCCGCCCTGCTCGCGGCTACGCCCCCCGGCCCTGGCCCTGGCCCTGGGCCTGGTCCCGGTCCTGGATCCACCCCGCCACCCACTCCCTTCGTGGCCATCTCTGGAGCCCCCGCCAAGCTGGCCACCGGCCTCAGCGCCCAGCTCTCCGCCACCGTGGTCAACGCGTCGCCGGCGCTCACCTGGAGCGTGGCCGGCGTGGCCGGCGGCAACTCGCGCGTTGGAACCATCAGCTCCACCGGGCGCTACAGGGCACCGAAGACCGTGCCCCCCGGCCGGTTCGTGCGGGTCGGGGCTCGCAGCGCCTCGGGGGCCAGCGCCTCGGTCCGCATCGAGATCGTCAAGCGGGGAGCCCAGAAGCCGGCCATCAGCCCCAAGCCGCGCGTGGCCTTGCGAGGACGCCGGGTGCACGTGCGCACCAAGCCCAACCGCGCGGTCCGGGTGGCGGTGAAGGTCACGCGCGGGCGCGCGACCGTGGGCAGCTGCCGCAAGACGCTCGTGCGAGCACGCCGCTCATACGTGTGCCGCGCGCGCGTGAAGCGGGGCGTGCGGCTCACGAAGCTGAAGGTCGTGGTCACGATGACGGTCGGCAAGCGCACGCTGAGCAGGCGAACCCTGAGCGTCCCGCGCGCCAAGAGCTCGCACTCGCACTCCCACCACTGAGCCGCCAGGGCGGGCAGCCGGTGCTAACGGCTCAGCTCGGAACCCGGCGCCAGTCGCGCGCCTCTGGGACGCGCCGGGGGATGATGTTGGCCAGCAGCATCCCGAGCAGGCCGTAGAGCAGCAGGCCCAATGCGGCCGGCACGCCACGCAGGACCCACGTGTTGTCCGAGTCGGCCACGTCGGTGAAGGGCCGCAGCAGCACGTCGTTCACGTCGTCGATCGCCTCCCGCGCGCCCGAGTGTCTCCGCTCGCGTTCGCGTTCAACGCCCGCCGGCGGATCGATGGCGGCGATGTCGGTGTCCGAGCTCACGAGGCCCTGGCCGTCCACCGCGCGCTGCTGGGTCTCGGATCCCTCCCGCGACTGGTCAATGGCAAACAGCAGCAAGCTGAGTGCCACGCAGGCGCCGGCCGTGACGGCGAAGAGCCTCACTATCGATCCCATCGCCCGACTACTATCGGCAGCCGCAGTGCAGGCCCTGAACTCCGTCACCGAACGTCTCACGGCGGAGCTGCGCGAGCACGCGCTGGTGGTCGGGAAGGTCACCCTGTCCAGCGGCCGCCAGGCCGACTACTACGTGGATGCCAAGCGGGCCATCCTGCGCCCGGCGGGCTTCGCCGCCATGGGCGAGCTCATCCGCGCGGAGGCCGAGTCGGCGGCGGCCACCGCGGTGGGCGGAATGACAATGGGGGCGGACGCCATCGCGTGCTCGGCCCTGGCCGCCGGCGCCGACGTGAAGGCGTTCTTCGTGCGCAAGGAGCGCAAGGAGCACGGCCTCCAGCGCTGGATCGAGGGCCCGCCCCTGGCAGCGGGTGAGCGCTGCCTGATAGTCGAGGACGTGGTCACCACGGGCGGCTCGACCGTGAAGGCCATCGAGCGGGTGCGCGAGGAGGGCCTCGAGGTGGCCGCGGTAGTGAGCGTGCTGGACCGGCTGGCCGGCGGGGGAGCGGCCATCGAGGCGGCGGCGGGCGCGCCCTACCGCGCTCTCACCACCATCGACGACCTGTATCCGGACCGCCCCGACCGCTGACCAGGGGCCGCTTCAGGTACGTCCGGCCAAGAGATTCCGCACCTCGCCCACGGCCGCGACGGCCGCCTCCGGGTCGGCCGCGCACGGGATCACGTTGAAGGCCGAGCAGCCGGCCTCCACGTAGGGACCGAGGAACTCCGCCACATCGGCCGGCGTCCCGAACGGCGAGTACCGCTCGAATGACTCGTAGGGGATTTGGTAGAAGCTCTGCATCCCGTCGGCGACGTGGCCTCGCGCCTCCTCCGCGGTGTCGCCGAACCCGCACCAGACGTTGAGGCCGTGCTCGAACGTCGCTTCCCCGCGGCCGGCGGCGCCTGCGGCGTCGGCGATCTGACTCGACACCTTCGCGAACCGTTGCGCCGAGACCCAGATGCCGAGCCAGCCGTCTCCGAGTCGCGCCGCGCGCGTGACCGCCGCCTCCGAGCGACCACCCACGACCAGCGGTATCGGGGAGGCCGGCGCCGGAACGATCAAGGCATCTTCGACGTCGACGAACTCGCCGTCGAAACTAACCGGCTGCCCGGTGAGCAGCTGGCGCAGGACCGTGACGTACTCGTCCATCCGGCGGCCGCGGGTGCTCGGGTCGACCCCGCAGATCTCGATCTCGTGCCGGTCCTCGCCCCCGATGCCCACCCCGAACGTGAGCCGCCCGGGCGCCACCTCGGCGACGGTGGCCAGCTGGCGCGCCACGGGCACCGGGTGTCGCAGCGGCAGCAGGTACAGGGCGACGTACACGGGGAGGGTCTCGTGGAGGCTCAGCAGCGACGTTGCCTCCACCACGCCGTCATCACCCGCGCCCACGAAGAAGCTCACGTGGTCGCCGACGCAAACGTGGTCCACGCCGGCTTCGGAGGCGGCACGCACCAGCGCCTTGCGCGAATCCAGACCACGCTCGAAGCGTGCGGCGGTGGCGAAGGTCCCGACCCTGGGCGCCGGCATGGCGGCAGTCTCTCACCATCGCGGCCGCTCGGGGCCGGGGCGACGCCGCGCTCAGCCGCGGCGGTACAGCCGCGTGGTCAGCGGCGCGAACACGACCGTCAGAGCGGCCGCCACGGCGAGCACGATCGCTATGTCGGACCCGTCCACGTTGCCCTCCATCAGGCCCCGCGACGCGTCCGCCAGGATCGAGATCGGGTTCACGTTCACGAACGCCTCGAGCCCCTTGGGCAGCGTGCTCGGGTCCACGAACACGTTGGAGAGGAACGTGAGCGGGAAGATGCCCATGAAGCCGGCGTTCATCACCGCGTTGGGCGAGCGCAAGAGCAGGCCGATGGTCGTGAACACCCACGACAGGCCGAAGGCGAACACCACTACCAGCCCCAGCGCCGCGATCATGCCGCCCGGCCCGGCCTCGGGGCTGTAGCCGAGGATCACGCCCAGCACCATGATCACCGTGCCGGCGACCACGTAGCGCACGGAGTCGCCCAGCAGCGATCCCACCAGCGGCGCGGGGCTCCAGATCGGGAGCGACCGGAAGCGATCGACCACGCCCTTGGTCAGGTCGGTGTTCAGCGCCACGCCCGAGTAGACGGTGGTGAACAGGACCGACATGACCAGGATCCCGGGCAGGATGTAGTCCAGGTAGTCGCCGGTGGATCCCGCGATGGCGCCGCCGAACAGGTAGGTGAACATCAGGACGAACATCACCGGGGTGATGGTCACGTCAAGCAGCTGCTCGGGCACGTGCTTGACCTTGAGCATTCCGCGCCAGCCGAAGGTCAGCGCGGCAGAGGCGGCGCTGGCGCTGGCGGGCCGCGCGGTCGAGGCGATGGCCTTGCGAACTGCTGCCTCGTCGGCGCCGGTCGCAGGGGCGGCCTGGGTTTGCGGCTGTGCGCTCATGCTGCCTGCTCCTCCATCGAGTCGGGTCGTGCTTCCGCGCTGTCCTCGGCCGTGTGGCCGGTGAGGGCGAGAAAGACCTCGTCAAGCGACGGCTGGCCCACCGAGAAGTCCGCGATGCGCACGCCGGAGCGGGTGAGCTCGGCCACCACCTCGGCCGCGCGGTTGGCGTCGGCGCAGTTGACCGACAGTGCGGCCGCGTCGGGCTCGAGGGTCACGCCGCCGAGCTCGCGGATCAGCAGCTGCTCGGCCTCGGGGCGCTGATCGGGGTTCAGCAGTCGCACGTGAAGTGCGCCGGAGCCCACCGAGCTCTTCAGCTGGGCGGGGGTGCCCTCCGCGATCACCTTGCCGTGGTCGATCACGGCGATCCCGTCCGCCAGGTGGTCGGCCTCCTCCAGGTACTGGGTGCAAAGCAGGATCGTGGTGCCGCCGTCAACCAGCGCCCGGATGATGTCCCAGACCTGGTTGCGCGAGCGCGGATCCAGGCCGGTGGTGGGCTCGTCGAGGAACATGAGCTCCGGCGTGACCACGATGCTCGCCGCGATGTCGAGCCGGCGGCGCATGCCGCCCGAGTAGGCCTTCACGAGCTTGGCCGCCGCGTCGGAGAGCCCGAAGGCCTCCAGCAGCTCCGTCGCGCGCGCCTTGGCCTCGGCGCGCTTGAGCCCCAGCAGCCGGCCGATCAGGATCAGGTTCTCGCGCCCGGTCAGGTCCTCGTCCACCGATGCGAGCTGGCCGGTCAGGCTCACGGCCGCGCGCACCCGATGGGCGTCGTCGACGATGTCGTGCCCGAGCACGCGGGCGCTTCCCGCGTCCGGACGGATCAGCGTGGCCAGCATGCGGATCGTCGTGGTCTTGCCGGCACCGTTGGGGCCGAGCACGCCGTAGACGGAGCCACTCGGCACGGCCAGGTCCACGCCGTCCACGGCGCGCGTGTCGCCGAACGTCTTCACGAGGCCGCTCGCCTCGATTGCAAGTTGGTGGGTGGTCATCTGCCTCCTGTGGCTCCTCTCGGTGGGTAGACCGCCGGGGCCCTTGGAACTCATCGCTTGCGGACGCGAACCGTGATGCCGCCGTATGCCACAGCGGCCGCGCGCCAACTCACTTACTTAGCAGAGAAGTGCCGGGGGGACCCCGTGGCGAACCCGTCGGCGATCACGGGCATATGCTCAGCGCCACATGAGTCGCCGCGACACCCCCTCGCCCGGTCGGTTCGCCAACCGCTTCCTGCTGGAGCCGGCGCCCGACAATGCGCTGCCGGAGCACGGGATGGCGCCCGCGGACGCCATGCATCTGATTGGCCAAGAGCTGGCGCTGGATGGGATCCCGGCGCGCAACCTGGCGACGTTCGTGACGACCTGGATGGAGCCGGAGGCGCGGCAGCTGATCGAGGCGAACCTGCACCGGAACTTCATCGACCACGCGGAATACCCGCAGACGGCGGAGATCGAGCAGCGCTGCATCCGGATGCTCGCCGAGCTCTTCAACGCGCCGGGCGAGACCACGGGGGCACGGACGCAGGGATCCTCCGAGGCGATCATGCTGGGAGCGCTGTCACTGAAGTGGAAGTGGCGCGCGCGCAGAGAAGCGGCCGGCAAGGACACGGGGCGGCCGAACCTCGTGTTCGGGGGCGACGTGCACGTGGTCTGGGAGAAGTTCTGCCGCTACTTCGACGTCGAGCCGCGGGTGATCCCGCTCCAGCCCGACCGGTACACGATCGGCCCTGAGGACGTGGAGCCGCACGTGGACGAGAACACGATCGGCGTGGCCGCGGTCCTCGGGACGACCTTCACCGGGCACGCCGACGACGTGGCGGGCATCAACGACCTGCTGGTCCGGCTCAAGGACGAGCGCGGCCTGGACGTGCCGATGCACGTGGACGCGGCGAGCGGCGGTTTCGTGTGGCCGTTCCTGTATCCGGACTCCGAGTGGGACTTCAGGCTCGAGCAGGTCCGCTCGATCAACACGTCCGGCCACAAGTACGGGCTGGTCTACCCGGGCGTCGGCTGGCTGGTGTTCAGGGAGATGAGCGACCTGCCCGAGGACCTCGTCTTCTACGAGAACTACCTGGGCAAGACGGACGCCACGTTCACGCTCAACTTCTCGACCGGCTCGGCCATGGTGCTGGGCCAGTACTACAACCTCATCCGCTACGGGCGCGAGGGCTACCGGCTCATCATGGAAACGATGCAGGCCAACGCGGCCGCGCTCGAGAAGCGCATCGGCGCGACGAGTCAGCTGCGCCTGGTGGGCGACCAGGGAGCCGAGCGGCTGCCGCTGGTGTCCTTCCAGGTGGAGGGCGAGCGCGACTACGACGAGTTCGACGTGGCCTCGCAGCTGGCGGCGGAGCGGGGCTGGATGGTCCCCGCCTACACGCTGCCGCCCAACGCCGACCACGTGAAGATCCTGCGAGTGCTGGTCAAGCTCACGCTGGGCCACTCGCTGGCGACCAGGCTGGCGGACGACCTCGGGGACGCCTGCGAGACACTCGACCAGAAGGGCGGCCTGCACGCGCGGGACCGGCAGCGGGTCAAGACGAACGTCGGGTACTGAGGGTCCGCCGCGAGGGGGGAGTGTCCCTTCTCCGTGGCGAGCTTTACTCAGAGTGACGACAGCGGCACGCCGATGATTTCGAGCCGGCGGGTCAAGCCGCTCAGGGCGAAGTCCCGGACCTCGTCCGTGCTTACGCCGAGCCGCTCGATGTCGGGGCCGGAACCGTCGCCCGCACCTCCGAGCGCCTCGGCGACCGCCGGGAGCAGGTCACGCAGGGTCGCGCGTACGGCCTCGGCGGCCTCGGGGCTGTCGCGGACCGCCTCGCGCAGGAACCAGATCCCATAGCCGATGTGGCGGGTCTCGTCGTGGTGGATCTTCGAGTAGCCCTCGACGAACGCCGGCAGCAGGCCCTCGCGCTTCAGGTACTCGGTCGCGAAGTGGAACGTCGTCAGACCGAGGGTGCTCTCCAAGATCACGTGGTAGACGGTCACGAACCGGACCTTCGCTGCGACGTCATGCGGCGCGGCCACGAGGTTCTCGTGCGCCTCGACCAGGGCCTCATCGAAGATCTTGCGGAAGGCGGGGCTGACCTCGCGCCGGGCGCGCTCGATATGCGCGGCTATCTCGGCCGGCGAGTCGACGACCTCGTCCTGGAAGCGCGCGTAGAACTGCATGTGGCGTGCTTCGTCGACCTGCTGGGTCGAGAGGAAGGTCGCCTCCTCCTCGCTGCCGTAGGCGCCGACCAGTCCGGAGAACTTGGTCGTGATCCGCTCCTCGGCCACCATCAGCGAGGCGAGCACCCAGTAGATGAGACCGCGGTCCTCGTCGTCGAGCTCACCCCACTGGGCCCGGTCGTGCGCGAGGTCGATCGCGAACGGGCTCCATTGGGAGTCCTCCCAGCGCCGGTAGAGGGTCTGGGGGTCGTTGAGCTGGATCTCAGCTTGGGTCAAGGGGCACCTGGGCCCGGATGATCGCCGATGCTGCGTGCTCGTGGACGCGATGGGTCTCCTGGATCTCAACGGCCTCGAAGCCGGCGGCGACCAGCTGGTGCGCGTAGTCGGCGCGAGTCAGGGCGCCGGCGATGCAGCCCGTCCACTCCTGCATGCTCTGGCGGGTCGACTCGTCCATGCCTGCGTCGGCGATCACGTCACTGACGGCGAAGCGGCCGCCGGGCCGCAGCACGCGGGCGGCTTCGCGGAAGACGGCTGGCTTGTCGGCGCTGAGGTTGATCACGCAGTTCGAGATGATCACGTCAACCGACCCATCCGGTAGGGGAACGTCCTCGATCGTGCCCTTGAGGAACTCGACGTTCTCGACGCCGGCGTCGGCCTGGTTGCGCCGGGCCAGGTCGAGCATCTCGTCGGTCATGTCCAGGCCGTAGGCCTTGCCGTTGGGACCGACTCGCCGGGCGGAGAGCAGAACGTCGATCCCGCCGCCCGAACCGAGGTCGAGCACGGTCTCGCCCTCGTGCAGCGCAGCAACCGCGGTCGGGTTGCCGCAGCCGAGGCTGGCCAGCTGCGCTGCCTCGGGCAGGACGTCGCGTTCGTCGGAGTCATAGAGGCCCGAGCCGAACAGCTCGCGCTGCTCGTCGGTGATCACCGCTGCGTCGGCGCAGCACGACGCCTCGCCGGTGCTCGCCGCCTCAGCCGCCTCTGCGTAACGGTCGCGCACCGTCTGGCGCAGTTCGCCGGCGTCGTCGGGAACGGCCTCGGCGCCAGCGCCGCAGCCGCATGTTCCGGCCTCGTGCTCGGGTCCGCAGCATTCGCCCTTGGCCTCGGGATCACAGCACGTCCGATTGTCAGTCTCTAGCTGAGCCATCCGCTCAGTTCCTCCAGTGCCGCCGGCTTGACGTAGTAGTAGGCCCACAGCCCGTGGCGCTCCGAACCGACGATGCCCGCATCGCGGAGCTTCTTCAGGTGGTGGGAGACGGTTGGCTGGGAGAGGTCGAAGAGCGGGACCAGCTCGCAAACGCAGACTTTGCCGGCGTGCTTTCGCAGCACGTCGACCAGCTGCATGCGCACCGGGTCGCCCAGGGCCTTGGCCACCTCAGCCATGCGCTCGGCCTGCGATCGCTCGATGTCGGGATAGACCACGGGCTCGCAGCAGACCTCGCCCTTGGCTCGCTTCTGCTTCGGCGCCAGTGCGAGCGTCTGCATCACGCGGCCCTCCCCTGCGGATCGAAGTTCATCGATACACGTATATCTATTGAACAGATATCTGTCAATGGATAGGCTGCGCGTCGTAGGGCAGACCACCACGGCAGGTGAAGGGATGTCGCATGGCAACGCAATTAGCCGAGCTCGACGTGGACCTGGTAACCCGCGGGCACCTCGAGAAGGGCCTCGAGTCATTGAAGGCGGAGTTCGCCGGCGTCTTCGGCCCACAGACGATCGAGCGATTCATGACGGAGGCGATCGGCGACCTACCGGAGGCGAGGGTGAAGGACTTCGTCCCCCTGCTCGTCCATCGCTTTGCGCGTGAGCGGTTGAGGGCCTTGGGCCAGGCCGACGAGACGATCACCAAGGACGTGCCTGAGGTCCTGTTCGTCTGCGTCCACAACGCCGGGCGCAGCCAGATGGCGGCGGGGTTGCTGAACAAGCTCGCCGACGGCCGCGTCCACGTTCGCACCGCAGGCTCGGATCCGGCCGTGGAGATCAACCCGGCGGCGGTCGAGGCGATGAAGGAGGTCGGCGTCGACCTCTCGCAGGAGTTCCCGAAGCCGCTGAACGACGAGTTCGTGCGCGCTGCCGACGCGGTGATCACGATGGGCTGCGGCGACGCTTGCCCGATCTACCCCGGCAAGCGCTACGAGGACTGGGAGCTCGAGGACCCGGCTGGCAAAGACATCGACACGGTTCGCCGGATCCGCGACGACCTTGAGGATCGCGTCAGGCGCCTGTTCGCCGAGCTGGCGCCCGATGCACAGGCCTGACCTGGCAACGCCCTGCGAACGTGCATGCCCCGAGCAGGATTCGAACCTGCGGCCTACTCCTTAGGAGGGAGTCGCTCTATCCAGCTGAGCTATCGGGGCAGACGGGTGAAAGCGTAGTCCTAGAGCGAAATCGCGGGTGCTGTCCGCCGACTGGGAACGCTGTGGGGCAACTGATGGGGCAACAGGAGCCACGGTCGCGCCTGTGTGGGCCGTCGTACAGGAACGCGCGACCTGGTTCGAGCGGCAGGTCCGCGGGCTGCCTGAACGCAGCGGCGCACCACGCGACGACGGCGAACCGCGCCGATGTCGAAGCGGCCTTCCGGATTCGAAGTCGCTGACGTAGAGGTCGCAGACGCCGCACCCGACGCGCTCTCGAGGCTGCTGAAGTTCGACGAGCGGTGGTACCGGCCGCCGAGCCTAGAAAAAGCCCGACCGACCTCGCGATACTGGGCGGGCGATGTCGCCGGAGAACACGCCGCCACGCTTCTCGCGCGAGCGGTTCGAGGCGTTCTTGGAAGCGCTCAACGCGCGGCACTTCGACACGGTCGCCACGCTGGTCGAGTCTGGGCTGAAGTTCCGTTCGCTGTTCGGGGGCGCTGAAGGTGCAGCGCCATACACCGGCATCGAGGGGATGCGCCAGTGGGCCACGGAAGTCGACTCAGTGTGGGAAGATTGTAGAATGAAGAAAGTCGTCGACTTCCGCCAGGTAAGTGACGATCAGCAGGTCATGATCGTGCGCGCGACCGCGAAGGCGAAGTCAAGCGGCATCCTGCTTGACAGCGTCACGGGAAACCTGCTCAGTTGGCACGACGACAAGGGCTGGGAGATCATCGCCTACCTCTGACCCCCGCGAAGCACTTGAAGCCGCCGGACTGTCCGAGTAGGCGATGCAGGCAGTTTCAGGGTTACGCGCGTGCTGCGCCGTGTCGGCCCGTGACGGCCAGTTATGGGCCGTTCTTAGCAATCCGTTAGCTAGGCGCTACCAAATCGCGCGCCCCTACACGCCGTCGCAGCCTCGGCTCTATTCGAGGCCGTCTAACACTTCGGTGCCCGTCACCGGGCAAGAACCACACCGCCGCCGGGATAGCTTTGGTGCCCCGGCACCGAAGCTCGTGACGCCGTACGGTTTCTCCTGGCCCGGCACGGGGGCACCGCACCAGGTCGATAAGCCGCGCGCCTATCTCGAGGGCCAGTACCTAGCCGCTAGCACCCTCGACTACGCGGGTTCCTTCGCGTCAGACCCGGACGCAAGAGCAGCGCGCCGCCGCAGGTTACGGGCGGCTCGGGTTCTAGCGTCGCGTCGGAGCGGCTGCCCGGCCGTTCACGGGTCTTCGCGTGTTCGTCCGCGCGGTCGGGCGGTCTGCGTAGCCGCGGATTATTTCGCGTAGCGCGGTGAGCGTGGCCGAAAGACGAGCGGGCGCAGGTAGTCGTCGGGGTCCTGCAGCCACCGCAGCTTAGTCCGGAGTCCCTGCCGCGCCGCCATCGCGGCCCGCAGTCGCGGCGAGCGCGCTCGAGCTTCCGTTCTGCGGTGTGGCCTCGAGCGCGTAGAAGTCGTGGTGGATCGGATAGAGCGAGCTTGGCCCTGATCGCCTGCATGTAGTCGACCGGATCGCGTAGGCCCTGCTCGAACTGGCCGAAGCCCTTGATCGAGCCGAAGTTGACGTCGGTGGGCAGCCGCCGCAGCACGCCGAGCACTTTCGGCGCCTTCTCGCAGCGGCCCGACGCGATTGTTCCAACAGCAGCGAGAACCTTCCGATGCCGAAAAAGCGACATTACGCTCTCGGCCCCGCCCGAGTTGAGGATCGGCCCGGATGCCAACCCGCTGTGCAGGTTGCGTATCACTGTGACCCGGACACCGCGGCCAAGCGGCCGGATCTCCCGGGAAGCCCCGAACCCGGAAAACGCCGACAGGGTCCGCGGGCATCGCACGCGGACCGGCGGGCCGGTCAGCGCTGCGGCCTCTTGTCTCGCCTTGTCGCACGCCTGCGGGAGGCTGGCACCAGCTTCGCGCCGGTCTTGGCGATCAGGCTGCCCGTGTTGCACTGGTGGTCGAAATGCTGGTGGCCGATGAAGATCGCCTTCGGCCGAAGCGCGATCAACTGCCGGTAGTCGGTACGCACATACGGCGGTGCCGGTGGCGCCCAGCAGCCGCCTGGGCCGAGTCGTTGATGAAGCTGTCGAGCAGCACGACCTGTCCGTCGAACGAAGCGGCGAGGCTGGCGACTCCGAACCAGGAGAGGATCACGCGGTCCCGGCGAACATTGCCTTTGCGATCGACGTTCGAGGCGCCGAAGAATGCCTCGCGCGCCTTGAGCGTCGACTTGGCGACCAGCGTGCGCGCCCGGCGCGAACGTGAACGGCAGTGCGGCCACGGCGAGGGCGACGCAGACCACCAGACGAAGCCGCTTCGCCATCGCGCGGAGGCTACACCACCAGGTGCATACGTCATCGGGCCTCACGCGGCGATGATGGACTGTCGCAGATGCGGGCGGACGCTACGGCGACAACCCGCGCTTTGAGCTCGGCTTCGCGGTGACTGACTACGACAGGCAGTACCGGGCGACCCGGTTCGCGGCTGGGTCAGAGGTGACGGGCGGAGCTAAACGGCTCGGCGCTGACGCCGCGGCTCGTCACGGTCGCGACCTCGAGACGCCACCGGGTCCCCGGCAAGGCTGGCGCAGCCGCGGAAGCGCAGGCGCTCAGCGCTGGTCGCCGAGAACAGCGCGACCGGCTGGCCGGGCGCCATCCCGCGCTCGGCATCGTGGAGCCGCAGTGTCCACGCGCGCGGGCTCGAGCTGGTGATTCCCCGAGCGTGGCGCCCCCTGTGGGGCAACGGTGGGGCAACACGACATCCACGAACAGCCACAAGTCGTGGCATCCGCGGCAGCCGTTGAGTCCGCTCGGGTGAGCGGAAATGCGGACCAGCCACAGCTAGCCGCAACGGTCGAGGCGAATTAGGAGGGAGTCGCTCTATCCAGCTGAGCTATCGGGGCTGGAGGGGGAGAGCGTAGTCCTAGAGCGAAATCGCGGGTGCTGTCCGCCGACTGGGAACGCTGTGGGGCAACACTCGATAGCCGGGGCGCCGAAGGCTCGGGCCATGCTCACGTCCTTCTCGGCCAGGCTCAGGGCTTCGTCGCGTTGCTCGGCAGCGAGGAGCGCGCGAACTGCGAGCGGGGGCCAGTGCGGCGCGAGCTCGGCCCGCGTCCCGAGCTCGTCAACCCGGCGGTCGCCCAGCTCGGACAGCTCGCGCAGCGCCTCGTCGGGCTTGCCGAGCGCCAGATAGAGGCGGGCCCGAGCCGCCCGCAGGAACCGGAACCCAAGCGTTTCCTCGTAGCGTTCGAGATCGAGCGTTATCGCCTCCCGCGCGGCGTCGAGGTCGCCGCGATCTTGCACGGCGATGCGCGGGATGAGAGGGTTGGGGAACACGTCAAGCCAGGAGGGGGCGATGCCCACGTTCCTGATCGAGGTCTCCTACACGCCGGACGGCGGGGCGTCCCAAAGCGGGGGCGGGACTTGTAGGCGTGACGCGGTGGCCCCGGTGGCCGAGAGCGTTGGGGACGACTCGAGCGCTCCTACTGTTGAACGGACGGAGGCACGCGATGAGCGGCCCTGATGAGCAGAGCAACCCCGGTTCGTTGTATTCGTCACCTGAGGAGGCGCGCCATGCGGAGCCTGAGGAGTTCCTCTACTTGGCGTGCCTGCACGAGGGCACGGGGGTGCGCGCGCCCGACTTTCTCGCCGTCGTCGACGCCGAGGAGGGCCGGGTCGTCCACGAGACGCCGATGCCGAACGTAGGCGACGAGCTCCATCACTTCGGTTGGAACCGCTGCAGCTCTGCCTGTCACGGCCCTGATCGCTCGCATCTGATCGTGCCCGGCTTTCGGTCCTCGCGCATCCATGTCCTCAACGTCGCAGACGACCCGCGGCGGCCTCGGATCGAGAAGGTGATCGAGCCGGAGGAGCTCGTCGAGAAGACGGGCTATACCCGTCCGCACACGGTCCACTGCATGCCGGGCGACAACGTGGTCGTGAGCATGCTCGGCGATCGGGAGGGCGGCGGCGCCGGCGGCTTCGCGGTCCTCGACGCGAGCACGTTTGAGCTGAAGGGCCGCTGGGAGAACGGCGGCGGAGCAGCCGCCCTTCAACTACGACTTCTGGTACCAGCCGCGCAAGAACGTGCTCATCTCATCCGAGTTCGGCGAGCCGAACGCGTACGAGGAGGGCTTCGACATCGAGGACGTCGCGGCCGGGCGCTACGGACAGCGGCTGCACTTCTGGGACCTCGCCGAGCGGCGGCTGGAGCAGACGATCGATCTGGGCGAGCAGGGGCTGATTCCGCTCGAGGTGCGGTGGCTACACGACCCCGACGCGGAGGGTGGCTTCGTGGGCGCTGCCCTCTCGAGCAACATGTTCCGCTGGCACCGCCCGAACGGCTCCTGGGAAGCCGAGCAGGTGATCTCGGTCGAGAACGTCGAGCTCGACGGGTGGCCGCTCCCGGGCGGGGTGCCCGGCTTGATCACCGACCTGCTGGTCTCGATGGACGACCGCTTCCTCTATTTCTCGAACTGGCTCCACGGCGACCTACGCCAGTACGACGTTTCGGATCCCGCCAACCCGACGCTGACGGGCCAGTTATGGCTCGGCGGGCTGCTCGGCAAGCCCAGCGACGCGGCGCGCGACCTGAACGGCGGACCGCAGATGATCCAGCTCTCGATGGACGGGCGAAGGCTGTACGTCACGAACTCGCTCTACTCGACCTGGGACAACCAGTTCTATCCTGCGCTTCGCTCGTGGCTGCTGCGAGTGAACTGCTCGCCCGAGGGCGGGATGGAGGTCGACCCAGACTTCTTCGTCGACTTCCATGACCGCCCCGGCGGTCCCGCACGGGCCCACGAGGTGCGCCTCCAGGGCGGCGACTGCACGACGGAGATTTTCCAATAATCATCGCTAACCATCTTGGTGAGACCCGGGTCCCGGCCCGCGCCGCGGGCGACGCTGCCCGGCGTGCCTTGGCTCGTGCTTTGGCGCTCCGATGAGCCTGCCATTCGCGCACGTCGGAGGCATCCCGGTCGAAGAGACCCTCGGGTCGTTTGGTCCCGCGTTTCTTTTCGCGTTTGGCGCCGCAGCGGCAATGGTTCGCGCTCGTCTCGGCGGGGTGCGCCCTCGCGAGCGGCGCACCTACGGTCACAAGACTGGGTGCCGGGTGGGGGCTGGCATTCGAGGGCGGCACGACCCGGACCCGGCCGGGCGGCTGGATTGAACCAGCGGCCGCTTGCCTCGAGGCCGTGGGGCTGTCGGAGTAGCGATGCCGCGAGCAGAACGGGCTTGATGCCCGCGCCAGTTGCGCGCCAGTGAACCCGGGCTCGGGCGGATTCTCCACCTGGCAGGCGCGACCTCAGTCGCAGCGCAGGATTCGGCTCTGTAGAGCGCGAACCGCATCCGGACTTCGATCGCGTTCCACTCGCCGCCCTCCTCCCCAATGGATGCCGACAACGAGATCGGATCGCCCTGCAACGCCGGCCGGTGGTAGGTCGTGGTCGCCGATCGCAGCACCCACATCGCCTTGGTCCGCTTGAGCGCCATGCCGCTCCAGGTCGCCGTGCTGGCGGACAACGTCTGCTTCGGGTGTGGCGAAGCCCAACGAGCGGGGGTTGAACGTCTCGGTGTGATGCCATGTTCGCGGCCCTCGTCCCGCAAGAGTGACGTCCTTCGATCTGCTCACCCACGGGGATTGCGCTTCAGCCTCGGTCGCGCGCCTCGAGCGGTCAGCGGCTGTGGGCGCTCGCGCTTACAGATGCTCTTCGTCCCATCAGGACTGAGCTGGCGTGGACGTTTCCGCCGCGTCCGGTGAGCACGCCGCGGCGGAGCTGGAGGCGTAGGACGCCGACGTTGCCGGGGAGGCCGCGGACGCTTAGTCGGTGTGGGGTGAGTGCGATGGTGATGCCGTTGTAGCGGGTGCGTGTCCTGGTCAGTCTGAGGTTGATGTCGGGGAGGCCGGCGCGCGCGAGCCTCAGGGTGCCGAGCGGGGGCGTTCGAGTGCGTGCGACACGAAGCCCTCGCGGGAGCTTGATGCTCAGCGACCGCATCCCGGTTCGAGCAGAGAGGGCGATCGCGGCGGGGCGGTTGTGGCCTGCGCGGACGCGCAGCGCCAGCTGGCAGGGAGCGAGTAGGAGTTGCGCGGCGGTAGTCGCGCGGGCGGCGGTGACGGTCAGGGTGTGGGCGCCGTCGGCGATTACTGAGAGGGCGGCCGGTCCTACCTTCACGTGCCGGCCTTTGCCCATGCGCCGTCCGTCGACTGAGACGATCAGGTTGCGTTTGGAGCGAAGCGTGAGGGGCGCCCAGGGTGTGACGGGACGGCCGTAGGACGTTGTGACCCGGTGCCCGCCGACGCTGAGGACTCTTGGGGTATTGATCGTGCGGCACGCCCAGCGGTCGACGAACGCACGAGGCTGGGTGTCGAGCTGGCGTGGCGCTACCTGGGCCGACTCGGGGGAGGCGAACGTGCGGGTGGCGATGGCGTTTGTCGCTGCCACGCGACAGGCGAAACGGGCTCCGATGGCCTTGTCGTCGAGCCGGAGCCGAGTCGTCGTCGCGCCGGTCACGTCACGGCCGTTGCGAAGCCACTGGTACTGAAAGGAGGTGCCGGGTGGGTAGCCCGCTGGGAAGCAGGTCAGCTCGCCACCCGCGATCGCCCGTCCTTCTAGGGAGACCGCGCCGCTAACGGGCGCGACACCGGTGCCGTTCACCCCCACCGGCGTCACGGGCTGGGTCGAGTTGCCTGTGATGAAGAACAGCGACGCTTCCTTCTCGCCTGCTGTGGTGGGTTTGAAGTGCACGAGCATCTGGCATGACTTGCCGGGGTCGAGCGTCTTCGCCGAGCAGCCATCGTCGGTGACGAAGAAGACGTCTGGGCGCCCAGTGATGAACAGCAGCTGCTGCACTTGGAGCGGCGCATCGCCGTCGTTTGTCAGGGTGGCTGGCAGCGTGCGCTCCTGCCCGATCTGGACGTCCCCAAAGGCGACCTGGGTGGGACGCACCAATGTACGCGGACCGAACAGCGCAGTCGCGGTGATCGGGATCACCATCGGGCTCGAAGCGCTGTCGCTGGCAACCTCTAGTTGCGCGTGGAAGGTCCCCGGCCCGGCAGGGTTAAAGCCGATGCCCACCCCACAGCCCGATCCAGCGCCGTAGGTCTGGTTGGCGCAGTTCTGGCCCCACGCGACGTAAAACAGCCCGGCGTCCGGGCCGGTGATGTTTGCGGAGCTAGTCTGGACGCCCGCGTCAGGAGAGACGTTGATGTTGATGCCCTGCTGTTGACCGCCGTAGAACCAGGGCTGGGGAGTGAAGTCCAACGGGTTCGGGGTGGCGGTCAACGTGCCGGTGATCCCACTGCCGGTCAGCGGGACGTCCACCGTTCCGCTGTCGTCGACTAGCGACAGGGTCGCGCTTTTCGCCCCATGCGTCGTGGGGAAGAACTCGACGGTGACCTGGCAGGAGCTGCCCCCACTCACGGTCGCCCCGCCGCAGTCCTGGTTCGCGACATTGAACTGCGACGAATCGGCTCCGGCGATGGTTACGTCAGAGACGGTCACATCGGACCCACCACCATTCGTGAACACGACCGACAAGTTCTGATGGAACCCGCCGTGGATGTCCTGATCAGAAAAGCTCGCCGCCGCTGGTTGGGGCGACAGCGCGGAGGGTGCCGCGAGGGCCGGAGCCGCGAAGAGCGACGCGGCGAGCACGCTCACGCACGCGACGACCACGACAAGGAGGCCGTAGCGGGACCAGATGCGGGCAGGGAAAGACGAGAGAGGGTTCACCTGACCTGCATCGGCCACGATTGGCCAATCCCGTAGGCGCCGACACCAATCCTGCGGCCAACGACACCTGGGTTGAGGTTGGCGGAATGGCCATCTTCGTCATGACCGTGGCCGGCATCTGGCTAATGCAGCACGCAGACAGAACCCGCTGCCCGCGCAATCGGGCGGGCGCCCGACGCGGCCGAGGAGCAAGAGGCTCGAGACAGCCTTTCTACGCCGCGGTCGAGCCTCCTCATCGACAAGGTGTAACCGCAGCTGCCCCGCAGCGCCGGCGGAGTTCCGATCGCCGACTCGAAAAAAAAAAAAAAAAAAAAAAAAAAAAAAAAAAAAAAAAAGATCGCCCCGATCGGCTGGCGACGTAGGCTGGTCGCGCCGCTGCGGGCCGAGACCGACCCCCGCGGGAAAAGCAGTGTTAAGTCGCTCACATGGACCTCTCCAAGCGGAGTAAGGTCAGTCATTAGCTGGCCCTGCGGCCAGAATCCTCAGCTCAAGCCCGAAAGCCACCGACGGCGCAGTGTGCGCCACGAGGCGAGAGGCGGGGGCCACTGGGTTTTGACTGCGGGGCTGGTGCTTTTCTGGAGGCCTCGCCGTCTGGCGAGCTCCCGGGCAGCCTTTCAGCATCGCTGCCGCTGGCAGGGCGCGAGCTGACACCGAGCGACGCCCCAGAACTCGGCGATACTTGGCGTCCAGGCATCCGACGAGGAGGATCCGCATGGCCCAGACCAAAGCGCAGCGCAGAGCCTCAGCAAAGAAGGCGGCCGCAACGCGAAAGCGCAACGCCGCCAAGAAGAGCGCTCGGGACCTGAAGGGGCCTGCCCGCAGCACCGCCGGGCGTGTGGCCGACCTGGCAAAGGCCGCCGGCAGTACCGCAGAAAGCGCGGCGAAGTCGGTTACTAAGCGGGTGGGTGCAGTCCGCGGCGGCGGTGCAGTCAAGCGCAAAAGGGGGACCCGCAAGAGACGCTGAGACATCCGCTCCGAGCCGGCCTACGGCATCGACCTGACGCGGCACGCGCAGCGCGGGTGGGGCCGGCGCAAGGCGCGGACTTAGACCGCGTAGAGAAACGTGTAGGCCGCCGTCATGCCCTCTTGGGTCCACTGCGCCAGGCAATAGCGGTAGGCGCCGCCTTTCGCATCTGAGACGTCGATCGTTTTGGGTGGCCTGCCTTCCACGGCCTCAACCTCGAGCGTGGTGCCCTGCATAGGCCCGTCCTCTAGGAGCGCCTGCACGGCGCCAGCATACGGTCGGACCAGTCCCCCACGACGCGCGCGAGAGTGGCGGCTCATGCTGCGTCCGTCCCCCCACGGCCTGGGCGGCTGGCTTAGTCGTGTGACGCCTCGAGGTGGGTGTAGCGCGGATCTGTGCCACCGACCTCGCGGCCGTTCAGCCAAGCGCGACCACCAACTCGGTGGATGTCCAATTTGCGTCTGGTATTGATGCTCTGCCCAACCCGGCGCTCGCCCTCGGCGCGGCGCGGCTCGCCCCGCCGTCGTGCGGCGCCTGTTGCCGTGCGGTGTCGCTCTGTGGTCGTCATGGTCTCAACCCTTCCAGTTCTAGTACGCGTTGCTGGCTCTCGGCGAGCAACTCGAACGGGCCCGCGTTGAGCCCTCGATAGCCGTCGTCGTCGACCCAGTTGAGCCAAGCCTTCCGCGCTGTGACTTGATCGCGCGCTGCCCGGAGCCGGACGTCGGCTCCGAACTCGGTCGACGTTCCGACAGCGACGTCAAGGCGCTCGCCCAACCGGTCCTGCTCGACCAGCGCAGCCTCCAACCGCTGGACCGCACTGTCGTGTTCCTGGCTTGCCATGGCTCAACCTTTCAGTCCCTCTGTGGGGGCAGCGCGAAAGGAAGAGAGAGAGTGAGACCTAACGAGCGTCCAAGGCTTCAGAACAAGACTACTCCGATCAGCGCCAGCCAGAAGCGCGAGACCTAGCTGACCGAAAAGGCGCGGCGAACCCCCCGAAAGCGTCGATGCAGCTCCCGGCTCCCCGCGGCCTCCCCTGGCCTTGATCGAACTTCGTCGCCCTCGGCCCACTCGAACCGAGGAAAGGCGTCGGATCAGGCGAAGCCGGACCGCTCCTGAGCGAGATTCCGTGCGGCTTCGGATCGGCGGGCCGGTATGTCACCTTCGCCTTCAAGCCGACGGAAGCCGAATGCTGATGGCCACCTCGATGGTGTCGCGCACTTTCAGCGCGCCCATCAAGCCCCGGTAGGGCTTGATGCCCCACTCGCTCTGAGTGATAGGCAGCGTCCCGCTCACGTGGCCGTCGGTCGCCAGCTCTAGGACGAAGCTCGCGGGCCGCGTCGTGCCAGCCATGGTGAGCTCGCCGCGCACGCTCAGCTGACCGTCACTGCGCTCGACCGCCCTCGAGCGAAAGACGATCGGCTGTCCGCCCAGGATCTGCTTGTCGATCTGCTTGCGGATCTCCGCGCGGTCCCTGTCACTAAGCGGCTTGACCCCGTGCAGCCCCTTGCGCACCTGGAGCGAGCCGGGGTCGACCTCGAGCCCGACCGCGGACGGACTGCCGTCCTCGCCGACCTCGACCGTCGCCTCCCACTGCCCGACGTCGATGATCAGGTCGTGGCCGATCTTCTGCGCCATGCCGTCACGGTAGGTGCGCACTTGCACCGTCCCGCTGTCACGGCCTAGCCCGTGGGTGCCGGTGCGAAGCCTCATGAACCGGATCGTACGCTCGGTGCCGCAATGAACTGCTACCCGCGCGCCACCGCCTAGACTTGAGCGGGGCTCGCGTGTCGCGGTTTCGCGGGGCTGCCCGTGCGAACACCGCGGGAAGGCGGTTGCGGCGAACGAGGGTGCCGAAGCAGGGGTGTCGGAGCTCGAGGCCGCACTGGCCGACTAGGTCGGACGCATAGCTAGGCCATCCCGAGGTCGCGGAAGCTCGCTTGCGCTTCGGAAACCAGCGCCCCCCCGCGCTGGCTGTCGCCGCTGGCGCTGAGCATCTGCCCGTACGCGTGTTTGGTCCGGGCCACCCACGGGCGCGCGCGTGTGCGTTCGTTTACTTCAAGCGCCTGTTCGAAGTGGCGCTCGGCGTCATCCCAGCGCTCCATGATCGTCGCGAGCAGGCCCAGCGGACGGGCCACGCAACCCGTGCTGATCTCCGCGTAGCACACCGCGACGTGGTCGGCGTAGGGCACGAGTCGCTCGTAGAGCTCGGCCGCGCGCTCGCGTTCGCCCAGCGCGGTCGCCGCCTCGGCCAGCAGCCCCATCTCCACCAGCCACTCCTCATCGAACGGCAGCGCCGCGAAGTCGTCGGCCGCCAGGGCTGTGAGCAGCTCGCGTGCTTCGCGCTTGTGGGCCAGCCCCGCGGCCGTCTGGGTCAGAACGCACCGCCAGATCGCGTAGGTCGAATAGTCCTCGACGGAGCGCCGTACCAGATCTTCGACCTCCTGCAGCCGGCCCTGCTCACGGCGCAGCAGGTAGAGCTGCAAGCCATGTGTGACGGCGGCATTCCAAGCCTGCGCGGCCTCACCCATTCCGCGCGCACGTTCGATCAGGTCCTCGGCCAGGGCGAGATCGCCCTCCAACAATGCCATCAGCGCGCTGTAGGCCACCACGAACCACTCCTGCGACGGCTGTCGAAGCTCCTTCGCAAGCTCAGCCATGGCGGCGAGGTCTGCTTTGGCGCCGCCCAAGTCACCAACCTCGAGCAACGCCGTGAAGCGGTTCTCGTATCCCTCAGCTGCCCGCTCCAGATCGCCGGCCGCCGTGGCAACGTCGATGAGCTCGGTCCCCAGCGCTATCTGGGTGGGGATGAACTCCGGCGAGTGATTGGCGGGGATGAAACCCGCGATCGCGTACGCGATCGTTCCCGGGTCACCGATGCGACGCGCCATCGCAAGCGCCTCTTCGGACGCCTCTCTTTTTCTGTGGGCCGCGAAGACCGAATCGCGAAGCGGACCACCCCCAAGCCGAGCCAATAGCCGGACCCGCAGCGGGCTGTCCTCATCGCCCAACGCGGCCAGCGCCCGCTCGAGCAGCGGCACGTGCTCGGTGTCGCCGCGCGAGACCTCCCAGATGATCCTGCCGCCATAGCCGAGCGCCGCCGAGGCAAGCCGCTCGGGGAGCCCGAGCCGTTCGGCCAGGTCGGCGGCTTCGAGAAACGACCCCTGCCCGGTACGCATGTCCCCCGCCCTCGCCTGAGCGTCGCCGAGCTTGACGAGCAGGTCGCAGCGTGCGGTGTCCTCGGCCACCAGGGTGAGCGCCATCGCGTAAAGACGCGTCGCTTCCTCGAATGCGAGCTGGGCCGCGGCTCGATCGCCCGCGCGGTTGGCGTAGTCGAACGCCCTGTTCGGGACCGACCCCGCGGAGAAGTGATGCGCCAGCTCTGCCAGGTGAGGGTCGAGGTCGTTGGAGTAGACGTCCTCGAGTGCCGCGGCAGCGTCCCGGTGAAGCTGTAACCGCCGCGCCGTGGACAGCTCGTCGTAGAGCGTGTCCCTGATCAGCGCATGGCCAAAGCGAAGGTGGCCCGGCGATCCGGGCACGTCGGTCACCACGCGCTCGCCCATTGCCTCGTCCAGCACGTCGAGCATCTCGTTGCGCGGCAGGTCGGTGAACCGCGCGAGCGCATCCAGCCCGAACTCGCGGCCCATGACCGCGGCCGGAAGGAGGAGCGAGCGACAGCGTTCGGAGAGGCGACCCACACGCTGCCCGATCACTGCTCGGACACCGGGCGGGATACGGAGATGCGCATTGGGGTCGGCCAGGCGGTCCTCGGCTTGGAGCAGCTGGACCACCTCCGCGACGAAGAGTGGGTTGCCTTCGGTCTCGGCATGGATCGCCTCCACCAGCCGGTCAGGCGGGTCGATGCCGGTCGACTTCTTGATGTACTCGGCAAGGTCGGACTCGCTCAACCCCGTGAGCTCGATCCGCGTTGTGTGCGGCTCCCGAACGAGCTCCGCTAAGGCCGCTGTCAGCGGCTCGCCCAGAGTCGGGTCGACGTCGCGAAATGCACACACCACCAGCAGCCGGCTGTCGGCCATCTGGCGTGCAACGAAGCGCAGCAGTAGCAGCGATGGCTCATCCGCCGCGTGCAGGTCGTCGAGCATCACCACCAGCGGTTCCTCCCGTGCCGCGTTCCGAAGGAACGAGCTGACGGCCTCGAACAATCGGAACCGCGCGCCGTCCGACTCCTGGGCAATCGGCTCGGGAAGCGCCGGGAAGAGATCGTGAAGCTCGGTCAGCAATTGGGCCAGCTCTCCCACGCCGGTGCCGAGGTGGGCGCGCAGCGCGTCGGGCTCGGCTCCCTGGACGTATCCCCGCAGCGACTGCACCCAGGGCCAGTACGCGGGTGCGCCGCCGGCCTCCCAGCACCGCCCGACCAGCACGCAAGCCTCGCTCCGACGGGCTCGGTTCATCAGCTGGTCGGCGAGCCGACTTTTCCCGATGCCTGGCTCGCCCACGAGCAACACCAGGCGCCCCCTGCCGCCGAGGGCGTCCTCGAGGGTGTGAACGAGCGCGTCTAGTTCACGCTCGCGCCCCACAAAGACTTCGCCCGAGGGCACGGGACCAGGGTCGTCGGGCCGGTCCGGGCCAGCTGGGCGATCGCGCGCGAGCTCCGGAGCTTGGCGCAGGATCGCCGCTTGTAGCTCGCGCAGCTCGCGGCCCGGCTCGATGCCGAGCTCATCGGTGAGCGCCCGACGGGCGTCCTGGTAAACCGCCAGTGCGTCGGCCTGGCGCCCGCAGCGGTACAGAGCCAGCATCAGCTGCTTGCGAAGGCGTTCACGCAAGGGGTGCCGCGAGACCAGGTCCTGCAACTCGGCGACGAGCTCGGTGTGACGGCCCAGCTCCAGCTCGGCCGCGATCCGGTCCTCCACCGCGGCGCTGCGTAGCTCCTCTAACCGACTGATCTCAGTCTGCGAGAACGACTCATAGCCCAGGTCAGCGAGCGGAGGCCCACGCCACAGCGTCAGAGCGCTAGCCAGTTTCTCGGCCGCCGAGGCGGCATCGCCGGCCACCAGCGCCGCCCTCCCGGCAGCAGCGAGCTCCTGGAACCGATCCACATCGAGCTGCCCGGGCTCGACCCGTAACTCATACCCGGGTGGTCGCGTGGCCAGCACACCGCTCATCTCGCCGATGCGCCGCTGCGGCTCAAGGGTGCGTCGCAGCCGCGACACCGCAACCTGGAGTGCCCTGGAGGCGTCGTCGACCCGGTCTTCCCCCCACAACTCCGCGATCAGCCGGTCGCTCGAGACCACCTCGTTCGCATGAAGCAACAACATGGCCAGCAGCCCGCGCTGCCTCGCGCCGCCGAGAGGGAGCTGGCGACCATCATCGTCGACCTCGAGCGGTCCGAGGATGCGGAAGTCCATGAATCGAGTCCCCAAAGGCGACCGTAACAGGCCGGTAACCGGTTCGTAAGCGGTCTGAAGCCGGCCGGGCGCACGCTTGCCTCCATCAATTCACCACTCCCCAGGAGGTCGGTCATGTCCCACGTCAGTCAGCCCAGGATTTCGCTCCCGATGCAGGTTCGGCCAAGGCGCGCTGTCCTGATCGGAACTCTGCTCGCGCTCGCGGCGGCGGTCGCCGTGGTGCTGGTCATGGCCTTGAGCGACGACTCGACGGACACCAGCACAGCCGCCGGTACGCAGGCGCAAGACGTCTCAGGGCCCTCCGAGTCCAGTGTGGCCGCGAGCGTTGGCCAGCGCTCCACGGCAAGCCCGAACGAAGCCAGCGTCGCCGCCTCGATCGGCGGCACGGCCGGGACCGAGTCCTCAGGGCCGGATGAGAGCCGAACGGCCGCCGGCGTCGGTGCCGCTTCGACCCCCGACTCGCAGGGTCCAAACGAGAGCAGCACGGCCGCGTCAATCTCGGGCCGCTGATCGACCCGGCCCAGGAGGCCAGCGGGGGCCGTGACCCTCTGACCGAGGGCACGGCCCCGCCGCCTTCGCGGCGACGGGTCAGCTCGGACTCAAAAGCTCGCGGCTGACGGGTGGTCAGCCGCGCCGTTTGTGCAGCCGTACTGCGCTGCCGTCGGCATAGGTGCGGATCTGGACCAGGTCGCACAGGCCGTTTGCCATCCACAGCCCGGCACCACCCAGCTGATCGCGTGGTGGGCGCCGGCGCCCCGCCAGCGGGTCACGGATGACGCCTCGGTCGTTGACCTCGCAAATCATCGCCTCGTCTTCCTGCCAGATCCGCAAAACGCCCCCTCCGCCGCCGTGCAGGACGCTGTTGCTGGCAACCTCGTGAACGGCCAGGACGAGGTCCTCCGCCGCATCTTCGGCGAACCCTGCAGCCGACGCGTGATGATGCACGAACTGGCGCAAGCCTCCTAACGTGCCGGCCTGGAACACGCGCGAGTGCGGGACACTCAGCGGCTCAGGGAGCGGCTCGGCGAGAGGGGCGGCTACATCGTCGATGCTGCGGTAACCCGGGCGGTCTGAAGGGCCGACATCACCGGCGACATGAGGATGACTGCGACATGCCTCATAGAGGACGGCGTCGGGCAGAGTGGTGGTGTCATAGGGGCACAGCAGGTGAAAGCCGTGGGCGTCGGCGAAGGCCAAGTTGAGCAGCGACTCGTGGCGCTGGCACTCCACCAACTCGGCCCTACTCCGCTCGGCCCAGATCGGCTCGCCAATGCCGCGAACGCGGCAACCCGGATGCCGTGCTACGAAATCGCCCCACGCCTGGATGATGCGTGCCGGGTTGCGGCCCACCTCAGCCATGTCTGCGAACTCGACGTCGCCGGCATGGTCTGCCAGCTCGGCCCGCAGCGCCTCGATCTTGTGCGTGCTGAGTACGACCAAAGCGGGCTCCGCCGCGTCGAGACCAGCGCGTAGGAACGAGCCGCTCCGAGCCAGGAAATCGTCCTGCCCCGCGTAGAAAAGCGCCTCGTGGCGAAAGCCAGCAGTGGTTTCCATTACACAGTCACCGTACCCAGGCTCAAAGGAAGCAAAGCGCCACCGGTGGGGCAACACGACGCCCACCAACAGCCACAAGTCTTGGCGCCCGCGGCTGTAGCCGATTCCGCTGCGAGCCCGAACTGCCGACCAGCCACGAATAGCCACAACCGCCGAGACGGATTAGGAGGGAGTCGCTCTATCCAGCTGAGCTATGGGGCAGACGGGTGAAAGCGTAGTCCCGCGTAGCTCAACCTCCGAGCGCCGCTTTCATCTCGGCGGTGTCCACCAGGCTGTGCACGCTCTTCGCCTTGCCCCCGGCCATACGCCAGACCTCGACGCCGGGGAGCTTGACGTCGTTTCCGGCTTTCGTCCTGCCTTCGATGTGCGAGAGGACGACGATGGTGTCGCCCTCTTCGACCATTTCATCGGGAGTGACCCGGAACTGTTCGAAATCCTCTGGGATGCGCCCGAGCGCCTGCAGCACGGCGTCCTTGCCCTCGTACACGCCCGACATCGGAAGGCCCTCGGTGTTTGGCCCCTCCCAGCGAACGTCGTCCTCGTAGAGCGCGGCGAGTACCTCGGCGTCGCCCGAGTTGAACGCCTCGTAGCCGCGCTTGAGGGCGTCGGAGTTCTGCGACATGCCTACCTCA
>CAWFBA010000004.1:0-228099 GCA_963814005.1 uncultured Thermoleophilaceae bacterium
GAGTCTAGGCAAGCGGCGCTACATTGGCTGCAGATGCGGAGAATGCTGCTCGGTGCCGGCGCGGCCCTCCTGATCGCCGGCCCGACCGTGCTGGCGTTCTTCTCCGGGGGCTTCTTTGACCGGCCGCGGATAGTCGCGGCCATCCTGGCCTGGGCGCTCGTGGCCGTCGCGGCGGTTCTGGTGCCCGACCCCCTGCCGTCGTCGGTCCCGGGACGGCTTGCCCTGGCCGGCCTGCTGCTCCTGACCGTCTGGACCGCCGCCTCGGTCTCGTGGGCGCCGATCGGCGGGCGAGCGCAGGACGACGTCCAGCGGCTGCTTCTGTACCTGGGTGCGTTCATCGCCGCCGTTGCGCTGCTCCGCGGCCCGCTGGCCCGGCGCTGGCTGGAGCCGTCGCTGGCCCTGGGGACGCTGCTGGTGGTGGCCTACGGGCTCTCCGAGCGGCTGCTGCCGGGCATCGTCGAGCTGGATCGCAGCTCGGCCGCCGCGGGACGCCTGGAGCAACCGCTCACCTACTGGAACGCGTACGGCGCTGGTCGCGGCCATCGGGTTCGTGCTCGCCGTGCGCATCGCCGGGCGACCTGGAGCGGCCCCCGTACCTGCGGGCCGCGGCGGCGGCCGGCGGCGTGGTCATCGGGTTTGCCGGCTACCTCACGTTCGCGCGCGGCGCGCTCGCAGCCGCGGCGGCGGGGCTGCTCGCCCTGATCGCGCTCGCCCCCGCCGGCCGGGCGCAGGTGCGGGTGGTGGGGATCGTCCTGGCGCCCACCTTCCTGGCGGCGCTCGTGGCCAGCAGATTCCCCGGGATCAAGTCTCTGGAGGCCGGCGAGGCGGGCTCCGCGGGCGACGGCCTGCTCATGCTTGTGGTCCTGGTGCTGCTGGCCGGGCTGGCCGCGGTGGCCACCCTGCGGCGTCCACGCCGCGAGCTCCCCTCCCGGAGCTGCCCGTTTCCCGGCGCACCGCCGTGCTGGCCGCGGGGGCGGTGGTGCTGGTGGTGGCCACGCTCACCGCGGCGGCGCTCGAGGGCAAGCCCGAGACGGTGTCCCCCGAGTTGGCCGCCGACCCCGCTCGGCTGGGGTCGATCGACACCAACCGCTACCGCTACTGGGACGTCGCGATCGAGACCTGGGCCCGCGACCCGCTCGTGGGCGTGGGCTCCGGAGGGTTCAGCGTCGAATGGCTCAAGCAGCGCGACCGCGTCGACAAGTCGGGCGACGCTCACTCCATCTACGTCGAGACCGCCGCCGAGCTCGGGCTGGTCGGGCGTGGTGTTCCTCCTGATGTTCCTGGGCGGCACGGCGATGGCCGTGCTCAGGCTGCACAGCATCGACGCGTCGGCGGCCACCGGGCTGGCGGGCGGGCTGGCCGCCTGGTGGCTGCACGCCGGCCTGGACTGGGACTGGGAGATGCCCGCGGCGGGGCTGCTGATGGTGATGCTGGCGGCGGCGGCGGTCGCCTGGAGCGAGCAGCGGCCCGGAGGCGGCGCAAGCGCTGCCCGCGCGGCCGAGAACCGCCGTCGCCGTGCTTCGCGGGCGGCTCGCAGTGCGGCTCCTGCAGCATCGATCTGGTAGGAATGAGGCAATGCTCTCCACCAACCGACTGATCGGCTTCCTGCTCATCTTCACGCTCGCGCTGGCGCTCCCGGCGGCCTCGCTGGCGCAGAGCGGCGGCAACGACGAGTACGAGGACCCGTTCAAGGACGAGGACGACGGCGGCAGCGGCGGCGGCGGAGGCGGAGGCGGCAACTCCGGCAGCGGCAACTCCGGCGGCGGCAACGCGGGGACCGGGTCGTCCGGATCGGGCTCCGGCTCGGGCGTCGCGGGGACGACTGCGCAGACGGACGGGTCCGGCAGCGACGACTCCGGCACGCTGCCCCTCACCGGCCTCCCGCTGGCCGGGATGGTCCTCGTGGCCACCGCGATGATCGCCGGCGGCTACACGCTCAAGCGGCGTGCCTGAGCGCCAACCCGGGTCCTAGGCGATGAGCGACAGCGGCGTGCCCTCGCCGCCTGCCCGGGCCGAAGAGGAGGCCGGGCGAGTAGCGGCTTCCAACGGCTCGACGGTGCCGCAGCTGCAGATGGGACGGCCACGAATGACCTGGCGCGACGCGCCGGTGGTCATCGACGCGCGCGCCGCGGTGCGGCGGGAGATCGGAGGGGTCGAGCGCGTCACGCTCGAGATGGCCGCACGCCTGCCGCTGCTGCGCCCCGACCGCTACAGCGTGATGCGGCCGCAGCAGATGTTCGCCCACCGGGCGGGACACCTGTGGGAGCAGGCGGTGTTGCCGGTGGCGGCCCGTCGGGCCCGAATCCTGTACTGCCCCGCCAACCTCGCTCCGGGCGCGTCGCGACGCAACGTGGTGGTCATCCACGACCTGGCGCCGCTGCGCCATCCAGGCTGGTACTCCACCACCTTCACCTCCTACCAGCGCCACCTGCTGCCGCTGCTGGCCAACCGGGCACGGCGCGTGATCACCCCGTCGGAGTTCTCACGCCAGGAGCTGGCCGAGGGGCTGGAGCTCGACCCCGAGCGGGTTCGGTCGTGCCAAACGGGGTCGACGAGCGGTTCTCGCCGGACGCCGATCCCGAGCCGGTCCGCAGGGCGCTCGGACTGGACGAGCCGTACGTGCTGGTCGTGGGCACGCGCATCGCGCGGAAGAACTTCTCCGCGCTGGCCGAGGCTCGCCGGCGGCTGCGCGAGCTGGGCATCAACCTGGTGGCGGCGGGCTCAGGGCGCGCGTACATGCGGCCGGGAGAGGCGCCGCCCATGCAGGGCGCTGGGCTACGTGCAGGAGCGCCACCTGCCGGGCCTCTACGCCGGAGCGCTGGCCCTGGCCATGCCGTCGCTGTACGAGGGCTTTGGCCTGCCCGTGCTGGAGGCCATGGCCAGCGGCGTGCCGGTGGTGGCCGCCAACCGCGCCGCACTCCCCGAGACCTGCGGCGGGGCCGCGCTGCTGGTGGACCCCGAGGACGGTGCCGGCCTGGCGGAGGCGCTCGCGATCGCGGCCACGGACGAGGGCCTGCGCGAGCGGCTGATTCCGGCGGGCCTGGAGCGCGCCTCGCAGTTCAGCTGGACGCGCAGCGCGGAGCTCACCGACGCAGCCATCGGCGAGGTGCTCGAAGCCGACGCCTATGGATGGGCCCGATGCCGCGGCGCCGGACGAGCGCGCGGACACGCCGGGCCACCGACGTGGCGGTCTCCACCATCGTCGTCAACCACGAGCGCCGGGACCTGCTCAAGTCGTGCCTGCGCTCGCTCGAGACCGCCATGGAGCGCGTGGACGAGAAGGCCGAGCTGCTGGTGGTGGACAACGGCTCGGCCGACGGCTCGGTGGAGCTCGTTCGCGAGCACTTCCCCGACGTCCGGCTCGTGGAGCTCAAGCGCAACGAGGGCTTCGCGGGCGGGCTCGCGAAGGGGATCGAGGCTGCCCGGGGCGAGTGGGTCGCGGTGTTCAACAACGACACAACGGTCGAGCCGGACGCGCTGGCGGTGATGCTGGCTGCGGGCGCCTCGGACCCGGCCGTGGGCTCGGTGGCAGCCCAGATGCGCTTCGCCGACCGCCGCGACGTGCTCAACTCGGCCGGCTTCGAGCTGGACAGGCTGGGCATCGCGGCCGATCGGCTCGTGGGCCAGCGGGTCAACGACCATCAGGAGCACGAGCCCTACGAGGTGTTCGGAGCCACCGGCGGGGCGGCGATCTTCCGCTCGGAGATGCTCACCGAGGTCGGCGGCTTCGACGAGACCTTCTTCGCTTTCTTCGAGGACGTGGACCTGGCCTGGCGCGCCCGCGCGCACGGCTGGCGCGCGCTGTATGCCCCCGGTGCCGTGGTCTACCACCATCACTCGGCCACCGCGCGCCACGGCTCTCCCACCAAGCTCTACCTGGTGGGGCGCAACCGCGTTCGGGCCCTGGCCAAGAACGCGACCGGCGGGATGCTGCTGCGCAACGCGATCGGCATGGTGCTCTACGACGCGGGCCACGTGGCCTTCTCCTCGATCTCCGCCCGCACCCTGGCGCCGCTCAAGGGCCGCCTTCAGGGCCTGCGCGAGTGGGGCCAGTACCGCCGCAACGGCGCGCCCCACCGGCGCCCGCTCGAGCTCGACCGCCCGCTCGGCTTTCGCAGGGCGCTGCGCCGCCACCGCGCCTGGCACCCCGAGGACCGGGCCAACGCCAGCCAGTGACCACCGCTTCCGAGCCGCCTGCCACCGCCCAGCCATCCCCGCCGATCTCCATGCGATCGGCCATCGCGCACGACTGGTTCCAGGGGTTCCACGGCGCCGAGCGCACGGTCGCGGCCATGCTCGACGTGTTCGAGCGCGACCCCGACGTATTCACCTTCCAGGCCGCCCGTGAGCTGCTGCCCGAGCGGCTGGCCCGGGCGATAGCGGGCGAGTCGCGCGTCGCCAGGCTGCCCGGCATCCGCCAGCGCGGCCACGACCCCGGGCGCTGGCGGTGGTTGCTGCCCTACATGCCGCGTTACTTCGAGCACCTGGACCTGAGCGACTACGAGGTGGTCATCAGCTCCTCCCACGCCTGCGCGGTCGGTGTTCGGCCTCCCGCGAACGCCCTGCACCTCTGCTACTGCTACACGCCCATGCGCTACGTCTGGATGCCCGACGCCGAGCGCGGCCGGGCCAGCGGCGTGAAGGGGATCGCGCTGACCACGCTGCGCGGCCGCCTGCGGGCCTGGGACCACCGTGCCGCGCAGCGGCCCGACGTGTACCTGGCCATCTCGTCCGCGGTCGCCGAGCGCGTCCAGCGCTTCTACGGCCGCGAGGCCCAGGTGGTGGCCCCGCCCGTGGCCACCGGCGACTTCCCCACCGACCAGGAGCGCGACCCGCAGCATCTGCTGTGGGTCCACCGCCTGGTGCCCTACAAGCGCCCGCTCGAGGTGGCCGCCGCCTTCCGCGAGCTGCCCGGCCTGCGGCTCACGATGGTGGGGGTGGGCCCGCTCGAGCCCGAGCTGCGCGCCGCCCTGCCGCCCAACGTGGAGCTTCTGGGGTGGCTTCCGCGCGAACGGCTGGCGCAGCTGTACGCATCGGCGTCGGGCTTCATCCACGTCGGCGAGGAGGACTTCGGGATCACCATGGTCGAGGCCATGGCGGCGGGGACGCCGGTGGTGGCCGCCGACCGCGGGGGCGCCCGCGACATCGTGCGTCCGGGCCAGGACGGCGTGCTGGTGTCCGATCCCGCCTCGCCGGCCGCGATCGCGGCGGGCGTGCGGGAGCTGGCCGACCGCGACTGGGACCCCGACGAACTGCGGCGCAGCGCGGAGCGCTTCTCCGAGGAGCGCTTCCGCGAGCGGCTTGGCGAGGTCCTGCGGGCCCACGGCGCCACCTGATCCATGACCGGCAGCGGACCGCGCCCGCGCGCTCCCGACCCCTCCGGGTCCGGCCGGGCCCCGGCGCAGCTAGAGCAGGCCGCAGCCAGCGATCGGCGGCTGCTGTCGCGCTCGTCGGTCACCCTGGTCTCCCGGGCCTTCGCGAAGTCGGCCCAGATCATCTTCCTCGTGGTGGCGGCTCGCCTGCTCACCGTCGAGGAGTTCGCCACCTACTCGTACATGCTGGTGCTGGCCGTCGTGTTCTCGTACGTCAGCGAGATCGGGGTGCCGCTGGTCACGGGCCGCGACGTATCGGCCGGGCGCGCGCTGCCGGGCGACCTCTACGCGGCGGCGCTGCCGGTGGTCGTCGTGAGCGCGGGCGTGGCAGCGGCGGCCCTGCCCGTCTTCGCCGCGTTGGACTCCGGCCCCGGGAGCACCCTGGTGCCCGCCGCTGCTCGTGGCCGCGTTCGTGCTCTTCAACCGCCTGTTCGAGTTCCAGGCGACGATGCTCCGGTGGCTCGGGAGGTTCAACGCCGAGGCCGCGATCCAGGCGGCCGGCGCGCCCGTGTTCATCGCCGGCGGGATCGCCGTCACGGCGGCGGGCCTCGGGGTGTCGGCCGTGCTGGCGGTGCTGTGCGCCAAGGAGGCGGCGTCCGCACTGATCGCCCACCTGGCGGTGCGGGGCGACCTGGAGCGCTCCGCCGGCCCGCCGCCCGGTGCGCTGGCAGGAGCTCCTGCGGATCGGCATCCGGCTGTCGGTGGCCGGTCTGGCGCTGGTGCTGGTCATGCGGCTGCCGCTGGTGGCTCTGGGCAACTCGGGGACCGACGAGGAGGTCGCGCTGTTCTCGGCCGCCCAGCGGTTCGGGGACGCCGCCTGGCTGCTGGCCACGACCGCCGGCGTCGCGCTGCTGCCGGGGTGGCCTTCCTCGCGCGGTCCGACCGCGCGCGGGCCAGCAGGCTCCTGCGGCGGGTGCTGCTGGCCGCCGGCGGCGACCGCGGCGGCGCTGGCGGTCGCGGCACAGCCGCTCGCCGAGCCGGTCATGCGCCTCGTGTTCGGCTCGGACTTCGCGGGCGGGGACGAGGTGCTTCGGATCATCCTCGCCGGGCTGCCGGCATACGTGGCGCTGGGCGTCAGCTGGTACGCGATCGTCGCGTTCGACGGCGAGCCGCAGCTGCTCAAGGTCGGCCTGGCGGGGCTGGCCGTCTGCGTGGCCGCCACCGCGTTGCTCGTCTCCGGCGGCGCGGACGGGGCGGGCTGGGCTTACGTCGTGTCCTTCTACGCAATGGCGGGGCTCAGCCTCGCGGCGCTGGCCCGGCAGTTGCGAACGGCCGAGTCCGGCGACATCCGGCTGCCGGGCTATGAGTCGGTCTGACTCCGCTACCGGCTTCGGATTGCAGGCCTTTCGCTAGCCTGACGCGCCTTGACGGGCGCAGCGCCAACCGTGGCCACCGGGGCTGGACCTCGTTCTCGGGTGCCCGCATGGACCTGGCTCCCCCCCGCCGCCGTGGTGGCGCTGCTGATAGCCGCGACTGTGGCCGATGCTGGGCATGGTGACCGCGGCCCTGATCACGGTCACCGTGCTGGCCGTGCGCGCGCCGGCATACGGATTCCTGGCCGCTCTCCTGCTGTTCGGCTTCGAGGGCTCGATCAAGATGCGCCTGGAGTTCGAGGACGCGCCGTCGGCGATCGCCCTGGGCGCGGCGCTGATCGACCTCGCGCTCTTCATCGGCTTCGCCGGGCTCATCGCGAGCGACCGTGTGGGAGCACTCCGGCTGCTCTGGCAGCGCGCGGGGCGAGCCGAGCGGATCGTGGCCTATGCGATCGCCGGCTGGATCGCACTGGCGGTGGTGCAGATCCCTTTCGGCGGAAACCTGGTCGATGGCGTAGAGGGATTCCGACTCGTCCACCTCTACGTGCCCGCCGCCCTCGCCGGAGTGCTCCTGGCCGCGAGGGTGCCCCCGGAACGCTTGGCGCAGCTCCTGCTGCTGGTCATCGCGCCAGTCGCGGCGTATGCCGCCTTTCGCGGGATCGTCGGGCCGACGGATAACGAGAGCGAGTTCGTGAGGCAGCGCACCAACAACTTCCTGGTCGGCGACGCGGTGAAGAACAGCGGTTCGTTCACCACTTCGTTCGGGCTGGCAAGCCTGCTGACGCCGGCCGGCGTATTCGCACTCGTAGTTGGCCTACATGACGCCTCGGCTGCGGCCACTCGCCGGGATCGTCTTCCTCCTGTGCATGGTCGGCCTGATTACCTCCTACATTCGCACGGCGCTGGTCGCGGTCGTGGCCGGCGCGCTTGGCGCTGGCGGTCCTGGTGGTGAGCGGGCCCGTGTACTCCGCCCGGCGCCGGGCGTACGCCGCAGGGCTGATTGTGCTCGTCCTCGCCGGTGGCTACGGCGCCACACTCGTGGCGGGGACGGCGGACAAGAAAGCGGGGGACCGGGCCGCGAGCCTTCTCAACCCCCTGTCCGACGAATCGGTGCAGACTCGCTTCGACACCTGGGAGGTCTCGCTCGACAAGCTGGTAGACCAGCCTCTGGGCACCGGTCTCGGAAGCGTGGGCCGGGCGACCGTCACGAAGAGGAGCTGAACAGGCGCCCAGACCCGAATGATGAGGACCTCAGCGGGGAGGGCACCTATACTGACAACAGCTACCTCCTGGTGCTGCAGGAGCAGGGCTTCCTCGGTGGCGCCCTGTTCATACTCGGCGTCGTAGGCATAGCAGTGCTGTGCGCGCGCCGCCTGCCGAGGGTCAACCCGCTCGAGCGCCCGCTCGGGGTAGCCGCGCTGGTCGCCGTCGCCAGCTTCCTCGTGCTGTTCCTGACGGGTGACTACATCGAACAGCCCGGCAAGGCGCTCTGTTGGACGCTACTCGGAGTGGCCGCGTGGGAGTCATATCGACCATGAGCCTGGGGGCCCGGCCGGCGCCCGGCGCCGCCTCGTTCAGCTAGCCTCGAGCCGGTGGAGGTCCTGGAGCGCGTTGACGTGGCCGGCGGCAGGCCGCGGACCGCAGTTGAGTACGAGCATTGGGCCCGGTACCGGTGGGCTCTGCAGTTCGCTCGCGGCGAGATACTGGATATTGCGTGCGGCACCGGTCACGGGAGCGCTCTTCTGTCCGAGGGAGGCAAGGTCACAGGTGTCTGATCGTGATCAAGAGGCCGTCGCGATCGCGCAATCACGCGTACGCGGCGGCCGCTTTGTGATGGCAGCTTGTCCGCCGATACCTCTGCCCGACAAAGCGTTCGACACGGTCGTGAGCTTCGAAACACTCGAGCACATCGCTGAAGACGAGGCTTTTGTCGCGGAAATACGTCGCGTCTTACGCCGGGGCGGTGCCCTACTCCTGTCGACGCCTAATTCCCGTGTCTCGTCCCCCGAGGGTGATGTGCGCAACCCCTGGCATGTCCGCGAATACGCGCTGGATGCCCTGCGGGCCCTCCTCGAACCTCATTTCGACGAGGTCGACATCCTTCTCCCAGCGTCATTTGCCGCCGACGCGGCAAAGGCGCATCGGCGGGGCAGCATGGCGGATCCAAGACCTCGCACTGCGGAGCGGCCTCGTTCGCACTCGGATCTACGGAAGTCTCAGGTCTCTCGTCCCATGTCGAGGGAGCCTGTCAATTGGGTACTCGGTTGCCGCTAGCGTCGACCTACCGTCGGCGCGGGCGGTAGAGCCCTCTCAGCGGCCGGCCGTGCGTCCTTCGGAAGCCTCTTCCATCCGCTCGCGGAACCGGCTGTCCAAGAGCCGCTCGGCGCTGCTCGCAGGTCACCAGCATTTCGGCCGCGGCCGGTCGGGGGAGGTCAGCGCGTGTGTGCCGAGATCACCCATCGCAGCGCGTGTCTGGCCAGTGGGTGATCCGGATCATCCTCGCCGGGCTGCCGGCACCGTGGCGCTCGGCGTTAGCTGATAAGCGATCGTCGCCCTCCACAGCGAGCTGCAGCCGAAGGTCGCCCTGGCCGGGCTCACCTATCTCCGGCTGGCAGCACCACTTGTCTACGGAGGAGATGGGCGGGCTCGGCCTTCCTCGACGCTGGCCCGCTCAGGTGCGCATCGGACCCGCGGCCGGCGACATCCGGCTCCTGGGCTACGGCTCTGTCGAATCGGATCAACCGGCTTCGGATTGCAGGCCTTTCGCTAGCCTCACGCGCCTTGACGGGCGCAGCGCCAACCGTGGCCACCGGGGCCGGACCTCGTTCTCGGGTACCCACATGGACCTGGCTCCCCCCCGCCGCCGTCGTGCTCCTGGCGCGAAGCGCACCCTGCTCCGGCGTTGCCACCTGGGAGGCCTACCGGCCATGAGCCCGCTCGCGCCGCGGCTGGCGGTCGTGATCCTCACGTGGAACGGCCGCGACGACACGCTCGCATGCCTCGACGCCCTGCACTCGGAGATCAGGGGCGATGACGCCGTGATCGTGTGCGACAACGGGTCGCAGGACGGCACCGAGGCCGCCATCACGTCACGGCACCCCTGGGTGGACTTCATCCAGAACGGCGCCAACCTGGGCTTCGCGGGCGGTAACAACTCCGGGCTGCGGTCGGCTTTGGACCGTGGCTTCGAGTGGGTACTCCTGCTCAACAACGACACCACGGTCCCCCACGGTGCGCTGGCCGCGCTCATGGCGCACGCGGCCGCGCGGCAAGAGGTCGGCGCGTTTCAGCCGCTCACCGTGCAGGCGCACGACCCGGAACGGATCGACTCCGCCGGCCAGCTGGTGCTGCGGCGCACAGGCTGCGTGGACGCCCTGATGGGCCGCCCCACCGAGGAGGCACCCGAGCGGCCCGACGCCCATCTTCGGCGCCACGGCGGCGGCTGCGCTGCTGCGAGCGTCGGCGCTACGCCAGAGCGGCCTGTTCGACGAGGAGCTGTTCACGATCCTCGAGGACGTGGACCTGATGTTCCGCGTCCGCCTGGCGGGAATGGAAGTGGAGCTGGTCCCGCACGTGAGACGTGGCTCACAAGCGGGGCATCTCCGGCCGCGCGACGCCGCCCGGCTCCGCGGCCCGGCGGGACTTCTGGGTCGACCGCAACGTCGTGGCGCTGGCCGTTCGCTACTGGCCCACCCGCCACCTGCTGGCCGCTACGCCGTTGCTGGCCGTGCGCTCGGCTCGGGCGCTGCTCCGGGGTCGACGCGTGCCCGGACAGCGCTGCATCTCGCTGTGGCGAGGCAGCTGTTCGACCCGCCGTGCAAACCGGCGCGCCATGCGGCGCCTGGGCCTGGACCGGTGGTTCACCGGCGCGTCGGTCCCCGGCAGGGTCGCCCAGCGTGCCCAGGCCAGGGGCCTCGGGCGGGAGGCATTGCGCTGATGCGATCCAAGCTGGCCACGGCGCTCGAGTCGGTGCGTGCCGGGCTCGCCGACGCGCGGGCGCGTTCGCCGCGCACGCTCGCCCTGCTCGTGGCGTGCCTGGCGATCGTGGCGGTGGGGCCGCTGGCCCTGACGCTCCTGCGCGCCGACGACTACGAGGCCCGCTTCACGATCGCACAGGCCGCCGCCCTGCCGCTGTCGGACTTCTCGCAGCGCGAGCAGGTCGCGGGGATTCAGCTGCTGATGGGCGCGATCACGCCCTCGCCGGGACTGCAGCGCGAGGTGCTGGAGGACGTGGATTGGATCGACAGGCGCAAGGAGGTGACCACGCGCACCACGCTGGCGGGCCGGTGGCGCGACGGGCGGCCCGAGGCCGTGATCACCACCACAGGGCCCACTTCGGACCAGGCACGAGCGCTGGCCGAATCCGTCAGCGACAGCCTCAGCGAGCGAGCGGAACCCGCGGCGCTTTTCGGCGATGCGTTGAAGCCGGTAATCCGCAGCGAAGGGCGGGCATTCGCGCGCCCGACGCCCGTCCAGGGGGACGAGGACCGACCCGGCGACAGGCTCCTGGTCGCCCTGCCGGGCGCGCCGCCGTCGCGGCCCCAGCCGGGCTGGGCCGCCCTCTGCCGGAGTGGCCCTGGCGGGCGCCCTGCTGTTGTGCGTGCTCATGGCGGGCCGTAGCCGTCAACCGCTCGGGGGGACATAACATCGGCCCGGCCGATCTCCCGCACCCGGTGGCGGAAACAGCATCTTCTGTCTATCGTGGCGAGTCCCAGGTGCAGCCAGCCGCTACCACCCAGGGACGGGCAACTTCTCAGCCGTCCAGATTTGCCCGGCGCTTCGCGAAGCGCATCGGGGCGCGTAACGACGCCATCAGGCGCCGGCTGCTGTTCATGGCCGACGTGCTCTGCCTGCTGCTCGCGGTGGGCGCGTCGGCGCTCGTGGAGGGCACGACCGATCCGCTCTGGGCGCTGGCCGTGTCGCCCCTCTGGGCGGTGCTCGCCAAGGTCGAGGGCCTGTACGACACCGACCATCCCAAGATCTGGCACCGCACCAGCGACGAGGCCACAGACATCTTCCACTGGGTCACCCTGTCGGTGGCCGCCACGTTGTTCTTCATCCGGGCGCTGCCGGATGAGACCGTCACCGTCCCGGGCGCCGCGACCATGTACTTCACCGCGCTCATCAGCGCCTTCGCCCTGCGCTCGGCCGCGCGAGGCCTGTGGCGCCAGACGGTGGCGCCCGAGCGCGCGCTGGTGCTGGGCACGGGTGAGCTCGCCGACGCCGTGGCGCGCAAGCTGGCGCTGGAGCCCGGTCACCACCTGTCGCTGGTGGACGCCTCCGAGGTGGACCGCCCGACCAACGGCCACGGCCCGGGGCAGATCTCGCTGGAGGGGCTGAGCAAGGAGGACCTGGAGTACCTGATCGGCGAGACCGACATCGAGCGCGTGATCATCGCCGCGCCCGAGCTCGACGAGCGCACGCTCACGCGGGTGGTCTACGCCAGCCGGGCAGCCGGCGTGAAGCTCAGCGTGATGCCCCCCATGCGCGCGATGCTCGGCACCGCCGTGCGCCTCAGCCACATCGCCGAGATGCCCGTGATCGAGTACGGCACCTGGGACACGCCGTCCTCGACCATGGCGCTCAAGCGCGCGTTCGACTTCGTGCACGTCCGCGATCGCGCTGATCGTGCTCGCCCCGCTGCTGATCGCGCTGGCCGTGATCGTGCGCCTGGACTCCCGCGGTCCCGCGCTCTTCCGCCAGCTGCGCGCCGGCCGCGACGGGCGGCCGTTCCGGATCCTGAAGTTCCGCACCATGTGCCACGACGCCGAGGAGCGCATCTCCGAGGTGATCTCCCCGGACGAACTGGCCGAGCCGATGTACAAGCTCCGCAGCGACCCCCGCGTGACCCGCGTCGGGCGCTTCCTGCGCAAGACGAGCCTCGACGAGCTGCCCCAGCTGGTGAACGTCCTGCGCGGCGACATGAGCCTGGTGGGGCCACGCCCGGAGGAGGTCTGGCTCGTGCAGCGCTACGGCGAGACCGAGCGCTTCCGCCTGGAGATGCGGCCGGGCATCACCGGCCCGATGCAGGTCCACGGCCGCGGCGAGCTGACCTTCCAGGAGCGTCTCGCGGTGGAGCGCGAGTACGTGGAGAACTACCGCTTCGAGAAGGACGTGCGCATCCTCATGCGTACGGTCTCGACGATCTTCCGAGGCCACGGGGCGTACTAGCCGGCCGGGCTGGACGCTTGGCCTAGACGCGCATAGGAACTCCGCCGCGGCCCGCTGAAGCCGCCGTGGGCCGGGTGCGATGGAGCGTCCATCGCCCGCCGCTCACTTGTCGCCGCTCTGCTCGTCCTGGCCGCCGCCGGCTGCCAGCCCGCCTCCCCTGGGCCGGGCCCAGGCCCGGCCCCCGAACCGGAGCCCGAGCCGCCGAGCGACCCGCAGCTCTACCCCGACAAGCCGCTCGTCGAGGCCAAGTCGTCGCGCGCGTTCGGGGACTCGGTGGGGGTGAACGTCCACCTGCCTGTGGTCGGACTCCTCCTACAACGCATTTCGACACGATCGTCGCGCGGCATGCAGGAGCTCGGCGTGCGCTACGTGCGCGACGGGCTGTGCGCCACATGCGAGCACCACGTCGATCGCCTGCAGCGGCTCGGCGACGCGGGCATCAAGTCGCACATCATCGCTGGTGACCTGCGTGACGGGTCTGCCGAGATGCAGGAGAACCTCGGCGTGCTGCGCACCCGTCTCAAGGATGCGGTGGCCTCCATCGGCGCTCCCAACGAGCCGGACCTGTCGGGCGACCCGAACTGGGTCGCCAAGACGCGGGCCTACCAGCGCGAGCTGTGGATGCGCGTCAAGGGCGACCCCGTTCTCAAGGATGTCCCGGTGCTGGGCCCGGCGGTGGCGCAGGACCACTCCGAGGCGGCCCTGGGAGACCTCTCGGCCTACCTCGACAAGGGCAACATCCATCCGTACCCCGGCGGGGGCACCCCGCTGCACAACATCGCCAGCGAGCGAGCCGACGCCTCCCGGGTATCCGGCCGGCAAGCCGCTCGTGGCGACCGAGATCGGCTACCACTCGGACCTGACCACCACCAGCGGGCATCATCCGACCTCCGAGCGCGCGATCGGCTACTACACGCCGCGCAGCGCGCTCGAGGGCTTCCGCAACGGAGTCGAGCGCAGCTACATCTACCAGCTGCTCGACCCCTGGTCACCCGCCGAGGCGGACGCCCGCGGCTTCTCGAAGATGGAGAACTCCTTCGGCCTGCTGCGCTGGGACCTGTCGCGCAAGCCAGGCTTTCTCGGGCTCAGGAATCTGATGGACGCCGTGAACGGGGACTCCGCCCCCGTGCCCACCCCGGGCGCCCTGCGCTACGGCCTGGAGGGAGCTGGGCCGGACGTGAGGCAACTGCTGCTGCGCTCCTCGGACGGTGACTTCTCGCTCGTGGTCTGGCGCGAGGTCAGCGTCTGGGACCGCTTCGCCCGTCGCGACCTCGATCCGGGGCCAGACAGCCTGGACGTGGTGCTCGGCGAGCGGGTGGCCCTTGCGCGCCGCTTCGACCCGGTGGAGTCCGAGGCCGAGCGGCAGCGCTGGACCGAGCCCGCGACGGATCCCGCTGTCCGTCGGCGGGCGGCCCGGTGGTCCTGCGCCTCACAAAGTGAGGCGCGTCCCCGGTCAGCGGCAGCGCGGCGTTGTCGGTCTTGCGGCAGCCCTGGTAGCGCGCGGCCATACGTCGCGAACGTGCCGAGCAGAGGCAGCGGCGTGACGTTCGTGCCGGCGATCTTGTTCAGGCCCGCGTACTGGAACGTGAGCGAGCCGGGGCCGCCGGGCTGGAACGTGGGCTCGTACTCCGACGCCCAGTTGTACCAGTAGACCTTGCCGATCCCGAGCTTCTTGCGGTCACGCGCGAGGCGGCTGAACACCGCGTTCAGGCGCGCCGCCTGGCCCCGGGGGTGGTCTCGAAGCCCAGCAGGTCGCCGCGCGGGATCTGGCCCTGCGCGGCGGTCCAGGTGAGCTCGGTGAACCAGATCGGCTTCTTGCGGTCCTGCGCGCGGCGCATCTCGCTGCCGGATCCGGCTGGCGATCTCCAGCGTCTGCCTGACCGTGATCCGCACCGACGGGGCCGACGAGAAGAAGTGCAGCGAGACGGCGTCGAAGTACTTTCGCGCTCCCGACTTGTAGAGCGCCCGGATCTGCTGCCAGGGCGAGCTGCGCGTTACGCCGGCGAGGCTGCCCAGCACGACCGTCGCGCCTCGGTCGGCACGCTTGATCGCCCGGTAGGCCGGCTTGAGCATGCGCGTGTAGGAGCGGCGGCCAGGGACGCGTGGCCCAGAAGAAGTCCGCGGCCGGCTCGTTCCAGATCTGCCAGCTCCTGATCGAGACCTTGGGCGTGCCCGAGGTGCGCCAGAACGAGCCGCGCGGGCCCGTAGCGGCGGACCAGGGTCCGCAGGAACGCTCGCGTAGGTGCTGGAGGACTTGGGGCGCGTAGAGATAGGACCGCGGCGACAGGGGCCTGCTCGAGGCCCAGCGCGGCGTGCTGAGCACGATCGGGAGCACCTCCGAGGCGGTGGCGCGCCGCTGCGCGGACGACGCGGTCGTAGGGGCCGAAGTTGTAGCGCCCGCGGGCTGGCTCGGCCCGTGCTCCAGGAGAACGTGTAGCGCACCGACTCGACCCCGTTGCGGGCCATGCGCGCCATCTGCGCGTCGAGCGCGGCGTCCGAGAGAGCGTCCGCCTGGGAGTTGTTGAGCACGGTCCCGAAGAAGCCGAACGGGACCTTGCGCTTGGCGGCCTCGGCGGGGGCGGCCGACGCGAGAAGCGCGAGGGCGAGCAGGACTGTGAGAAGTATTGGGCGGCGGCGCATGGCGAGGGATCCTAGGGAAATGGTCATAGGTTGGGTGCAACACGCCTCCTTCCGGCTAGTTGCGGCGTCGGCGCCACCCGGCGGCCGCACCAGCCGGCGTGGCGATCACCTGGCGCGCCGACTGGCGGTTTGCAGCGAAGATCGGTACACATGGGTTCCCTATGGCTGAGACGAGCCTGACCGGCCGGACGGTGACTGGGCTCGCGCCCGCGGACATCGAGCCGGAGGAGTTCGCGCTGCCCGAAGGCGGCGCGGCGCCGCGAGATGGCCACCCGAGTGGGCCTGGCCGCCGCGGACGTGATCGCCTGCGCGGGCTCGATGCTCGTCGTGTCCGCCATCAGCGGAGCGGCCTTCACGATCTGGGCGCTGGTGCTCCTTCCCTTCTACGTGCTGCTCGCGAAGATGGCCGGGCTTTACGACCGCGACCAGTTCATCCTGCACAAGACGACCCTCGACGAGGCCCCGGTCGCTCGTGGCGGCAGCGGCGATCTTCGCGCTGGTGATCGAGGGCGTGCAGGCGCTCCAGTTCACGGGCCGCTCCCACCCGCTGCTGCTTTGGGGGCTGCTCGTGGGCGCGCTCGTCGTCGGTCGCACGACCGCTCGCTTCCTGGCGGTGCGCATGACGGGCACGGAGCGCCTGCTGGTCATCGGCGACGCCGCCTCGACTGGTGCTCGTCAAGCGCAAGCTGGCGAGCGTCCCCGGGCTGCACGCCACGGTCGTGGGCCGCGTCGTCGGCGGAAGGTGCCGCCCACGAGGGCTTCGACAAGCTGCTGGGCACGCGTCGACGACCTGCCCGGCGTGATCGAGGAGCACAGCATGGAGCGCGTGATCGTGGCTCCCACGCAGGAGGGGGGCGACGACGTGGTGGACGTCGTGCGGCTGGCCACGGCGTCGGGCGTCCGGGTGGCGGTGCTCCCCCGGATGCTCGAGGTCATCGGCACCTCGGTGGAGTTCGACGACCTGGGCGGCCAGGTGCTGCTGGGCGTGCGCGGCTTCGGGCTCTCGCCCTCGTCTCGATTCCTCAAGCGCGGCTTCGACCTGACCGTGACCAGCGGCCTGCTCGTGCTGCTCGCGCCGATCCTGGTGGCCATCTCGGCGGCGATCAAGCTCAGCTCGCCGGGGCCGGTCCTGTTCCGCCAGACGCGCGTGGGCCGTCACGGCAACGAGTTCAAGGTGCTCAAGTTCCGGACGATGGTCCACGACGCCGAGGACCGCAAGCACGAGCTCTCCGAGCGCAACGAGGCGGCGCCGCTGTTCAAGATCGCCGACGATCCGCGCACCACCCGGCTCGGCCGCCACCTGCGCCGGCGCTCTTTCGACGAGCTGCCGCAGCTGCTGAACGTGCTCAAGGGCGACATGAGCCTGGTGGGCCCGCGGCCGCTGATCATCGAGGAGGACCGGCTGTTCTCGGGCTGGCAGCGCCGCCGCTACCACGTGTCGCCCGGCGTCACCGGCCCATGGCAGATCCTGGGCTCGAGCCGAGTGCCCGTGAGCGACATGGTCAGCATCGACTATCTCTACTGCGCCAATTGGTCGCTCTGGCTGGACGCCAAGATCCTGGCCAGGACAATTCCCTACGTGCTCAGCCGCAGGAGCCCCGAGCACGTCCCGAACTCCCGCTGACGCGGGCCCGCTTTCCGCAGCATGCCTTTCGTCGTCACGCGGGTCCTGGCCGCCGCGATCGCGCTCCTGGTGATCGCGGTCACACCTTCCACGGAGCCAGAGTCAAAAGAGAAGGGCCTCGAGCCGCCGCAGGAGGCGGTCATGCAGGCCAGCTCGGCGCGGGCGTTCGGCGACTCAGTGGGTGTGAACGTCCATCTGACCTACGTCGACACCGCCTACCGCGACTTCGACACCGTCTCGGCGCGCCTTCAGGAGCTCGGCGTCCGCTACGTCCGCGACGGTCTCTGCGCCACCTGCCCGTTCCAGCTCGCGCACCTGAACACCCTGGCGGCCGCGGGCATCCGCGCCAACCTGATCGTGGGCGACCTCAAGGGAGGCGCCGCGAAGATGCGCGAGAGCCTTTCGGCCATCGGCGCCCGGCTGCGCCCGGCGGTGGCGTCGATCGAGGCGCCCAACGAGCCCGACAAGGAGGGGGTGCCCGGATGGCTCGAGCGCACCCGGGCCTACCAGGCCGACCTGTATGCCGCCGTGAAGGCCGACCCGGGCCTTGCGGAACTGCCCGTGCTCGGGCCGAGCCTCACACAGCCGGACTCCTGGGCCGCGATGGGTGACCTGTCGCCGCACCTCGACCGCGGCAACTTCCACCCGTACCCAGGCGGCGGCAAGCCCCTGCACAACATCGAGCGCGAGCGCGAGCTGGCCACGAGGGTCTCGGGCTCGAAGCCGCTGGTGATCACCGAGATCGGCTACCACTCGGACGTGACCACCGACGGCGGCCACCTGCCCGCCTCCGAGCGCGCGATCGGCGCCTACACCCCGCGCCTCGCGCTGGAGTCCTACCGGGCGGGCGTCGAGCGGGCCTACCTGTACCAGCTGGCCGACCAGTGGTCCGACGGCGAGGCCAAGGCCCGCGAGTTCCCGGGATTCGAGAACAGGTTCGGGCTCCTTCGGGCGGACCTGTCTCCCAAGCCCTCGTTCCTGTCCCTCCGCAACCTGCTGCGCAGCGTGGGAGCGGGTGCCCCGCCGGTCAGGGAGCCCGGGCGGCTGAGCGTGGGCCTGGACGGAGCGCCCTCCGACCTCCGCCGGCTGCTGCTGCACTCCGGTGACGGCACCTACGCTCTGGTCCTGTGGCGCGACGTGAGCCTGTGGGACGTGCCCAGGCGGCGCGACCTGGAGCCCGGCCCGGCCACCTTCGACGTGGTCATGGGCCAGCGGGTGGAGCTGGCCCGCCGGTTCGACCCGGTGCGGTCGGACGCCGAGAGCCGGCGCTGGCGGCGGCCAAGGCGGGTTCCCGTCGATCTCGGCGGGGAGCCGGTGGTCCTGAAGCTAACGCCCGGATAGCCCGCAGGTGGACTCCACCAGCGCGCGCATCTTCTCCTGGAAGACCGGGCGCGCGAAGCCCTCGGCGTGTGCGCGGATGGCCGCCGGGTCGAAGGCGGTGAAGTCCTCCCGCAGTGCCGCGGCCAGCGCGCCCACGTCGTCGGGCGGCACGAGCACGCCCGGTCTCGCCCGGCACCACCGTCTCGCGCAGGCCGCCGCGGTCGACGCCGACCACCGGCCGCCCGGCCGCCTGCGCCTCCACGGCCGCGATGCCGAACTCCTCGACGTTCGGCACCACCAGCGCCTGGGCGCCCGCGTAGAGGCCGCGCAGCTCGTCGTCGGGCACACGAGCCCAGGAAGTCGGCCCGGCCGCCGTAGGCGTCCTGCAGCCGGCCCAGCTCGGGACCGTCCCCACGAGCTTGAGCCGGCGCCCGGCCGCGATCGCCGCCTCGATCGCCAGCTCGGCGCGCTTGTGGCTGACCAGCTCGCCCACGAACAGCACGTAGTCCTCCGGCTCGCCGATCGCAGAAGCGCTCGACGTCGACGGGCGGGTGGACGATCGGCGCGTCGCGGCCCCAGAAGCGCCTGAGGCGCTCGCGCGTGATCTCGGAGTTGGCCACGTACTGGTCCACGCGGCCGCGCGGCGCGACGGTCGAACGCTGCGATGGCGGCGCAGCAGCGAGCCGCAGCAGCGGGCGCAGCGGCGCCGGGACCTCGGTCTGCGCGCGCGCCCGCTCGTGCCAGGCGTAGCGGAACGGCGAGTGGCAGTAGCAGACGTGCACGGCCGACGCGGGCGGGCGCACGCCGTGGGCGAAGGCGCTGCTGCTGGACACGACGCAGTCGAAGCCGTCGAGCGGCAGCCGCCCGACCGCGGTCGGGTAGAGCGGCAGCAGCCGGCGGAAGTTCTCCTGGCTGCACGCCCAGGCGCTGCAGCGGCGAGGTGGTGACCTCCGGCCGGCGAAACGGCCCTCGGTGCCCGTCCTCGTCGTAGAGCAGGGTGACGATCGGCGCGTCGGGCCAGATGTCGGTGATCGCGGCGAAGGTGCGCTCGGCGCCGCGGAGCACCAGCAGGTAGTCGTGGACCAGGGCGATGCTTGCCATCTGAGCGGCCAGAGGATACGGCGGCTGGAGCCGCCGCCCGCGACTAGATCGCCGGGCCTGGCAGCTCGGCCCGCACCAGCTCCAGCGAACCGAGTCACCTGCTCGGGCGAGGGCGCTCGCCGTCGGCCAGCGCGGCGTTCGACCGGATCCGTGCCTCGCTGGTCGAGGCGAACACCACGGCACCGTCCGGGTTGGCGTCGAGCGCATAGGCGAGCAGCAGTCGGCCCAGCTCCTCCGGCTGCCCGCAGTCGACGCCCCACCTCCTCGCGACCAGCGGCGACGGCGATCGTCGTCCTCCATCAGCGCCGCCGAGCCTGGCCCAGCGCCTCGCGCACAGCCGAGTGGGTGAGGATGCGCCCGCCCGGCCAGGCCGGGCTCGCCCTCCAGCGATGCGGCTCGACCACGTTGTTGGCGCACTGCACGACCGGCGCGAACTCGGGCCGCGCCGGCGACGATCGCCGCGGTCGACGCGTGCGTCGGTGGCGATGCCGAAGCTGCCCGCCTTGCCCTCGCGGACGACGCCGTGGAGGAAGCTCGAGCAGCCCTTCGGTCTGCCAGGTCTGCGCGGCCGGCACTCGTGCAGCAGCAGGAGGTCGACCGCCGTCGACCCGCAGCTCGCGCAGGCTGGTCTCGAGGCTGACGCGCGCCTCGGCCGGGTCGAAGCGGCCCATCTCGCGTCATCGCCTGCGCCCGCCGCGGCAGCCGGCGCGGAGCGCCGGGGCACGGCTGACCGCCACCCGCGCGACCGCCTTGGCGGCGTGCAGCCCGCGCGAGCGCCGCGGCGGGACGATCCCCAGCTTGGTCGTCGACGGTCACGCCGTCCCGCCGCCCGACAAGGAAGTCGCCCACGGCGCTCTCGGCCTCGCCGTACCCGTACGCTCGCGCGGTGTCGAAGTGCGTGATCCCGCTGTCGTGCGCGACCTCGAGCAGGCGCACGGACTCTCGCCGCCCGAGCCGTGCCATCAGCGGCGCCGAGCCGAAGGCCAGGCGCGAGGGCGTCAAGCTCCGTTCCGGGTAGTGCGACCGTGCGCATGGGCCTGAAGGGCGGCGATGATAGAGCGATCTCCGGCGAGCTCGAGGACGGGGCGGAACTCGAGGCGGACCTCTGCATCGTCGGCGCGGGCGCCGCGGGGATCGCGATCGCCCGTGAGTTCGCGGGCTCCGCCCTGCGGGTGCTCCTGCTCGAGAGCGGCGGGCTCCGCCGCAAGGCCGAGACCGATGAGCTGAACGAGGGCGAGACCACGCGGGATCGACCCGGCTCGCTCGAGCCGACGGGCGCGGGCGCCTGTTCGGGGGCGCGACCGCCGCTCTGGGCCGGCCAGTGCCTGCCGCCCGAGCCCGATGACGTTCGAGCAGCGCGACTGGGTGTCGCATACCGGCTGGCCGCTCGACCGCGGCGCGAGCTCGAGCCCTTCCAGCGCCGGGCCGAGGCGCTGCTCCAGATCGGCGGCGAGCCCTACGACGAGGAGTGTGGGACGGCTTCGGCGTCGAGCGCCCGCGCGGTCGATCGCGAGCGCTGATGCACAGGTTCTCCGTGTGGTGCCCGCGAGCCCAACCTCGGGCAGCTCTACCGGCCCTTGCTGAGCTCGTCGGCAACGGTGCGGGTGCTGCTCAACGCGACGGTGACCGAGGTCGGCGACGACGCCGGCGGGGACCGGTTTCGGAGCGTCGCGTGGCTGACGCCGGAGGGAGGAAGGCCCGCGTCGCGCCCGCGCGTGCGTGCTGTGCGGGGGCGGCATCGAGAACGCCCGGCTGCTGCTGGACTCCGATCGACGCACCGGGGCGGCGTCGGCAACGCCGACGACCAGGTGGGGCGCTACTTCCAGGACCACCCGAACGTCCACGCGGCGGTCATCCGAGGGCGACGTGCCGCGCCTGCAGGAGCTGTACGGGCTGCTCTACCGCGGCCGGATCCGTTACCTCCCGCGCCTCGTCCTCAGGCCGGCGAGCCCAGCGGTCGGCGGAGGTCCTCTCGTGCGCCGCCCACCCGGTGTTCCAGTTCGGCGAGGACTCGGGCATCGAGGCCGCCCGGCGGGTCTATCGCTCCGCGCGCGGCGGCCGCCCGCCGCGCGAGCTGCCGCGCGGAGCTGTGGCGGATCGCGCGCGATCCCCGCGGCTGTTGCCCGTGGCCTATCGGCGTGCCGTCCACGGGCGCTCGGCGCAGGCGGATCCCGCGCTGGTGACCCTGCAGACCCACGCCGAGCAGGAGCCCAACCCCGACAGCCGGGTGACCCTGTCGGCGCGCAGGGACGCGCTCGGCCGCCGGCTCCCCCGGGTCGACTGGCGGCTGACCGAACTCGATCGGCGGACGGCGGAGGCGATGGTGCGGCGTGGCGAGCGCCGAGTTCGGGCGGCTCGGGCTCGGCGAGGTGCGCGCGGAGCCGTGGCTGCGGGCCGCGGACTGGACCGAGCACGTGAGCGACTCCTACCACCACATGGGCACCACCCGGATGGGCACCGAGCCCGCGGGAAGCGTCGTGGACCGCGACGGCAGGTGCACGGCGTCGACGGGGCTCTACGTGGCCGGATCGTCGGTCTTCCCCGCCGCAGGGTTCGCCAACCCGACGCTCCTGATCGCCACACTGGCGATCAGGCTGGGCGACCACCTCAAGCATGCGCTGGACCGGCTCCCGTCCGCAACCGCGTAGATGCCCCGCTACTTCCTCGACCTGCCGGAGGACGCGGAGCCGCTGCGCTGGGACCCACATGCCGGCCCGCGGCCGGAACGCGCCGACACGCGCTACTTCGGCGCCGTGTTCCGCGCGATGGAGGCCACCCTCGAGGACGGGGACATCGACGTCCACCTCACCTGGAACGGCGAGCGGCTGCCCGACTACGGGCCCCGGGTGGTGGCCGTGCTGCTGCGCGACGATGGTGGTCGCGTTCCCGCGGTATGCCGGACGCGTGCGGGCGACCTTCAAGAGCTACGGGACGACCCCCGTGCTGGGGACCGGGCCCCTGCGTGACCCCAGCCTGACGGGTCTGATGGAGCTCGCCCAGTACGGCGTCCGGTGGCTGCGCTGGGTGCCCGGCGGGCAGATCGCGCACACCCGGCTCCTTGCCGGGCGGCGCCTGCGGGGACAGCCCGCCGCCCGGGCCCGTCGAGGTGATTCCCCTGGGCACGTTCAACCAGCTGGCGCTGGACCCCGTGCCGATCGAGGAGCGGCCCACGGACGTCTACTTCGCTGGAAGCGTCGAGCACGAGGCCTCCCTGCGCGGCTCTGGGCGCCGAAGACGCGGTCACGGAGGGCGATGCTGAAAGCCGTGCGAAGGATCGCCGCTCAACAGCCGGGCCTGCGGGTGGACCTGAGGCTCACCAGCGCGTTCGACGCCTCGGCGGCCTGCTCGCCGGACGACTATTCCAGGCGCCTCATGGACGCCCGCGTCTGTCTGGCCCCGCGCGGGGCGTCGGTCGAGACGTTCCGGGTCCTGGAGGGCCTGCGCGCCGGCTGCGTCGTCGTGTGCGAGCCGCTGCCCGACCACTGGTTCTATGCCGGCGCCCCGGTGATCGGGCTGGACCGCTGGTCGCAGCTGGAAGGGACGCTCGAGCGGGTGCTGAACGACCCGCAGGAGCTCGTACGCCTTCACAGAGCGTCGCTGACGTGGTGGCGCGAACGGTGCTCGGAGGAGGCCATGGGCCGGTTCATGGCGAATCGCCTGAACGAGCTCCGCAAGATTTGACGACTGGGCCATACCCGCTTTGGTATGAATCCCTGAGTTGCCCTCGGTTATCCGTCCATGAGGATCCTTCTCGTAAACCACACAGGAGCCGCCAGCGGCGCGGAGTTCGCGCTCATGCGGTCTGGTGAAGGGGCTGCAGGGAGGGCACCGAGTGGCCGTTGCCTGTCCCCCAGGTGGGCCGCTGGCCAGGGTCGTTGACTTGGCAGCCGTGGAGCGAATCTCCGTCCCCGGCTTCGAGGCCAGCCTGCGCCTCGACCCGGTCCAGACCCCTGTGAACATGCTTCGCCTGGGCGCGGGAGGCGCGGCGCTGGCTCGCGCCGCGCGTCGCTTCGACGCGGACATCATTCACGCCAACACGCCGCGCGCGGGCCTCATGGGCGCCGTCGCCCGGCGGTTGGGCGGCCCGCCGGTGGTGGTCAGGGCGCACGAGCACGTGCCCCAGACCACGGTGGGACGCAGCGTGCGGTCGGTCTTGGCGCATTCGGCCGGCGCGATCCTCGGGGTGTCGCGTGAGGTGGCGCGCAAGTTCAACGTGGGGCTCGAGCAGCCCTTGGCGACCCACGTGTACAACAGCTTCGACAGCGCCCGCTTCGACCCCGACCAGGTCGAGCCCGCCGGCATCCGCGAGCGGCTTGGCATCGCCCCCGAGGCGGCATTGCTCGGCCACATCGCGCAGATCACGCCGTGGAAGGCCCAGGACGACTCGATCCGGGCCGTGGCGCTGCTCAACCGGTCTGGATTGAACGCACACCTGCTGGTGGTCGGGAAGATCGCCTTCTCCGGCAAGGGCGTGCGCTACGACAACGACGCCTACCTCCAGGGCCTCCACGCGCTGGTCGCCGAGCTTGGCGTGCAGGACAAGATCCACTTCCTCGGCCAGCGCCCGGACGTCCCGGAGATCGTTCAGGAGCTCGACCTCTCCCTGCTCCCCTCCTGGGACGAGCCGTTCGCCAACGTCATGCTCGAGAGCATGTCCATGCGCACGCCCCTGTTGGTGAGCGAGGTCGGGGGTGGCCCGGAGCTCGTGGAGGACGGGGTGTCCGGCCGGCTGCTAGCCCCCAAGGACCCGCAGGCGTGGGCCTCGGCGATCGCCGACCTGCTCACCGACCGCGAGGCTCTCAGCCGGATGGGCACGGCCGCGAGGGAAGCCACATTCAGGTTCAACGACGAGACGCATAGTCGTGCCATGCTTGAGGTCTATGAGCTCGTGCTGGCCAACCCGGAGCGGGGGCCGGAGGCGATCGCCGCTGCCCTGCACCCCCACCCCGACAGCACACCGCTGCGCGAGCCGGGGTCTGGGCGCTTCACGCCTTCGGGAGGACGCGACCCGGTCGCGGACATCCCCGCGCGCCACTTCTCGCCGCTGACCCTCGCCTCCAACGCTCCGGCCGTCCGGGCCGACCGTCATGAGGATCCTGTTCGCGAACCACACCAGCGCGTGGAGCGGCGCCGAGGTGGCGCTCATGCGACTGGCCAACGAGCTGCGCCGCGAGCACGAGGTAGCCGTGGCGTGCCCGCCGGGCGGCCCGCTGGCCGATGCGGTGGACGCCGCGCACATCCCCCGCCTGGCGCTCCCCGAGGTGGACGTGAGCATGCGGCTGCACCCCGTCGCGACGCCCCGGGGGCTCGCCAAGATGAGCTCGGGCGGGCTTGCGCTGGCCCGCGCGGCCAGCCGCTTCCGGGCCGACGTGATCCACGCGAACACCATGCGTGTGGGACTGATGGCGTCCGTTGCGGTGCGTGCCGGGGCGCCGCCGGTGGTGCTTCACACTCACGACCGGCTGGTGCTCTCCCCCATGGGACGCACGATCCGCGCGGTTGTGCTCAGGAGCGTCAGCGAGGTCATCGCCGTCTCCGACTACACGGCGCGCATGTTCAACGCGGGCCTGGATCACCCGGTCGCGACGCGCGTCTACAACAGCGTCGACCACGAGCGACTGGACCCCGCGGTCGTCCGGCCCGCGCCGGTGCGCCGCGACCTGGGCATCGCGGGCGACGCGCTCCTGCTTGGACAGGTCGCCCAGATCACGCCGTGGAAGGGACAGACCACCTCGATCCGCGCGCTGGCCGGGGTGCGCGAACGCGGGATCGACGCCCACCTGCTGATCGTGGGCGGCGTGGCCTTCACCGGCATGGGCGTCCGCTACGACAACCGCGGCTACCTCCACGAGCTCGAGGACCTGGTCGACGAGCTGGAGGTCCGCCATGCCGTGCACTTCCTCGGGCAGCGTGACGACGTGCCCGAGGTGATGCGGGCGATCGACCTGACGCTGCTGCCCTCCGAGGACGAGCCGTTCGGCCTCGTTACGGTCGAGAGCATGGCGCTGGGAACGCCGCCGCTCGTGAGCCACGCCGGCGCCGGCCCCGAGCTGGTCCAGGACGGGGTCACGGGACGTCTGCTGCCGTTCGACGAACCCGAGGCCTGGGCAGCCGCCGTTCGCGAGCTGGCGCTCGACCCGCCGGCCATGGCGGTCATGGGCACGCGCGCACGCGAGTCGGCCGCGCGCTTCCGTGCCGACGTGCAGGCTCGGGAGGTGGTCGCGGCGTACAGGCGGGCGCTGGGTACCGTCGCTCCCGCTCCGCCGATCCCCGGCGACCAGGCGGTGGAGGAGCTCGCGGCCGGCGACGTTTCGCGGGTGACGTTGTGAGCGGGCTCGCGTCACGCGTCCGGGTGCCCGGCCGGACGATGGGCGGCGGGCATCCGCGACGACCTGGGCTGGATCGCGATCGGCGTGCCCGCCGTGCTGGTGCTGGCATTCCTGCTGAGCGTCTCGGTGCAGGCCACCGCCGCCTGCACGCTCGTGCTGCTGGTGATCGGACTGCACCAGTACGACCGCGTGTGGGGCATCTACGCGATGTTCGCGCTGTGGTTCCTGGCGCCCGGCCTGCGCCGGGTGCTCGGGCCTGTTCACCGGCTACGTGGAGAACGACCCGCTGTCGCTGGCGCCGTTCATCGCCACCGCAGCGATCGCCGCGCTCGAGCTCGTGCAGGTCCACATGCCCTCGCGCATCCGGCTGATCATGCTGCATGGCCGCGCTGGGATTCGCGATCGGGATCCCGGTGGGCATGCTCACCGGGCCGCGCGCGGCCGTCTACGCCGTGACCGCCTACATCGCCGGCCTGTCGGCCGTGATCCTCGGCTTCAACGAGCGCGGGCGCCTCCTGCAGAGCAGCACCCTGCGAACCGTCCTGCTCTACGGGCTGCCGGCCATCGCCGCTATACGCGATCGCCCAGCGGGCGTTCACGCTGCCGGCCTGGGACCAGTACTGGCTCGACAACTCGGACTTCAACAGCATCGGCGCCTCGCGCACCGACGAGGTGCGCGTGTTCGCCACGCTGAACAGCCCGGGCGCGCTGGCGCCCCTGCTCTGCCTGTCGCTGCTCTGCTACCTGACGCGTCAGGCCCAAGCACCCCTCGATCGCGGTCGCTCGGTGCGGCGGTCCTGACCGTCGCCATCTCGCTGACGCTCGTCCGCTCGGCCTGGATCTCACTCATCGTCGCGGCGCTGGCGCACGTGATCGCCTCTCGGGGCGCCAGCGCCCGGCTGGTGTTCGGCGCGGCCGCGGTGACCGCCGCGGTCACGCTGGCGCTGGCCCCGGTGAGCACCACCGCCCGAGACGTGCTCAACCGCTTCGAGACGATCGGCAGCCTGAGCCTGGACCGGTCCGCCGACGAGCGGCAGGCCACGTTCTCCGAGACGCTGCCCGAAGGCCATCCAAGCCCCGATCGGCCACGGGCTCGGAAGCGCCGGCGAGCCGTCGAAGCTCACCGGCAACACGGAGCTGCGGGCGCCCGACAACGGCTATCTGTCCCTGATCTACCAGGTGGGGCCGATCGGCTTCCTGATGGTGATCGTGGCCATCGGTGTCATGCTGCGTGCGGCCTGGCGGGGCGCGCGCGACCCCGCGCCCGGTCAGGACCTGCGCTTGCTGCTGTTCACGCTGTTCGTGTTCACTCTCGTCCAGCTGTTCGCGGGCGATCAGCTCTACGGCAGCAACGCGTGATCTTCTGGTTCATCGGCGGCCAGGTCCTGGCCTACGAGTTCTTTTGCAGACGGCGGCGCTCCTGGCACCCGGGAGTCGCCGCCTCGCGCACGGCCTAGCCGCCTGCGCGCCTTTCCATCGCCTCCCGGTAGGCCTCCTCGAGGCGGTCGACCACCCGCGACCAGGAGTAGCGCTCCTTCACCACGTGACGGTTGTGCTCGCCCATTCCTCGCCGCAGGTCCGGGTCGCGCAGCAGCTCGACGAGCGCCCCGGCCAGGGCCTCCGCATCGCCCGGCGGCACCTTGCGCCCGCCCTGGTCAGGGACCAGGTGCTCCAGGCCGCCTGCGCGAGTGGCCACCACCGGCTTACCGCAGGCCATGGCCTCGAGCGCGGTCATCCCGAACGGCTCCGCAAACGACGGCAGGCAGTAGATGTCGCTGGCTCGCATGGCGTCCGCCACCCGGCCGCGCTCCACGTGGCCCAGCAGGACGACCCGCGCCAAGTCGGGCGAGCTGCGCACGCGGTCCTGCACGTGCTCCAGCTCGGAGCCCTGCCCCGCTACCAGCAGGCGCGCGTCGGGCAGCTCAGACGCCACCCGCGCGAAGGCGTCGAGCGCGACTCGTATGCCCTTGCGAACCTCGAGGTTGGCGAGGAACAGGATGTCCTGCCCCATGGCGCGCCCTTCGCCGGGCAGCCATCGCGACTCGTCTATCCCGGGCGGGACCTCGCGGACCAGGAGCCCGGGTCCGTCGGCCGCGATCCGGGCCCCGGCGGCGGGAGTGGAGAGCAGCACGGTCGTGGCCCGCCGCTGCTGGGCCGCCCTCAGGGCGCGGTTGAGGTAGATCACCCCGGGGCGCATGAGCCGACCGCCCGGCTTCGGCTGGCCGGGCCACTCCGGCACGTAGGGACCAAGCACCAGCGGAACGCCCTGACCGGCCAGCGCCAGGCTCAGCCCCACGTCCACCGGGTTCAGCTGGTGTGCCAGGTCGAAGGCGCGCCTCGCGTGAAAGCCTGACGTAGAGCCCGCGCATCCGCCTCATGAAGCCGATGCGATCGAGGGGAGCGGGGGCCCTGCTGACGGAAAGCGCGATGGATGTGTACGCTGGGCGGAAGCGGATCCCGGAGATCCACTTGCTGCGCCGCGATGTGCAGCTCGTGGCCACGCCGGCCGAGTTCCCGAATGAACCCGTGAGCGACGAGCCCGTCGCCATGTGGCAGGTGATCGGTGAGCAAGGCCGAAGGGTGCGCGACGAAGACGCGGAGCGTGTCTCTGTGACTCTCGTGTTTCACTGGGGCGCGAAACCGAAAACCTGCTGTAGCCTGGAAATCCGGTGCCGAACTCCGAACATCCGAACGATTATGGCTCCGCCGTCGGGACGCGGGACAGCCCGTCCCTGTTCGCGGTCCTTCGCCGGAGGGCGTGGATCATCGTCGCCGTCGCCCTCCTCACGGGCGCTACCGCCGGCGCGTACGCCTACCTGAACAAGGACACGTACGAGTCCACGGCCAAGCTGCTCTTCACGCCAGAACGTGGGTCCGGAGCTGAACTCGCTCCAGTTCCAGTACCCGGCGCCGGACGCGGACAACCTGGCGGCCAACAACATCCAGGTCGTGGGCTCCCGCCGGGTGGCCGTGGCCACGGCACGCGACCTGCGGCGGCGAGGGGTCGACATCTCCGCCGACGACGTGGAGCGCGACGTGACCGTCACCGGCGAGAAGGACAGCGAGGTCGTCGCAGATCCTCGCCACGGACGACTCGGCGCGGGGAGCCGCGCAGCTCGCGCAGGCCTACGCGCGGCAGGCGTCGCGAATCGTTTCAGCGGACGGCGCCGCGCGCGCCCGGCGGGTGCTCGACAGCGTCGACGAGCAGCTGTCCGAGCTTCCGCCCGAGCAGGCTGCCGGTTCCGCCGGAGGCCGCCTGCGCGGTGCGCAGGAGAGGCTGCGGGCGCTGGCCGACTCGGGCGCCGTCGCGCCCCAGATCATCCAGCCGGCCTACGCGCCCTCCGGTGAGAGCGGCAACCCGCTGCAGACCACCATCCTGGGCTTCCTGTTCGGCCTCGTGCTGGGAGTGGCGATCGCGCTTCTCCGCGACCAGGCCGACCGCCGCCTGAGGCGAGCCGAGGACGTGTCGGACGCATTCGAGGCGCCCGTGCTCACCACCGTGCCGCGGCACCGCACGCTCAAGAAGCACGCCCGCTTCGACGACCTCCCCGCTCCGGTGGCCGAGGCCTTCCGGATGTTGCAGGTCAACCTCCGCTATCGCCAGGACGAGCCCGTGCGGACCGTGCTGGTCACCTCCTCCCGTAGCCGCGAGGGCAAGACCACCGTGTCCTGGAACCTGGCTTCCGCCGCTGCGTCGAGCGGCCTCGCGGTCGCCCTGGTGGAGGCCGACATGCGCAGGCCGGCCCTGGCCGAGCGCTACAACCTGAACCCCGACCCTGGGCTCTCCGAGGTCCTTCACGGCGAGGTCCCGACCACCGCGGCGCTGCAGCCGGTCTACCCGCTGCCCGGGGACGTGTCGAGCAACGGCAACCCGATCGGGGGGCTCGAGGTCATGGTGGCCGGCCGCCTGCCCCACGACCCCTGGGCGCTCACGCAGTCGGCCGCCATGGACCGGATGCTCGAGATCCTCAGCCAGAGCCATGACCTGGTGGTGCTCGACACCCCGCCCATCCCCCACGTGGCGGACGCGATCTCGCTGCTGCGCCGCGTCGACGGCGTGATCGTCACGACCCTGCTTCACAACACCAGCGGCCCCGACGCCGAGAGGCTGCGCGACCAGCTGGCAGGCCTTGGCGCGCCGGTGCTCGGCGTGGTGGCCAACGGCGGCTCGGCCGTCGACGGCTATGCCTACCTGCCGGGCCGGGCGCCCGTGAGTCAGCCCGAGCCCCACCCCGACGCCGGGTCGACCGTCGACGTTCCCGAGTACGTCCCTCGCCGATAGCCGGCACGCTCCGACGGCGCCGCCGCATAGCTTGTGGCGATGCCCGCGGATGAGGTAGGCGACCCCGCGGCGGACGCGGCGCGCGTTCCGGCCGAGGACGAGCTCCCACCCGGCCTCCGACAGCGGCTCCTCTCGCGCGGCCTCGTCCGGGCCGGCATCACCACCTACGTCTTCTCCGGGCTGACGCTGATCGCGAACCTGGTGAGCGGCGTGGTAGTGGCTCGCGCCCTCGGCCCGAGCGGGCGCGGGATCACCATCGCTCTCACCACCGTCTCGCAGCTGGCCGGGTTCCTGTTCGCGATGGGAGCCGCGCAGAGCCTCAGCTACTTCATCGCCCGCCGGCCCGAGGACGGCCCCAGCCTGTTCACAACCTGGGCGGTGATGTTGCTTCCGCTCGCCGCGGTGGCGATCGGGCTGAGCGAGCTCCTGCTGCCCACGATCTTCGCCAACGACGGCGAGGAGGCGATCGCCATCGGGCGATGGTTCATGATCACGATCGTCGTCGTGGTCGGGCTCGAGCTCAACTACGGCCTGCTGCTCGGCAAGCACGACTATCCTCGCCTACAACGTCGCTGCGCCTGGCTCAGACCGTCGTCGTGACGGTGGCGCTCGTCGTGCTGTGGATCGCGGACGTGCTCACCGCCGAGAGCGCCTGATCGCCGCCACGTCGGGCACCGCTGTGGTCCTCGCCTTCGGCCTGGCGCGCAGCGTGTCCCGGGTCGGCCTCGGGCGCTTCGACCGGCGCCTGGGCCTGCGGACCCTGTGGTACGGCGTCCGCGGCCAGGGCAACATGGTGGCTTCGAGCCTGAATGCGCGGCTCGACCTGGCGATCCTGCCCGCCTTCGTGGCCCCCGCCGGCGTGGGCCTCTACTCGGTGGCCACCAACATCTCGCTGATCGTGCACCAGATCTCCAACACGTTCGCGGGCCTCGTGCTGCCCGCGGCCGCGGGCGACCGGGAACGCGCGCACGTCAAGGTAATCGGCTCGCTGTACGCGACGCTGGTCATCGCCGCCGTCTTGGCGGTCGGGCTGGCGCTGCTCGCCCGCCCGCTGTTGGGACTGGTGTATGGCGACGACTTCCGCGACGCGGCGGAGCCGCTGTTGCTGCTGCTCCCGGGCGCCGTTCTGTTCGCCGGCTCCTCCATCGTCACAGCCGGGCTGTACGCCGCCAACCGCCCGTTCACCGCCACCGTGACCCAGGTGCTCGGGATGCTCGTGACGGTGGTGGGGCTGCTGGTGTTCCTGCGCACGGGCGGCGTGAACGCGGCGGCCATCGTCTCGTCCGCGGCCTACACCACGGTCTTCGTGGCCACGCTGATCGCCTACAAGCGGGTCACGGGCCTCGCGTGGAGCTGGTTCGCCCCGACCCCGGCCCGCCTGCGCGCGCTCATACGCTGAACGGCAGCTCCTCGGCGACGTCACGCAGGCGGGGAGCCGCCGCGTCGCGCTCGGACACCAGCAGCTCCAGCGGCGGCCACTCGATGCCCACGTCCGGGTCGTCGTGGGCGATCCCGCGCTCGATCTCGCCGTCGTAGTAGGACGAGCACTTGTAGACCACGTCGGCCATCTCGCTCGTCACGCAGAAGCCGTGCGCGAACCCGATCGGGCAGTAGATCATCCTGCGGTTGGAGTCCGAGAGCTCGAAGGCCTCCCACTCGCCGTAGGTCGCAGACCCCCGGCGAAGGTCCACGACCACGTCCACGATCGAGCCGTGCGCGCAGCGCACCAGCTTGGCCTGGCCACCGCCGATCTGGAAGTGCATGCCGCGCACCACCCCGCGCGCGGAGCGGGAGTGGTTGTCCTGCACCCACTCGTGGGCGATGCCCAGGTCGGCGAGCACGGAGCTTCGGAAGGTCTCCATGAAGAACCCGCGCGAATCGCCGAAGGCGCCGGCCTCGATCAGCACCGGGCCCTCGAGTCGCGTGTCGATCCTGGTGGCCTGCACGCCGGGAGGTATACATCCTGCAACTTCCGGGGGGCCGCGTGGTTATGTTCAAACCATGCGCCTCGTTCGCAGCGCGTTCCTGGCGCTTGTCGCCGTGCTCGCCCTCGCCGCCCCGGCCGCAGCCGCCCCGGCACGGGTGCCGTTCGGCTTCGTGGGCACCCAGATCGACGGGCCGCTCACCGAGCCGTTCTTCTCGCTGGAGCGCGAGATGCCGCTGATCGTGGGCGCGGGCAACGAGAGCGTGCGGTTCGTGATCTATTGGAGCTACTCCCAGCCCTACCGGCGCTTCGAGGACGTCCCGGCGGACCGGCGCGCGGAGTTCCGTGACGAGGGCGGGATCCCCACCAGCTGGGCGGACTCCGACAAAGTCGTGCGGGCGGCCGCGAGGCGCCGCCTGAAGATCCTGCCGGTGGTCACCGAGGCACCGGCCTGGGCCGCCAAGCGCCCCGGGCTCGTAGCCTCGCCGCCGAGCAATGTCCGCGCCTACGTCGCCTATCTCGAGGCCGTGATGGACCGCTACGGGCCGGGTGGGAGCTTCTGGCGCGAGAACCCGGGGCTGCCGCGGGTGACCATTCGCGACTGGCAGGTCTGGAACGAGCCCAACCTCAGGACCTCCTGGGTGGACCGCACCTGGGCACCGGGGTATGTGAGCCTGCTGCGGCCGGCGTCCGCGGCGATCCGGCGCAAGGACAAGCGCGCTCGCGTCGTGCTGGCCGGGCTCCCCAACCAGAGCTGGAGGGACCTCCGGCAGATCTACCGCCGTCGCGGCGCCCGGCGGCTCTTCGACGTCGTGGCCATCCACCCGTACACGGCCAAGCCGCCGGGCCTCGTCACGATCCTGCGGCTCGTGCGGCGCACGATGCGGCGCTACGGCGACCGCCGCAAGCCCATGCTGGTCACCGAGTTTGGCTTCCCGTCGTCGCGTGGCAAGACCCAGATCTACGGATTCGAGACCACCGAGGCGGGCCAGGCCAGGCGCCTGCGCCAGGCCCTGCCGTTGCTGGCGAAGTACCGCAAGCAACTGCGCCTGAGGGCCATCTTCCACAACACGTGGATCGGGCGCGAGCAACGCGGGGTGTTCACGTTCAGGTTCTCCGGCCTGCGCCGGTTCGACGTAGCCGGCGCGGTGGTTTCCAAGCCGGCACTGGCCGCCTTCCGCTCCGCGGCGCTCAGGCTCGAGCGCTGCCGCCGCAAGGGCGCCGTGGCCACGAGCTGCCTGCGCAAGCGCTAGGGCGCCCCGGGGCGGCCGCCGCTGTCATCTGGGCCTTGCGCGAAGGTGTGAATCGTGGTTCACTTCTTGCCCATGGCCTACCGCCAGACCGAGCAGACCGCCGCGCGCCGGCAGGCCGCCCGGGAGCGCATCGCCGCCGCCGCGCTCGCACAGGTCGCCGAGGGTGGCTATTCCTCCGCCACGGTGAATGCCGTCGCGGGGCGGGCCGAGGTGGCCGTGGGCACCGTCTACCGCCACTTCCCCTCCAAGGCCGACCTGTTCGCCGAGGTCTTCAGCACCGCCGCCCAGCGCGAGCTGGACGTGGTCGCCGAGGTCACGGCGCCCGACGGGCGCCCAGCCGCGGAGCGTTGCGCGGCCGGCGTGGAGGCGTTCTGTCGCCGCGCGCTGGCCGGCCCCGTGCTGGCCTACGCCCAGATCGCGGAGCCCGTGGACCCGGCGGTGGAAAGCCAGCGCCTGCGCCTCCGGCGCGGATACCGCGACGTGTTCGCCGCCGCGCTCGACGACGGCGTGGCCGCGGGCGAGCTCGAGCCGCACGACACCCGCACCGTGGCCGCCGCGCTCGTGGGCGCGCTCGGCGAGGCGCTCGTCGGCCCGCTGTCGCGCCGCGAGCGGCGCCGCGAAGCCCTGATCGCAACCCTCGTCCAGTTCTGCCTGGGCGCCATACCCACCAAGGAGATCTCCCGTGACGGTGCTCGACCGCAGCACGCATGACGTCCTGAACCAGGCGCCCCCGATCGCGCCCTACAACGTCTTCGAGGCCGACCTTCCCCTGGGCGAGGCCCTCGAGCGCGAGGGCGGGGCCTGGGGCGCCGAGCGGCTGCGCGACACGGGTCGCCTGGCGGGCAGCGTCGAGGCCCTGGAGCACTCCGAGCGCTGCGAGCGCAACGAGCCGGTGCTGCGCACCCACGACCGCTACGGCAACCGCATCGACGAGGTCGATCTGGACCCCTCGTGGCATTGGCTGCTGCGCGAGGCGATCGAGCGCGAGATCCACGCGCTGCCATGGCGCCCTGCGCCGGACGGCACCAACGGCGGCGCGGCCCCCGGCACGCGCGCCGGCGGGCACACCGTGCGGGCCGCGCTGATGTACGTGTGGAGCCAGGTGAACTCCGGCGTGATGTGCCCCGTCTCCATGACCTACTCCGTGATCCCGGCACTGCGCGCGAACCCGGACCTGGCCGCCGAGTGGGAGCCGCGACTGACCTCGGCCGACTACGAGGGCGGCGCGCTGGCCGGCATGGCGATGACCGAGAAGCAGGGCGGCTCCGACGTGCGGGCCAACATCACGCGCGCCGAGCCCCTGTCCGACGGCGACTACGAGCTCACGGGGCACAAGTGGTTCTGCTCCTACCCCCCGTGCGACGTCTTCCTGACCCTCGCGCAGGCCCCCGCGGGGCTGTCGTGCTTCCTCATCGAGGGCGCCGACCCCGGCTTCTGTGTCCAGCGCCTCAAGGACAAGCTGGGCACGCGCTCGCTGCCGTCGTCGGAGGTCGAGTTCCGCGGCGTGCGCGGGCGACTGGTGGGCGAGGAGGGGCGCGGCGTGCCCACCATCATCCGGATGGTCAACCACACACGGCTCGACTGCCTGATCGGCTCCGCGGCCGGGATCCGCTGGGGCACCGTCCAGGCCGTCCATCACGCCCGCCACCGGTCGGCATTCGGCCGCACGCTGGCAGAGCAGCCGGCGATGCAGAACGTGCTGGCCGACCTGGCGCTCGAGTCCGAGGCCGCCACCGCCACCGCGATGCGGATCGCGCGCGCCTACGACGAGGACGACGGCGCCGTTCCGGCGCTTCGCCACGGCGGTGTCGAAGTACTGGATCTGCAAGCGGGCGCCCCAGCACGCCGTCGAGGCGCTGGAGTGCCTGGGTGGCAACGGCTACGTGGAGGAGTCGGGGATGCCGCGGCTGCTGCGCGACTCCCCGCTCAACTCGATCTGGGAGGGCTCGGGCAACGTGGCCGCGCTGGACGTGCTGCGCGCGATGGCCAAGGAGCCGGAGGGGCTGCCCGGCCTTGCTCGCCGAGATCGAGTCGGCGGCCGGCGCCAACGCGCACCTGGACGCCCACGGGCGGCTCAAGGAGTCGCGTGGCCGGCCTCGGCTCCGGCGAGATGACCCGCAGTTGGTCGGCGCGCGCGACGGTCGAGGAGCTGGGGCTGGCGCTCCAGGGCTCGCTGCTGGTGCGCGAGACGCCCCGCCGGGGTCGTCGGACGCCTTCTGCGCCGTCGCGGCTCGGCGGCGAGGGCGGCCGCGCGTTCGGCACGCTGCCGGCCGGCGATCGACGCGCACGGCGATCGTGACGCGCGTGCCGAGCGCGTGAACGCTGCGAAGGGACAGCGACCCGAGGCACGCACCCTGCTTCTTGAAGCCGAACCGGCGCCAGCCAACTCGCTCGCTCTCCTCCCTCGACGTGACCGCGTGACCGTGCGTCGTCACCACGAAGTCCTGGGCGACGTTGGATCGGAATCCGTTCACCGTGGATCGGGAGGGTTTCGCCGGCGGCTGAAGCGTCCCGGAGAGGACATAGCCACCACCGTTGAGCGATGCCGGGTAGGTTGGTGATCGGGACTTCTGCCGGCGTCGCCAGACCGAAACGACACTGCGTTGACAGGTGGAGCTCTTGTCGCGCCTCGCGTCCACCGCCGCCGAGGTGGCTCGGGACGCCCGAGGCGGCGTTGCGATCGGAGGCCTGCATAGCACAGGCGAAGCGCCAACGGCGGAATCCCTGCGCCTCGACCACGTCTCCGCGGCCCGGCGTAGCGTCCGGCGTGACTCCGTCAAGCGGTCTGCACACGTGCACGCGGCAGCGCAGCCTCGACTGCGTGACCCTCCCAGCGCCGGGTTAGGTCCGCGCAGGTGCGCGCCGCTCGCCGAGACCGAGCAGCTGGCGGGCACGCCAGGGTCGCCGCCGGCCAGAAGGTGCCAAGCCGGGTCAAGGTCAGGAGACGCAGCGCCCGGTGTAGACGCCCGGCCATGGTCGCGAGGAGCTGGGATCGAAGGCGGTGGCGACCATCGCCTCGCTGGGTGAAGCGCGTCCCCGCCGGAGCTGCCCGTGGGCGACCACGGTTGCACGCTCGGGGCGCAGTGGCGGCCGTCCAGGAGGACCTGCCGAGGCTGTCCGGCGTGCTGAGCACTCGTCCCCCAGGGCTTCCGGCCTCGAGCAGACATTAGCATCCGGGCGACGAAACTAGGCTCCGCACTGATGGAGACGCTCACCTACGAGGCCGACGGGCCGGTCGCCAGGATCACGCTGGACCGCCCCGAGCGCGGCAATGGCATCACGCCGGCGATGCCCGTCGAACTGGCCGAGAGCGTGGAGCGGGCCAACCTCGACCCCTACGATCCACGTGATCGCCCTGGCCGGCAACGGAAAGGGCTTCTGCGGCGGCTACGACCTGGTGCAGTCCGCGGAGGGCCTGGCGGGCACCGAGGCGACGGCGGCCGCCGCCCCCGGCTCGCCGGTGGACCCCGCGGTCATGGCCGCCAACCACGACCCGTCGCGCACCTGGGACCCGGTCGTGGACTACCAGATGATGAGCCGCAACCTGCGCGGCTTCATGTCGCTGTTCCACTCGGACAAGCCGGTGGTGTGCAAGGTGCACGGATTCTGCGTGGCGGGCGGCACGGACATGGCCCTGTGCGCCGACCTGCTGGTCATCGCCGAGGACGCCCGCATCGGCTACCCGCCCGCCCGCGCGTGGGGCGTGCCCACGTCGGCCATGTGGGCGCACCGGATCGGCCCGGCACGGGCGAAGGACCTGCTGTTCACCGGCGACTTGATCGACGGAAAGCGCGCCTACGAGTGGGGCCTTGCCCTCTGCGCGCCGCCGGCCGCCGAGCTGGACGCCCGCTTCGACGAGCTCCTGCACCGCATCGCGCTCACGCCCGTGAACCAGTTGGTGATGATGAAGCTGATGGTCAATCAGGCCCTGTATGCGCAGGGCCTGCACGCCACCCAGGTACTGGGCACGTTCTTCGACGGCATCGCGCGCCACACGCCCGAGGGCTACGGCTTCCAGGCGCGCGCGGCGGAGGCGGGCTGGACCGAGGCGGTACGCGACCGCGACGAGCCCTACGGCGACGCCAAGCCGAGCGTCGAGCAGTAACTCCGCGAGCGGCGTAGGCAAACCACCGTGTCGGTCGTGGTTCGCCCCGCGAAGGTCTGCGCCCAGTCGATCTAGCTCTCGTCCGCCTTCCCGTTCCTGAGGGTCGGCGAGGATTCGCAGGTCGATCCCCGGCAGCTCGCGTATGAGCCTCATGGGCAGCGGCTCGCCCAGGCGCCCCAGCCCGCCGCGGCGCTCGGGGCCGGCCGATCATCACGTAGGTGGTTCCGCGCTCGCGCGCCACGCGGCCGGCCACCTCGGCCAGCTCGTCGCCCTCCTCCACCAGCAGCTCGGCGCCGAGCACCGTGGCGAGGCTGCGCAGCGCCTCGAGCCCCTCGCGCTCCTCGCCCTGCAGCGCCTCGCCCGGCTTGGCCACGTAGAGCAGGTCGAGCTCGGCCGCCCAGCCGCTGGGCGGAGCGTCGACGCGCGCCGGACCAGCCGCCGCGAGTGCGCGCTGGGCGTGACCAGCGCCAGCAGCCGCTCGCGCACGGCGCCCGGCGCGTCCTCGGGCGCGGATGTCCTCGCGGGTGCCCACCGCCTCCGGCACGCGGTGCGCTTGGCCTCCACCTCCTCCGCCACCTCGCGCAGCGCCACCTCGCGCAGGGTCGCGAGGTTCTCGACCCGGAAGAAGCTGTTCAGCGCCTTCGGCACCCGCTCGGCCGGGTACACCTTGCCCTCGCGCAGGCGCTGGATCAGCGCCTCGGGCGTGAGGTCGATCAGCACGACCTCGTCGGCGCTGGCGAGCACCGAGTCGGGGAACGTCTCGCGCACGCGCACGCCCGTGAGCTCGAAGATGCGGTCGTTGAGGCTCTCGAGGTGCTGCACGTTCACGGTGGAGAACACGTCGATGCCGGCGTCGAGCACGTCCTCGATGTCCTCGTAGCGCTTGCGGTGCTCGGTGCCCGGGCGCGTTGGTGTGCGCCAGCTCGTCGATCAGGCACAGCTCGGGCGCGCGCTGGAAGATCGCCGGCAGGTCCATCTCCTCGATCGTCGTGCCGCGGTACTCGACCTTGCGCCGCGGCAGCTGCTCGAGCCCCTCCGCCTGTGCGGCGGTCTCGGGGCGGTCGTGCGGCTCCAGGTAGGCACCACGACGTCGCGACCGGCGGCCGCCTCGGCCCGCCCCTCCTGGAGCATGCGGTAGGTCTTGCCGACCCCCGCCGCCATGCCGAGGAAGACCTTGTACCGCCCGCGGCCGCTCGGCTGCCATGGCCGCATTCTCGCCGCGGCTCAGGCGCCGAGCAGGTTGTGGATCACGAGATCGAGCAGCTTGATGCCCACGAACGGCGCGATCAGCCCGCCGAGGCCGAAGACGAGCATGTTGCGGCGCAGCAGCGCCGTGGCGCCGATCGGCCTGTACGCGACGCCGCGCAGCGCGAGCGGCACGAGCGCCGGGATGATCAGCGCGTTGAAGACGATCGCGGAGATGATCGCCGACTCGGGGGTGCCGAGGGCCATCACGTTAAGCGCGTCGAGCGGGCCCTCGGTCTCGCCCGCGGCGGCGTAGCTGGCGGCGAAGATCGCCGGCAGGATCGCGAAGTACTTGGCCACGTCGTTGGCGATCGAGAACGTGGTGAGCGCGCCGCGCGTGATCAGCAGCTGCTTGCCGATCTCGACGATCTCGATCAGCTTCGTCGGGTTGGAGTCGAGGTCCACCATGTTGCCCGCCTCGCGGGCGGCCTGGGTGCCCGTGTTCATCGCCACGCCGACGTCGGACTGCGCGAGCGCCGGCGCGTCGTTGGTGCCGTCGCCCGCCATCGCCACCAGACGGCCCTCGGACTGCTCCTTGCGGATCAGCTCCAGCTTCTGCTCGGGGGTGGCCTCGGGCAGGAAGTCGTCCACCCCGCGCCTCCTCGGCGATCTTGGCGGCGGTCAGGCGGTTGTCGCCGGTGACCATGACGGTGCGGATGCCCATGCTGCGCAGCTGCGTCGAAGCGGGCGCGACATCCCCTCCTTGACGACGTCCTTGAGGTAGATGACGCCCAGCACCTGGCTGTCGCGCGCGACGGCCAGCGGGGTGCCGCCCTCGCGGCCGATGCGGTCGAGCTCGGTCGGCGAGCTCGGGCGGCGCCTGGCCCCCCTGGGCCTCGATGAAGTCGACGACGGCGTCGCCTGCGCCCTTGCGCAGGCTCGAGCCGTCGAGATCCACGCCGCTCATGCGCGTCTGGGCGCTGAAGGGCACGAAGTGGGTGGTGCGCGGGTCCAGCTCGCGCTCGCGGATGCCGTACTGCTTGGCCAGCACCACGATCGAGCGACCCTCGGGCGTCTCGTCGGCCAGGGAGGCGAACTGAGCCACCTCGGCGAGCTCGCCCTCGGTCACGCCCGGCATCGGGATCAGCTCGGTGGCCTCGCGGTTGCCGAGCGTGATCGTGCCGGTCTTGTCCAGCAGCAGCACGTCGACGTCGCCGGAGGCCTCGACCGCGCGCCCGGACAGCGCCAGCACGTTGCGGCGCACCAGGCGGTCCATCCCGGCGATGCCGATCGCCGACAGCAGCGCGCCGATCGTGGTGGGGATCAGCGAGACCAGCAGCGCGATCAGCGTGGCGATCGACGCCTCGGTGGACGCGAACTCGGCGAACGGGCGCAGGCTGACCACCACCGCCAGGAACACGATCGTGAGGCCCGCGAGGAGGATGCCGAGCGCGATCTCGTTCGGGGTCTTGCGCCGCTCGGCGCCCTCCACGAGCGCGATCATCTGGTCGAGGAAGCTCTTGCCCGGGCTCCTGGGTGATCTCGACCACGATGCGGTCGGACAGGACGCGCGTGCCGCCCGTACCGCGCTGCGGTCGCCGCCGGACTCGCGCACGACCGGGGCGGACTCGCCGGTGATCGCGGACTCGTCCACGGACGCGATGCCCTCGATCACGGTGCCGTCGCCGGGGATCAGCTCGCCCGCCTCGACCACCACCACGTCGCCCTTGGCCAGCTCGGACGCGGGCTTCTCGCCGCCGTCGCGCAGCCGGGCGACCGTCTCGGTGCGCATCGCACGAAGGGAGGCGGCCTGGGCCTTGCCGCGGCCCTCCGCGAGCGCCTCGGCGAGGTTGCCGAAGACCACCGTGAGCCACAGCCACACCGCCACCGTGAAGGTGAACCAGGCCGGCTCGTCGCCGCCGCCGAGCGGCTCTCCGCCGAAGACCTGGATCAGCCAGCCGACCGTGGTGATGAGCGCGCCGACCTCGACCACGAACATCACCGGGTTGCGCACCACGTGGCGCGGGTCGAGCTTGCGCAGGCTCTCGACCAGCGCCGGCCGCAGGATCTCGGCGTCGAACAGCGCACCGGACCGGCCGGGTTACGAATCGGCGCGGAGCTCATCGGCCCTCCTCGTCGAGCGCCAGGTTCAGCTCGAGGACGTTCACGCCCGGCTCGCCGAGCACGCCGAGCGAGCGGCCGTCGGTGTGCTCGTCGATCAGCTCCTCCACGCGCTCGAGCGGCAGGTTGCGCTGCTCGGCCACGCGGCGGGCCTGGATCCGCGCGTTGTCCTCGGAGATGTGCGGGTCGACGCCGGACGCCGTGGTCTGCACGGCGTCCTCGGGCACGTCGCCCGGTGCAGGCCGGGGCTCGGGGCCGCTCGCGCTCCAGGTAGGCCGCCAGGTTCGTCCTCGAACAGGTCGCGCGAGCTCCTTGTTGTTGGGCCCGAGGTTGTTGAAGTAGGTGTAGGAGGCGTCGTAGCCGGTGACCGACGGGCGCGGCTGGAAGTAGCGCAGGTCGGGCTCGAAGACGGGCTCGCCCTCGTCCTTTTTCTGCTTGCCGTCCGGGCCCAGCACGGGCTCCTGAAGTCCTGGCCGATCACGCGCGAGCCCACGACCTTGCCGTCGCGCTCGATCCGGGAGCCGTCGGACTTGTTCGGGAAGGCGACCTGCGGACACCGCGGTGATGGCCAGCGGGTAGGCCAGCCCGAACACGAGCGGTGAGCACGACGACTGCGAGCAGCGATGTGACGATGTCCTTGCGCATGTCCTAGAAGAGCTGGTCGGTGAGGCCCTGCACGATCGGGCCGAGCAGGAAGGCGGGGAACAGGGTCAGCGCGGCCACGATCACGATCACGCGCGATCAGGAGGACCACGAAGGTGGGCGAGTCGGTGCGGAACGTCCCGGCGCTGACCGGGGCGACCTTCTTGCCCGCCAGCGCGCCGGCCACCGCGAGCGCGACCACCAGCGGCACGAACCGTCCGAACGAGCATCGCGACGCCGCCGAGCAGGTCGGCGAAGGTGATGCCGAAGGCACCCACGTTGCCGGGCGAGTTGGGCTGCACGTAGCCCGTGAAGCCGGCGAAGGCGGAGCCGTTGTTGTTGCGCCTGCGAGGTGTAGGCGTAGAGGGTCTCGGAGAAGCCCTGCGGGCCCGGGGTTGTAGATCGACGGCGCGCCGTACTTCGTGGCGACCGCCAGCGCCGTGGCGAACAGGCACCATGAGCGGCACCGCCAGCGTCCCGATCATCACGAGCTTGACCTCGCGCGCCTCGATCTTCTTGCCGAGGTACTCGGGCGTGCGGCCCACCATCAGGCCCGCGATGAACACCGCGAGGAGGACGAACAGCAGCATCCCGTAGAGGCCCGGAGCCGACCCCGCCGAAGATCGACCTCGCCGGTGCCCATGTTGAACAGCGGGACGACGCCCGCCGATGCCGGTGAGCGAGTCGTGCGCGGAGGTGACCGCGCCGCATGACGCGGCGGTCGTGATCACGGTGAACAGCGCGCTGTTGGCCTGGCCGAAGCGCACCTCCTTGCCCTCGAGGTTGCCGCCGGCGAGGCCTGCCGGCGTCCTGCGGCCGGCGAGCCGTGCGTCTCGGCGATGTAGACCACCGCCACGGCGACGATGAACATCGTGAACATCGCGCCGTAGATCGCCCAGCCCTGGCGGCGGTTGCCCACCATCCGCCCGAACGTGGCCGTCAGCCCCGCCGGGATCAGCAGGATCATCAGCATCTGGACGAAGTTCGACGAGCCCCGACGGGTTCTCGAACGGCATCGAGCTGTTCACGTTGAAGAAGCCGCCGCCGTTGGTGCCGAGCAGCTTGATCGCCTCCTGGGACGCCACCGGGCCCCAGCGCCAGCGTCTGCTCGCCGCCCGTGACGGTGGCATAGGTCACGTAGTCGCCCAGCGTCTGGATCGCGCCCTGCGAGACGAAGACCAGCGCGACCACGAACGAGAGCGGCAGCAGGACGTAGAGCAGCGCCCGACCAGGTCCTGCCAGAAGTTGCCGAGCTCGGCCGGTGCCGCGCGCAGGCGAAGCCGCGGATCAGACCGCGATGCAGACCGCGATGCCGACCGCCGCCGACACGAAGTTCTGCACCGCCAGGCCGGTCATCTGGCGAGAAGTAGGAGAGCGTCGCCCTCGCCGGCGTAGAACTGCCAGTTGGTGTTGGAGACGAACGAGGACGTGGTGTTGAAGGTCACGTCCCAGGTGCCCGAGTCGAAGCCCTCGGGGTTGAACGGGTGGATGCCCTGCGTGCGCAGGATCAGGTAGAGCAGCAGCCAGAAGAAGGCGCTGAAGACCAGGTCGCTCTTCGCGTAGGCGCGCCAGTCCTGGCCCCGCTCGGGATTGCGTGCGGATCGCCCGGTAGGTGAGCCGCTCGAGCGGCCCGACGACGGGCGTGAGCAGCACGCGTTCGCCGCGGAAGACGCGGGACATGTACGCGCCGATCAGCGGCGTGAGCGCGGTGAGCGCCGCGCAGTAGAGCGCGATCTGCAGCCAGCCCTGCGCGGTCATCTAGAGGTTCTCGCCGCGCAGCAGCGCGTAGCCCAGGTAGGCCAACAGGGCCACGGAGACGATCAGCCCGAACAGCTCGGCGGCGCTCAAACCCGCTCCAGGCCGGTCGATCAGAGGTAGGCCAGCGCGAAGAAGACCAGCGCGATGGCGATCGAGACGAGGTCCACGTCAGGCCAGGAGGAGCGCCGCGCGGGCCTGGCGCAGCGGCCTCCTCGAGTGCGCCCTCGGGGTGGGCATGTAGAAGGGCGAGCGCCCGTCGGTGAGCAGCTCGCTCGATCAGCGCCACGCCGCGCGCGGACACCGGCCCTCGGCTCATCGAGGTCAGCCGGCGAGCTGCTCGAGCAGCGTCCGCGCGGCGAGTATCTCGCGGCGCTGAAGCGGCGATCGACGAGGAGAACGACCGCGTGGCGGCTGCTCGGCCGGCGGAATCAGCTCGCGCAGAACGCTGGAGCGAGGCCCTTCGGCAGCGCGCGGGAGGCTGAGCTGCTCGGCGCGCCGAGCGCCAGCTGCCGGGGCCTCGTCGGGGCGATGCGCCGTGCGGCGATCCGGCGGTCGAGCGAGCTGCGGCGAAGCCACGCGATCGACGGGGTGAGGATGCGCATCCGGAGGACATGAGCCAAGTGTGCGCCCCGGCCCGTCAAGCCCGCGTGAAGATGCGCAGCGGGCGCCATCAAGATGTCGTTAAGGCCGCTGAGCGGCGAATCGGTAGCCCACGCCCGGGTCGGTGCGGATGTAGCGGGGCGTGGCCGGGTCGGGCTCGATCTTGCGGCGCAGGTTCGCGATGTGCGACCCGCAGCGTCTGGGTGTCGGCTCCCAGGCCCGACCCCAGACCTCCGTGAGCAGCGCCCGGTGGGTGATCAGGCGGCCGCGGTTGCGAGCCAGCACGCGCAGCAGGTCGTACTCGGTCGGGGTCAGGTGGACCTCCTCCCCGTCGCGGCGTGACCTTGCGCGCGGCGAGGTCGATCTCCAGCCCGTCGACGGTCAGGGCGCGCGCATCCTCGGCCGCCTGCGCGCGCCGCAGGGCGGCGTTCAGCCGGGCGATCAGCTCGGACGGGCCGAACGGCTTGGTCACGTAGTCGTCCGCGCCGGCGTCGAGCGCGCGCACCTTCTCGGGCTCCTCCCCCACCGCCGAGAGCACCAGGATCGGCATCTCGCTCCATTCGCGGATCGAGCGGCAGACCTCGATGCCGTCGCCGTCGGGCAGGATCAGGTCGATGATGGCCGCGTCGGGCGGCCGCACCGCCACGGCGTCGAGCGCCTCCTCGGCGGTGGCGGTGGCAACGACCTCGAAGCCGGCGTCGCGCAGGATCACCTTCAGCGCACGCAGGATCTGCGGCTCGTCGTCGCAGACCAGGATCCTGCGTGCCGCCGTCATCGCGCCACCGGGCGCCTCCGCGGGCACCGGGAGCTGGAACACGAACGTGGTGCCTTGCCCGGGCAGCGACTCGGCGCGGAGGCGGCCGCCGTTGGCCTCGACGAACCCGCGCGCGATCGCCAGACCCAGACCCGAGCCGGCCTCGCCGCGCTCGCGGGAGCGGTGGAACGGCTCGAAGACGCGCTCCAGCTCCTCCTTCGGGATGCCCGGCCCGTGATCGCTCACGCGCAGCGTGATGAACCGCCCCGCCACGCTCGCGCGGACCGCCACAGGGTCGTCGCCGGCGAACCGGCTCGGCGTTGCCGAGCACATTCGCGAGCGCGCGCTCGAGCTGTCCGGCGTCCGCCTGGATCAGGGGCAGGTCGGGGTCGAGCGACACGTCGAATCCACCCGGCGGGGCGTCGACCGATTCGGCCGCGCGCCGCCACCAGCTCGTCGACCGAGCACCAGTCGCTGTGGGGCTCGGCCGCGCCGCTCTGCAGTCGCGAGAGGTCGAGCAGGTTGTCGACGAGCTGCGAGAGCCGGGCGCTCTCGACGCGCGATCACCGAGCCAGCTCGCGGCGCTCGGCATCGGTGAGGGTGTCCGACGCCAGCCCGCCCGGCCGCGGTGGTGATCGCGGTGAGCGGCGAGCGGAGGTCGTGGGAGACCGATCGCAGCAGCGTGGTCTTCACCACGTTCGAGCGCCGCAGCGCCTTGGTCTCGATCACCTGCGCCTCCAGCTCCTCGCGCTTGCGGGCGGCGCCGATCAGCGCCTCGAGCGCGGGCACCACGCGGTCCTGAATGCCGCTCGAGGGTGTCCGAGCCGGTGTCCTGCGGGACCAGCAGCGTGCCCGCGCGCTGGCCGTCCACCAGCAGCGGCAGCGCGCGGCGGCGGTCGTCTCCGCCGACCCACGCCAGCTCGATCGACACCGAGGGCAGCCCGTAGGCCGCGGCGATCGCGCTGGCCGACGGCTGCGCAGCGCGTCGCTCGGTGCTCGCCCCGCCGAGCAGCAGGCGGGCCATCTCGGCGGACAGATCCGCCTCGCGACTGCGCCGCTCGGCCTCCTCGGCACGCGCGCGGGCCAGCTCCGCCAGCGAGCTGATCGCCACGGCCGCCACGAAGAAGACAGCCGAGCGCGACCCAGTTCTCGCCGTCGGCGATCGTGAACTCGCCGGTCGGAGGGATGTGGAAGAAGTTGAACGCCGCCGCGCTGAGGAACGCGGTGAGGAGGCCGAGCCAGAGGCCCCAGTAGGCGGACACGACCAGCACGGCGAGCAGGTAGACGACCCCCGTGGAGAGCACCGGCACCGCCTCGCGCAGCCCGAAGATCGCGGCTGTGACCGCTTGCCACGGCAAGGCCTGACGCGAGCAGGCCGGATGTCACGGAACGGCGCTGCATAGGCCTGATCATCCCCGAAGGCCCGGCGCGCCGGGCTGCCCGACGGCTAGCCCGAGCCGTCGCCGTCGATGGCGAGGAACGCCTCGGCGCGGGCGATCTCGCGGCGGTGGCGGCGCTCCTCCTCGCTGTCCTCCTCGGCGCTCTCCAGCGAGCTCCTGCGGCCTCCTTGAGGCGCGACTCCAGCGCGCGAGCGGTCGAGCTCCTCCGGCTTGATCGCGTCCTCCACGATCAGCAGCGCCGAGTTGTCGACCACCTGGAGGTAGCCCTCGCCCTGGGCGAAGCGCTCGATCTCGGCGCTGCCGGGGTTCTCCGAGCCGGACTCGTAGAGCTTCAGCTCGGTCGGCTCGAGCATCGCCATCAGCGGCGCGTGGTTGGCCAGCACGCCGATCGAGCCGGTGGCGGTGCGGGTGGAGACCATCTCGACCTCGCCCTCGAACACCTGGCCCTCGGGCGTGAGGACCTCGACCGGGAACGTGGTGCGGGCCATCGGCCTACTCGCGTCCTCGCGGACCTCGTCGATGGAGCCCTTCATGTAGAAGGCGCGCTCGGGCAGGTCGTCGTGCTCGCCGTCCACGATCTCCTTGAACGAGCGCACGGTGTCCTCGACCGACACGTACATGCCCGGGGTGCCGGTGAACGCCTCGGCCACGTGGAACGGCTGGGACAGGAAGCGCTCGACCTTGCGCGCGCGCTGCACCACCTGCTTGTCCTCGTCGGACAGCTCGTCGATGCCGAGGATGGCGATGATGTCCTGCAGCTCCTTGTAGCGCTGCAGGATCTCCTGGACCTGGGTGGCCACCCGGTAGTGCTCCTCGCCCACGATGTCCGGCTTGAGGATCGTGGAGGTCGAGTCCAGCGGGTCGACCGCCGGGTAGATGCCCTTCTCGGAGATCGACCGCGACAGCGTGGTGGTGGCGTTGAGGTGCGCGAACACCGACGCCGGCGCCGGGTCGGTGAGGTCGTCGGCCGGCACGTAGATGGCCTGGATCGAGGTGACCGAGCCCTTGCGGGTCGAGGTGATCCGCTCCTGGAGCTGGCCCATCTCGGTCTCCAGCGTGGGCTGGTAGCCCACCTGCGACGGCATGCGGCCCGAGCAGCGCCGAGACCTCGGAGCCCGCCTGCACGAAGCGGAAGATGTTGTCGATGAAGAGCAGCACGTCCTGGCCGCCCTGGTCGCGGAAGTACTCCGCCATCGTCAGGCCGGACAGCGCGACGCGCATGCGCGCGCCGGGCGGCTCGTTCATCTGGCCGAACACGAGCATCGTCTTGTCGATCACGCCCGACTCGGTCATCTCGAGCCAGAGGTCGTTGCCCTCGCGCGAGCGCTCGCCCACGCCGCAGAAGGCCGACAGGCCGCCGTGCTCCTGGGCGAGGTTGTTGATCAGCTCCTGGATCAGCACCGTCTTGCCCACGCCGGCGCCGCCGAACAGGCCGACCTTGCCGCCCTTGGCGTACGGGGCCAGCAGGTCGACGACCTTGATGCCGGTCTCGAAGATCTCGCGCGTGGGCGTGAGGTTCTCCACGCTCGGGGCGTCGCGGTGGATCGGCCAGCGCTCCTCGTACTCGACCTCGCCGGCGTTGTCGATCGGGTCGCCGAGCAGGTTGAAGATCCGGCCGAGCGTGCCCTTGCCCACGGGCACGGTGATCGGGCCGCCGGTGTCGCGGATCTCGGCGCCGCGGCTGAGGCCGTCGGTGGCGTCCATGGCCACGCAGCGCACGCGGTCGTCGCCCAGGTGCTGCTGCACCTCCACCACGAGCTTGGTGGGCTCGCCGCCCTCCTCCGCGGCCGGGATCTCGGTCTCGAGCGCGTTGTAGATCTCGGGCAGGTGGTCCTGCTCGAACACGGCCTCGATCACCACGCCGGTGATCTCCTCGACGCGCCCGATCGCGCCGTTCTCGGACGTCGTCGCTGCGGGTCTCTGTGGTCGATGCTTCCACGTTCAAGTCTTCTCCTTGGTCAGCTGAGGCCTTCGGCCCCGGCGACCACTTCCATGATCTCCTGGGTGATCTCCGCCTGGCGCTGGCGGTTCATCTCGAGCGTCAGGTCGTCGATCATGTCGCTGGCGTTCTCCTGCGCGTTGCGCATGGCGGTCATGCGCGCGCCGTGCTCGGACGCGGTGGACTCCAGCAGCGCCCTGAAGATGGTGATCTCGATGAAGTCCGGGACCAGGCGCTGGAGGATCTCCTCGGGGTCGGGCTCGTAGAGCCACAGCGCGCGGCTCTGATCGGTGGCCGACTCCTCGTCGGGCGCGACCTCCTCGTCGTCTCGCCCTCCTCCTCGGCCTCGGCCACCAGCTGCGCCATCTCCTGCAGCGGCAGCAGCACGTCGGTCCGCACGATCTGGGTGAGCGGCGAGACGTAGCCGTTGAAGATGATCTCGACGCGGTCGACCTCGCCGTCGATGTAGTGGCGTGGCGATGTCGCCGGCGATGTCGCGGGCGTTGGAGAACGCCGGCCGGTCGGTGAAGCCCTGCCACTGGCCGGCCACCTCGCGGCCGCGGAACTGCGAGCGAGGACACGCCCGCGGCGCCCGGACGCGTACCAGACCACCTCCTTGCCCTCCCCTGGAGCTCCGGGCGCGGCGGTTGCCCGCGCGCAGGATCTGGGAGTTGAAGGCGCCGGCCAGGCCGCGGTCGCCGGTGATCAGCAGCAGGCCGACCTTGCTTCACGTCGTCGTGCTCCTCCAGCAGCGGCAGGTTCGGGATGTTCTCCGCCGCCTCGACGGTGCGGCGCGTCATCCGCCGGATCGCCCGCGCGTAGGGCCGCAGGGCCTCGATCCGCTGCTCGGCGCGGCGCAGCCGCGCCGCCGCGACCATCTCCATGGCGCGCGTGATCTTCTGGATGTTCTTCACAGAAGAGATGCGGTTCTTGACGTCTTTCTGGGTGGCCATGAGCTGATCAGGGTCGAGGCGTTGGAGTCGTTCGGGTCTCGGTGCTCGGTCCTCGGTTCTCGCTTCGTGCGTTACTGACACCGAGCTCCGATGACCGAGCCTGCTCACGCGGTCGCCGCCGTCTCTTCCTCCTGCTCCTCCGAGCGTCTCGTCGTCGGAGCCCTCATCCTCAGCCGTGCGTGCCGGCGCTGCGCGCTCCTCCTCCGAGCTTGATGCGGTCCGACTCGCCCTCCTCGAGCGGCGTTCCGCTCCTCGTCGAAGTCGGGGCCGAAGTCGTCGATCGCGTCGGCGATCTGCTTGCCGAGCTTCTCCTCGATGTCGTCGTCCCAGTCGCCCTCGCCGATCTTCTCCATCAGGTCGGCCTGCTCGGAGTGCAGCCGCTGGAGCAGTTGTCGTGGAAGTCGCGGATCGCGCTCGACCTTGATCCGGTCGAGGTAGCCGCCGGTGCCCGAGTAGATGGCCGCCACCTGGTCGGCGGCGCTCCACGGCTTGAGCTCGTCCTGGTTGAGCGTCTCCACCAGCCGCTCGCCGCGGCGCAGCGTGGCCTGGGTCTCGGCGTCGAGCTCCGAGCCGAACTGCGCGAACGCCTCGAGCTCGCGGTACTGGGACAGCTCCAGGCGCAGCTTGCCGGCCACCTTCTTCATGGCCTTGGGCTGCGCGTTGCCGCCCACCCGCGACACCGAGATGCCCACGTTGATCGCCGGCCGGACGCCGGAGCGGAACAGGTCGCCCTCGAGGAAGATCTGCCCGTCGGTGATCGAGATGACGTTGGTCGGGATGTAGGCCGACACGTCGCCCGCCTGCGTCTCGATGATCGGCAGCGCGGTGAGCGAGCCGCCGCCGAGGTCGTCGTTGAGCTTCACCGCCCGCTCGAGCAGGCGGGAGTGCAGGTAGAACACGTCGCCCGGGTAGGCCTCGCGGCCCGGCGGGCGGCGCAGCAGCAGCGACATCTGCCGGTACGCGAACGCGTGCTTGGTCAGGTCGTCGTAGATGCACAGCGCGTGCCGGCCGTCGTAGAGGAAGTGCTCGCCCATCGCGCAGCCCGCGTAGGGCGCCATGAACTTGATCGGCGCCGCCTCGTCGGCGGGGGCGGCCACGATGATCGTGTTGTCCATCGCGTTGTGGTCGGCCAGCGTCTCGGCCACCTGCACCACCGTCGACATCCGCTGCCCGATGGCCACGTAGATCGAGATCAGGTCCTAGTCGCGGTTGTTGATGATCGTGTCGATCGCCACCGCGGTCTTGCCGGTCTGGCGGTCGCCGATGATCAGCTCGCGCTGCCCGCGGCCGATCGCGGTCATGGAGTCGATCGCCTTGATGCCCGTCTGCATCGGCTCGATCACGGGCTGGCGCTGCACCACGCCGGGCGCCTTGAACTCCGCCGGGCGGGTCTCGCGTGGTGTTCATGTCGCCCTTGCCGTCCAGCGGCTGGCCGAGCGGGTCCACGATCCGGCCGAGCAGCTCCTCGCCCACGGGGATCTCGAGCAGCTTGCCGGTGCGCTTGACCGTGTCGCCCTCCTCGATCTTGTCCCAGTCGCCGAACAGCACGGCGCCGACGTTGTCGGACTCGAGGTTGAGCGCCAGGCCCGTCACGTCGTGCGGCAGCTCGAGCATCTCCAGCGACATGCAGTTGTCCAGCCCGTGCACGCGCGAGATGCCGTCGGCGATCGAGAGCACGGTGCCCACCTCGGAGAGGTCGGCGCCGCCGTCGTCGAGCCCCTCGATGCGGCTCTTGAGGATGCTGGTGATCTCGTCTGGCTTGATCTGCATGTAGGGAAGCTCACGCCTTTCTCTACGCGGCCTTGGCCACGCTCTTTCTCAGTTTCTCGAGCCGGTTGCGCACGCTGGCGTCCAGCACCATGTTGCCGACCTGCAGCACGATTCCGCCGAGCACGTCGGGGTCGACCCGGCTGGACAGCTCCACGCGCTGGCCGGTCTGCTCCTCGATGCGCTCGCCGATGCCGCTCACGAGCTCGGGGTCCAGGTCGACCGCGCTCGTGAGGGTCACCGGCAGCAGCTTGTTCTCCTCGCGCCACATGCTGTCGAACTCGCGCCGGATCCGGAACACGGCAGGCATCCGGTGGCGCTCGGCCAGCAGCTCGAGGAAGCGCACGAAGCGCTCGTCGGCGTCGTCGATCAGCCGCGCGATCCCGTCCTTCTTCTCCTGCGAGGAGAAGTAGGGCGAGAAGAAGAACACCCGCAGGTCGGCGTCACCGTCGAGCGCGTCGGCGAACTGGCCGAGCTCCTCGTGCACGCGGTCGAGCACGCCCGCGTCGGAGGCGGCCTCGAACAGCGAGCGCGAGTAGACCTCGGCGATCTCCTCCACTAGCGAGCCGTTCCCCCGCCGCTCGGGTGAGTCACCGGCGAGCGCCGAGAAGTCGACCTCGCCCAGCGCCTCCTCGATCAGCCGCCTGTGGTCGTCGCCGTCGAGCGACTTGCGGGTGACCTTCTCCGTGGCGATGACCGTCAGGTCGGCCACCTCCTTGCGGATCTCGTCGAGCGCCCGGCGCGTCTCGGTCTCGATGTCGCGCCGCGTGGACTCCATGAGCTCCTCGCGGTAGCGCTTGGCCTCGACCTTCGACTCCTCCTGGTGGGAGTCGGCGGCCCGTCGCGAGCGGGCCACGATGTCGTCGGCCTGCTCGCGGGCCTCCTTCAGCCGCGCGCGGTACTCCTCGAGCAGCTGGTCGGCCTCCTCCTTGGTGCGCACGGCCGACTCGATCGACTCGTCGATGGCCTTGCGGCGCTTGTCGAGCGCCTCGTCGATGCGCGGGAAGGCGAGCTTGCTGAGCACGTAGTAGGTGATGCCGAACGCGATCAGCGTCCAGAGCATCAGCCCCAGGCCCGGCGTGACGAGGAAGTTGCCCCCCTCCTCCTCCTCCGCCGCCAGGACGAGGATGCCCGCGATGTCGGTGAGGGCCTCCACCGGCCTAGAGGAAGAAGGCGATCAGGCCGAAGATGAACGCGTAGAAGACGATCGCCTCGGTCAGGGCGAAGCCGAGCCACTGGATGCTCGTGATCTCCTCGCGCATCTCGGGCTGACGGGTGACCGACTCGATCACCTTGCCGAAGATGTAGCCGACGCCGATGCCGGGGCCGATGGTGCCGATCCCGGCGCCGACGCCGAGCGCGATCGCCTTGCCGGCGTCGGTGATGGCCTGGGCGTCTTCGGCCTGGGCGAACGGTATGAACAGGTCCATTTGGGTCGTGTTCCTCCTAGTGATGGGCGGACGTGGCCGCGCCGAGGTAGATGGACGTCAACGTGGCGAAGATGAACGCCTGCAGCGCCGGCGATCAGCCCGACCTCGAACATGAAGAAGCGCGACGCCAGCGGGAGCGTGAACACGCCCAGGGCCGCGACGCCGAGCAGCACCACGAGCCCGCCGCCCATGAACAGGATCAGCAGGTGGCCCGCGAGGATGTTGGCGAAGAGCCGCACCGAGAGCGAGATGATCCGGACGAAGTGCGAGATCACCTCGATGACGAAGATCGGGATCGCGCGCGGGCCCCTCGACGCCGGCGGGCACCCATCCCTTGAGGTAGGGCACGAAGCCCTTCGCCCGGATGCCCTCCACGTGGTAGGAGAACCACACGATGAGCGTGAGCACGAGCGGCACCGAGAGGTTGGCCGTGGCGGCGTAGATCGCGAACGTGGGCATGTCGATGCCGAACACGTCCACGGTGTGCTCGGTGTTGGTCGGCAGCGGGATGTAGCCGATGAGGTTCGAGAACCGGATGAAGAAGAACAGCGTCGCGATGAACGGGAACCACTTCTTCGCCATCGGGTCGTCCATGTTGCTGCCGCGTGATCTGGTTGCGGGTCAGGTCGTAGGTCGACCTCGACGGCGGTCTGGACGCGGTTCGGGCGGTCCTCCATGCGGTTGGCGATGTAGAGCATCGCCGCGGTGGTCAGCGCCGCACGCGAGGAACAGGTAGAACACGGCCTTGTTGATGCTCATGTCGAGCGGGCCGAGCTTCGAGCTCGATCCAGTTGTCGAGCTTGAACTCGTTCTGCGGCTGGAAGGCCTCGTTCTTGCCCTCGCTCGGGAAGATGAGGTTGATCACGACCGCCACGAGGATGAAGCCCCGGCGATCAGCAGGATCTTGTTGCGCCTGCTCATGCCCGGCGCCGTGCCTCGTCGAGGGGCCGGACGACCATCTGGGTCGAGAAGAAGATCGTGAACAGGGTGATGCTCGAGGATCGCCGCCGCCAGGCCGTCCTCGCGGGCGCCGAGCATCCCGACGGCGAAGATCGAGCCGGCCACCAGCCACCCGCGCGCGATCATCGAGCCGGCGAGCACGCCGACGCTGGTGCGCGGGTCGTCCGAGGCCCGGGCGCGGCTGTTGGCCAGCTCCTGTATCCCGCGCTGGAGCAGCCAGGCCGCCGCGGCCACGCGCGTAGCCCAGCAGCGGCAGGTCCGCCGCCAGGAACAGCGGCAGGGCCAGCGCCAGCACCACGAGGTCTAGGTAGCGGAGTAGGGTCAGGCCCGCTCCGGGCCGGGCGTGGTGTGGGGCTGTATCCAGGGCGTGCGTCGTCAAAGGCGGGAAATCCCCTGCGGGCGACGGACTCTATATGAGGTGAGGTGCCTCTGGACGCTCGCCGAAAGGCGGGCGCAAAGGCGTCAGACCACGCGCAGGAGGGCGTCCACCACGCGCTGGTCGAACTGCCGCCCTGCGCCCCTGCGCAGCTCCTCGGCGGCCGCCTCGGGGTCCAGGGCCGTGCGGTAGGGCCGGCGGGCCGTCATGGCCTCATACGCGTCGGCCACCGCCAGGATGCCCGCCTCCAGGGGCACCTCGCCGGCCCGGCGGCCCGCCGGGTAGCCGGTGCCGTCGGGGCGCTCGTGGTGGGCGCCGATCCACTCGCCGATGTCGGCGTAGTCCGTGGTCTGCGAGCATGCGAGCGCCAACGTCGGGATGGGAGCGCATCCAACGCCACTCCTGCTCGCTCAGCGGACCGGCCTTGGCCAACAGCTCGTCCGGGACGCCCACCCGTCCCACGTCGTGCAGGATGCCCGCGATTCGGATCCGTTCGACCTCGGCCGGCGGCAGTCCCAGCTCGCGCGCGATCAGCTCCGCATAGCGGCCCGCGCGCTGGCAGTGGCTCGCGCTCCCGGCGTCGCGCACGTCCAGCGCCTCGGCGAGCGACAGCAGGGAGGCCAGCTCCACGTGGCCCTCCTCGCGCCGCCTGGGCCCGCGGCCGAGGATGCCCGGCACCTCTGCGCTGGAGATCACCGAGCGGTTGCGACCCAGCCGCTTGGCGGCGTACAGGGCCTGGTCGGCCGCCTGCAGCAGCGCCGCGCCGGTCTGGCCGTGGAGGGGGAAGCTCACGACGCCGAAGCTGGCGGTCAGCGGGGCCCAGTCCGGCCCCTCGAAGGTCTCCTCGATGGCCGCCCGCGCCCGCTCGGCCAGGATGTACGCGCCGTGCTCGTCGGTGTCCGGCGCGAGCAGGGCGAACTCCTCACCGCCCACGCGCGCGGCAAGGTCCCAGCTGCGCTTGGTGGACTCGAGCAGCAGCCCGACCTGCCGCAGGGCCTCGTCGCCCGCCGGGCGCCCGAGCCGGTCGTTCACGGCCTCGCCGAACCCGTCCAGGTCCCCCACGATCACGCTCATGCTCTGCTCGGTCCGCCGCGCTCGCTCGAGCTCCACGTCGAAGGCGTCCTCGAACCCCTTGCGGTTCAGCAGGCCGGTGAGTGGGTCGCGCAGCGCCGCCACCGCCAGCGTGGAGATTCGCCTGCCGAGGCGATCGCGCACGACCGCGAGCAACAGCCCGGTGCCGGCCAGCGAGCCCACCGTGACCGCCCATTCGGCCACCGCCGTGTAACCCGGGTCGCGCAGCGCGAGCTCGATGGCGAACATGGCGCCGATCAGCGCCAGGTGGATCAGCGCCGCGGGGACGGGGAAGAAAGTGAAGGCGAAGAACGCCGGAAACAGGTAGGGCACCGGCCCGATCAGCGAGCCGTCGCCCCAGAAGTAGGTCGCCAGGGTGGCCGCCACCCCGCCGGCCACCGTGCCCGCGTGGAACGCCCACCGCGGGAGCGAGTCGAACCCGATCAGTGCCAGCAGCGCGATCGACATGGCCAGCGCGCCGGCGGCGGCCACCCCCGAGCTCGTCCACCTCGCTGGAATGGGGCAGGACGAGCGCCAGCACGGCGACCAGACGCGCCGGCCGACCCGAGCCAGAAACCGGCGCGCGCCATGGCCGCGCCGCCGTCGAGCACGGGCGAGTGTGCCTCTCTCGATATGCGCCAGCCGAGGCGCTCGCGCAGGGGAGGCCCCATCGTCCTCCTATTCACAGTTGTCATGGAAACGTCGCACCGGGGGCGGCGGCCACCGGGCGGATTCGGCAGGATCGGCACGCCTGGAATCCGTTCCACGGCCAATATAAGTCCGCTCCCGGCATAGCGCCAATGTGGTCTCAGCACGAAATCCAGCTCGAAGCCCGTTCACGCGGGTTCCACCTCGTCACCCGCGACGTGCTCGCCGGGGTGCCCGATCTGGGTGATGTCGGGATCGGGCTCCTGCACCTGCTGATCCTCCACACCTCCGCCTCGCTCACGCTGAACGAGAACGCCAGCCCGGACGTGCGGCGCGACTTCGAGTCCTGGTTCTCGGAGGCCGTGCCGGAGCGATCGTCGCTGTGGACGCACACCCTCGAGGGGCCCGACGACATGCCGGCCCATGTGAAGGCGTCGCTGCTGGGCCCGTCGCTCACGCTGCCCGTGCGCGACGGCCGGCTGGTGCTTGGCACCTGGCAGGGGATCTACCTGTGCGAGCACCGCGATCGGGGTGGGCCGCGTAGCCTGACGGCGACGCTGTGGGGGGAGCGGCGGGGCTAGGCGCATCGGCAAGTCCCGGGTGCGGGCCGCCTTCCGTCGGCAGCATATGCGAACATATGTTCGTGCGATGGGACGGCCAACAGCTCGCCGAAGAGGGCCGGCGCACCCTGCCCGGATACCGCGAGCCGGCCGCCGATCCGCACCTTCGACGCCCCCGAGGCGCTCGACACCCGTTTCTACGAAGTGCGCGCCAAGTCGGCGCTGAACAAGGTGCCCGAGCGATCGCGGATGCCGTTCCGCTGGACGGTGAATCCCTACAGGGGCTGCAGCCATGCCTGCCTCTATTGCTTCGCCCGGCCCACCCACAAGTACCTCGGACCTCAACGCCGGCCGCGACTTCGAGCGCGAGATCGTGGTCAAGGTCAACGTCCCGGAGGTCCTGCGCGCCGAGCTCAAGCGACCGTCCTGGCGCCGCGAGCACGTGGCCATGGGCACCAACACCGATCCGTATCAGTGGGTCGAGGGCCGCTACGAGCTCATGCCCGGGATCTGGGAGGCGCTGCGCGACTCCGGCACGCCGGCCTCTGTGCTCACCAAGTCGCCGCTGCTGCTGCGCGACATGGAGCTCATGAAGTCCGGTGCCGGGCATCAGCGCCAACCTGTCGGTGCCCACGCTCGACGAGAAGGCCTGGCGGGCCACCGAGCCGCGCACGCCACATCCGCGCGCCCGCCTGGAGGCCGTGGCCGAGCTGGTCGCGGCCGGCATCCCGTGCGGGATCCTGATCGCGCCGCTCATGCCCGGCATCAACGACTCGCCCGAGCAGGTCGAGCGGATCCTCGAGCTGGCGGCCGATGCGGGTGCCACCAGCATCGGCGGCATCGGCCTGCACCTCCGCGGCGAGGTGCGGGGGATCTTCTTCGACTGGCTGCGGTCCCAGCGCCCCGACCTCGTGCCACGCTACGAGCGCCTGTACGCGCGCGGCGCCTACCTGCCCCGTGCGGAGAACGAGCGGCTCGCGCGGCTCGCGCGCGGAGCCGGCAGGCGCAAGATCGCGCGCCCGCCGCCCGAGTCGGACTTCGAGCTCGCGGCGCCCCCTCCGCCCGGCATCGCGCGCCCCTGCCGATCAGCCGACCCTGTTCTGAGGTCTCAGCGCGGCGATGGGACCGAGTCGAACTCCCCGGTCTCCACCTCGCGCTCGATCTCCTCGTCGATCTCCGCCTGTGACAGCTCCTGGCGGCGCAGCTGACGCTCGCGGAAGCGGCGGAACTTCAGGATCTCCAGCACCAGCACCAGGTACACGCTCGACGCCAGCGCCACCAGGCCGAACGCCGCCATCACCACCGCCCAGCCTGCATTCAGCGTCCCGTCGTCATCCGAGTAGGGCACGAAGCGCAGCGCCAGCGCCAGCGCCGCGAGCGACAGGGTCCACGCGTAGAGGTAGATCACGGTGCGGCGCGCCGAGAAGCCGATGTTCGCGAACCGGTGATGGAAGTGCCAGCTGTCGGCCGAGTAGAACGGTCGCCGGTACTTGATCCGCTTGGCCACGACGAAGGTGGCGTCCAGCGCGGGCACGGCAAGGATCACCAGCGGGAAGAACAGTGCCACCACCGCCGCCGTCTTGAGCACGCCCTGGATCGCCACGCAGGCCAGCAGCAGGCCGAGCAGGTTCGAGCCCGAGTCCCCCATGATGATCGACGCCGGGTGGAAGTTGTGCCGCAGGAACCCAGCCGATGCGCCGGCCACCACGGCCGCCAGCACGCCGGCGTCGACCCGGTCGAGCGACAGCGCGATCACGGCGAACGTGGCCGCGGCGATGGTGCACACGCCGGCCGCCAGGCCGTCGACACCGTCGGTGAAGTTCACGACGTTCATCACCGCGACCATCCCGAACAGCGTCAGCGGGATCCCCCAGTCGCCCAGGTCCAAGGGGCTCACGAACGGAAGCGTCACGTTCTCCACCCGCACTTCGGCGGCGACGGGGATGGCCGCGGCGGCGAACTGCCCGGCCAGCTTCACCAGTGGCGACAGGCCGCCCTCGCGGATGTCGTCCACCGCGCCGATGAGCGCTATCGCAGCCGCCCCTGCGAGGATGCCGCGCGTCTCGCCGTTCCAGGGCAGGAAGACCACTCCCGCCAGGAGGACCCCGGCCAGGATCGCCAGCCCGCCCAGGCTGGGAGTCGGCTTGTCGTTCAGCCCCCGCTCGCGCGGCAGGTCGATGGCGCCGACCCGGTGGGCGAGCGCGGCGGCGGCGGGGGTGAGCGCCAGCGCCACGACGCCCGCGAGCAGGAACGCCCATAGCGCGTCGAGCTCGTCCATCCCGCGCGGACCATAGCCGGGGCGCAGGCGGGCTCGAGGCCCGCGGGGAGGCCTAGGCGCCCGGCAGCACCCAGAAGGCCACGACGGCGTACTGCAGGCCCGCAGCTGCGATCACCAGCAGGTGGAACACCTCGTGGTAGCCGAAGACCGTCGGCACGGGGTCGGGCCGCCGAACTGCGTAGACCACCGCACCAATCGTGTAGAGCACCCCGCCCAGGGCGACCATGCCGGCCGCGGTGAGGCCCATGTCAGAGACCAGGTCCGGCATTGCGGCAACCGCAACCCAGCCGAGCAGCACGTAGATCAGCGCGGCGAGCCACTTCGGCGCGTCGACCCACAGCAGCTTGAGCACGATCCCCGCGCCGGCGCCGGCCCAGACCACCGCGAGGATCACGTCGGCCAGGGTGCCGTCGATCACGAGCAGGGCAAACGGCGTGTAGGAGCCGGCGATCAGCAGGAAGATCGCGGAGTGGTCCAGGCGCCGCATCCAGCGCCTGGCCGACGGCGAGCGCCAGTTGATCCGGTGATACAGCGCGCTGGTGCCGAACAGCAGCGCAACGCAGGCGGCGTACACGGCGGCCGCGGCCATCGCCCGGCCTGACGGCGCCGTGAGCACCAGCACGGCACCCAGCGCGAGGGAAACGAAGAAGGCCCACTGGTGGGACACCCCGCGCAGGCGCGGCTTCAGGCTCAGCGGCGGCTGAACGGCACCGGTCATCGTCCGCAGGATAACGGGGCCCGCCGAGCCGGATCAGGCGCCGCCGCGGGCGCCCGCCACGCGCGCCAAGCGGCGCACCAGCAGGCCCACGACCGGCCCGTAGGTGAACGCCAGGGCGGCCTCCAGCGGCGCCGGGGCGTGCAACTCGATCGCCACCTCGCAGCCCACGCGCCGGCGACGCACCAGGTGCACCATCGACACCGGTCCCACCTGCCACGTCCATGAGCGCCCGGACCGCACCTCGGTGACGCGCGCCGGCACGGGCACCGCCCCGAGGAGCCGCGCGGCTCCTCGCGCACCCTGCACCACTTCGGGGTCGCCGAGGCCCCAGGCCCCGCGCACGTGCGGCGCCCATTCGTGCCAGCGCTCGGGGCGTGCCAGCAAGGCCCAGGCTTCGGCCGGCGTGGCCGGCGAGCGAGCCGAGTAGGAGAGCACGCTGCGGTTACGCACCCGCGCGGCGGCCGGCTCAGCCGCGCCCGGCGTGGGCGAGAGTCAGGCTACGGCGGGGGCCAGCTGCGGGTACAGCGGGTAGCGGTCGGCCAGCGCGCGCGTCCGCTCGGACAGCTCGGAGCGGGCCGACTCGTCGAAGTCGCCGATGAGCGCCTCGGCGATGACGCGGCCGACCTCGCGGAAGTCGTCGGCCTGGAAGCCGCGGGTGGCCAGCGCGGGTGTGCCCATGCGCAGCCCCGAGGACACGGCGGGCGGCCTGGGGTCGAACGGCACGGCGTTGCGGTTCACCGTGATGCCGATCTCGTGAAGGCGGTCCTCGGCCTGCTGTCCGTCCAGGTCTGAGTCGCGCAGGTCCACCAGCACCAGGTGCACGTCGGTGCCGTCGGTGAGCACGTTCACGCCCGCCGACAGCAGCTCCTCAGCCACGATCGCCGCGCCCTCGCGGGTGCGGCGCTGGCGCTCGCGGAAGAGCTCGCTCTGCGCGATCTTCAGCGCCACCGCCTTGCCGGCCACCACGTGCATCAGGGGGCCGCCCTGCTGGCCCGGGAACACGGCCGAGTTGATCTTCTTCGCGTACTCCTCCTTGCAGAGGATCATCCCGCCGCGCGCGCCGCCGAGGGTCTTGTGGATCGTGGTGGTCACCACGTCGGCGTGGGGCACCGGGCTCGGATGCTCGCCGGCAGCCACGAGACCGGCGAAGTGCGCCATGTCGACCATGAGCAGCGCGCCGACCGAGTCGGCGATCTCGCGGAAGCGCTCGAAGTCGAGCTGGCGGGGATAGGCCGACCAGCCCGCCAGGATCAGCTTGGGCCGGAACTCCTCGGCCAGCCGCTGCAGGGTGTCCATGTCCAGGCGCGAGTCCTCCTCGCGCACCCCGTAGGCGACGATGTCGTAGAGCTTGCCGGAGAAGTTGAGCTTCATCCCGTGCGTGAGGTGGCCGCCGTGGTCGAGCTTCATCCCCAGGATCCGGTCGCCCGGGTCCAGCAGCGCCTGGTAGGCGGCGGCGTTTGCCTGCGCGCCGGCGTGGGGCTGCACGTTGGCGTGCTCGGCTCCGAACAGCTCCTTGGCCCGGTCGATAGCCAGCGTCTCGGCCGTATCCACGTGCTCGCAGCCGCCGTAGTAGCGCTGCGCGGGATAGCCCTCCGCGTACTTGTTGGTGAGGACCGAGCCCTGGCAGTCGAGGATGGCCTGGGGCACGAAGTTCTCGGACGCGATCATCTCGAGCGTGCGCTCCTGGCGCGCGGCCTCGTCGTCAAGGACCCGCGCGATGTCCGGATCGACTTCGCCGATGTGCCGCGTGAAGTGGTCTGGCCCCAGATCGCTCATTTCGAAGACGGTACCAGCGAGGCACGGTGAAACGGGGAGGTCGCGTGGACGCCGGCGTCCGCCATGTGGGAGGGCGGGCCGATGCGGGTAAAACCCACCTATGAGCGACAGAGAGCAGGATCACCAGGACCACCAGGCCCCGCACGAGCACGCGCACTCGCACGGCGACGAGACCCACTCGCACTCCCACACCTCACACGAGCACGGCCACACCGAGCACCATCACGAGCACTCTCACGGCGACGAGACGCACTCGCATCCGCACGTGCACGAGGAGGGCCTCGAGCACGACCACAGCCACGACCACTGAGAGGCGGTCGCTGGTCGTCGGTCGTCGGTCGCTGGGCCTCAGTCGTAGTGGGCTAGAGCCCGTCGAGCGATTGCACCACCGCTGCCCTCGTCACGGCGCCCTCGCGGACGACCGCGTGGCGGCCCTCGCGCTCGAACTCCGTCAGGTCCACCACGGTCGAGGGCGAGCCGGGCAGCGGCCCGGCGTCCAACTGCAGGTCCACCCCGGCCCGGATCTGCTCCGGGCACCTCGTCGAGCCGCCGCGCGTCCGCTCCCCCGGAGCGGTTGGCGCTGGACTGCAGCACGGGCCACTGCGCGGCGGCCAGGGGCGCGAGGGCCCCGTCAAGGCGGGCACGCGCAGGCCCAGCCGCCCCGGGTCGGGGCCGCAGGCCAGCGGGTAGCGCCCTGCGGGGTTGGGCAGCAACAGGGTCAGCGCGCCCGGCAGCAGCTTGACCACGGCGGCCCGAGTGCGGGGGCCGAGCTCCGGCAGGGCGGCCAGCGCGAGGTCCAGGTCGAAGAACATGACCGCCGCCGGCCGTGCGGCGGCACGGCCCTTGAGGGCGTACAGGCGGGTCACGCCCTCCTTGGAGTCGGGCTCGGTGGCCAGCCCGTAGACCGTGTCCGACGGGAACAGCGCCACGCCGCCGACCGCGATGCAGCGGCGGAAGGTCTCCACGTCCTCCGGGGTCACGCGGCGATCCCGATGGTCACGCGCTCGCGGCCCGCGAGGTCGCGACGCGTCTGTGCACCGGACAGCAGGCCCCGCACCGCCTCGGCCTGACGGGGAGCGTGCTCGAGCGCCAGCCGCTGACCGGCGGGCGCAGCGGCGGCGAGCTCACGGATGGCGTCCAGCCCGTCGGCACCGGCGAAAAGCGCTTCCCGCGGCTCCCAGCGGGTGATCTCAGGTGCGAGGCCCGCGGCCTCGCCTTCGGCCACGTACGGCAGGTTGGCCACCACGAGCTCCCACTCCCCCGGGGGCAGGCCGCGCACCGCCGTCACGTCCACCTCCAGGCCCAGCCGGGCGGCGTTGGCTCGCGCCAGGTCCACCGCCGCGGCGGACGCGTCGGAGGCGGTGACCCGCAGGTCGGGCCGCTCCTGCGCCAGCGCCAGCGCCACGGCGCCCGACCCGGTGCCCAGGTCGTGCACCCGCGCCCCGGCCGGGAGCTCGAGCGCCACCTCCACCAGCAGCTCGGTCTCGGGGCGCGGCACGAGCACGCGCCGATCGACGGCCACCTCGATGTGGCGAAAGCCGCGGCGCCCGAGTATGTAGGCCACCGGCTCCCGGGCCACGCGCCTGCGCACCCGCTCGCCGATCAACCTGTTCGCGGCTGGCGGGATCGCCATGCCCGGGTCGGCAACGAGCGCGGCGCGGTCGACGCCGATCGCGTCTGCCACCAGCAACTCGGCGTCCAGCCGCGGCGTCTCGCAGCCCGCCGCCTCAAGGGCGTCGGCCGCGGCGCCCAGGGCCTCGCGGACCGGGGCCGCGACTGGGCTCATCCGGCGTCCGGAGAGGCCGCCTCGAGCTTGAGCCGCTTCTCCTCCGCTTCGAGCGCTGCCGTGAAGTCGTCGAGCTCGCCACCCAGCACTCGCTGCACCTCGCCCTTGGTGAGCTTCACCCGGTGGTCGGTCACGCGGTCCTGGGGGAAGTGGTAGGTGCGGATCTTCTCGGCGCGCTCGCCGGTGCCCACCTGCGAGCGGCGGCTCTGCGCCTGCTCCGCCTGCTGGGCGGCCACCTCCCGCTCCAGCAGCCGGGCGCGCAGCACGCGCATGGCCTTCTCGCGGTTCTGGAGCTGGGACTTCTCGTCCTGCATGGACACCACCAGGCCCGTGGGCTTGTGGGTGATCCGCACGGCGGAGTCGGTGGTGTTCACCGACTGGCCGCCGGGCCCCGAGGAGCGGTAGACGTCGATCTGAAGGTCGCTCGGGTCGACCTGCACGTCCACGTCCTCGGCCTCGGGCAGCACCGCCACGGTGGCCGTGGACGTGTGGAGCCGGCCCTGCGACTCGGTCTGGGGCACGCGCTGGACGCGGTGGGTGCCGCCCTCGTGCTTGAACACGCTGTAGGCGCCCTGGCCCTTGACCGCGAACGTGTAGTTGCCGTCGGAGATCGAGAGCGGCTCGGTCTTGAAGCCGCGCCGCTCGGCGTAGCGGTCGAGCATCCGGTAGAGGTCGCCGGCGAACAGCCCGGCCTCCTCCCCACCCGTGCCGGCGCGGACCTCCACGATCACGTTCTTCTCGTCGCTGGGGTCGGGCTCGACCATCGCCAGGCGGATCTCCTCGTCCAGCTCGGCCAGGCGCGCGTCCGGAGGCCTGCAGCAGCTCGCGCAGCTCCGGGTCCTCGCCCGTCGCTGAGCATCTCGCGCGCGCCCGCGGCGTCCGACGAGGCGCGCCGCCATTCCTCGGCCAGCGCGTGGGCGGCCTCGAGCGCGCTGTAGGCGCGACCGACCTCGGCGTAGCGCTCGCGGTCCCCGATCACCTCGGGGTCGGACATCTGCTGCGAGAGCTCGGCGAAGCGGCTCTCGATCTGCTCGACCAGCTTCTCGATCATCGACGGGAGGCTAGGCTAGGCCACTACCTCCATGCCGATCTTCTCCTCCTCGCTGGCCTCCGCCGGGTTCTCCACGGCGAGGACCGCCTCGAGCGCGGCGATCGCCACCGCCAGCTGCGCCAGCTCGGGCTCGCGCGTGGTCAGTCGCTGAAGCTGCAGGCCCGGCCACATCAGCACCCGCGCCCAGCGCTTGGTGCGGTTGCGCCCGAACCACTTGATCGACCTCGAAGGCGATGCCCGCGACCAGCGGGATGCCCGACCACGCGCGAGACGAACAGCCACTGCCAGTCGAGCTGCCCGAGCGGGGCGAACACGAAGATGGCCACGACCATCACGATCAGCAGGAAGCTGGTGCCGCAGCGCGGGATGCAGGCGCGAGAAGCGCTGCGCGTTCTCGGGCGTGAGGTCGAGGCCGGCCTCGTAGCACGAGATCGTCTTGTGCTCCGCGCCGTGGTACTCGAACACCCGCCGCAGGTCCGCATGCTGCGAGATCAGCACGATGTAGGCGAGGAAGATCGTGAGCCGCACGAGCTTCTCGATCAGCACGAAGACGAAGCCGTTCGGGACAGGTCGATGAGGCTGTTGTGAGCCCCGCCGGCAGCAGGAAGAACAGGCCGATCGCGAACAGCCATCGCGAAGACACGTGCCGACCCAGGTGCCGCCGCCGATCTCCTGCTTCTCGCCCTCTCGTCGGGCGGCATCTGGGCGTTGGCCGAGATGTTGAGCGCCCTGAAGCCGATCTTCAGCGACTCGACCAGCGCCACCACGCCGCGGAGCACCGGCAGGCGCGCCCAGCGGTGCTCCTTGGCGTAGGAGACGAGCGGGAACGAGACGCACGTCGATCTCGCCCTTGGCGCCCTCCTGCGGGATCGAGCTCGCCGGCCTCGAGCTGCTCGGGCGTGGGCTTGCGCACCGCCACCGCCCAGGTGGAGACGCCGCGCATCATCACGCCCTCGAGCACGGCCTGACCGCCGACCGGGAGGTCGCGGGGCGCCTCGAGCTGGCCGTTGGAGGCGCTCACGCCAGCCATCGTATCGCGGGGATTCGCCGGGCCGTGAGCGTCAGCGACGGACGACGGGCAGGCGAGCGGTGCGCGAGTTGTCGCGCTCGTTGGCCCTCGGCCACCACGTCGCCGGGATCGACCTCGGCCGCTCACCGCGCGGGTGCAGCGCGGGCCGTTCACGAAGACCCTGCGCAGGTCTCGCCCGGCGCCGAGCACGCCGAACGCCGGTGTGTCGACCACGCTCGCCGTCCACGCCACAGGCGAGAGTCGTGGAGCCGGACGCCGGGGCGCGCCCGCGGTTGAGCACGTCGACCGCGTAGCGGACTGTGCCGTTCACGATCGGCGGCCGCCTACCCGCGCGCACCCGCAGGTTGGGCAGCGGGCCCGCCTGCCGGCATGCCGCGGAGCGGCGCTGCGCGCGCGCGGATCAGCCGCCCGTCCTCGTCGTACCAGCGGAACTGCACCAGCCACGCGGTAGGCGGAGCCCTCGCCGAGCGCCAGCACGCGCTGGCGCATGCGCGAAGCGGCGCACGCCGAGGGCGCGACTTGCGCCAGACGCCCAGGCCCGGGCGCCGCGACCGCGCGTCCAGCGCGCCGTCGCCGACCTGCTCCTGAAGCTTGAAGCTTGATCCACATGCGCTCGGTCGCCGGCGATCCGGCGCATCGCGCCGCGGAAGATGGCCGAGCGCGCGTCGGGGCTGTGACCTGCACACTTGGAGCACTCGACACCTTGCGCGGTGGCCAGCGGCTTGCGCTTGGCGGCGGGCGCGGCCGGCAGCCGCCGCCGTCAGGGCGAGGGCAGGGTGAGCAGCGCGAGGTGTCGAGACGCGCATGACGCATGCGCCTGAAGAACAGCAGTTTGCGGCGAAAGTTGCGCTCCGCGCCGCGGCGGCCGCGAATCAGCGCGCTGCGGCGCGCGGCGCGGCGGCGGAAGCGCTCGACGCGGCCGCCGGTGTCCACCAGCTTCTGCTTGCCCGTGTAGAACGGATGGCAGTTCGAGCAGATCTCCACGTGCAGCTCGGACTCGGTGGAGCGGGTGGTGAACTCGTTGCCGCAGGTGCAGCGCACGTGGGCCTCGACGTACTCGGGATGGATGTCGGTCTTCATCGCGTCCAGTTACGAGTCTAAGCGACGGCGCGGGAACGTGCGCCTGAACCATGCCCTGCAGCCGCGCCCACCAGGTCCGCGGGCGGCCGAAAGCCGCGCCGGCGGCGGCTGCTTGGCGCGCACCAGCTCGATCCACTCGTCCAGCGGCAGCGTGCCGTCGATCAGGCGCGACAGCGCCGAGGTCACGGGCGCCTCCAGCCCGGCGCGCTCGATCGCGTGGGCCAGCAGCCTCACGGTCTCCAGCGCCTCGACCGCCTGGCCGAGGCGCTCGGGGATCTCGGCCGCCGGCACGCCCTCGGCCAGCAGCTCGCCCGCGCTGCGGTTGCGCGACGTGGGCGCCAGCGCGGTGGCCACGAGGTCGCCCGTGCCGCCGCGGCCCACGAACGTGCGGGCCTTGCCGCCCGACAGCTCGGCCAGCGCGAGCACCTCGAGGAAGATGTCGGCGGCGGCCATGCCGGCGGCGTTCAGGCCCTGGCTCTGCGTGGCGCCGACCGCCACGGCCGCGGCGTTCTTGGCCACGCCGGCCAGCTCCACGCCCACCGGGTCGTCGGACACCTCGCAGACCACGCCGGCGCGCTGGAACACCTCGGCCACCCGGTGGGCGAGCGGCTCGGAGTGCGAGGCGCACACCAGCCCCGCGCCCGACTCGACCATCTCGCGCGCGTGCGCGGGACCGCCCACGCACGCCGTGCGCTCGGCGCCGAACGCCCGCTCCAGCGCCACCGTGGGAGGGATGCCGTCCGGCGGCACGAGCCCCTTCGCCAGCGACACCACGCCCGCGGTCTCGGCCATGCCCAGCTGCGCCGATCTGCTCCAGCGCCTCCCCCATGCCCTTCGAGGGCACCGCGAGGAACACGCAGGTCGGGGCGCTCGAACTGGTCGGCGCCGCCCGAACGCGCCGCACCTCAGGCCCTGCGGGAGGGGACGTCCGGCAGGTAGTGCGCGTTCTCGCGCGCGGCGTCGCAGCTCGCGGGCCTGCTCGGCCGTGCGGCACAGCAGGGTGGTGCGCACGCCCGCCCGCTCGAGCAGCAGCGCCACCGCCGTGCCGAAGGAGCCGGCGCCCACGACGGTGGCGCGCCGCGGGTGCTGGCCGGGATAGCGGAGCTTGGGGGCTGATGCGCGGGACGGTGACCGGTGCCGGTCGCGTCGCCGGTCGTAGGCTTGCCGCCGCGCGCGAGCGACTCCACGACCGGCCTCAGCCCGACGGCTCGGATCGCCGCCTGGCAGTGGCCGCCGATGTGGACGGCCCTCGGCGCCCGATCGCTGGCGCGAGGCGTTCGAGCACAACCCCGGCATGAGCTGGACCTTCCGCGACCCGCGCAAGCGCCGACAGCGGTTGACCATCGGCTTCGGGCTCTACCTGCGCGAGATCTGGCTGCCGCGGCGGCGAGTGCCACACCACCGACGGCCTGGCGGGGCGCGGCCTGCTGGCTGCCACCCGGCGGGTGGCACCTGCCGATGGCGAAGCAGCTGCGGCTGCTCCCGCGAGTGGTGGCGCACGCGCGCGGCGATGTGCCACGCCTGATGCGCTGGCAGCGGATAGCCGAGCACAAGCACCCGCGCGAGCCGCATTGGTATCTGGCGCTGCTCGGGGTGAACCCGGCGCTGCAGGGCCGCGGCTTCGGCCCGCACCTGATGCAGCCCGTGCTGAGTCGCTGCGACGCCGACCGGCTACCCGCCTACCTGGAGACGGACACCGAGGCAAACGTGGCGCTGTACGAGCGCCACGGCTTCGAAGTGACCGAGCGCTTCGAGTTGCCGGGCAGCGGGCCGCCGGTGTGGCTCATGTGGCGAGAGCCGGGTTAGCCGTGGCCGATCTCGCCGAGTACGAGCGCCGCTTCCGACGCGCGGGGCTGCCGCTCTTCATCGCCGACTACACGGCGTCGGAAGACATCTACACGCGCGCGATCCCGCTCCTGGCGCTGGTGTTCGTGGGCGAGTGCCTCGGTGCGATCGACCTCGACTGGACCTGGTGGCAGAACCTGGGCGCCCTGCTCGGCGGGCTGGCGATCCTGATCGGCGCGCTGGCGGCCCTCAATGCAATCCGCGGTCGGCCTGCGCTCTCGCGGCCCGAGCAGGTCGGGACCGCGGAGCTCGCAGGCTTCGTGCTGGTGCCCGCGGTGCTGCCGGCCATCTTCGGCGGCCAGCTCACCAGCGCGCTGGTCACAGCGCTGGCGAACCTCTCGCTGCTGGCGCTGATCTACGGCGTGGTCGGCTACGGGCTGGTGTTCGTGGTCATCTGGGCCGCCGGACGGCTGGTCGACCAGCTGTCAGCGGCGCTCACGTTGCTCACGCGCGCGATCCCACTGCTGCTGGTGTTCGCGCTGGTGCTGTTCGTGAACACCGAGATGTGGCAGGTGTTCTCGTCGATGCCGCCGCTGTTCCTGGGCCTGGTGGCCGCGATGTTCCTGTTCGCGGGGTCGGGCTTCCTGGTGGCAAGGCTGCCGCGCGAGGTGAGCGCGCTCGAGCGCTCGGTGGACGCGGGACCGCCGCTCGACCGCCGCCAGCGGCTGAACGTGGCGATCGTGATGTTCATGAGCCAGGCGCTGCAGGTGCTGGTGGTGAGCCTGGCGGTCGGTGCTGCCTTCACGACCTTCGGGGCGATCGCCATCGGACCCGAGGTGCGGGAGTCTTGGATAGGTGACACGGGCAACGTCCTGCTCACCATCGAGCTGTTCGGCGACCGGATGCAGATCACCGAGGAGCTCCTGCGCGTGTCGGGCGGAATCGCGGCGTTCTGCGGCCTCTACTACGTGATCGCCGTGCTCACCGACGCCACCTACCGGGAGGAGTTCCTCGAGGAGCTCACCGAGGACATGGGTGCGACCTTCCGCGCGCGCGCCGAGTACCTGGCCGCGCTGGATGGCTGACTCGCCTCAGGTGTTTCGGTACAGGGGGCCGTCGCCGCCTTCCGGAGTCGTCAGGCGGCCGCCCTTGGCCGTGATCGCGCCGCACTGCACGCAGTTCGTGTAGTTCACGATCACGTCCACGTCGCCCTTCTCGGGGGCGTCCTCCGGTATCTCGTACACGCCCGCGGGGCACATCCACTGCCAGGTCTCCGCGATCTCGCGCGGCACGCTCTGCTGCACGCGGATGTGGTTGGGAGCGTCGTCGCGGGTGGCGTTGCCGCTGATGAAGACGCTTGAGAGCTTGTCGAAGATGTACTTGCCGTCGGGCTTGGGATAGCCCTTCTTGGTCTTGCCGATGAACATGGGCTTGGCGTCGTTGCGGTGGATCTTCCAGCGCCCGCCCGGAAAGCGGCCCTTAGTGGCGATCATGAGGTTCACCAGCGGGCCGCCACGGATGAGGCCCATCTGGAAGGGCTGGCGCGTGTTGCGCTGCTCGTAGAGCTCCTTGCCGATCAGCGACTCCTCGACCGCGTCCTCGTAGGCGGAGAAGTCGGTGCTGCCGGCCTTCAGCGAGCGGTAGATCTGCTCCGCCGCGAGGATCCCGGCCTTGATCGCGTAGTGCACTCCCTTGAGCGCCGCCAGGTTGACCATGCCCGCGGAGTCGCCGGCCAGCACGGCGCCCGGCATGGACAGCTTGGGCATCGCCCAGTAGCCGCCGGCAGGAATGGCCTTGGCTCCCCATGACACGCGCTCGCCACCCTCGAGGATCTTGCGGACCATCGGATGGGTCTTGAACTGCTGCAGCAGGTCGTGTGCCGAGGTGGTGGCGTCGGCGTAGTCCAGGTCGATCACGAACCCGATCGACACCAGGTCCTCCCCGGTCTTCTCGTCCTTCATCGGGTAGATCCAGGAACCGCCGATCTGCCCGTACTTGGCCGAGATCTTGAGCGGCCATCCGGCGAGCGTGTGGATCACGCGGTCCAGCGGCTCCTTGACCTTCCACACCTCCTTGACCCCGAGCTCCCATACCATCGGCTCGCGGTCGTCGCCCAGGCCGAACTCGCGGATCGCGGCGCCGGTGAGGTGTCCCCAGCAGCCCTCCGCCAGCACGGTGGCCTGCGCGCCGATGTCGGTGCCGGGCTCGAAGTTGCCCATGGGCTCGCCGTCCTTGCCGCGGCCCTTGTCACCGGAGCGAATGCCGCGCACCTGTCCGTCCTCGACGATCAGCTGCGTGGCCGACGTCTCGGTGAGCAGGTAGGCACCGGCGTCCTCAGCCTGCTTCTGCATGTAGCGACAGAGCGCGGCAACCGACACAACCTCGTTGCCCTTGTTGTGCTGTGGCGGCGGCGGTGGGATCCGGATCTTGGTCTTGCCGTTGGGCAGGAGGTAGATGGCCTCCTTCTCGACCTCGCCGAAGGCGAAGCCCTCCTTGCGCCACTCCTCGCGGGATAGGTCGGGGAACAGCTCCTGCAGCGGGCCGGGGCGCATGACCGCGCCCGACAGGTTGTGGCCACCACAGGTCTTGGCCTTCTCGATCACGGCCACGGGCACCTCGCCGAGGCTCTCCATCAGGGAGGGATCCTCAGCCAGCAGCTGCAGCAGCCGGTTGGCGCAGGCCAGGCCCGCGGTGCCGCCGCCGACGATGGCCACGCCGATGTCGATCCGCTCGTCCTCGCCGTCGAGGCTCGTCTTGATGAACTCGGCGGGCGAGTCCACCGGCGGCGGGAACTGGTCGGGGGCGACCCTGCCGTTGCCGTTGGCCATCGCTATGCCCTCGCCCCGCGCCGGGTCATGAGCCCTTCTTTGCCTTCACGGCCTCGGTGAGCTTGGGCAGGATCTTGTTCAGGTCGCCCACCACACCGAGATCGGAGAACTCGAAGATCGGCGCGTTGGGGTCCTTGTTGATCGCGACGATGTTCTCCGAGCTCTGCATGCCGACCTTGTGCTGGATCGCGCCGGAGATGCCCGCGGCCAGGTAGAGCTTGGGGGCGACCGTCTTGCCCGTCTGCCCGATCTGCGCCGCGTAGGGGTACCAGCCCGCGTCGACCACCGCACGGGTGGCCGCAACGGCCCCGCCGAGAGCCCCGGCCAGGTCCTCGCAGAGCTCGAAGCCCTCGGCCTTGCCAAGGCCGCGGCCGCCGGCGACCAGGAGGTCGGCGTCCTCGATGTTCACGTCGGCGCCGCGCTGCTCGCCCCGCTGGACCATTACCGCCTTGGTCGAGTGCTCCTCGAGCTGGACGTCCACGTCCACGACCTCCGCCGGCCCGCCGCCCGACTCCTTGGCGTCGAAGGCATTGAGCCGGCCGATGATGATGCCCGGCTCGCCCACGTACTCCACGTCGACGATGGCGGAGTCCTGGAGGATCGGCCGCTCGGCCACGAGCTTGCCGTCCTGGGCCTTGACGGCCGTGACCTCCATGGTCACGCCGGCGTTGAGCCTGGCCGTGAGTCCCGCGCCGATCTCGAAGCCGAGAAGCCCGCCGCCGAACAGCGCGTAGGAGTAGCCCTCGTCGGCGATGACCTTGGCCATGGCGTCGACCACTGGCGCCCCGAGGCCCTCGGGCGCCTTGGCACGAAAGACCTTGGTGGCGCCGTAGGCGCCGAGCGAGCCGCAGAGCTCGTCGGTGAGGTCGTCGCCTCCGACGACCACCACCGCGGCGTCGCCGCCGATCTCCTTGGCCAGCTTCGCGCCCTCGGAGACGGCGCCGAGCGAGTTCTTGTTGAAAGCGCCCTCGTAGTGCAGTGCGTAGGTGAGGATCCCGCTCATGCCAGCAGCTTCCTTTCGTCCAGCCAGGAGACGATCTTCTCGACCGTCTCGTTGGTGTCCTCGTCTTCGATGATCTCGCCCGCGGCCTTCTCCGGCGGCGGGTTGATCGCAAGGACGGAGGTGCGCGAGCCCTCGGAGCCGACCTTGCCGGCCTCGATGCCCACGTCGCCGATGCCCTTCGTGTCGAGCTGCTTCTTCTTCGCGCCCATGATCGCCTTGAGCGACGGGTAGCGCGGCTCGTTGATGGCGTCGCCCACCGAGATCACGGCGGGCAGGCTGATCTCGACCGTGTCGTAGCCGTACTCGGCCTGGCGCTCGCAGCGGAGCTTGCCGTCCTCGACGTCCATCTTGATCACCTGGGTCAGCGACGGCATCTTCAGGTGGTCGGCCACCACGGCGCCGATCGTGTAGCACTCGCCGTCATCCGACTGCTGGCCCAGCAGGACCAGGTCGGGGCCCTCGGACTCCAGCACCTTGGCCAGCGCGTAGCCGGTGGCGCAAACGTCCGAGTCGGCCAGCGCGTCGTCGGTGAGGTGCACCGAGCGATCGGCGCCGAGCGACACCGCCTTGTGCAGCGCGCGGAAGGCGCTCTCGGGGCCCATCGTCACGGCCACGACCTCTTCCACGTCGACCGTGCCGCCCTCGCGCACCTGCATCGCGGCCTCGATGGCGTGGGTGTCGAAGGGGTTCAGGTTCTTCTCGCCGCTGCGGTCGATCCGCTTGCTGGAGGAATCGATGCGCTTCTCGACCGCCGCGTCTGGCACCTCTTTCACGAGGACACAGATCTTCAAGAGTTCTCCTTCGGTTGAACTGGCGGGGCTCGGCGCCCGTCGTGATCGGGGCGGCCCGGATGCGCCCCTCTTCGGCGCGCCGCGGGATTGTATTACGTCCGTTGACTGACGAGTCAGTCTACCGTTTACGGAGACGGCAGGCGGTGGGATCAGCCGCGCTCAGGCGGCGCTCGGGGCGGGCTCGCGCCCGCTCAGACCGAGCGCTCGATGAACTCGATGATGTCGCTCACCGACGAGCCGGGGGTGAAGATCTCGGCCACGCCGAGCTGCTTGAGCTCGGGGATGTCCTCCTGGGGGATCGTGCCCCCCACCACGAGCACGACATCTCCCGCGCCCTGGTCTGAGAGCAGCTTGGCGATCCGGGGCACCAGCGTCATGTGCGCGCCCGACAGGATCGACAGCCCCACGGCGTGTGCGTCCTCCTGGAGCACCGTCTCCACGATCTGCTCGGGCGTCTGGTGCAGGCCCGTGTAGATGACCTCCATGCCCGCGTCGCGCAGCGCGCGGGCGATGATCTTGGCGCCCCGGTCGTGCCCGTCCAGGCCCGGCTTGGCCACCACCACGCGGATCTTCTTGGCGGTCGGGCGCTCGCGGGGAGCGGTGCCGGCGTCGGCGGTCATTCGCCCAGTCTACGACGGCGTTTGGGGCACTAGGCCGCGCGGCTGCGGTCGCGCAGGGCGATGCCGAAGCCCAGCATCACGACGCCGATCGCCGCGAACAGCCACGCATCGGCGCCCGTGGCCGGCAGCGCGGCGCCGCTGGACGTGGACGAGCCTGAGGTGCCGCTCCCGGTGGTGCCCGCAGTGGCACCGGCATCCGACCCGCTGCCGGTCGAGCCGGTTCCGGAGCCCCCGGACGAGCCGCCGCCCGAGCCGCCCGACGAGGACGCCTGGACGGTCACGGTGCCCTTCATCTGGGGGTGGATGGTGCAGATGTACGAGAACGTGCCAGCGCTCGAGAACGTCTGTGAGTCGCTCTCGCCGCTCTGCAGGAGCGGCGTGCTCACGCCGTCGCCCACCGCGTTGTGCGGCGCCTGGCCGTTGTTGACCCACGTCACCGACTCGCCGACGTTGACCGTGACCGAGGCGGGCGCAAAGCTGAAGTCGCGCATCGACACCGTGGCCGCGGAGGCCACGGCCTTGGGCGCCTGCGCTGGCTGCGCCTCGGGCTCGGCCGCGGCGGTCGGCTGCGCGGGAGCCGGCGCGGCGGGAGCCGGCGCCGAAGGCACGGCCGGGGCCGCCGGCGCGGGCGCAGCCGGGGCGGGCGCGGGCTGGGCCGGCGCCGGGCTCGGCGCCGCGCGGCGCGGGTGCCGGCGCCGGAGCAGCGGGCGGCGGGTCGTCGGCGTGGAGGGCAGCCGGGCAGGCGAGCACGACTCCGAGGGCGTAGACCACGGCGAGGCGGCGAATCACGGCGCGCAGCCTATCGCCCCGCGGAAGTCCGTGGGTCAGAAGACGGGCGTCTCGGTGTACGTCCCGAACACGCGCTGCAGCGAGCCCACGATCTCGCCCTCGCTCGCGTGTGCCCGCGCGCACTCCAGCAGCGGCTCCATGAGGTTGGCGTCGCCCGCGGCCGCCTCGCGCAGGCGCCCGAGTGCCTCCTCGACCTCAGCGCCATCCCGGCCCGCTCGCACCGCCTGGAGGCGACCGACCTGCTTTCGCTCCAGGGCGGGGTCCACGCGCAGCGTGGGCACCAGTTCGTCGTCGCCCTCGGTGAAGCCGTTCACGCCCACCACGATCCGCCGGCCGGACTCGACCTCCTGCTGGAAGCGGAAGGAGGCCTCGGCGATCTCCCGCTGGGGGTAGCTCTGCTTGATGGCCTCCACCATGCCGCCCAGCTCGTCGACCTTGGCGAAGATCGCGTAGGCGGCCTCCTCCATGCGGTCGGTGAGCGCCTCGACGAAGTACGAGCCGCCGAGGGGGTCGATGGTGTTGGCCACGCCCGTCTCATGGGCGATCACCTGCTGGGTCCGCAGGGCCAGCCGCACGGCGTCCTCGGTGGGCAGCGCCAGCGCCTCGTCGTAGGAGTTGGTGTGCAGCGACTGGGTCCCGCCCAGGACCGCCGACAGCGCCTCGATAGCGGTGCGGACCACGTTGTTGAACGGCTGCTGAGCCGTCAGTGAGACTCCGGCGGTCTGCGAGTGGCAGCGCATGAGCAGCGAGCGCTCGGAGCGCGCGCCGTAGGTGTCGCGCAGCTCCCGGGCCCAGATGCGGCGCGCGGCCCGGTACTTGGCGATCTCCTCGAAGAAGTCGATGTGGGCGTTGAAGAAAAAGCTGAGCCGCGGGGCGAAGTCGTCCACGTCGAGCCCGCGCTCGATGGCCTGCTCGACGTAGGTGAACCCGTCCTTGAGCGTGAATGCCAGCTCCTGCTGCGCCGTCGACCCCGCCTCCCGGATGTGGTAGCCGGAGATCGACACCGGGTGCCAGCGCGGCATCCTCCGCGAGCAGAACTCCACCATGTCCGTGACCAGGCGCATGGCGGGGTCGATCGGGAAGCACCACTCCTTCTGCGCGATGTACTCCTTGAGGATGTCCGTCTGGATCGTGCCGCCCAGGTGCTCGGGTGCGACGCCCTGGCGCTCGGCGGCCACCACGTAGAAGGCCAGCATGACCGCCGCGGGGGCGTTGATGGTCATGGACGTGGTCACGTCTGCCAGCGGGATGCCGCGGAACAGCGTCTCCATGTCGTCGAGGGTGTCGATGGCCACCCCCTCGCGGCCCACCTCGCCCTCCGAGAGCCGGTGGTCGGAGTCGTGGCCCATCAGGCTGGGCATGTCGAAGGCGGTCGACAGGCCGCCCTGCCCGTGCGAGAGCAGGTAGTGGAAGCGCTCGTTGGTCTCCTCGGCGGTGCCGAAGCCGGCGAACTGACGCATGGTCCACAGCCGGCCTCGGTACATCGACGGGTAGACCCCGCGAGTGAAGGGGTACTCGCCCGGGCGCCCGATCGAAGCGCCGGGATCGGCGGGCAGGTCGTCCGCCGTGTAGAGCGGCTCGACGGGCTCGCTGGAAACCGTCGTGAAATCGGCGTCACGCTGGCCGCCCGCCGCGAAGCGGTCGCGGAACCAGCGCTCGTTGTCCTCCGATGTCGCGCGGGGCTCGGTGGCCATCGGCGCCCAAGGGTACGCCACGACCCCCGGGCGAGGCGCGCTCAGCGCCCCGTCAGGGCGTTGCTCTCAGCGCTCGCCGGTGCCGAACGGGCCGGGCGCATCCGAATGCTGGTCGGTGTCCCAGAGGGTGGAGGAGTCCTCGCTGGACTGAATCGGCTCCTGGTCCTGTCCCTTGTCGCCGCGGGCGGCCTTCTCCTTCGGGGTCAGCTCCCGCTCGGGCTTCTCTTCGTCGTGGTCGCGGTCGTGCGCATCCTCGGCGCCCGCGGCTTGGGTCTCATTCTCGTTCTGATCCATACCGGGGGTACGCGACACCCCGCCCGCCGGGGTCAGCGCCAGCGCAGGCGCCGGCCGCGGGGCCGCAAGCGGGCCACCACGTAGCCTCCACCGCCGCCGACGAGCCCGACGGCGCCCACGGCCGCGCCGAGCTTGACGCGCCGCCCGAGCTTGTCGAAGCGCATGATCCGCCACCCGCGCTCGCGGGCGATCCGGTCGAGGGCCGAGTCGGGGTTCACCGCCACCGGGTTGCCAACGGCCTCGAGCATCGGCAGGTCGGACTCGGAGTCCGAGTAGGCGAACGAGGCGCTCAGGTCGATGCCCCGCTCGGCCGCCACCTGGGCGATGGCCTCGGCCTTGCCCGAGCGATAGGTGAAGGGCCCGCCCGGCCGGCCGGTGTACACGCCGTCGCGGATCTCAGAGCGCGTGCCGATGCCGCCGTCGAGCACCAGCACGTGGGCCATGAGCTCGGCCATCTCCTGAGACGCGGCGGTCACGATGAACGCCGGGCGCCCAGCGTCCTGGTGGTCGTACGCCGCCCGCAGCACCTCCGGGTAGATCCGGGGCAGCACGCCGGCCAGGATCTCGTGGCCCAGGCGCTGGAGCTCCTTGACGGGCGTGCCGGCGATGGCGTGCAGCACGCGGTCGCGGATCTCCTCGCTTGCCTCGTCGGTGGATCCCTGCAGCCGGAAGCGGATGTTGGCCCAGACGTCGCCCAGCAGCTCGCGCCGCCCGATCATCCCCGACTTGAACGCCGCCTTGGCGAAGTGGACCCCGCTGGAGCCCTCGATGAGGGTCTTGTCGAGATCGAAGAATGCGGCGCCGGCCGCGGCCATCCGAGGGGGCTACTCGCCGGCGGCGCTACCCGCCATTCACCTCGATGAGGACCGCGTCGCCCTGGCCTCCGCCCGAGCAGATGGCCGCCACTCCCAGGCCGCCCCCGCGGCGACGCAGCTCGTGGACGAGGGCGCCCAGGATCCGCGCTCCGGACGCGCCGATCGGGTGGCCGAGGGCGATGGCGCCGCCGTTCACGTTGACCTTCGACTCGTCCACTCCGAGCATTCGCATCGAATTGATGGCCACGGACGCGAAGGCCTCGTTGATCTCGAACAGGTCGATGTCCTCCACCTTCATGCCGACCTTCTCGAGCAGCTTCTTCGTGGCGTTCGCGGGGGTGCGGGCGAGGTAGGGGAAGTCATCCGCGACCGCGGCCTGCCCGAGGATCGTGGCCAGCGCAGGCTTGCCGTTGGCCTTGGCCCACTCGTCGCTGGAGAGCACGATCGCGCCGGCGCCGTCGTTCACGCCCGGCGAGTTGCCGGCCGTGTGCGAGCCCTCCGGCCCGGTCAGGCCCGGGAGCTTGGCCAGCGTCTCGAGCGAGCTCTCGCGACGGGGCGCCTCGTCGACCTCGACCACGGTGTCGCCCTTCTTCGACTTGATCGTGACCGGCGCGATCTCCTCGGGGAGCTTGCCGTCGTCGGTGGCCTGGACCGCCAGCTCGTGGCTGCGCAGCGCGAACTTGTCCAGGTCGGGCCGGGTGATCTCCAGCTCCTCCCCCACCTCGGTGGCCTCCACGAACATCTGCTTCTTGGTGAACGGGTTGGTCAGGCCGTCGTGCACCATCGCGTCGAGCGTCTTGGCGTCGCCCATCCGGTAGCCGAAGCGGGCCTTGGTGAGCAGATAGGGGGCGCCCGACATGGACTCCATGCCGCCGGCCACCGCCACGTCGAGGTCACCCGCGCGGATCGACTGGTCGACCATGCCGGCGGAGCGGATGCCCGAGGCGCAGACCTTGTTCACGGTCTCCGAGCTGACCTCCTTGGGGATCCCGCCCTTGATCTGCGCCTGGCGCGAGGGCACCTGGCCCTGACCGGCCTGCAGCACCTGGCCGAAGACCACGTGCTCCACCTGGTCGGGCGCCACGTCGGCGCGCTCCAGCGCGTGCTCGATCGCGTGCCCGCCGAGGTCCGTGGCGTCGAGGGAGGCCAGGGCGCCGCCCATCTTGCCGAACGGGGTGCGGGCGGTTCCGAGGATCACGGTCTTGGGCATGGTCGAGGGGATCTCCTTGCTGCTCGGGGGCTATGACGATAGTCGGCGGCGGGCTTGAGACGACGCGACGCGCCCGCGGGCTCTAGCGTGCCGGCGCGATGCGAGTGGCCCTCGCCACCTGCTGCTCTCTGCCGGAGGGCCACGACTACGACCTCCCGTTGGTGCCGGCGCTCGAGCGCGCCGGCGCCGAGGTCGCGATTGAGGTCTGGGACGAGCCCGCCGTGGCCTGGCACAGCTTCGACCGGGTCATGGTGCGCTGGGTGTGGGACTACACGGACCGGCGCGAGGCCTTCGTGGAGTGGGCCGATTCGGTGGGCGAGCGCCTGCGCAACCGGCCGGCCGTGCTGCGCTGGAACTCCGACAAGACGCTACCTGGCCGAGCTCGCCGCCGCGGGGCTGCCCGTGGTGAGCACAACGCTGGTTACGCCCGGCGACCCGCTCCCCGAGCTCGCAGGCGAGGTCGTGGTGAAGCCCACGATGTCAGCCGGCGCTCGCGACACCGGTCGCTTCGGCCCGGCGGCCCACGATCAGGCGAGGAACCTGCTCGAGCGCCTCACGGGCGCCGGCCGCACCGCGATGGTCCAGCCCTACGTCCGGTCAGTGGCGGAGCGTGGCGAGACGGCGATCGTGATGGTCGCGGGACGCGTGAGCCACGTGCTGCGAAAGCGCGCTGTCCTGGCTCCGGACGAGGAGGCGCCGATCTCGGACCACGAGTTGCGCGCGGCCGAGGTGATGCTGGACCCCGACCTGGTCCTGCCGGGTGACGCCGACGCGGCCGAGCGCGCCCTGGCTGCCGAGGTGATCGAGCACGTGGCTGCGCGTTTCGGCGAGGCGCCGCTGTACGCCCGCGTCGACATGCTCACGGATGCCGAGGGCGCGCCGGTGCTGCTCGAGCTCGAGGCCACGGAGCCGGCCTGTACCTCAACACCGCGCCGGGCGCGGCCGCGCGGCTGGCAGAGGCGATCATGTCGTCGCCCTCCTAGACTCTCCGGCGCGATGCCAATCACCGTCACCGCCCGCGACGGCGCTCCAGCCGAGACCGCCGCCGACACCCGCGTCGTGCCCCTCTTCGAGGGCGAGGCACTCGCGGACGACCAGCTCCGGCACTGGTGGAGCTCGGCGAGGCCAAGCCCGAGCCCGAAAGGTGGCCGTGGCGCACGAGGCGGCGCCCGGGGGCGGCCAGCGCCGGGTGCTCGTGGTGGGCATGGGCAAGCGCGACGAGCTCGACGGCGAGCGGGCGCGCAAGGCCGCCTCCGCCGTGGCCGGCCGGGCGAAGGAGCTCGGCGCGATGTCCCTCTCCTGGGCGGCACCCGACGGCTTCGCGGGCCCGATCGTGGAGGGCACGCTGCTCAAGCTCTACGGGTTCAAGCAGTTCAAGTCCAAGCGCGACGAGGACGAGCCCGGCGCCGTCGAGTCCGCTCGAGATGGCCGGCGAGGGTTTGGACGCGGACGCGGTCCAGCGCGCGAGCGTGGTCGCGGCCGCCCAGAACGCCGCGCGCGACCTGCAGAACCTGCCCTCCAACGTCGCCGACCCCACCTTCCTGGCCGAGCGCGCCGAGGAGATCGCCAAGGCAGCACGACGCCCTGTCGCTGGAGGTGCTCGGACCGCGAGGAGATCGAGCCGCGAGGGATGGGCGCCTTCGCCGCCGTCGCGAAGGGCACCCACGCCGAGCCGAAGCTGATCGTGCTGCGCTACACCGGCGGCACGCAGGGCCCGCACCTGGGCTACGTGGGCAAGGCCGTGACCTTCGACACCGGCGGGATCTCGCTCAAGCCCGGGGCAAGATGAGCGAGATGAAGTTCGACATGTCCGGCGGCGCCGCGGTGCTGGAGGCGATGAACGCGATCGCCGAGCTGGGGATCCCGGTGAAGATCACCGCCGTGGTGCCGGCCACCGAGAACATGCCGAGCGGCCACGCCGTCAAGCCCGGCGACATCGTGACCGCCGATGAACGGCAAGACGATCGAGATCAACAACACCGACGCCGAGGGCCGGCTGATCCTGGCCGACGCGCTCAACTACGCGATCGAGGACGGCGCCGAGCGGATCGTGAACCTGGCCACGCTCACCGGCGCGATCATCGTGGCGCTCGGCTCCACCCACGCGGGCCTGTTCTCCAACGACGACGACTGGTGCGCCGAGGTCGACGCCGCGTGCACCGAGACCGGCGAGATCGGCTGGCGGCTGCCGCTGCACGCCGAGTACGCGGAGCTGGTGAAGGGCACCTACGCCGACCTCGACAACGCGCCCGAGGGGCGCAAGGCGTCGTCGATCACCGCGGCCGAGTTCCTGAAGGCGTTCGTGGGCGACATGCCGTGGGTGCACATGGACATCGCCGGCACCGCGTGGGGCCTCGGCCGGCCATACGTCGGCAAGGGCGCGTCGGGCTTCGGCGTGCGCTTGCTGGTCGAGCTGGCCCGGCGCACGGCGGACGGCCTCCCTAAGCGGTCCGTGCGGTCGCGCCCGGATCTCGCCGCCCTGGCGGCGATCGCCCTGGCGCTGCCCGTGGCCACCGGTTGCGGCGCGCCGGACGAGCTCTCGCGCGCGGATGCGCGAGAGCTCGCCGACGCGCGCGAGCGCCTGGACGACGCCATCGACACCGAGGAGACCCTGCGCACCTCCAAGGCCGAAGCGCGTCGGCTGCGCGCGGGCGTCCGCGAGATCGTGGCGCGGGGCGCGTTCGAGGCCGGCGACTGGACGAGTTCGGCCTGGCCGCGCTCGGCGAGCTGGGGCAGGTGGTGCCGAGCCTGGTGGTGACCGACGCGGACGGCGTGCCCGCCCGCCTGAACGACGGACGCCACCGACGCCTTCCTGCGCTTCGCCGAGTCGGACCCCCGGCGCGCGCTCGTGGCCTCCGCCGGCAGACGAGGTCACCGACATCGGGCGCATCCTCGAACGAGCCGACGCCGGCGCCGACACCCCGTGGCGCCGCCCGACGCGAATCGAGACCAGACGGCATCGGACCTGGTGAGCTCCGCCGAGCGGGACACCAGGCCGGTGTGGCCCGAGCTGGCCAGGCGCCTGAGCCAGATCCGCGACGACCTCTGAGCGGCGACCGGAGCTAACCTGGCCTGCGGTGCCCGGGCCCGGACACATCGCCGTCGGCACCTGGAGCGGCGGGCGCTTCATGCACTTCGGCGAGCCGATCGACGACGAGCGCCTGCTCGGCGCTGCTGCGACCCGGCGCGGGATCGACACCGTGATCACCGCCGACACCTACGGGCAGGGCGAGGCGGACCGGCTGCCTGGCTCGGGCGCTGGAAGGTGTGCGCGCGGGAGACCTTCTGCGCCGTCGGCGCGGTGGGCCACGACTTCTACGAGGGCGAGCGCGACGGCCCGCGCGGCTTCCCCCGCTTCACCGACGGCCTCGCTGCGCTCACCCGGCGACTACGCCGACTACCTGCGCATGGCCACCGAGCGCAGCCTCGAGCGCTGCGGGCTCGACCGCTTCGACGTGCTGCTGCTCCACAACCCCGACCGCATGGGCTACACGAGCGAGGCGGTCTGGGACGGGATGGCCGCGCTGCGCGACGACGGGCTGGCCGACGCCATCGGCGTGGCGCCCGGGCCGGCCAACGGCTTCACCCTGGACCTGGTCGCGCTGCCTGGAGCGCTTCGGCGACCTGATCGACTGGGCCATGCTCATCCTCAACCCGCTCGAGCCGTGGCCCGGCGAGCTGGCGCTGCCGGCCGCCGCCGAGCAGGGCGTGCGCGTGATCACCCGCGTGGTGGACTACGGCGGGCTGTTCTGGGGCGACATGTCCGCCGGCCACGAGTTCGCGCGAGCGCGACCACCGCGGCTTCCGCCCCGAGGGCTGGGTCGAGGCGGGCTCGAGCGGATCGAGCGCATGCGCCCGATCGCCGAGCGCCACGGGCTGACGCCGCTGCAGCTGGCCTGCCAGTGGAACCTGGCCCACGACGCCGTGGCGTGCGCGGCCCCGACGCTGATCCAGGAGGCGGGCCCGGCGCGCGGCCGGTGGAGGAGAAGCGCGCCGAGCTGGCCGCCACGCCGCGCGAGCCGCTCCTGAGCGCGGAGGAGGTCGACGAGATCCGCGCGATCGGCGACAACACCGGCTGCATGGCGCTGAAGGGCGGCGTGCCGGACTACGAGGGCGAGGAGCGCCCCGACCGCTGGGCGCTCACGCCGGAGCTGGCAGCGGCGGGCGAGCGCTGGGGCATCGCCTCGGACGCGCTGGCGCCCGCCGGCGCCTGAGCGTCGGCCCGGGGGACGGGATCAGCCCGGCGCGCTCTCGATCTCCTTCAGCTCGCGCTTGAGCACCTTGCCGGTGGCGTTGCGGGGCAGCTCGTCCAGGAACCAGATCTCGCGCGGCACCTTGAAGTTCGCCAGGTTCGGCTTCACGTGCTTCTTGAGCTCGTCCTCGGTCGGCTTCGTCGCCGCCGGCGACCACCACGAACGCGCGCAGGCGCTGGCCGAACTTCTCGTCGTCCACGCCGATCGCCGCCGCCTCGGCGACGGCCTCGTGGCGCGCGAGCAGGTCCTCCACCTCCTTCGGGAACAGGTTCTCGCCGCCGGAGACGATCATCTCGTCGTCGCGGCCCTCCACGAACAGGCGCCCGGCGTCGTCCATGCGGCCCACGTCGCCGGTGGCCATCAGGCCGTCGATCTCGTCCTTCAGCCGCCGCCGGTGTAGCCCTCGAACAGCATCTCGTTGCCCACGAAGATGCGGCCGGTCTCGCCCCGCGGGCACCTCCACCCCGCGCTCGTCGTAGAGCTTGAGCACCGTGCCCGCGCGGCGGCTTGCCCGCGGTGCCGGGCGCGGCGCGCATGTCCTCGGGCGTGGCGATCGTGGCCCACGCCACCTCGGTGGAGCCGTAGAGGTTGTAGAGGGTGTCGCCGAACTCGTCCATCCACTTCGTGGCCAGGTCGCCGGGCAGCGCGGAGCCGCTGGCGGCCACCACCGTCAGCGACGACATGTCGTAGCGGCGCGCGCTCCTCGCGGCAGCTCGAGGATGCGCTGCATCATCACCGGCACCACCACCAGCGAGTCGGCGCGGGTGCGCTCGATCGTGGCCAGGCAGTTCTCGGGGTCGAACTTGCGGGTGATGCACCAGCGTGGAGCCCAGCAGCATCCCCAGGGTGAAGTGGGCGAAGCCCCACGAGTGGAACAGCGGCGCCGCGACGTGCGTGGTCTGGCGGTAGCTCAGCGGGATCTTCGAGAGCAGCGACACCGCCGGGTCGAGCGAGTCCGGCGACGACGCGGTTGGCGCCCTTCGGCGTGCCCGTGGTGCCGGAGGTGAGGATGATCGCCTTGCCCGTCTCCTCCGGCGGCACGGGCTGCTCGGTCGGCGAGCCGTCGATCAGCTCCTCGAGCGTGGGGTCGTCGGCCTCCTCGGAGTCGTGCCAGGCGATGAAGCGCTTGCGCCGCGTGCCGGCCTCCTCGAGCAGGTCGCGCGAACTCCTCGTCGTAGATCGATCGCCACCGGCTTCTCGCGCTTGACCACCTCGGTGAGCTGCGGGCCCGGCGAACGCGGTGTTCAGGTAGAGCGCGTGGGCGCCGAGCTTGGCCACCGCCACCGTGGCCTCCACGAAGCCGCGGTGGTTGCGGCACATGATCGCCACGCCGTCGCCCTCCTTGACGCCGGGGTCGGCAGAGCGCGTGGGCGAGCGCGTTGGTGCGCCGGTCGATCTCGGCGAAGGTGAGCGTGCCGAGCTCGTCGATCACGGCGGGCTCGTGCGGGAGTGCGCAGCGCCCCGGCGATGAAGCCGGCCGCCGGGCTGCGGCCCCAGCTCAGCAGCGTGGCCGCCATCCGCACCAGCTTGTCGGGCCGGATCGGCCGGATGATGCCCGCGTCGGCCAGGATCTTGAGCTGCCCAGCCTCGTGCGTGACGCGATCCGACCAACCCGCGTCCCTGCTCGCTCACCGACGTGTCTCCCTCCAGTTCTGCTTTCAGGTGCTCGAGGCCTCGCTTGAGGTTCCCGCGCACCTGCGCGCGCCGACAGCCGCTCGGTCACCGCCCCGGCCAGCGCCGCCCGGGCGCGCCGTAGCTCAGGCGCAAGCAGGACCCGCGTGCGCCCGTCCGGCGTCTCGCGGATCCGCCAGCGACCGCGCTGGTCGATGCCGGTGACGCTCGTCCAGGCGAGGTCGCGGCCGTCGTCGTACTCCACGATCTCGATCAGGCCGCCGACGTCGGCCGAGCCCGACGTGCATGAGCATCCGGTAGCGCGCGCCCAGCCGGCCGCGGCGCGTCCGGGCCGTCGCCTCCTGCGCGGCGAAGCGCGTGATCGCCGGGCATGAAGCGCGGCATGTCGGCCGGGTCGGCCAGCAGCTCCCAGACCGCTCTCGCGGGGGCGTCGACGGTGATCTGCTCCTCGATGCGCATCGTCGCCCTAGCCGAGTCACCGGCAGCCTGCGCTCGGCCTGGAGCGCCGTGAGCGTGTCCTGCATCTCGCCGATCACGTCGGCGTAGACCCGTCGAGGTCGGGGTCGTTGCCGTAGCGCTCGCGCAGGTGGATCGGCGTGCAGCACCTGGATCGTGATCTTCGCCGGCGCCGGGACGTGGCCGAGCATGTCGCCGACGTTGAGCCCCCACGGGATGCGCCAGCGAGATCGGCAGCACCTTCAGCCGGAACATCCTGTCGAGGCGCAGCAGCTTGGCCAGCCACTCGCCGCGGCTGAGGAACAGCGCCGTCTCCTGGCCGCCGATCGACACCACCGGCACGATCGGCACGTCCTTCTCCAGCGCCAGGCGGATGAAGCCCTTGCGCCCGCCGAAGTCGACCTTCGCGCGCTCCCAGCTGGGGCGGTGCACCTCGTAGTCGCCGCCCGGGTAGACCAGCAGCGCGGCGCCGCAGCTCGAGCGCCTTGTTGGCGTTCGCGGGCGAGGCCGCGACCGTGCCGTACTTGCGCAGGAAGCCCAGGCCCGGGCATCGAGAGCACCAGGTTGTGGGCCAGCTGGTAGAAGCGCCGCTCGACGCCGAAGTAGGTGTTGAAGGCCAGCGTGAACACGCCGGTGTCGGGCGTGAGGTTGCCGCCGGAGTGGTTGCCCACCAGCAGCACCGGCCCCTCGGCGGGGATGCGCTCGAGGCCGCGCACCTCGCCGCGGAACCAGAGGCTGGCCAGCAGCCACAGGCCGGGCAGCGACTCGCGGATGTAGTCGGGGTCGCGCTCGTCGAGGTCGGCCTTGGGCACGCGCGCCTGGGCCTGGCGGGCGACGGCGCCCGGCGCGCGCGCGACAGCGCGGCCGCGTCGGCCGGGCACCGTCAGCGGCCCGGTCGCCGGCCGCGAGCGCCGTGCGCCGTTGGCGCTCGGCGCCGTTGCGCGACGGCGCGGACCCGCGGCGCGTCTCTCGCGACCCCTCGGGCATCTCGATCCCTCGCGCCAGTCTCGCACGGCGGTCGCGCCGGTGTGCGGCGTCAGGCCGCGCGCCGGCGCGGCGGCCGGGCACGAGCTCGGGCCACGCGACGGCGGGCCCGCCGGGCGCCCGATCTTGTGCGGCTCGCCCTGCGGGCAGGTCCCGCCAGCCGCGTCGCGGAGCCCGGGCTCGCGCGAGCTGCCTCGGTGACGGTGCGCCACGCGGTCTCGATCACCTCGTTGCGGCGCGCGCCGCTCATCAGGTTGCGGCCCATCACCGCGAGGTCCTCGGCGACCGGCTGGATGCAGGACCACGTCCGTGCCGCCCGGCGCGCACCCGCTTGGCCTCGTGGCCGAGCCGCCGGCCCGCAGCCGCCGCGCATGGCGCCCGGCCACGCGGTCCCGAGCCCGCGCGCCCGCGCCGCGCTCGCGCGTGGACGTGGGGTTCAGGCAGATCACGAGGTCGAGGCCCTGCCCGGCGAGCAGGTCGAGGTTGGAGGCCGAGCGCACGCCGCCGTCCACGTAGCGCGGCCAGCCGATGCGCACCGGGCGGTAGAAGCCCGGGATCGCGCAGGAGGCGGCGACGGCGTCGGCCAGCTCGGCCGGTCGGCGAGCCCTCGCGGCCGAAGGCCACGCCGCTGCCGGTACGCGTAGTCGCACGCGACCGCCCAGAAGCTCGGGTGGTCGACCCAGCCGTGGGGACCACTGCGCGCTGATGGTGCGCTCGAGCGAGTCGGTGGAGATCGAAGCCGCGCGGCAGCCAGCCGACCGCGAGCGCCGAGCGGCGTGTGGCGCGTCGGGCTGCGGCGAGCGTCGACGAGCGCCAGCCGCAGCGAGCCGGGGCCGATCGGCGGCAGCCCGCGGTGGAGCCGGAACACGGCGCCGCCGGAGCGGTCGGCCTCCGCGGCGGGCCGGCCGTCGGGGCCGGCCAGGCCCTCGAAGGTCTCGCCGCGCGAGTGGGCGACCATGAACCACGGCGGCACGCCGGCCGCGGTGAGCGCCGCCGATCATCGAGCCCGCGGAGGTGCCGACGATGTGGTCGGCGCTGCCGGGTCCCAGCCCGTCTCGTCGGCGAGGGCGTGCAGCGCCGCCGGTGAGCCAGGCGCCGCCCAGCACCCCGCCCGCACCGAGAACCAGTCCGACCCTCACGGGACCAGCCTATCCAGCGGTCAGCGCTTCTTCTTCTCCTTCGGAGGCCGCGGCGGGTTCTCCTTGCGCTCCTTCTTGGTCATCTTGCGGATCACGAGCGAGCCGTCGTCGACCTGCTCCTGCACCTGCTTGAGCTTCTCCTCCCGCCGCTTGTCCTGCTGCTCGCGGACCGTCCTGCGCCATCGCTGCAGGCCTGCCTTTCGCCGTGAACGCCGTGTATGTCAAGCCTATCCCTCCGGGCGGCGGCAGCAAGCCGATTCGGCTCAGCGAATCGGCTCTCCGGGTCGTCGTACGGCGCGCTTTCGCCAGGGCGGCTTCACGTCCGGCTCCAGCGGCCGGTAGCGGCGGCGCGTCGAGCGTCTCGAGCGGCACCAGCCGCAGCCCCTCCGCGGTGGTGGTGCGCTCGCGCATGTTCACGCCCGGGATGCGGGCCCGGTAGCGCCTGGCGGCCGGCCCTGGACCCGGGCCGCGAGCCGGCGCGCCGCGCCGCCGGCGCCCGGTCCAGCGGGATGTGCCCGGCGTGGCTGCCGCGGGACACGCGGGTCCAGCCGGTGCGCGGGCCCCAGCGGTCGCGGCAGGCCCCGGCTTGCACCACTGCCAGTGGCCGTGGGAGGTGGAGCGCACCGCCGCGCGACCGTCGCGGTCGACCCGCACCGCGTAGCCCTCCCAGTCGTCGTCGTGGTAGCCGGGATAGCGGGCGCGGCCGGTGGCCAACCGGGTCACGACCTGCGCCAGCTGACTGCGCCGCCACAGCGAGTCCGAGCCCGCCAAGGTCGAGTTCGAGTCGGGGTAGTAGAGCCAGTACTGGAGGTAGGTGCGTGCCGCCGCGGCGGACGACGCGCGTGAACGCGGTGGCGCGCCGGCCGGCGTCGCGTGCGGTGGGCGTCGAGGTCGCGGTCGTCGGGCGCGTCCGCGCAGGAGCGCTCGCGGCAGCGGCGGAAGTCGACCGGCAGCGAGCGCTCGCCCGGCTCGTAGACGAGGCTCGGGCGCGTGGCGGCGCAGCAGCTCGGCGTCCCGGGCGCCGTACGCGCGCGCGAGCGGCCTGACCGTCGTCGCAGGGGGACCCGCGCGCCGCGCAGACGATCCGGTGCGCCAGCAAGCCGCCGAGCGAGCGGCCGTCGACGGCCGGCACCGCGGTGGCGAGCGCGCCCAGCGCGAGGGACGCGAGCAGCACCAGGCCGACCCACTCGATCGTCGCCTGGCCGCGCTCGCACCGCATGCGGGCGAGCGTGCCGGGCGGTCTGTTCCGCGTGGGCGGGCGTGCGTTACGAGCGTGCGACGAGATGCTCACGTGCTCGGCGCTCGGGCACCGACAGGCGGGTGCGGCTGCATGCGGTCGCCCGTCACGCTCGTAACGCTGCCTTGACCTAGCTCGCCAACCGCGAAAATGAAAGGCGGAAAAGCACTCCTATAGGTGACTTTCCGACCGCTCATCCACCGCGCGCCAAGCCGCCCGTCCCAAACCCACCCGCCGGGTCACGAACGTGACAGCCCCGCGACAGTCCCGTCCCCCCTCGGTGCCCGCCGTGGGGCGACGCCCCGAACTCCCCGGGCGGCCCTGGAGCCGAAGGACCAGCGACCTCGCTACTCCGGCGCCGGCATCCGCAGGAACACCCCAAGATTCGACGTCCCGCTCTCCTCCCCGCGGCCCGCCACCATCGCCTCCGCCACGGCCGTCCGGCCGCGCGCTGCGATCCCGGCCACCAGCGGCGCGTAGGCCACCGCGTCGGCGCGCGACAGGTAGCCCACCAGGCGCCCGTCGATCTGCACCATCACCGCGTTGGGGTCGTGCGGGTTGTCGGGCTCGGGCACCAGCGCCGCCTCGCACTCGTGGCGCACCACGCCCCTCCCGTCACTGCCGGTGATCGCTCGCAGGGCATCCTGGTAGTGCGACTCGCCCACCACCGCGACGAGCTCGCGGCCCTCGACCAGGGTCGGGCGGATGCGCCGGTCAGGCGTCAAGCATCTGGTCCGCCGTGCGGTGGGCCAGGGACATGATCGTGATCATCGGGTTCACCCCGGGCGCCGTGGGGAACGCGGACGCGTCGCCGATCCACACGCCCTTGGTGTCGTGCAGCTCGCCGCGCCCGTCGGCGACCGAGTCGGCGGGTCGGTCCCCATCCGGCACGAGCCCATCTGGTGCGCCGTGAAGCAGGCGACGTCGTTCGGCGCGTACGAAGCGGCCTCCACGCGCGCCGAGGAACTCGTCCAGGTCGTCGCCCCGGCGCCAGCGCAGGTTCTCGCTGGTGCAGCGTGAAGATCTCCGCCGCCCCGGCGGCCTCGTGCAGCCGCACCAGCTCGCGCGTGCGCGCGCACCGCCAGGCGGCGATCCACGTCGTCCTGCAGGCCCCAGCGCACCACCGCCCGGCCCAGGTCGTCGAGCACCACCTCGCCCTCGCCGTGGTCGCGGGCCACCGTGATGAACGGCGCGTGCCACTTGAACGCCTCCATCAGCTCCTTGTGCGACTCCCCGTCGACCCACGGGATAGGCGGCGCTGATCAGGCCCGGGTACATCCCGGTCGCCTCGATCAGGAAGCCGCAGCCGTCCTCGAGGTCGGCGTAGGCGTCGGACACCAGCGACTGGATCTGCCCGCGCCAGCCCTCCACCGGCTCGTCGTAGACGCCCATGACCACGTACGCGGGGTGCAGGCGCAGGTGCTTGCCCACCGCCGGCCCGCCGATGCCCGATCGCAGCAGCAGCGCGGGCGACTCGATCGAGCCGCAGGCCACGACCACCGTCGGGGCGTCCACGGTGAGCGCGTGGTGGAGCCGTCCGCGTGGGTCACCGTGCCCTCCACGCCCACCGCGCGGCCGTCCTCCACCCGGATCCGCTCCACCGCGCAGCCCACCACGGCCTTCGCGCCGGCGTCCGAAGCGTCCTGCAGCCACGTCTTCATCGCCGAGCGCTTGCAGCCCTGCTGGCAGCCGCCGGAGCAGTAGCCGCAGATCTCCGGGTCGTCGTCCAGCGACGCGTTGCGCACGATCGGGCGGTGCTCCATGCCCAGCGCGTCGAGCCCCTCCATCAGCCGCGTGTGCGTGCCGTTCTGCTTCGTGGCCTCGGTGTTGGCGCTCGAGCCGCTCCATCACCGCGTCGATGTGGTCGCGCTTGTAGGCCTCGTAGTCGTCGAGGCCCGCCAGCCCGTGCGCCCGCCCACTCGTCCACGATCCGCTCCGGCGTGGGGATGCAGTTCATGTAGTTCACGACGGTGCCGCCGCCGAGCGTCGAGCCGGCGAGCATCGCGATCGACCCGTCCTCGGAGGTGGCCAGGCCGGCGCCGTAGTAGAGCTCCTGCATGCCCTGGATCTCGAGCTGGTTGAAGTCCGACTCGTTGCGGTAGCCGCCCATCTCCAGCACGAGCACCGACTTGCCGGCGGCCGGCGAGCCGCGCGGCGATCACCGAGCCGCCCGCGCCCGAGCCCACCACGCACGGCGTCCGCGCTGAGCGTGCGTCTCCGGGCCGCTGACCTCCTCCAGCTGGATCGTCTTCGGCGCCTGCTCGGGCGACGGCGCCGCCGAGACCGGCCCCGGGTAGCCGATCGCCTCCCAGTTGGGGTTGCGCCCGGCGTCGTCGGGCAGCGCGTAGAAGAGCAGCAGCGTGAGCCCGCGCAACGAGTCGAGCCCGTGCTTGGCGGCGGCGTCGGCCGCCCGCATGCCGTGCACCAGCTCGGTGCGGTCCGTCGACCGGCAGGGAGGCGAAGTCGTGCTCGCCGAGCGCGTGCAGCAGGCCCGCCACCTCGGCGATCTCGTCGGCGGTCATGGCCTCGGCGAGCATGCCCTCGATCTGCGCGGGCAGCTGCATGTCGAGCGCCGAGCGCTCCATGAAGGCGCGCTCCACCGGGTCGCCCGAGTCGCTCTCCACCGCCGGCACGTAGGTCTCGCACAGCGCGTCCAGCGTCGCGCGCTGGGTCTCGTCGAACACCGATGCAGCCACCGCCATCGTCGTCTCCCTCGTCGCTCTCCTTGAGCGCGATCCTACGGGCTGCCGGCCGGCGGGGCGAAAGGCCACTCCTCGAAGTGCCGGCACCGGCCGTCGGCGCCGAGCACCACGATCCAGAGGTCGCGCCACTGCTGCTCGCGCGGCGCCCGGTAGTCCACCTCCACGCGTACCACCGAGGTGTCTCCCTCCGTGGCCACGACCTCGTGGCTGATGTCGAACCGCTCGCCCTCTGGCCGCTCCGCCTCCCACATCTCGGCTATCGCCGCGAGGCCCCTGACCGGATCGCGGTACGGCCCCTGGGAGTAGGTGGCCTCGGGCGAGAACAGCGTCGTGACGGTATCCGTGCCCGGCGTGCGCCATGCCTCCACGTAGTCGTCGATCCAGCGCTCGATCTCGGTCACGGGCCGATCGTAGTGCCCTCAATAGAGTCCCTCGGCGTGAACTTCGACCTGACCGACGAGCAGTCGAACATCCGCCGCCTGGTCCGCGACTTCGCGGAGAACGAGGTCAGGCCGGTGGCCGAGGAGCTCGACCGCACCAAGTCGTTCCCCTACGAGATCGTCGGCAAGCTCGGCGAGCTCGGGCTGATGGGCATCCCCTATCCCGAGGAGTACGGGGGCGGCGGGGCGGACACGCTGAGCTACGCGATCGCGGTGGAGGAGCTGGCGCGGATCGACTCGTCGGTGGCCATCACCCTGGCCGCGCACACCTCGCTCGGGACCTGGCCGGTCTACGCCTTCGGCTCGGATGAGCAGAAGAGCGAGTGGATGCCCAGGCTGACCGCCGGCGAGACGCTCGGGGCGTTCGGGCTGACCGAGCCCGAGGCCGGCTCGGACGCCGGCAACGTGCGCACGACCGCGCGGCTCGAGGACGGCGAATGGGTGATCAACGGCGCCAAGCAGTTCATCACCAACAGCGGCACCGACATCTCGGGCTTCGTGACGATCACGGCCCGCACGGGCGACCGCGAGGTGTCCAACATCATCGTCCCGAAGGGCACGCCGGGGTACGAGGTCGGCGAGGCGTACCGCAAGATGGGCTGGAACGCCTCGGACACGCGGCCGTTGAGCTTCGACGACGCGCGGGTGCCCGAGGAGAACCTGCTCGGCCCCCGCGGGATGGGCTTCAAGCAGTTCCTCCAGACGCTCGACGGTGGCCGCATCTCGGTGTCGGCGATGGGCGTGGGCCTGGCCCAGGGCGCGCTGGACGAGGCGCTTGCCTACGCCAAGGAGCGGCAGGCATTCGGCCAGGCGATCTCCAAGTACCAGGCCATCCAGATGAAGCTCGCCGACATCTCCACCGAGATCGAGGCCGCGCGGCTGCTCACGTACAAGGCGGCGATCGAGAAGGACGCGGGGAAGAACTTCAACCTGACCGCTGCCCAGGCCAAGCTCAAGACCGGCCGCCTGGCCGTGCGGGCAAGCGAGGAGGCCGTGCAGATCCACGGCGGATACGGCTACATCGAGGAGTACCCCGTGTGCCGGTTCTACCGCGACGCGAAGATCCTGACCATCGGCGAGGGCACCGACGAGGTGCAGCAGATGGTGATCGCGCGCGCTCTGGGCGCGTAGCGCTGCGCCGCGCAGCCGCGCTCTGGCTGACGCTATTCGCCGTGTACGCGGCGACGATCGGGCTCGACGCGTTCGGCTCCTCGGAGTACGCCGGCCTCGAGCCGCACCACCTGATCGCGGCGGAGTCGATCGTGCGCGATGGCGACCTGGACGTGAGGGACGAGTACTCCCAGCGAGCGTACGGCGACTTCTACCCCTACGAGCTCCAACGGCGCGGAGGCCTTACGGGCGGGCGCCTGAACGAGCCGCAGAGCATCGGCCTGTCGCTGCTGATCGCGCCCGCGTGGGCCGTTGGCGGGCCGCGCGCGGCGGAGGCGCTGCTGGCCGCCCTGGCGGCGCTGGCCATCGCGCTGGCCTACCTGCTGGCACTGCGAGTGGTGCCCGACCCGTGGGCGGTGGGCGCGGCACTGGCGTGCGGGCTGTCGGCGCCGGTGGTGGCCAACTCCACCGCGATCTACCCCGAGCTCACGGCGGGCGCGGCGCTGGCCGGGGCGGCGCTGCTTGCGGCACGCCTCGATGAGCGGGTGAGCCGGCGCACGTCGGCCGGCTGCTTCCTCCTGCTCGGGCTGCTGCCATGGCTGGACCCCCGGTTCATGCCCGCGGGCATCGTGATCGGCGTGGTCGCGGCGCGATCCCTGCTGCGAGCGCGCCGGGGCACCCTGGCGCTGGGATCGGTGGAGGTCGCGCTGTTCGGGACTGCCCTGTTCGTGGCCATCAGCCAGGCCGTCTACGGCGGCCCCACCCCCTACTCCGCGTTTGGGCTGGGCAATGCCCCCACCGGCGCCGAGTTCCCCGCCGAGCACCTGCAGCGCTCCTACCGGCTCGTGGCCCTGTTCGTCGACCGGGACTTCGGGCTGCTGCGGTGGACACCGGTGTTCCTGCTGGCCTTCGTGGGCCTGCTGCTGCTGGTGCGCTCGCGGGCCGGCGGCGTGTGGCGGGCGCTGCCCGAGCTCCGCGCGCGCGAGCACGTGGCGCTGATGTGTGCCGCAGCCGTGGGCGCCCAGGTGCTCATGGCTGCGTTGGTGGCGCCCACGATGTTCGGCTTCTGGTTTCCCTCCCGCCACCTGGTGGCCGCGCTGCCGCTCGCCGTGCCCCTGGTGGCCATCGGCCTGCGCCGCCTGCCTCGCGTCGGTGTGGCGCTGGCCGCGCTCTCGGTGGCGGCGTCGGCGTGGCTGTGGCTCGACGTGCTGGTGGGCCACGGCGGGCTCGTGGAGCCGCGCCCCGAGGCGCCGTTCGGGCCTCTCACGGACCTGTTCCCCGTCTTCGGGGAGGGGGCTTGGCCCTATGCGCTTGCCGGCGCGCTGGGCTTGGGCGCGGCCGGCCTGGCGCTGCTGGCCGCGCGCGGCGCCAGCACGGCAAGCGTGCGCCGCTGATAGACCTTCGCCAATGCCCGCCCCTTTCACCAAGACGGTCCGCGGAGTCGAGGTGCCCACCGTCGGCCTGGGAGTTTTCGAGGTCGACCCCGGCGAGACCGAGGACGCCGTGGCCGACGCGCTGGCCGCCGGCTATCGCCACGTGGACACGGCCGCGATGTACGAGAACGAGGAGGAGACCGGCCGCGGCATCGCGCGCTCCGGCGTAGACCGGGACGAGATCTGGGTGACCACCAAGGTCTGGATGAGCGACTTCGCGCCCGATCGCCTGCGCGCGCGAGCCGAGGCCAGCCTGCGCCTGCTGGGCCTGGACCACGTGGACCTGCTGCTGCTGCACTGGCCGCCCGAGGACGGGGCCGAGTTGGCCCCCGCCCTGGAGGCCCTCGCCGCCCTGCGGGCGGACGGCCTCATCCGCGAGCTGGGCGTAAGCAACTTCCCGGGCTACATCCTGCGCGAGGCGCTCGAGCTGGAGCCGGCGGTTTTCGCCGACCAGGTCGAGTACCACGCGCGGCTGTCTCAGCGCGAGCTGCTCGAGATCGCGGCGGAGAGCGACCTGCTGATCGAGGCCTACGCGCCTCTGAGCGGGAGCGCCGGCGACCTGATCGAAGATCCGGTGCTGGCGGAGATCGCCGCGGCACACGACGCCTCGCCGGCCCAGGTGGCGCTTGCGTGGCTTGCCCATCAGGACCAGGTAGTGCTGCTCCCGCGCTCGACGGACCCGGACCGGCGGCGTGAGAACCTGGCCGCGCTGGAGCTCGAGCTGACCGCCGAGGAGACATCGCGCATCGACGCGTTGGCCGAGCAGCGCCGGCGCAACTTCGACCCGCCCTTCGCGCCCGACTGGCGCGACTAGCGGTCGGCCGGCGGACGGCCCGGCTCGAGGAGCCCGCCGCCGCGCGAGCGGCGCACGAAGTACATGACCACGGTGGCTCCGAGAATCGACAGGGTGATCCCGGCGTAGTCGCTCCCGACGATCAGCAGGCTGATCAGCCCCGCGCCGAAGGACCCCGCCCATCCGACGAGCATCGTCTGGAACAGGGACAGCGGGTCCTTGCCGGGCAGGGCGAGCCGCGCGAGGGCCCCGACCACCAGGCCGCTCACGACCAGCAACACCAGGTAGGTGATGATCCCCACCGTCTGAAGGCTAGAGTTCGCGGTCCAGCAGCCGACCGGCTGCCGTTGCCGGATCCAGGCGGCGCGCGACGACCTCGTCCAGCAGCTCCTTGACGGTCGGGTCCTCCCGGACGGACTCCTCCAGGCGGCGCCGCAGCCGCCCCGCGGCCAGCGCCATCACCTCGTTCATCAGGTTGCGCCGCCGGCGCTCGGACAGCGTGCCCTCCTCCTCGATGTGAGCCCGGTGGGCGGCGACCTGCTCGGCGAGCTCGTCCACGCCCTCGCCGCGCGCGGCCTCGGCCTTCACGATCGGGACCCGCCAGCCCTCCTGGGAGCCCAGCGACAGCACACCCCTGATCTCGCGGATCATCGTGTCGGTGAGCGGGTGGTCGCTCTTGTTCACCACGATCACGTCGGGGATCTCCATGACACCCGCCTTGAGCGCCTGGATCGAGTCGCCCGACCCCGGCATCAGCACCAGCACCACGGTGTCGGCGTGGTCGATGATGTCCACCTCGGCCTGGCCCACCCCGACGGTCTCAAGGAACACGTCGTCCTTGCCGGAGGCATCCATCAGCAGCGCGGCCTGGAGCGTGGCCTCCGACAGGCCTCCGAGCGACCCGCGGGTGGCCATCGAGCGGATGAACACCCCCGAGTCGAGGAAGTGCTCGGTCAGCCGGATCCGGTCGCCCAGCAGGGCGCCGCGGGTGAACGGCGACGACGGGTCGATGGACAGCACGGCCACCTGGCGATCGGCCGCCCGGGCGTGCGCGGTCAGCGCGCCGATCAACGTGGACTTGCCGACTCCGGGCGGCCCTGTGAAGCCGGTGACCGCCGCCCGCCCGGTGCTGGGATAGACCTCGCGCACCAGCGCCCAGCCCTCTGGGTCGTCGTCCTCCACCAGCGAGATGGCCCGCGCCAGCGCGCGCTTGTCGCCCGCCAGGAGGCGCTCGGCGAGGTCGGCGGCTGTGCGTCCGGGGGCGCTCACCAGGAAGGGGATCCTAGGGCTGGCTTCGGGAGAGCGACGCTTATTCGTAGGCCAGCGCGTCGAGCACGTCGAGCCGCGAGGCCCGGCGGGCTGGGCCGATGGCCGCGATCACGCCGGCGACCATGGCCAGGAGCAGCAGCATCAGCAGCGTGCCGACCGGGATCGACAGGGTGAAGCCCTCGTCGGCCAGCGGCCGCGAGATGATCACCGCGAAGACCACGCCCAGGATCGAGCCGAGCACCGCCCCGATCAGCGCTGTGATGACCGACTCGTAGCGCACGATCCGCCTGACCTGGCGGCGCGACATGCCCACCGCGCGGAGCAGGCCCAGCTCGCGCGTGCGCTCGTAGATCGACAGCGCCAGCGTGTTCACGATCCCGAACAGGGCCACGATGAGCGCCAGGGCGAGCAAGGCGTAGACGACTCCGAGCAGCTGGTTGACCTGCTCGGAGATGAAGTCCTTGAACTCGCCCTGGTCCTTGGTCTCGACCGTGGGGAAGCTGGCCAGCGCCCGGTCCAGGTCGGCGCGGACGGCCTCCACGTTGGCGCCGTCGTCCAGGTTGACCAGCACCTGCTGAACGGTGTCGCCCTCGCCGTAGGCGGCTGCGTTCACGTCGGAGGCCACGAACTCGCCATAGAAGTCGGCGCGGTCGTAGAAGGTGCCCCGGACCGTGTAGTCGATCCTGCGCCCGGACGCCGTGCCCGTGACGAAGGTGTCCCCCACCTCCAGCCCCTTGTCGCGACCGAACTTCTCGTCGATCACGGCGTCGGTCGGGCCCAGGCCGGGCAGCAGGGAGTCCTGGCCGTCGCGCCAGTCGAGCTTGAGCACCGAGCTCACGGTGCGCGGGTCCACCAGCGACAGGTAGGCGCCGTTGTTGCCGGCCACGTTGCCCTGCGTGTAGCGCGACGGGCGAGGCCACGGCCACGCCCTCGACGCTCCGGATCACGTCCGTGGTCTGCGCCGAGATGTCGGAGAAGCCGTCGTTGTTGGTCACGATCAGGTCGCCCTGGATGGTCTTGTCGAAGGCGTCGTTGATCGATCCGCGCAGGCCCGCGGCGAACACGGTCACGAACGACACCAGCGCCAGCCCGATCATCAGGGCCGCGGCCGTGGCGGCCGTGCGGCCGGGGTTGCGCACGGCGTTCTCCCGCGCCAGGCGGCCGGACACGCCGCGGAAGCGCTCCACCGGCTTGCCGACTACCGACGCCATGGGCCTCACGATCCGCGGGCTGAGCAGGGCCACGCCGATGAACACGGCCACCGCGCCGATCCCGACCCACGCCTCGCCGGGCGAGAGCGCGCCGAAGACGCCGAGCAGCATCAGCAGGAGGCCGACGGCCGTGATGACGACCGCGATGGCGCCGCGCAGGCGGTGGCTGCGCTGGGTCTCGAGCACCGCGCCCTCGCGCAGGCCCGTGACTGGCGGCACGCGGGTGACCCTGAGTGCCGGGATCAGCGAGGCCAGCACGGTGAGCACCGTGCCCAGCACCAGCGCCAGGATGATCGTGCGCGCGGCGATCACCGTGCCCTCGTTGGGCAGGTCGATCTCGAGCGCTCTGAACAGCGCGTTGATGGCGGGGGCGAACCCGATGCCCGCGAGCAGCCCGAGCAGCGACGCGCCGATCCCGATCACGAACGCCTCCAGCACCACGCTGCGCACGAGCTGGCGGCGGCTGGCGCCGAGCGTGCGCAGCATCGCGAACTCGCGGGTGCGCTGGGCGACGGTGATCGAGAACGTGTTGAAGATCAGGAACGCGGCCACGAACAGCGAGACGCCGGAGAAGATGAGCATCGCCGTCTTGAGGAAGCCGATGAACTCGCCGACGTCCTCCTGCTGCGAGGCCGTGTTCTCCTCGCCCGTCTCGACCTCCACCGAGCGCGGCAGCGTCCCGGCCAGCCTGCGCTTGAGCTCGGCCGGCGCCACGCCCGGCGCGGCGGCCACGGAGATCTGGTCGAAGCGGTCGGCCTTGCGCGTCACGCGCTGCGCCTCGGCCAGCGTGAACATCGCGACGCTGGCGCCGCCGAAGGAGTCCACGTCTCCCAGCCGGGCGATCCCGACGAGCTCGTAGGCGCGCGCCGACTCCTTGCCGGCCACGCGGACCCGGTCGCCCACCTCGTAGCCCGCCTTGTCGGCGGTCTGCTTGTCGATCACGACCTCGCCGTCGGCCGCGGTCTTGCGCCCCTCCACGTAGTCGAACGCGTCGAATGGCTCGGGCAGCACCGACGCGCCGAAGGTCGGCGCGCCGTTGCCGCCGATGGGGTCGCCGTCCTTGTCGAGGATCGCCACCTGGGGGTCGAAGATGCCGCCCGAGGCCTTCGCCACCCCGTCGGTCTGGCGGACGACGTCGAGCACCGAGGCCGGGAAGGGCGGCTCCTGCCCGTCGTCGGTCTCCACCGCCTCGCGGGAGCTGACCACGGCGTCGATGCCCTGGTTCGACTCGGTGAAGATCTTGTCGAACGAGCGGTCGATCGTGTCCGTGAGCACGTAGGTGCCCGCGACCATCATCACGCCGAGGACGATCGCCAGGGCGGTGAGGAACGTGCGGAGCTTGCGCGACCAGAGGTTGCGCAGCGCGACCGCGGTCACTGGGTGGTGCCGGCCTTGAGCAGGTCGTGCACGCGCTCGGCGTTGCCGGCCTCGGCGTCCTGGACGACCTTGCCGTCCACGAGCACCAGCACGCGGTCGGCGACGGCGGCGGCGTTGGGGTCGTGGGTGACCATCACCACGGTCTGGCCGAACTCGTCCACGGCGCGGCGCAGCAGATTGAGCACCTCCTCGCTGGAGCTGGAGTCCAGGTTGCCGGTGGGCTCGTCGGCGAACACCACGGCCGGCTTGCTGATGAGCGCCCGGGCCACGGCAACGCGCTGCTGCTGGCCGCCCGAGAGCTCCGAGGGGCGGTGCGAGAGGCGATCACCCAGGTCAACGGCCTCGACCAGCTGGCCCAGCAGGGCCTCGTCCGGCTTGCGGCCCGCGATCGAGAGCGGCAACACGATGTTCTCCTGCGCGGTGAGCACCGGCAGCAGGTTGAAGAACTGGAACACGAACCCCACCTTGTCCCGGCGCAGCTCGGTGAGCTCCTTGTCGTCGAGGTCCGAGATCTCGGTGCCGTCGACCACCACCGACCCCGACGTGGGCCGGTCGAGGCCCGCCAGCACATGCATGAGCGTGGACTTGCCCGACCCCGAGGGACCCATGATCGCCGTGAACCGGCCCTTGGGGAAGTCCACGCTCACCCCGTCGAGCGCCTCGACGGCGGCATCGCCCTCGCCAAAACGGCGATGAACATCGGTTGCGACGACGATGGCCTGCGAGTCCGTGGTCATGCGCGGCACTCTGCCAAACGCCTGCGCGGTTGGTGGTACGGGTAGCTCTAGGCCGGCTGGTCGGTGGCCGCCGGTCGTCGGTGCTCGGTGCTCGGTGCTCGGGCACCGAAGGAACCGGTCCGGGTGGGTGCGGTCGCCCGTCACGCTCGTAACGCTGCGTTGAATCGCTCGGCAGCCCGGGAAATGAATGGTGGGAAACCACCGCTATGTGTCCGCTTTCCCACCACTCATCCGCCGCGCGGCAAGCCAGCCGTCACGAACCCACCCACCCGGTCACGAACGTGACAGCACCGCAACAGGCCCGTACCCCTCGGTGCCCGCCGTGGGGCGTGGAGCGCAGGGCGGCCCAAGGGGCCAGCGCCACCGCCTGCCCTACGCCCGCAGGAAGGTGAGCACCGCCAGCACCCGGCGATGGTCCTCGTGGGCCGGCGTCAGGCCGAGCTTGGAGAAGATGCTGGTCACGTGCTTCTCGACGGCGCGCTCGGTTACCACCAGCGTCCCGGCGATGGCCGCGTTGGAGCGCCCCTCCGCCATGAGCTCGAGCACCTCGCGCTCCCGCGGCGTGATCTCCTGCAGGGGGTCGTCGCGGCGGGTGCGGCCCAGCAGGCGCGCCACCACCTCCGGGTCGAGTGCAGAGCCGCCGCCACCCACACGGCGCACCGAGTCGGCGAAGCGCTCGATGTCGGCCACGCGGTCCTTGAGCAGGTACCCGACGCCGCCGTCGCCCTCGCCCACCAGGTCCAGCGCGTACCCCTCCTCCACGTACTGCGACAGCACGAGCACCCCGGTCTCGGGCTGGCGGCCGCGAATCTCGAGCGCCGCGCGCAAGCCATCGTCGGTGTTGTCGGGCGGCATCCGCACGTCGACCACCGCCACGTCGGGCTTGTGCGCGTAGACCTTGCGCCGCAGGTCGTCGGCGTCGCCGGCCTGGCCCACCACGTCGAACCCCGACTCCTCGAGCAGCCTGACCACGCCCTCGCGCAGCAGCACCGAGTCGTCGGCCACCACTACCCGCATGGGATCTTCGCCCTCACCGTGGTTCCCGAGCCGGGCGCGCTCTCGATCTCCAGCCACCCGTTGAGCGCGCAGATCCTGTCGTCCAGCCCGCGGAGCCCGGTTCCGCGTCCGGGGTCGGCGCCGCCCACCCCATCGTCGGCCACCTCGACCACCACCTGGCCGTTCACGCGTTCGACGGCGACCCTCGCCTGGGACGCGTTGGCGTACTTGGCCACGTTGGTCAGCGCCTCGGCGACCACGAAGTAGGCGGCCGACTCCACCGCGTCCGACAATCCGTCGGACACGCTGGTGAGCTCCACGGGGAGCGGGGCTCGAACGGCCAGGCTCTCGAGAGCGGCGTCGAGGCCGCGGTCGCTGAGCACGGCGGGATGGATGCCGCGCGCCAGCTCGCGGAGCTCCTCCAGCGCGCGGTCCAGCTCGGCGGCCGAGCCGTCGAGCAGCGTGGCCGCCGTGTCGGGATCCTCGCGGAGCTTGCCGCGAGCCATCCGCAGGTTCAGCGCCAGGGACACCAGTCGCTGTTGCGCACCGTCGTGCAGGTCGCGCTCGAGCCGCCTGCGCTCGGCCACGCCGGCCTCCACGATGCGCGTCCGGGAGGCGCGCAGCTCCTCCAGGCGCGCACGCAGCTCCGCGTCCAGGCGCTCGTTCTCCAACGCCAGTGACGCAGCCGCGCCCGCGGCCTCGATCAGGCCCGCGTCCTCGTCGGCGACCTCGGCGTGCAGGATCGCCGCGACGCAGTCGCCCTCCCCCTCGACCTTCGTGACCGTCCGGCCGCTGCCCGGGTCTGGGAGGGTCACCGCACGGCCTTCCATGTCCACGAACCGCTCCTCGCCGGGGATCCAGTACACGAGCTCCAGCGAGTCGTCGCGCAGCGCGTTGGCCAGCGCATCCCGGAGCGCGCCGGGCTCAGGCGCCTCGGCCAGCCGGGCGATTAGGCTGGTGACCGCCCCGGCCCGGAGCACCCGGCTGCGGATGAGGCCGCCCAAAAACAGGAACGGCAGCAGCGTGAAGGAGACGGCGCCCAGCAGGAACATGGCCTCACCGATGGACTCCGGTAGCGACAGGAGGTCGCCCGACAGCGACAGGCTCAGCATCAGGAGCATGAACGCGCCGGTGCTGTAGATCGGCCCCAGGATCCGCCGCTGCGGCCTGGTGGCGGCGCGCCAGCGGGCGAAGACAGTGACCAGCACGCTCACGAGCAGGGCCAGGCCCGCGGTGTTGATGACCGGCTCGGCGATCGACTGCACCGTGTCGTTGTCCGTCACGTCGAAGACGAACTCCGGGCAGCCCTCGCAATCGTCGGTCACCGGGTCGATGACCAGGTACACGAGGCCGACACCGAGGGTGGTGATGCCATAGGCCAGGCCGGTCAGCCACCGGTCGGCGCGGGTCCGCAGCCGGCCGGTCGGATAGGCGAGCAGCAGGTGGATGATGGCCGCCGCGAAGAGGCTGTTCAGCATCACCGTGACCGAGAAGACCACCTCGTTGTCGGAGGCGGCTGCGGGCGCGAACCAGGTGAAGCCCGTGAAGACCATGACCGGGCCGATCCGGTTCTCCGGATCGCGCGCCCAGGCGAACAGCCCGGCGCCGATGAAACCCCACCCGCCCAGTAGCACGAGGCCGATGATCAGCCCGCGCAGATCCGTGTAGCTGCTGGTGGCTATCACGGCGGCCACCGCCAACCCGGTGGCCAGCCCAAGCACCGCGAGGGCCGCGAGCACGGCCCTCCTCGGCCTCATCCGAGCGCCTCTTCGAGGGCAGCCGCCGAGAGCTCAGCCTTCGATATGAACCCGCGGGCCCCGTTGTCGGAGGCCAGGGTCCCGTAGTCGCAGCCGTCACGGCTGGAGACCATCACCACGGCCGGCGCGTCGCCATTGGCGGTGACGCGGGCGGACACCTCGAACCCGTCGATGCCCGGCAGCTGCACGTCGAGGAGCACCACGTCAGGAGCCAGGTCGCGCACGGCCGCGATCGCTGTCTCTCCGTCATCGGCCTCCCCGACCACGCGATAGCCCTCGGACTCGAGCAGCATCCGCGCGCTCGACCGAAAGCTCGGGTGGTCGTCAACGATCAGGACGCTGAGCGCCATGGCTAGCACCGATTCTGGCGTGAAGAGCCGGGGAGGGCAATACGGCTAGCCGCACCGGACGCGACGGGGGGTTAACCGCACCCCTGTCCACCGGCTGGCCGCCCCCTCTCTGCCCACGAGCGGCCGTAGATTGCGGGGATCACTTACCCGAAGTAAGGAAAGCCGCGCATGTCAGTCGCCACCGCACCTCCTACGGAAGCGCCCGAGCAGGCGGACCGCCGACGGTGGCTCGCTCTCTACACCCTGTGCGTCGGGATGCTCATGATCATCCTCGACGGGACGATCGTGAACGTGGCGCTGCCGTCGATCCAGGACGACCTGGGCTTCTCGCAGGCCAACCTCGCCTGGGTCGTGAACGCCTATCTGATCCCGTTCGGCGGCCTGCTGCTCCTGGCCGGCCGGATCGGTGACCTGATTGGGCGCAAGCGCGTGTTCACCATCGGGCTCGGCCTGTTCATCGTCGCCTCGGCCTTGTGCGGGCTCGCCCAGAGCCAGGAGACCTTGATTGGAGCCCGCTTCCTGCAGGGCATCGGCGGCGCCCTCACCTCGTCGGTGATCCTGGGGATGATCGTGACCATGTTCCCGGGCAAGCGGGAACAGGCCAAAGCGATCGGCGTCTACAGCTTCGTCGCCGCCTCGGGTGCCTCGCTCGGGCTGCTGGCGGGTGGCGTGCTCACCGAGGCCATCAACTGGCACTGGATCTTCTTCGTGAACGTGCCGTTCGGCATCGCGGCGATGGTGCTGGCCTCCCGGCTGGTCGACACAGACGAGGGCATCGGGCTCGACAAGGGCGCCGACGTGCCCGGCGCGCTCCTGATCACCGGTGGGCTGATGCTCACGGTCTACACGATCGTCGAAGCCGTGGACTACGGCTGGGGCTCGCTGGAGACGCTCGGCCTGGGTGCAGTCGCGCTCGCGTTGCTCGCGGGCTTCGTAGCGCGCCAGACCAGCGCGGCCACCCCGCTGATGCCGCTAAGGGTGCTGCGCTCGCGCAACGTGTCGGGCGCCAACGCGATCCAGGTGCTGATGGTGGCCGGGCTGTTCGGCATGTTCTTCCTCGGCGCGCTGTACCTGCAGCGCGTGCTGGGCTACGGGCCGGTCGAGGTGGGCCTGGCATTCCTGCCAGTGGCCGTGCTGATCGCGGTCATGTCCCTGCAGGTCACCGACAAGCTGGTGCTGCGCTACGGCGCCCGCAGCACTCTGCTGGCGGGCCTCACGTTCGTGCTCGCCGGCCTGCTCCTGTTCACACGCGTGCCGGTCGACGGCGAGTACGTGACCGACGTCCTGCCGACCATGCTCGCGTTCGGCGTCGGCGCCGGCCTGAGCTTCACCGCCCTGATGTCGCTGGCCATGTCAGGTGCCACCCCAGCGGACGCCGGCGTGACCTCCGGTCTGGTGAACACCACCCAGCAGATCGGCGGCGCGCTGGGCCTGGCGGTGCTGGCCACGCTGTCCACCGACCGGACCAACGGGCTCCTGGCGGACGGAGCGGGGCGCGCATCGGCGCTGGTCGACGGCTACCAGCTGGCATTCGTCATCGGCGCGGGATTCGTGGCGCTGGGGATCGCGCTGGCGGCCGTCGTGCTGGAGCGCGTCGAGTCCGAGGAGCCCGCCGAGGCGTCCGAGCTCGATGACCTGGATGAGGGCGAGGTGGCCTACCAGGAAGCCGCCTAGCGGGTCACCTCGACGAACCTGGCTCCCGCGCTGCCCGCGACGGTGAGCTGGAGCCCGCGCGCCAAGCCGACCCCCGCCGGCTCGCGCGCCGGATAAGGCGGCGCCCGCCCTCCCCCGGCGGGCGCCGCTCGTTCGTATCATCGCCTTCCCTATGGAGCCCGTCACGCCCCAGGTGCAGCAGCCGTCGGTCGAGCTCGACGTGCGCGCGGAGCCGCCGCCCCGCCACGGGGGGCCCGTCGCCCTGGTGCGCTTCATGCGCGCCCACGGGATGCTCAACCTCAAGTACGGGCGCCTGGTGGCCGGCCTGCTTCGCCGCCGCTACCTGACCCGCCACGGCCGCCGGCTGCGCACCGACGGGCTGGCCTTCATCGGCCCCGGCGTCCAGCTGGAGATCGGGCCCGAGGGGCGCGTGGAGCTCGGGCGCTGGTCCTGGGTCGGCCACGGCACGAAGATCCGCTGCCACGAGGGCCGGGTCTCGATCGGGGCCAAGACCGTTCTCGGCCAGGAGTGCACGATCTCTGCATACCAGGGGGTCACGATCGGTCGGGAGTGCGTGGTGGCCGATCGCGTGATGCTCATCGACTTCGACCACGGGATGGTCGAGGTGGACCGCCCGATCCGCCTGCAGGGCATCTACAAGCGCGACGTGCACGTGGGCCACAACGTCTGGATCGGCTACGGCGCCTGCATCCTGCGGGGGGTCACGGTGGGCGACAACGCCGTGATCGGCACCAACTCGGTGGTGACCTCCGACGTGCCGGCCAACGCCGTGGTCGGCGGGGTGCCGGCACGCGTGATCCGGATGCGCGACGAGCCTCGCCGGATGCGGTGGGCGTAGGCCCACCCCCGCCCGCGCTCCTCGCCCGCGGGCCGTGGGAGCCGGAGCGCGTCCGCGCCAGCTGGCGGGAGCATCCGTACCAGCCGGGAGCGGACGCCACGAGGGCCGCGGACGCCGCGGTGCAGGAGCTGCGCGACCGCGGCTCTCCCGCCCACGATGGCCTGAGCGCCCGCTTGGCCGGCTACGACGAATCGGATGGCGGGCTCTCCCTGGAGCTCGAGCCCGCGCGCTGGGCGCTGCGGCTGATCGGCGAGGGCGCCGACAGCATCGCCGCGCTGTGCGTGGTGCGCGACGCCGAGGGCCGCTGGCTGGCCGGCCGGAGGGCGCCCTGGGTGGCCACCTGGGCCGGCCGCTGGGCCCTGGGGGCGGGCGGCGCCGTGGACGTGGGCGAGAACCCGGCGGACACGCTGGCCCGCGAGCTCATGGAGGAGTGGTCGGTGCAGCCCGAGCGGCTGACCGTCGAAGCGCTGGTGCGAATCCCGTCCGGCCTGGTGCTGATGGTGGGAATGGCCACCCTCGCCCCCGGCGCGGAGGTCACGATCGACCCCGAGCACGACGCGTTCGCCTGGTGGCCGTCCGACCCGGGCGAATGGCCCGTCGAGGCCGACGAGCCACTGCGGCGAATGGGCGGCCTGCTGGCCGGTTAGGCCGGACGTGCCTCGTCGGCGTCCACCTCCGTGCGGCTGTCCCCGCGCGGCTGCGCCTCCTGCTCCACCAGCGCCTTGAAGGCGTCGAGCGCGCGCTGCACCTGATCCTCGGGGTCCTTGAAGATCTTCGCGACGACCTCGCCCGCCGTGCCGCCGGGCGGGTCGAACTCCATCGCGTACTCCAGGTCGGTGGCGCCGTCACGGTCGTCGAACCGCACCGCGCCCGCGTTCTGGACCTGGCCGCCGACGGACTTCCAGGCGAGCCGCTCGCCGGGCAGATCCTCAACGACCTCGCTGTCCCACTCGACGGTCGTCCCCACCGGCCCCTCGACGATCCAGTGCCAGCGGTCCCCCCGGGCCTCCACGGACTTCACGTCGGGCATGAATCCCGGAAACGCGCTCGGGTCTCGCCACAGCTCGTAGACGCGCTGGGGCGGTGCCTCGATACGGATGTACTTGCTGACCGAACCCACGGTTCCTCCTTGGTCGTTCTATGGGCTACGCCCGCGGGCGGCGGGACGGATGAGGCCAGGGTGGATGTGGCGCGCTAGCCGACCCGCGACTCGGCCGACAGCGCCTGGGCATACAGCGCCGAGGTCTGGCGGGCCACGTCGGCCCAGTCGAAGGTGAGCACGTGCTCGGAGGCCTCGGCCACCAGGCGGTCGCGCAGCGGCTCGTCGGTGAGCATGCGCTCCACCATCGTCGCCAGATGCTCCGGGTCGCCGCCGTTGAAGCGCAGCCCCACGCGATCGTCGGCCGGCACGATCTCGCGCAGGCCGCCGGTGTCGGCCACGATGCACGGGCAGCCCGACGCCATGGCCTCCAGCGCCACCAGGCCGAACGGCTCGTAGAGGGAGGGCACCACCGTGAGGTCGGCGATCCGGTAGAGCGAGTGCAGCACGTCGTCGCCGATCCAGCCCAGGAAGACGCCGTGCTCGTCGAGCCCGAGCTCGGAGGCCTGGCGCTTGAGGTCGGCCTCGGCGGTCCCGGAGCCGGCCACGATGAAGCGCACGTTCCCGAGCCGCTCGATCACGCCCGGGAGCGCCTCGAGGGCCAGCTGGAAACCCTTCTCGTAAACCAGGCGCCCGACTAGCAGCACGAGCCGCTCATCGGGCTCTGCGAAGCGCGCGCGGAGGGTGTCCAGGTCGTCCACGGGCACCAGCTCGGAGGGGTCGATGCCGTTGGGGATCACGGCGATCCGGTCCTCCTCGAGGCCGTAGATGTCGGCCACGTGCTCGCGCATGTAGGCGGAGCAGGTGATGACCCGCTCAGCGCGGTTGGCCATCCATCGCTCGACGCCGTGTATGTAGGACTGCGGGTGTTTGTCGACCCACCCCTGATGGCGGCCGTACTCGGTCGCGTGGATGGTGACCACCAGCGGGCACCGGAAGCGCTTGGCCAGGTGATCGCCGGCCACCGCCACGAGCCAGTCGTGCCCGTGTACGACATCGAAGCTGTAGCGGTCCCCGACCTCCACTCCCGCGGCCAGCATGTCCGCGTTCATGTGCTCGATCCAGGTCACGAACTCGGTCAGGTCGCGGGGCCGCTCCGGCTCGCGCACGCGGTGGACGACCACCCCGTCGAGCTCCTCCTCGGGCGGTGACTCCTCCAGCCCGCGGGCCAGGACGTGCACCTCCACGTCCTGGGCCACGAGATTCTCCGCAAGCTTGCGGACGTGGCGAGCCAGCCCTCCCTCGATGAGGGGCGGGTACTCCCAGGAGAGGATCAGGACCCTCATGCTCACGGCGCCACCAGCGCCGCCAGCGCGAGGTCGGGCGCCAGGTTGCGCAGGGCGGGATCCGGCACGAGGCCTGAGTCTGCCAGAGCGCCAAGCGCAGCGTCGTGAGCGGCGGCATGGCCAGCCACCCGCCGCAGCGGGTAGTCGGCGGCCAGCTCGCGGGTCACCTGGAACGCCCAGTCGCTGGCCTGGAGCGCCAGCAGCTCACGCGCGGCGCGCGCCAGGGCGGCCTTCGGCTCGGGGCCACGCGCGGCCTGCGCCACGGTTCGCAGCTCGGCGCGGCGGGCGGCGAACGCGAGCTCGGCCACGGGCGGCGCGTCCCAGGTGGTCATGTCCTTGCCCGTGCCCCAGGTGGACGCGCGCAAGGGCCGTGGCACCGGCTCGACCCGCGCGACGCCGTCGCTCACCGTGGCCAGCTCCAGCCCCTGCTCGCGTGATTGCTCGACCACGCCCCGCAGCCAGGCCTGGCCCTCGTACCACCAATGGCCGAGCAGCTCGGTGTCCAGTGCGCAGCAGAGCAGCCCGGGCCGGCCACGCGAGCCGGCGTGGGCGTCCAGCCGCTGGACGCATCGGCGCACGAAGTCGCGCGCGTGCTCCGCGGCCTGGGCGGCGGCGGCTTCCGGGTCGTAGGCGCCGCCGGCCAGGCTCCACGGGCGCAGGTCGTGCACGGTGCGGCGGTGGTAGTCGCGATAGGCCGCGTGCACGGGATAGCCGCTCCGGTCGTGCCAGACCAGCTCCACGGTCTGCCAGTCGATCGGCACGGCCACCACGCCGGCCTCCGTGAGCACGGGCTCGAGCTGCTCCGGCGCACCGCTGCCATGCGCCTCTGTGGTGTCCACGCAGAACGCCCGCACCCCGTGCTCTGCCAAGTCGCGCTCCAGGCCCGGCGAATAGGCGCACTCCGGCAGCCACAGCCCACCGCCGAAGCTGCCGAAGCGTCGCTCGTGCGAGGCGATTCCGGTGGCCAGCTGGAGGCGCACGCCGGCGTCGCTGGCCAGCAGCGGGAGCACCGCGTGTGAAGCCGAGGAGGTCCACAGCTCCACAGCCCCACGGCCGGCGAGCCGTGCGAGTGCCGGCACTGTCTCGCGGCCGCCCGCTCGCACGGCGGCGAGCGCGGAGTCGTAGTCGCCCCATGCCCGCCGGACCTCTGCCGCCAGCTCGGGCTCCCGCGTGCGCTCCAGCCCGGCCGCGTCCTCGTCATGCACCGCCCGGCGCGTGTCGTCCAAGAAGCCCGTGAGCCGGTCGCCCGCCGGGCCCGGCAGCGTCTCGAGCTGGTCGCACAGAACCGGCGTCAGGCCCAGCGTGAGCGGGGCGTCGAGCTCGGTGAGCAGTTCGATTAGGGGTAGGTAGACGGTGGCCACCGCCTCCCATAGCCACTCCTCGCCGAAGGGCCAGGTGCCGAAGCCCTCCACGTACGGCATGTGCGAGTGCAGCACCAGCGCCAGCACGCCGCGGTCGCGGCTCATGCCGGGGGCCGCCCGCGGGCGGCGCGGGTCACCTGAGCACCGCGAGGAAGTCGAGCGCGCGATCGAGCGGTCCGTCGCGCAGCGCGAAGTCCGACGCGGCGATGGCCGGGGTGAAGCGGTCATAGAACGCGCTGGTGATCCCCAGCCGCTTGTGCACGGCGTCCCAGCCGCCGCGCAGCGCCAGCTCGTGCACGCGCAGCTTGCGAGCGTGGAACAGCCCGAGCATCTCCACGCGGTCGAAGGTCGCCTCGCACAGGGCTCTGAACTCGCCCGCTTTGTATTCGCGGACGTGCCAGGGGTTGTCCGACCTCTCGGCGCCGGCGGGCGCCAGGGTCAGCACGTTGGGCGTGGAGACGTACGCCCTGCCACCGGGCCGCAGCATCCCTCTCACGTGGCGGAGCACCCGGTCGGGGTCCTGGACGTGCTCGATGGTTTGCAGGAACACCACCACGTCGCACGGCTCCGCAAAGCTCTCCAGCAGGTCGCGCTCGAAGCGAATGCCCGGGCCCCCGTACCTCAGGCGCGCGTGCTCGTGCGCCTCCGGGTTGGCGTCCACGCCCACCACACTGCGAGCCCTCCGCGCCAGGGTCGCGCTGCCGTAGCCCTCGCCGCACGCCAGGTCGATCACGTCCAGGCCGCGGCACCGGTCGGCAATCCACTCGTACACGGCCAGGTGGCGCCGGTACCAGTAGTTCTCCTCCGGGATGTCGGGCAGCGTGCGCTCGCCTGTCAGCGCGAGCGGCGGCACGCCCTTGGGCTGGTCCTGCTGCACGTATTCCGCGAGTCCGGCCACTGCGGCGGGGAAGTCTATGGACCGGCAACGCGGCGGCCCTCGGGGCACCGGCCCCCAGCGCGGGGACTAACCTTCGCGCGCCATGACGACCAGCACCGCGACGGACGAGATCCGCCAGGCCAACACCCGCTACCACGACCTGGCGGCCGAGCACTACGACGCCAAGTGGGGCATCGACTACGGGGAGCGCGGCCGCGCGCAGGTCACCGGCAAGCTGCGCAAGGCGATCGGCGCGCGCTCGCTCGGGCGCTACGAGCGCGGCCTGGAGATCGGCGCCGGCACCGGCTACTTCGGGCTCAACCTAGCCCTGGCCGGCGTGGTCGGGCAGCTCACCGCCACCGACATCTCCCCAGGGATGCTCGCCGTGCTCGAGGCCAGCGCGGAACGCCTGGGCGTGCCGGTGGTCACGGCGAGCTGCGCCGCCCGCGAGCTCCCGTTCGAGGACGACTCCTTCGACCTGGTGTTCGGCCACGCGGTGCTGCACCACCTGCCGGACCTCGAGGGGTCCTTCCGCGAGCTCCTGCGCGTGCTGCGGCCCGGTGGCACCTTCGCCTTCTGTGGTGAGCCGTCGATGTACGGCGACCGGATCGCCTCGCTGCCCAAGCGCGTCGCCTACGCCGCGGCACCGGCGTGGCGGGCCATGATCCGCGTGCCCGCAGCCGAGCGCGACGGCCACCACCAGGTGCCCGAGGAGGACGACCTGGAGCGGATCGTGGACGTGCACGCATTCACCCCGGCCACGATCGCTGCCCCCGCCGCCGCGGCCGGGTTCGAGGACGTCCGGGTGCGTGGCGAGGAGCTGGCCGCCAGCATGTTCGGCTGGGCCAACCGCGCACTCGAGGCCACGGCCGACCCCGCGGCCGTCCCGTGGCTGTGGCGCCAGTACGCCTACCGCGGCTACCTGGCCTTGCAGGCCGTGGACCGCGCTGTGCTGGAGCCGCGGCTGCCCGCCGCGGTCTTCTACAACCTGCTCGTCTCGGGGCGGGCGCCCGCGTAACAGCGGTCGCCGGTCGCCGGTCGTCGGTCAGACGGCGAGCGCCACCGCCGGCGCCGTTGCCAGGAGCACGAGGAGCACGTCGACCGGCCGCACCCGCAGCGCCAGCGCCGCCGTGGGCGCACCCGGCGAGAAGCGGCCGGCCTCGGCCGCCACCCAGCTCAGCACGGCGTCCATGACCGGCAGTGGACGGCGGCGCACGCCCCCCAGGGAATCCAGCAGCGCGCGGCCGGCGGCCGTCAGCCGGCCCTCCGAGCCGATCGCGTCGAGCGTGCGCGCCGCCTCGGGCGCCGCCGGCAGCCGCCGCAGCCTTCCGAGCCCGCGGCGCGCCACCTCCCTCAGCCCCGGCGCGCGCGCCGCCGCGCGCAGCCACGTGGCCACGAGCACCAGGAGCGCCGCCCGGGCGGCGCGCCGCAGCGATTCGTCGAGCCCCAGGCCGGCCGTGAGGCCGAAGACAAGCGCGCCCCCGGCCAGCAATCCCATGAGCACCAGGCCGGTGGGCAGCGCCGACGCATCGGGGCGGCACGTGGCCCAGGCCAGGGCGAGCCAGGCGGCGCATGCGCCCAGCAGCGGCCACGCCGTGCCCGAGAGCAGCAGCCCGAAGCTCACGGCGGCGGCCAGCGCCACGGCCCGCGGGTCGAAGCGGCCCTGTTCGGAACCCTCGTCAGCGGGCGGTGGCGGGACCGGCTTGACCACGCCGCCTGGCCAGTCGCGCAACCCGCGCCGGTAGACGCCCACCTGCACGACGCTCGCGAACGCACCCCACACCAGCAGTCCGATCGCGCTCACCAGCAGCGTCCCGCGCTCGCCGAGCGAGAAGCCCACCCGCTCGGCCACCGCGTCGTAGCTGCCGGCGTAGGCGTCGAGCCCGCCGGCGATCACCCAGATGAAGAACGCCGCCCCCGCGGCGTTGGACAGGACCCGAATGGCAGCGCACGCCAGGAACTGGCCCACGGCACCCACCCCGCGTGCCTCCATCGACCCGAGCAGGGGCGCGCTCAGCGCCTGCGTGAACGGCACGCCGAAGCGCGCCGGTCCCATGATTGCGACGGTCTCGATCGTGGCGGCGGCGCTGGCTCCATAGCCCTCCCGCGCGCCGCGCCGCTGGGCCACCCGCGCCAGGGCGGTGCCGCCCGCCAGCGCGACCCAGAAGCCACCGCTCGGGACGGCCCGCGAGGCGAGGAAGGACACCGTGGCCACGTGCGCGGGCCCAGCCGTCCCCAGGTCCCGGCCGGCCGCGAGGTCGGTCGGGCCCGGGGGTTCAGACGCGGTAGCGCTCGAGCGCACTTCGGCGGGCTTCCGCGTGATCCACGATCGGCTCAGGGTAGTCCTCGCCGATCGTGCAGCCCGCCGCCTGCTGCTCCTCCTCTGACATCAGCCACGGCTCGGCCAGGTGCTCGTCGGGAACGTCGCGGAGCTCTGGCACGTACCGACGCACATAGGCGCCCTCCGGGTCGTAGCGCTCCATGTGCCGGGCCGGGTTGTAGATGCGCCTGAACGCCGGCTGGGGGTCGGCCCCGACGGAGGCGATCCACTGCCAGTTGCCGTTGTTGTTGCCCTCGTCGCCGTCGAGCAACAGGCGCATGAACCAGCGCTCGCCGCGGCGCCAATCGATGCCCAGGTCCTTGGTGAGGAACGAGCCCACCACCAGTCGCGCGCGGTTGTGCATGAAGCCCTCGCGCCGCAGCTGGCGCATGCCGGCGTCCACCAGCGGGAACCCGGTCCGGCCCTCGGCCCACGCGCGGAAGCCCTTCTCGTCGTTCCTCCATTCCAGCGTTCCGCGGTAGCGGCTCTGGAACTCCTCCTGCGCGTTCCCCGGGTGGTGGAGCAGCAGCTGCTGGTAGAAGTCGCGCCAGCACAGCTGCCTGCGAAACGCCTCGGGGCCCTTGCCGCGGGGCAGCCTGTCCTCCAGCTCGCGCGGCGACACGCAGCCGAAGCGCAGATAGGGCGACAGCCGCGAGGTACGGTCGCGTCCCAGCGCGTCGTGGTTGTCGGCGTAATCGCGGACGCCCTCGCTCAGGAAGCGCGACATCCGCTCCCGGCCGGCGCTTTCGCCCCCGGGCATGGGCTCCTCGACCTCCTGATCGAGGCCCAGGGAGGCCAGCGACGGTATCCGCCCCTTGGCGAGGCCGGACGGCAGCGCCGGCAACTTGCGTGGCGCGGCGCGGACCTCGCGCCGGGCATGCTCGACCCAGCGCCGGTAGTAGGGCGTGAACACCGTATGCGGCTTCCCCTTCTGGGTCCGGATCTCCCCCGGCTCGTCCACGGCCGTGAGCCCCGGATGGGAGCAGACCTCGACCTCGGCCTCCTGCAGAGCCCTGCCCGTGGCTTCGCCGCGCGTGCGCGCGAAGGGCGACACGTCGGAGGTGAAGTGCACGGCGCCGGCGCCCACCTCCTCGGCAAGCGCAGGGAGCTCGCGTTCGGGTGGGCCGTGGCGCACGACCAGCCCGCCGCCCCGCTCGCGCAGGCTCGCGTCCAGGTCGCGCAGGCACTCCAGCAGGAACTGCGTCCGCGGGCCGGATGCATGGCGCCCGTGCAGCAGCCGGTCGTCGAAGCAGAACACCGGCACCACGCGATCGTGGGCGTCGAGCGCGGCCCGCAGAGCCGGCTGTTCGTTGAGGCGCAGGTCGCGCCGGAACCAGACGATTGCTGTCACCGATTTGGGTACGCCGGCCTGGGTGGCGGGGATCAGCGGGCCACGCGTGCCAGAGCGGCGCTGAAGCCCGCGTTCTCCTCCTCGGTCCCGCAGGTCACCCGGATGGCGCCCGCCGCGCCGAAGCCGCGCAGCGCGCGCACCGCGAAGCCCTCCCGCAGCAGCAGGTCGGCCAGCCGGTCGCCGTCGCCGTCCGCCGTTTCCGCGTAGACGAAGTTGGCCTGCGAGGGCAGGGGCGCGAGCCCGGCGCCGGCCAGAGCATCCGCCAGCCCGGCCCGCCCGCGCACGGCGTGCGCCACGCGCTCGGCCACCGCGTCCGCCTCGTCCAGCGAGGCCACCGCCGCATCCTGCGCGGGCTGGTTGAGGTTGAAGATCGGGCGCACGCGATCCAGCGCGTCGGCCACCTCGGGGGACGCCAGCGCATAGCCCACGCGCAGCGCCGCCAGCCCGTAGACCTTGGAGAACGTCCGCAGCACGCACAGCCGCCCGTGGCCCTCGCGCACGAGCACCGGCCCCTCCGGCTCCGCATCGGCGTACTCGGCGTAGGCCTCGTCGAGCACGCACAGGATGCGGTCCGGCAACGCGTCGAGGAAGCCGCGCACCTCGGCCCGGGACAGCAGCGCGCCGGTGGGATTGTTGGGGTTCGCCAGGAACACCAGGCGCACCCGGCCCCCGAGAGGCGACGGCTGATCGCAGGCAGCAAGAACGGCATCGAGGTCGAAGCGGCCGTCGCGAAGAGGCACCTGAACGGCGGCAGCGCCGTGCACCGACGCGGCGGCCACGTAGCTTGGGAACGAGGGCCACGGGAACACCGCCGCGTCGCCCGCGTCGAGCACCGCTGCGCCGCACAGGCGGATGAGCTCGTCGGCCCCGTTGGCGGGGATCACCCGCTCGGGCTCCAGCCCGAAGCGCCGGGCAAGCGCCTGCCGCAGCGCGACCGCGCCGCCATCCGGATAGCGCGCGAGCTCGGTCTCGGCCTGCCTGAAGGCGGCCACGGCGGCGGGCAGCGGCCCGAAGGCCCCCTCGTTGGACGCGAGCTTCACGATCCGCTCGAGACCCAGCCGCTCGGCCAGCACCCGCGCCGGCGGCTGCGGACGGTAGGGGTGCACCTCGTCGAGGGCTTGGCGCAGCGGCACCCGGCTAGCCTAGAAGGCGGCATGGGCGAGTCGATCGAGCGCTGCCCCCTCTTCCCCCTCGGGCTCGTCCTGCTGCCCGGCGAGGTCGTGCCCCTCCACATCTTCGAGGAGCGCTACAAGGCGCTCGTGGACACCTGCTTGGAGGACGACTCGGAGTTCGGCATCGTCTGGCTCGGCGACGACGGGCTGCAGGACGTGGGCTGCGCGGCCGAGATCACCCAGCTGCTTGAGCGGATGGAGGACGGGCGCATGAACATCCTCGTCCAGGGCACACGCCCGTTTCGCCTGGAACGGCGGATCGACGACATGGACTTCCCGGCGGGCGACGTGCGGGTGCTGGACGAGGAGCCGGACGCGGACCCGGGCGAGACGGCCGTGGCCGGCGATCAGGCGCGGACCCGGTATGCCGACCTCGTGGAGCAGGTCACGGACTCCCGGCCCAGTGAGTCCGACCTGACCGAGCTCGACGCCTACGGGATGGCATCCACGATCGCCTTCGACCTCGAGGCCAAGCAGGAGCTGCTCGAGCTTCGCACCGAGACCGAGCGACTGCGCCGGCTGGCCTCGCTGTGCTCCGAGGCCCTGGAACGCCTGGACTACGCCCATAAGGCCGCGCGCCGCGCACAGAGCAACGGCAAGGTGCACGGCAAGGACAACTGAACGCGGGTGCCCGCCGAGTTCGCGGTGAGCTCGCGCCTCGATGCCTCGGCCGAAGAGGTCTGGAGGCGCGTCACAACCGCAGCCGGGGTCAACGCGGAGCTGCATGCCGCTGGCACGGATGACGGTGCCGCGCGGGGTCGAGGACTTCGACATCGGCGACGTGTCCCCGCCCGCGACGATCGGCCGCAGCTGGATCCTGCTCTTCGGCCTGGTGCCGATCGACTGGGATCGCATCCACCTCGTGGGCGTCGAGCCCGGACGAGGCTTCCACGAGCGCTCGGAGATGCTCACTCAGCGCCTGTGGGAGCACCGCCGCGCACTCGCTCCCGTAGGAACGGGCGCCTGCACCGTCACGGATCGAGTGTCCTTCGAACCGCGGCTGCCGTTCCTGGCGCCGCTGCTGCGCCCGCTCTTCGTGTCGGTCTTCCGCCACCGCCACCGCCGGCTGCGCCGCCACTTCGGGGGTGCGCCGCTGTGACCACCGTCGACGCCCGCGGCCTCTCGTGCCCGATGCCCCTGGTGATGACCAAGGTGCGGATGGAGGAGCTTGGACCGGGCGAGGAGGTGGTGGTGATGGCCACCGACCCCGAAGCCGCGCTTGACCTGGCCGCGTGGGCGGCCGACGAGGGTCACTCCTTCGCAGAGCGGGCCAAGTCCGGCTGGGCCGAGTTCGTGCTGCGCAAGACGGGGACTCGGGATCGGCGTGCCGGCCCGCCGGTCAGCCCGCCGTGACCACCACGCCGCCGCGGCGGGGATCCCCGGCGCCCGACAGCTCCCCACTCGCCGGGTCGCGCGCCACCGCCTGCACGCCGCCGAAGTAGAGGTTGCGCTCCTCCCAGCGCCGCACCGTCCACCCGTCTGCCTCCAGGGCGCCGAGATGGCCTGGGCCGGCACGCCCGGCTCCGCGTCCAGCAGGTCGTCCTCCAGGTGCAGGCGCGGGGCGTCGACCGCCGCCTGGGCGCCGAGCCCGCGGTCGAGGATGCCCACGATCGTCTGCACGATGGCCGACCGGATGCGGTTCGAGCCGGCAGAGCCCAGCGCGACCTCGGGCCCGGCTTCGCCGACGCACCACTGTCGGGGCCATCATGCTCGGCACGCGCGCGCCCGGCTGCTGGAGGTGGAAGCCGTGCGGGTTCAGGTCCTCCTCGCCGAGCATGTTGTTCAGGTGCATACCCGTGCCCGGCACGAGCACGCCGGAGCACGAGCCGTTGGAGCAGGTCACGGTCGCGCAGCGGCCCTCGGCGTCCATGACGGCCAGATGGGTGGTCGACCCGAGGCGCGAGCCGATCTCGGCCGCCACGCCGTCGAGCACGTCCACCGCCAGGAAGCGCTCGGCGAAGTCGTCGCTGGCCAGGCCCGGCGAGGAAGTCCTCGTCCCGTGCGCGGTTGGTCGAGGCGATCACCTCGGCCAGCGCCCGGGTGTCCCCGGGGCGGTCCAGGCGCTCCAGCAGCTCCAGCGCGTCGGCGATCAGGATCCCGCCGGAGGACGGCGGCGGGTTGGTGAGCACCCGGCGGCCGCGGAAGCGCGCCTGCGCCGGCGGGCGCTCGATGACCTCGTAGGACTCGAGGTCGGCGCGCGTGAGCAGCCCGCCCCGCTCCAGCACCCAGTCGCTGACCGCAGCGGCCACGTCGCCGCTGTAGAGGAAGCCGGGGCCCTCGGCGCCGAGCCGCTCCAGCAGGTCGCCCAGCTCGGGCTGGCGAAGCAGCTCGCCGGCGCGCAGCGGGCGGCCGTCGGGCTCGTACAGCGCCGCGGCCTCGGGCGTGGAGCGCACGATCGGGCCGAGGATGCCCAGCAGGAACGCCTGCATCTCCACGACCTCCACCCCCTCCCGCGCGGCGCGGGCGGGCGCGGCGCGTGACGTCTGCCAGCTCGAGGGTGCCGAACCGGCGCAGCGCCTCGGCCAGGCCGGCGGTGGTCCCGTAGGCGCCGCACGAGGAGGGCCCGCAGTTGAACCGCTGCAGCGCGCCCTCGGCGAACTCCACGTCGATCGGCACCAGCGGCGCGGGCTCGCGCTCGGCCGAGCCCGCGGCCCGGGCGCCGCCACGAAGAAGTCCAGCAGGTGGCTCTCGCCCCCCGCCGTGTGCACCAGCATGAAGCCGCCGGCGCCCGGCCCGGTGAGCGGCGGCTCGGCCACGAACGACATGAGCACGGCGGCCACGGCGGCGTCGACCGCGTTGCCTCCCTCCCGCAGCACATCCGCGCCCGCCTCCGCGGTGAGCGGATGACCGGCTGCCACAACGCCCCTCATGACCGAATCACATCATCCGAGCCGGAGCCGAGCGCCGGAAACCGTACGAGCCGGCCTGCGACGGGAGCGACGCGTGCTTAGCAGCGAGCGCCGATGACGCCGCAGGCGAATGTCCGAGCTCGTCGAGCAGAATTCGGGACTCGAGCGTCCAGCGCCGACGCCCGCGCCGGCTCGCGCCTGGGCGCGCGGGTCACGCGCGGCTCGGCGTCGCGCCACGGCCGCTGCGGCTGCGCTCGCGCTGCGGCGCGGGCACGCCGCCGCGGTCGCCGTAGCCGGTGGCCACGACCGTGATCCACACCTCGTCCTGGAGCTTCTCGTCGACCATCGCGCCGAAGATGATGTTGGCGTCGGGGTGGGCGGCCTCGGCCACGGCCTTCGCCGCCTCGTTGACCTCCCACAGGGAGAGGTCGCGGCCGCCGGTGATCGAGAGCAGGATCGACTTCGCGCCCTCCACCGAGGTCTCCAGCAGCGGCGACTCGACCGCGTGCGACGCGGCCTCGATCGCACGGTTCTCGCCGGTGCCCATGCCGATGCCCGAGCAGCGCGTTGCCGGCGCCCGGACATGATCGTGCGCACGTCGGCGAAGTCGAGGTTGATCAGCCCCGGCAGCGCGATCAGGTCCGAGATGCCCTGCACGCCCTGGCGCAGCACGTCGTCGGCCACCCGGAAGGCGTCGACCATCGACGTCTGTCTTGTCGAGCACCGAGAGCAGGCGCGAGTTCGGGATCGTGATGAGCGTGTCGACCTCGGCCGCCAGCTCCTCGATCCCGACCTCGGCCTGGGCGCCGCGCCGGGCGCCCTCGAAGGCGAACGGCTTGGTGACGATGCCCACGGTGAGCGCGCCCACCTCGCGGGAGATCCGCGCCACCACGGGCGCGGCGCCCGTGCCGGTGCCGCCACCGGCGCCGGCGGTGATGAAGATCATGTCCGCGCCCTTGAGCAGGCTCTTGAGCTCGTCGTACTGCTCGATGGCCGACTGGCGGCCGAGCGCGGGGTTCGAGCCCGAGCCGAGGCCGCGCGTGGACGTCGTCGCCGATGTGCACGCGCGTGGGCGCGCTGGACTCCTCGAGCGACTGCATGTCGGTGTTGACCGCGATGAACTCCACGCCCTCGACCTGCGCCTCGATCATGCGGTCGACGGCGTTCACGCCGGCGCCGCCCACGCCGACGACGCGCAGGACGGGCTTGCGGGTGAGCGGCGAGGCCGGCAGGTGGACGGGCTCGTGCTCGTTGCGCGGAGCGCGCTCGGGCTGCGTGGCGGGCCGGGCTCGCGCTCCATGATGTTCTCGGGGATGTCCGCGGAGAAGACGGTCTTGAGGCGCTCGGACGGCGACGGGCACCGTGCGCGCTCGGGCTCGCGCGGGCTCGGGCGGCGGGCGCCGCTCGACCGGCTCGCGGCGGACCTCCTCGCGCTGCTCGGGGGCGTCGGCCTTGGGAGCGCCGTCCTCCTCGGTCTTGCGGAAGAGCGCCGCCAGGGGGCCCTCGCGCATGCTCGCCCGCTTACCGCTTGCCATGTGAGAGGACCTCCTTCGCCAGCTGGCGGTAGGCGTAGGCCGCCTTGCCGTCAGGGTCGTACTTGAGCACGGACATTCCCTTCACGGGCGCCTCGGCGAAGCGCACCGTCTTGTTGATGCGAGAGGCGAACACGCGGTCGCCGAAGTTCTCCTCGAGGATCTCGATCGCCTCCTTGGCGTGGACGGTGCGGTTGTCCACGAGGGTGGGCAGGATGCCCTCGATCTCGACGTCCGGATTGAGGTTCTCGCGGATCATCGACAGCGTGTTCTGGAGCTGCACCAGCCCGCGCATCGACAGATACTCGCATTGCACGGGGACGATCACCTTGTCGGACGCCGTGAGGGCGTTGATCGTGAGCAGCCCGAGGCTCGGCGGGGTGTCGATGCAGATGAAGTCGTAGTCCTCCTTGATCGGCGTCAGCGCCTTCTCCAGCGAGCGCTCGCGGCCGATCTTGGTGGACATCGCGATCTCCGCGCCGGCGAGGTCGATCGAGGCGCAGGCCACGTCCACCTCGCGCTTGCGGATGACCTCGCGGATCGAGATGTCGTGCACGAGCACGTCGTACATCGACACCTCGAGCGAGTCGGGGTCGATGCCCTGGCTCATCGTGAGGTTGCCCTGCGGGTCGAGGTCCACGCACAGCGCGCGGTGCCCGCACTCCACGAACGCGGCCGCCAGGTTGAGCGTGGTGGTGGTCTTGGCGACGCCGCCCTTCTGGTTGGTGAACGCGATGACCTTGGCCTGTGGCGTCACGGGTGCCTCCGGTTCGGCGGACGTGTGTGCGGGCTCTTCCATCACGGAGTGCCTATTCGCACATCCCGCAGCTATTCCTCCCCCGCGCGCGGGTACCGTGGCCGCGATGAGCTGGCACCGAACGACGCACGGGTCCCTGTTCGCGTGCGCGCTGGCCCTCGGCGCCTGCGATGTCGGCGGCGGCGACGAGGCCGACGAACGCGCCCAGCGCAACGCGGCGCGGCTGCCGCCGAGTACAGGGAGCGCGCCAACGGGCTCTGCCGCCGGGCAACCCAGGAACAGCTGGCGGACCCGTCCGCCGATGCGGTGCAGGCGGCCGTGGGGGCGCTTACCCGCCGCGGCGACGAGCTGCGCCGCGAGCAGCGTGAGTTCGAGCGCCTTCGTCCCCCTCGCGAGCTGCGCCGCGCGCACCGGCGCGCCGTGCGGATCGGGCGCGACACGGAGGACGCCTACCGGCGGATCCTGGGCGAGGCGCGGACCACGGTCGACGCGCGGGCGGCGCTCGCGGCCTCGCTGCCGCAGCTGTCGCGGCTGATCGACCGCGCCAACGCCTCGGCCGTGGAGCTGGGCCTGGCGGACTGCGTGACGCAGCCACTGCAGGTGCAGGACCCGGTGACCGATCCGCGCTGAGCGGCCGCGCGTACGCTGCATTGCCAGATGGACGAAGTCCTCGACAAGCGGCTCGTGTTCGTGACCGGCAAGGGCGGCGTGGGCAAGACCACCGTGGCCGCCGCGCTCGGCCTGGCCGCCGCGCGGGCCGGCAAGCGCACCATGGTGTGCGAGGTGGCCGAGCAGGAGCGGATCACCGAGACGTTCGGCATGCGGCCGGCGGGGTTCGAGGAGACGCAGGTGGGCGACAACCTGTTCACGATCTCGATCAACCCCGAGGACGCGAAGGAGGAGTGGCTGAAGTACCAGCTGCGCTCCGGCGCCCTGGCGGGCCTGCTCAACAGCAGCCGCATCTTCCAGTACCTCACGGCCGCCGCCCCCGGGCTGTCGGAGCTGGTGTCGCTGGGCAAGGTCTGGGAGCTGGCCCAGCTCGAGCGCCGCACGGCGCGCGCGGCCCCGTACGACCTGACGATCGTCGACGCGCCCGCCACCGGCCACGGGCTGGCGCTGCTGCGCGCGCCGCGGACCTACGCGGAGATCGCGCGGGTCGGGCCGATCCGCAACCACGCGAACCGGATCCACGAGTTCATGACCGACCCCGGCCAGACGGCCATCGTGGCGGTCGCGCTGGCCGAGGAGATGCCGGTGAACGAGACGATCGACCTGCAGGACCGGATGCGCGACCAGCTGGGGGTGGAGCTGGCCGCCGTGCTGGTCAACGGGGTGCTGCCCGAGCGCTTCAGCGGCGCCGAGGCGGAGGCCATGGCGTCGGTGGACGGCGCCGGCTCGCCGGCCGCGCGCGAGGCACTGGAGTCGGCGCTGGCCGCCCACGAGCGCGCCCGCACCCAGCGCTCCCAGGTGGCGCGGCTGCGGAGGGGCGTCGAGGCCCCGGTCTCCACACTGCCGTTCCTGCTGGCTCCCGAGGTCGGACCCGAGGAGCTCGAGCAGCTGTCGATCGAGGCCGAGCGGAGGCTGTCGTGAGCGTGCTCGAGCTGATCGAGCGCAAGGAGGTGGTCATCTGCGCCGGGTCCGGCGGCGTGGGCAAGACCACCACCTCGGCAGCGATCGCCGCGGGCATGGCGGCCCGCGGCAAGAAGGTCGTGGTGCTCACCATCGACCCGGCACGGCGGCTGGCGAACTCGCTCGGGCTGCCGGAGCTGGGCAACGAGGAGGCGCGGGTGGAGCTGGATGCGCCGGGCGAGCTGTGGGCGATGATGCTCGACGCCAAGCGGACCTTCGACGAGCTCGTGGACGCCTACGCGCCGGACGACGCCACGCGCGACGCCGTGCTCTCCAACCGGATCTACCGCGAGCTGTCCAACGCCGTGGCCGGCTCTCAGGAGTACATGGCCATGGAGAAGCTCCACGAGCTCCACCAGGACGGCCGCTACGACATGCTGGTGCTGGACACCCCGCCCACCCGCAACGCGCTCGACTTCCTGGACGCTCCGCGGCGCCTGTCGCGCTTCATCGACTCGCGCTCGCTGAGCTTCTTCATGGCCGGCGGCAAGGTTGGCTTCGGCCTGTTCGGCAAGGGCACCGGGATGCTGTTCTCGGTGATGAAGCGCGCCACCGGCGTCGACCTGCTGCAGGACCTGGCCGACTTCTTCAACGCCTTCGGCGGCATGGCGGACGGCTTCCGCGAGCGCGCCGACCGCGTGAACGCGCTGATCTGCGACCACCGCACCACCTTCCTGCTCGTCACCTCCCCCCGCGCCGCCGCGATCGAGGAGGCCACCCGCTTTCACCGCAAGCTGCGCGACGACGACCTGCCGTTCGGCGGGACGATCGTGAATAGGGTCCGCGAGCCGGTTCGCGCGGTGGCCGGCACGGACATCGAAGGGGAGCTGGCCGGCCTGCTGGACGAGAAGCTCGCCGGGAAGGTGGCCCGCAACCTGGAGGAGCACCGGGTGCTGGCCGAGCGCGACGCCGCCAACGTGGAGAAGCTGCGCGGTCGGCTCGGCCGCAAGCCGGCCATCGTGGTGCCGGAGCTCGCCGGCGACGTGCACGACCTGGACGGGCTGGCCGCCATGAACGAGCACCTGTTCGCCTGACCCGCGCCCTCGCGGGGCCCGCTCAGACGGGCGCTGAGTAGCTGCGCGGGTCGTCCCAGTCGCGCTCGCCCTGGCCCGCCGCGATCTCGTCCGCGCCCTCCTCGATCGCCCTGATCTCCGAGGTCACGGTCTCCTGCGGCTCCTCCGCGGCCGGCTCGGCTGGCGCGGCCATGGCGGCACCAACCGCAGTTGCAGGCCCGTCGCGCAACGCGGCCGCACGGACCTCGAGCGGCTCGGGCTGGTCCAGCAGCAGGTCGTCGGCCACCGCGCGCAGGTCCGCGTCCAGGTACCCGCAGAGAACGTCGCGCAACAGGGCGCGCAGGTGGCGCTCCACCTCGTCAACGAGCGTGGAGGGCGAGTCCGAGCCCACCGCATCCAGGTAGGGGTCGCTGGCACCGTCGCCCATCACGAATCGCTCCAGCGCCTGCGCCAGCTCCACCCGCCGCTGCACGCGCTTGCGCTCGGCGTCCTCCGCGCAGAGCACCGCCACCCTCAGCGCCAGGCCCGAACGCCCGTCGTCGATGAGCGCGCGCAGCCCCAGCAGGTAGTCGGACAGAGCCTCCGCCTGAAGGCCCCGTCCGCACCCCATCTCAAAGCGCGCCAGCGCCCACGACACGGCGCCGCCCTGTTCCCGGCGGTCGATCGCCGCCAGGAACTCGGCCAGCTCGGCCTCCTCGCCGGGCACGAGGACCCACGGCTCGCCGCGCGCGGCGCCCGTGGGGCTCAGCTCGAACGGCTGCCAGCGACCGTCGCCGGTGCGCCTCCATGCCAGGGCGCCGAGCGCCACGCCGCCGGGCTTCCACAGCCGCAGGCCGGTGAGCAGTGCCGGAAAGGCCGCGCGCGCCTCCTCGGAGGGCAGCGGGTCGCCGGGCGCCACGTCGCGCGTGAGCATGAGCAGCGTGTTGGCGATACCACCGTCGGCTTCGCCCCACACGGCCTCGTCCGGGGCGTCCGTGGCCTCCCCCGGCACGAGGCACAGGCCGTCGGCCAGCTCGACGCGCTCCATGCCCTCCAGCACCATCCCGAAGACGGGCACGAGCACCGCGGCCGACTGGGTTTCCTCGTACAGGGTGCGCTCGACCTCGGCGTAGACGCGTTCGAAGCGCTCTTCGGGGAACGTGAAGTCCGTGACGTCCTCGTAGAGGCGCTCGAGCATCGCGCGCAGCGCCGGCTCGGCCTCCGCGCCGCGCTGGCCGTTCATCCGCAGGTAGGAGGCCGCGCCGGAACCCAGCTGCTCGGCCGCCGGCCCGCAGGACCGGAGCTCGCTGAGCGCGTCCCAACGCTCGGCTATGAAGCGGCCCGTGAGCGGGCGGTAGTGGTAGAGCGTCGGCCCGGAGCGGACGCTGCCCTCGTCGAGATCGAACTCCAGCTCGGCGCCCGCCTCCTGCTCGGCGCGCAGGTGCTTGGCGGACTCGAGCGCGAACTCACGGAGCGAGTCGTGCAGGCGGCGGTTTCGCATACCGCGCGATTTCGCCGCGGCCGCGCCGGCTCCTGCCGCGCGCGGTCGCAGCGCCCTCTGGCACCATGACTCGATCGCGCCCGCTCTCCGTACCCGAGGCATGTCCCCCGACCTGCGGGCCTCGTACGCCACCTGCCGCCGGGTCCACCGGCGCCACGACCCCACCTACTACTTCGCCACGCGCCGCCTCCCCGCCGACGTGCGGCCGGCAGTGCACGCCGTCTACGCGTTCGTCCGCGGCGCCGACGAGCTGGTCGACGGGCCGCGGCGCGCCCCGCACCCAGCCGCGCGCCGGTCCGGCCTCGACCGGCTTGGAGAGCCAGCTGCTCGACGGGATCGAGGCGGGCGACTCGCCCGACCCCGTGATCGCTGCGGTGGCCGACGCCGGCTCTCGCCACGGCCTGCCGCTCGGCGAGCTGCGGACCTACATGGACTCGATGCGCATCGACTGCGGGCCCGTGCGGATGGAGTCGTGGGAGGACCTGGAGCGCTACATGAACGGGAGCGCAGCCGCCGTGGGCCGGATCATGGCGCCCCTGCTGGGCGCTCCGCCCGACGCGCACCACAGCTTCGCGCGCCTCGGGGTCGCCTTTCAGCTGACCAACTTCATCCGCGACGTCCGCGAGGACTTCGGCCTCGATCGCATCTACATGCCGCGCGAGGACCGGTTGCGGTTCGGGGTCGATGACGAGGAGTTCGGCAGCCGCAGCGCCTCGCCGGGCTTTCGGGCCATGCTGGCGCTGGAGGTGTCGCGCGCGCGGTCGCTGTTCGCAGAGAGCGCGGCGGCCCTCGAGGCGGTGGAGCCGAGCGTGCGGCCCGGCATGCGCCTCGCGCGCGCGGTGTACGTGGGAGTCCTGGACCGCGTCGAGCGGCTGGGCTACGACGTGCTCGGGCGCAGCGCCAGGCTGCCGCCGTGGGCACTGGGCCGAACTGTGGTGGCGACCCTCGGCGCGGGCGTGCGGTGACGCGCCGGGCCACGCTGCCGCGAGGGGAACGGAACGCGATCGCCCGACCGCGCGCCGACGTGCTCATCTGCGGCGCCAGCTTCGCCGGCCTGGCCGTGGCACGCGAGCTGGCCGGCGCCGGCGCGGACGTGCTGCTGGTGGACCGCTACGAGGTCGGAGAGCGTGCGACCTCCGCGTGTGCCGCCCCGACGCCGTGGCTGCAAGCGCTGGGCCTGGAGGGCGCCATCCGCCAGGAGATCCCACACATGTCCTTCCACACGCCTCACGGCTCGGCCCGCTACCGCCTGCCCTGGAGCTGGTCGTCGTTCGACTACCGCGAGCTGTGCCGCCTGCTGCGCCAGCAGTCCGACGCGCGGTTCGAGATCGCGAAGGTCGAGGGGCGCACGGCCGGCGTGGTGCACAGCGACCGTGGCGACCTGTCGGCGCCGCTGATCGTCGACGCACTGGGCTGGCGACGTGTGCTCGGCAGGGACGGCTACCAGCCGCCCGAGGCGCCCCTGTCCCGTGGCCTGGAGGTGCACCCGGAGGCGGGCGGGCGGGACCTGGACGTGTGGATCGACCGCTCGCTCCTGCGCCGCGGCTACTGCTGGAGCGTGCCCGCCGACGGGGAGGCACGGGTGGGCGCCGGGTCGTACGAGCCGCGCCACCACGTGAAGGAGCCAACGCGCGAGTTGGCCGGGCGCCTGGGGGTAGACGCGGTGCGCTACCAGGGCAACTGGTTCCCCCATCGCCTGCGCCGCGCCGCCTCCGACGGGGTGTTCTTCGTGGGCGACTCGGCCGGGCACTGCTTCCCGTTGTCGGGCGAGGGCATCCGCACCGCCTTCCACTTCGGGCTGGCCTGCGGCCACGAGCTGCGTGCCGTGCTCGATGGCCGCCGCTCCCGCGACGAGGCGCTGCGCTCCTACGCCGCCTTCAGCGCCGGGCACCGGCGGGCGTTCGGCCTGGCGCTCGCGCTCCAGCGCCTCATCCCGGCGCTGCCGCCACGGCTGCTCACCGTCGCGCTCAAGGCCTTCGGCCGCCAGGCCGTGATCGACCGCTCATTCGGGTGGTACCTGGAACAGGCCCACCCTCGTGGCGTGCGGCCGGCGAGCGTTGGCTACGCGGCTACGGGTGCGGGCGCGGCGGACTCGGTGCAGGCTGCACCGAGCCACTCCCTGCCGTAGCGGCGCATGTCCTCGATCAGCGGCGCCAGGGCGCGGCCCTTGTCCGTGAGCGAGTACTCCACACGCGGGGGGACCTCGGGGAAGGTGTGGCGCTCCACGATGCCCTGCTCCTCCAGCGCGCGCAGCCGCAGGGACAGGGTGCGCGGCGAGATCCCGGCCAGGGAGCGCTCGAGCTCACAGAAGCGCGTGCGGCCCTCGGCCAGGTCGCGAATCACGAGGATCGTCCACTTGCCGCAGATCACGTCCGCGGTAGCGCAGACCGGACAGGCCTCATCCTGCGCGCGAGTTGCCACCGAAGTTGCCACGGACCCGCAGTCTAGCGCAATGCTTCACGAACTGAAGCGTGCGGGCCGGGCGCCTGAGGCGGCCCGGTCGGCAACCTGACCCTTCGGTTCTCAGCCGCTGAGCTGTCCCAGCAGGCCGCCGCCCCCGCCGCCGCCGGCGGTGGGCACCACGCGACCCTCGCTGGGCTGAACCAGCACCCAGCCGGCACCCTGGAAGGCCATCTGCAGCGACTCGCCCGAGCCGCGGCCGATGAAGTTCTTGAGCTTCACGTCGGTCTTGATGCTGGTCGAAACGCTGCTGGACCACGTGATCGCCGCCTGAGGGTCGGCGTAGGTGGGCGCGTCGCCCGTGTTCAGCAGCACCGGCGGGCCGTCGGAGATGATCGCCACCCAGCCGCTGCCCTGCAGCGCCATATTGAAGAGGCCGCCCGCCATCATGCTTCCCGCGCCGCCCTGCACCTTCTGGATGTCCCAGTCGATGTCGGCGTCGAAGGCGAGCACGTTCGAGCCGTTGCAGGTGATGGCGTCGTTCTCGAGCTTGAGCAGGTGGATGTCCTGCGCCGTGTCGGCCAGGAAGACCTCGCCGCTGCCGCTCATCTTCATGAGCGACGTGCCCTCGCCCGAGACGGCCTTCTTGAGCATCCGGCTCATGCCGCCCGAGCCTGCGTGCTCGAAGCTGACCTCGCCCTGGTAGGCGACCATCGAGCCCAGCTTGGCCTGGATCGTGCCCTCCGACAGGCGGACCTTCAGCAGCTTCGAGTTCTGAAGCGCGAACGCCTCCTGGGACTGGGTCTCCTGAAACTCCGCGAGGGTGCTCTGCACGTCGCCTCCTTGTTGGATCGCGTAAATCGGTGTCCGGGTTGAGCGGCTCACTCTGCGCGGTGAGAGGCCGCTCGTCAAGAGCCGGTGCGGCCCGCCGGCAGGCGGCCGAGCCTCAGCCTGCCCCGGCCTCCGCGAAGACCTGGTCGACCGAGGTCGAGCGCTGGCCGTCGGAGGACACGAGGAGCTTGAAGTCATGCGGGTGCGTCGACGCCTTGAGCGCATCCTCCATGGACACGTAGCCCTTCTGCACGTGCCCGAGCAGCGCCTGATCGAAGGTCTGCATCCCGTAGTAGGCGCCCTCGGAGATGACCTCGGGGAGCTTCCCGGTCTCGTCGGGGTTGAGGATCATGTCCCGCACGCGGCCGGTCATCCGCAGGATCTCGCAAGTGGCGACCCGGCCGTCGCCGTCCGGCGTGGGGACCAGGCGCTGGGAGATCACGCCCTTGAGGGTGCCACCGAGCATCGCCCGTGCCTGGCGCTGCTCGGCCTCAGGGAAGAAGTCGATGATGCGGTTCACGGTCTCAGCGGCATCGACCGTGTGCACCGTGGAGAGCACGAGGTGGCCGGTTTCGGCCGCGCTGAGCGCCGTGCGCACGGTCTCCTCGTCGCGCATCTCGCCCACGAGGATCACGTCGGGGTCCTGACGCAGCACGCGCCTCAGGGCGCGCTTGAACGAACCTGTGTCCTCGCCCACCTCGCGCTGGTTGATGATCGAGCTCTTGTCGCGATGGAGGAACTCGACCGGGTCCTCGATCGTGACGATGTGCTTGCGCGAAGTCGTGTTGATGCGGTCGATCATGGCCGCGAGCGTGGTGGACTTGCCGGAGCCGGTGGTGCCCGTCAGGAGAACGATCCCCCGCTCCTCGTCGGCCAGCTCGTTGATCACCGGCGGCAGCAGCAGCTCCTCGACGGTCCTGATGGTGAATGGAATCGCGCGCGCGACGATCGAGATCGACCCGCGCTGGCGGAACGCGTTCACGCGGAAGCGGGCCAGCCCCGGCACTGCGTAGGAGAAGTCGACCTCGTTCTCGTCCGCGAACTCCTGCAGCTTGGCGCCGTCGGTGAGCATGGACCGCAACGCGCCCTCGGTCACGTCCGGCGCGAGCGGCTCGGAGTCCGGAAGCGACTCGAGCTTGCCATGCCGTCGCACCATCGGATGCGCCGGCACCTTGAGGTGCAGGTCTGAGGCCTCCGTCTCGACGACGAGGCGGAGGGCGGCGTCTAGGTCGAACATCCCTTGAAGCATCGGGCGGGATGGGACCAAGCTTTAGGCGCAGTGCTAGTGCTTAGTGCTTAGTGCTCAGTGCTTGGTGTCGGGACCCTGGGCAACGCGCAGGTCCTGGCAGAGCGCCGAGAAGCAAGCCCGGCAAGGAAGCAGGGAGCGACGCGTGCTCCGCACGCGAGCGACCGAGGACGCCGCCGGGCGCCGCTTATCGGCGTCGCCTGAGCCCTACGCGACGTCGCGAAGCTTCTGAGCCTCTGCCAGAGACTGCAGCTTCTTGAGGGACTGATTCTCGATCTGGCGGATGCGCTCGCGCGTGACGTTGAAGGTCCGGCCCACCTCGTCGAGGGTGCGCGGATGCTCACCGCCCAGGCCGTACCGGAGCTCGAGGACGCGCCGCTCGCGGTAGGACAGGTTCTCCAGCGCCTCGCGCAGAGCCTCCTTGGTGAGGATCTCGGCGGCGCGCTCGTAAGGGGACTCGGCGCGCTCGTCGGCGATGAATTGGCCGAACTCGGACTCCTCCTCGTCGCCCACGGGCTTCTCGAGCGAGACGGGCGCCTGCGCGGAGCGCTTGATCGAGTCGACCTCCTCGGGCTCGATGCCGGTCACGTCGGCGATCTCCTCCGGGGTGGGCTCGCGACCGAGCTCGGTGACGAGCTTGCGCTCGGCGCGGCCGATCTTGTTCAGCTTCTCGACGACGTGCACCGGGATGCGGATGGTGCGGGCCTTGTCGGCAAGGGCGCGGGCGATGGCCTGGCGGATCCACCACGTGGCGTAGGTCGAGAACTTGAAGCCCTTGCGGTAGTCGAACTTCTCGGCGGCGCGGACCAGGCCCAGCGTGCCCTCCTGGATGAGGTCGAGGAACGGCAGCCCCTGGTTGCGGTAGTTCTTGGCGATCGAGACGACGAGCCGCAGGTTGGACTCGACCATCTTCTGCTTGGCGTCGAGGTCGCCGCGCTCGATCCGCTTGGCCAGGTCGACCTCCTCCTGAGCGGTGAGCAGGCGGACCTTGCCGATGTCCTTGAGGAACAGCTGGAGGCTGTCCGTGGTCATGTCCGGCTTGAGGTCGATCGTGGCCTTCTTGCGCCGGGTGCGCTTGTCGGGCGCGCGCTCGACCTGCGCGGCGGACACGGCCGGGTCGATCTCCTCGACAAGCTCGATCTCGGACTTCTCCAGGTGCTGGTGGAGGTCCTCGATGTCCCCTTCGTCGAGCTCGACCTCGGCCAGCGCACCGGCGATCTCGGCGTACGTGAGCACGCCGGCGGTCTGCCCCTTGGTCAGGAGCAGCTTTACCTCTTCGAGCTCTTGAAGTTCTCCTACGGACATGCGCTGTGCATTACCTCTGGGCAGGGCCCGAGCACGTGTCTCGGGCAATTCAAACAGACGGTCAGAATCATAAAGCTACATTAAATGAAGTCAACCGGCGGAAGCCGCTCTTCGCGTTGACTTGCCGATCAGCCAGTTCTTCTTCTACCCGACTTGCTCCCTTTCGATACGCGCGTTTCACGCTCGGAGCGCACTAGAGTGGTCGCGATGACCGGCGACGACCCCGGACTGCTGGGAAACCTGCCCCGTTCGCGGCCCGGGAGACGCAGCGCCAAGCGACCCGCGGAACCGCCGCAGGCGCCCCCCGCTCAGGGCTCGGCGAGCCGCCCCACCGAGCCCGACGACCCGGTCGGCGACGTGCTGCGAACGGCTGCCCGCACAGCCGAGGCCGGGCTGCGGGTGGCCAACGAGGTCACCCGCCAGGTCCTGCGTCGGCTGCCGCGGCCCTGATGTCGCCCCTCCCCGCGGCGCGCCGGTCCTAGGCGTGCCCGCGCCCGCCGGGAGGCGCCATCGGTCGTTCGGGCGGGTGGTCAAGGACTTCTACAAGAAGGCCTATGAAGACAACCTGACCGGCCTGAGCGGCATGGTGGCCTACAACCTGCTGCTGTCGGTGTTCCCGCTGGCGCTGCTCGCGCTGTTCATCGCCGGACGCCTGCTGGAGAGCACCGACCTCGAGCAGAGCGTGCTGCAGGACCTGCGCCAGCTCTTCCCGACGGCCACCGACACCACCCTGACCAGGACGCTGGAGCGCGTCCGCGACTCGTCAACCAGCTTCGGCGTCGTGGCCCTGGTCTCGAGCGTCTGGATCGGGTCCTCCTTCTGGGGCGCCTTGGACACCGCGTGCTGTCGCATCTACCACGTGCGTTGCCGCAGCTGGCTCGAGCAGAAGCGCTTCGCGCTGGCGATGCTGGTGGTGGTGCTCCTGTTCATCGCCGCCACGGTCGCGGTGCCGACGCTGCAGAGCCTGCTGGTGTCGAGTGCCGACGACCTGCCGCTGGGGCTGTCCGAGGTCGACGGCCTGGTGTTCGCCGTGACTCTCGCCGCGGGCGTCTTGCTTCTGTTCGCGATCCTCTGCCTGATCTACTGGGCCGTCCCCAACCGCAGCCTGCCGTGGCGAGCCATCTGGCCGGGGGCGCTCGGGGCCACGGGCGCCATCGGAGTCATCGACTACGCGTTCCCCTTCTACCTGAGCAACGTGAACACGGCAGCGCAGTTCGGCACCACGTTCGTGTTCGTCGTGATCATCCTGATCTGGTTCTACGCCCTGGCGATCATCATCCTGTCGGGCGCCATCATCAACGCCATGCGCTACGAGCTGCACGAGACGGGCGAGCTGAAGGTCCATCCAGCGGGTACAGCAGCTTCCTGACTTCGGTTACGCAACGGCCCGGACTGGGTATGGTGGGCGCGTGGCGAAGGCGACCGACGCGGACCCATCCTGCCTGATCATCGACGAGCACCCCGTGGTGCGACAGGGCCTGAGGGCACTCATCGAGAGCACGTGGCACGGGGCGTCGGTCACGGACGCCCGCGACCTCAACGCGGCCATCGGCGCCGCGGCCGGTACCCGCCCGGACGTGATCGTCGTGGACCCGTGGAAGGCGGGCGCCGACGTTGGAGAGCTGGTGTCGCGCCTGTCGAAGGAGCTCGGCGGCCCGATCGTCGTCTTCACGGCCGACGGCGGGGCGCGGCTGCTCAGCGAGGCCCTCAAGGCCGGGGTGCGCGGCTACGTGCGCAAGGACTCGCCTCCGGGCGACCTGATCCGCGCGATCGAGGCCGCGCGCGGCGGGGAGTTCTACGTGGACCCGGGGCTGTCCTCCACGCTGGTGCTCGAGGAGGGCGACCGCACGCTCAGCTCGCGCCAGCGGCAGATCCTGCAGATGCTGGCCAACGGCATGCAGACCGACGCGGTGGCCCAGGACCTGGGCCTGTCCACGGAGACGGTCCGCACCCACACAAAGCGGATCCTCGCCAAGCTCGAGGCGTCCACGCGCACCCAGGCCGTGGCCATCGGGCTGCGCTACGGGCTGATCGAGTAGCCGCCGGGCGCGGCTCAGGGATCGAGCTGGCCCTCCCAGAGGGCAAAGAAACCGCCCTGGGGGTCCGTAGCCACGATGATCCGGCCCTCCGGCACCGGCATCGGGGGCAGCACGATCTGCCCGCCCGTGGAACGGACCTGCGCGACCGCGCCCTCGCAGGTCGGCGGTCGCGAAGTAGGTGAGCCAGTGCGGCGGCGCGTCCTGACCGGGGGCCAGCCGCATCATTCCGCCGTTGAGGTTCCCGCCGTTGTAGATGCCCCAGTAGGGCTGGTCGGTGTCGCCCATCAGCTCGGTGGTCCAACCGAACACCTCGGCGTAGAACGCCGCCGCCGCCTCGGGGTCGGTCGTGTTGAGCTGGTTGAGGGTGAGCGCGCCCGGCGCGTTCACCAGGCTCGCGCCGATGCGGTCTCGCGCCTGCCAGAGCATGAACGCCGCGCCCTGGGGATCTTGGAGGATGGTCATCCTGCCCGCCGTGAAGACGTCGAATGGCTCCGAGACCACCGTGGCCCCGGCCTGCTTGGCCTTGGCGGTGGCGGCGTCGGCATCGGGCACCGACACGTAGGAGCTCCAGATCGGCGGCAAGCCGCTCATCTGTGAGGGCTGGGGGGCGATCGCCGCCACGTCCTTGCCGCCGACGCTCATCATCGAGTACACCCCGTCGTCGCCCATCGGCAGGTCCTCGCACTCCCAGCCCAGCAGGCCCATGTAGAAGGCCTTCGCCGCGTCCTGGTCCGGGGCGGCCAGGTCGACCCAGCAGAAGGTCCCGGGCTCGTAGCTGGTGCGCTCGCCCACGGATCGAGCGTATCGCGATCGAACGGCGCGCGAGCGCCGGCTACTTGCCCGTCTTCTCGACCGTGATTTCGGGCGCCCCGGGCTCGCCGAGGGCCACCGCGGCGCCACTCGCCTTGGCGCGGTACATGGCCTGGTCCGCGGACTCCAGCAGCATCTCTGCGGTATCGCCGTGCTCCGGGCAGCCGACCACGCCGATCGAGACGCCGACCCCCTCGTCGCCGGCGGCGCCCGCCGTCTCCACGGTCACGGCCTCCGCCAGGCGCTCGGCCAGGATCTGGGCCGACTCGGCAGTGCCGTCGGGGGCCAGGACGCAGAACTCGTCGCCCCCGATCCGCGCCGGCGTGTCCACGGTGCGGATCGACCGGCGGATGGCCAGCGCCACCTTGACCAGCACGCGGTCGCCTGCGGCGTGGCCGAGCGAGTCGTTGACCCGCTTGAGCCCGTCCACGTCGATCACGAGCAGCGCGAAGGGGCGCTCGTAGCGCTTGGTGAGCGCAAGCGCCTGGCCCAGCTGCACCTGCAGGTGCCGGAGGTTCGAGAGGCCTGTGAGCGGGTCGGTGTTCGCCAGCGACTCGAGCTCCCGGGAGCGCTTGTTCACCAGCGTCTCGACCGCGGCCGCCTGCACGGCTGCCACGGCGTCGGACAGGCGGGCAGCCAGGCGGCCGAACTCGTCGGTGTCCATGTCCTCGGCCTCGCGTCCGAGCGCCTCCAGCATCACGCTCTGCATGGCCGCCACGTCCCGCGCCAGGTCCGACGCCGCGGGCTCGCTGGCCTCACGCAGCTCCGCCAGCCGTGCCGCGCGCTCGTGGGTCTCGGGCGACATCTCGAACGGGTCGTCGTCGCCGGCCGCCGCCTCGATCACGTCGGCGAACAGATCGGGTAGCTGCGAGGCGATGCGGTCGGTGGGCAGCGTGCGGATCTCGTCCAGGGACGCGCGGCCGATCACGCGCACGAGCCACGCCTTGGCCAGTTCCTCGCGCGAGCGATCGAGGCGCGCCAGGGGCCCGCGGAGCGAAGAGTTGGTACGGCGTTCGGTTTCGGGCACGCTGCGTCCTCCAGACCGGGCCGAAGCCATATTAGGTGTGAACACGGCCGGAAGCCTCCGGTTGGGTGAGAAGATTGGGGCGTGCGCGAAGGGGTGGCAGTCGAGGAGGCCCGCCGGCTCGTGCTGGCCGCGGTGCGCCCCCTTCCCGCCGAGTGGGTGCCGTTGCATCGCGCGCTGGGACGGGTGCTGGCCGAGGACGTGGCGAGCCCCGTGGACGTGCCGCCGTTCGACAACTCGGCCATGGACGGCTTCGCGCTGCCGGCCGGGGCCGAGGGCGACCTGCCGGTGGCGGGCGAGTCGCGCGCGGGCAGGCCGGCCCGCGGCCCGCTGGAGCCGGGCACGGCCATGAGGATCTCGACCGGCGCCGCTCTGCCGGCCGGCGCCGCCGCGGTGGTGCCTGTCGAGCGCACCGAGAGCGCCGACGGCCGGGTAACGGTGCCCGCGATGCCCGACGGGGCGAACGTGCGCCGGGCGGGCGAGGACGTGCGGGCGGGCCAGACGGTGCTGCGCGCGGGAACGCCGCTGGGGCCGGCGGCCCTCGGCGTGGCAGCAGGCGCGGGCCGCGCCGAGGTGAGCTGCGCCCGCCGGCCGCGCCTGGCGATCCTGGCCACCGGCGACGAGCTACAGGAGCCCGGCGAGCGGCTCGGCCCAGGCCGGATCTGGAGCTCCAACCCCCCGGCGCTTGCCGCACTGGCCACCGGCGCGGGCGCCGAGGTGGTGGCGGTGGAGGGCGTCCGGGACGACCTGGGCGCCACCCGCACTGCGCTGGCGCGCGCCCTCTGCGAGGCCGACGTGCTGTGCGTGTCGGGCGGCGTTTCGGTTGGCGAGCACGACCATGTGCGAGAGGCGTTCTCCGCGCTCGGCGTGGAGGCCGCCTTCTGGGGCGTGAGCCTGCGGCCCGGGCGCCCGACCTGGTTCGGCACCGCCGAGGGCCCCGGCGGGCGCGCGCTCGCATTCGGGCTGCCCGGCAATCCCGTGTCGGCCATGGTGACCTTCCAGCTGTTTGCCCGGCCCGCGCTGCGCGCCCTTCAGGGCGCCGACCCCGACGCCACCCGCGCAACCGCCGTGCTGGACCAGGCGGTCGAGCGCCACCCGCGCCGCGAGCAGGCCGTGCGCTGCCACCTGCGCCCGGCCGAGGACGGCTGGCACGCCGAGCCCACCGGCCCACAGGGCTCCCACGTGCTCACCTCGATGCTTGGGGCCGATGCCCTCGCGCTGATCGCCCCCGGTGAGCGACGCCGCGGGAGCCGGCGAGCGGGTGCCGATCGAGTTGCTGGAGGACCCCGCGCGGGTATCTTCAGGCGCGTGAGACAACGCGACCCGCGGCGGTCGCTCCTCCACCGCCGCAGAGCCAAGGCGCGCGTGAAGATCGTGCACGTGCCCGAGTCGGATGCGGCCCGCGACGGCAGCGTGACCACCCAGCAGGCTGCCGAGGTGACCCTCCCGAGGGTGGAGATGGACCGCATCTGGAGCGCCGAGTACCTGGAGCGCCTGGCGCGCACCTACTGGCGCTTCCTCACCCGCGTGTCGCTCGGCTTGCTGCGAGTGCTCTACACGCCGGACTCGCGGGAGGTGGCGCTGATCGGGCGACCCTTCGTGCTGCTGCGCTTCTTCGCGCCGGAGTACGAGGCCGAGGAGGACTGCGGCACGGTGACGTGGCGGATCAAGGAGGGCTTCCTGGTGGCGCCATCCGGCAGGGGCAAGGGCTACCTGCGGATCTCGGTGCGCCGCCCTCACGACGACGACGGCACGTCGGAGACGGTGACCGGCAAGGTCACTTCGGAGGTCGCCAACTTCTATCCGCTGATCGGAGGCTGGGGCTGGTTCGCCCGGGTCGGGCGCCATCTGTACCGGATCACCCAGCTGCGGATCCACGTGATCGTGACCCACATGTTCCTCCGCTCGCTGGCGCGCCTGGATCTGGCGCCGTCCGTGGTGGGCGCTCTCGCGCCCCCGTCGGACCAGGCGACCGCCGAGCGGGAGGAGGCGAAGGCCGGGTAGGTCCGGCTAGCCGACGCGCTCGCCGGTGATCTCGCGCAGCTTGGCCCGGTCGTGGTCAGCGTGCACCTTGCGCACAGTGCCGGACCGCGAGCGCATGACCAGTGACTCGGTCGTGGCGCCCTCGGGGCCCTGGAAGTGCACGCCCGCGAGCATGTCTCCGTCGGTAACGCCGGTGGCGGAGAAGAACACGTTCTCGCCGGACACCAGGTCGTCGGTGTCCAGCACGCGGTCCAGGTCGTAGCCGCCGTCGAGGGCGGCCTGGCGCTCCTCGTCGCTCGCGCGGCCACAGCCGGCCGATGATGCGCCCGCCGATGCACTTGATGGCCGCGGCCGAAAGCACCCCCTCCGGCGTGCCGCCGATGCCCCACAGCAGGTCCACGGGCGACCCCGTCGTGACCGCGATGAGCGAGGCCGAAACGTCGCCGTGCGGGATGAAGCGGATGCGCGCGCCCGCGCGGCGGATCTCCTCCACCGCCTCGGCGTGGCGGGGGCGGTCGAGCATGATCACCACCACGTCGCCCACCGCTGTCCCCTTCTCCTTGGCGATCAGCTCCAGCGTCTCGCCCAGGGGCCGGTCGAACTCCAGCAGGTGCGCCAGGTCCCTCGAGGTGGCCATCTTGCTCATGTAGACGCAGGGCCCGGGGTCGAACATCGTGCCCCGCTCGGACAGCGCGATCACGGCGAGGGAGTTGGGGAGGCCGCTGGCACATAGCTCGGTGCCCTCGAGCGGGTCGACCGCGATGTCCACCTCGGGCGGGGAGCCGTCGCCGATTCGCTCGCCGTTGTAGAGCATGGGCGCCTCGTCCTTCTCGCCCTCGCCGATGACAACGGTCCCATCCATGTTCACCGTGTCGAGCATGAGCCGCATCGCGTCCACGGCGGCGCCGTCGGCCGACTCCTTCTCCCCCCGGCCGATCCAGCGCGCGGCCGCCAGCGCCGCGTACTCGGTGGTGCGCACCAGCTCCAGCGCAAGGTTTCGGTCGGGACGAGCCCCCGAGGCGTCGGGCAACGTCGATCCTCTAGAGGACGCCGGGGGGCTTGCGGCCCTCGGTGTAGAGCGCCTGGCGCAGATAGCCGCTGAAGGCGAGCCCGGCGCTGGCAAGCAGCGCCACGAAGTAGCCGATCTTCAGCGACACCTCGACACCCGGGTCGGGGCGTCCCAGGATGATGCCGTTGCAGATGATCAGCACGAAGGCGGTGATGCCCACGATCATCGTGATCTCGCCCGGCTTCCAGGTGAGCTTGTGCCCGCGGGCGATGATCCAGGCCAGGATGAACGGCGCCAGGCAGGCCGCCACCAGGAGCCAGTCAAGGATGGCGAAGGTCTGGAACGCCGACGCGCTGTCGCTGGGGCCGATGCCCGCATGGTCGATCACCGAGTTGGGGTTGTCGCTGGTGCCGAACCACGGCAGGAACAGCGACAGGAGCAGCACCAGCGCTGCGACGCAGCCGCCGTACTCGCCCGGCGTGAGCCGCGCGGTGTCGACGTAGCCGCTCCCCTCCACCCTCGAAGCTTCCACGGCGCGAACGCTACCACCGCCCCGGGTGGCGGGCAAAGGGTTAGGTTCGTCCCGACAGCACGTTCGCGACGAAAGGAGGAGGGCATGTCCGTCGTCAAGATCATCGAGCTGGTGGGTACCTCCAGCGAGAGCTCGGACGCCGCCGTCCAGGCGGCACTGAGCGACGCGCAGCAGACCCTGCGCAACATCAAGGGGGTCGACGTGGTGTCGACCGGCTTGCGCGGGGACAACCTGACCGAGTGGCGAGCGCTCGTTCGGGTGTCGTTCCTGATCGACCGCGTCAGCGAGTAGCGCGCGGGGGCGGCGGGCGCCCCGGCGCCCGCCGCTGCTGGCCCGCACCGGGCGCCACCGCATTTCGTCACATTTGCGTAACGGTCGGCGAGGTAGGCTGGCCTGACCGGCTGCCCCGTGCGCCCCGACCGAGCTCAGACAATGCCCCGTGGAGGGGCCGAGCCGCTGGACGTCCAGAGGTATCGCGATGCCCTAGCCGAGGCCCGGGAGCGGACGCTGGCGCTGGTGGAGCCCATCAGCGAGGAGAACCTGGACCGCGTCCACGACCCGCTCATGAGCCCGCTGGTCTGGGACCTCGGGCACATCGCCGCCTTCGAGGACCTCTGGCTGTGCCAGCGCGCCGGGGGACTCGAGCCGCTGGAGCCCGAGCTGGCCGCACGTCTACGACGCCGCGGAGACCCCGCGCGCCGAGCGCGGCGACGCCCCGTATCTGCGTCGCGACGACGCCGTGGCGTTCATGGCCGCCGTGCGCGAGCGGGCGCTTGGCGTGCTGGAGCGCGCCGACCTGTCGGACGCAGGAGACCGGCTGAACGCCAACGGCTTCGTCTGGGACATGCTCATCCAGCACGAGCACCAGCACAACGAAACGATGCTGCAGACCCTGCAGCTGGCCGAGCCCGGCGTGTTCTTCCCCGCGCGGGAGCAGCCCGGCGCCTCGGCCGGCGGTGGGCCCGCGACCGTGCTCATCCCTGGCGGCCCGTTCGCGATGGGCGACCCCGGCAAGGGGTTCGCCTACGACAACGAGAGGCCCCGCCACGAGGTCGACCTGCCGGCGTTCGAGCTCGACCGGACGCCCGTGACCAACGGCGCCTTCGCCGACTTCGTCGCCGACGGCGGCTACGACCGCCGGGAGCTGTGGGCGCCCGCGGGCTGGGAATGGCGCATGGCGGAGGAGGCGCAGGGGCCGCTGTTCTGGACCGCGGACGGGCGCGAGCGCCGCTTCGACCGGGTCGAGCCGCTGGACCCGCGAGTCCCGGTGATGCATGTGTGCTGGCACGAGGCCGACGCATTCGCGCGCTGGCGCGGGGCACGCCTGCCGACCGAGGCCGAGTGGGAGAAGGCGGCGGCTGGTGTCCAGGGCCGCCGCTACCCGTGGGGCGGCGAGCCGCCGTCGGCCGCGCGGGCCAACCTCGACCAGCTGGCGTTCGGGCCGCTCGCCGTCGACAGCGTCGAGGGCGCCACTCCGGACGGTGTCTACGGCCTGCTGGGGGACTGCTGGGAGTGGACGGCCGAGCGACTTCCACGGCTACCCGGGCTTCCGCGCGTTCCCCTATCCCGACTACTCGGAGGTCTTCTTCGGAGCGGACTACAAGGTGCTCCGGGGAGCCTCCTGGGCGACCCGCCCGAGCGTCGCCCGGAACACGTTCCGCAACTGGGACCTGCCACAGCGGCGTCAGATCTTCGCCGGCTTCCGTTGCGCCCGGGACGTGGCGCGGTGATTCAGATCGACTGCCACCTGGACGAGGTGCCGGACACGCTGGTCGACGACGTCCGCGACGGCCTGACCCGCGACCTCAAGGAGCTGCCCCCCAAGTACTTCTACGACCGGCGCGGCTCGGAGCTGTTCGACCGCATCACCACCCTCCCCGAGTACTACCCCACCCGCTGCGAGCGGGAGATCCTGAACCGCAGGGCTCCCGAGATCGTCTCCGGATCCCAGGAGCTGGTGGAGCTGGGCTCGGGCATGGCATCGAAGACCCGCGCGCTGCTCTATGCCATGGCGGGCGCGGGGACCCTGCGGCGCTACGTGCCGTTCGATGTCGACGCATCGGTGGTGGAGGCATGCGCGGGCGAGCTGACCGAGCTCTACCCGGGCCTCGACGTGCACGGCGTAGTGGGCGACTTCGAACGTCACCTGGACCGCGTGCCCGCCGGCGAGCGGCGGCTGTTCGCATTCCTGGGCGGGACGATCGGCAACCTCTACCCGTCCGAGCGCGCCGAGTTCCTGGCAGCTCTGCGCGACCAGATGGGGCCCACCGACCGGCTGGTGATCGGGACCGACCTGGTGAAGGACCGCGCCGTGCTGGAGGCCGCCTACAACGACAGCGCCGGGGTCACGGCGGACTTCAATCGCAACGTGCTCCGGGTGCTCAACGAGAGCCTCGACGCGGACTTCGACCCCGACGCATTCGAGCACGTGGCGTTCTTCGACGAGGCCAACTCGTGGATCGAGATGCGGCTGCGAGCCAACGGCGCGCAGTCGGTGCGCATCGACGGCGCCCGGCTGGAGGTCCAGTTCGCCGACGGCGAGGAGATCCGCACCGAGATCAGCGCCAAGTTCACGCAGGAGGCGGTGGAGCGGGAGCTACGCACGGCCGGCCTGGGCCTCGAGGGGTTCCTCACCGACGGCGAGGGGCTGTTCGGCCTGGCGTTCGCCGGGCTGGGTGCTTAGTGCTCGGTCCTCGGTGCTCGGTGCTCGGGCACCGAGAGGGCCGTCGGAACCAGATCCGTCGGCGCCCGGGGCCACCCCGGCGCGTCACGTTCCGCACGGCCGTGTGACCTGAATAACAGACATGCGACGGTCGACCGCTGTCTTGGCTAACGCCCAGCCCGCCGCGAAATGAAAGGCCCGAAACGTCCCGTATAGGCCGCTAATCGGCCACTCATTCGGCGCGAGCCGAGCCAGCCGTAACGATCACGACACCCGGGTCACGAACGTGACAGTGCCGCAACATGCCCGCGCCATCGGTGCCCGCCGTGGGCCACGCCCCGCCCACAGGACGGCCACGAGCCAGTAGACCCACCCCGCAGCCAATAGGCTGCCGCCCCCGATGGAGCTGAACGGCATCGGAGCCCTGGTCACCGGGGGCGCGTCCGGCCTCGGCGAGGCCACCACCCGGCTGCTGGTGGAGCGCGGCGCCCGGGTCGCGATCGCGGACGTGAACGACGAGCGCGCCCAGGCCCTGGCCTCGGAGCTGGGCGATGCCGCGCTGGCTGTGCATTGCGACGTGACCAGCGAGGACGAGGTCACCGCGGCCGTGGCGGAGGCAGCCAAGGCGCTGGGCCCGCTCCGGCTGGCGGTGGGCTGTGCGGGCGTCGGCTGGGCCGAGAAGACGGTCTCCAAGCGCGGGCCCCACGCGCTGCTGCCGTTCGAGACGGTCGTGAGGGTGAACCTGATCGGGATGTTCAACACCCTCCGGTTGGCCGCCGCCGCCATGAACGAGAACGAGCCCGACGACGGCGGCGAGCGCGGGGCGGTGGTGATGACGGCCTCGATCGCCGCCTACGACGGCCAGATCGGCCAGATCTCCTACTCCGCCTCCAAGGGCGGCATCGTCGGCATGACGCTGCCGGCCGCGCGTGACCTGTCCGGCCGCGGGATCCGCGTGTGCACCATCGCCCCCGGCCTGTTCGACACTCCCCTGCTGGCGGCGCTGCCCGAGGAGGCCAGGCAGGCGCTCGGGGCCGGAGTGCCATTCCCGCAGCGGCTGGGCGCTCCCGGCGAGTACGCGCAGCTGGCCGTGCAGATCGCCGAGAACCCGATGCTCAACGGCGAGACCATCCGGCTGGACGGCGCGCTGCGGATGCCGCCCCGGTAAGCCCGCGTAATCTTTGGATCCAGGCCCGAACCCCACAAGGAGCGAGACCAGATGCCCGAAGCAGTGATCGTCGACTCAGTCCGGACGCCCATCGGCCGAGCCTTCAAGGGCTCCATGGCCCAGCTGCGCCCCGACGACACCGGCGCTTTCATCGTCGACCAGCTGCTCGAGCGCAACCCCGGCGTGGATCCCGCGTCGGTGGAGGAGGTCATCGCCGGCGTGGGCCTGCCGCAGGGCAAGCAGGCGTTCAACGTCGGCCGCGTGATCGCCCTCCTTTCGGAGAAGCTGCCCCAGGAGGTCAACGGTCAGACGGTGTCGCGCTACTGCGCGTCCGGGCTGGACGCCATCCGGCACGCCAACAACGCCATCGTCTCCGGGCAGGGCGACACCTACATCGCCGCCGGGGTGGAGTTCGTTTCGCAGTACAACGAGCGCCAGGAGGCGGCGGGCGTGGCCGACCAGAACGAGCACCTCCAGGGCAACAACGGCGAGCCCAACGTCTACATCCAGATGGGCGACACCGCCGTGAACGTGGCCAAGCGCTACGAGGTCAGCCGCGCCGACATGGACAAGTACGCCCAGCGCTCGCAGGAGCTGGCGGTGCAGAGCCAGGAGGACGGGTTCTTCGACCGCGAGATCGTGCCCGTGACCACGCCCGACGGCAACGAGGTCGCCAAGGACGACGGCCCGCGCGCCAGCTCGTCGCTCGAGAAGCTGGCCCAGCTGCCCGAGGCCTTCGAGGGCGGCGGGGGCGTGACCGCCGGAAACTCGTGCCCGCTCAACGACGGCGCGGCCGCCGCGCTGCTCATGTCGGCCGAGAAGGCGAAGGAGCTGGGGCTCAAGCCGCGCGCGCGGATCATCACCGCCGCGACCGCGGCCAACGAGCCCGAGTACATGGGCGTGGCGCCGATCCCCGCCATCCGCAAGGTGCTCGAGCGCGCCGGCATGACCATCGACGACATGGACACGGTGGAGCTGAACGAGGCCTTCGCCGCGCAGGTCATCCCGATCATGGCCGAGTGCAACATCCCGCTGGAGAAGATGAACCCCCACGGCGGCGCGATCGCCCTGGGCCACCCGTTCGGCATGACCGGCGTGCGCATCATGACCACGCTGCTCAACGGCCTCGAGTCCGACGACAAGCAGGTGGGCATCGAGACGATGTGCGTGGCCGGCGGCCAGGGCGTGGCCACGATCGTCGAGCGGTTGAACTAGGCCGGTCGGGCCGGGAGCCGCGGTGCGGCTCCCGGCCCGCTTCCTTCAGACGGAGCTCGCAGCGCGCACGGGCTCGCGCACGAAGTCCGCGATCAGCTCGGACAGCTGCGCCGGGTTGTCCTCCATCGAGAACGTGCGCGCGTCGTCGACCCACTCCACGCGGGCGTTCGGCAGGTCCTGCGCCAGCCGCTCGGCGTGCGCGGGCTTGAACAGCTTGTCCTCGCGCGACCAGGCGATCAGCGCCGGCTTGTCGAAGGCGCCCAGCCGGTCGGCCGCGCGGTTGAGGTCGGCGGCGTCGATTCCGCCGATCACCCGCCTCACGTCCTCCCCCACGCCGTCGATCGCCCCGCCCGGGAGGATGTAGGAGTCCTCTGCATCGCGGTCGATCCTGCGCTTGACCAGCCAACCGAAGGCGATCGGCAGATACCGGGCAAAGCGGAAGCGCATCGGGCGCCATCAGCACCTTGAGGGCGCCCGGGACCCGGGCGGCCGGCTTGAAGTAGGCGAACATCGCCGGCGGGAACTGGTCCCTGTAGTCGCACGACGTGAGCACCAGGCGGCCAACCCGCTCGGGGCGCGAGGTCACGAGCATCTGACAGATCGCGCCGCCGGTGTCGTTGCCCACGAGCGTCACGTCCTCGAGCTTCAGGGCCTCCAGTGCGTCGGCCACCATCCCGGCCACCGCCGGAGGCGAGATGTCGGTGCCCGGCAGCGGCAGCGTGTGGGAGCCGAGCGGCAGGTCGAGAGTGATGCAGCGGAAGTCGGGCGCGAGGCGTTCGACGACCTTGCGCCACAGGTTGGCGTTCACCAGCAGGCCGTGGACGAAAACGATGGGTGCACCGCTCCCGGCCTGGAAGTACGCGATGCGACCACCGCCGGGGAGGTCCAGAACCTTTCGCTCGCCGAGTGCGGGTGACCGCCAGGCTGCCTTGGACGACATGAGGGCTCCTTTTCACATACAGGTTGTATGGACCAAGACGCAGCGTAACATACAGTCTGTATGGAAGCCGGCGCGACCAAGTCCGAGCGGGCAGAGGCCACCCGCACGGCCCTGCTGCGCCGCGGCTCGCGAGCTGTTCTCCGAGCGCGGCTACGCCGGCGTGGGCACCGAGGAGATCGTGCCGCGGGCGCGCGTCACTCGCGGTGCGCTGTACCACCACTTCGCCGACAAGCAGGACCTGTTCCGTGCGGTGCACGAGCAGATGGAGGGCGAGATCGTCGCGGCCATCGCCGCCCGGATGGACGGGCCGGCCGACCCGCTCGAGCTGCTGAAGACCGGCACACGCGCTTCCTGGACGCCTGCATGGACCCCGCGCACGCCCGGGTCGAATGCTGCTGGACGCGCCCTCGGTGCTCGGCTGGGCCGAGTGGCGGGAGATCGACATGCGCTACGGCATGGGGCTCGTGACGGCGGGCCTGCAGGCGGGCGATGGAGGCGGGCTGCTGCGGCGAGCAGGCCGTGCGCCCCCTCGCCCACCTGCTGCTGGCCGCGCATGGGCGAGGCAGCGCTGATGATCGCCAACTCGACGGATCCCCAGTCCGCGCGGGACGAGATGGAGCCGGCGCTGCTGGAGATGCTGGAGGGACTCAGGCCCTAGCCCAGCGTGAGCACGACCTTGCCGAGCTTGCCGCCCTCGGTGAAGCGGTCGTAGGCGGCCTCCGCCTCGTCGAGCGGGAAGGTGCCCGGCCACCGGCACGTCGAGCTCCCCGCGCTCGAACAGCGGCAGCACCTCCTTCTCCACCAGCGCGCATGGCGGCTGCCTTCTCCTCCAGGGGCCGCGCCCGCAGCGTCGAGGCGCGCACGGTGCCCCGCTTGCCCATCAGCGCCAGCAGGTTGAGCTCGGCCTTGAAGCCCGCGCCCACGCCGATCACCACGATCCTGCCCGCCGGTGGCCAGCGCCCCAGGTTGGCGCCCATGTTGGGAGCGCCCACCAGCTCGAGCACGACGTCGAACGGGCCGCTGCTCGCGCGAAGCCCTCGGGGTCGATGACCTCGGCGCCGAGCTCGCCGACCGCCGCCGCGCAGCGCCTCGTTGCGGACGGTGGCGACCACGGCGGCCCCCGCCGCGCGGCCCAGCTGGACGGCCGCCGTGCCCACTCCCCCGGCGCCGCCGTGGACCAGCAGGCGCTCGCCGGGCCGCAGCCCGCCTGGGTGAACAGCGCGTCGTGGGCGGTGACGAACACCTCGGCAAGCGCCACCGGCGCGCGGGCCAGTCCAGCGCGTCGGGGAGCGGCATGGCCGCCCGCTCGTGGAGTACCGCCAGCTCGGCCTGGCCGCCGCCTCCGACGATCGCCATCACCCGGTCGCCCTCGGCGAAGCGCTCGGACGCCGGTGCCCAGGCCGCACAACCTCGCCGGCCAGCTCCAGGCCCGGGATGTCGGGTGGCGAGCCCGGCGGGGCCGGGTAGCGCCCTTGCGCTGGAGCATGTCGGCGCCGTTGAGCCCCGCGGCCTTGACCGACACCAGGATCTGGCCCGGCCCGGGGCTCGGATCGGGGTGCTCCTCGACCACGAGGTCGTTCTGGCGAATATGACCGCTCGCACTACGCTGGGAAATCTAGTCCCGCGGCGCCGTTAGGGTTCCGCCGATCCGGTAGGGGCCCGGCCACGTAGGCCGCGGCAGAGGTCGATCACCTTGGCGCTGACCACCACCCATCCCCCGTTCTGGCGCGAGTCGCGGACGGGCCTCGGAGCTCGCGGGGCTGGTGCGGGACCCGGTGTTCCGGGGCGAGGGCGTGACCGACGGGCGCGGCCAGCCGGTGATGCTGGTGCCGGGCTTCCTGGCCGGCGACGAGTCGCTCGGGGTCATGGCCCGCTGGCTGCAAGAACACCGGCCACCACCCCAGCCGGGCGGGCATTCGCGCCAACGTGGCGTGCTCCGGCCGCGACGATCGACCGGCTGGAGCAGCGCCTCGAGCGGCTGGTGGAGCGCCAGGGCCGCCGCGCGGCCATCGTGGGCCACAGCCGCGGCGGCGTCCTTCGCCAAGGTGCTCGCCCAGTCGCGGCCCGACCTGGTGTCGGGCATCGTGCTGCTGGGCTGCCCCGTGGCCGACCCGCTCGCGGTCCACCCGCTCGTCGCCTGCAGATCGAGGCGGTCGCGCGGCTGGGCAGGCTCGGCGTGCCGGGCCTGTTCACCGAGACCTGCCTGGACGGCGACTGCTGCTCGGCCTTCTGGGACCACCTCGAGGCACCGATCGCCGCGCGGGGTCGGGCTACGTGGCGGTGTACTCGCGCTCCGACGGGATCGTTCGCTGGCAGGCCTGCCTGGACCCCGCCGCCGAGCACGTCGAGGTGGAGGCCAGCCACTGCGGGATGGCCGTGCACGCGGACGTGTACCGGGTGCTGGCGGACTCTCTGCGCGCCTTCCGCCGCCGCGACGCCAGGCGCAAGCCGCTGCCGGCGTCCGCCCCGCAGCTGCGCCGCGTGGCCTAGGTCGCTGCTAGCGGACCGCGCGCCAGCGGTTGCGGCCCGTGTCGCACGAGCCGGCGCGGGTGCCACCGTCCGCGCGCCGCACCGTGCCCCGCACCCGCCACGTGCCGGTCGCGCCCTTGGAGCCGATGCGGCCGCTGAGCCGCCACCTGTAGCGCTCCCGCAGCGAGCCCAGCGCGGAGAGGCGAAGGTGCGACTGAAGCGGCCCGTGGCCAGGAACCGGCCGCGGCGGATCCGCACGCCTGCGGCCACGAGGTCCAGCGGCCGCCCCACCGCGCTGGGGCACGTGACCAGCAGGGTCATGCCGGCGCGATCGACCTTCCGGCCGCGGCGATCGGTGCGGAGCACGAGTGGCTGGCCCTGGGCGGTCAGGCCCCGGAGCGTGGTGGCCCGGCGGCGCACCGGCCGGCCCGACCCGGCTCGCGGCGACGGCATCCGTGCCTCCCAGCGCACGGTGCCGGTGTCACAGGATGCCCGGACCAGTCCCGTGAGCGGCTCGCGCAGCGCGGACCGCACGCGGATCACGCCGCCGATCTGACCGTTGGTCCGCAGCTCGGCCGACGCGCTCACCCCGCCGGTGCGCACGAGCCCGCCGATGCCCGGGATGCCGGGCGCCACGGTCTCGCCGAAGGTCGACAGGCCGGCGAAGCGCCCGCCCGCCACCGCCAGATTGCTCAGCCGGACGTTGTCGAACAGCCGCGTCCGCAGGCCCGCGCACGGCGTGGTGAGCGTGGCGATCAGCTCGGCTCGCCGGCCCGATGCGTCGAGCCGCACCGACACGAACTGCACGCTGCGGCCGAATCCACCACCCCCGTGGGTGGCCGGGCTCAGCTGCGCTGACGCCGCGATCGGCCCGGCGGCCGCTCCCGGAGGCTGCGCGCACGCCGCGATGATCGCCAGCGCCACCGTTGCCGATCTCCTGCGCACGGCGTCCGAAGTTAGCGCCCGCCCCGCCGGCCACAAGGGGGGCTGGACGAATTCCATCCGTGGCGTCGGTGACCATGGTCGTGGATGGCCCCAGGACGAAAGGGCGCTGGCGGGACGCTTGGCACGGCTGGGCGCGCGGCGCGCATCGTCGAGCACGGGGCAGCCGCGCTCCTGGGCGTGCACGTGGCGCGGTCGCTCTACGGGCGCTGGCGGCGCTTGGAGGACCCGGACCGGACCCGCCTCGAGCTGCTGGCCGAGGACGTCAAGTCACGTGCCCTGGACCTGCGCGGGGCGGCCGACGGGCAGGTCGCTGAGCGCGAGCTGCGCTCAGCCAACGAAGCGCTGGCCGCGGGGATGGTGGAGCTGGCGGAGGCTGATCCCGAGCTCAGCGCCGACGAGGTGAGCGGGCTCCGAGAAGACCTCGCTCACGAGCTCGAGCGGCTGGCCTCGGCGGACATCAGGGCATCGAGAGGCCCGGATCGCGATACTTCGCGTGAAGACGCGGGCCCGCCCGACGTCGAGTCCCCCTAGCGCATCCCGACAGCCCCGCACCGCCCTCTCCATACACTCGTTGGAGACCCCTCGGCGCCATGAGCCCACCTGAGCAGACCCCTCAGCCCCAGGCGGACGCCAAGGGCGCGGCCACACTGGCGTTCCGCGCCGCCACCAAGCGGTACCCCGGGCAGGACCAGCCCGCGGTAGACGAGCTGACGCTGGAGGTCCCGGCCGGTGAGATCTGCGTGCTGGTGGGACCGTCGGGATGCGGGAAGACCACGGCCATGCGGATGGTCAACCGCATGATCGACATCACGGACGGGGACATCCTGTTGGACGGAAGCAGCGTGCGCGAGCGCGCACCCGCCGACCTGCGGCGCGAGATCGGCTACGCGATCCAGCAGATCGGGCTGTTCCCCCACCTGACCGTGGGTGAGAACGTGGCGACGGTGCCGCGCCTGCTGGGCTGGGACAAGGACCGCACCCGAGCCCGAATCGACCAGCTGCTGGAGCTGGTGTCGCTCGACCCCGGCGAGACGCGGGACCGCTACCCGGCCCAGCTCTCGGGCGGCCAGCGCCAGCGCGTGGGCGTGGCCCGCGCTCTGGCGGTCGACCCGCCGCTGATGCTCATGGACGAGCCGTTCGGCGCCATCGACCCGATCAACCGCGAGCGCCTGCAGAACGAGTTCCTGCGGCTGCAGCAGGAGATCCGCAAGACGATCGTCTTCGTGACCCACGACATCGACGAGGCGATCAAGATGGGCGACCGGATCGCGGTGCTCCAGAAGGGCGGCAAGCTCGCGCAGTACTCGCCCCCGGCCGAGCTGCTGATGTACCCGGACGGCCGCTTCGTGGAGGACTTCGTGGGCTCCGATCGCGCCCTCAAGCGCCTGGCTCTGCAGCGGGTCCGCGACATCGACCTGTGGAAGGCGCCGCTGGTGCGGGTGGGCGAGCCGGTGGCCGAGGCGCGCGCCAAGGTGGCCGACTCCGACCTGCCCTACCCGCTGCTCGTGGACGCCGACGGCAAGCCACGCGGATGGCTCAGCGAGCGCGCGCTGGCGGGTGAGCGGGTGACCGACGACCTGCGCTCGGGGCCCGAGCCGGTCGTGGAGCTCGACGACGTGCTGCGCGACGCGCTTTCGGACCTGCTCCAGAACGAGGCGCAGTACGGGCCCGTGGTCGATAGCAGCGGGAGCATCGCCGGGGTGCTGTCGGTCGAGGTCATCGGCCACGCGCTCAAGACCGACCCCAACGAGGTTCCCAGCGGCGCCGACTCGCTGCTGGCCCCCGAGGAATGACGGCCCTTCCCCTCGCCCAGGTAGAGCTTCGCGACCGTTCGGCCGACGACGCCAGCTGCGTGGCCGACAACGGCCTCTGCCCGGACTGGATCGTCGACAACTTCGATCGCTACGTGGACCCGTTCCTGGAGCACCTGGTGCTCACAGTCGTCTCCCTGGGCATCGGGTTCGCGATCTCGTTCGGGCTCGCCCTGCTGGCGCACCGCCGGCGCTGGCTCGTGGGTCCGATCACCCAGGTGACCGGCGTCCTGTACACGATCCCGAGCCTGGCGGCCTTCTTCCTCCTGCTGCCCATCACCGGGCGCGGAAAGACCACGGCGATCATCGCGCTCGTGGCCTACTCGCTGCTCATCATCTTCCGCAACGTGATGACGGGCCTGGACAACGTGCCGACCGACGCCAAGGACGCCGGGCGCGGGATGGGCCTGACCGACCGGCAGCTGCTGTGGCGGGTCGAGCTCCCGCTGGCCCTGCCCGAGATCATGGCGGGGCTGCGGATCGCTGCCACGACCACCGTGGGCCTGGCCACGCTGGCGTTCTTCGCGGGCGCGGGCGGGCTCGGCGGGCAGATCTTCGCCGACATCAACTTCAAGTCCAACGTCGTCGTGGCGGGCGGCCTGGCGGTGCTGCTGGCGGCCGTGCTGGACGGGCTGATCCTGCTCGCGCAGCGCGCCGCCACCCCCTGGACCAGGGCGAGGGCGGCCACATGACCACCACCATTGCCTTCCTCGGCGAGTTCGGTGACGCGATCGCCTACATCTTCCAGGGCGAGACCACGCGCGAGGGCACGGAGGTCGGGGGCTCGCAGTTCCTCGAGCTCACGCGTGACCACCTGGAGCTCACGCTGGCCGCGATGGCCATCGCCTGCGCCGTCGCGGTGCCGCTGGGACTGTGGCTCGGGCACATTCGGCGCGGCAGCTTCGTGGCCATCAGCGCCTCCAACGTGGGCCGCGCGGTGCCCAGCCTGGCGCTCATCGCGTTCTTCGTGGCCTACCTGGGCGTGGGCTTCGCCAACCTGACCCTGGCGCTGGTGCTGCTGGCGCTGCCGCCGATCCTGACCAACACCTACGTGGCGGTCACCCAGGTGGACCCCGACACCGTGGACTCCGCGCGCGGGATGGGCATGACCGAGCCGGAGATCGTGCGCAAGGTGGAGCTGCCGCTGGCGCTCCCCCTGATCTTCGGCGGCATCAAGATCTCCATGGTGAACGTGGTGGCCACCGCCACCATCGCACCGCTGGCCGGCGTGAACACGCTGGGCGACCCCATCATCAACGTGTCGACCTACGGCGACACCGGCCGGCTGGCCGCCGCAATCGTGGTGGCCGTGCTCGCCGTGATCACGGAGCTGACCCTCGGCGCAGTTCAACGCGCCGTGACCCCCGAGGGGCTGAAGCTCGAATCCGACAGCGAGTCACGGCCGCGCCGACGATTTCCATTTACGACCAGGAGGGAAGCAACAACATGAGAGCCAAGCGATGGCTGCACGCGCTGTTCGCCGTGCTCCTGCTGAGCCTGTCCTTCGCCATCGCCGCCTGCGGCGACGATGACGACGACGATGGTGGCGGCGGGAGCGACTCCGGTGCCGAGAAGGCCGCCGCGATCGAGACGAGCCCAGACGCCGAGGGCGTGAAGGTCACGATCGGCTCGAAGAACTTCACCGAGCAGAAGGTGCTCGGCGAGATCTACGCGCAGGGGCTGGAGGCTGCCGGCTTCACGGTCGACAAGCAGCTCAACCTGGGCGACGAGAAGACTGCCTTCAAGGCGCTCCAGGGCAAGGACATCGACGCCTACCCCGAGTACACGGGCACGGCGCTGCTGTCGTTCTTCAACGTGAAGGCCAGCGACATCCCCAAGGATCCGCGTGAGGCCTTCAACCAGGTGAAGATCCGGATGCAGGCGGACGGGGTCACGGCGCTCGACCCGACGCCGTTCACCAGCTCCAACGAGGTCGGCCTGACCAAGAAGAAGGCCGACGAGCTCGGGGTCAAGAAGATCTCCGACCTGGCGGGCAAGGACCAGGACCTGACGCTGTACGGGTCCCCCGAGTGCCGCCAGCGGACGGACTGCCTGCTGGGCCTCCAGCAGGTCTACGACCTGGACTTCAAGAAGTTCACGCCGGTCGCGATCGACCTGCGCCACGAGGTCCTCGACAAGGGGCAGGCCGACCTGTCGATCGTCTTCACCACCGACCCGCAGATCAAGCGCAACGGTTACGTGCTGCTCGAGGACGACAAGGGCATGTTCCCGCCGTACAACTCCACGCTGCTCGTCCGTGATGGCGTGAAGGGCGCAGAGGTGATGGAGCAGGTGTCGGGACAGGTCCAGAAGGGCCTGACCGACGAGGTCATGCAGGAGCTGAACGCCCGCGTGGACCTCGACAAGAAGACCCCCGAGCAGGTGGCCGGCGAGTACCTGAAGGAGAGCGGCCTGGTCAACTGATGGCCTAGCCTCGGCGGCATGGAGTCCGTATGGGACTACCCCCGCCCGCCGCGCGTGGAGCCCTGCGCGCGGCGGGCGGCCGTCGAAGTCGGCGGCGTGACCGTGGCCGAGTCCTCCAACGCCCTGCGGGTGCTCGAGACCAGCCAGGCGCCGGCCATCTACTTCCCGCCCGCGGACGTGCGGATGGAGCTCCTCAAGCCCAACCGCCGGCAGACCTTCTGCGAGTGGAAGGGCACCGCCGAGTACTTCGACATCGAGGCGGGGAGCCGCCTGGCCGAGGCGGCGGCGTGGGCATACCCGGACCCGGACCCCCGGTACGAGCCCATCCGCGACCACCTGGCCTTCTACCCGCAGCGCGTGGACCTCTGCCTGCTCGGCGAAGAGCGCGTGGAGCCCAACGAGGGCGACTTCTACGGCGGCTGGATCACCAGCGACATCCAGGGCCCGTTCAAGGGCGGGCCCGGCAGCCGGGGCTGGTAGTGGAGACGCTGCCCCTGAGCTGGGAGGGCGGAGCGCTGCTGGTGCTCGACCAGCGCGCGCTGCCGGCCCAGGAGCGGTGGCTGCAGTGCGAGTCCGCCCTGCATGTGGCCGGCGCGATCGACTCGATGGCGGTGCGCGGGGCGCCGGCGATCGGGCTGGCGGCCGCCTACGGCGTGGCCCTGGCGCCCACGGGCAACGAGCGCTCGGGCGAGGAGGTGCGGGTGGCTTTCGAGGACGCCGCCGCGCTCCTGGCCGGCACGCGACCGACCGCCGTGAACCTGCGTTGGGCGCTCCAGCGCCAGCGGGAGGCGGTCGAGTCCGCGCTCGCCGCCGGCGACGACCCGGCGGTGGCGCTGGTCCGAGGCGCGCAGGCGCTCGAGGCGGAGATCGCGGCCGCCAACCGCACCCTCTCCCGGATCGGAGCGGAGCGATTCGCGCCCGGCGACACGGCGCTCACGCACTGCAACACGGGCCCGCTGGCCACCGGTGCATACGGCACGGCCGCGGGAGTGTTGCGGTCCGCATGGGGAGCGGCCGGCTGGTGGAGGTGTGGGTCTGCGAGACCAGGCCCCTGCTCCAAGGCGCGCGGCTCACCGCCTGGGAGCTGGGGCGCGCGGGGATCCCGCACCGCCTGGTGACCGACTCCAGCGCCGCATCGCTGCTTGCCGGCGGACTGGTCAGCCGGGTGGTGGTGGGCGCCGACCGCATAGCCGCCAACGGCGACGTGGCGAACAAGGTCGGGACCCTGGGCCTCGCGGTGCTGGCCCACAGGTGGTCGGTGCCGTTCTACGTGGCCGCACCGGTGTCGACACTCGATCCCGCCACGCCGGACGGCGCCTCGATCCCGATCGAGGAGCGCGACCCGTCGGAGCTCACCTCGATCGGTGGCGTGTCGATCGCGCCCGAGGGGGCCGAGGCGCTGAACCTGGCATTCGATGTGACTCCGGCGGAGCTGGTGTCGGCCATCTTCACCGAGGCGGGTGCACTGGAGCCGCCCTACGCGGACGCCATCGCGGATGCCGTCGGCTGACCTGCGCGGCCGCGCGTGGTGGCAACGGGGCAGGCCATGGCCGCGGGCGGCCTGGTCGAGGGCAGCCAGGGCAACGTGAGCGCTCGGCTCGGTAAGCGCGTGCTCATCACTCCGCGCGACACCCCCTACGCCGGCATGCGGCCCGGGGACCTGGTCGAGATCGATCTGGAAGGAGCGGTTCTCGACGGGGTGCGCGAGCCCTCGAGCGAATGGCGAGTGCACGCCGCCGTCTACGCGGCCCGGCCGGATGTGGGCGCCGTGGTCCACACCCACAGCCCCCGCGCGGTGGCGGTGGTCGCAACCACGGAGTGGAGCTACCGGTGCGCCGGCGGCCTGGCCAGCGTTCGCTGCGCCCCGGCGGCGCCGGCGGGCTCCCCGGAGCTGGCGCGAGCGGTGGCGGCCACGCTGGCCGACGGCGAGGCCGTGCTGATGACCGGCCACGGCGTGGTGGCGGTGGGAGCGGGCCTTGAGGAGGCGCTCGCCGTGGCCCGCGAGGTGGAGCGGCGTGCGGCGGCGGCTACCGACGAGGCACCCTCTGTGTGACGTCCGGCACACACGAGAAGGGTCAGTTGCGGGATAAAACTGACTATGGAGCGCACGCTGACAGACGGGACCCGGGTGCTGGTGCGACCGATCCGCCCCACCGACAAGGACGAGCTCCAGGCTGGGCTCCACAGGCTGTCCGAGGACACAGTGCACAAGCGGTTCATGTCGTCCAAGCCCAGGCTCAGCTCAGCCGAGCTGCGCTACCTCACCGAGGTCGACGGCGAAGATCACGTGGCGCTCGTGGTCGAAGACCGGGACCATCCGGGGCTGATCGTCGCCGTGGGCCGCTGGGTCCGCTGGGCCGATCAGCCGGACGCCGCCGAGTTCGCCATCGTCGTGGCCGATCACCTGCAGCGCAAGGGGCTCGGCTCCCTCCTGGTGGACCTGCTGGCCGAGGACGCGATCACCCACGGCGTGCGCCGGTTCACCGCCTCGATGCTCAGCGACAACGTGGGCGCACAGCGCCTGATGGCGCGGCTGACCGACCACCTGGAGCGCCGCACCGGCGGCGGGGCGTCCGAGATCGTGGCGGACCTGGCCGCCTAGCGCGGCCTAGGAGACGGTCCAGGTGCCGCCGCTGTGGAGGAGCTGCTCGAGCTCCTCCACGCCGGCATCGGCGCGGTTGGCCTCCAGCTCCCGGGCGAAGTCCTCGCCGTAGACCGGGCGCTCGACCGCCCGGAAGACGCCAACCGGGGTTGGGCCCGTGGGCCGCTGCGCAAGGTGCGCGAGCTCGAACGCAAGGCCGGGGTCCGCGCGGTGTGCGTCGTGGACGACGATCCGGCTCTCGTCCACGTCGCCCGCGGCGACGATGGCAAGCCCGCCGTCCTCGCCCCGGACCACCGCGTTCTCGCCCTCGGCGCCGAAGCGGACGGGCCGGCCGTGCTCGAGCCGGATCTGGTTGACCTCGCGGCGGCCCTTCACGCGCACGGCGTCGAACGCGCCGTCGTTGAACACGTTGCAGTTCTGGTAGATCTCGACCAGGGCGGCGCCACGATGCTGCGCCGCGGCCCGCAGCGTGGCGGACACGTGGGCCTTGTCGGTGTCAACCGTTCGCGCGACGAACGTGGCCTCGGCGCCCAGCGCCAGGGCCACCGGGTTGAAGGGATGGTCCTGGGAGCCGAAGGGCGTGGACTTGGTGACCTTGCCCTCCTCGCTGGTGGGCGAGTACTGGCCCTTCGTGAGCCCGTAGATCTGGTTGTTGAAGAGCAGGATCTTGAGCGGAACGTTGCGGCGCAAGGCATGGATCAGGTGGTTGCCGCCGATCGACAGGGCGTCGCCGTCGCCGGACACCACCCACACCGAGAGGTCGGGCCGCGACGTGGCCACGCCGGTGGCCAGCGCCGGCGCGCGGCCGTGGATGCCGTGCATCCCGTAGGTGTCCATGTAGTAGACGAACCGCCCGGCGCAGCCGATGCCCGTCACGAACACCGTCTTCTCCGGGGGGATGCCCAACTCCGGCAGCAAGCCCTGCACCGACGCCAGGATCGCGTAGTCGCCGCAGCCCGGGCACCAGCGCGTCTCCTGGTCGGAGGAGAAGTCCGCCTTGGTGAGCATGGGCAGCGCGCTCCCGTTCTCGCTCATGCCAGGCGCTCCAGCATCTGATCCATCACGTCGCGGGTGAAGATGGGCATGCCGTCGACCTTCGTGTAGCTCTCGCAGTCCACGAGGAACCGCCCGCGCAGGACGGTGGCCAGCTGGCCCATGTTCATCTCGGGGATCAGCACGCGCGGGTAGCTGCGCAGCACGTCTCCCGTGTTGCGCGGCAGCGGGTTCAGGTGGTGCAGGTGCGCCGTGGCCACGCTCACGCCGTGCTCGCGCCGCACGCGGCGCGCCGCTCCCTCGATGGCTCCGTAGCTGGAGCCCCAACCGAGGACGAGGAGCTCCGCACCGTCGGGATCGTCCACGGCCAGGTCCGGCACGGACTCCGCCACCCGCTCCACGCGCTCGGCCCGCAGGCGGGTCATGTGCTCGTGGTTCTCGGGCTCGTAGGAGATGTTGCCCGTCAGGTCCTCCTTCTCCAGGCCGCCGATTCGATGGCGCAGCCCGGGCGTGCCCGGCACCGCCCACGGCCGCGCCAGCTTCTCGTCGCGCACGTAGGGCAGGAACTCGTCGCCGGCGTTCGGCTCGGTGGCGAAGTCGGGGTCGATCTCGGGCAGCGCGGACACGTCGGGCAGTCGCCACGGCTCGGAGGAGTTGGACAGGAACGTGTCCGCCAGCAGCACCACCGGCGTGCGGTGGGTCACGGCGATGCGGACGGCCTCGATCGCGGTGTCGAAGCAGCCACCCGGGGTCGCGGCGGCCACCACCGGCAGCGGCGACTCGCCGTGGCGGCCGTAGAGGGCCAGCAGCAGGTCTCCCTGCTCGGTCTTGGTGGGCATCCCGGTGGAGGGGCCGGCCCGCTGGACGTCCACGATGACCATGGGCAGCTCCATCGCCACCGCCAGCGAGATCGTCTCGGCCTTGAGGTCCATCCCGGGACCGCTCGTGGCCGTGACCCCGAGCCGTCCGGAGAAGGCGGCGCCCAGGGCCATGCCGGCCGCCGCGATCTCATCCTCGGCCTGCACCGTGCGCACGCCGAACCGCTTGTGGCGCGACAGGCTGTGCAGCAGCTCGGAGGCGGGCGTGATCGGATAGCTGGCGTAGAACAGGCCCAGCCCGCTCTTCACGCTGGCGGCGATCAGGCCGAGAGCCAGCGCCGTCGTGCCGTTGATGTTGCGGTAGCTGCCCGGCGCGGCGGGGGCTGCGTCCACCTCGTAGTGGACCGCGAACAGCTCCGCCGTCTCGCCGAAGTTGTATCCCGCCCGGAAGGCCGCGGTGTTGGCCGCCATGACCGCCGGCTTGTCGCCGAACTTGCCCTCGATCCAGTCGATCGTGGGGGCGGTGGGGCGACCGTAGAGCCAGGACACGAGCCCGAGTGCGAACAGGTTCTTCGAGCGAGCGGCGTCGCGCGACGTGACGCCCTCGATGTCCTCGGTCGCGCGGACGGTCATGCTGGTCATCGGGACGCGGAAGACCTGGTAGTCGTCCAGCGACCCGTCGTCCAGCGGGTTGGCGTCGTAACCGGCCTTCTGCAGGTTGTGCTTCGTGAACGCGTCCTCGTTCACCAGCACGGTGCCGCCCTTCTCGACGTTGCCGACGTTGGTGATCAGGGCCGCGGGGTTCATGGCCACGAGCACGTTCGGGTGGTCGCCCGGCGTGAGGATGTCGCGTGACGCGAAGTGGATCTGGAACGCCGATACCCCGTGGGGAGTGCCGGCCGGCGCGCGGATCTCGGCCGGGAAGTCCGGGAGCGTGGCCAGGTCGTTGCCCACCACGGCGGTGGCGTCGGTGAAGCGGCTGCCGGTGAGCTGCATCCCATCGCCGGAGTCACCCGCGAAGCGGACGACGACGCGGTCCTTGCGTTCGATCGTCTTGCTCATCTTCCGGCGCTACTGGCGATGCTTCGATGTTAGGGAACTGGCCAGTCGGCCAGGGGAGGTCAGCTCGGGCTGGCCGCCGCGCCACCGCTACGCAGGCCGCGTAGCACTCCAATACTCTCCCCCGGCTTCAGATGAAGGTCTCCGTCCCAAAGGAAGCCGCCGAGGGCGAGCGCAGGGTGGCATGCGTCCCCGAGGTCGCCAAGAAGCTGGCGGCGGACGGGGTCGACGTGGTGCTCGAGCCGGGCGCCGGCGAGTCCTCCCACATCCTGGATTCCGCCTTCGAGGAGGCCGGTGCCAGCGTCACCGCGGGCCAGGGCTTCGCCGGGGATGTGGTGGCCAAGGTCGCTCCGCCCAGCGATGAGGAGATCGGCCGCCTGCGCGAGGGCAGCGTGCTGATCGGCTTTCTCCAGCCGCTAACCGCGCCCGACACCGCCAAGGCGCTGGCGGACGCGGGGGTCACGTCCTTCGCCATGGAGGCCATCCCGCGCATCACACGCGCGCAGTCGATGGACGCGCTGTCCTCCCAGGCCACCGTGGCGGGCTACCGGGCGGGTCTGATCTGTGCTCAGGAGCTCGGGCGCTTCTTCCCCATGCTCACCACCGCGGCGGGCACGATCCGCCCGGCACAGGTGCTGGTGCTGGGCGCAGGCGTGGCGGGGCTGCAGGCCATCGCGACCTCCAGGCGGCTCGGCGCCGTGGTGCACGCCTTCGACGTCCGGTCGGCGGTCGAGGAGCAGATCCAGTCGCTGGGAGCGAAGTTCGTGAAGCTGGACATCGGGCTGGAGGACGCCGAGGACGCCGGGGGCTACGCGAGGCAGCTCACCGACGAGGAGCAGCAGCGCCAGCGCGAGGCCCTGGCAGAGGTGATCGGCCGCATGGACGGCGTGATCTCAACCGCCGCGGTGCCCGGGCGCAAGGCGCCGCTGCTGATCATCGAAGACGCGCTGCGCAACATGAAGCCGGGCTCGGTGGTGGTGGACCTGGCCGCCGAGACCGGTGGCAACTGCGAGGTCACGCGCCCTGGCGAGACCGTGGTGGAGCACGACGTGAAGGTCGTCGGCCCGCTGAACCTGGCCTCCTCGATGCCGGACCACGCCTCGCAGCTCTACGCCAAGAACGTGCAGGCCCTGCTGGGCCTGATGATCGGCGACGAGGGCGCCCTGAAGCTCGACTTCGACGACGAGATCATCGCCGGCGCCTGCATCACGCGCGACGGCGAGATCGTGCACGAGGGCGCCAAGAAGGCGGCGGGCGCGGCCGCCGCGTAACCCGAGCGTCATGGACCTACTCACCGAGCTCACGATCCTCGTCCTGGCCGCCTTCGTCGGCTTCGAGGTGATCTCCAAGGTGCCCAACACGCTGCACACGCCGCTCATGTCGGCCACGAACGCCATCCACGGCATCGTGCTGCTGGGCGGGATCCTCGTGATCGCCGAGTCCGCAGGCTTCCTCAGCAAGTTCCTGCTGGTGATCGCCATCGCCTTCGGCACGATCAACGTGGTCGGCGGCTTCCTGGTGACGGACCGGATGCTCGAGATGTTCAAGAAGCGCAAGAAGCCGGCGGAGCTCGAGAAAGCCGACAAGTGACGCTCGGCGTGTTCCTGCAGGACCCGGACTTCATCCGGCTCCTCTACATCGTCGCGTTCGTCCTGTTCATCGTCGGGATGCGGTTCGTGACCTCCCCCCCACCGCGCGCCGGGGCAACATGGTGGCTGCGGTCGGGATGGCGATCGCGGTGGTCGCCACGCTTCTGATCGAGGAGGTGGGCGACTACGGGCTGATCGCGCTGGGCATCGCGATCGGCACCGCGGTCGGCGTGCCCGCGGCGCGCCAGGTGAAGATGACGGCGATGCCGCAGATGGTGGCGCTGTTCAACGGCGTCGGCGGCGGAGCGGTGGCGCTGATCTCCTACGTGGAGTACCGCGACGCGCTCGACCTGGGGGGCAACCCGGAGCTGGAGACGCTGATGCCGATCCTCTTCGCCGCGATCGTCGGATCGATCTCCTTCTGGGGCTCCAACATCGCCTTCGGCAAGCTCCAGGAGCTGATCCCGGGCAAGCCGATCGTCCTGCCCGCCCAGCAGCTGGTGAACCTGGCCCTGCTGGCGGTCGCGGTGGGCGCCGCGGTGGCCATCGCCGCCGGCTCGGAGAGCGAGGGCCTGTTCATCCTGATCCTGGTGGCCTCGGCGGTCCTCGGCAACATGGTCGTGCTGCCCATCGGCGGCGCGGACATGCCGGTGGTGATCTCCCTTCTGAACGCGCTCACCGGGCTGTCGGCGGCGGCGGCCGGCATGGCGCTGGACAACGTGGCGCTGATCGTGGGCGGCATGATCGTGGGCGCCTCGGGCACGATCCTCACCACTCTCATGGCCGACGCCATGAACCGCTCGATCCCCAACATCGTCGCCGGAGGCTTTGGCGGCGGCGGGACGGCCGCTGCGGCGGCGCGGCGGCGAGGAGCGCCCGCACAAGCTCCACGGACGCGACGTCCGTGGCGATGCAGCTGTCGTTCGCCGACCGCGTCGTGGTGGCACCCGGCTACGGCCTGGCAGTTGCCCAGGCCCAGCACACGGTTCGCGAGCTGGCGGACGAGCTGGAGAAGCGCGGCATCGAGGTGTCGTACGCGATCCACCCGGTCGCGGGCCGGATGCCGGGCCACATGAACGTGCTGCTCGCCGAGGCCGACGTGCCCTACGACGCGCTCAAGGAGATGGACGAGATCAACCCGGAGTTCGCGCAGACCGACGTGACGCTCGTGATCGGCGCCAACGACGTGACCAACCCGGCGGCGCGCGAGGACGAGGGCAGCCCCATCTACGGAATGCCGATCCTCGACGTGGACAAGTCCGAGCAGGTGATCGTGCTCAAGCGGTCGATGAACACCGGCTTCGCCGGGATCGACAACCCGCTGTTCTACAACGAGAACACGGCGCTGCTGTTCGGCGACGCCAAGGCCTCGGTGGCCGAGGTGCTCACCGCGGTGAAGGCTCTCTAGAGGCGTCGGCCGCGCCGCCTGCGCCCACGGCGCGGGAAGCCTCGTCGCCGCGCTCGGCAACATCGCGCGCGAAGAGCTCGTCGGTCTCGGCGGCGTTGGCCAGTGCCGCTCGGTCGGTGAGCCGCCACATCACGCCGCGCAGGGCGATCGTGGCGCGCAGGAATCCGGGCACCACCACCATTCGGCGGCGGCGGCGGAACCCATCGAGCACGGCATCGCCGACCGCGGAGACCGGGTAGGTCTTGCGGGCGAAGGCCGGGGAGCTTGGCGCGCATGGGCCCGTAGACGGGATGGCGGTCCGCGCCACGCACCATCTCGGTGTCGATCCAGGAGAGGTAGCCCACGCCCACGTCTACACCGAGGTGCTTGACCTCGATCCGCAGCGAGTTCGCCATCGCCTCGACGCCCGCCTTGCTGGCGGTGTAGGCACCCATGTCGGGCCCGTGGATCACGGCCGCCATGGAGGCGATCACGAGTACGTAGCCCCGTCGATCGATGACGTGCGGGATGCAGGCTCGGAGGGTGCGATAGACGCCGAGCAGGTTCACCTCGATCACGCGCTCGAACGAGCCGCGGGTCGGCGTGGCGCAGCGGCCCCCCGCCGCCGATGCCCGCGTTGGCGATCACCGCGTCGATGCCCCCGAAGCGCTCGACCGCGGCCTCGACCGCCTGCTCGAGCTCGTCGGTGTCCGTCACGTCGGCCTCGAACCACGCCGCTTCGGGCCCGCAGCTCGCCGCCACCGCGGCGAGCTCGTCGGGCTCCAGGCCCACGAGGGCCACGCGAGCGCCCTCGGCGGAGAGCCGGCGGGCGCACTCGGCTCCGATCCCGCGGGCCGCGCCCGTGATCAACACGGTGCGGCCGGACACGTTCCACGATGGCGCCACGGCGCCAGCCTACTCGTACACGACGAGCCGTGGGGGCGGACGCAGCGCCAGCACCTGACGTGGCGTGATCAGGCGGGTGTCCTCCTCGTAGAACAGCTTGAAGCCGTCCCACAGCGGGTCCCGGCGGCGGGTGAACTGGCGGTACTTCGCGAGCTTGATCGCTCTGCCCCCCACGCCGTCGACATTGATCGTGACGGCCACCCGGCTGCGCTGTCGCACCCGGCGCTGGGGCCGGATCATCGAGTCGGTGAACTTGTGGACCACCAGCAGCTTCTGCGGGAGGCGGCCGCGGCGGACGATGCGGTCGAGGTAGGCCGACACGCGGTTCACCATGCCCGCACTCACATGGCCGATCGTCCGGCCGGGGACGCCTCGGGCGCCCATGTTCCACTCGGGGTCGAGCGCCAGGCTCACGTCGGGGAGCCGCAGCCAGCGCTCCAGCCGGCGGGCCTCGGTCATGAAGTCCGACCGGCCGGGTTGAAGGTCCAGCACCAGGATGGCCTTCGCGCGGCGCGCAGCCCGCAGGTAGCGGTCGATGATCCGCGCGGGCTGGCGGGAGCGGTATTTCCCGTCGGCCCCGCGACCTGCCAGCGCGATCGTTCCCAGCAGCTCGAAGGCCGGCAGGATCGGCCGGCCGCCCGCCCGGTAGGGCCGGGCCTGGCGCCGCAGCCTGGCCGCGGCCAGGTCGGGGGAGCCGATGCCAAGGATCCCGAGGTTGCGGTGCTGTGGCGCGCCGGCGAAGGCCACGACCCTGAAGTCCGGGAAGATCCGCCGGCCCCCGCGGGGCAGCTGCGGGGGAGCCGGCTCCGCCGGGGGCTCTGCCACGGTCGGGGGCGCGCCGTCTGCAGCCTCCGCGACGCCCGCGAGCGCGGCCAACGCGGCGGCGGCACAGAGCACGGCGAGGGGGCGGCCGGAGGTCATCTAGATTGAGGACTATGCATGCCGAGGCGGACTCCCGGGAGCTCACACCCCAGCGCGTGGCCGAGCTGCACGCCGAAGGCGCCATCGAGCTGATCGACGTGCGCGAGCCGCACGAGCACGAGGCCGGCCGGATCGCCGGTGCCCGTCACCTCCAATTCTCCGAGCTGAGCCAGGCGGCCGAGTCGATCGATCGCGGGCGCCCGGTGGTCTTCTATTGCCGGGTGGGCGCGCGCTCGGCGCTCGCAACACAGGCGTTCAGCGCAAGCGGCTTCGAAGCCCACAACATGGCCGGCGGGCTCGTGGCGTGGGCGGAGAGGGGCCTGCCGCTGGAGCCCGAGGACGGCACCGTCGCCGCTCACTGACGCGGCTCAGATGTCAGCGGCGGTGAGCTGACCCTCGTAGGGGCCCTTGCCTGTGAAGCAGGCAGCCCCGCACCGGGCACCCAGAGCCAGGGCGTCGTCGATCCCCATGCCGGCCCCCAATCCGTGGGTGAGCCCGCCGGCGAAGGAGTCCCCGCAGCCGTAGGCGTCTGAGATCGGCCCCGGCAGCGGGACCGCCGACCACCTTCCCGACTGGCCACCGGGCGCCTCCCAGGCACCCCCTGCGGCGCCGGCCGTGCGGAGCACCAGCCGCGGTTCTGGATCGAGGTCCCCGCGCTCGTAGCGCTCGCCGGCGTCCGCGCCGCTGGCCACCAGGGCGTCGAGCTCCACGCGCGCCTGCGCCAGCACGTCGATCCCGCGCGCTGTGGACACCAGGCACCTTGCCGCCCTGGCGGCGGTGGCGGCCGCGGCGTCTCCGGCCGTGAAGTAGACGGCGTCCGCACCGGACAGCTCCTTCCAGGGCAGCGGGTCGTCGCCCACAGGGCCGAGCCGGCTGCCGATCACGGTGATGGTGCGCTCCCCCGCCGCATCCACGTAGACGAAGGCGCGGCGCTGCGGCTCATCGCGCCACGCCACCTCCACGGCCAGGCCGAGCGCTGTGAGCTCGCGGTGCGCGCGGCGTCCCACCTCGTCGTCCCCGAGAGCGGTGAAGAAGGTGGCGCCGCCCGCCAGCTTGGACATCTGAACGGCGGCCACCGCGCCCCCGCCGCCCGGCTCCTCCCAGGTCTCGAGGGCGTGCACGATCTCTCCCGGCGCGGGCACCCGCTCCACGCGGGCGAACTCGATCCACTCCACGTGTCCCACCACCGCCGCGTGCATCGGCGCGGAGTGTCCCACCCTCGGTAGGTGTGGCGCGCGCACGGGACCTGGGGGAGAATCGACATTGGACGGGCCGGCCCACCAAGCGGCCGCGCCGGGCGAGGAGGCCGGGAGGTGGCATGACCGAGTCGATCAGGGAGGAATCGCTCTCGGTGCTCACACGCGACCTCGGCGCCGGTCCGATCGCCCGGCGCGCCGGGCCTTCGCGCTGGGAGAAGGCGCGGGTGGGGCTGCTGGGCGCGTCACTGGTCGGGCTCCTGGTGGAAATCCTCGTGGGGCGCCGGCTGCGCTAGCTCGGAGCTCGGGAGCTCGGGGCTCGGAGCTACAGAATCGACTGAAGCCTCGACGGCGCTATAGCACCGCTTAGGCTTCACTCGACGCGCCTCCTCGCCGCCCTCCCCCGGGCACCCTGGCTTCCGGAGGCGGCGAGCGAACGCTGGGTGAGCCCTGCGGTAACGAATACCGTCGCCACATGGAGGATCGCCTGCGGATCAACGGCGAGCTGTCGATTCCGCTCGCGGAGGTCGAGCTGCGCACCAGCCGCTCGTCGGGCCCGGGAGGCCAGCACGCCAACGTGACGGCGTCACGGGTGGAGGCAACCTTCGACGTGGCGGGCTCGCCCTCGCTCACCGAAGGGCAGCGGCAGCGGCTGACCCAGCGCCTGGGCCCCCGCGTGACAGCCGTGGCGCAGGACACCCGCAGCCAGGCACGCAATCGCGCGCTGGCGCTCGAACGCCTGAGCGGACGGCTCGCGGCGGCACTCGTCGTGCGGCGCCCGCGCAGGCGGACCGCACCGACGCGGGCCTCGCGAGAGCGGCGGGTGTCGACCAAGCGACGCAGGGGTGAGACCAAGCGCAACCGCCGGCGCCCGCCCGAGGACGGGTAGGCGGGCCTACGGCGGAGCGGCGGCGCCTCCGCCACCCGAGGAGGGCGGCGTGGGTGCGGGCTCTGGCGTGGGCGTGGGCGTGGGCGTGGGCGTCGGCGTGCCGCCGCCGGCGGTCCCGCCGCTGCCGCCCGACGCCGGCGGGGTGCTGGGCGTGGGCGCCGGCGTGGTGTCGGTGCCCGTGTCGGTTTCATCGGTCGTGTCCGGCTCGCTGTCCGTCGTGGGCGTCGTGGGCACGCTGATCGGCTCGGGGTCCGGGCCGGAATCCCCATCGCCTCCCCCGGCCACCGCCACGATCACGATCACCAGGAAGGCCACTGCGGCGAGCGCGGCCACGAGTCGCCGGCGCATGTACACGGAGTCGTCCTCGCGACGGGCGGGGCGGCGGGGACCGCGGTCGGGATCGAGTCTGCGGGTGGGCTGGTCGTCCACTGGTCGGGCCGAAACTAGCAGGGGTGACGCGACGCGCCGCTGCCTGCGGGGGTTCCCGACGACCGCTCAGGCATGGTGGAGGTCGGCAGCCTCCTCGCCCTCGGCGGGCCGCTCGCACACGGGACACCACCACAGTGCCTCGACCGGGCTGCCACACACCGCGTGGCGCGGCGGATCCGCTCCGTCACGGTGGCGGCCCCCCCAGTCGGCCAGCAGCCGCAGCGCCCCGGCCAGCTCGCGGCCGGCGGCCGTGAGCTCGTACACGAACCGCGGCGGGCGCTCCGAATAGGGCTCGGCCACCACGATCGCCTCGGCCTCCAGCCGCCGCAGGCGACCGGTGAGCACGGTCGGCGCTATGCCATCCAGCTCGCCCGCAAGGTCGCCGAACCGGCGTGGCCCGTCCAGCAGCGCGTCCACGAGCAGCAGGGTCCAGCGGTCGCCAACCGTGTCCAGCGCGGCTGCGAGCGGCGATCGCGCGGAGTCCTCGGCCATGCCGTCAATGGTAGAGGCGGCTCGGTCGCTACAGTAGTCGCTAGCTATTCGATAGTGACTATCCGAGCGGGTCTCGCAGCGCTTAGCGCGCGCCCGCCTACCAAAGAGGGAGCGAAGCATGGCGACGGTTACGGAACTGGGAGAGGCGATCCGGCGGGTCGCGGAGCAGGTGGGCCCATCGGTCGTGGGCCTGGGCCGCGGCTGGGGGCGCGGGTCGGGGGTGGTGATCGGCGACGGCCTTGTCCTGACCAACGCGCACAACCTCCGCGGCAACGAGGCCGGTGTGGTGCTGGCGGGCGGCGAGCGTGTGCGCGGGGAGGTAGCGGGCGCCGATGGGCACCTGGACCTCGCCGTGATCAGCGTGGAAACGGGGGAAGCGCCCGCGCTCGAATGGGGCGATCCCACGACCGTTGGCATCGGCACCCCGGTGGTGGCATTGGCCAACCCTGGCGGGCGCGGACTGCGGGCCACGCTGGGCTTCGCATCCTCGGCCGGCCGCAGCTTCCGCGGGCCGCGAGGCCGCCGCGTGGAGGGCGCGATCGAGCACACCGCCGCACTCCCACGCGGGTCCTCGGGCGGGCCGCTTGCGGACCTCGATGGGCGGCTGCTCGGGCTCAACAGCTTGCGCATGGAGGGCGGCCTGATCCTCGCGATCCCGGCGGGTGAGCGGCTGCGCCGCCGCGCCGACCAGCTGGCCGGCGGCGAGGCGCCGGAGACCCCGCGCCTGGGCATCGCGGTGGCCCCCCCGCGCGTGGCGCGGCGGATGCGCCGTGCGGTGGGCCTGCCCGAGCGGGAGGGCCTGCTGGTGCGGGGCGTGGAGGACGGCTCCCCGGCGGCGGCCGCCGGCATCGAGCGGGGCGACCTGCTGGCCGCGGCGGGCGACCGCGCGCTCGACTCGGTCGACGCGCTCTACGACAAGCTCGACGCGGCTGGTGTCGATGGCGCGGTGGAGCTCACCGTCGTGCGCGGCACCGACGAGCGCCAGGTGACCGCCCGCTTCGGCGACGCCGCCTGAGGCCGGGCGGGCTCAGAGGCCCGGCACGTGGCGGACGGCGAAGCCGCCGGCTCCGCGCGGGTTCTGCTGCCAGCGGGTGCCGGCGCGGCCGCGGCCACTGGTGTCGAATCGCAATCCCGCGACGACCATGAAGATGTGCCCGTTGTTGGCATAGATGGTGATCCACTCGCCGGGCCCGGGGTCGCCGTAGTCCATGAAGCCGCCGGAGGTCCGGGGGCTGCCCAGCAGCCCCGCGCCCGCGAGCGCGAACGAGACCGATCCCGAGCAGTCATAGCCATCGTCGCGCCACGCGCCGTGGCCGCCGCCCCACTTGTAGGGGAAGCGGGCGATCGCGTTGCCCGCCTGGATCACCCGCTTCACGGGCTCGGGCGCGTCGTCCGGGGCGACCGCGGTGCCGTCAGGCAGCACGCGCGCGCGCGGCCCGGTCTGCAGGTAGGCGGTGGTGCCCAGGTAGCGCTTGAACTTGGTGAGCTCCCGTCGTGCCTGCCGCAGCTCGGCCCGGACCTCGGCGTCGGTGGGCGCGCCGGGGCTCACGCCGTCGCCGCTGCCGTAGGACTTCTTCTGGCCGGCGCCGCGCAGCTCCACCACACGGCCGCCGCTGCGGCGCGCCTCTGGCTGCGACTGGCGGGCGGCCTCCCTGTCGACGGACTCGGGAGTGAGCACGAGGTCCGCTGCGCGCTCGGCCTCCGCGGGCTCGGCGCCGCCGTCCCCGCCGCCGCCGACGAGCGCGAAGGCACCGCCTCCCGCGATCGCTGTGGCGGTCGCCGCGGCAACCAGCGCCCGGCGACTCACCGGCCGGCGGCGCCCTTTGCGCGCTCGGTCTGGTGGCGCTCCTTCCACACTTCGTAGGGCATCCCGTAGACGACCTCGCGCGCCTGCTCCTTGGTGAGCGGCGTCCCGCGTTCGGCGGCGGCCTCCGCGTACCAGCGCGAGAGGCAGTTGCGGCAGAAGCCCGCCGTGTCCATCAGGTCCATGTTCTGCACATCGGTCCTTTCGCGCAGGTGCTCAAGGAGCCTGCGAAAGGCTGCGGCCTCGAGCTCAGTCCGGTCGCGTTCGTGCACCCGGTCAACCGTATCCAGTGACGTGGGTGGGCGCGCCTTTTGCAAACATGCCCCGCATGACCGAGCCCACCCCCTCCCGGTTCCCCGAGGATCCCACGGGCATCCAGGGACCCCACGACATCCTCGCGGCCGAGGAGTTCGCCATGCCGATGCGCTCGGCTCGCGACATCCCTGGAGATCCCACCGGCATCCAGGAGCCGCACGACACGCTCGCCGCCGAGGAGTTCGCCATGCCCGCCGCCGGCTACGAGGCGGGGTCGGGCGGCATCGACCCACGCACTCTCCTGCCGGCGCTGGCACTGATCGCGCTCGTGGCTCTGGTGGCGCGGCGCCTGCTGCGCTGACTCGCAGACCTACGGGTACAGCTCGCCGGACTCCCCGTAGACGAAGATCGCGGTAACGGGGCAGTTGCCCGCGGCCTCGATCACCAGGTCCACCGGCTCGGCGTCGGCGTCGATCACGCGCGCCTTGTCCTCTCCGTCCAGCTCGAAGACCGCAGGGGCCGTGTCCACGCAGTCGCCTGAGCCGATGCACAGCGCCCGGTCCACCTCGATGCGGATCCGGTTTCCGGGTGAGAGCCCCTCGGCCGCGGCGGAGCCTCAGCGCTTGCCGCGGCCGTGCAGCAGCCTCAGCGCGCCGCCGATCAGCTTCGACTCGCGCTTGTTGTAGGGGAACATGAACATCTCGCGCTTGCGCCCGAAGCGGGTGATCACCGACGCCTGCTGGCGGGCGTACTTGCGGATGCCGTCGGCGCCGTGGCGCGTGCCGATGCCGGACGACTTCCAGCCGCCCATCGGCAGCTCCAGCGCCAGGTAGTTCACCTGGTGCTCGTTCACGTTGGACGCGCCGGCCTCCAGCCGCCGCGCGATCGCCTCGCCCCGCTCGGTGTCCTTGGTCCATACCGAGGCGGCCAGGCCGTACGGGGTGTCGTTGGCCAGCCGCACCGCCTCCTCGGCGTCGGCGCACCTTCATGACCGGAAGGGTCGGCCCGAAGGTCTCCTCGGTCATGCAGTCCATCGAGTGGTCCACGTCCAGCAGCAGCGTGGGCTCGTAGAAGCGGCCCGGTGCCCTCACGCCGCTTGCCTCCGACGGCGACCGTGGCGCCCTTCTCGCGGGCGTCCTTGACGTGCGCGTCCACGATGTCGATCTGCGGTGGGAACGTGACGGCGCCCACGTCGACGCTTCCCGGCGCCCGCGGGCTCGCCCTGGCGCAGGGCCGAGAGCTTCTCGGTCGACCAGCCTGGACGAACTCGTCGTAGACCGGCTCCTCGACGTAGACGCGCTCGACCGAGATGCAGGTCTGGCCGCCGTTCTGCATCGAGTAGTAGGTCGCGGCGTTGGCGGCCTTCTCCACGTCGGCGTCGGCGCAGCACGATCATCGGGTCCTTGCCGCCGAGCTCGAGGCCGACCGGGCGTGAGCGTGCTGGGCGGCCCGCTCGGCGACCTTGCGGCCGGTGGCGGTGGAGCCGGTGAACATGACGAAGTCGACGTGGTCGATCAGCTCGGCGCCGACGTCGCCCAGGCCGGTGGCCACCTGGAAGACGTCCGTCGGGCAGCGCCGCACTCCGCGCAGCACTCGGCCATCAGCAGCGAGGTCAGCGGCGTGACCTCGGACGGCTTGAGGATCACGGAGTTGCCGGCCGCCAGCGCCGGGATGCAGTCGCCGAACGAGTTGTCGAGCGGGTAGTTCCAGGGCCCGATGACGCCCACGACGCCGCGCGGGCGGTAGCGGACGACGCCTTCTTGCCGAGCAGGAACGGCGAGCTGGTGCGGACGCTGCTCTCGCCAGGTACTTCTCGGCGTTCTTGGCCCAGTAGCCGAAGGCGCGCGGCGCGTAGCCGATCTCGGCGAGTCTGGGCGTCGTCGCACGTCTTGCCCGTCTCGGAGACGATCGTGGCGATCACGCCGGTCGGAGTTGTCGAGCACCCACTTCTGGGCGCGCCGAGGATCTGGGCACGACCCTCGAAGCCGAGCGCCCCCACGCCGGGCTGCACGGCGCGGGCGCGGGCCGACCATCGCGCGACGTCCTCGGGCGTCATCCGCGGCACGCGTGCCAACGATCTGGCCGGTCGCGGGGTTCTCGACCTCGATCACGTCTCGGTCGCGCCTTGGTCCCGGTGGCGGTGGCTGGAGGTCGTCTCGGCCATGTCCTCCCTCTCGTTACTGGGTTCGTACCGGCAGGCAGCTCTCGCAGGCGCTGACGGGCCGCGTTCGCCCGGCCGCTCGGTGCGCGCCGCTCCAGCGCCAGCTGGCGCATGTAGGGCGGGCCGTCGACCTGGATCGTGTGTCGCTTGGAGGCCACGTAGCGCTTGCGCATGCGCCTCGGTCGTCGTCGATCTCGGCGACCATCTCGGCGCGGCCGGGCAGCGCGACCTTGCCCTGGAGCACGTCGGCGATCCACTCCGACTGGCGCTCGGCGATCGGCATGATCGCGTCGAGCGGCTGCATCAGGCCGATGAAGTAGAGGCCCGGCAGGTCGGGGTGGACCACCCGCCGGTAGAGCTCGATGCGGTTGTCGCCGGACGGGTCGAGCAGGTCGTGGTCGAAGAACGGGAAGCTGATCTTGTAGCCCGTGCAGTACACGATCCGGTCGATCTGCTCGACCGAGCCGTCGACGAAGCGGACCGAGTCGCCCTCAGCCGCTGGATGTTCGGCTTGACCGTGATCCGGCCGTGGCCGATCCGCGGCAGCAGGTCGGACGAGACGGTCGGGTGGGCCTCGGCGAGCTTGTGGTCGGGCTTCGGCAGCCCGAAGTCGGTCGGGTCGCCCTGGTGGCGCTTGATCGGCGCATGCAGGCACAGCCGCTGGACCGAGAACGGCACGCGCGCGCCGAGCCACTCCGGCGACATCTGGTCGATGCGGCGTCGAGCCGAAGTACTTGGGGATGATCCACGCGCCGCGGCGCATGGCCAGGTAGGTCGCTTGGAGACCCGCGAGGTCTCGACGGCGATGTCGCAGGCCGAGTTGCCGATGCCCGAGCACGAGCACGTTCTTGCCCTCGTAGCCGTCGGGCGTCTTGTAGTAGTGGGCGTGGGTGACCTCGCCGTGCGAACTCGCCGGGGAAGTCGGGCTCGGGCCAGCGCGGGTCCCAGTGGTGGCCGTTGGCGACGAACACGGCCTCGTAGGTGGTCGGTCGTCGCCGTCGTCCGAGCGTCGACGTCCCACCCGGCCCGTCGGCGCGCGCTCGACGCGGGTGACCTCGGTCCTGAAGCGGATCTGGTCGCGGAAGCCGAAGTGGTCCACGTAGTCGTCGAAGTAGGCGGCGATCTGGCGGTGGTGCGGGAAGTCCGGGTAGTCCTCCGGCATCGGGTAGGTCGCGTACTCCATGATCTGGCGCGAGGTGTTGATCGACAGCGACTCGTACGCCGACGACATGCCCGTTGTCGTTGATGTAGCGCCAGTTGCCGCCGACCCCCGAGCCCTTCTCGAAGCAGTCGAACTGGATCCCGCGCGCGTGGAGCACCTGGCACGAGGCGATGCCGGACGAACCGGCGCCGATAACGCACACCCGTGGAGCCTGGGCCATCAGGCGGTGAGCCTAGCGCGAACTGGCCGGCTGGCCAAAGGGCATAGGCTGCCGCTCGTGGCGCGGCGCGAGGGGATCGACGGGGTCTCGGAGTTCATGGGCTTTCGCTGGGAGCACGCCGACACCATCCGCCTCACCGTCGAGGAGCGCCACATCAACGGCGCCGGCCTGCTGTCGGGCGCCGTGACCTTCGCGCTGGTGGACTACTGCATGGGCTCCACGCTCTGGAAGCAGACGACCGAGGACGAGGGGATCGCCACCGTGTCGAATCTCGATCAACTACGTGCAGACGGCGACCGAGGGCGACGTGGTCTGCACCACCGAGCTCGACCGCCGCAACCGGCGCCTGGCCGTGCTGCGGAGCGAGGTGCGCGCAGACGACGGGCGCCTGCTGGCCACAGCGATCGGCAGCTACACGATCTACCCGCGCAAGCGGGTGGCCGCGCCGGAATAGGATCGCGCCATGCCAACGGTGGAGATAGGCCAAACCAGCCTCTACTACGAGGAGCACGGGGACGGCGAGCCGCTGCTGTGCGTGATGGGGCTGTCGGCCGACACGCTGGCCTGGGCGCTCCAGGTGCCAGCGCTTTCGCAGCGCTACCGGATGGTCATCTTCGACAACCGCGACGTGGGCCGTTCGTCGGCGGCCGCGGGCGAATACGAGATCAGCGACATGGCCGCCGACGCCCTAGGCCTGGCGGATCACCTGGGGCTGGAGAGCTTCCACCTGCTGGGGGTCTCCATGGGCGGCGCGATCGCGCAGGAGATGGCGCTGAGCGCGCCGGAGCGGGTGCGCACGCTGACGCTGGCGGTGACCTTCGCGGCCGGAGGCGGCTGGGCGCGAACGCTCGCCCGAGTGTGGGCCGACCGCGTGCGCGACGCGCCGCGCGAGCGCCACGTGGACGAGCTCCTGCTCCTCAACCTGTCGGAGGAGTTCTTCGAGAACGAGGGCGCGGTGCAGTACGCGCGGTCGCTGATGCTCGACAACCCCAACCCGCAGGACCCCGAGGGCTTCGCCCGCCAGCTTGGGGCCAGCTCGCGCCACGACGTGCGCGAACGGCTTCCGGAGCTCTCGATGCCGGTGCACGTGATCGGCGGGGAGCGCGACATCCTGGTCCCCGTCTGGAAGTCGCGCGAGCTCGCGGAGCTGATCCCGGGCGCTCGCCTGACATGCTCGAGCGGGCACCGCACGGGCTGACCATGGAGCGCGCGCTGGAGTTCAACGAGCTGATGCTCGGGTTCCTGGCCGAGCACGAGCCGGCGGCGGCGCCTTAGCGCTTGGTGCTTAGCGGCGCACCGGCCCCGTAGCCCTCGGCCGCCAGCCACGCCAGCGTCCGGCGCATTCCTTCGGCCAGGTCCACCGCGGGCTCGTAGCCGAGCATCGTCCGCGCCTTCTCGATCGAGTACGTGCCCTTGCGGGAGACGTAGGCCACGGCGGCGGGGTTGACCTCGGTCTCGCCAGGCAGTCGCGCCCCCGCGCTCGCCAGGGCGCGAGCGACCGGGGTCGGGACGACGCGCAGGCGCTTGCCCAGCAGGCGCGCGTAGTGGCCGAAGAACTCGGCGGTGGTGACCCCGACCCCGTCGGTCAGCGTGAACACCTGCCCCGCGGCCTCCTCCCGTGTGGCCGCCAGGACGATCCCGTCCACCAGGTTGTCCACGTACACCGGGCTGAGCACGCCCGGCCCATGGCGGAGCAGGAGCAGCCGGCCCGCGCCAGCTCCTGCACCGGCCACAACGTCCACGGCCGCGAGCCGGGGCCGTAGACGTCGCCGGGGCGCACGACGGTGCAGGCCAGCTCGCCGGCGGCGTGGGCTTGGAGCACCACCTGCTCGCTGGTGACCTTCGTGTCCACGTAGGGAACGCCGTTGGTGCGAATCGGATGGCGCCTCGGTCACCCCGTCCGGGAAGTCGAAGGAGAAGGCGACGATGGACGACAGGTGCAGGAAGCGGCCGGCTCCGCCCGCGCGGGCAGCGTCGAGCGCGCGCCGGGTGCCCATCACGTTGGCGCGCCAGACGGGGGCGAAGTCGTCGCGCATGGAGATGATCGCGGCCGTGTGCACGAACAGGTCGCAGCCCTCGGCGTGCTGCTGCCAGTCGCCCGCCTCCGAAACGTCGCCCGCCACCACCCCGAGCTCCGGAGCGGCCGTCAGGTCGACCCCGTGCACCTCCGCGCCTGCTGCGCGGAAGCGCTGACACAGCGCCCGGCCGATGAAGCCCAGCGCGCCGGTCACGAAGACCCGAGCCGGGCGATTCAGCCATCGTCGCCGGCGCCGCCCTCCTGCGCGAGCCTGGCCAGCGCCTCGTGGCCCTGCACCACGCGCTGCTTGACGGGGTCCGTGTCGGAGCGGTCGTGCACGATGTCCCACGTCTGGTCGGCGACCTTGCGGGCGGTCTCCGGGGTTGCCTCCCTGAACAGCAGCTCCACCAGCTGGAGCTCGAAGCCCTCGATCTGCGCCGCTGGGTCACCGGGCGGCATCCGCGGGAGCGGATCGTCGGTGCTGTCGCGCCACAGGCTCGTGGCCATCACGAGCCGGTTGCGCAGAGCCGCGGCGTCCATCGGGCGCAGGCTATCTTGACCCGCATGAGCGAGCTGATCCACACCTGCTACCGCATCGGCGACATCGACAGGTCGGTGGCCTTCTACACGGCGCTCGGCTTCGAGGAGGTGGGCCGCATGCCCATCCGCGACGAGGCGATCAACGTGTTCATGGGCCTGCCGGGCGACGGCCCGCGGCTGGAGCTGACCCACAACTTCGGCGTGGACTCCTACGACCTGGGGACGGGCTACAACCACGTGGCGGTCACCGTCGAGGACCTGGACGCCAAGCTCGAGGCCCTCGGCGGCCAGGGCATCGAACCGGAGAAGCCGCCCTACACGGTGAGCGAGAACGGGCCGCGGATCTGCTTCGTGCGCGACCCGGACGGCTACCGCATCGAGCTGATCGAGGGCGGCGTCGGCTAGCCTCGCGGGCCGGGCACCGCCAGGACCCACAGCCCGAATCTCTGCCTGAGCGCCGGGGGCCCGTCGATCCGGAAGTCCTTGAAGCCGGCGTTGCGGTACTGGGGCTGGTGATAGGTGGTGCCCGAGAAGCTAAATGGGCAGTCCGAGCTGCCGGCGGGCCACACGTTCATGTTGCGCACCACGTTGCCCCCGCCGGGCTCCGAGCACCCCACGCCCCTGCGCGCCGGGCGGTACCAGCCGGTGTTGTCCGAGTAGCGTTGGCCTCGAACAGGTTGCCGGAGGAGGAGTCGTCGTTCCCGGCGATCACGTCGCCGTGGTCGTTGGAGTGCGACACGTTGAATCGGATGACCGCGTTGTCGCAGTCCGGATAGAGGTGAAACCCGTACCCGCCCTCGTTGTCATGCAGCCAATTGCCCTCGGCGCGCAGGCCGTCGGCGTTCTCGCAGTAGACGGCGTGGTCGTAGGCGTCGTTGTCGCGCGAGCCCACGTTGTGGATCCGCGTGCTGAGAATCCGCACCCCGATGACGCGCCGCCCGCTGCCGCCGACCATGATCCCCTGTCCCTCGCGGTCATATGTCGCGTCGTAGGTCACGTCCAGGTGATCGAGCGTCACGAGGCTGGCCTTCACGTCGATCACCCGCACGTCCTCGGTGCCGCGCATGAAGATGTCCTCGACCGTGACCCCGTTGGCCGTGATGTTCAGCTCGCCCTTGATCGTGACCCGTGCACCGGGCGCCGCGCGCAGCGTGATGTCCCTGGTCACGTCCACCCGCGCGTTGGGGGCGTATGTGCCGGCTGCCAGGCAGGCCACCTGGCCGTTCGATCGCGCGTCCAAGAAGGACTGCAGCGACTGGCCGCCGGGCGAGAGCGTGGCGCTGCAGGCGCTCCGCGCCGTGGTGAAGCTGTCGTGTCCGCCGCCCGCCTTCCCGTCAGCGTCCATGCACTGCGCGGAGGAGTCAGGGTTGGTGTGCGTCATGTACCCGCAGATCCGGTAGCGGTAGGTCGTGCCGCCCGCCAGCCCGGTGAGGGTCTCGGGCACGCGCACGTCCGTCGCGCGCTGACTTGCGGGACCCCAATGCGCGAGGGCGCTCGCACCCACGACGCACCGCCGTTGCTGGAGCGCTCGAACCAGTACACCCCGCTCTCGCCCCGATCGAAGGAAACGCTCGCCCACACCTTGGCGGAGGAAACGCCCACCTCGGTCGCGGGCTCGGTCTCCGCCCTACAGGAGGCCAGCATCAGCGCCGCTGTGCACGAAAGGGCCGCTATGCCCAGCTTTCTGGCCGCCCCACGCACTCAGGGGAGGCTACGGCTGGTCGGGCGAATGTGCGCCGGTTATGCCGGCCGGTCAGCCGGCGCCGGGCGGCAGCGTGGCAGCGGCGGAGGACGCCGCCGCCCACCGCCGCAGGCGCGGCAGCGGGTTGACCGGGGGCGCGCCGGAGCTGCGTCCGCGACGTACCTCGAAGTGCAGGTGCGGGCCCCAGCAGGAGCCGGTGCAGCCAACCGCTCCGACGCGCTGGCCGCCCCCCACGCGATCGCCGACGCCCACCCGGGGCAGGTCGGCTCATGTGCAGGTAGACGTAGGTGGCGCGTCCTCGCGGCGAGTAGATGGCCACGTAGTTGCCCCGCCCGCCGTCGTTGCCGGTCTCGAGCACCACGCCGTCCCGCACGGCCACGAGCGGAGTGCCCGTGCGAGCGAACACATCCTGCCCCTCGTGCGACCGTCCGCCTCGCCCCGCACCGAAGCGCGCCGCCTGCTGGCCCCAGTTGAAAGCCCCGTCGATCGGGAAGTGGGGCCGCCGGGCGCGTGCGCGCCTGGCCTGCGCCGCGAGCCGCTCGACTCGCCGCGCCAGCGGCCCGTTCGCCTTCTTAGCGTCGGCTCCCCCGGTGCCAGCGGCGCGAAGGGGAACGAGCGCGTCGTAGCCGCTCGCACCGTCGAGCGCGGGCGACTTGGCGCCGGCCGTGGGCCCGGCCGCGCCGAGCGGCGCCGCGAGGGCGATTGCTGTGCCGGCGAGCGCGAGCATGCCGGCGCGTGTCTGCGTGTTCACGCGTCTGCCTTTCGGTTACGGCCTACGAGGTGAGCTGACGGGCTCGCGCCTGCGCGCTACGCGGCGACCACGCCGCGATTCGCCCCGGGCCCGGACTCTCCGGACCGATGACCCCGCTCCCCGCCGGTGCGACAGCGTTCGATCGGCTGCCGTCGTTGGCGAGGACTCGGCCTGCTGACAGCGCGTCAGGGTAGCAGGGCAATAATCTCCTGCAAATGAGCTTGTTGCACGTGTTACGCGTGTTCACCGGGCCGGCCGGCGCGCACGGCAATCCGCTGGGTGTCGTGCTCGACGGTCCGGCCGTTGCGCCGCGGGACCGCCAGCGCATGGCCGCCGCGCTGGGCTTCAGCGAGACGGTGTTCGTGGACGACGCCGCCGGGGGCAGCCTGCGCATCTTCACGCCCACCGTCGAGATGCCGTTCGCCGGCCACCCGCTGGTGGGCACCGCCTGGCTGCTGCGCCAAGAGGGCCGGCCGATCGACGCGCTGCGGCCGCCTGCGGGCGAGGTGCTGCGTCTCCTACGACGGTGACCGGGTGTTCGTGGCCGGACGGCCCGAGTGGGCGCCGGACTTCGAGCTGTCGACTGCGGCGAGCCCGCCGCCGTCGATGCGCTGGAGGGCCCGCCGGGCGGCGGCGACCTGGTCATGGCATTCGCACAAGCCGGGAACGGCGAGGTGCGCGCCCGGGTCTTCCCGCGCTCGCTCGGCATCGACGAGGACGAGGCCACGGGCGCCGCCGCCGTGCGGCTCGGGGCGCTGCTCGGCCGGCCGGTAACGATCCGCCAAGGACTGGGGTCGGAGATCCAGGTGCGGCCTTTGGACGACGGCCGAGTGCAGGTCGGCGGCCGCGCGGTGCTCGACGAGGTCCGTGCGCTGCCTCACTGAGCGCGCCCACGGGTCCGGTTAGGGTTGGCACATGGAAGGACAGCGGCCGCTCGAGCTGATCCTCGCGCGGAACCTGCTCGTCGAGCCTGTCGACCGCCGCCCTGCTCGCCGACGCCGGCGGCATGATCGTCTTCTACAACGAGGCGGCCGGCAAGCTGCTGGGGCGGCGCTTCGAGGAGAGCGGGCCGATGACCGCTGAGGAGTGGGGCCGGCCCACGGCCCGTTCGACGACGACGGCGAGCCGATCCCGTACGAGCGACCTCGAGCTGCCGAAGCGGATGACGCAGGGAACGGCCGGCCACGCCCGCTTCCACATCCGCTCGGTGCGACGGCAAGACCACCTGATCGAGGCGAGCGCGATGCCGATCGTGGCCACCGGCGGCCAGCGCGGCGGCGATGGTGTTCTTCTGGGAGGCCGCGAGTGAAGGTCAAGCGTCTGGGGCGCGCGCGGCTCGGTCCCGGCTCCGGGGCCGGAGACCAACCGCTACGGCGGCAACACCTCCTGCGTCCAGGTCACGCTCTCCGACGGCACGGTGCTGGTGCTCGACGCGGGCACCGGCATCCGCTCGCTGGGGCTGTCGCTGGCCGGGCCCGCGCAGATCAACATCCTGCTGACCCACCTGCACCTGGACCACATCCAGGGGCTCATGTTCTTCGCGCCGGCGTTCCGCCCCAAGTCCGAGATCACGGTCTGGGGGCCGGAGGCGCCCGAGGCCAGCCTCGAGGACCGGATCGCGCGCTACATCTCCGCGCCGCTGTCGCCGGTGGAGGTGCGCGAGCTCCCGTGCGACGTCTCGTTCCGCGACACGCCCGGAGGCGGAGTGGGAGATCGGCCCGGCGCGGATCCGGGCGGCCTCGGTGAGCCATCGCGGCCCGACGCTGGGCTACCGCATCACCGAGGGCGACGAGTCGCTCTGCTACATCCCCGACCACGAGCCCGCGCTCGGCGCGGACCTGGACGAGCTGGCGCCCGAGTGGATCTCGGGCTACGAGCTGGCACGGGACGCGACCTGCTCATCCACGACTGCCAGTACACCGACGACGAGTACCCCGACCACGTCGGCTGGGGCCACTCGGCGTGTCGGCGGCTCGCTGTGCTTCGCCCAGCGCGTGGACGCCCAGCGCACGCTGCTGTTCCACCACGATCCCGCTGCACTCCGACGATGCGCTGGACCGCCTGCAGGCCACCGTGGAGGACCGCTGGACCGCGATGGGAGCTGACCCGGCCGCGGTGGAGCTGGCGGTGGAGCGCCGCGAGATCGAGGTCGGCGCTGTGCCGACCGCCGCCGCCTGAAGTCAGTCCTCGCTCGACATCAGGGCCACGGGGACGCCCAGCGCCGCCTCGCGGCGCACGGTCGCGATCCGGCGGCCCGGCTGGATCGCATCTCGCGGGTCGCCGAGGAGCTGCCCGAGCCGCGCCGCGCTCTCCTCCAGGTCCCGCACGACGAACGCCAGGCCCCAGAAACGGGCGGGCGCGTCGAGGTGCTGCGCCGCCTCTGTGCCGGGCGGGATGCTCGATCACCTCCAGGAGCGGGTCGCCGACGCGGAAGAAGGCCTGCCGGCGAGCGCCCGCCGCCGTCGGGCCCTCGCGCACCCGGCGCAGGTCCAGCCCGGCGGCTTCGAGCGCGGGAACGGTGCGGTCCAGGTCGGGGCTGAAGGCCACCACGTGGTCGAGTCGCGTGACGCCATTGGGATGAGCCGCCGCAGGGGCCGCCGCCGGCGCGTCGCTGGCCCGGCCGGTGGGCAGCCCGTCGAGCTCCGTCGAGCCCAGGCCGGCCAGCTCCCAGCCCGTGATCCGCTTCCCGGAGCCGGCGCCGCCCAGGGAGATCGTCACGGCGCCGGCGGTGGCGTTCTGGCCGTCCACCTGGAAGCCCGCCTCGCGCCAGGCCGAGGGCTCCGCGGCGACCGCGAGCCGCGTCAGTAGGGGGCGCACCGGCCCTTTCTAGCGCAGTCGCGCGCCATGCTCGATCATGCCGCGGGTGAAGGCCGCGATCTCCGTCCGCGCCCCCCTGCGAATCGCCCTCGGGGGAGGCGGCACCGACCTGCCGTCGCACTACGGGGCCCATGGCGGATTCGTGGTCTCGGCCGCGATCGACCGGCGTGTGCAGCTCACCGTCGGGGAGTCCGACGGCCCGCGTTACCGCCTGGAGCACCTGGAGGTCGAGGAGGTCGCCGACCCCGCCGACATTCGCCACCCGATCCTGCGGGCGGCGATCACCCGGCACGGCAACGGGCGCCCGCTGACCCTCTGGTCGCGGGGCGACGTGCCGCCCGGAACCGGGCTCGGCTCGTCCGGCAGCTACACGGTCTGCGCCGTCAAGGCGCTGGCGCTGGCAGGCGGCGAGGACCTCTCCCCGGCGGAGGTCGCCGAGGCCGCCTGCGCCATCGAGCTCGGCGACCTGGCTCGCACCGTGGGCAAGCAGGACCAGTACGCCGCGGCCTTCGGGGGGGTGAACGCCTTCACGTTCCGGCGCAACGGCAGCGTGGACGTGCGCAGGCTCGACCTGTCTGCGGACACGCGCACCGCGCTGGCCGAGCGCTTTCTCCTGTTCTTCACCGGGGAGAGCCGATCGGCCTCCGACATGCTCGCGGGCCAGGTGCAGCGGTCGCTGTCGGGCGACATGGAGCTGCGGGCCAACCTCTTCCGCACCGAGGAGCTCGCCCGGGCGGTGGCGGAGGTGCTGGAGGAGGGGCGGCTCGAGCTGCTGGGCGGCCTGCTGTCCAGGCTCTGGGACCTCAAGCGCCAGCGCCAGCCCCTGACCGCCACGCGCAGGTTCGACGAGCTGCGAACGGCGGCGCTGGAGGCGGGCGCCGAGACGGCGATGCTGCTGGGAGCCGGCGGCGGCGGCTTCCTGCTGGCCTACGCGCCCGAGCCCGACCCCGTGCGCGATGCGCTGGAGTCGGCGGGCGCCCCCGAGCTGACCTTCGGGCTGGACGAGGACGGCTGCGTGGTGGAGTGATGGCCGGCCGGCGGGGGCGTTCTCCCCCGCCGGCCCTGGCCGTTGCTACTTCAGGACTGGTCGATGCAGAGGACGACGACGCTGAAGTTGTCCGCCGACGCCGTCCTTGTTGATCCGCGCCGACCACGAGTTGAGATTCCCGGGCGTAGGGAAGCTCTCGACGAGACCGCTCGTCGCCGAGTGACGTTTGCCGGTCCGCCCGAGATCAGCCTGTCACCCGCGTCGCATGCCTGGTCAGTGAGGAACGTCCCATCCCCGAGGCGGTGCCCGCGACGACCGCGGACTCCCGCTTGTACGCGCCGCTCCGCAGGAACGCAGACGGAAGGCTGCCCCCCAGCCGGTCCGCAGTCGGAACGCTCCCCAGGCTCGACTCGTCCACGTCCGCGCCGGTCACGCTGTTGTCCGCCACGTCCGCGCCGGTCAGGCCGCCGTCGGCCACCTCGGCGCCACTCACGGCGTTCGGGCCGATCGTGGGGTTCGGGTAGGTGCCGGCCAGGTCGCCCCCGGCGGCGCCGACTGGAGCCGCCGCGCCGGCGATCGGGACTCGGCCCAGGCTCGACTCGCGCACGTCCGCCCCGGTGACGGCGTTGTTGCGGATGTCCGCGCCCGTCAGGGTGCTGTTGCGGACGTCGGGGCCGCGGATGGTGCTGTTCTTGATCTCGCGCCCGTCGATCGAGCCGGTGGCGAGGCCGTAGGACACGCCACCCATTGAGATGAACAGCGCCACGACGCTGATGATCAGGGCAGGTGACGGTCGCTGCAGGCGAATGCGCTTCAAGGGTGGGTCCTCCTCTGGAGTTGTTCGACGGCCGGAACCTTGAAGCGCAGACAGGACGTGTCAACGCGCGTTCTAGACACCGGGGCCGGAGCGCCCGCTCCGCCGGGATAGGATCGCGCCACCGTGGCCCGCGACCTCAAGCTCGGCCTGAACACCGGATACTGGGCCGCGGGGCCGCCGCACGGCGCCGCGGAGGCCATCGCCGAGGCCGATCGGCTGGGGTTCGACTCGATCTGGACCGCGGAGTCCTACGGCTCCGACGTGCTCACGCCGCTGGCATGGTGGGGTGCCGCAACCGAGCGGGTCAGGCTGGGCACCGCGATCATGCAGATGTCCGCGCGCACGCCGGCGGCGGCCGCCATGGCCGCGATGACCATGGACCACCTCTCGGGCGGCCGCTTCATCCTCGGGGTCGGTGTCTCGGGCCCGCAGGTCGTGGAGGGCTGGTACGGGCAGCCGTTCGCCAAGCCGCTGGCGCGGACCCGCGAGTACGTGGCCATCGTGCGCGACATCGTGGCGCGTGGCGGACCGGTGACCGCACCCGGCCCGCACTACCCACTCCCCCATCCCGACGGCACCGGCCTGGGCAAGCCGCTCAAGGCGACCCTCCATCCGGTGCGCGAGCGCATCCCGATCTTCCTCGGGGCCGAGGGGCCAAAGAACGTGGCGCTGGCCGGCGAGATCTGCGACGGCTGGCTGGCGCTGTTCTTCTCCCCCGCCCACCAGGACTTCTACCGCGATGCCCTTGCGGAGGGCTTCGCCCGCGAGGGCGCCCAGCACGATTTCGACTCGTTCGAGGTGTGCGCGACGGTCCCGCTGATCGTGCACGACGACGTGGAGCAGGCGGCCGACATGCTGCGCCCGATGTACGCGCTCTACTTCGGCGGCATGGGCGCCCGCAAGGCCAACTTCCACAACGACGTGCCGCGCCGGATGGGCTACGAGGACGAGGCCACTCGCATCCAGGACCTGTACCTGGACGGCAAGAAGGACGAGGCCGCGGCCGCAGTGCCGACCAAGCTCATCGAGGAGCTGGCGCTGATCGGCCCCGCCGACAAGATCCGCGGCGAGCTTGACGCGTGGCGGGAGTCGATCGCCACCACGCTGCTCATCGGCGGCGACGCCGCGATGGTGCGCACCGCCGCCGAGCTCGTCCAGGGCTAGCGTCGATGGGGGCGCTGGACGGCGTCCTGGTGGCCGACTTCTCGCGGATCCTCTCCGGCCCGCTGGCGACGATGCTCATGGGCGACCTGGGCGCCGACGTGGTCAAGGTCGAGCGGCCGGGGACGGGCGATGACACCCGAACATGGGGTCCGCCGTTCCGCGGTGAGGACAGCACCTACTACCTGTCGGTCAACCGCAACAAGCGCAGCGTGTCGCTGAACCTGTCCGACGAGCGGGACCTGGCCCTGGCTCGCACCCTGGCGCTGCGCGCAGACGTGCTCGTGGAGAACTTCCGGCCGGGCGCGCTGGAGCGGCTCGGCCTGGGCTACGAGGCCCTGCGCGCGGAGAACCCGGGCCTGGTGCTCTGCTCCATCAGCGGTTTCGGCCGGCAGGGCGGCGCCGGGATGGCCGGCTATGACTTCGTGGCGCAGGCGGCGGGCGGGCTGATGAGCGTCACCGGCGACCCCGACGGCGAGCCCACCAAGGTGGGCGTGGCGCTGGTGGACGTGGTCGCCGGCCTGTACGCCACGGTGGGGATCCTGGCGGCGCTGCGTGCCCGCGAGCGCACGGGCCGCGGCCAGCGGGTGGATGTGAACCTGCTGTCCAGCGTGCTCGCGGCACTGGTCAACCAGTCCTCCGCGCAGGTCGCCGCCGGGGTGACCCCGGGCCGAATGGGCAACGCGCACCCCAGCATTGCGCCCTACGAGACCCTGCGCTGCGCGGACGGGTCGCTGGCCGTGGCCGCCGGGAACGATGGCCAGTTCGCGGCTCTATGCGGAGCGCTCGGGGACGCGAGTCTGGCCGCGGACCGGCGCTTCGCGACCAACCCCGATCGGGTGGTCAATCGCCCTGAGCTGCGCGACGCGCTGGAGGAGAGGCTGGAGGCCGCGGGCGTGGACGCCTGGGTCGATGCGCTCGGCACCGCGGGCGTGCCGTGCGCGCCCGTGAACGACATCGCCGCCGCCCTCGAGCTGGCCGAGAACCTGGGCCTCGCGCCCGTTCGCGACGCCGGCGGCACGCCCACCGTCGCCGACCCGATCGAGCTGTCCGAGACGCCGCCGGCCTACGAGCGCCACCCGCCCGCGCTCGGCGAGCACGACGCCGAGATCCGAGCCTGGCTGGCGGGCTGAGCGCCCCAACCGACGACGAGCCCGGGACCGAGACCCGGCCGGGCGCCTCGTTGCAGAACGGCTTAGTTGCAAGAAGTCCTGCAAGGTGCAGGATTTTGGGCTGATACAACGACGCCGCACGCCGAGTCGCTCCGGGCCGTCCGGGGCGAACGGGGGAACCATGCGGCCACCCGGCCGCGGGGGCGAATCTCGGGCGCCGGCAACGGCCTCCCGGGTAGCGCACAGGCGCGAGCCCGTCAGCTCACCTCGTAGGCGCGGTCCCGACATACGAGGTGGAAACGATTTGAGCTCGGTCCAGAGGGACCTTGCAAGCCGCGAGGTCTGGTCGATGTCGATCGAGCGCTCGCACGAGCGCCGGCGGCGCCACGGCGCCACGCCGGGGCTGGCCGCCCGCGACCTGCTGCCGCCGGTAGCGAGGGACATGGCCGACCACGACCTGTGGCGCCACTCGCGCTGGCTCTCGCGGACCCGCCGTCAGGCGGCGGACCAGCGGCGAGAGCTGCCGCTGCCGTCCAAGCGGGGGCTGTCGGTGGCAGCGCTGCTGGCGGTGTCGGGCTCGGCGGTGGCCGCAACGGCCGGCGACCTGAGCGAGGGATCGGACGTCGCGCAGGCCGCCGAGACGCGTTCGCGGGGCGGCGGCGTGGCCGCGCTCCAGCGCGCGCTGGGCATCTCCTGCCGACGGAGTCTTCGGGCCGCAGACCGAGCGTGCACTCAAGCGCTGGCAGCGCTCGCATGGCTTGGTGGCCGACGGCATCGCCGGGCCGGCAACCCGCCGCGCGCTCGGCATGCGCAGCGGCCCCGTACTCAAGCGCCGCGGCGCGGACAGGCGCTCCAGCCGCGCCGGAAAGAGCCGCCGCTCGCGTGGTGGAGGCGTGTCGGCCCTGCAGCGCAGGCTCGGCGTGTCCGCCGACGGCGTGTTCGGCTCGCAGACCGAGCGCGCGCTCAAGCGCTGGCAACGCCGGCGTGGGCTGAGCGCCGACGGCGTGGCAGGCCCCGTCACCCGCCGCGCCCTCGGCCTGGGCTCCGGCCCGATGCTGCGAGCGCGGAGGCGGCGCGGGCGGGACCCGCGACAACGCCTCGGCCATCGTGCGACGGGTCGTGGCGGCCGGGAACCGCATCGCCTACAAGCCCTACAAGTACGGCGGCGGGCATGGCTCGTTCCGCGACTCCGGCTACGACTGCTCCGGCTCGGTGTCCTACGCCCTTCACGGCGGCGGCCTGCTGGGCCGCCCCCGTGCTTCGGGCGGGTTCACCAGCTACGGGCGCCCGGGACGCGGCCGGCGGATCACGATCTACGCCAACTCCGGCCACGTGTACATGGTCATCGACGGCCGCCGCTTCGACACCAGCGCCCGCCGCATCAGCGGATCGCGCTGGACCTCGCGCCAGCGCAGCTCGGCGGGCTACGTGGCCCGCCACCCCGCGGGCCTCTAGCCACGCCGTCCGCGATCATCGGGCGGTGCCCGGCTCCGACGGCCGCTTCGCCCCCAGCCCCAGCGGCCCGCTCCACCTGGGCAACCTGCGCACCGCGCTGCTCGCCTGGCTGTTCGCCCGCTCGCAGGGCGCGCGCTTCCTGCTGCGGATCGAGGACCTCGACCCGGGGCGGTCACGCCCGGAGCACGAGCGCGGGCAGATCGCCGACCTGCGGGCCATCGGAATCGACTGGGACGGCGAGCCCGTGCGCCAGTCCGAGCTCACTGAGCGCTACCGGACGGCGCTGGGCGAGCTCGGAGGCGGCCGGGCGTGTCTATCCGTGCTGGTGCTCGCGCGCCGAGATCCGCGCCGCGGCGGAGGCCCCGCACGGACCGCTGCCCGAGGGCGCCTACCCGGGCACCTGCCGCGAGCTCACCGCCGCCCAGCGGGCCGAGCGCGAGCGCACCGCGGAGCGGCCGCCCGCGCTGAGGCTCGACGCGCGCCGGGAGCGGGTGACCTTCGAGGATCGCCTGCACGGGCGAGTAGAGGGCGAGGTGGACGACCTGGTGCTCTGGCGTGGGGACGGGGCGCCCGCCTACAACCTGGCCGTGGTGGTGGACGACGCCAAGCAGGGCATCGGCGAGGTGGTTCGCGGCGACGACCTGCTGGAGAGCACTCCGCGGCAACTGCTGCTCGGCCGCCTACTGGGCCTGCCGGCGCCGGGCCACGCCCACGTGCCCCTGGTGCTGGGGCCAGACGGCAGGCGTCTGGCCAAGCGCCACGGCGCGGTCACGCTGGCTGACCGCGCGGCCCTTGGCGAAGGGCTCGCCGACGCCGTTGCTTGGATGGCCCACAGCCTCGGCCTGGCCGAGCCCGGCGAGCGACCGAGCCCGCGCGACCTGGTGGACCGCTTCGACCCCGCCGCGCTGCCGCAGACGCCCGGGCGCCTGGATCGTTGACTCCTGGTCGGGCTCTCGCGGCGGGTCATACTCCGACACCTGACGGCGACTCGCTGAGTGCCCGAATGTAAGGAGGGACGATGCCGCTCTACCTATCCAGGTTCAGCTATACGCCGGAGGCGTGGGCCAGGCTGATCGACAAGCCCGAGGACCGCCGAGAGGCCGCCCAGTCGTATGTCGAGTCGGTCGGTGGGAAGCTCCACGGGTTCTGGTACGCCTTCGGGGCGCACGACGGATACACCCTGTGGGAGGCACCCGACAACGTGTCCATGGCCGCGGTCGCGCTAGCGCTGAGCGGCGGGGGTGCACTCAGCCCGCTCGAAACCACGGTCCTCCTGACCGTCGAAGAGACCTTGGAGGCGCTGAGCAAGGCCCAGCAGGTCCACTACCGAGCGCCCGGCGCTCCCGCGAGCTGATGATCGATCCAGGTGTCAGCGTCGGGCACGTGCATCTGAAGGTGTCCGACCTCGACCGTGCCCTCGGCTTCTATCGCGACGTGCTGGGCTTCGAGCTTCAGGCCAGGATGGGCGACCAGGCCGCGTTCCTCTCGGCCGGCGGCTACCACCACCACATCGGGCTGAACACGTGGGAGAGCCGCGGCGGCGGGCCGCCCGCGCCGGGTAGCACCGGGCTGTTCCACTCGGCGTTCCTCTACCCCACGCGCGAGGCCCTGGCGGCGGCCGTGCGGAAGGTGATCGACGCCGGCGTGCCCCTGACCGGGGCGTCGGATCACGGCGTGAGCGAGGCGATCTACCTGAACGACCCGGACGGCAACGGCGTGGAGCTCTACTGGGACCGTCCGCGCGAGGAGTGGCCCCGCGAGCCCGACGGCGAGCTGCGGATGTTCACGGCGCCGCTGGACCTGCAGGCTCTGCTGGTCCTGGCGGGCTGACTAGACGTGGTCGCCGGTCTCGGCGGCGAACTCCCGCTGTGCCCGGTCCACGGCCTGGACGACCTCGCCTGGGTCGGCGACCCCGTAGAACTTGAACTCGGAGTCGTCCGTTCCCGCGGTGTCGAAGTCCACGGTGCCCACCTTCAGCAGCCGCTCGAGCGCCGACTGATCGGTGTTCACGTTCTGCACCCGCTGCAGCCGGGCCTCCTGGGTGCGCCGGGCCACGATGCCGCGCTTGATGTGCAGCCGCCGGTTGGTGATCGTGTAGACCGTGGCCACCCGCTTGACGTAGCCCATGAGGAACAGCACGCCGAGGCCGACGAGTGCCACCAGGACCACCAGGCCCACGCTGACGCCGTCGCCGCCAATGAGTGACACGAGGGCGAGCAGTGCGCCCACCGCGGCGACCGCCAGCAGGCCTTTGAGGTAGAAGGCCAGGATCGAGCGCCACGAGGGATGGCCCTCGAAGAGCACCTGCTCGCCTTCGGCCAGGTTCACGGCCCGGATACTAGATCGGGGCCGGGGGCAGAGCCACCCGGCCCGGAGTTCCGGGCCGGGCGCTCGCCTCGGTTACGACTGGGTGACGTTGACGGCCTTGGGGCCCTTGTCGCCCGACTCGGCGTCGAAGTTGACCTTCGAGCCTTCGGTGAGCGACTTGAAGCCGTCGCCCGCGATACCGGTGTGGTGCACGAAGAGATCCTTGCCCCCGTCATCGGGGGTGATGAAGCCGAAGCCCTTCTCGTCGCTGAACCACTTGACGGTGCCTGTTGGCATTGTGGAGTTCCTCCACGATTCTGTGATGTGCTGCGTACGCGGAGGATGCTTAGAACCACTGCGAGCGCCTGCACTTCTTCGCCGGGGGTTTGAGAGCCCGGCCTGACCCCGCAGACGCTAGCGAACTGCGGCGCGACACGCATCCTTCGGTAGCCTCGCCGCTTGCCCCGCCCGCTCCTGCTCGTCGACACGCCGTACCTGCTCTACCGGGCGTTCTTCGCGCTTCCCGACTCGATCAAGGGCGCCGACGGCCGGCCGGTGAACGCCCTGCTGGGGTCGGTGAACACGATCCTGGCCGTCTCCGAGGAGGAGGGTGTGCGCGCGACGATCACCTGCTTCGGGCCCGACGCCGCGGCCTACCGCGTCGAGAGCTACCCCGCCTACCACGCTCATCGGCCCCCCGTGCCCGACGACCTGGCGCGCCAGTTCGAGCAAGCGCCGGGACTCTTCGGCGCGCTCGGCTGGGGCGTGAGCGAGCACGACCGGCTCGAGGCGGACGACGTGATGGGCGCCCTCGCTCGCCGTGAGGAGAAGGCGCGCGGCTCCGCGCTGGTGCTCACCGGCGACCGCGACATGTTCCAGTCGGCCACCAAGCGCGTGACGGTCCTGCTGCTGGGCGGCCGCGGCAAGCGTGGGCCGGAGCGGATCGACCCGCCGAGGTCGAGACGCCGCTACGGGGTCCCGCCCGAGCGCGTGCCGGACTTCATCGCGCTTCGCGGCGACCCCTCCGACGGGTTGCCCGGGGCCAAGGGCATCGGGGAGAAGCGCGCCGCGGACATCCTGCGCCGCCATGGCTCGCTGGAGGCCGCGCTGAAGGAGGCGGAGAAGGATGGGCCCGAGCGCAACGCCCTGGCCGGCGCGGCGGACGAACTGCGGACCTTCCGGAGCATCGCCGAGCTGCAGCCGGTGGACGTCGAGCGCCCGCCGGACGCGGCCACCGACCGGGCGGCAGGCGCCAAGGCCGCCCGCAAGCTCGGCATGGAGCGGCTGGCCAAGCGGCTGGAGGACGGCGCCGGCTAGGCGCCCGTCGCGATCTGCGGCCATCGCCACGAACGGGTCCAGCGCCGCGGGGTTCTGCAGCGAGTCGCGGCTGGCGGCCACGCTCGGCGGGGGTGCCCATCAGGATCCGCTTGACCGGCACCTCCAGCAGCTTGCCCGACAGCGTGCGCGGCACTTCGGCGATGGCGAACACCTCGTTGGGCACGTGCCGCGGCGAGCACTCCTCGCGCACCGGCTTGGCGATCGAGCCGATCAGCGTCGTCGTCGAGCTTGCGCCCCGCTCGCGCAGCACCACGAACAGCGGCATCCAGCTCTCCGCCGCCGGGCGACGGCACGTCGACCACCAGGGCGTCCACCACCTCGTCCAGGCCCAGCACCGCGCGGTAGATCTCGCTCGTGCCCATGCGGATCCCGCCGCGGTTGATCGTGGAGTCCGAGCGGCCGTAGATCACCGCGGTGCCGCGGTCGGTGATCTCGATCCAGTCGCCGTGGCGCCAGACGCCGGGGTACATCGAGAAGTAGCTGTCGCGCAGCCGCTCCCCGTCGGGGTCGTTCCAGAAGAAGAGCGGCATCGAGGGCATCGGCTCGGTGATCACCAGCTCGCCCGACCTCCCCGGTGAGCGCGCGGCCGTCCTCGTCGAAGGCCTCCACGGCCGCGCCCGAGCGCTCGCGCCTGCAGCTCGCCCTGGTACACCGGCAGCGTGGGCACGCCGCCCACGAACGCCGTGCACACGTCCGTTCCGCCCGAGGTCGAGAACAGCCACGTGTCGCTGCCCACGTGCTCGTACACCCAGTCGAAGCCCTCCGGGCGCCAGCGGCGAGCCTGTGGACCCCACGCTGGTCAGCCGCGAGAGGTCGCGGCCGGCCCCGGGCTCGACGCCGTCCTTCATGCAAGACGCGATGTAGGCGGCGGAGGTCCCGAAGCAGGTCACGCCCGCTCCTCCGCAAGGTCCCACAGCACGCCGAGGTCCGGGTGCCCCGGGCTGCCGTCGTAGAGCACGATCGCCGCGCGCGTGAGCAGGACGCCGACCAGGAAGTTCCACATCATCCAGCCGGTGGTGGTGAACCAGAACACGCGGTCGCCGGGCTGAGCGTCCAGGTGCAGGCCCAGCTTCTTGAGGTGCTCCAGCAGGATCCCGCCCTGCCCGTGCACGATCGCCTTGGGCAGGCCGGTGGTGCCCGAGCTGTAGAGCACCCACAGCGGGTGGTCGAAGGGCAGCTGCTCGAACTCGAGCGGCCTCGTCGCGGGCGAGCGAAGGCGTCGGGCCAGCCGCTTCCGTCGAGATAGCCGAAGGTCACGACCTCCACCCCGCCGCCGATCTCGGCCGCGATGCCGGCCACCGTGTCCCTCCGGTCGAAGTCGCGGCCGTTGTAGCGGTAGCCGTCCACCGCCAGCAGCACCTTGGGCTCGATCTGGGCGAAGCGGTCGACCACCGAGCGCGCGCCGAAGTCCGGCGAGCAGCTCGACCAGATCGCTCCGATCGAGGCGCAGGCCAGGAAGGCGGCCACGGTCTCCGGCAGGTTCGGCATGTAGGCGGCCACCCGGTCGCCCGGGCCGACGCCCGGCGGCCCGCAGGCCGGACGCGATGCCGGCGGCCGCAGCGCCCAGCTCGGCCCAGGTGGTCGCGGAGAGAGGACGCAGCTCGGAGGCATGGTGGATCGCGACCTCTGCGGCTCTGCTTGCCGCGAAAGACGTGCTCCGCAAACGACAGCCGCGCGCCCGGGAACCATTCCGCCCCCGGCATCTCGCGACTGCCCAGCACCGCGTCGTAGGGCTGCGAGGCCTGGACTTCGAAGAAGTCCCAGATCGAGCTCCAGAAGGCCTCCAGGTCCTCGACGGACCACCGCTGGAGGGCGGCGTAGTCGGCGGCCTTCACGCCGCGCTCGGCCTCGAGCCAGCGGGCGTAGCGCGTGATCGTGGCCCGCTCGACCCGCTTCGGGCTCGGTGCCCAGAGGGGCGCCGGCGCCGCGGCGGTGCTCACCGCTTCCCGGGGCTCAGGACGCGGCGGGAGGCGGCGCGCTCTCGCGCCGGGCCGCGACCTGGCGGTAGGCGAACAACAGGATCATCACGCCGATGATGGCGCCGATCAGGCCGCCGAGGTCGAACGCCTCGTTGTCCCCGATCCCGAGCAGCTCCGTGAAGAGAAGGAAGCCGACGACGGATCCGGCCAGGCCGAGAAGGATGGTCACGAAGAAGCCGCCGGGGTCCTTGCCCGGCATCAGCGCCTTGCCGATGAATCCGGCGAGGAGGCCGAGGATGAGCGCGCCGATCACGGCGCTCACCCTACACGCGTGCGGTCTGCCGGGAAAGGGCAGCGGGCCCGGGGCGCTCCCCAGCGCCTCGAACCAGCTCCCTGCGAGCTACCCCGGCCGGCTCCAGCGGAGCGCGGCCGCCCGTCCTGGACCGTCAGGCGGCACGCCGGCCGCCACGAACGCGGATTGTCAGGCGCGGCCCGGCTCCAGACAAGGGCCAAGACGCCGATCGGGTGCTTTACGCGACCGAGCGCCTGCGTAAAGCAGGCAGGCTCGGGGATGGCTCAGGAGTGCGCCTTCGTGGAGGATTTGGCGGAGCCGTTGCCGCCCGTGACCGCGCCCTGCCCGTTGGTGGGCGTGCCCTCGCCCTTCGTTGACCCCTTGCTTGAGCCCTTGCGGCTCGGCCGCTTGTACCCGACCGCCGCCTGCACGCTCGACGGCCGCCAGCGGGCGCCACCGCGCAGCGTCGGGACGCCCTCGTCGTTCAGCGTGTCCGCGATGGCCTGCAGCGTCATCCCGTCGGACCTCATCTTCGCGATGCGCTTCTTGAGCGCGGGCACGTCGCCGGCCTTGGCCTTGGCCAGCGTCCGGCGCTTGGGGCGGCCGGCCGCATCGCCCAGCGCGCGCCGCTCGCCCTCGCGGGTGCGCTCGAGGCCACCGACAGTCATCAGCGCCCAGGCGGCCAGGCGGCCGTCACGGGTGGCGGTGTCCAGGTCGATGTCTGCGACAACCAGCCGCGCGCCCCGCTCGCTGAGGCTCTCGATCAGAGAGCCCAGGTCGGCGGCCGAGAGCGCCAGCCGGTCCAGGCCGCTCACGATCAGGCACGAGGCCTCGCCGTCGGAGATCTTCTCGAGCGCGTAGGCCAGGCCCGGGCGGCTCGGACTGGTGTCCGGGCCGACCTGACGGTCCTGGACGAGCTCGCCGAACTCCAGCCCCAGCCTCCGGCAGGCGGCCTCGATGGTGGCTCCCTCGGAGCGCACGCGGGAGTCGTCCTCATCGTCGGCAGGAGGGCCGCTCGTATACCCGATGGCGCGGCGGCTGGGCCGGGCTCGGAGCGCCGGGGCGGGATGGCGCTCGGGCTTGGGCTCCGGCTCTGGCATCTGTGTGGCCAGGCGGCCAGGGGGAGGCCGCACGTAACCCTCCGGGACCATGTTGCCCCCCACGGGCTGCTCCTCTCGCGGGGGCCGCTTCGCGCGCTCGGACGGCGGCGCTGCCCTCTGCTTGGGAGCCTTCGGCTTCCCTGGTGGTGCCGGCTTCCCCCGCCGGCCTCGGAGCGCCCAGGCTCCGAGCCCAAGGGCCGCCGCCCCGGCCGCCACGAGCAGCGCGATGAGCAGGCCGCTGCCACCCGAGTCATCGCCGCCACCCGCTGGACGCGCGGGCCGGGGCCTCGGCCCCCGCTCCGGCATCCCGGTCGCCGCCCTGTTGGCTCTGCGCGCCACCGCCCGACTGGGCATCCGAGTTGCCGCCCTGCTGGCCTTGGCGCTCCTCGTCCAGTGGGTACTCGTTCCAGAGGTCGGTCGGGGGCGGCGCGTCCTGCTGGGCCGCTGTCACCGCCGGCAGTGCCAGCGCCAGGGCCGCGACGACGGTTGCGATCGATCGCGTCACGAGACCGTGATCGGCGTGCCGACCGGCATCAGCTTGCCCAGTCGCACGATGTCGGGATTACGCATGCGTATGCAGCCGTGGGAGACCCGGCCCGGCAGGCTGCCCGGGCGGTCCGTGCCGTGGATGCCCAAGAAGCCGCCATCGGGCCAGTCTGTCAGCACGGGCGAGCGCGCGCTCGTGCCAAAGGCCAGCGGCCCGTAGAAGCTGGCTGCTGTAGCGCACACAGCCAGCGCAACCGCGCCCATTGCTGGGGGTTTTCACATCACTCGCCGGCCTCTCTGGCGGCGGGCTCGATGGAGGGCAGGTCGCTCAGGCTACGCCGGCTTCCCGGACGCTTGTAGCCCGCCGCCACCTGAACGCTGGACGGGCGCCATTCCGACCCCCCTCGGAGCGTGGGCACGCCGTCGGCGTTGAGCGCGTCGGCGATGGCCTGGAGCGTGAGCCCCCGCTCCCGCATGGCGGAGATCCGTTCCCGGAGCTCCGGGCGGTCGCTCACCGCCGGCCTGCCCGTGGAGCGTCCCTTCGCGCGGGCCGCCGCCAGCCCCTTGCGGGTGCGCTCGGCGACCTTGCGGCGATCCACCTGGCCCACGCCAACCAGCGCGCGCGCCGCAACGCGACCGGACTCGGTCCCCGTGTCCAACCCCACGTCGATGGCCACGAGCCGGGCGTCGCTCTGCTGGAACCACTCCACGAGCGTCCCGATGTCGGCCGCCGAGCGCGCCAGCCGCTCGAGCGCCGCCACCACCAGGCAGCTGGCCTCGCGCGCGGCGATTCGCTCAAGCGCGTACATGAGCCCCGGGCGTCCGAGGTCGCCGCCGTGATGTGGCTCGATGTCCCGGACGAGCTCCTGCAGCGCGAATCCGCGGCCCTCGCACAGCGCTTCTATCTCCCGGGCCTGGCGCCCGAACTCGGGGCCGTCCGGGCTGCTCCCGTTCGCGACGCTGGCGTAGCCCAACGCATGGACCGCCGGTTGGCGCAGGACGCCGTTGGCCGGGGAATCCGGCGGCGCCTCGAGGGCCCGCAGACGGGATCCGAACGGTGGGGAGGCGGCTCGTCGTGCCGCGTCTCGGCCCAACTCTGGGTGGTAATGCATGTCTTCTCCTTGAACGACTGGTGAACCGGGCGCGCAGAGGCGCCCGGAGGGATCCGGGGTTAGCCGGAGGCCCTAGCCAGGCCGCTGGAGCTGAGCTACGAGGAAGAGCGGCCGCCATCGCTCGGGGGCGATCAGCAGGCGGCCGATCAGCCCGGCCGCGAGGCCGAGCAACGCAAGGAGGAGTGCATTGACACCCGCGGCGCCCATGCCGGACGCGGCGGAGGCCGACCCGGCGCTGCCGGGCGACTCCGGGGCGCTGGGCACGCTCGGCGGAGCCGACGGGGGAGCGCGGACGCCATCCTGCGTCTGCGCGTCAGGCATGCCGGTGAGGGAGCGGTAGAGGTCATATGCCGCGGCGAGCGGTGCCGTCTCGCCAGCGGGTCCCACGCCCTGATGCGCGGGCGAGACGCCGGCACCTGCGCTGGTTCCGGCGGGCTCGTTGAGCCCAGCGGCGGGCATGGTGCCCGGGCTGACTACCGGCCTCGGTGTCGTGGGCGAGGCAGCAGGTGGATCGCCGGTACCTGCGTCCGCGGGACCCGGCTCAGCTTCTCGGCGGAGGATCGGGAGCCAGTCCTCCTGCGCCCGGCTCGGGTCGGCGGGGAGAAGCGGCGGGAGGATGATCGACTCGGCTCCGGCCCCGCCGTCCTGGAGCGGAAGGTGAAGGTTCCCGACTATGGGGAGGCCGGTCAGCAGCGTCTGGGTGCTCGGAATCAGCGCGCTCGGCTCCTGTGGCCAGCTGTTCACGGGGCCGGACGCGAGGTCGAATGCGGCGTCCAGGACCGGATCGAGCGGGAGGATGGGCCCCGTGCCCGTCGGCGGGAGCGGCAGGGAGCTCCCGAGGTCCGTCACGATCGACGTGATTCGCTCGACCGGCTCCGTCGTCGGGAGGAGGATGGGCCCCGTGCCCGTCGGCGGGAGCGGCAGGGAGCTCCCGAGGTCCGTCACGATCGACGTGATTCGCTCGACCGGCTCCGTCGGGAGGGTGATGGGCCCCGGCCCGATGAGATCCTCGATCGTCCCAATGCCGGGGAGCTCAGGCGAGATCGGCTCGATCCCCAGTGCCGGATCCCGCTCTAGCGCGGGCTGCAACGCCGTCCGGATCGGCTGCAGGGCATCGTCGACGGCCGGGATGGCGGAGTCCAGGTCGGGGGGCGTGGCGCTCGGAAGCGTGACCGGCGGCGGGGGCGGAGCGTCCTGGGTCAGGTCGAGCGGTAGCGCGGGGATGGAGGGCTGCAGCGGCAGGGAACCGTCCACCCGTGGCGGCTCGGGCACATCGTTCGGGAGCTGCGGGGGCGTCGGGGCAACCTCCTCGATGGACGGCGGTCCGTCGGGCAGGGGGGTCTCCTCGAGCGCACCGAGCTGCTCGGGCAGCGGGGCATCCGGGGCGACGGGTGCCTCGAGCTCGGGCGCCTCGAGGCTCCCGAGCGGCGCCGCGGTCTCACGGCTGTCCGGGAGCGGAGCTTCGACGTCGGGGGTGGGCACGGCAACGTCGGGTGACGGGGTGGCCACCGCGTCCGGCGACTCCGCTCTCGGAGTGAGCTCCAGCGCGGAGCCGGCCTCGGCCTGGGCGCGCGCCTCCGCCTTCGGAGCGGCATCGTCGGACGAGGCGGCACCGGTCGGGGCATGCGGCTCGTCCTTCGGGGCATCGGGAGCGCTGGCAGCGATGTCCCTGACCGCGTCGCCGACTTCACGGGCGGCGGAGGGGCCCTCCGCTGCGGCGGAGACCGAATCCTGTGCCTGGGAAACCTGCTCCGTGACCGAGCCCAGATCCGCCGCCGCCGCCGGAGCGGCAGTCCAGGCGGCCAGAGCGCATGCCATGGCGAGCAGGGAACGAGCTGCGCGCGACGCGCGCCTGCGGCTGGGCCTGACCCCCGCTCTCGATGTCTCGCTCGCCATTTCGCGGCACCCCTTGTGGCGCTCCCACGCCAAAATTCATGCATACCCCGCTGACGCGAATCCGAATCCGTAAAGGGCTGGAGGCGTTCGACCTCCGCAGGCAGAAATTGTCCTCTACCTTCGCCGCAAATTGCGGCTATCCGGGAGAGGCTGTGCGCCGGGGGCGCTAGCGGCGCCGGCTCCGGCCGTGCTCGAACTCGCGCGTGAGCCCGAGGTCCGCGGCGATCGCGGCGCATGTCGCGCGTCTGGTCGGCGAGCACGAAGCTCACGCCGGCGCCCTCGCGCCCCGCGCGGCCGGTGCGGCCGATCCGGTGGACGTAGGCGTCGCGGTCCTCGGGGGCGTCGAAGTTGATCACGTGGGTCACGTCGGGCACGTCGATGCCGCGCGCGGCGACGTCGGTGGCCACGAGGGTGTCGACGCGGCCGCGCCTCGAAGCTCGCCAGCGCCTTCTGGCGCTGGGACTGCGACTTGTTGCCGTGCATCGCCACCGCGGTCACGTTTTGTGCGCCGAGGCGCTTGACCAGCCGGTCGGCGCCGCGCTTGGTGCGCACGAAGACGAGCGTGCGGCCCGCGGCCGTCGTTGCCGAGCTCCCGCACGAGCGCGCCGAGCTTGGCGTCGTGGGCGAGGTGCACGAAGCGGTGCTCGCACGGCGGCCTGGCGCTCGGGCGCGGGCGCGTGCACGTGGCGGCGGGCGTCGTGCGTGTACGCCTTGGCCTGGCGACCCACCTCGCCCTCGAGCGTGGCCGAGAAGAACAGCGTCTGGCGATCGGCGGGGACCTTCGCCACGATCCGGTCGACCGCGGGCTTGAAGCCCATGTCGAGCATCCGGTCGGCCTCGTCGAGCACGAGCACCCGCACGTGCTCGAGCCGGATGTCGCCGCGCTGGAGGAGGTCCTCCAGCCGGCCGGGGGTGGCGACCACGATGTGGGCTCGGGCGGCGCGCTTGGCCTGGCGCTGGAGGCCCACGCCGCCGTGGACGACGGCCACCGACAGGGCGCGCGCGTTGGCCACGGTCGCTGCAGCTCGCCCACGATCTGGCAGCGCCAGCTCGCGGGTCGGGGCGAGCACGAGCGCCGCGGGGCGGCGGGCCTCGGCGTCGATGCAGGTCGGCGATCGGCACGCCGAACGCCAGCGTCTTGCCGGAGCCGGTCGGGGACTGGGCGAGCACGTCGTGCCCGCCAGGATGTCGGCGATCACGAGCCGCTGGACGGCGAAGGGCTCTTCGATGCCGCGTGCGGCGAGTGCGCGCCACGACGGTCTTGGACACGCCGAGATCGGCGAAGGACTGCGAAGACATGGATGTGCTCCTTCTGTGAACGTCGGGGAGATCCGGCGTCTCCCGCAAACGCCCAGGGCGCACAAGGAAACGGAACCTCTCAGGCGGCAACGATGGCCGCCCGACCCGAGCACGGTAGCAGCGCCGCCGGGGCCGCCCGGCCGGTGCATCCGTAGTCTCATCCACCGTGCCCGCCGAGAAGACCTGCGCAACGTGGCCATCGTGGCCCACGTCGACCACGGCAAGACCACGCTCGTGGACGCGATGCTGTGGCAGTCGGGCGCGTTCCGCGACGAACCAGGACGTGGCCGACCGGGTGATGGACTCGACGGACCTCGAGCGCGAGAAGGGCATCACGATCCTCGCCAAGAACACCTCCGTGCGCCACCGCGGGCGTGAAGCTCAACATCGTCGACACGCCGGGCCACGCGGACTTCGGCGGCGAGGTGGAGCGCGGGCTGACGATGGTCGACGGCGTGCTGCTGCTCGTCGACGCCTCCGAGGGGCCCGCTGCCCCAGACCCGCTTCGTGCTGCGCAAGGCGCTGGAGGCGCGGCTGCCGGTGATCCTCGTGGTGAACAAGGTCGACCGGCCCGACGCCCGCATCGCCGAGGTGGTGGACGAGGTCTACGAGCTGTTCCTCGACCTCGACGCCGACGAGGAGCAGATCGAGTTCCCGATCGTCTACACCAACGCCAAGGCGGGCTGGGCGGCGCTCGAGGAGGGCGTGGAGGGCACCGACCTCGAGCCGCTGCATGGACCTGCTGCTCGAGCGCATCCCCGCGCCCGAGTACGACCCCGCCCATCCGCTGCAGGCGCAGGTCACCAACCTCGACGCCTCGCCCTACGTCGGCCGGCTGGCGCTCTGCCGGGTGCGCCACGGCAGCGTGCGCAAGGGCAGCCGATCGCCTGGTGCCGCGCCGACGGCACGGATCGAGCGCGCGCGAGATCACCGAGCTGTACGTGACCGAGGCGCTCGACCGCGTGGAGGCCGACGAGGCCGGGCCCGGCGAGATCATCGCCGTGGCCGGGCTGCCCGAGGTCACGATCGGCGAGACGCTGGCCGACCCCGACGATCCGCGGCCGCTGCCGGTGATCACCGTGGACGAGCCGTCGCTGTCGGTGGTCGTCGGGCATCAACACCTCGCCGCTGGCCGGCCAGGACGGCATCGAAGCTCACCGCCCGCCAGGTGCGCGCGCGGCTCGACCAGGAGCTGGTGGGCAACGTCTCGATCCGCGTGCGCGACACCGAGCGCCCCGACGCCTGGGAGGTGCAGGGCCGCGGCGAGCTGCAGCTGGCGGTGCTGGTGGAGCTGATGCGCCGCGAGGGCTTCGAGCTGACCGTGGGCCAGCCGCAGGTGGTCACCCGCGAGATCGACGGCGCGCGTGCACGAGCCCGTCGAGCGGCTGGCGATCGACGTGCCCGAGGAGTACGTGGGCGTGGTCACCCAGCTGCTCGCGCTGCGCAAGGGCCGCCTCGAGCAGATGGTCAACCACGGCACGGGCTGGGTGCGGATGGACTACCTGGTGCCCGCGCGCGGGCTGATCGGCTTCCGCACCGACTTCGTGACCGAGACGCGCGGCACGGGCATCCTGCACCACGTGTTCGACCGCTGGGAGCCGTGGGCGGGCGAGGTGCGCACCCGGCCGACCGGCGCGCTGGTGGCGGACCGCCGCGGCGAGACCGCCTCGTTCGCGCTGTTCGGCCTGCAGGAGCGCGGCACGCTGTTCGTCGGGCCCGGCGAGGAGGTCTACGAGGGCATGATCGTGGGCGAGAACGCCAAGCCCGAGGACCTCGACGTGAACGCCGTGAAGGAGAAGCACCTGACCAACATCCGCTCCTCCACCGCCGACGTGCTGGTGCGGCTGGTGCCCGCGCGGCCGCCCTCGCTCGACCAGGCGCTGGAGTTCCTGCGCGAGGACGAGTGCGTGGAGGTCACGCCCGAGACCGTGCGGCTGCGCAAGGTCGAGCTGGACAAGGGCAAGCGGGTGAAGCTGGCACGCCGCGCGAAGGCGGGGGCGGCCACGTGAGCGCCACGGCCACGAGCGCCCCGCCGCTGTTCCTCGAGGAGCTGATCGAGCGCTTCGACGCTGACCGCTTCCACGCGCCACGCGGGCGCGCGCGGATCCGCCTGGGGGTCGACGGACGCGGGCGCGTGGGACGCCGTGGTCGACCGATGGCTCAGCCACAGCTCGAGGGGGCCGCCGGCGAGCCCGACGCGCGGCTGAGCGCCGACGCCGCCACCTGGCGGCGGATCGCCCGCGACGTGCGCGGGGGCATGGCCGCCTACCGCAAGGGGCGAGCTGCGCGTGCGCCGCAACCTGCACCTGGGGGTGGGCCTGCTGGCCGCCACCAGCGCCGGCGACGAGCCGGGCGGGATGCGCTTCGCCGCCGTGAACACGCGCATCGGCGAGCTCGCCTACGTGCGAGGCCGGGATCGGCCCGCCGCTGCTCGCGCTGCACGGCCTGGGCGGCACCAAGGCCACCTTCCTGCCCACGCTCGCCGCGCTGGCGGAGTCCCATCGCGTGATCGCGCTCGACCTGCCGGGCTTCGGCGAGTCGGCCAAGCCGATCGGCGGCGCCGTACGACGCCGTGGTTCGCGGGCGCGGTGGTCGCCACGATGGACGGCCTGGAGCTCGACACGGCGCACCTGGTGGGCAACAGCATGGGCGGGCGGGTGGCGCTCGAGGCGGGGCTGCGCCATCCGCGACCGGGTCGACCGGATGGTGCTGCTGTGCCCCGCCGTGGCCTGGCTGCGCGACCGCCAATGGGCCGGGCTCGTGCGGCTGCTGCGCCCGGAGCTGGGCCTGCTGCAGGTGGCCCCGCGGCCGGTGGTGGAGCGGATCGTCCGCGGCCTGGTTCCGGGCGCCACCGACGGCTGGGCCGCGGCCGGCGTGGACGAGTTCCTGCGCGCCTACCTCACGCCGCGCGGGCGAGCGGCCTTCTACGCCGCCGCGCGCAACATCTACCTGGACGAGCCGGACGGCGAGAGCGGCTTCTGGGCACGGCTGCGCGCGCTCGAGCGCGACTGCCTCTTCATCTGGGGCCGTCACGACGGCCTGGTGCCGGTGGCCTTCCGCCGCCACGTGGAGGACACGCTTCCGCGTGCCCAGCACATGGTGCTGGACTGCGGCCACGTGCCGCAGGTCGAGGCGCCGCACCGCACGCACCAGGCCATGCGGAAGTTCCTCGCGGCCTCGTGACCTAGAGCTCGTCGGTGCCGAAGGTGTCGCAGGCGGACGGGTCGCCGGCCTGGCGCCCGCGGTCGAACCACCGCCGGCGCTGCTCCGAGGTGCCGTGCGTGAAGGTGTCCGGGTTCACGCCGCCTCCCGAGCGGCGCTGCAGGCGGTCGTCGCCCACTGCCTCCGCGGCCGCGAAGGCCTCCTCCACGTCGCCCGCCTCCAGGTCGCCCGACTCGTACACGCTCTGTGCCCACACGCCCGCGTAGCAGTCGGCTTGCAGCTCCAGCCGCACCGACAGCGCGTTGGCCTCGTCCGGCCGCTCACGCCGCAGCCGGTTGACCTCCGCCTCGGTGCCCAGCTCCTGCTGCACGTGGTGGCCTAGCTCGTGGGCGATCACATAGGCCCACGCGAAGTCCCCTGAGGCGCCGAGCTTGGACTCCATGTCGCGATAGAAGGAGAGGTCCACGTACGCCCGCTTGTCCGGCGGGCAGTAGAAGGGGCCGACCTCGCTGCCGGCCGGACCGCACCCGGTCCGCACGCCCTGGCGGAAGAGCACGAGCTTGGCGCGCTCGTAGCGATCGCCGGAGCGCGCGAAGATGTCCTCCCAGGTGTCCTGAGCCCTGGTGAAGACGTAGGCGCTGAAGTCCCTCAGGTCCCGCTCGGGATCCTGCGCCGGGTCGATCGGTGCCGCCTGCGGCGCCTCCAGACCGCCATCGAACGCCGAGTCCACGGGGAATCCTCCGCCCGATCCGCCTCCCCCGAGCAGCTGGATGGCCAGGAAGATGATGATGCCCGCGATGCCCAGGCCGCCGCCCACGCGACCGCCGCGGCCCGAGGGCATGGGGAAGCGACCGCCACCGCCGCCCCCACGGGCGTCGATGATGTCGTCCGAGGACCCCCCTCGCTTCCACTTCATCCGCCGAATCTATTCGGTGCTCGGTGCTCGGTGCTCGGCTTGGATCCGAGCACCGAGACCGAGCTCCGAGCCCCGCCTCAGCCGCCGAAGCCGCCGGGAGGGCCGGGCGGGCCGTCGCCGGGCCCGCCGCGGGGGCCGAACCCGCCGCGCCGGAACTTCGGCCCGTCGCGGTTCACGATGTGCGTGACTCGCTCGTCCACGTCCTCGAGCATCTCGTCGCGCTGCGCGTCGGTGAGGCGCTTGTCCTTCACGGCCTCGTCCAGCTCGCTGCGGATGGACTTCTCGATGGCGTCCTTCAGGCCGTCGACGGACTTTCCGCGGGACTTCGCGATGTCGGCGAGCGACCTGCCTGCCATGACCCGGCGCCGCAGGGTGGCCTCGGACACGCCGAGGTACTTGGCGGCTGCATCATGGACCGCGCCGCGAGGGCCACCCGGGCCGCCACGGTGATGGTGGCCGGGACCGCCCAAGAACGGCAGGCCGTTGCGCTCATTGCGCCGCTTGATCTCGTCGGCCTGCTCCTTGGTCAGGCGCCCGGCCTTGACCGCGGCGTCCAGGCGGTCCGAAGCGGCGCCCTTCAGCGCGTCCTCGAGCTCGCTCGACGACACGCCGTCCAGGCGCTCCGCCGCGCTCTTGAGGAACGCGTCACGCTCGGCCTCCGCCGACGGCCGGCTGGCCGCGTACGTGCCGCCGGCGGCAGCCAGCACCGCCACCCCCACCGCGCCCACGGCCATCTTGTTGGTCAACCTGCGTCGCACATCAACTCCTTGGCTCGGGAATCATCGTGCCGTCCAGAGTGCGCCAGACGCCTAAGACGGCCGTCGGCTGCGCGTAAGAGCTGTGTAGGAGACCGCCATGAGCGCCCACACGCGGCGTAACAATGGGGTTCGTGAGGATCCTCATCGTCGACGACGACCGCTCGCTGCGGGACGCGCTGCGGCGCGCGCTGGCTCTGGGCGGGTACGAGCCGGTCCTGGCCACGGGCGGCCAGGACGGGCTCACCCAGGCAGCCACCGCTGCGCCCGATGCGATCGTCCTGGACGTGGGCATGCCCGACGTGGACGGGCTGGAGGTCTGCCGCCGGCTGCGCGCAGCAGGCAACCGCGTGCCGATCCTCATGCTCACCGCCCGGGACGCCGTGGAGGACCGCATCGACGGCCTCGACGCGGGCGCGGACGACTATCTGCCCAAGCCGTTCGACGTGGGCGAGCTCAAGGCGCGCCTGCGCGCGCTGCTGCGCCGCAACGGGATGGAGGGTGATCCCGACACGATCTCGTTCGCGGAGGTGGAGCTGGACAGCGCGCGCCACGGGGCCACGGTGAGCGGCCGCTTCGTGGAGCTCACCCGCACCGAGTTCCAGCTGCTCGAGCTGCTCATGCTCAACCCTCGCCGCGTCCTGCCCCACTCGCTCATCTACGACCGCGTCTGGGGCTACGACTTCGGCCCCACGTCCAATGCCCTGCGCGTGTACATCGGCTACCTGCGCCGCAAGCTCCAGGACGCCGGCGCGCGCTCGCTGATCCACACGGTGCGGGGCGTGGGCTACGTGCTGCGCGAGCCATGAGCCTGCGCACGCGGATCGCGGCGGTGGCGGGCGTGGCCGTGGCCGTGGCAGTCATCTGCGCCGCGGCAATCGTGTACTTCGGCGTGCGTGGAGAGCTGCGCGGTGAGGTCGATCGGTCGCTGACCGAGCGCGCGGACACCTTCGCCCAGGGAGCCCGCGGCGGGCCGGGGCCCGGCCCGCTGGGCGGGCCTGGGGGTCCGCCCGGTGCCGGCCGCCGCGGCCGCGACCTGGAGCGGAGGCTTCAGTCGCGCAGCCCGTTCGGCGGCGCGGGCGGCTACGCGCAGTTCCTGCTGCCGGGCGGCGGGGTGCTCAGGCCCCCGGGCGAATCCGCGGAGCTGCCGGTCGAGGACCGCGCGCGGGAGATCGCGAGCGCGGGCGAGGGCAGCTACTTCACCGACACCGAGGTGGACGGGACGCACCTGCGGGTCCTCACCGTGGCCTCGCCCGGCGGCGGCGCCGTGCAAGCTGCGCGGCCGCTCGAGGAGGTCGATCGCCAGCTCAGCCGGATTCTCGTGGTGCTCCTGCTGGTGGCCGTGGGCGGCGTGGCGCTGGCCGCCGCCCTGGGAGCCGTGGTGGCCCGCACCGCCCTGGCCCCGATCACGCGCTTCACCCAACGCACGGAGAGCCTCACGGCCGATCCCGACCTGACCCAGCGGATCGAGGTCACGGGCGACGATGAGCTCGCGCGGCTGGCGCGCAGCTTCAACACGACCCTGGATGCCCTCGAGCGCTCGGCCGACGCTCAGCGCCAGCTGGTTGCCGACGCCAGCCACGAGCTGCGCACGCCGATCGCCAGCCTGCGGGCCAACATCCAGACCCTCGAGGACGCGGATCGGCTGCCGCCCGCCGAGCGCTCGATGCTCAGGGCGGACATCGTGGAGGAGCTGGATCAGCTCACCGGGCTGGTTGCCGACGTCGTGGAGCTGGCCCGCGGCGCGAAGCCGGAGGCCCTGCTCGACGACGTTCAGGTCGACGGGGTCGTCCGCGCCGTGACCGAGCGCGCGAGCCGGCGAGCGGCTGGGCGGGTAGCCATCACGACGCAGCTGGAGCCGACGTTGGTGCGCGGGGACCCCGAGCGGGTCGGCCGCGCGGTGTCCAACCTGGTGGACAACGCGATCGAGTGGAGCCCGCATGGATCCGCCATCGAGGTGGGCCTGGTCGGCGGGATCCTGACAGTCCGCGACCACGGGCCCGGCTTCGAGGAGGCGGACCTGCCGCACGTGTTCGAGCGCTTCTATCGCGCCGACGCCGCGCGCGGGATGCCCGGCTCCGGGCTGGGCCTGGCGATCGTGCGCCAGGCTGCCGAGGCCCACGGCGGCTTCGCGGAGGCGGCCAACGCGGCCGGCGGCGGGGCCGTGCTCACGGTGTCCTTCGGGCCGACGCTGGCGTCGGAGGACGGCGACGCGGCCCCCACTTCAGCGGGCGCGACTACGGCGTAGCGCAGGCGGCCGGGCGCTTGGCCTTGCGCAGCACGCGCTCCAGCGCCTTGGGCTGCGAGGTCATGATGCCGTCGACGCAGGTGTCCACCATCGTGCGCCAGGTGGCCGGCTCGTCACGGTCGCCGCCGCTGAACCAGTTCTGCCACGCGTAGCCCTCGCGGTGCGCCCGGGCCACGTTCTCCTTCGTGGTGACCTGCAACGTCGAGCCGCCGAAGACGTAGGTGATCGGGACCTGGAAGGCCTTCACGCCCGGGCCGGGGGATCCGCCGCCGAAGATCCAGCTGGCGGCGCCCACGATGCCGGGCGCCAGGTCGATGTCCGGGAGAAGCTCATGGAAGCGGTCCACCGCCGGCTGCTTGAACGACACCACGATGATGTCTCGCCGCTTCACCCGCTTCAGTGCGCGCGCAAGCGATTCGGCGTTCTTCACGTACTCGGCGTCGGCCTCGGCGCGCGTGCGGCCCTTGATCTCGATGTTGATCGGCGTCCGCGGGAACGCGCGCAGCACCTCCTTCAGCGTGGGCACCCTGAAGTCGGACGCCTTGAAGCCCTTGGGCGGGCGGCGCTTCCGGGTGGCGATGCCCCGGAACCGGTAGGCCTTGACGGGCAGGTCGCGCGCGTAGTGGTTGGGGCCGGCCTTGGAGAACCAATACGCGGCGTCCAGTCGCTTGATCTCGCGCAGAGTCTTGGACTCCACGGTGCCGGTGCCGTTGGTCTTGCCGTCGACCGTGGTGTCGTGCAGGACCACCACCTTGTCGTCCTTGGTCACGCCGATGTCCAGCTCCAGCATGTCCGCGCCCGCGCGCACGGCCTTCTTGAAGGCGTACATCGTGTTGGACGGGAACTCATCCTCGCCGCCCTGGTGGGCGATGTTCAGCGAGCGCTGCTTGATCCAGCGGTTGCCGGTCGCGGCGCCCGCCGCGGGCGCCAGGGCCAGGAGGAACACGAGCGCTGTGAGCAGGCAGCGGACGGTGCGAGTCATCGGGGCCGACGCTACCAGAGGGCGCCCCGGCCGAGCCTCAGTCGCCGAGGGTGTCGCGGAGGCGGTCGAGCCGGCTGTGGGCGGCGTCGGCCCTTCGACGCGCCTTCTCGAGAGCGGCGCGCGCGCGAGCGAGGCCGCGCTGGGCCTCCTCGGCGTCCTCGACCGCATCGTCGACCGCGCGCTCGGCCTCGCGCCGCTCCCGGTCGCTCTGCTGCGCCGCCTCCTCGACCGCCCGGAGGCGTTCGCGTGCCTTGGCGACGCGCCTGGTGGCCTGCCCCGCCTCGCGCGCGGGGCCCTTGCGCTTCCCGGCCGGTGCGGCGGTGGGCAGCGCCCCGAGCCCCGCGGCCTCGTGGCTCGAGGTGAGCCGTCGGTTGACGAACAGCTCGCGCACCTCCGGGTCGAGGGCCACCGCGTGGAGCGTCTGCCGCGCCCGCTCGACGCCCGCGGCGCTGAGCTGCCACGCGTCCTCGAGGGCAAGTAGGGCCCCCTGCACCGCCTCGCGCTCCCCGTCCTGCGCCGCACGGAGCTCGCCCGGGACTTCCGTCACCCGACACCAGGCGCTCCTGTTCGTCGCGCAGGACCTGCCCGGCAGCCAGCAACCGGTCTCGGGTGGACGCGCCCAGCTGGTTGATCGCCCAGGCGCCGCGGGTGGGCTTGCGCAGGGCCGCGACCTCTGCCGCCAGCTCCTGCTCACCCGCCGCGCGGCAGCTCTTGGCCAGTTCGCGACGCCGCTCGACGAAGCTGCCGGGATCGCCGCGATAGAGCTCGTCGAGCTCGGCCTCGAGACCCTTCCTCGCTGCGTCGTGTGCCATCGCCGCCACGCTACCTACAGGGTCACGACGGCCCGCCCCTCCGCGCTGCGGCGGGCGGCGTCGATCACCTCCAGCACCGCGACCCCATCGGCTGGGTCCACGGGCGGCGGCCCCGCCCGGCGCAGGGCCTGCCCGAGGAGCGCGTAGAAGCACTCGTAGGCACCAGGCTCGGGCGCGACCGGGCCGTCGACACGCTGGCCGTCGCGGTCGGTGCTCAGCGTGCCCCAGCTCTCCTCCGGCTCCTCGCCCCACCCGGGATCCGTGGGCCGCAGCCCGGCCCGCAGCGCCGCCTCCTGTGGGTCCAGGCCGAAGCGCTCGAACGCTCCCGCGGTGCCCGTCAGGCGCAGCCGCGGGCCCGGCCGGCGGGCCAGTGCGCTCATCCACAGGTGGGCCGCCGGCCCATCGCCGAACCGCAGCGCCACGAAGCTGTCGTCGTCCGCGGCGGCGCCCGGACGGCGGCGCTCGAGCTCCGCGTACACGTGCGTGGGCCTGCCGAACAGCACCATGGCCTGGTCGATCAGGTGGCTCCCGAGGTCCAGCAGCAGCCCACCCCCGTCGGCCGTCGCACCGCTCTCGCGCCAGCGCGTGGCGTCCACCTCCGGGCGGTGGCGCTCGAACCGCGACTCCAGGCGCAGTGGCGTGCCCAGCGCGCCGTCGGCCAGGAGCTTGCGCAGCGTCAGGAAGTCGTTGTCCCAGCGCCGGTTGTGGAAGACAGTGAGCAGCACCCCGGTCTCCTCGCTGAGCGAAGCCAGCCGACTGGCGCCTTCGCCGATCGTGGCCATCGGCTTGTCGACAACAACCGCCAGGCCGGCGCGAGCGAAGTCTCGGCCAGGGTGCGTGCGCGCGGTTGGGCGCGGCCACCACCACCAGGTCGTAGTCGCCGGCGCTCTCCCAGATCCGCGTCGGCGCTGTCGAGTACGGCCGCGCCCGGCAGGTCCTCGCGCCACCGCGCTCGCGCGCGCGCGGGTCGCGGGTAACTACGGCGGCGACCTCCATGCCCGCCGTGCGGCCACCAGCGGCGCGTGGAAGACCGCGCCGGCGAGGCCGTAGCCGACGATCGCGACGCGGAGGGGTCGTCGCTCGGCGTGACGACTCCCTCCGCGCGATCCCGTCGCGATTCGCCGTGCGATAAGCCCGGTCAGACGCGGCCCTGGGCCTGGCGCTGTCGACGAGCGAGCGAGTCGACGATGGCTGCCGCGAGCAGCACGCCGCCGGTGACCATGAACTTGACGTCGGAGTCGTAGGCCAGCAGGTCCATGCCGTTGGAGATCGACCCGATCACGAGCGCCCCCAACAAGGCCGACCACACCGAGCCCCGGCCGCCGAACAGGCTGGTGCCGGCGATCACCGGGCCGGCGATCGCGAGCAGCAGCAGATCGCTGCCGCCTGAGGTCTGGTTGACGGCCAGAAGCCGCGACGCCGCGAGGATCCCGCCGATCGCCGCCATGGAGCCGGCGATGCCGAACACGATGACCCGGATCTTCGTTGACGCCGATGCCGGCGCGTCGCGCGGCCTCGTCGTTGCCGCCGACGGCGAACACGTGCCGCCCGAACCGGGTCCGCATGGCCACGTACTGCATGCCGATCACGAATGCCAGCAGGATCAACACCGCCAGCGGGAGGCCGCGATCCGAGTTGAGGATCGAGATCGCCACGACCGCTGCAATGGCCGCCACCACGATCCGAATGACGAGCGGCGCGACCGCCTGATCTGCGAGTCCCGCCTTGACTCGCTCCCGATAGCCCCAGAAGGTGACACCGGCGTAGATCGCGATCGCCGCGATCACGAAGATCCAGCCGACGCTGTCCGAGTAGAACGTGTTGGCCAGGCCGTGATCTTGCCGTCGGTCACGTTGACGGTCCCGGTCTCGCCGAGCACGTAGAGCAGGGCCCCCTGCCACGCTAGCAGGCCGGCCAGGGTGACCACGAACGACGGCACCCCGAAGCGCGTGAAGATCGCGCCCTGAAGCAGCCCGATCGCCATACCGGTCGCGACGCCGGTGGCTATGGCCAGATACGGATCCCAGCCGTGCTTTACGTTGAGCACCGCCATCACGGCGGCCGCATAGGCCGCTCACCGCGCCCACGGAAAGGTCGATCTCTCCGAGCAGCAGCACGTAGACGATGCCGACCGAGATAAGGCCGACCGCCGTGATCTGCAGCATCAGGTTGGTCAGGTTGGTGGCCGAGAGGAAGCGGTCGTTCTGCGACTGGAAGATCGCCCAGATCACTGCCAGGCCCAGGAGCACCCGCAGCGAGGCGAGATCGCCCTGCAGGAAGCGGCGCAGGATCCCGGGCTGCGGGGCGACGCCCTCCTCGACTTCAACGTCAGCGGCGTGTGCGGCGCCCGTCATGAGCTCGGCCCCTTTCTGCTTGCCGTTCGAGCCGCCGGCGCCGGTGATGGCGCCCACGATCTCCTCGTGCGACGTCTCGCCGATCTTGAAGTTGCCGGCCTCGCGCCCGAGCCGAAGCACGAACACCCGGTCGCAGACCTCGAACACGTCGGCCAGGTTGTGGCTGATCACGACAACGGCCAGTCCCTGCTCCCTGAGCCGCTTGATCAGCGCTCAGGACCATCGCCGTCTGGCGGCACTCCCAGCGCCGCCGTCGGCTCGTCGAGCATCACCATCTTGGGCTTGCCCAGCAGCGACCGCGCCACAGCCACCTGCTGGCGCTGGCCGCCGGACATCCCTCCCACCTCGGAGCGAACGCTGGGAATCGTGACCGCCAGGTTCTCGAGCAGCTCGTGCGAGCGGTGCTCCATCTCGGTCTCGTCGAGCTGGCGCGAGACCTGCCCCGGCCCGCCGGCGATCACCTCGCTGCCGAGGAACAGATTGGCCACCACGTCGAGGTTGTCGCACAGCGCAAGGTCCTGGTAGACGGTCGCGATGCCCAGGTCGGTTGCGGCGTGCGGGCTAGAGATTGACACCGGCTGGCCGTCGAACTTGAACTCGCCGTCGTCGGGCGGGTAGATCCCGGCGATCGTCTTGACGAGCGTCGACTTGCCGGCGCCGTTGTCGCCTACGAGGCCCACGACCTCGCCGGCGTGGACCTCGAAGTCCACGCCGCCGAGCGCCTGGACCGCGCCGAACCGCTTCGTCACGCCCGTCAGGGAGAGAAGGGCCCCATTCGAGGTCATCCGTTCCTTTCGTTGCGAAGCGAGGACAGCCTGGCCGGGCCTTTGCGGCCCGGCCAGGCGGAATCCCGCTACTCGATGCCAGCCTCCTTGCAGGCGCTGGCGTACTTGCCCGCGCAGACCTCCGACACCGTCCAGAAGCCGTCCTTGATGATCGTGTCGTTGATGTTCTCCTTGGTCACCGCCACCGGGTCGAGGATGACCGACGGGCACCTTCTTCTGGCCGTTGTCGACCTGCTGGTTGACCAGGCCACTCGGCGGGTCCTCGCCCTTGGCCAGGGCCACCGCGAGCTCGGCCGCCTTCGGCGCCTCGCTGGCTTGACGTCCTTGTAGACGGTCATGAACTGCTCGCCGACAAGGATCCGCTGGATCGCGGCCAGCTCGGCGTCCTGGCCGGTGGTGGGCTTGGTCTCGGGGTTGATGCCGGCGCCCTTCATCGCCGCGATGGCGCCTCCGGCGGTGCCGTCGTTGGCGGCGTAGGTGCCGTTGAAGCCGTTCTTGCCGATGGCGGTGATCGCCTGCTCCATCTCCTGCTGGGCCTTGTCTGGGCTCCAGTCCGGGGTGTCGTAGGACTTGCGATCTTCACGCCGCTGGTCTTGAACGCGTCGCGTCGCGCCCTGCTTGAACAGCTTGGCGTTGTTGTCCGTGGGCGCGCCGTTGATCATCACGATCGGGCCCGGTCGCCTTGCCGTCCTCCTTGAGCTTCTTCGTCAGCGTGTCCGCCTGGAGCTTGCCGACCTTCTCGTTGTCGTACGAGATGTAGTAGTCGATGTCGGCGTCGGTGATCAGGCGGTCGTAGCTGATGACCGGGACGTCTGACTGCTTGGCCCGCTGGACGATCGCGCCCGCCGAGGCGGCGTCGACCGGGTCGAGCACCATCACCTTGGCGCCCTTGGTGAGCGCGGCCTCGGCCTGCTGCTGCTGCTTGGCCGGGTCCTGGTCGGCGTTGCTGTAGATGATCTCGCAGTCGCTGCAGAGCTCCTTGACCTTCTTCTCGAAGTGCGGGCGGTCCTGCGACTCGTAGCGAGCGGTCTTGGACTCCGGCAGCAGCAGCGCGATCTTGCCGCTCCGCCTCCGCCGCTGTCGCCGCCACCGCCGTCATCGTCATCGTCGTCGCCGCAGCCGGCGACCACTGCTCCCGCGGCAGCGCCGTGATGGCGAGCGCCGTGGTCGACCTCCGTGAGCACCGAACATCCGTTCCTCCTCCTGTTGCGGATCCCATTGCTGCTCCCCGCCGTCACTGACCTGCCGCGACAGCGGCATCCTCCACACTCCCGAGCACCAGCGCAACCGCGCCGAGCACCTCGGCGCGCTCGCCCAGCACCCCGGGCACGATCTCCACGTCCTCGCCCGCCGAGGGGATCACGTGGCGGCGAACCGCCTCGCGCATCTCCCCGAGCAGGATCTCCCCCGCCTGGCCGACGCTTCCCCCCACCACAACCCGCTCCGGGTTGAGCAGGTTGCACACGTCGGCCACGGCATCGCCGATGTGGCGACCCGAGTCCTGCAGCACCCGCCGGCAGCCGGGATCGCCCGCCATCGCGCGCGCCACGACCTCCTCCACGGTCAGCTCATGCCCGAGGCTGCTGCGAATGAGCTCCACGATCGCGGGGCCGGCGGCCATCGTCTCCAGGCAGCCGCGGCTGCCACAACGGCAGATCGCGCCGTCCTCGTCGACCGTCACGTGCCCGAGCTCGCCGGCGGTGCCGCCGGCGCCGTAGAAGAGCTTGCCCTCCACCACCAGCCCCGCGCCGATGCCGGTCGCGACCTTGATGTACACGAGGTTGGCTGCGCCATGGCCGGCGCCCCAGTAGAGCTCCGCGAGCGCGCCCAGGTTGGCGTCGTTGTCCACGTGCACGGGCGTGTCCGAGGCGGTCCTCCATGGCCTCCGCCACCCCCATGCCGGCCCAGCCGGGCAGGATCGCAGTGGAGCCAACGCGGCCCGACGGGCGGTGGATCGGCCCCGGCAGCCCAAGCCCCGCGCCGAGCACCTCCGAGGCCTCGATGCCGGCCTGGTCGAGCAGCTCTCGCACCAGCCGCGCGCCGGTGTCCAAGCCCTCGTCGGCGCCGTAGCCCTCCTCCATCTCACGGCGAGCCTCGGCCCGCACGATGTGCGACAGGTCGGACACGGCGACCGCCAGGTGGCGCTTCCCGAAGTCGATGCCGATTGCGGCGCCCGCCTGGCGGCCGAGTCCGATGAGCATCGGCGGCCTGCCCGCGGCGCCGGAGCCACCGTCGCCCTCCGCGGGCGCGTGGTCGACCACCAGGCCATCCGCGCGCAGCCGGGACACCAGCGTGGAGACGGTGGAGCGCGAGAGGCCCGTGCGGCGGGCGATGTCCGCTCGGCTGGCCACCCCCATGTCCCTGAGCGCGTCGATCACACGGCGCCGGTTGAGCTCCCTCAGCGTGGACGGCGACGAGCCGTTCCCTCCACTCACAGGCGCCGAGTCTCTTGCACTCTCGCACCATCTGTCAAGGCATTGCACATATCAACGCCCTGGCGGCCCTGATTTGTGCGAGCGGCGCACGAAGCCGCGTGTCTCCTACTCCTCGACGAAGTAGCCGCCGCCCGCGCCGCCGCCGGCGAACCAGCGGCTGGTCACGGTCTTCTTGCGCGTGTAGAAGTCCACCGCGTCGGGCCCGTGCGCATGCAGGTCGCCCAGGAAGGAGTCCTTCCAGCCCGAGAACGGGAAGAAGGCGACCGGCGCGGCCACGCCGATGTTCACGCCCACCATCCCGGCCTCCACGTCGTGGCGGTAGCGCCGCACCGCCGCCCCCGACTCGGTGAAGATCGACGTCCCGTTGCCGTAGCGGCTGGAGTTCACGGCCGCGATCGCCTCCTCGAGCGTGTCCACGGGAACCACCACCAGGACCGGCCCGAAGATCTCCTGGCGCACCACGTCCATCGCCCCGGACGCGCCGTCCAGGATCGTCGGGCCCACGAACGCCCCGCGACCCGCCTTTGCGCGGCGGCCGTCGAGCGCCGGTGTGGCGCCGGCTTCGAGTCCGGCCTCGATCAGCGCGTGGATACCGTCGCGCGCCGTGCCCGAGATCACCGGCCCGACGTCGGTCGACTCGTCCAGGCCATCCCCGACCGACAACGCCGCGGCAGCCTCCACGAGTGGCGGCAGCACGCGCTCGTGCGCATCCGCCACGGTCACGAGCACCGAGCCCGCCATGCAGCGCTGCCCGGCGGCCCCGAAGGCCGAGCCAAGGATCGCCGCCACCGTCGGTTCGACCGCCGCGTCGGGCAGCACCACCATGTGGTTCTTGGCCCCGCCCAGCGCCTGGACCCGCTTGCCCGCGTTGGCAGCGCGCCTATAGACCAGCCGCGCCACGGGCGCCGACCCCACGAACGACACGGCGTCGATGCCGGGGTGGTCGAGGATCGCCTCGACCGTGTCGCGACCTCCGTTCACCAGGTTCACCACCCCCGGCGGCAGGTCCAGCGAGTGCAGCACCTCGAATGCCAGCTGCTGGGTCAGCGGAACCTGTTCCGAGGGCTTGAGCACGAACGTGTTCCCGCACGCGATGGCGAAGGGCAGAAACCAGAACGGGACCATCGCGGGGAAGTTGAACGGCGCGATCGCAGCGCACACGCCCACCGGCTGCCTGACGGTCTCGCAGTCCACGCCGCGTGCCACGTCCTCGAGCACCCTGCCCTGCATCGTGGTGGGCACCGCGCACGCGCACTCCACCATCTCGATCATCCGCGCCACCTCGGCACGCGCGTCGGCGATCGTCTTGCCCATCTCCACGGTCACCGATCGCGCCAGCTCCTCCCGCCTGGAGTGCAGCCCCTCGCGCAGGGCGAACAGGCGCCTGCCGCGCTCGATGACGCTCACGTCCCGCCACGCGGGCAGCGCGGCGCGTGCGGCCGCCACGGCGGCTTCCAGGTCCGACGCGGTGGACAGCGGAACCCGGGCCAGCGCCTCCCCGGTGGCGGGGTTTGTCACGTCCAGCGCGCGCTCGGACGCCGATGGCACCCAGCGGCCGCCGACGTAGTTGTCGATCAGCCTCGGCGGAGAGCTCACGGTGGCGTGCATCGCTTGGTGCCGATGCTACGCGGGTCGCTGGTCGTCGGTCGTTGGTCGTCGGTGTATAAGGGGCGCGACCGCCAATGCGATCCCCTCGTCGCCTTCTCCTGCCCCTTGTCGCGGCCTCGCTTACGCTGCCCGCGCCGGCGCCAGCGGCGGCGGCAGATGAACATGCTCGGAGCGCAGCCACGTACCGCTACGACGTGCCCGTGCAGACCAGCTCGCCGTGGCCCTCCATGCGCCGGGACCGGCGCAACACCGGCGCCAGCCCGGTTCGCGGGCGCTACCGCGCGGGCGAGCGGCCGTGGGCGTTCCGGACCGGCAAGGGGATCTTCTCCACGCCGGTGATCGGCGGTGACGGCTCGGTCTACGTCGGGTCCGCGGACACCTGGTTCTACGCCGTGGGCCCGCGCGGGAAGCTGCGGTGGCGGTTCAAGACCGGGGAGATAATCGACTCCGCGGCCACGGTCGGGCGCTACGACCCGCGCCTGCGCACCAGCCCGATAACGGTTGGCTCGGGCGACGAGTCGCTCTACCGCCTGCGCTCTGACCGCGCCCCCATCTCCCGCTCCCGGCGGGTGCTATGGACGTACCGGCCGTCGCGCGGCCCAGCAACCGGGCAGCTGGTGAACTGGTGGGAGGGCAACGCCGTGACCGGCTTCGGGGGCGTGATCTACGCGGGCAACACGGGCGGTGGCGGCTACGCGATCAACCCCGACGGCAGCGAGCGCTGGGTGTTCCCCACCGAGAACTCGGTCTGGACCGCGCCGGCGATGACCCGCGACGGGCGTACCTTCTGGGCGTCGCTGGACCTCGGGATCTACGGCGTGGACCCGCAGGGCCGGCGGCTGTGGGCGTTCACCGCCCTCGGGTTCAACGCCTCCTCGCCGGCCCTTAGCCGCGACGAGTCCACGCTCTACGCCGGATCGTTCGACAGCAACCTCTACGCGCTCGACGCCCGCACCGGCAGGCGGCTGTGGGCGTTCACCACAAGCGACCACGTGTACAGCTCGCCGGCCCTGGCCGAGGACGCGCGCGGTCGGACCAAGGCCATCTACGCGGCCTCGGCCGACGGGTCGATCTATGCGATCAGCCCGCTCGGGCGGCAGCTGTGGCGCTACGACACGGGCGATGCCATCCGCTCCTCGCCCGTGCTCGGGCGCGCGGCGCGCGGCGGTGGCCGGGTGCTCTACGTGGGCTCGTCGAATGGGTCGCTGTACGCCATCGACGCCGAGTCCGGGCGCCGGCGCTGGTCCTTCGACAGCACTCCTCGCGGCCGGGCGCTGCGCGACCGCAACGACCTGAACGGGTCACCCGCGCTCGGCACCCGCGGCGTGTACGTCGGCGGTGAGCACGGCCGCCTGGTCTACGTGCCGTACGACTACTGCCTGCGCAGGCGCGACCGGCGCTGCGACACGCGACCGGGCGAGGCGTTCTCGGGACGGCTCACGCGGGTGCTCTACGCGACCCCCGGCGGTAACACTCGCTCGCGGGTCAGCGGGCGGCTGCCGGCCGCGACGATCGTGAACGGCCGGCTGGTGGTCCGCCGCCGCGGGCGCACCGTCGACGCGTCCGTGGCCGCCCGCGACCCGCGGCGCATCGTGAAGACAAAACCGCGGTTCGCCTTCGACGCCGAGCTGTCGGGCGACGGTCACTACGTGCACGTGGTGCCCAAGGGGTTCCTGCGCCCCGGCCGCAGCTATCGGGTGCGGATTGCCGGCGACTATGCGTCGGGCGGCCGCGCGGTGGCGAACACCCGCGAGGGCCAGACGCGTGCAGGGCGGTTCGGGTCCACGATCCGGTTCCGGACCGCGCGCTCGGAGGGGCCGCTCCCGCTGGCCATCGGCCGCGACCACGTGAGCGCCATGAGCCTCACGCGGCTGGCCGTGCCGCTGCCCCCGATGCTGCCCAGCCTCAACCAGATCGGCTTCGACTTCTACGACCTGATCGCCAGCACCATCCACCGCTCGCGACCTGACGCGCGCGGCGAGGGGAGGCTGCTCATGTGGGTGGTGGCCGCCAGGCGCGATGCGCGGGGCGTGCCGGTGGCCGACCCCGGCGGCACGCTCGCGTTCCCGCTGGCCGGGCGCTACAGGCGCGACTCGCTGATCGTTACCGCGCGCGACGTGAACCTGACCTTCACCTTCGGCGACGTTCCGCTCCGGCGATTCGAGTTCCGCGGGCAGCTCGGGCGCGACCTGGTCATGCGCGGCCCGAGCATCTACGGCGAGGTGACCTGCCGTGACGTGCCCGTCTACGGCGACGCCCTGGGCCTCACGGGCCTGTGCAACCGCGACGGCACGCTCGTGACCACGGGGACCTACCTCACACGCGCGTATGACCGCCGCGGCCGTGCCAACCGGCGCCCCTCGGGGGTGCGCGTGACCGGTGTGGACCTCGCCCGGCCCACCGCAACCGCCGACGGCCTGGCCCGCGCGCGCTTCGCGCTCTCTCCCGGACGCCGCTTCCGCGCCGCGGCGCACCTGACCACCGTGTTGCTCACCGACGCCCGCACCGGGCTCCCGGTGAGCGTGGACTACCGCAAGGAGAGCACCTCGGTCGCCGCCCCCAACGGCGACCTGGCCGAGACGCGGGTGCGCATCCCCGCGGGCACGCGCGTGCCCGCGCGCGTGCGCGCGCACGTGATCGCCGACGCGTTCCCGCTGGCATCGCGCGAGCTGCGCTGAGCGCCGCGATCCGCAGCGCGAGCGCGCCAGGTCGGTTATGTTCTCCGGCCGGGGCACGCGAATGGGACGGGGGGAAACTCTTGAGGCACAGCTCGGCGCGATGGTCGTTGGCGGTTCTCGGTGCGGTCGTGACGCTCTTGGCCGTCGTCCCTGCGGGCGCAAGCGCCGCGGACCGCTACACGGTCGTGAACAACTGCTACGGCCTGCGCTCGGTGGCCGATGGGCGCTTCGTGGTCAAGGACGCCGCCGGCTACTCCGCGTCGGCCACCACCGTGGGCGGTGCCACCCCGTTCCGCATGCAGGCCACGGCCCTAGGCAGCTATCTGCTCTACGGACCGGACGCCCAGATGCCTTCCGTGGGCCTGCTGAACCAGGTCACACCGACCGCCACGCCCGGGCGTCCTGCCGACTGGCGCGTGACCGGGTCGGGAAGCGCATTCAAGCTGTACGCGGTGTCCACCGACCAGGGCCTTGCCACGAGCGGGCTGGGTCGCAGGCTCGTGCTCGTGGGCGCGGGGTCCGCGGCGACCTTCCAGTTCGTGCCCACCACGGGCTGCGCGACCTTCCCCGAGATCGAGACCAGCACCACGGGCACCCCGCCCAAGGGCGCCAGCCCGACGTCCAGGGTGCGCGGCTTCGTCGACGACCACAATCACATCAGCGCGTTCCAGTTCCTCGGCGGGCGCTTCCACTGCGGCCGGCCCTGGAGCCCCTACGGCGTGACCGTGGCGCTCAAGGACTGCACCGACCACGAGCCCAACGGCGCCGGCGCCACGTTCGAGAACTTCCTGGCCAGCGGTAGCCCCGTGGGCACGCACGACACCGGCGGCTGGCCGACCTTCGCCGGCTGGCCGCGCGACGAGTCGCTCACCCACGAGGGCACCTACTGGAAGTGGCTGGAGCGGGGCTGGCGCGGCGGCGTGCGGATCATCGTGAACGACCTGGTGGAGAACCGGGCGCTGTGCGAGCTGTACCCGCTCAAGCAGAACAACTGCGACGAGATGGCCAGCGCGCGCCAGCAGGCCCAGGACATGTTCGCGCTGCAGGACTACGTGGACGCGCAGAACGGCGGCCCCGGCAAGGGCTGGCTGCGGATCGTGCGCACCCCGACCCAGGCGCGGAGCGTGATCAACGACGGCAAGCTCGCGATGGTCCTGGGAATGGAGACGTCTGAGCCGTTCGGCTGCGGCCAGTTCCTCGACCAGCCCAAGTGCACGACCGCCCAGATCGATCAGCAGCTCAACGAGTTCCACGCGCTCGGCGTGCGCTCGGCCTTCCCCGTGCACAAGTTCGACAACGCCCTCGGCGGGACGCACTTCGACAGCGGCGCCACGGGCGTGCTCGTGAACGCCGGCAACAAGTGGGCCACCGGCGAGTTCTGGGAGGCCGAGCAGTGCCCCGGCCCGGACAGCGAGAACGTGCCCACCAACCCCTTCGGCGAGTACGCCGACGAGATGTACACCCTGCTCGGGCCGGTGCTGGCGTCGCAGATACTCAGCGGCCAGGTGCCCGTCTATCCGCCACCGCCCATCTGCAACCCCAAGGGCCTCACCGCGCTGGGCGAGTACACGATCCGGGCGATGATCCGCAAGGGGATGATCGTCGAGACCGACCACCTGAGCGTCAAGGCCCGGCGGGAGGCGCTCACGATCCTCGAGAGCGAGAACTACTCGGGCGTGATCTCCAGCCACAGCTGGGGCGACGCGGGCAGCCAGAAGCGCCTTCAGCGTCTCGGCGGCGTGGTTGGGCCCATCACGGAGGAGTCCAACGACTTCGCTGCCGACTGGCGCGAGGCCCGTGCGAACCGCGACCCGCGCTTCTTCTTCGGCATCGGTTTCGGCTCGGACACCAACGGGCTCCATGCCCAGCCCCCGGCGCGGCCGGATGCCGCCCAGAACCCCGTTCAATATCCGTTCCGCTCCTTCGACGGCAACGTGGTCCTGCGCAAGCAGCGTTCGGGCTCGCGCACCTACGACGTCAACACGGACGGCGTCGACCACTACGGCCTGCATCCCGACTGGGTGGAGGACCTGCGGAAGGTCGCGGGCAACCAGATCGTCACGGATCTGGCCAACGGCGCGGAGGCCTACCTGCAGATGTGGCAGCGCGCGGTCTCGCACCAGGCGCCCTAGGCGCCGCGCCGGATCGGTAGGGTCAGCCGCACCAGGCAGCGAACGACAGGGAGGCTGGATGCCCGCCGACACGACCCCCCTCGAGGACCTCCGCATAACGGAGCGCGAGCTGTGGCGCGACGGGCCTCCGCACGAGACCTTCCGCGAGCTGCGCTCCAAGTGCCCGGTCCACTGGACCTCGGGCTTCTCCGAGTATCCCGACGAGGCCGGCTACTGGTCCGTGACCACGGCCGACCACGTGCGGGAGGTGAGCATGGACTGGCAGACCTACTCGTCCGAGCTCGGCGGCGTGACGGCGGTCTCCGAGGCCATCTTCCCCCTGGAGCTCAGCCGCGCGATGTTCATCGGCATGGACCCGCCCAAGCACGACCGCCTCAAGGCGCTGTTCCAGCGCGGGTTCACCCCCAAGCGGATCGCCGAGCACGAGGACGAGATCCGGGACATCGCGCGCCGCGTGCTCGACCGCCTCGACGGGCGCGATGGCTGCGACCTGGTCAACGAGGTTGCCCAGCCGGTGGTCTCGCGGGTGATCGGCAGCTTCATGGGCATTCCGCCGGAGGACGACGAGGTGTGGGCGCGGCTGATGAACACCACGCTCGGGGCAGGGGATCCGGACCTCAACCCAGAGGGTGTCCAGAGCGTCATGCAGCGCGACGTGCCGGAGATATTCGAGCGCTGCCGCAAGCTCATCGAGGAACGCCGCGAGCGGCCCACGGACGACCTGACGAGCGTGCTGGTGCACGCCGAGCTGGACGGCCAGGGGCTCGAGGAGCACGAGATCGTCATGGGCTTCTTCCTGCTCGTGGCCGCGGGCAACGACAGCACCAAGTCCACCTACTGCAGCGGGATGCGCGCGCTGCTCGAGGCGCCGGACCAGCTGGAGCAGGTCCTGGCCGACCGGTCGCTCATTCCCGGCATGGTCGAGGAGTCGCTGCGAATGTTCCCGGCCTTCGCGCACTTCCGGCGCACCGCGACACGTGACACCGAGCTCGGCGGGCAGACCATCCGCGACGGCGAGAAGGTGGTCATGTGGTACGCGTCGTCGAACCGCGACCCGTCGCGCTACGAGGACCCCGACCGCTTCGACGTGACGCGCAACCCCGAGCACCAAGCCTTCGGCGCGGGCGGCAGGCACTTCTGCCTCGGGGCCGCGCTGGCCCGGCTGGAGCTGCGGATCCTGTTCGAGGAGACGCTCGAGCGCTACCCGGACATGGCGATCGACGGGCGACCCGGAGTACACGGAGTCGCCGTTCATCAACCAGCTCAAAGTGCTGCCGGTCAAGCTGCGGGCCTGACGACCGCCGCGACGTCGCCTCGCTCCAGCGCCTCTCGGCGCCAGCGCAGGTAGTGCGGGCCGAACTCACGCAGCGGTCCGCGAATCAGAGGCGCGCTGGCACGCGACGTGGCGGCCATGAGCTCGAACAGCCGCCGCTCCGCGGCGCCCCAGGAGAGCCCGAAGCGCTCGCGGAGCTCCGGGGGCAGCAGGCCCTTGGTCATCAACTGGACGTGGCGGCCCGCCGGTGCGCGCATCGCGGCCCAGAGCACCGGTGGCAGCGCGGGGACCGGAGGCGCCAGCGGACGCGCGAGCGAGTCGAGCACCACGTGCACGGTCTCGGTGTCCTCGAGCACGCCGTCCACCACCGCCTGGAAGTAGTCCGGCACGTCGATCCAGTCCGCCGGCAGGTCGCGCTCGCGGACGCCCACCAGGCGCCCTAGCTTGAGCCAGTCGCGCCAGAAGTCGGCCTGGTCCTGCGGCCCGAGCGCGGCGCCCAGCGTGCGATGGCCGTCGATCATCGCCACCGCCAGCGTGGCGTGCACCCATGCGTAGGCGTCGGGCTCGAGCGCGTGGTAGGCGGTGCCGTCGGGCCGGATCCCCTTGATCGACGTGTGCATGGCGCGCACACGGCGGCCGATCTGGCCCGCCAGCCGCGGGCCGCCGTAGATCGAGCCGTGCACGTAGTCCAGGGTCCGCAGCAGCCGCCCCCAGGGGTCGGCCGCGAAGTTGGAGTGCTCGGCCACACCGGCGCCGACCGTCGGGTGGGCCACCTGGAGCAAGCAGTGCGTACCCGGCGGTCGGGAGCAGCCGCGAGTCGCCCGCGGCGCGCCACACGATCGAGCCCGGCTGCGGCACCAGCCCGGGCAGCTCCTCGTCGGTGGGCATGACCCTCATCGCGCTCCTCCTCTCGGGGTTAGTATCGCCCCAGCGAGGCACGGGGAGAGTCAATGCGCAGTTCCTCCTTCGGGGGACCGACCGGGCGATTCACTTTCTCGGGATCGGTGAGCTGCGTCGTGGTCACGGGTCGCCGAGGCGTCGTGGGTGCCGTGGGATCGATCGACCCCGCGGGCGCGCCAGGCAGCCTTCCCGCCGCGTCGCTCCTAACCGTCGAGGACGGCGATCCCAACGAATTGGACACCGTCCACGAGGTGGTGTCGTACACCAGTCAGCTGCCGCCGCCCCCACCTGACTGCGACCTCGCCTCCTTCGATGACAATCGAGCAATCGATCGCAACGACGGCGATCTGATGGTGTTCGATGCACCGGAGGCCTGACCTGAGCGTCGTGCGCTGTTCCGCAGCTCGCTGACGCCTACACCTCAAGCGCGCTTGAAGAGCGCTTGCCGCTGTGCTTGGCTTGGGCGATGTCCGAGCTGCTCACGATCGGCGAAGTCGCTCAGCGCAGCGGTGTCGCGGCCTCCGCGCTTCGCTTCTACGAGCACCGCGGACTGATCCGCTCGGAGCGCAACCAGGGCGGGCACCGCAGGTTCGCGCGCCCGGTGATCAGACGAGTGGCGTTCATCGTGTTCGCTCAGCGCGTCGGCCTGAGCCTCGACGAGATCGCCGACGAGCTGGCCAAGCTGCCCGCCGACCGGGTGCCCAAGCGGAGCGACTGGTCGAAGCTGTCGCGCGGCTGGAGCACCCGGATCGACGACCGGATTGCCGAGCTCGAGCGCCTCAAGGCGGGGCTGACCGAGTGCATCGGCTGCGGCTGCCTGTCGCTGGACCGCTGCCGGCTGGCCAACCCCGACGATCGCGCGGCGGCGCAGGGCGCCGGTCCTCGCTACTGGATCGGCGACCCGCGCCCGGCCTGACCGTGGCAGCCGGCGCGTCCGCACGCCTGGCATGGGCGGTGAGGGTCCTCGACCCCGGCGCCGAGGAGAGGATCCTCGAGATCGGATGCGGCCACGGGGTGGCGGTGTCGCTGGTCGCGGAGCGCCTGGCCGGCGGCCACATCGTGGGCATCGACCGGTCTCGGAAGATGGTCGAGGCGGCGACCAAGCGGAACGCCGGCTACGTGGAAGCAGGCCAGGCCAGCCTGCGCGAGACCACGCTGGAAGCGACGCGCCTGCCCGCGGCCTCGATCGACAAGGCGTTCGCCTTCCACGTGGCGGCGCTCTGGAAGCATCCGGCCGAGACGCTCCCAGTGGTGCTCGAGGCGCTCGTCCCGGACGGCCGCCTCTACGTGTTCAACCAGTTGCCCGGTGGTGGCGGGATCGCCGCGGCCCAGGGCTTCGCGGAGCGGGTGGCGACCGTCCTGGCCGGCCACGGGTTCGCCACTGAGCATGTGATCACCGAGGAGATGGCGCCGGCGCCGGTGGCCTGCCTCATCGCCCGGCCGACCTGAGCGTGGGTCGGAGTTGGGTCCGTAAGGAACCCAAATCCGACCCAAGCGCCGCCCCGCTGGACCACCACTCCACACGTTCACCCCTCAGCCGCCAACCGCGCCGCCGCCACCGCCGCCTGGCCGAAGGAGATGCCGCCATCGTTGGGGGGCAGCAGCTCGGGCGTGAGCACCCGCAGGCCGTTCGCCTCCAGCTCCCCGATCGCCCGCTCGAGCAGCCGCCGATTCTGGAACACGCCGCCGGACAGCACCACCGTCGACACGCCGGCGCGCTCCGCCGCCGCCACGCAGGCCGCGGCAGTCCCCGCCGCCACGGCGGCGTGGAAGCGCGCGGCCACCAGCGAAGCCGCGGCGTCCCGTGCCAGGTCATCGACGACCGCGCGCACCGTCGGGCGCGCGTCGAGCACAAGCGGGCCCTCGCCGCCCCCGGCCAGCGGCAGCTCGTACGGGCGCAGCTCGGCGGGATCGCATGCCGCCTCGAGCTCGACCGCCGCCTGGCCCTCGTAGTTCACCTCGGCCCGGATCCCGCAGAGCGCCGCTACGGCATCGAAAAGCCGGCCCATGCTCGTGGTCAGCGGCGACGAGAGGCCTGACTCGACGAGCTGGGACACCTGGTCCCAGCGCTCGGGCTCGACCATCCCCTGCAGCGCCCGCGGCAGCTGCGGAGGCTCGTCGAAGGCGGCCTGCAGCCACGCGCAGGCCATCCGCCAGGGCTGGCGGATGGCCGCCTCGCCGCCCGGCATCCGCACCGGGAACAGCAGCCCGACCCGCTCGAATCCCGCCAGGTCGCCCAGCAGCAGCTCCCCGCCCCACACCGTTCCGTCGGGGCCGTAGCCCGTGCCGTCGAAGATCGCGCCCAGGGCAGGATCGGCCTGACCGTGCTCGGCCAGGCACGCGGCCAGGTGCGCGTGGTGGTGCTGCACCCCCACCAGCCGCGCGTCGTCGAGCTCCAGCGCGTGCTTGGTCGACAGGTACTCGGGGTGGAGATCGTGGGCGACCACCCGTGGCTCGACGGCGAACAGGCGCTGGAAGTGCGCGATGCCCTCTGTGAACGAGCGCAGCGTGGCGTAGTTCTCCAGGTCGCCGATGTGGTGGCCGACCCAGGCGCGCTCCCCCTTTGCGACGCAGAACGTGTTCTTGAGCTCGGCCCCGCAGGCCAGCAGGTGCTCCGGCGCCGCCACCGGCAGCTCCAGCCCCGCGGGCACGTAGCCACGCGAGCGGCGCAGCGGAAGCACGCGCCGCCGCGGTCCGGCACCGACCACCCGCATGACCGAGTCGTCGGTGCGCGTCTCGATCGGCCGGTCGTGGAGCAGGAAGCGATCGGCGATCGGGGCGAGGCGCTCCAGGGCGTCCTCGTCTCGAAACGCGATCGGCTCATCGGACACGTTGCCGCTGGTCATGACCAACGGCACGCCCACATCGGCCAGCAGCAGGTGGTGGAGCGGCGAGTAGGGCAGCATCACGCCAAGCTCGCGCGAGAGCGGAGCCACGGCGTTCGCCACCGGAGCCGCTCCGCGCCGCGGCGCCAGCACGATCGGGCGCTCGCGCCCGGTGAGCAGCGCGCGGGCCTCCTCCGAGAGCTCGACCAGCGAGCCGGCCGCGTGGACGTCCGCGGCCATGAGCGCGAACGGCTTGTCCTCGCGGTGCTTGCGCGCGCGCAGTGCGGAGGCCGCGCCCTCGTCGTCGGCCCGGCACGCCAGGTGGTAGCCGCCGAGACCCTTCACGGCCAGGATCGACCCGTCCACTGTTTGCCCACCTTGCCGAGCAGTGAACATCACGAAAGCGCGGCTCGAAGGATTGTTCGTGGACGAACTGGAGCGATTCCAGCCGACGCCGGGTTACATGCGGCTCCTCAAGGAATCAGTGCTCCGCGTATGGCACGACCGCAAGGCGACGGTCAAGAACGAGGTGGCGACCGCTGAGCATCGAGGAAAGCGATTCAGCAGAAGCTCGATCGCCTCGATGACGCGTTCATCTACAAAGAGTCGATCGACCTCGGCACTTATGAACGACAGCGCGACCGACTCCGCGAGGAATTGACCTTGGTCGAGATTGGCCGCCACGGCTCGAAGGTCGAGGAGTTCGACGTCGAGGGTATCCTGAACTTCGCGGAGCGAGTGCTACCGCGTGCGCCGGACCTGTGGATCCAAGCGTCGCTGGAGCAGCGGCAAAGGCTTCAGCGGCTGTTTTTTCCGGAAGGTGTGGCGTTCAGCGGAAAATCGTTCGATCGAACCGTCGTAACGTCTTCTCTCTTCGAGTACTCAAGGCCGCTTGACGGGTCGAATGAAAATTTGGTGGACCAGATGGGAATCGAACCGCTCTCCCACAAGCACGTTGCCTGCGGCTGAATACTCACGATAAGTCGCCAAGTGTCGAGATCCAGCCGGGCCAGAGTCAGATCGTCGCTGCGGCGTTAGGCAGGACCTATTCGGTGATCCGCATTCTCGCGAGTTGGAACCAGATTGCCGGCTGATTACGTCGCCTCGACCGGCTACTGAACACGGCGTGAACCCGGGTCGCCTCTGTGCCGGCCGGCCTCGCGCGGTCTGTCCTCGCGACTCCCCCTTGTTTGGCCGCCTCGAGCATTAGGCATGCCAATGGCATAATCGGCGTCACCCGATGAAGAGCGGCGAAAATCTCGGGCCGTATCGCATCCTCGAGAAGATTGGCGAGGGTGGCATGGGTGAGGTCTACCGGGCGCACGACTCGCGGCTGCAGCGCACGGTCGCCATCAAGATTCTCGCGCCCCGCCTGGCGACGGTGGAACGCATCGAGCGGTTCGAGCAGGAAGCGCGTGCGGCATCGGCGCTGAACCACCCGAACATCCTGACGATCCACGACGTCGGCCGACACGGAGACACGGCCTACTTCGCGATGGAGTGGGTGGAAGGCCGGACGCTGCGCGACGAGCTGCGGGCCGGGCCGATTCCGCATCGCCGCACGATCCAGCTGGCGCAACAGATTGCCGAGGGGCTCGCCGCCGCGCACGCCGCGGGGATCGTCCATCGCGACCTGAAGCCGGAGAACGTGATGGTGAGATCGGACGGTCTCGCGAAGATCGTCGACTTCGGACTGGCGAAGCTGAACATGCGCCTGCGGCAGCGGCTGGCGACGCCGATCCGACGGTCACGCGCGCTGCGATGTCGGATCCCGGCGTGGTGATGGGCACGGTCGGGTACATGTCCCCCGAACAGGCGAGCGGCCGGCCGGTGGACTACCGATCGGACCAGTTCGCGCTGGGGCTCCTGATCTACGAGCTCGTGACCGGCAAGCGGCCGTTCGAGCGTCCAACGACGGCGCAGACACTCGCGGCCGCGATCGAGGCCGATCCGCCGCCGCTCGAGTCGCTGCGTCCTGACGTGCCGCCGCATCTTGCAGCGGTCGTGAGGCGTCTCCTGGCAAAGAACCCGGACGAGCGGTACGAATCGACGCGTGACCTGGCCCGCGAGCTGAAGAGCATCGGCGAGACCACGTCCAGCCCGACAGCCGTCGCGACCACTCGCAGGCGGCGCCGCGTCGGATACGCCGCCGCGTTCGCCGCCATCGTCCTCGTCATCGGGGCGGCGCTGGCCGGGTGGCTCTGGCGCGCACCTGAAAGCGCGGCGTCCGCGGACACTCAGCGGCCGCTTCTGGCCGTTCGCCCGTTCCGCAGTCTCTCACCTGACCCGCAGCAAGGGTATTTCGCCGCCGGGATGACAGAGGAGATCCGCGGGCAGCTCTCGCAGATCGCGGCCCTTCGTCTCCTGAGCCGCAACGGACTCGACGCGTACAAGGACGACGCGACGCGCGCGGTGCGGGAGTTGGGACTTCGCCACGTGGTGGACGGCAGCGTCAGGGTGGACGGCAACCGCGTGCGCGTGAGCGCCGAGCTCGTGGACGCCTCGACCCAACAGACACTCTGGTCGCAGCAATATGACCGCGATCTTGCGGACATGCTCACGGTGCAGAGCCAGATCGCGCAACAGATCGCGCGTTCGCTCCAGGCGAGCCTCTCACCCGCGGAACAACTCCGAATCGAGAAGCGCCCGACCGACAATCTCGACGCGTACACGCTGTTTGTCCAGGCCCGGCAGGCGAACATTGGCGACCGTGCGCGCAACCTCGAGGCGATCGAACGATTGCGCAAGGCGCTGGCGCTGGACCCGCAGTTCGCCCTGGCGCGGGGCCACCTCGCATACCGCCTGCAGTTCATGGCCAATTACGACGGCGCGTCTTACCTCGACCAGGCGATTGCCGAAGCCGAGGCGGCCGTGGGTATGGACTCGTCGCTGTCGTATGGCTATTTCGCGCTCGGAACCGCATATGGCAGGAAGGGGTTGGAGGCGCAGTCACGCCAGGCGTTCCACCGCGCGCTGGAGCTCGATCCGAACAACACGAGCGCGATGAACAACTTCTCCAACGAGGAGGGTCGTCGCGCGCGTTGGGACGAGGCCGCCTACTGGGGACGGCGGAGATTCCTGCTGTCGGGCAAGGGGCCGAATCGACTTCTATCACCTGATCGACCCGCTCTTCAACTTGAGAGCGGACGCCGAAACCCGCGTGCTGTTGGAGGAGGCGGAGCGAACGACGCCGTATCTACTCGCGCATCCAACGGATGCTGGCCTGGCTCGACATGTTCGAAGGGCACCTCGATCGCGCAGTGAAGCGAGCCGACGCGCTCATCGCGCGTGACCCGACGACCGAAGAGGTCAAGTTCTTCCGGGCCGAATTTGCGTTTCTGCTCGACGCTCCCGATCTAGAGCGGTGGGTCGAGCCGCTGATGGAACGCTCGGCAGCGAACCGGGGCATATCCGCCGTATCCCACCGTCTGAAGTACGCGTACCTGTTGCGCAAGCGCGGCGAGGCGCCGAAAGCCGCGGCGCTCGTCGACGAAGCCGATCGGGTTGCGCGAGCCTGGCGGATCAGCAGCCCGACACCACCGAACTGCGCGTCGAACTGGCGGCGGTGTCGGCGATGCGGCAGGACACGAACGCCGCACTCGAGTGGCTCCAGCGGGCGCACGACGGCGGATTCCGCGACTACGCGTTCCTCGAGCGCAATCCGATGCTGAGGCAACAGATGGGTAGCGATCCCCGCTTCATCGAGTTTATCGATCGCATGCGCCGCGATGTGGCCGCGCAGCGTGAACGAGCGCGTCAGCGTGGCCTGCTGGATCTAACCGTCGTGCTCGGCCCACGGCAGTAAGCCCGCTACGATCCGGCCCTGCGCTCGGCGCACGGCTGCCTGCGGTCGTTACGGGCGGCGAAGTCGACTTCGGTTCGGTCAGGAATCCCGCGAATCGGACGAAGTTGGGATATTCGTCGGCACGACTGGATATTTACGGACGCGGTCACGGTCGAAACGGAAACGCGACCTGGTTCGATTCCCGGCGCGGTCGGGGTGTAACGGCTTCAGTTCGTTGACGGCCTAAAGTCGCAATGCTGGTGAGCCGAACGTTCGCCAGTTGGAACGAAGTCACGACCCTGCTGCGCCGGATCCAGGCGCTGCGGCAGGCAGGGTAGATCGGAGGGGGCGCTCCGGTTGGTCTCTTGCGTGAACGCGGATTCATTGCCGAGGGCGGTCGCGTTCAACGTTCGCACGGCGTAGCGCAAAGGGGGACATCGTGTCCTCTGGCTGTCTCCACGACAGTCCGGATCGCGTCCACAACGACCTCTGGTTGGTCAATCGGCACGACGTGACCGGACTGTTCAGCGATTATCAGACATCCTCGTTCTGACAGCGAGGCTTGATCTCGTTGCAACTGTCGCCAATTCTCGTCGGCTCCTCGTCCACCGGTGATGACGAGGACAGGGATCGTGAGCTTGCGGCGCGAGCTCCTGACTTCCGACGCGCTCTGCCGAATATGAATGATTTCGTCAGCCGCCGTCTGGTATCCGGCTGCGCGGAAACTCGTCGCCCGCGCGAATTGCCGCGCTGATGGCGCCAGCGATTCGACTCTCTGGCCGAACGACACGCCGAACAGTCGGAGGACGCCGATCGTCGACAGCAGAGGAACAAATCGCGCCATCGGCGGCACTTCATGTGCCTGGTCTTCGTGGGAGGCATCCACGAGCACGAGACCTGCGGCGCGCTCGGAGTGATCGGAAGCGAATACGCGGATGTCGAAACCGGCGATGGAGGCCCCGACGAGCACCACCGGTCCGCCGATCCCGCTGCGGGCAAGGAGTTCGTCCAGCTCGCTCGCGATGCGTCGTGCGGTCCTCGGCGACGGGCCGGGATCGCTGTAACCCATACCTGCCCGGTCGTAGGAGCAGACACGCGTGAATCGAGCCACATCAGGTTGGACGAAGCCCCAGTCAGGATTGAGCCGCCGAGGCCCGTGTCGAGGATGACGGCAGGCGCGCCGTCCCCGGTGCACCACAGGTGCAGCCTGTACCCTCCGATGTCGACGAGACGTCCGGGAGGCGGAGTCGCCGCCAGGTCTTTTCGAGTCGCAAGCCATTGGTACGTGGCGCCTGTGAGCGCGGCAACGACGATCAGGCCCCACAGACCGACGAGAATGCGTATCGTCCAACGCCGCATGTCGACATTCCCTGTGCCGAGAGTGCCCCGTTCGCGAGCAACACAAGAAGGAACCCGTTGAAGCTGGACCCACGAGCACTACTCGCACATTCTTCGGCTCACGCGAAGCAGCAGGAGCTCGACGGCCCTATATTGCCCTCTTCCTAGGCACCGAATTGACGAAGATGATGATCCGCATGACGGTAACTGAATCTGCCCCATTCCGCTGCCGACAGGGCGCCAAACAGTGGATGGTCTCCTGAGAGCTGCGCTTTCGGGCCACTAAACCGCTGAATCAGACCTCGCAATTCATCGACGTCGCGCGCAAACTCGGTTGAACGATGCCCCCGATTTCCTGATCGGCCTCCGGCACGGTCCTGACGCCCGGCGGCCATTTGACGTTCGTGTGTATTGCCAAACACCTAATCACAGTGCGCTCCCAGAGCGTACCAATGACTGGAACCCGCCGCTCGCCCAAGGCCGCGCGACACGCATCGCTCAGATGACACACCATCTGATGCGGAGTCATCCTGCCCCACGTGCTTCGCTCCGCGGCGTGAGCGCCTCAATCCGTCGCAGGATTCCGCCCGTGCTTCCGGATGCAACAGAGTCCCGTGCTTCATCGCAGCCACGCGCTCCTGCCGTGGGCGTAACGAAAAGGGGTTTCATCCGCACTGCCACGATGATCGGGGTGAGCACCAGCGCGGGCTCAGTGCGGATAAACCCGTTGGACGAACCGCGTGGCTCGCCGTCGCAATGCTATGGGGATTGTAAGGCTGCTCGGGCGTGACGCGGTGCGACTTTCCACCGAGGGGCGCGCGCGTGGAGGGACGAGTGGCGTCGACGGTGGCGCTGCGCGGGGCGGAGCGTCCAGTCGTCAGGCCGGTGCGTTCGTTGGCGCGCGGCTCCAAGGAGGAAGCCAGTCAGAGCACGACCGACCGGACGAGTGTCCGCAATGTTCGCCGGTCGGCGTGAAGACGCGGCGTCATGAGGTATCCGGCGGGGCGAGCCAAGAGACGACGATCGCGGTGATCTGCATCCGACCTTCCCCGCACACCGGACAGCGCGCGAGGTCGACCCCGGTGAGTCGCTGCAGCAGGACGGCGACCGATTCCGGCCGGGCGTCCTCGGGCGGTGGTTGGCCGAGGAGGTCCCGGCACCGCGTCAATGTGCCTCGACGCGTGCGATTCGCGAGCAGGCCGAAGTGGCGAATGCGCATGAAGCCGCGCGGCACGACGTGCAAGAGAAAGCGTCGCAGGAATTCGTCGGCCTCGAGCGTCATGACCTTCACGCGGTCGTGGTCGGCGTAGTCCTTCCAGCGGAACCGGACGCGGCCGTCGCGGTGATCGACGAGCCGATCATTCGACAGCGCCACGCGGTGGGTGTACCGGCCGAGATAGTCGAGCACCTGCTCGGGGCCGGCGAAGGGCCGCTTCGCATACACGACCCAGTCGACGGCCCGCAATTGACCGAGGCAAACGGTGAAGGCGCGGCGATCAGCGAGATCGGCGGTGCCTCCCGCGAAGGTCAGCTGCCCGGCGTCGAACGCGCGCTGCAGGCCGGCGAGATATTTCGCGCGAAAGACCGCTCGACAGGGCCCGGACCGGAAACAGGAACGTCGATCGCCCGGCGATCCACCGCGAGCGGTCCGCCGCCAACGCGCCGCCGGTGACCAGACAGTGCAGATGGAGGTGCTGCGAGAGATTCTGTCCCCACGTGTGCAGAATCGCGGTGATGCCGATCGTGCCGCCGAGATGGCGCGGGTCGCGCCCGAAGGTGAGCAGCGTGTCGGCGGCCGCGCGGAAGAGCAGCGCGTAGATCACGCGCGGATTGCCCTGCGCGAGGGCGTTGAGGTCATGGGGGAGCGTGAAGACGACGTGGAAGTACGGAATGGGCAGCAGGTCGGCGCGGCGTGCCGCGAGCCACCGTTCTTTGGTCAGCGTCTGGCACTTCGGGCAATGGCGATTGCGACAGGAGTTATAGGTGATCCGCACGGCGCCGCAGCGGTCACACGTCTCCCGATGCCCGCCGAGGACGGCGGTGCGGCAGGTCTCGATCGCGTGGAGCGCCCGGTGCTGGACGCTGGCGAGGCGATGCGTTCGACGATACGCGTCGCCATGGGCGCGCACGATGTCCGCGAGCTCCAGTCGAGGACGGGCGCGCGAGACCGCCGTGCCCGATGGCACGGCGCACACGGATCAGCCCTGCGGCGGCGGCGTAAAACGCGCGAGCAGATCGAGGGCGAGTTCGGGCCGATCTGCGCGTGCTCGGTCAAGTGGAAGTACCGAGTCGTCGTCGTGATGTGGCCGTGGCCGAGCAACCGTTGAATCGTGTGGACATCGACGCCGGCTTCCAGCAGGTGCGTCGCAAAGGCGTGGCGGAGTCCGTGAATCCCGCCGGGCTTCGTGATCCCGGCGCGCCGTTTCGCGGCCTGATAGGCGCGCTGCAGACTGGTCGGATGCATCGGCCGGTCGCCGCCGTGCGCGGGAAGAGCCACAGCCGCGGGCCGATAGACGGGCCAATACGCCCGCAGCGCCTCGAGCAGGCGCGTGCGACAGGACCGTGTACCGATCCTTCGCCGCCTTTCCCGTGCTCGACGCGGATCATCATCCGCGTCGAGTCGATGTCGCGGACGTGCAGGTGGATCACTTCGTTGAGCCGTAAGCCGGCAGCGTAGGTGGTGAGCAGCATCGTGCGATGTTTCCGACTCGTGGTCTGCGCGAGCACACGCTCGATCTCCTCGGGGCTCAAGACCACAGGAAGCTTGACCGGCTGGCGTGGCCCGGGAATGTCGAACGTCGTCCGATCGCGCTTCAGCGTCGTGTGATAGAAGAAGCGCAGGCCGTGCACGACGATGTGCAACGTGCTCCAGGATCGATGCCGGTCACGCAGGAGATGCCGCAAGTAGGCTTGCACCTCCTGATCCGAGATCTGGTCGGGCGACCGACGGTAGTGCCGCGCCAGTCCCTCGACCGCCCACAAGTACGTCTCGCGTGTGCGATCGGCCATCCCCCGGACCACCATGTCCTCGTCCATGCGACGACGCAATTCAGTCATGGCACACCTCGCTGAGTGGAACGTCTTTATCGACGTTCGCCAGCGGGCATTCTGTGAGGAGGACTCGTCGTGAGGGGACAGTCGACCAGAACACTATGCTTCGGCTACGGCGTGGAATCGATCGAAGCGATTCGCTCGGGCCTTTTCCTACCGCGATCAGCGGTTTCGTTCAACTACTTTGAAGTAGACCGGCGAGCGTCTCCGCAGCCAACGGCGGCTGCTCTGCCGCGCTGTCGCCTGTGGCGATTCCAACACTGGCGGAATGATAGAATCGGGCTGCACGATACGATCCGCCCGTTGTTACCTGCGAGCGGCGTGGCTGGCTGCGGCCGGCTGCAGCCAACGTCATCACGTCGAGGTTTGTTCTTGAGCGTAACCCTAATCCGTCAGGCCATTACGTCCCACGATTACCGACGCAGGCGCCACGACGACGCGGCATCCGACGGTGATTCAAGAAGCGGCCACAATATATCGTCGTCCTGTAGGCACAATGCAACCGACTCGATCGCGGCTGTCGCGAAGCGTCGTCTGAGCAGGTCGGCAGAAAGCAGTGTCTGACCGATCAGATACATTCCCAGTCGGCTCGCCTTCGTCTGTATAAAGATCGCTCGCTCGCCGGGCGCGATATCAACCTGTTCAGCCCGAGTGGCGATGCGCGTCTCTCTTTGTGGAAGCACGAGCGCATCGACCCACCGACCACCGCAGGTCGCAGTTTGGTCAACCAAGCAGAAGTCCTCAACAAGCAGCCCACCGAGCTGCTCCCAGTACCAGCGTGTGATCGGAGTTTCCCTTTTACTCACGTATCAGAACGTTCTCCATCGATTCCGGCGACATGTTCGGCGTCCACGCCGGTCTAACGATAGTAGACCGACCAGCATATCGCGGCCGACCTTCCGAGGCTCGCAGCATAACGCCAAACGGCACTCCTCGATAACACGACATCACCCCTAGTTCGTCGCCGCGACGGCGCGCCGATGCTGGGTCGGTCCC
>CAWFBA010000005.1:0-47586 GCA_963814005.1 uncultured Thermoleophilaceae bacterium
CACCCGGCAGCAGGCGTCGGCGTCGATACGGCCGTCGTGGGCGACCGGCAGCCCCATCCGCGCCACCACCGGTGCGGGCGCCACGCCGGTGGTCCAGCACAGGGTGCGTGTGGGGATCTCCTCGCCGGTCGACAGGCGCACGGCGCGCTCGGCCACCGAGTCGATGCGGGTGTCGGTGCGGATCTCCAGGCCGCGTCCGCGCAGCTCGCGCGTGGCGTGGGCCGCCAGGCTGGCGGGGATCTCGTGCATCACCCGGTCCTGCGCCTCCACGAGCACGAAGCGGGTGCCGTCGAGCCGGCAGCGCGGATAGCGGCCGAGCGCGTCGGCCACGTAGTCCTGGAGCTCGGCGATGCCCTCCAGGCCGGCGTAGCCGGCACCGACGAAGACGAAGGTGAGGTAGGCCCTGCGCTCCTGCGGGTCCTCGAGGGCCTCGGCTATCTCCAGGTGCTGAATGGCACGGTTGCGCAGAGCGATGGCGTCCGGGAGCGTCTTGAACCCGATCGCGTGCTCCGCCAGCCCGGGCACGGGCAGCACCCGGGACACCGATCCCAGCGCCACGATCAGGTGGTCGTAGTGCGATGGTCTCGGCGACCCCCGACGGCGTCTCGATGCTCAGCTCGCGCGCGCTCGGGGTCCGCACCGGTCACGCGCGCCAGGCGCACGTTGGTCCAGCCGAGATACTCCCGCAGCGGCACCACCACGTGCCGCGGCTCGAGCGACCCGGCTGCGGCTCCGGGCAGCAGCGGCGTGTAGAGGAGGTAGTTCTCGTCTGCGACGAGCGTGATCCGCGCGCTGTGGCGGGGAAGGCGGCGCTCGAGCCGGCGTGCCGCGTACAGACCGCCGAATCCGCCGCCGGCTATCACGACGTGAGACACGGCCGACAGGCTACGCCGTAAGTGCGGTCCCCGGTCGCTGGTCGCCGGTCGCCGGCCCTCGGTGGGCACGGGCGGCCGCCCGGGCCGCGTCCAGGGCCGGGCGCATGGGTTCCGGCAGCCGGCGCCGGACGCGCCAGGGGGCGCCGCAAAAGGCGTGGTTGGCCACCGTGGCGAAGCCCTGCTCGTCGGTTCGCAGCGCCAGCAGCAGGTGGGCGATCCGGTCCGAGGGCGGAAGCTCGCGGTCGGTGGACGCGAACGCAGAAGCAGTGGGCACGGCGGCCGCCCGGCGGGAGCAGGATCGCCCCGGCCTCCCCGATGAGCCATACGCCCCATGCACTGCGCTCCAGGGCCAGGCCGGTCCGGCGCTGGAGCTCGCGAGCGTCGTGGCCCAGCAGGTCGCCAAGCAGCCCCTGCGCGACGGGCTCGCTGCGCTCGTTGCGAGGGCCCTTGGGCCGCAGCACGCTGGCCCCGCGGAAGGCGTAGAGCTCGGGGATGATCCAGGCGTGGGCGAAGCTCGCGGCCACCACGGGGAACGCCAGCGGCTGCACCGCCATCAGCACGACCCCTGCCGCCAGGAACGGGACGGTGTAGGCCACCGTCCATGCGAGCCAGATGCGCCCGTAGCGGCGCAGGAAGCGCTGGTCGGTGGGCGCCCGCCAGGGGACCTGGCCCAGCTCGGCGAGCGCGGGTGCGGCGTCCATGCGCGCGGGGCTAGCCGCCCGCGATCGGGCGCCGCATGATCACCAGGCCGGCGTCACGCGGCAGGTCGCGCACCTGGGTGGCGCGCCCCTCGCCCTCGTCCATGACGGCGATGTAGCCCTCGTCGAGCCCGGCGCGGAACTGCTCCACCGCGGCGTCGAAGGCCGCCTGGTCGGCCGTCGTCCACTCCGCGAGCTGGTGTGGCCGGTGTGGTCCATCTTGATCAGCCGGGACATCCGAAACCTTTCGTCGAGGGACTTCCGATGGTACGCCGCCGGAGTGGCCGGCGGGCCGTTACAGCCGCTCGCGGATCAGGCGCTGGACCTCGCCGCCGTCGGCGCGGCCCTTGGTCTCGCGCATGACTGCGCCCACGATCGCGCCGATGGCCTTGTCCTTGCCCGCGCGGACCTTCTCGACCGCGTCGGCCTGCTCGGCCATCGCCCGGTCCACGATGTCCTCCAGCTCGTCCTCGCCTGCGCGGCCCAGCCCACGCTCCTCCACGACCGCCGCGGGGTCGCCGCCCTCGTCCACCAGCACGCCGAGCACCTCCTTGGCGGCCGACTGGGACACCGCCCCGTCGCCCACCATCGCCACGAGCTGGGCGAGCGCGGCGGGCTCCACCGCCGAGTCGGCGGGGTCGGTGTCGCCGATGCGCGCCACCAGCTCGCCCGTGACCCAGTTGGCGATCGCCTTGGGATCGCCGCCGTCCGCGGCGACCGCGGCCTCGAAGAAGTCGCCCAGCTCGGTCCGGAAGGCCAGCTGCCTGGCCGCGTCCGCCGGCAGGCCCAGGTCGCGCTCAAGCCGCTCCGCGCGCTCGGCCGGCAGCTCGGGCAGCGCCGCCCGGGCGCGCTCGAGCATCTCCTCGGTGGGCGCCACCGGCACCAGGTCGGGCTCCGGGAAGTAGCGGTAGTCGTGCGCCTCCTCCTTGGAGCGCAGCGGGGTGAGCGCGCCCGTGCGTGGGTCGAAGTGCAGCGTCTCCTGGGTCGACCTCGCCGCCGCCGCGGACGAGCTCCTCCTGGCGCTCGATCTCGGCCTCCACCCCGCGCTCGAGGAACCGGAACGAGTTCATGTTCTTCAGCTCGGTCTTGGTGCCCAGCGTCGCCTCGCCGGCGGGGCGGATCGACACGTTGGCGTCGCAGCGCAGCGAGCCCTCCTCCATGTTCACGTCGGAGACGCCCAGGTGGCGCAGCGTCACGCGCAGCAGCCGCAGCCACTCCGCCGCCTCGGCGGCCGAGCGCAGGTCGGGCTCGGTCACGATCTCCACCAGCGGCGTGCCGCCGCGGTTGAAGTCCACGACGCTCGCCTCGGCGCGAGTGGATGCGACCCGACGCGCCGGCGTGCACGAGCTTGGCGGCGTCCTCCTCCAGGTGCACGCGGTGGATGCGCACCTCGCCCAGGCGGCCGTCGCGGGCCAGCGGAATGTCGTACTGGGAGATCTGGTAGCCCTTGGGCAGGTCGGGATAGAAGTAGTTCTTGCGGTGGAAGATCGAGCGCGGCGCCAGCTCGCAGCCCAGCGCCATGCCGATCATCAGCCCGAAGTGCACGGCCTCGGCGTTGGTCACCGGCAGCGTGCCGGGGTGCCCCAGGCAGATCGGGCAGGTGCGCGTGTTGGGGTCCTCGCCGAACGACAGCGCGCAGCCGCAGAACATCTTCGTCCGGGTGGTCAGCTGCACGTGGATCTCGAGCCCGATGACGGGCTCGTAGGCGCGCTCGGCCACGGCGTCAGGCACGCGCCGGGCTCCCGTCGAAGCCGATCGCCTGCTCGAGCGCGTGCGCCGCGTCGAGGATCGCGTTCTCGCTGAACGCCGGCCCGGCGAGCTGGATCCCGACGGGCAGGCCGTCAGAGAGGCCGCCCGGGATGGAGATCGCCGGGATGCCCGCCAGCGGCATCGGCACCGTGCAGGAGTCGGACAGGTACATGGCCAGCGGGTCCTCGGTGCGCTCGCCCAGCCCGAAGGCCACGGTCGGCGAGGTGGGCGTGACGATCAGGTCCACGCGCTCGAAGGCCGCGCGGAAGTCGTCGGCGATCTTCGTGCGCACCCGCTGCGCGCGCCCGTAGTAGGCGTCGTAGTAGCCCGACGAGAGCGCATAGGTGCCGAGCATGATTCGGCGCTTGACCTCGGCGCCGAAGCCCTCCTCGCGCGTGAGCTCATAGAGCGAGAGCAGGTCGCCGTCCTCGTCGCGCAGCCCGTAGCGGACACCGTCGAAGCGGGCCAGGTTGGCGCTGGCCTCCGCGGGCGCGATCACGTAGTAGGCGGCGATGGCGTGCTCGGAGTGCGGCAGGCGCCACCTCCACCAGCTCGCCGCCGAGGTCCTCGATCCGCTTCAGCGTCTCGTCGAAGACCGCCCGCACGCCGGGCTCGACGCCCTCCCCGGTGAGCTCGGGCGGCACGCCGAAGCGCAGGCCCTCGAGCCGCTCGGCCGATCGGCAGCCGGACCTCCTCCTGCAGGCCCGTGGAGGTGGAGTCGCAAGGGTCGCGCCCGACCATGTGCGAGAGGGCCAGGGCAGCAGTCGGTCACGTCGCGCGTGAGCGGCCCCGCCTGGTCGAGGGATGACGCGAAGGCGATCATCCCGTAGCGCGAGACCGCCCCGTAGGTGGGCTTCATCCCGACGATCCCGCACAGCGCGGCCGGCTGGCGGATGGAGCCGCCGGTGTCCGTGCCGATCGCCCACGGGCGCGAGGCCCGCGGCGACGGCGGCCGCCGAGCCGCCGCTGGAGCCGCCGGGCACGCGGCTGCTGTCCCAGGGGTTGCGCCACCGGGCCGAAGCCCGAGTTCTCCGTGGAGGAGCCCATGGCGAACTCGTCCATGTTGGTCTTGCCGAGCACCGGCGCGCCCGCCTGCGCGAGCCTGTCGACGGCCGTTGCGGTGTAGGGCGGCCGGTAGCCCTCGAGGATCCGCGAGGCCGCCGCGCTGGGCACGTCCTCCACGCAGAAGAGGTCCTTCACCGCGATCGGGACGCCCGCCAGCGGGCCCTCGGGCGGGTCGGCCGGCGCCTCGGCTGCGACCCACAGGAACGCGCCGAGCGCGTCTTCCTCGGCGCGCTCGCGGTAGAGGTCGAACAGCTCCACCGGGTCGATGTCGCCCGCCGCCGACGCCCTCGGCCGCCTGGGCGGCGCTGAGCTCCAGCAGGTCGGCGCTCATGAGCCCGGGCTGGGGACCCTGAAGCCGCGCGCCGTCGGCCACGGGCGCGGGCGCCAGCGCGCGCTCGCGGGGAAGCCCTGGCCGCGGCTCGTCGGCGCGCAGCACGTTCTCCAGGTCGACCACGTGCGACGTGGGCTCGACCCCGTCCAGGTCCAGCTCGCGAGATCTTCTCGATGTGGTCGAGGATGGACGAGAGCTCGCCGGTCATGCGCTCGACCTCGGCGTCGTCGAGGCGCAGGCGCGCGAGGCGGGCCACGTGCAGCACCTGTTCACGCTCGATCAAGGGATCGCGATGATAGGTCGGGTCGTCCTCCTCCGCCCGCGCGGCCGCGCTGCCCGCGAAGGCGATGGCGGTCAGCAGCCCGAGGCTCAGGGGCGCGCCCGCCTCCACGGTGGCCGTGGCGTCCAGGCCGGGCTCCTGCAGCATCCGGTAGGCCACGAGGACCGCCGTCAACGCCGCCGCCACCGAGGCGGCGGCCGCGGCGCCCACCGGACCGCCCAGGCGCCGTCCCGCGGCGCGTGAGTAGGCGGCGGCGACGGCCAGCACGATGGTGGCCAGCAGCCCCGCCAGGATGACCCGGTCGATGGCGCCATCGGCCTGCCAGGCGTTTCGCTCCTGGCTCTCGGCGGCGAAGCGGGCGTCCTCGCGGATGTCCTCGAGCCCCTCGGAGTCCAGGCCGCGCGGCTGGGCCAGCTCCTCGATCTGGCGCGCGGCGTCGCCACCGATCGTGCTGTACCAGGTGAGCGCCATGGCGAACAGCAGCCCGAAGGCCGCGAGCATGGCGACCGCGTGGCCGCGCGACAGGCGAGCGAAGTTCAACGCGACGCGGGGTCCGGCGGCGGCGCGGGCGAGCGTCTGGATCTCCGGAGGTGAGGGCACCGGGACGCCGGTGGCGTCGGTGGGCGACGCGGCGATCGCTGCGGCGCTCGTCGCGCATGGCCACCAGCCCGGCGGCCACCAGCGCGGCCGCGGCTGCCAGCGCCCAGCCAAAGGCCGCCGGAGCGCCCGTCCGCGCCGGGCAGGTCGATGACCCGCAGCAGGACGATCAGCACGCCCACCATCGCGGCCAGCGTGAGCAGCGCCTCATAGGCGATCGCCACCGAGGGGGTGCGCTGCGAGGCGGTGATGGGCACCAGGGCGATGGCGGCGGCGGCCAGTGCCGCCAGCAGCAGGTCGATCACAGAGAACGCCTGCCAGGCCGTGACCTCGCCCGGGCTGTACCAGGGCAGGAACAGCGAGACCAGCAGCGCCACGCCCGCCCCGCCGGCCATCCACTCGCCTGCTCTGAGCCTGCGCAGGTCCATCCGCAGGCAGCCTACCCCGGCGTGGCGACTCTGCGGCCGGCGGCCAGCCGCGCGGCCCGAGCGGTGTTCGAAAGCAGCATCGCGATCGTCATGGGCCCCACGCCGCCTGGCACCGGGGTGATCGCGCCCGCGCGCTCGGCGACGGGCTCGAAGTCCACGTCGCCGACCAGCCCTGCGTCCGTGCGATTGGTGCCCACGTCGATCACCACCGCGCCCTCGCGGACCATGTCGGCGGTGACCGTGCCGGGTCGCCCCACCGCAGCCACGAGCACGTCGGCGCTCCGGCAGACGGTGGCCGAGGTCGCGGGTGCGCGAGTGGCACTGGGTCACCGTGGCGTCGGCCGCCAGGAGCAGCTGGGCCAGCGGGCGGCCCACCAGCTGCGACCGTCCGATGACCACGGCCGCCGCTCCTCGCAGCTCGACCCCCGCGTCGGCCAGCAGCTCCATCACCCCGGCCGGGGTGCAGGGCACCAGCCCGGCGCCGCCCTGCGCCAGGAGCCCCGCGTTGACCGGCGTGAGGCCGTCCACGTCCTTGCCCGGGTCGATGGCCGCGGTCAGCTCGCCGGCGTCCAGCCCCGCCGGCAGCGGCAGCTGGAGCAGGATCCCGCTGACCGCCGCGTCGGCGTTGAGCGAGGCCAGCAGCGTGGCCACCTCCTCCTGGCTCGCGCCGGCGGCCAACGGGTGGTGGAAGGACTCGATGCCCACCTCGGCGCAGGCCTTGCGCTTCATGCGCACGTAGACCTCGGACGCCGGGTCCTCGCCCACGAGCACCGTCGCCAGGCCGGGCTCAACGCCTCCGGCGCGCAGCTCGGACACCTCCGCGGCAACGCGCTCGCGCACGCCGGCCGCCACGCGCCTGCCGTCGATGATCGTGGCCGGGGCACGGCGGCGCCCTACCGTCGCTTGAGCGGCGCGTAGTCGGCCATCAGCTTGCGCTCGGAGCCGTCGGAGGAGAAGCGCACCACCACGAGCCCGCCGGGCTCGCTACCCACCACCACCCCGTCGCCGAACTTGGCGTGGGTCACGTCGTCGCCGAGGGCGAACGTGGCCGCCGGCCCCGGCTCCGCCCGGACGGGCGCCGGCGGAGTGCTCTGCACCGGTCGCCCAGGTGCCGGCCAGCGAGCGCGCGGAGGGCTGCTCGTGGGCATCGGTGAGCTCGGCCGGGATCTCGCCGAGGAAGCGGCTGGGCACGTTCCAGTCGCGGCCGCCGTAGAGCGCCCGGGTGCGCGCATGGGTCACGTAGAGCTGGCGGCGGGCCCGGGTGACGCCCACGTAGCAGAGGCGGCGCTCTTCCTCGATGTCGCCCGCCTCGATCGAGCGGTTGTGCGGGAACACGCCGTCCTCGCAGCCGATCATGAACACCACGTCGTACTCCAGGCCCTTGGCGTTGTGGAGGGTCATGAGCGTCACGATGCCCTCGTCGTCCTGCAGGTTGTCCTGCTCGGAGAAGAGAGCGACCTGCTGCAGGAACTCCTCCACCGACGGCTCGTCCGCGGAGGCGTCGTACTCGCGCGCCACGCCCACCAGCTCCTCCAGGTTCTCCAGCCGGCCCTGCGACTCGATCGTGCGCTCTGCCTCCAGCGCGTCCACGTAGCCCGAGTCGTTCGAGGGTCTCCTGCAGGAGGTCCCCCACCGATGAGCCCTCTGCGCCGTCGCGCAGCTTCTCCATGGTGTCCATGAAGCGGCCCACGGCCTTCACGGCCGCGGCGCCCAGCCCGGGCACCTCCTCGGGGCGCAGCGCCACGTCGAAGATCGGCTCGCCGATGGTGTTGGCGTGCGAGGTCAGCCGCGCCTGCGACGTGTCGCCGATCCCGCGCCGCGGCGAGTTCACGATCCGGCCGAACGACACCACGTCGTGGGGGTTCACCAGCAGCGTGAGGTACGCCAGCGCGTCCTTGATCTCTGCGCGCTCGTAGAAGCGGGTGCCGCCGATGACCTGATAGCCCACGCCGTAGCGCACCAGCGTGTCCTCAAGCACCCGGCTCTGCGCGTTGGCGCGGTAGAAGACCGCAACGTCGTCCCGTGAGCCGCCGCCCTCCACGTGCCGCTCGATCTCGCCCGCCACGAAGCGCGCCTCGGCGTGCTCGTCCTCCAGCTCGCGCAGGTGGATCGGGTCGCCCTGGCCCTCCTCGGTCCACAGATGCTTGGGCTTCTGGCTGCGGTTGTTCGCGATGATCGCGTTCGCCGCGTCGAGGATGGTCTGAGTCGAGCGGTAGTTCTGCTCGAGCTTGATGGTGGTGGCGTCGGGGAAGTCGTCCTCGAAGCCCAACACGTTGCGTATGTCCGCTCCGCGGAAGGCATAGATCGACTGCGCGTCGTCGCCCACCACCGCCAGGTTCCGGTGCTCGTCCGCCAGCAGCCGCAGCCACCGGTACTGGGCGTGGTTGGTGTCCTGGTACTCGTCCACCAGCACGTGCTGGAAGGAGCGGCGGTAGCGGTCCAGCACCTCGGGGAAGAGCTCGAACAGGTTCACGCACCGGAACAGCAGGTCGTCGAAGTCCATCGCGTTCATCGAGTGGATCTGCTGCTCGTAGCGCTCGTAGACGTCGGCCGCGGTCTGCTCGAAGTAGGAGTCCACCTTCAGCCTGTAGGCCTCGGCGTCCAGCAGCTGGTTCTTGGCGTCGGAGATCTGGCGCTTGATGCCGCGCGGCGGGTAGCGCTTGGGGTCCACGCCCAGCTCCTCCACGCAGCGCTTGACCAGTCGCACCGAGTCCGCGTCGTCGTAGATCGTGAAGCCGCGCGTATAGCCCAGCTTGTCGGCGTCGGAGCGCAGCATCCGCGCGCAGGAGGAGTGGAAGGTCATGACCCACATCGCCCTGGCCCGTGCGCCCACGAGCTCTCCGACCCGCTCGCGCATCTCGGTGGCCGCCTTGTTGGTGAAGGTGATGGCCAGGATCTCCGACGGCTGGCGCGGCCCCGGTGCCCACCAGGTAGGCGATCCTGCGGGTCAGCGCGCGCGTCTTGCCCGAGCCGGCCCCGGCGAGGATCAGCAACGGCCCCTCGCCGTGGGTCACGGCCTGGCGCTGGGGCTCGTTGAGCCCCTCGAGCAGCGCTTCAGGGGCGGTCGCTGCGCTGGCTCCCTGAGCGGTCGCGGACACTCGTCCGAGGATAGACCCGAGGCGGCGGGGCCCGCCTGGCAAGGTTGCCCCATGGGCCTCTGCGACCGGGTGCGGGAGTCGTGCGCGGCGATCGCTGCGGATGCCCGCTCGGTATCGATCGACACCTCGCAGCTCGGGGAAGTCGAGCCCGGCCCGCCGCCGGCGCTGGACCCCGAGCGCCACTACCTCGAGGGCGCGCCCGAGCACGTGGCCATGTACATGCTCACCCTGGACTCGATCAACTTCGGCTCGGGCTGGTTCCCGACCCTTCGCAAGCGCCCGGGCAGCTCGGGCTACTTCACGGTGGCCTGGGCGCTGGCCGACCACTTCCGCTCCGATGGGCCGTGGGACACCCCGGACCTGCGGGAGCTGACCGCGGAGCGGGTGGCGGCGGTCCTGGGCCAGGAGCCCGGCCACGAGCTGATGAGCCTCTACTCCCGCGCGCTGAACGACCTCGGCGCGTTCATGGGCGACCGCGGCGCGCTGGACGTGGTGGCCGCGGCGGACGGCTCGGCCGAGCGGCTGGCGGAGCAGGTGGCTGAGGGCATGCCCCTGTTCGCCGATCACGGCTTCTACAAGCGCGCGCAGATCCTGCCGAGCGACCTGGATCTGGCCGGGGTGGCGAGGTTCGGCGACCTGGACCGGCTCACGATCTTCGCCGACAATCTGGTGCCGCACGTCCTGCGGGTCGACGGTGTGCTGCGCTACGACGAACCGCTGGGGCGGCGAATCGACACCGGCGAGCTGCTCGAGCCCGGCCGCGAGGAGCGCGAGATCCGGGCCTGCGCGGTACAAGCCTGCGAGCTGATCGCGGCTGAGCTGGGCGTGCCGCCGCGCGTGCTGGACATGTGGCTGTGGAACCGGGGCCAGGCGCCGAGCTACAAGGCGCGCCCGCGGCACCGCACGCGCACCGCCTTCTACTAACGGCGCTACCCCCCGGCTGGGTCGTTGCCCTGCGCTGCGCCGCAGCGGCCTGACCTCCGCGCCCTCGGGCCGCTTGCCTGTGAGCTCGGCCACCATGCCCTCCAGCTCGTTCACCCGCGCGGCCAGCCCCGCCAGGGCGTCGGCCACCGGGTCGGGCAGGTGGACCCAGTCGGCGTCGGGGCCCTCGGGGCGCTTGCCGCCGACCCGGACCGGGTGGCCCGGGGTTGCCGACCACGGTGGAGTCGGCCGGCACGTCGTGGATGACCACGGAGTTGGCGCCGATCTTCGCCCGCTCGCCCACGTCGATCGGGCCGAGCAGCTTGGCGCCCGAGCCCACGATCACGTCGTCCCCGACGGTGGGGTGGCGCTTGCCGCGCTGGAAGCCGGTGCCGCCCAGCGTCACACCCTGGTAGAGCGTCACGTTGTCGCCGATCTGGGCGGTCTCGCCGATCACCACTCCTGCGCCGTGGTCGATGAACAGCGACTCCCCGATCTGGGCGGCCGGGTGGATCTCCACGCCGGTGGTGACCCTGGTCGCGTTGGCCAGCAGGCGCGGCGCGAGCGGGAATGCCGGCGTCGTGCAGAGCGTGGGCGACCCGGTGGGCGAGCAGCGCCTGCACGCCGCCGTAGGTCAGGAGGATCTCGGCGCGGCCGACGCCGCGCGCCGCCGGGTCGCGCTCGTGCGCCGCGGTCAGGTCCGCGCGCAGCTCGCGCGCGACGCGCGTGAAGGTGCCGAGCCCCAGCATCGTCAGGATTGTGCCGCAGCGGGCACACGGGCACACGCGGGGCAGTCGGCCCGGCGGCCCGTGGCCACCAGCGTCTGGCTCATGTCCAGGCCGTCGAGCTGGAGGATGCGGTCGAGCAGCGGGCTCCCGACGCCGGCCAGGAGCTTGAGCGCCTCCAGCGCCTGGATCGAGCCGACGACCCCGGCCATGGCCCCCAGCACGCCGGCCTCGCGGCACGAACGGCGCGCCCTCGGGCGGCGGCGCGGTAGGGAAGGCGCAGCGGTAGCAGGCGGACTCGCCCGGGCGGATGGACAGCACCAGCCCGTCGAAGCCCACCACCCCCGCCTCCACCAGCGGCACGCCCTGGGCGCAGCAGGCGTCGTTGACGAGGTACCGGGTCTCGAAGCTGTCGGTGCAGTCGACCACCACGTCGGCGCCGGCCACGATCGCCTCGGCGTTGGCCTCCGTGAGCTCCACCGGATAGGGCTCCACCACGACCTCGGGGTTGAGCAGGCCGAGCTTGGCCGCGGCCACCTCGGCCTTCGGCTGCGCCGACGTCGGGCGTGAGGTGCAGCGGCTGGCGGTGCAGGTTGGACAGCTCCACCACGTCGCCGTCGACGAGGCCCAGCTGCCCGACCCCGGCCGCGGCCAGGTACTGGGCCACCGGGCTGCCCAGCGCCCCGACCCCGACCACGATCGCCCGAGCGTCCTTGAGCCGCTCCTGGTCTGGCCCCGCCCCACTCGTCCATGAGCAGCTGGCGCGAGTAGCGCTCGAGCTCGTGGGGCGAGAGGGTCACTGGCGGGGCGAAGAACGGCGTGCTCACGTAGCGCTCGCCCGAGTCGGGCAGGACCACGACGATCCGCTTGCCGCGCATCTCCGGGCGCGAGCCCACCTGGATCGCGCCCCACAGCGCCGCGCCGCAGGACATGCCCGCCAGCACGCCCTCGGTGCGCGCGCACGCGCGGGCCGTCTCGATGGCGTCCTCGTCGTCGACCGCGATGATCTCGTCGACCACGTCGCGGTCGAGCACCGGCGGCACGAAGCCGGCCCCGATGCCCTGGATCTTGTGCGGCCCGGGCCGCCCGCCGGAGAGGACCGGCGAGCTCTTGGGCTCCACGGCCACCACGTGCAGGTCGCGGGTTGCGCTCCTTGAGCCGCTGCCCGGCGCCGGTGATCGTGCCGCCGGTGCCCACGCCGGCCACCAGCGACGTCGACCTTGCCGTCCATGTCGCGCCAGATCTCCTCGGCGGTCGTGCGCCGGTGGATCTCGGGGTTGGCGGGGTTGGAGAACTGGTCCGGGATGAACGCGTCGCCGCTGCTCGGCCGCGATACGCGCGGGCGGCGTCCACCGCCTCGTTCATCCCGCCCATCGACTCGGTGATCCGCACCTCGGCGCCGTAGAGCCGAAGCAGCCCCTCGCGCTCGCGGCTCATGCCCTGCGGCATGGACAGCACCAGCTCGTACCCGCGCGCGGCGCAGACGAAGGCCAGCGCGATGCCGGTGTTGCCCGAGGTGGCCTCGACGATCGTCGTGCGGCCCGGCTCGATCCGGCCCTCCGCCTCGGCGGCGTCGATCATGGCCACGCCGATCCGGTCCTTCACGCTGCCGGCGGGGTTGTAGGCCTCGAGCTTGGCCACCAGCTCGGCGCCGCAGCCTGGCGCCACGCGCGTCAGGCGAACCATCGGGGTGCCGCCCACGAGGTCGGACAGGTTCGCGGGAATGGCTCGGCCGACGGGGCTCACGCTCATACGGCGAGGGTAACGCGAGCCGCCGGTGGGTCAGCGGCCCGCGCGCAGCCTCGTGCGGGCCAGCGCGTGGGCGGATTCGAGCGGCGTCACGCCGTCCGAGGCCGCGCGATCGAGCACCTCGGCCATGGTCGTCTCGATCTCGCCCACCCGTCGCCGCGCCGCGCGCGGGTCATAGCCCTCGAGCTCCACGGCGATGTTGATCAGCCCACCGGCGTTGGCGATGAAGTCGGGCGCGTACAGCACGCCGTGGGCGGCCAGGTCCTCCGCAAGCCCGTCGTGGGCCAGCTGGTTGTTGGCAGAGCCGCACACCACCTGGGCGCCTATGCGCCCCACGTTGACTTCGTCCACCGCTCCCCCGAGAGCGCATGGCGCCAGCACGTCGACCTCGGCCAGCAGCGCACTGCTCGGGTCCGCCCAGCGGGCGCCCGCCAGGTCCTTGGCCAGCGACCGGCGGCGCTCGTCGATGTCCGCCAGCGTGAGCTTGGCCCCGGCCCGCGCGAGCCGCCGCGCGAGCTTGGAGCCCACGCGCCCGACTCCCACCACGGCCACGGTGCGGCCGCGCAGGTCGGGGCGAGCCGAAGCGCCGCTCGCAGCAGGCCCGCATCGCGGCCTCCACCCCGTGGGCGGTGAACGGGCTTGGGTCGCCGCTGCCGCCCTTGGCACGCGCCAGGCCGGTCACGTGGGTCGTGCCGCCGGCCAGGACGGACATGTCGCGGGCGCTCGTGCCCACGTCCTCGGCCGTCACGTAGCGGCCGTCGAGCGTGTTCACGGTGTCGGCGAAGTCCAGCAGCACGTCGCGCCTGCGGGCGCCTGCCGGCGGCGGGCCGGGCTCGGTGCAGATCACGCCCTTGCCACCGCCGAGCGGCACGCGCGCGGCGGCCGCCTTGAAGGTCATGGCGCGCGACAGGCGAAGCGCGTCCCGCGCGCCGTCCGCCGAGCTCTGATAGCGCCACATCCGGCAGCCGCCCAGGGCCGGCCCCAGCGCCGTGGAGTGCACGGCGACCACGGTGTACACGCCGGACCGCCGGCCCCTGCGGATCACGAGCTCCTCGTGGTCCAAGCCGATCAGCGGAGTGGTGTGGCCGTCGTCGCCCACGAGGGGATCTTGCCGCAACTCCTCGAATCCCAGGGTGTTCTCAGGTCTGCCAAATGGCCCGCGTGGGCCGCGAAACGGAGGAGCACATGATCGGAAGCAGGTTTGGACAGCGCATGCGGATCATGCTGGTGGCATCACTCGCCGCCTTCGCAGTACTGGCCGTGGGCGCCACGGGCGCTCAGGCCAAATGGGTCACGCTCAGCGGGAGCACCGAGGTGACCCCGTCCAGCCAGGCCCTGCAGTTCCTGAACGACAAGGGCGTCAGCGTGGCCCCGGTGGCGCCCGCCACGTTCGGCGGAGGGGCATTCACCCTCCCGATCCGTGCGGGCTTCGGGAACACGAAGAACTACCAGGGCATCCTCGTGCACAAGGGCGGGCTGCAGTTCTCGAGGGGCCAGCGGTCCTTCGTGGTCCGCGGCTTCGTGGTGGTCCGGACCAAGCCCAGCGGCGCGGTGCTGCTGGCCAAGATCCCCGCCCTGCGCGGCGGTTGCGCGAACATCCGCAACGCCGTCCGCCGGTTCCTGGTGAACCACCCCGTGTACCGCAACAAGGTCAGGCGCCTCGTGAAGCGCTACCCGAAGGCGGCACGCAAGGTTCTGCAGGCCGCTCGCAACTACTGCGATGACGGGCGCGTGATCGTGCTCGCCAGGCTCAAGAACCTCGGCAAGTCGGTGTCGGGCAACACCGCCACCCTCACCGCCGACCTGCGCCTGAGCAAGCAGGCCGCGGGCATCATCAACCGCCGTTTCGGCACCAGCCTCAGGGCCGGCGCGCTCCTGGGCACCGGCGAGTCCACGGTGACCGTCGGCAAGTAGCCACCACGCCAACGGCCCACGTTGTAAAGAGCGGGCGGCCTTCGGGCCGCCCGCTCTGCGTTCGGGCCCGTCCGCAACTCCGGTGGGGCTGTCCTGTTCACACCACAGAGATGCCACGCCCGGCCCGCCGCCCCACGGTCCGCCGCAGACTCGTGCTCGTGGCATGCGCCGTCATCTGTGGGCTCTTCTCGGGCTGCACCCCCACCTACAACTGGCTGGTAGGCGCCGGCGGACCCAGCGGGGAGGACGAGAACGACGGAATCTCCGCAGACAGCTCCGGGCGCGTGATCGTTGCGGGCAAGTTCCGCGGTACCGCCACCTGGGGCTCGATCACGCGCACGAGCTCCGGTGCCGACGACATGTTCGTCGCGCGCTACTCGCCGCAGGGCGCGATCCAGTCGGTCGCGAGCTTCGGCGCGGGCGCCGACGATGCGATCTTCGACTCCACCACCGACCGGTCCGATGCCACCTACCTGAGCGGCTGGTTCGGCGGCACGGTCGACTTCGGCTCCTGCCCGTCCTGCGACCCGACGAGCGCCGGCGGGCACGACATGGCGGTGGTCAAGCAGGACGCCGGCGGCCAGACGCTCTGGGTGCGCCGCTTCGGCAGCGCGAGCGAGGACGGCGGCAACGAGATCGAGACCGACGATGCCGGCAACGTGTACGTGCTGGCCCTGTCGATCGGGGCCTTCAGCGACGGCCGAACGACCTTCCCCAACCAGGGGCTGCACGACTCGTACGTGATGAAGCTGCGCCCGGACGGGACGCACGTCTGGACACAGAAGATCGCGGGCAGCGGGCGCCAGCGCGTGCGAGGCATCGAGCTCACCGCGGGCGGCGCCGTCCTGGTCACGGGCGAGGCCTTCGGCGAGACGAAGATCGGCTCGGACACCTACTCGATCCCGGGAAGCCAGTACGACGTTTTCACCGCTCGGCTCGACGCCGGGACCGGCCAGGTCCTGCGGTCGGCCCGCTACGGGACGAGCGGGGTGCTGGACTTCGGCCGCGGCATCGCGGGTGACCTGGCCGGCGACTCGCGGCTGTCGGGCACCTTCACGGGCTCCATCGACTTCGGCTCCGGCGCTCGGGTGACCGGCAGAACCGGCACCACGGGCGTGTTCGTGACCCGAATCGGCGCGGACGGGTCCGCCCGCTGGGCCACCGGCGTGACCAGCACCGCCTCGATCCAGGGTGGCGAGAACGTGACCGACGCAGCCGGCAACGTCTACGTGACCGGCGACTTCTCGGGCGACACCACCTGGAACACGACCTCCGGAAGCCCCATCCGGCTGAGCTCGACCCCCCAGCGCGCGTTCGTCGCCAAGTACGACCCGGCGGGCAAGCTCCTGTGGGTGTCGGCCCCGAGCGTGACCGACGTGCGCACCGTCGCGGACGAGCTGTTCGTGGCGCCCGCCGGGCGGCTGGTGGTCAACGGCCAGGTTTACGGGTCCGTGCAGTACCCGACGACGGCCCGCTACTCGGCAGCCTCGGCCCCCAAGGACATGTTCATCCTGAGCCTGAACCGGGGCTAGGAAGGGCTGCTCTCAGCTCTACGCGCTCGCCACGCGGTGAGGCGCGGATGGTGCGCCACCGCCGTGGGCGCCCGCAGCAGCAGCCACAGGGCCATCCGGCGCTTCTCACCCGGTCCGTGACGCAGCCGCCGAGGATCGAACGGCTCACGCCGGAACCGACGCGGCTGCCCGTCGACTTCTGTTACACCAAAGGCATGCGGCTTTCGGTGATCGCTGGCCGGCCGCCATCGAAGCACGCGACGAGCTGATCACGTGGCCGTCTACCTAAGCGCAGCGGCCATAGCGGCGATCTCGTTGCTGGTCGGCGGTGTGATCTGCCGCCTGGTGAGGATCCCCGCGGGGACCGCTCCCGCGCTCGGTCTGTCTGCCTGCATCGTGACCGCCCTGATCTGCATGCGCCTACCGGGCGAGGCTTTCACGGCTGCCGCAGCCCTGGCCCTGGCAGCTGCGGTGTCGGCGCTGGTCCTCGTGCGGAACGGGCTCGACGTGCGACAGGCGGGCGTTGGCGTCCCGCTGGGCCTGCTGCTCCTACTGGTCTGCTCGCTCCCCTTCATCGCCTACGGGCGCATCGGCGAGCTCGGGCCGGGCTTCAGCGCCGATCTGGCACTTCACATGGGCCAGGCCGACGCCCTGAGGGCGGTCGGTCCCTCCGCGAGCGTCACGGTCCCCGGATATCCGATCGGCCCGCACACTCTGGTCGCGGCGGTCGGTGAGGGCCTGGGCCTTGACACCCGTTCCGTGTTCCTCGGGTTGCTGCTCGCAGTCCCGGTGCTCACGGGCCTGACCGCCCTCGCCGGGTTCGACGGTCTGTCCCCGGGCCGGCGTTTGCTCGGCGCCGCGCTGGTGGGCCTGCCATACCTCCCGGCCTCGTACTTCGTGCAGGCCAGCTTCAAGGAGCTGGTGCTCGCGTGCTGCTTCCTCGGCTTCGTGCTGATCTTGAGGGATGCCCGCCGACACGGCGCGCTTGGGTGGAGGCGAGCGCTTGCACTGCTTCTCACCAGTGCCGGCGGGGCGGCAGCCTTCGGGTTGCCCGCGCTGGCATGGCCGTGCGCCGTGTTGGGTGTGCTGGTCCCGCTCGAACGACGTGCGGCGGGACGGCCGCTCCTTGCATTTCGCCCCTCGCCGGCGGCCGTGGCACTGGCGGCGGGCGGCGCGGCTGATCGCCGCGGCCCTCGCGCTCAGCGGCGGGTTTCTCGACAGCGGCGGGGCGGGCGCATTCGTGACGACTCGCGGCCTGGGGGGCAACTTCAGCGGGCAGCTGTCACCGCTCGAGGCTTTCGGCGTGTGGCCCGCGTCGGACTTTCGCTATCGGCCCAGGTCGCACGAGCCTCTCTTCTGGTCGATAGTCGCCTTCGGGACCGCCGTTGCTCTGTACGGGCTCGCATGGTGCTGGCGCCGGCGCGAGCTCGTCCTGCTGTCGGCCGCGATCGCAGGAGCGCTGATCTATCTCGTGGCGCGGCCGGTCACCCTCGCCTACAACAGCGGCAAGGCGCTCGTGATCGTCGCTCCGGTGCTCACGCTCATCGCGGTGCGCGCCCTTATGGAGAGCCGGCCTACCGCGGCGCGTGCCACCCTGCCCCGGCGACTGGCATGGACGGCGGCCGCGCTCGCGTTCATCGCGGCCACAGCAGGTTCAACCGCTCTGGCCCTTCGGACGGCGGTCCCGCGGCCTCATGAACGAGCCGGCGAGCTGGCCTCCATGCGCTCGCTCCTCAAGGGCCAGCCGACCCTGTATCTGGGCCGCAGCGACTGGGCCGCCTGGGATCTCCGCGGGGCCCGCCTGACCGGATTCCAGCGAACGCTGTACCTCTCCGGGCGCCTCGACGAGGTTCCGGGCAAGTTGCCGGGGGTCAGGGGGTCCGCCCCGGACGTGGATTCCGTGGTGCCCGCGGAACTGGACCGCTACCGCTACGTCGTGGCACCGCGCACCGCCTATGCCTCGGCCTTCCCGTCGAACTTCGAGCCGGTCCGCCGGTTGCGCTGGTTCGTGCTCTGGAAGCGCACCGGGCCAACCCGCCCTCGCCGCATCCTGACCGAGGGCGGGGAGCCCGGCGCGGTGCTGGCGTGCGGGGCCGAGCGACGGCCGGGCGTGGCCTTCGTCAGACCCCGTCCGCTCACTGCGGGCAAGGGGGCTTGGCGGCAACCCGACGGCGCCCCACCGCAGGAACCCGGCACCATGTCTCCCGGCGGGTCGCTCGTCCAGACCGTCGAGCTGGGGCCGGGGGTGTGGGAGCTCTCGCTCGCCTACTCCAGCCCGGTGGACCTGCGCCTACGCGCCGGCTCGCTTGTCGCCACGCTGCCCGCGGACGTCGACGATCCGGCCGGCCTGTTCGGCGCCGGGCGGATCTCGACCGGGGGACGGCGGGCGACCATCGAGCTCGAGGTGTCCGCGCGGCGCCGGCGCAGCGTCGACCGCCTCATTCGGCTGGGGCGGGTAGCCGCCACGCGCGTGGACGACCGCGGCCGCCTCGTGCCCCTGCGTCGAGCGTGTGGCCGATATGTCGACTGGCTGAGACCCTGACAAGATCCCGGCCCGTTGGAATCGTCTGGCGCCGTCTCGACCGTGATCGTGGCCTACAACTCGGGCGACTGTCTCCCACGTTGCCTGGCCGCGGTCGGCAGCGGGCATGGTGAGGTGGTGGTCGTGGACAACGCCTCGCCGGATAACGACACCCGCCGCATCTGTCGGGAGTTCGCCCATGTCCGGCTCATCGAGCGGCCACATAACGGCGGCTTCGGCATGGCGGCAAACGCCGGGATCGCATCCACCAAGGGCCGCTGGATCCTGGTGCTCAATCCAGACGCGTGGCCGGTGGACGACGCGATCGCGCGCCTGGCCGAGTTCGCCCACAGCCGCCCCCGGCTCGGCGCAGCCGGGCCGCTGCTCGTCGACGCGCTGGGACGAGATCAGCGCTCGACAATACGGCCCCCGCTCAGTCCCGCTGCGCTGGCGGCGTGGGCGGCGTTCCCGAACACTCTGAGCGGCGCCTACGGCGCCTTGCGCACGCGAGCCAAGGTCCTGCGCCACAGCGCGGCTGACTCGGAGTTCCTGCAGGGAGCCGCGATGCTCCTTCGGCGCGAGGCGTTCGACCAGGTTGGGGGCTTCGATGAGAGCTTCTTCATGTACGGCGAGGACGCCGATCTCTGCGCCCGGCTTCGTGGTGCAGGCTGGGGCGTCGAGCTCTCGAACCCGGCGCGGTTCGTCCATCTGGGGGCCGGCTCCACCCATGCGGTTGCCGATCGGATGTACATCGAGTTGCTGCGCTCGTGGCTGCGGCTGATCGCCAAGCGCAAGGGCACCCCAGAGGCGGAGCGTGCCCGGAGGTGGCTGCTGCGGGCACTCAGGGTGCGAGCGCTGTGGGCGCGCGGGCCGCAGGTCCGGATGGCAGTCGCTTGGCTCTCATCCGGGCGTGCGGGCGATCTGCTCAGCACGCCGAAGTGACCACGCCCTCACCGCTCGAGCTCCTGCATCCCGCGGGACGGGTGGAGCGCGTGCTCCTGCTGGGAGAGCGCTGTGCCTCATGGATGCAGCCGCGCGCCGCGATACAGGCGAGCCTGGACGTGGACCTCGCGATAATCGCTCCATCGCCTGCCGACCTGCGGAAGAGCGGGTGGCTGGAGCGCGCGGTGCTCGACGCCGCCCGCGGGCTGGCCGGTGACGGCTTCGTCTACGCGCTGGTGCCGCGCCGCAGCCGCAGGGCGGCGCGGCGCCGCCTACGCCATGCCGGCCTGGTCCTGGAGCCGCCGCTGGTGGAGCTTCCCGGCCATGGACCTCCCCGCTACCTGCTTCCACTGCGGGAGGAGCCATGGAGTCATGCGCTGGCGCGTCAGATCGAGGCCCGGCCTCGCGCTCGGGTGGCGCTTCGGACAGCACGCGCACTCCCGTTCGGACCCTCGCTACTGGCCGACGCGCTGCCGGCGGTCGGAATCGTGGCCCGGCCCGCGCGTGCCGACCGGCTTGTGGCCTGGGTCGAGCGGCTTGGCGGGGGGACGCGGCCGACCGCGGACGCCGTCGTGGCCACAAGCTGGCGGGGGCCGCACGGGCCGACCGTCCTGCACTGCTTCGCTCCGGCGGAAGCCGAGCCATGGGGGGTCGCGAAGGTGGCCCGGGAGAGCTCGACGGAGGCGGACCAGCTCCACGGCCTGGGCATTGAGGCGCGCGCGGCCGGCGCGCGGGTCCCGCGGCTGCTTGCGACGGGCGGGTGGCCGGCGGCCCGGTGTTGGTGGAGACCGTCCTGAGCGGCCGCCCGGCTGCCGAACTGCTCCTGGGCGCCCCTGGGCGCTTTGCCGAGATCGCGGCGGCGATCTGCTCCTGGCAGGAGCGCTGGAACCGCGCGACGGCGGCGCCGGCGGGCATGAGCCGGGGCCGGCTCGAGCGGGAGCTCATGGTCCCGGCCGCCGAGCTGGCGGCCTCGATCCCCGACCAAGCCGCCTACCGCCTCTGGCTGGCGGCCCGCTGCTCTGCGCTCTCCGCGGGCGGCATCCCTGCCGTGGCAAGGCACAACGACCTCACGATGCGGAACGTGCTTGTGGACGGCCGCGGTTCGGTTGGCGTGCTGGATTGGGCGGAGGCGGAGCCTGAGGGGCTTCCGCTGACGGACTTCATCTACGCGGTCGTCGACGCAGCCGCCGCCTGCGACGGCTACCGAAGCCGGCTCGACGCCCTTCGCAGCTGCTTTGTGGGTGGGGGATCGCGCGCGCGGTCGGTGGCACCGCTCCAGGAGCGCCTGCGCGCCTCCCTTCAGCTCTCCCCCGCCGCCCTCGAGCTGGCCTTTCACGCCTGCTGGCTGCGCCACGCCCTGAACGAACACAGGACGGCGAGCGGCGGCGAACGACCGTTCCTGGAGCTCGTCCGCTGGCAGGCGCGGCGAGCCGTGGAGGGGGTCGCGTGACACACAAATCGCCGCGGCGGCTGCTCTTCCTGCTGCCCTTCCCGCCCGACCCGGACGGCGCGCACGGAGCGAGCCGGATGACCGGACAGCTGCTGTGGGCCCTCGCCGAGGTCCACGAGGTGGGCGCCCTCTATCTCCGCGCGGGTCACGAGCCGCCGATCGATCGCGCTCTGGGCGACCGGCTCGCACTGGCGGTGGAGGTCGACCGACCACCGTCGCAGGGGCCGGGTCGGACGAGCCGGTCGGCTCGCCGGGCGTCGGGGCTGATCACCGGCAGACCGCTGTGGGCGAGCGACTGGTCGGTGCCGGCGTTTGCCGCACGCCTTCGCGAGGTCGCCCAGGAATGGCGTCCCGAGCTCGTGCAGGCGGAGCTTCACGTGATGGGCCAGTACCTGGCCGCGCTCCCCGGACCCTCACCGCCCACGGTTCTCGTCGAGCACGAGCCGGGGACGGCTGCGGCCAGGGACCTGGTGGCCTGGGAGCGCGGGCTACGGCGGGTGGGCCGCCGCGTGGACGCCGTCGCCTGGCGCCGCTATGAGCGGCGCGTTCTGGCGGCCGCCACGGCCGTCGTCGCCTTCACCGAGCAGGATCGCGCGGCGCTTGCCACGCTCGCGCCGCACACGCTGCTCGCGACGATCCCGCTGGGCATCGCGCTTCCCGAGCGGCCCAGCGACCCGGTCGGAGAGGCGCCGCCGGGCGTGCTGTTCGTAGGCAGCTTCGGGCATCCGCCGAACATCGATGCGGCAGTTCGACTCGCGCGTGACATCTTTCCCGCCGTGCGGTCCCGGGTCCCCGAGGCGACGCTCGAGATCGTCGGCGACGCCCCACCGCGGGCGGTGCGGCGGTTGGCCGGGGAGGGCATCGTGGTGACCGGTCGCGTGGCTGACGTCGGCCCGCATCTGGACAGCGCGGCCGTGGTGGCCGCCCCGCTTCGGCTCGGCGGCGGGATGCGCGTCAAGGTGCTCGAGTCGCTGGCCGCCGGCAAGGCGATGGTGGCCACCCCGCGCGCGGTCGCCGGCCTCGGGCTCGAGCCCGGAACACACGCCCTGATCGCCGAGAGCGACGGGGAGCTGAGCGACGCGCTCGTATCGCTGCTCGGCGACCCCGAGCTTCGCCGCCGCTTGGGAGGCGCGGCCCGCACCCTGGCGGCGGAGCACCTCAGCTGGGGACGCGCGACGGCTGCGTTCGAAGGCCTCTACGCGTCGCTGTTGGCCGAGCGGGGCGGCGACGCCTCATGACACGGCCGCGCGTGACGTTCGTGGGCTGGCGGCTCGGCGGGGAACTGGAACGCGTGATCGCGCTCGGTCACGAGCGCTTCGACTACACCGTGGTGTCGATGGACTTGGACGAGGCGCTGCGCCCGCTGGTCGACTGGCGCCGGATGCCGACGCCGATGTTCGGGTCGTTCCGACTCGGGTGGGTGGCGTTCTTCGCAGCCGGCGGCCTGCGCGTGGCGCGCATCGATGCCGACCTCGTGCACGCCGTCGGCCCTGTGCCGGTCGTGCCGAACGACGTCGACCTCAACACGGTCACCTTCTGCCACGCCGCCTATGACCAGGCCACCGCCGGCACATCCGATCAAGGGCAGCTCCAGCTCGATCGGCTGGAAGCTGGGTCAGCGCTTCACCCTGGCGCTCGAGCGGTGGTGGTTCCGGAGGGCCGTGCGTGTGTTGATTGGCATCTCCGAGGGCAGCGGAGCGGATCTGAGACGTTTCTATCCCGGCTCGCGGGTGGCGGTGATGCCGAGGGGCATCGACTTGCACCGCTTCAGGCCCGACGTGGAGGACCGCAGGCGGTTCCGCGAGGAGCATGGCGTCCCGCCGACCGCCGTGGTGGCGCTGTTCGTGGACCAGCAGCACCGGCCGCTCAAGGGGCTGGAGGTGGCCATCGAGGCCTTTGCCTCGGCCACCCGCTCGGCTGGCGGCCCCGACGTTCTGTGGGTCGTGGGCGCCGGGAATGAGCCCTACGCGTCGCTGGCCGAGCGGCTGGGAGTCGGCGACCGCGTGCGCTTCCTCGGGTACACGTCAGAGGTCGAGCGCTGCTACCGGGCGGCCGACCTGTTCGTGCTTCCGACCATCTACGAGGCTTTCTGCCGTGCGGCCCACGAGGCTGCAGCGTGCGGGCTGCCGGTGGTGGCCCCGCCCGTGAACGGCATCCGCGAGCTCGTGGGGGACGACGAGGCGGGCATCATCGCGCAGCGCAACCCGGCCGACTTCGCGCGCGCGCTGGTGGCGGTCTCCAGCGATCCCGCTCGCCGGGCCCGCATGGGCCACAGCGCGCGCCGGCGCGCTCAGCCCTTCGAGCAGCGCGCGGTTGCCGAGCACATCATCGCGCTGCACGAATCGCTCCTCGGCTAGGCCCCCTCGCCGAGGTATGCCCGCCGGACCGCTTCGAAGGGCCCATCGGCCACAACCCTGCCGTCGGCAAGCCACAGGGCCCGGCCGCAGAAGGTGGCCAGCAGCGGGTGATCGTGCCCGGCCGCCACAACGATCCCGCCCGCGGTCAGGGTCCGCGCCGCGTGGTCGGCCACGATCTCCCGGAACTCGTGATCGAGCGCCTCGTGGACCTCGTCGAGAACGAGGATGTCGGGCTCGATGTGGTCCGCCACACCGAATCCGAGCCGGGCCTTCATCCCCTCCGAGTAGCTGAGCACCAGCCGCTCGAAAGCATCCTCGAGCCGCGTGGTTTCCTTGATCGCCTCGAGCGCGGCCTCAGCCTCGGCTCGAGACATGCCCGCCAGGACCCCGAGCAGCGCGGCGTTCTCCCTTCCCGTGAGCTGCCCGAGCAAACCGGCCTCGGTCGAGAGCAGCGAGCCCACCCTCCCGTTCACGTCCAGACGCCCGGCGTCCGGGCTTAGCACGCCGGCGATCAGGCGCAGCACCGTGGTCTTGCCGGATCCGCTCGGGCCTATCAGCGCGACGCCTTCGCCCGGGGCGATCGCGAACTCCATCTCGTGCACGCCCCATGTCTGGGTGGTGCTGCGCCTCAGGCGTGCCAGCGCCGGGGTGACCGCACGCTGGTAGCGATCGAACAGGAAGCGCACGCCGAGGCCCTTGGCTCGAATCGAAACGGCCGCCTCGGAGTGATGGCCGTCCCCGTTGCTCATCAGGACTCCATGATCTTTGCGAACTGGCGCTGCTCGGAGCGGAACACCGGCACGAACACCAGCAGGAGCACGACGCCGAGTGCGGCGGGGTAGAGCAGCTCCAGGGCGCCCGGCGAATCGCCATATAGCAGAACGTCGCGGTAGGACTCGAACAGTCCAGTCATCGGGTTGATCAGGAGCAGGTCGTGCGCGTCACCAGAGACCTGAGACAGCGGCACCAGCCCCGGCGAGATGAAGAACAGCACGCGCACGAAGCTGATCACGAAGGTGCCGATCTCCGGCATCCAGATGCCCAGCAGCGCCGCGGGGTACGCAACGCCGATCGTGAGCAGCAGCGTGGCCGCGATCACCACCGGCAGCCAGAGCACCGCCAGCGTCGGGGCGACCCCGTAGACCACCATCATGAGCGCCAGCAGGAGCAGGCTCGCCGCGAATGCCAACGTCTCGGTCAGCGCTCCGGACAGCGGCAGCAGCGTACGATTGAAGCCCATGTTCAGGACGATCGAGCGGCGCGCCGCGACCGCGCTCATCGCGTTGACGATGGTGGTCGTGAAGAGTTGAAACGGCACGACCGCGCAGGCCAGGCTCAGGCCCGGCGCCTCGCCCGGGCGCTCGAGGACCAGGGTGACCAGCGCCAGGTAGACGCCCACCAGCGCGAACGGGTCGGCGATCCACTTGACGAGCCGCCATCGTCCCCGTCCGTATCTGACCTTGAGGTCGCTGATGGTCAGCGAGATCAGCACGTCCTTCCAGGGCCAGAGCGCCAGCCACGGCGAACGGCGCGACGCGACGGCTCTGGCATTCGCCGGCGTCGGGCCGTCTTGCATCTGCACCGACGGGTCCGGCGGATTCATCCGGGCCAGAATAGGCCTATCCGGCTGAGCCGGTGACAGGCGGCATGCACCGCCGGAACACGATTCCGCCTGCCAACGGGCGGAGCACGATGATCGGCGTGGCTATCACCACCCGCGACCGGCCGGAGGCGCTGAGCCGCTGCCTGGAGTCGCTGCGGGTCGGCCGCCGGCCCCCGGCCGAGGTGGTGGTGGCCGATCAGAGCTCGAGCCACGCCAGCCGGGCCGTGGCCGACGGAGCCGACTGCGCCGAGCTTCCGGTCCGGTGGGTGGACGGCGGCTCGAAGGGCCTCGCCGGGGGCCAGAACGCTGCTTTCCGTCACACGACCGCGCCGGTGGTCGCCGTGCTGGACGACGACTGCGTGGCCGACCCCGGCTGGACCGAGGCGTTGGAGCGCGAGTTCGCCGCCGACCCGGTGCTGGCACTGGTCGGCGGCCGCGTCCTACCGCTTCCGGGGTCAGGCGACAGGACCTTCGCGGTCGCCTCGCGGAGGAGCGCCAAGCGACGCGAGTTCCACCTCAGCTCGTCTCCCTGGGAAGTCGGCAGCGGCAACAACTTCGCCGCTGCGGCGGGAATGGTTCGACCGCATCGGCGGTTGCGACGAGCGTCTGGGACCCGGTACGCCCGGTCGGGGTGGACTCGATATGGACCTGTTCTACCGCGTGCTGCGAGCAGGCGGCCGGGCTCTCTATGAGCCCGGCGCGGTAGTCCTCCACGAGCCCGCCACCCGCCGGGGCCGTCTCGAACGGCGGGTGCCGTACGGATACGGCATGGGAGCCGCGTGCGTGTTTCGCCTGCGCGAAGGCGACCTCCGAGCCGCCCGGATGATGGCTGGGTGGCTGCTCCTGCGGATCCGCGTGCTCGCGTCCGCCGTGCTCACCGGCCGCTGGGCCGCAATCCATGAGGAGGCCCTGGTGGTGGGTGGCACCGCCGCGGGCATTGTGCACGGGATGGGGCGGCGTGCGGGCCCGGGCGATGGTTCGCCCCGCCGCCGGCGAGCGTTCTCACGAGGCCGATCCGATGCCGGCACCTGAGGGCCCTTCCCGCCCGGGGATCTCAGTCTGCATCGTCTGCCGCAATGAGGCCGACAAGCTGAAGCCGTGCCTCGAGTCCGTGGGGTGGGCGGACGAGATAGTGCTGCTGGACCTCGAGAGCGAGGACGGATCGGCCGAGCTGGCGCGGGCCGCCGGGGCGCGCGTGTGCACGCACGCCCCCGTGCCCATCGTCGAGACCGTTCGCAACGTCGTCGCCGACGCGGCGACCCATGACTGGGTCCTGGCGCTCGATCCCGACGAGCGCGTCTCCCGCGGGCTGGCCGCGGAGCTGCGTCGGGTCTCGGCACGGCCGGACGTTGGCGCGGTGGTGGTGCCGCGGATGAACTTCGACTTCGGCTACCCGGCCACTTCCCCGCTGCAGCGCTACGAGCCTCAGCTGCGGATGTACCGAAGAGCCGAGGTGCGGTGGCCGGCCTTCCCCAACGCGCTGCCCGAGGTCGGCGAGGACAGGGTGCTGCGGCTTGCCCCCCGCGATGAGCTGACACTCGCGCACGACCGCAACCGGAACATCCCCGAGGCGATCGACCGGGTGCGTCGCTACGCACCCGCCCAGGCGCAGGCCATGATCGACGCCGGCCAGGTGTTCAGCGCGCGCACGATGCTGAGCACGCTCGCCGAGAAGGTGTACAGGCACTTCGTGGTCGCTCGTGCCTTGGGGGACGGCGTCCCCGGGCTTCTGCGCGCCGGTCTCCTGGTGGCCTTCCACCTCTACGTCTGGGCCGCCTTCTGGCACCGGTCGGGCGCAGCCCGGCTCGGTGCGGACGATGCGCTGCTGCGCCGCATGGACATCGCGCTCGGCCCGGTGCGCATGGCCGGGAGGGCGGTAGCTGCCGTCCGGCGCTCGAAACGCGTGGAATAGCGCTACGGCGCCAAGCCTTCCCGCTGGCGCATACCTGCACCCGCGGTTATCGTGGTCATAGGTTGGCGGGGAAACCATCTTTTCGGCGTGCCCGTTTTCGGCGCGAGGCGGGTGTGCCTGGGACACCCTCGGTTGACGCTGCCCCGGTGGCCGGCGTGGCCCAGGGACTCGACCCCGCCGCGGAGGAGCTCACCTACAGCGTGATCGTTCCCGCCACCGATCGGCCCGCCACCACCGACCGCTGCGTCGCGGCCATCCGAGCTGCGGCCGACCCCCCGCAAGAGGTGATCGTGGTGGACTCCCCCGCCGGAATGGGCCCCGCCGGGGCGCGCAACGCGGGCGCCATGCGGGCCACCGGCTCCATCCTGGTTTTCGTGGACTCGGACGTGATCGTCCACGAGGACGTCTTCACGCGGATCCGGGCAGCATTCGCGGCGGAGCCCGAGCTCGCGGCCGTCTTCGGTTCCTACGACGACCTGCCCTCCCTCCACGGCGTGGTGTCGACCTTCCGCAACATGCTCCACCATTACGTGCACCAGAGCTCGGGAGGGGTGGCCACCACGTTCTGGGCCGGGTTGGGCGCGGTGCGCCGGGAGGCGTTCGTGGCGGTCGACGGGTTCGATGACTGGCGCTTTCGCTCGCCCTCCGTCGAGGACATCGAGCTGGGCCTGCGCCTGGCAAGCGCCGGCGAGCTGATCCGGCTCGATCCCGAGATCCAGGGCACGCACCTGAAGCGATGGCGGGTTCGAACGATGCTGCTCACCGATCTGCTCTACCGCGGCACCCCCTGGACGGCGCTGATGCTCGAGCGCGGACCGCAGGCCGCCCGCCTGAACCTGCGCGGCAGCCACGGCGTGGCCGCCGGGGCCTTCGCGCTGGGACTCGGGGCGATAGCGCTGGGGCGATTCCGTCTGGCCGCCCCGCTTGCGGCTGCCTACTTCGCGATCAACCTCCGGTTCTATGAGCTGATGCGTCGCCGGGCGGGGCTGCGCAGCGCGGCCGCGGCCGTAGCTCTGCTCCTGGTGCACAACGCTTCCTCGCTTGCCTCTGCGCCCTTGGGTGTGGGGGCCTTCGCGATCAACGCGCCTTCGAGGATCCGGGCACCGGACCACGCGCTTGGTGCTGCACGCCCCGCGGGAAGTCAAGCGTCCCAGGCGCCGCTTCAGGCGGCGGCCCCCCACGCCCGCGACGGGTGAGCCCGAAGCCCCAGTGGCACCGGCGACCAGCTAGCCGCTGAGCGTCACTCGGACCAGCTCCCCGCCGGCCTTGGGGTGCGCGTACACCCGCACGCGGGCGCCCCTGGCCTCGAGGGCCGAGCTGAGCCAGTCCCAGGCGCGGTAACGCCCGTACACGAGGAAGCTGCGGTGAGAGGCGATGAACGACCGGTACGGCTCGACGCGGAGGGGGGCGATGCTCTGCATCCCCACCACGCCGAACTCCACCGCATCGGTGCCCAGATACTTCTGCGCCATCGCCGGATCGGCGAGGTAGATCAAGCGCGGCCCGCCGCGCTCGTTCACCGCACGGTGACTCAACTCGAAGAAGTCGTGAGGGTTTGCGATCACCACCGGTTCCCGCACGTCGCCACGGAGTCGGAGAAAGCGCGATGCCTCTGCCTGCTCCTGCGCCTCGGCGGTGACCTCTCGATAGCGCTCGGCGACTCGCACGCCGGCGAATCCCGTGAGGATGAGCAGGAGTGAGACTCCGGCGATCGGCACACCCCGGTCCCACCACCATGCAGCGAAGGCGAGGAGGATCGTGACTCCGATGAGCGCAGCGAGCGCGGACCGCTCCGTGAACGCGCCCGTCGCCCATTTTCCGAGCGCCACCGCGAAGAAGGGGAGCAGTATCACGGTGGCCAGCGCAGCGAGCTCATGGTCGGGTGGCCGAACGAGGGGCGCTGCCCGCCGAGCGGGCTCGCGCGACGATCGCATCGCGATGACGGCCGCCGCGCCGAGCACGATGCCAATGGCGACCGGCAGTTCACGATCGAGCAGCGCGTCGGGATAGAACCGCATCGCGGAGGTCCAACTCGGAAGGGACCAGAAGGTCGTCGAATAGTCACCCGCTGCGCTGATCAGGGGTCCGGACAGAATCAGGGGGACCAGCGCACCCGAAAAGGAACCGACGGCGAGCCAGTCGACGCGCCGCTGGGCACGGGAACGAACGGCCTCGCCAACCAGCAGCGGAATGACCAGGAGGACCGCGTAGTAGTGGCTGCCTACAGCAGCAGCCAGGCTCACGGCGGTCCCCAGCGCGGCGAGCCGCCGGTGTGGCCCTTCGATGGTCAGCTGCCAGCAGAGAAGCGCGGCGGCCGAGAAGCCCAGCACGAGACCGTAGGCGCGTGCCTCGTACGCGTAGCCGTGAGCGATGGTGGCAATCGGAAAGAGCACGGCCACCAGCCCGTACAGAGGCGAGGAACGTCGTGCCACGAAACGGAAGACACAGACGGACATCAGCAGGTAGCCGAGCAGCGCGGGCAAGCGCATCGCAACCGTGCCATTGCCGAAGAGCTCCAGGCCCGCCCGCGTGACGACGTAGAACGAGATCGGCGTCTGCTCGACCCCGGTGGACAGCTCTGACCACATGTCGCCGGTCCCGGGCAGGCGACTGATGTAGTACGTGAACAGTTCGTCGTTCCACAGTGGCTTGCGATCGGCGAGCAGCACCGTCATCGCCATCAGCACGGTCAGGCCCACGAGCAACAGCGGCCACGCCCTGCGGTCCACGAACCCGCCGAGCGCAGTCGCGATGGACCTGAGTCGGGCGACTTTCATACTCGGTGGGGCCGCTCGTGCCTGGCCCGCACAACGCGCGCGAGATCGGCCAGAGCACGGACATAGCTCGGCGCGAACCGGAAGATTCGAAAGTCGGAGACGCCCATCTCGTCGGTCCTGTCAATCCAGGAGATCGGGACCTCCCTGATGTCATGTCCGGCCGCGAGGGGCTGGAGCCCCGTTTCCGCGTTCGCCCCGAAGTCCGGCCGCTTGATCTCCAGCTCCTTCAGGATCTCTGACCGGTAGAGCTTGAGGTTGTTCGAGATATCTCTGACCGGCCGGTGCAGAACCAGCCTGACGAGCAGGTGGAACGCGCGGTTGGCCACGATCTTGGCGAACGGGTAGTTGATGAGGACGGACTCGTGGGAGAAGCGGCTGCCGATGGCGCCGGCATGCCCTGCGGCGATGACATCGAAGAGATCTCGAAGCTCGGGAATGATCAGCGCGAAGTCGCAGTCCATGGAGAGGATGTACCTCCCGGTGGCGGCGCCATAGCCCTCCTTGAGCGCCCGCCCGACCCCTTCTGGTGGAGACCTGTCGATGAGCCGGATCCTCGGCTCGTCCTGCGCCAACCTGCGCGTGACGGACGCTGTGTCGTCGTTCCCCCCGTCGTTGACGATGATGATCTCGGCCAGATAGTCGCCATAGGCGTCCAGCAGGCCGGCTACGAGGCCGGGCACGTTCATCTCCTCGTTGCGACAGGGGACGACCACGGACGTCGATCCCCGCAGCTCCTCGTGGTGGGCGAGGCTGACGGTGGCTCTGCGCGTTTGCCGTTCGCCGGGCTTCGCGGCCCAGATGTAGAGGGTTCCGCACGCCTCGCGCAGACCTGGAACGTGCTCCAGGATGAAGGCTGTCTGCTGGATGGCCGGGATCAGCCGCCGGGGCGTGCGCGCATGCACGATGTCGTAAGGGACGATCTCGATGTCGGTCAGCCCCTGGCTCGACGCGGCCTTCATCAACCTGTACTTGCGCATGCCCACTTGGCACTGCGCGTTTCCGGCACGACGGCCAAGTGCCGGCACCAGGCTCTTGGCGAGCACCTGCGGGTTCCAGTAGTTGGCCTCGAAGAACAGCATCTGCCCTCCGGGCTTCAAGAGCCGGTGAACCTGTCTCAGGTTCTCGGAATAGCGATCGTGGCAGAGGATGGCCGTTCCAACCACGTAGTCGAAGGTCGCGTCAGGTAGCGCCCCGAGGTCGCCTACCAGCGCCACGTCGGTGTTCTCGAGCCGCCGCTCTGACGCTTGGTCAGCTAAGTCGGAGTTGAAGACAGCGGCTGTGATCGGGTTCTCGCCCCTGAGCACGGAGGTCAGGCGTTCGGTCCAGAGCCCGCTGCCGGCGCCGATCTCGAGGATCGACTCGCCGGGGAGCACGTGGAAGCAGTGCCGGACGGTGACGGCTCGCCAGTGGAGCTTGATGGGCGAGGTCGAGCCGTGGCTGAGCCAGTACGCCTCGCGGGCGCGCTCCATCTGTCGAAGGTTCTCGATCAGCGACATCTGCCATGCCTCCCCACCGAGCCACGATATGAGAGCGATCTGCGCGCGTGCTTCAGTCGAACACGCGTTGCAATCTGAGGCGGAGCCGCTGCGCGCGCCCAGCTGCGGAGTAGGAAAGGGTTCCTTCGGGCCAGGATTCCTGAAGGTGATTCGCTACCGGCGAGGTGGCTCAAGGTCTTCGGCGAACACGCGCGTGACCTCGAGCTCGTCATCCACTCCGCCGCCCAGCCCTCCCATGACTGGGCCGCCTCCGATCCCCAGACCACGTCGATGCCGATCGATCGCTCGACGCACTTGCTGTTCGGAGTGTCGACAGTCTGCTTTCGGGGTGGCTGTCTGACTGGTCCGAACCACGCCGGGCTCAGCTGCACGGCTTCCTTTCCTACCTCGTGCGATGCACGGTCACGGGTCAGCGCTACACCGTCTTCGGCTACCGCGGCAAGCAGGTCCGCGACAACATCCATAGTCGCGACCTCGTCCGCGCGATCGCCGAGTTCCATCGGCGACCGTCCAAGGCGGCCGTGTACAACATCGGCGGCGGCCGTCAGGCGAACTGCTCCGTGGTAGAGGCCATCAAGCCCTGCGAGGAGGTCGTGGGCGGTCGCTGAACGGGGAGCTGAGCGATCAGGAACGCAAGGGCGACCACCGGCGGTGGTACAGCGATCTGAGCGAGTTCCAGGCGGACTATCCGGGCTGGGCACTCGAGTACGACATCGAGAGAACCATTCGGGAGATTATGAGCAGAACGTGGAGTCATGGACGGCCGAGCACCCACGCCTGCCGTGAGCCCGCAACGAAAAGGGGCCCGCCGAAGCGGGCCCCTCTTCGTCCCTATGCGGGCTCCTCCCTACTTCTTGATGACCACCTTCGCGTTCCGGGCGTGAGTGGAGACCCGGAGCTTGGTCACGCGGTTGGCGCGGCACTTGCGCGACCACCGCTTGATCGTTCGACCGTTCTTCCCGATCAGCCGGATCTTCACGGTCTCGTACTTCTTCTGGCTCTTGATGCTGATCACCAGGTACTTCTTCCCGCCCTTCTTTGAGAGGCGGGCGATCCTGAGCGTCGCAGCGCGTGCCTTCTTCTTGCTGCTGGCACGCGGTGCTGCGGCGCGGACCGACGGTGAGGTCAGGATCCCAGCCACCTGAGGCGGAGCCTGTGCACCCGACGCGTTGCCACCTGCCGGAGGCGTCGCGGGCGTGGGCTGGTTCCCGGTCGGCGGAACGCTGACCGTCCCTCCGGTCGGCGGCACGGGGCTCGTGCCGTTGGCCGGCGGGTTGGGGCCACCGGACGAGTTCGCCGACGCGAAGTCCACGTCGATGTCTCGCAGGAGCCCCTCGTCCACGAACAACGCGGTCACGTTGATCTTCTGCGGATCGCTGTTGATCACCTCGATCGCGGCGTTGCCGTTCGCATCCGTATACCGGCAGATATCCGACCTGCCGAGCTCGGGTGCGGCGGAACCGCCAACCGTGAGCCTCGCTCCGGCCCGGCCGGTCGCGCCGGTGAACCCGAAGGCCCCATCGGCCTCGTCGTCCACGAAGAAGCACACCCGCTCATTCCTGAATGGCGTGCCGTCGATGTCCTGCGCGTGCACGACGACGATGCGGGCGTTCTCGTTTGCCGCTCCCGGTCCCTTCGGGAAGTAGGAGACGAACTTCGTGAACAGTGACTTGACCGTCTTGGTCAGTGTGGCCGACGCCTTGTCGGGGTCGCTGACCGGCTGGTAGGGGTATCGGGCCACGGCCGAGATGGCCGATGTTCCGAGTGTCCGGATTCCCTCGAGGTCGCACCCGTTGTTGTCGTTCCGAACGACGGGCAGGTTGTCGAAGTAGAACCCGGTGCCAGGCCTGTACGCCACCTGGGCCTCGCCGTGCTCATCCGTGTACACGGCCACCGACTGCGCGCCGCGCGGTGTCTGGCGAGGCTCCCGCGGCGTCACTAGCCGCAGGCAGTTGGTGTCCGTCGGAATCGCCGTCCTGAACGTCTCGGCGATGTTCCAGTAGTCGTAGAAGCCGTCGACCAGGAAGCCGCGGAAGTTGTTCCCCCGCGCCGGCCCGTCGACCCCGGACGCGATGCCCGGTCGACTGGTGGATGGGATGTATGCCCCGTAGAACGGCGCATACAGGTTGTGGGCCGTGGTGGCACCCGAGCCGTCTCGGCTGTACACCTCGCCCTTGTCGGCCTTCTCGAGCGAGCCGACGCCGCCGATGTCGGTCGCCGACCCCGTGTTCGGGGCGATGCTCACATCGACGCGCACGGCGGGCATGGGCGCGTCGTCCGCGTCCAGCTTGCCGTCGCTCAGGAGCGTCAGCTCCGGGCGGTTCGGATCGAACGGGCCGAGCGCCATGATCCCGTCACCGAAGTAACGCGAGAACGGGCCCGCCTCACCGTAGTTCACGGGATTTCCTCGGCAGTTGTCCACTGCATCCACCGCGGGCGGCGGCACGGGGACCCTGTCCGGGCAGAAACCAGGACGGTGGTCCTCCTTCTTGGTCCGGTCGTCGTGGATGTCCCAGAAGCCGGTGTCATTGGCCGGGTTGGAGTCGGCGTCGTCCGCCAGGGCTTCGGCGATCGTCGCCCAGTCGTCGGGCAAGGTGAACTTGCCGCCCGGGCCCAGTGGGTGCGGGAACGTGCCCTTCACCTGAACCTGGACTCGCCCGACGGCGCCACCGGCGTTGAACACGCCGTCACCGGCGGGATCGCCCAGACGCGAGGTCCCGGTCGGGTCAGACGCGCCGACCTCGTCGATTGCGGGTGTCCCGATCGTCAGCCAGATCACGAGGAACTGGTGCTTGAGGATCGGCGTGCCGGCCTCGTTGCTCACCACGAGCTTCACCCGGGCGAGCCCCGGGTCAAGGGTCACGATGTCGGCCGCGACGCAAGTCGGGCTCAGACGAGTGATCGTCGGAGACTCGACGCTGGGGTCGCGCCCCGGGCCGCTCCACTCCTCGACCGTGTAGTCGAAGCTGGAGGCGCCCTCCAGAACTGGGTCGCACTTGACGAGGCGAACCTGCTCGCCACGCCACGCCACCTGTGGCACGTTGGCCTTCTGCGGGTCCCAAGGACTCGTCGGCGTGGCCGCGACGGCCGAACTGGCCGTCAACGCTGGAACCAGCAGCGCCACGAACAACGCGAGTCTCGACCTGACCCTGCCGCCGAGATACTTCATCGCTACCTCCCCCGGTTATGTCGTCCCGCTCTTTGCGGACGTTTCGGGGCCGAACCTATGCGGAAGTTGCGCCTTCTGTCAACCGCATTTCTCCGATGGGTGACATCGCCGACCCGCTCTGGGCCTGGCTTTGCGCCTGATCCGGCTCGATTCCCCTGCTAATGACCGACTTATGGGTGACCCGGTTCTCGTCAGAGCTGTACGTCGTGGACTTGCCTTGTTGGCGGGCCCGACTCGGAGATGTCGATGCCATGAACTTCTTCCATCTGCTCACGAAACCAGGTGTTGAAAGGCTCGTGCGAGGAGCCAAACTGCGCGACCGCGGCTTCGCCATCCTCGGCCTCGACGTAGACGACAGCCATCGTCCCGTTGGGCGTCTCCTGGTGCCAAATCGTCTGGCGAGTAATCCCCGCGTCCCTGAGCGCAGCTTCGTACTCCTCACGGCGGGAGCCGGCCATCTCATCAAGCGTCTTGCGGTCCAGCTCCTCCTTCCCTGGCACGACAGGAAGTGTGAACGCGAAACCAGGCATCGGGCCTCCTTCGAGCTGACGTAGGCAACGGATGCGCATGCTCCATCAGCCCAACGTGGCCGTCAAGAAGGGACAGTCTGCTGGTGTCAAGGCTGCGGTTGCGAGAACCTCGCCCGAGGGTTAGCGTCGCGGTACACGATCGAGGGGGACAGATGCAGACCTACGTGATTCTCCGGCGAAGTGGCTGGCGCTCGCCTGAGGAACTCCAAGCTGCCGCCGAACGATCAAGCGCGGTCGGCGAAGAGATGCCCGACGACGTGAGCTGGGTGCGAAGCTACGTGCTGGAAGAGGACAACGGCTCTGTCGGCACTGTCTGTATCTACCAAGCGAGCAGCCCGGAGGCGATCCGCAAGCACGCCTCGGCGGCCGAGCTACCAGTCGACGAAATCATCCCGGTCGCGGACACGGTCATCGTCCGGCCGGACCCGGAGCCCGCTAGCGCCTGACGGGCAAGGCAAAGCTCGCGCCCCCTGGGTTGCCTGCGTGGGCCACGTTTGACGTGACGCGCGCCTTCTCGCCCGGCCGGATGAACCCGTCGTGACCGGCTGCGCTGAGCGGGTAGGGTCGGTCAGACCCCAAAGCAGGGAGCACACGCATGAGCATCCTCGTGTCGTCGAGCTCTGGCTAGTCCGCGTTTCCGCTCTGGAGGAGTCAGCTACGACGAGGCAGGACGTGCGCGTCTGCTCGATCGTAGACGGCACGCTTCGGATGAGTGACGGTCTGGGATCCTCAGGAGCAGTTCGAAGCCCACGGCGAGGAGCTGATGCCGATCCTTCAGCAGGTGGGGATCGACCCCGGCCAGCCGGAGATCCTGGAGGTCCGACAACGTCAGGTCAAGCGCTGAGACGCGGGCGGTAGGAGTCTCGACTCCCGGCGCCCGCGTCGGGCTATGGACCGTGGGCGTTCGCGGCAAGACCAGTGTCTGACGCAATCCGTCGATGGCTTGCTCTGCCCAGCGCTTGATGAACCAGCGCCCGACCGACTTGTCGAATAGCCGGTACCCGCCCGCGGGCGGATGAGTCCCATCTCCATGTCCACGAACGCCGCCTCGGGCAGCGGCCAGCGTGCCAGTGCTGGAAGCCGCCCGTCGTCGGGCAACTCCACTTCAGTTCCTTGAGCTCGTCGCGCCGGTCGATCATGCGGGTGTACTCCAAGGCCGCCCAGCGAACGTCGCCACGACCAGGGTCTCTACGTCCCCGACTTCGAACGTCTCGCCGCGAATCTCCACGGCGACCGGTCCACCCCTCGAGCGAGGTGATCACGTGCGCGAGCCCGAGCACCTCGCAGGCTGCTTTCCACAGCGGCAGCGTGCGCACGGTGACCTCCTGGAGCGCAACCACATCCGGGGCACGTGAGCTCAGGACAGTGGCCTGATCGGCCAGCAGCGAGGTCCGGCGCGCAACGTTCCACGTGATGATTCGCATCGCTGACCTGACCTACCTTCAACCACGCCGAGCAAACCCGACTGAACGGGCGCGGCGTGGGTATCAGCCGGTTCGCATCCAAATCGCGAAGAGGTTCCCGAATGGCTGAACTGACGGTGCTGGGAGAGAAGGTCGGCGAGGTGCTTGGGCTGGCCATGGCTGCCCAGGGCGCGACCGACGAGGTTGGGCAACTCACCGAGGACGAGGAGCTGCGCGGCAAGCTCGAGCAGATGGGCGAAGAGGCGGCGGAGACCGAGAAACGCTGCACGGCTTTCGCTGGGACGCTCGACGGCAAGAAGACTGCTGTGCTCGACGAGGCCGGCGAGACCAAGAGCGAGGCCACCGAAATGATGTCCACGTAGGGCGACACCTGCCTGGCCGCCCGGCGCGTCTTCGGCCTGGCGATCGCGCTCGATGACCCGGTCGACGCTGCACCGTCTGGAAGCAGGTGATTCAGACCGGCGACATGAAGGGTCACTTCGGGCTCGGCTACACGCTGCTCGAGCTCGGTGAGACCCACACCGCGTACAAGCACCTGCGGATCTAGACCGAGGTCGCGCGCTGGAGCCCATGGGCGTGGAACTACTGCGGCCAGGCCGTCGAGGCGCTTGGCGAGACGAGTGAGGCTACCGGCGCGCAGTTCCGCCTGGGAGAGTCTGCACGAGGAGGAGACGGACGCAGCGGAGGCCGCTGGATGGGCTCGGCAGGTAGGCGCTGTCCGGGTTCTCCGCGGGGCCGCAGCCCCGGCCCTTTTTTTAAGGTGGCGCAGGGCACGCTCGGATCGCCCGCTCAGCCGTCGTGTTCCTGCTCCCGGCGGGGCGTGGGGACCCCGGCCCGCACGGCCTCGAGTTGTGCGGCGAAGGCGAGTCCCAAGAACAGCGCCACCGAGGTGAGAAAAGCCCACAGCAAGACGCCGATCGTGCCGGCGAGCGGCCCGTAGGTCGCGCCGAAGGAGTCGGTGGCGTCGATGTAGACGGCGAGCAGGGCCATGAAAGCGAGCCACAGCACGACCGAGAAGGCCGCGCCGAACGCAAGCCAGGAAGCTTCAGGCTGGCGCCGTCGAGGCGAGTGCTCAAACAGCAGCGACACAGAGGCCACGGCGAACGCCAGCCCCACAGGCCACCGAGCGACGCGCCAGGCGGCGTCGAGCCCCTCGCTCCAGTCCACCGAATCTCGGATCGCGGCCCCACCCATGAGAAAAACCAGGGAGAGGAGAGCGAGCACCCCGGCAGACATGGCCAGCAGCAGCGCCGTGAGGTACTTATGCGTGAACGGCCGGTCGCGCTCTACGCCGTAGATGCGGTTGGCGCCGCGCTCCACCTGGGCCATGGCGGCGGTCCCTGCCACCGCAGCGGCAAGCGCGCCCGCCGCCAGCGCGGTCTCTCCGGACTCGCGTCGAGCGCTGGCAGAGCCCTGCCGCAGCGCGTCTGTGAGGATCTCTCCTGCGGCGCCCGGCGCGAGGGCCTGAACCGTGTCCCGCACAACGAGCCGAAAGTCCTCTTGGTCCAGGGCGGCGGCAAGCCCCACGACGGCGATCAGCGCCGGCAACAGGGTCAACGTGATCTGAAAAGCGAGCGCCCGCGAGTGGCTAAAACCGTCGGCAGCGCGAAAGCGCGTGACCGAGTCAGCAAACAAGCGCCGCCGACCCGCCCTTCTCAGGGTCTCGACCGCCTCGTCGCCCTCCAGCTCACCCCGAGTCGGCGGAACGGCGGCGGCCGTCGTCACGGTCGCGCCCCAGCGTCTGACGAAGTCCACGCCGGAACCCACTACCCGCTCCCGCAGCGAACCACACGCGGCAGGGACGGACGGAGTAGGAGGGGTTCCCAAGCGTCTGGCCGCTACCGCGCGGCGGCGCTACGGCAACCGCGTCTCGGGCGCGAGCACGAATACCTCGGTCGCCATCTCCCGATAGGGCAGGATTTGCGTCTCTCAGCGGCTCTTTGCCCCCAGTTGGTTTGCCCGTGTTCGTACGGGGTACCCAGATTTCAGGTAGCGCTTCGTTTACCGCCGCGTTGCCATTTTCTAGTTCACCCGAGAGGCCGGTCCGTCGATCGCGGCGGATTCGCAGCGTGGGCCCCTCTACCTCAAGGAGTTTCCGTTATGGCAGCAACAGACGTCACCCGTGGCGACACGCATCCGGGCAACAACGCATCGCACGACACCCCGTCGTTTGGAGATCGGGCTCGTCGCTTGATGACCGAGACCAAGGCAGCGACCAAGACGACCGAGTTCTTCATGGTCGTGGCCGCTGTCGTGGGCATCCTGGTTAGCGCGATGCTGATCAAGGGCGGCGACACCGGCGGCACCGATGAGTTCATCGCCCGCCAGGCGTGGCTGTATGTCGCGATCCTCGTCGGCGCTTACGCCGTCGGGCGCGGCCTGGCCAAGTCGGGTAGCCCCGAGCCGTACACCGACGACGACGACAGCACCAGCAACCGCTACTAACCGGAGGCCTTGCTCGGCGGGGCTATGTGCCCGTCGGGCTCAGCCGCTACGCCTGCCCGTCCTAGCACTCGGCGGCGGGTAGGCATAGCGGAACACGATGGACGGTCCGCCCTCCCAACGGGGCGGGCCGTTGATCGTTCCGGCAACCGACCGAATGCAGCATCAAACCATTGGAGTGACTCTCGTGAGTAGCAAGCAGACCCAGAAGATCGTGCAGTACCTAAACGAGGCTCATGGGGCGGAGTCGGCGTTGGTGCGCCAGTTGCAGGCCCAGATCGCGATGACGCCGAAGGGCAGCTACCGCAATGGGCTGGAGACCCATCTTCAGGAGACCCGCTCTCACGCCGAGCGTGTGGAGGTCGACTGGGTGAGCTGGGGCAGGGCAGCAACCCGCTTCAGTTCGGGCTGGGGGTCGTGCAGACTCGTCGTGGGGCAGGCGCTGGCGTTGACCAAGACCCCGATCGATTTGGTGCGCGGCACCGGCGGTGAGGAGAAGGTGCTCAAGAACGCGAAGGACTCGTGTGCCGCTGAGGCGCTGGAGATCGCGACCTATACAGCGCTGGCGCGGCTCGCGCGGACGGCGGGCGACACCAGACCGAGCGGCTCGCCAACTCGGTGCTGGAAGACGAGCAGCGGATGCTCGGCCGGCTGCTGAAGGAGATCCCGCGCTTGACCGACAGGGTGGCGCGGGCGGAGTTCGACGGTCAGGGCTCCTATGACGTGAGCGAGACTGGCGCCGCCGACACACTGCGTGAAGTGGGCGGCACGGCCAAGCGCACCGCCCGCAGAGGTACTGGGCAGGCCAAGCGGACAGCTCGTCAGACTCGCAAGGTACCCGGGGTGGCGCGCGCCGAGGGCACCGTGAAGGGAGCGGTGGCTCTGAATCGGACCTGGCGATCTCGGCCTACGACTCGCTCAGCGCGGACGAGGTACAGGAGAAGCTGTCTGAGCTCTCGCAGGTCGACCTGGCCAAGGTCAACGCCTACGAGCGCAAGAACCAGAACCGTCGACAATCACCAGCCGAATCGACTCCCTCCAAGCCAGACGAGCCGTGGCCGGGCTACGACGAGCTAGGCGTCGACGAGGTCCGTGCCGTGGTCGCCGAGGGCGACGACACACAGATCAAGGCCGTACGCGACTACGAGCGCAAGCACAAGAACCGCGCCGGTGTCCTCCAAACCACCGAGCGCGAACTCAGCAAGAGCTAGACGCAATCCCAGCACCCGGGGCCTCTCCTCGAGGGGGGCCTCCGGGGCTGGATCGTATAGGCGGCGCCGGGTGGGCCGGGTCTTACGTCGCCCTTCTACTTCAGATGGAGGTGACCGGCATGGAGATTCCCAAGGAGAAGCTGCTCGACCTGCTTCGTAGCCGCGGCGATCAGGAGAGCGTCGATGGAGCTGAGGATGAGCTCCCGGACAGCGTCGACCCTGACCGGGACCTGGAGATGCTCACCGGGCTCGGGCATCGAGCCCTCCGAGCTGCTCGGCAAGCTCGAAGGCGAATAGTTCCGGCTGAATCGCCCTGGGTCAGCGGATCTGGGTTGTTCGTTTGCGGAGTTCTAGTTCGGCTTCGGTGAGTCGACGCATGCGCCGGCAGACCTGGCGGTAGAAGGCGAGCTGCTGTTGCCTTCCTATGAGGAGGAACCCTGCGCGGAGCAGTAGCGGGCCGGTTCGGGCCGCGCGGGAGTATGCGTGCAGCCGGAAGTCGACGTCGCCGGTGTCGAGCCATTTCCAGATCTCGTAGTGCATCTGGCCCTGTTCGAAGTGCCCTTCCAGGGTGCGGTAGTTCCAGCCGAAGACGCGCGTCTGCCTTCCGTCGACCTCGCGCGTTTCGTCATAGACCTCACCCACCCGCACTCCCATGTGCAAGCGAAGCCCCGCAAAGCGGATCTGGAGCAGCATGTCGCGCCCGGCGAGCGGCGCGTCGCGTCGATAGGTCGCGCGTACGACGGCCGGGTCGGCTACTTGGTAGCGCAGCATCAGACTGCGGGCCGTCTCCCAGGTCCCGCCCTGGACGGGGTCGCCGGACGCCTCTGCTGGCAGCGGCTCGGTCATGTCGTCGACGTGCCACCCCTGCCGGGGTGTCCCATCAACGTCGTCGGGGCCGAAATTGACGGGTCTGCTCGCGAGGTCCGCGAGAAGGCGTAGTTCGCGCCGCCGGCTCGTGCCGGTCCCGCGAGTCTGGTCGTCTGCCCCTCCGCGTCGCGTGATGACCGAGATCCCGCCGGACATCTCTCCTCCGGAGAGCTGTGCGACTCGCTCGAGCACGGTCGTCCACATGTGGAGTTGGACTTCTTTCGACATTCGCAGGTGCGTGTAGAGCAGGTCGCTGAGGCGGTCGCCGCTGCGTGCCCATGACTCGATCGCGAACTCAAGTGTGGCGTTTCGCCGCGCTGCGCGAAACTCGATCTGGCCGGCTTCGAGATGGCCCTCGAGCGTCGCCAGGCGAAATGAGGACGGGCCGACGTCGATGACTCGCACCGGGCCATCCCAGGGCCCGGGCATCCGAACCACATAGGCGTCTCCCACGCGCAACTTCCCGTTCTCGCCCTCCAGCTTCTGGAACGTCGCGAACTCCGACGGCGCGATCCTGTCGAGGTCCTCAGCGATGCGTTCGACGAGCGCTTCAGGGGTGAGCCCCGCACCACGGATCGTCGTCCAATACAACCGATGCACCAGCGGCCCGACTCCATCCTCGACCGCTTGGATCTCGGTCAGGCTTGCCCCCTCCGGGACCGGCGAAGGGGAGTCCTCCTCCACCGATCCCTCGTACTCCCAGCGGTGAACCGGCGTGATTCGCCACAGGTACCGGAAGGAAGTCAGCGCGATGCCAGCCGGCCACCGGGCGGCCGTTGAGAGACGTTTGGTCACTGGCTGCCGCTGAGGCACCTAGTGCCCTTACCCCGCTTTCACGGCGCGAACTCGCCGCGGGGGCCGATCAGTCAAGCTGACCGTTTGGTCAAGCACCTTTACAGGGCAGGGCTTCGAGGCTGGCACCTTCAGGCGGGCTGCTTCGGCACGATCGGCCTGTGCGTCGGTTTTGGATCCGCGCCAAGACACTCGGGCAGGATGAGCGCGGAAACGCCGAGCGACGAGCGCTATTCGTCGGCCTCTGGCCACCAACCTTCTGGCTCATCGGGAAATCCCTCGAAGACCACGAGGCCGCGCTCGGCACACGCACCAAGCGACTACTGCGCCGGTAAGCCACCGGACACGCGGTTAGCTTCGGCGGGAGAGCCGATCAGGCATTCCTCCGACGCCTGTCGCTACGCCGCTCGAGGTGCCGGGGCACTTGTTCGCCGCCCGCAACTGTGTACGGCTAGGTGCGCATCCTCTGAGGCTCGAGGCACTCGATCCCATAGGGGGGCCGTTTCTGGACGCAGGCCTTCAGTGAGCTAGGGATCGAGGGCGGCGCCAGGGGCCGGTGATCGCGTAGGTGACGGCGGAGGGATCGGGGCGGCCGCCCTGTTGGTTTACGAACAGGGTGTGGCCGGTGGGGTCGAAGCAGGCGCCGCAGAACTCGCTGTGGTTGGCCACGGTTTCGGCGAAATCGTAGATGCGGCCATCGCTTGTCAGGCCGCGGAGGAATTGGCTGTCGCTGCCGTCCTCGCATAGGAGCAGGTCGCCCGTGCGTGGGACTACGACCATGTTGTCGGGGTTGTCGAGTTCGTGGCTGCCGGGCGATTCGTAGATCAGCGTCAGCGTCCAGGCTGCGCGGGTCGAGCATCCAAACCTGGCCCTCGCCGGCTGCACCGCCGGTGGTGCAGTCGAAGAAGACCTTGCCGTCCGCCGCCCACATGCCCTCTTGGCGCTCGAAAGCTGCTGCGCCTTTGGCCTCGGCCTGAAAGCGAACCCCGCTCGGGGGCGCGTCGCTGTCAGGCTCGGGGTCGTCGATGTCGACCCACTCGATCCCAAACGGGACGCCCACCGGCCAACCGCTCGCTGTGTGCGCATTGGGACGGTCCTTGACTGCTAAGGCCTGCAGCACGCCGCTCGTGCGGGCAAGTTGCCCGGGTCCGCGGGGTCGGCCGTCCGGGACGTAGCGGTACAGGGCGGCGTTGGTCGGTCGGTCCTCGGTCTCGTACAGCTTTCCCCCAAGCCACGCTACCGCCTCGTGAACGAAGCGCCCGGCGCCGCGGATCGGGGTTGCGGGCACCGGGCCGGCTGCGCGCGAGTCGATCTCAAACACGTAGCCGTGAGGACGCTGGCCGGAGTCAAAGACCTCCTCACACGTGATCCACGATCCCCACGGTGTCCGTCCGCCCGCGCAGTTGGTCGAGGTGCCCCCGAGTACCGCGAAGCTTTCCAGCACCCGTCCGCTGGGCGAGAGTACGAGCTTGGTGTTGCCGCCGTTGTAGGACCCATCAGCGTCATAGCGCTTGTCAGACGGAACGACGACCGGGATCTCGTTCGGGAAGCCGCCGGTTCTCGTGGTTGCGGATCAACACAGTCGTATTGCGTGGCCCGCGAAAGGCGGCCATACCGTCAAACACCCCTGGCGTGGGGCTGCCATCACTCATCAGGTCGCCCGCTCTGGAGATCACTCGGTAACGAAAACCCCGCGGCAGTTTCAGGTCTCCCACATCCGACAGCGGCCCATACCCGCCGCCGTTAAACGGGCGGCCAGTTGCCGCGTTAGCGCTCAAAGCCTCAAGCGGCCCCGCTAACGACAGCGCCCCGCCAAACACCGCAGACCGCTTAAGAAACGTCCTCCGGTCAACCTCCCGCATGGCCGCCCATCCTAAATGGGCTGACGCCTTAAAGTCGCTAGGAGGCCTCACGGTTCCCGGCCACCACCCCGTGCTCGATCAGGCTGCGCCCCGAGTCGGCGATCGAGTCCTCGATCGGGCGCGGCGACCAGCCGAGCGTGGACCTCGCCTTCTCGCTCGAGTAGGCGGCAGACTTGCCGAGGTCGCTGACGACCGAGCGGATACTCGGGTCGAACAGCGCCATCGCACGCACCATCAGGTTGGGCGCCACTCGGCTGGGCACCTTGGCGGCGTCAGCGCCGAGACGGTCGCGCAGAATTGCGGCGACGTCCTCCATCCAGAGGAAGCGGTCCGTGGCGAGGAAGCGCTCACCGCCCGCCGCCGGGTCGGTCATCGCGCGGATGTGAAGGTCGGCAACGTCGCGGACGTCGACGAACGTGAACCCGAGCCGGGGCATCGCCGGCATGCCGGCCAGTAGCCGCTCGATCACCTGCAGCGAAAAGGAGCGGTCGTCGCTCAGCACCGGCCCCACGATCGCACCGGGGCTCACCGTCGCCAGCCGGTCCTCGGCGCCCGCAGCGCGCAGGTGGTCCCAGGCCGCACGCTCGGCGATCGTCTTGGAGCGCACATACGGGGTCCGCGTCGTGTCCGCGCCGTCGGTCCAATCCGTCTCGTCGTAGGGCTTCTCGGGCGAGGCGGCCCGCCCGTGGCGGACCGCCGCCACCGACGAGGTCATCACCACTCGCTTGACGCCGGCGTCGAGGCTCGCCTTCAGCACCCGCAGCGCCCCGTCGCGGGCAGGAACGATCAGCTCGTCCGGGTCCTTAGGCTGCGCCGACGGAAACGGCGACGCGACATGAAGCACATAGTCGCAGCCGGCCACCGCCTCGGCCCAGCCGTCATCGCGGATCAGGTCCGCCGTCACGACCGTCAGCCTGTCGCCCGGCTCGACCCCGGCGCCCGCGAGCGACGCACGTACGGCGTCTTCGCGGCTTGGGTCGCGCACCGAGGTCCGGACGCTGTGCCCGCGATTCAGCAGCTCAGCGACACACCAGCCGCCAAGGAACCCGGTACCGCCAGTGACAAGAACCTGGGTCAACGGAACCTCCAGGACATCGCGGCGATGGTATTCGGTCACGCGCGCCAGGGCAGGCACCGGCCGCACGTCCTCCGCTAGCTAACGGACTTGTACTACGGGCGCTGGTGCATGTCGGCGAGCATGCGCCGAAGCACGTCGGAATTGCGCCGGGGCTGAGCTAGGGATCGCGGGTCTTCGGGCGAGGGGGCGGGACTGCCTGCAGGTCGCTCATGGTGCGGAGGATCTTGGACAGCCGCGTGACCTCCTGCGTTGTCAGCTGACCCCGCTCGGAGGCCTCGGTGAGGCGGTCGAGTTCGCGCTGCATCAGCCCGAGCCCGACGTCAAGCAATCGCTCCTGGTGCTGAACGCGTTGCCGGGCTGTGGCGTCGGGTGCTTGCTGCCGGTAGCGAGCGGCGATCTCTCGGGCTGTGCTCTCGGCCATGTCGAACGGTGGGAGGTCGCCGAGCCGGCCGTTCCTGCGCGTGCCGTGGCGTCGGGCGCGGTCAGCCCCTCCACATTGAGTGCGTGCGCGATTGCGTCGCGCTGCGCTGCGCTGAACTTTAAATCGAATCGCCCCACTCCCGTAGAGGATGAGCGGACCACAAGACGGTGAACTGGCTCCCTCACGTAGGTACCGCGGCGCCGCCAGAAAGCAGTGGCGCAGGCACCCCAGTGGAGGGCCGCCCGGACAGCAGCCCGGCGGCGTCCGGTACCGCACCACGACGGGTTGGGCTTTAAGCCGGCGCTCGTGATCTTCCTGCTGACCTCGAGCGCCAAGTTCAACGAGCCTCGAAAGAGTCGCGACCGACGGTCGGTGGTCGCGTGGGTTCTTGTTGCGTAGTTGCGGGTAGGGGGCGGTCATGCCTTCGACAGAACACCGCCCTCAGGTTCGTGCGGTCCAAGCGCTAGAGAATGCCGAGGCCTTGGACGGCCCGGGCAGGGCGATCGCCAAGGAGGTGCGCGGCAGGATCGGTGCGGGCACCGTGAAGGATGCGCTCGCCGGTAGGTGGCTGGGGCACGCCCTGCACCCGCTGTTGACTGACCTCGTGATCGGCTCGTTTCTGAGCGCCACCATCCTCGATGTGATCGGCGGCGACTCCGATGGCAGGGCTGCCGAGCGGCTGATCGCAGTTGGGTTGGCCTCCTATCCTCCGACCGCCGCGACCGGCACCAACGATTGGGCCGACACCGAGCCCGCCGATGCTCGCGTGCGGCGCGTCGGGCTGGCGCACGCCGCCGCCAATGCGGGGGCACTCGCCCTGTACGCGGCCTCACTGCTGGCCCGGCGCCGGGGCCACACCGCGAGGGGCAAGGCGCTGGGTCTCGCCGGATCGGGTGCTCTGGCGGCCGGCGGCTTCCTCGGGGCTCACATGGCCTACGCGCAGGGGGTTGGCCCCAACCAGACCGCCTATGACCCCGGCCCCACCGACTGGACGGACGCCGCAGCCTCGAATGACCTGACCGACGGCACCCCCAGGGCCGCAGTCGTCGACGACACCCCGGTGATGCTGCTGCGCCACGGCGAAGGGCTCCATGCGATGCACGACCGCTGCTCACACCGCGGCTGTTCGCTCAGCGACGGCCGGGTCGACGGCGAGGTCGTGGAGTGCGTATGCCACGGCTCGCGCTTCCGCCTCGACGACGGATCGCTGGATCGCGGTCCGGCTACCCAAGGCCAACCCTCTTTCGAGGTCCGCGAAACCGACGGCCGGATCCAGGTGCGGCTCAAGGCCCCCGCCGCCTGACCCCTTCGAAGTCGGCAGCTACTTCGCGTCGCCTTTCCTTCCTCCGCCCGCGCTGCCGACCCTCTGCGCGACTTCGACGCCACCGCCTAACCAATCCGGTGCTGCTCGAGGAGCCACCGCCCAGAATGCGCGGCGATGGCGTCGGTCCCGCCGCCTAGCGCAAGACGCTGGCCGTCCTGTCCGCAGTGCTCGCGTCTGCGTCAATGTTGAATCTGGTCCGCGGCCCGACAGACGCGGCTCGCCCTCCAGCTGCTCGATAAGGAGGGAGTCCCCACCCAGCGGGGTCCCCGTAACGAAGCCGAGGGGTGCCGGTGTTGTTTGCCGTCTAGCGCGGCTGTGTACGGCTAGGTGCGCATCCTCTGAGGCTCGAGGCACTCGGTCCCGTAGGGGGGCCGTTTCTGGACGCAGGCCTTCAAGTTCGCTGGGATCGAGGGCGGCGCCAGGGGCCGGTGATCGCGTAGGTGACGGCGGAGGGATCGGGGCGGCCGCCCTGTTGGTTTACGAACAGGGTGTGGCCTGTAGGGTCGAAGCAGGTGCCGCAGAACTCGCTGTGGTTGGCCACGGTTTCGGCGAAATCGTAGATGCGGCCGCGGTCGCGCCGGCTGCCAGCCCGTGGGCTGACGTAGATCGGCGAGGCTCCCTGCGACGAGAGATCCTCGACCATGCCGATGATCCGTGCTGCGAACGCCTCCGGCCTGGGACGACCCCATCGCAACAGACGTGCCGCAGGGCATCAGGTCTGGTTACCGCACGCCAACGCGGGTATCTGTGGGGCGGCGCAGGGATTTGCCCGATCGAGAGGATGAGGGATGGCCACCAGCAAGTCGAGATCACGCAGCAGCAGGAGCAAGACCGGCTCGCCGAACGGAGCGAGCCCGAAGGCCAAGTCGAAGCCGGCAGCGAAGTCCGGCGGCGGGTCCGCCAAGTCGAAGGGTGCCTCTGCCCGCTCGACGTCCGCCGCCACGAAGCGCCGGACCGCGACCGCGCGTTCGACTAACGGCAAAGCCGGCTCGAGCAGCGGAGCGGCGACGGCTCGCCGCAAGCCGGCCACTCAGAGCAGGAGCAAGGCGAACTCATCCGGTGGGGCTCGTAGTAGCAGTAGCAACAGCGCTCAGAAGAACAACGGCGTGGTCGACACGCTCAAAGGTGCCGCGAGCAAGGCCAGTGGGCCTGCGATCGCCGTGGGCGCAACCGCCGCGGGGTTGGCCGGCGGCCTGCTTCTGAGGAACCGCAATCGACGCGTCAAGGTCCTCGGAGTGCCGCTGCCGCGCTCGATCGGAAAGCCGAGGCTGCCGGACTTTGACGTCGGGTCGGTCGTCAAGACCGTCGGCAAGGCCAGCAAGCAGTTCGGCGAGACGTCGAAGAACGCCTCCAAGGAGATCGAGCGCGTGGGCGATCAGGCAGAGCGGATCGGGAAGATCCTGGGCTGAGGAGCGAGTCGCCGCAGCCGCCGCTCGACGAGGAGTCTCGGTCGTGCGGGGTCCCCAT
>CAWFBA010000006.1:0-352795 GCA_963814005.1 uncultured Thermoleophilaceae bacterium
GGGTGGGATTCGTATCTACTCTGGATCAGAGTACTCGAATGATTCCAATGAATCAAGGCCAATATAAGCTATAGAAACGACCGAGTTCCTGGGTGGACGTACATAAGTCGTACTCTCATCCTGGGCCATGCGTGCTACGCTGACGGTCATGCCGCAAGGCAGCCTGGCCCTCTACCGCCGCCATCTCCGCACTTGCAAGAACGGCGACAAAGGCAACCGCTGGACGCGCTGTCAGTGCCCCATCTGGGTGCAAGGTTCGATTGGCGGCGAGACGATCCGGCGCAGCCTCAACACCGGAAACTGGACCGCGGCCTCGTCGATCGTGCACCAGTGGCAGTCGTCCGGGCGAATCGGTGTCCTCAAGCCCGACTTGCCGACCGTGACCGAGGCCGTTGATCAGTTCTTGACCGAGGCCACCGTTCGTAATCTCGCGGCCACGACGATCAAGAAGCGCCGAGAACTGCTCGAAGGCAAGCTCCTCCCCTTCTGCGCGCATCGCGGGCATCGCCAGCTGCGGGATCTGTCCGTCGAGCGGTTGCGCGAGTTCCGTCGCACCTGGAAGTACTCACCGTTGTCGGCCACGAAACGACTGGAGTATCTCCGCGCGTTCCTCAGGTTCTGTGTGGAGGCGGGCTGGATTGAGCGGAACCCCGCGGCCGCGCTCAAGCCGACCAAGGTCCCCCACAAGCCGACCCTGCCCTACACCGACGTCGAGGTCGAGCGGCTGCTTGACGCGGCGCGCGCGCTCGTCGGACTCGGGCAGTATGGCCCCCGAATCGAGCCGATGATTCTGCTGCTCCGCTACTCCGGCCTGCGCATGCAGGATGCGGCCTGTCTCGAACGCGCACGGCTTGATGGCGACAAGCTGTTCCTCTACCAGCAGAAGACGGGTACGCCCGTCTACTGTCCGTTGCCCGAGGTCGTGGTCCAGAAGCTCGCCGCCGTCACGCCTGCCAACGACCGCTACTTCTTCTACGACGGCAAGAGCCAGCCCGAGAGCATGGTCAAGAGTTGGGACCGGGTCTTCAAGAAGGTCGGCGGGACCGCCGACCCCGTCGTGTCGAACTGCCACCCTCATCGGTTCCGCGACACGTTCGCCGTCTCGCTCTTGTTGAAGGGGGTCTCGCTCGACAGCGTCTCGAAGTTGCTCGGCCACAGTTCGATCAAGATTACCGAACGGCACTATGCGCCCTGGGTGAAGGCGCGACAGGATCAACTCGAGAGCGAAGTCCGTCGCATCTGGAGCTGACGCGCACCTGGCGGTGCAGCCCGTTGCACCCACTGCATCGCTCTACGCTTCGCGACTGCTCGTTACCTATCGAGGGCCTGCTTGGTCAGGACAGGACCGGCAATCGGCACACGCGGTTTAATTTCGGAATTCCAGCTTATGTCGCCAGCGGCAATTCGTCGGCTTTGCTCGAAGGAAACCTCAGAAGTTTGTCTGTTCACGGGGCTTCGCCGTGAGGCAATTTGGACGCATAATCTCGCTCATGTCGTGCGGTGGGCGGCTGACTCGGCAGCTTGCGGCCCGATGACCACGGATTGGTGTTGTCCACCTATACAACGTTAGACCGACAAAGATCCGGTTCGGGGAGGTAGGCAAGCGGTGTCGCCGACCATGCAGGATCGTCACTACCGAAAAATGAGGCTGGGGCTGGCACTGGTCCTGGTTATTGCCGCGGGATGTGGGACTCTTCGAGTCGACATCGTCGACGACGCGATGGCTCCCACCTTGAGGGATGGTGAGAGCGCGCTGGCGACACGGACGTTTGACCTGCTGACACGTGGAGATATCGTCGCCTTTAGATATCCGAAGGACGAATCCAAGAATTTCATCAAACGCATTGTCGGAGTGCCGGGCGATCACATCGAGTCGAGCAATGGCAGCATTCGGGTCGATGGGCGGCCACTCGCTGAGCCGTATGTGACGGAGGCGAATCGGTCGGTCGATACCTGGGGCCCCGTCACGGTCCCAGACGGTCAGTACTTCATGATGGGAGACAATCGCCGAAACTCGTCTGACTCCAGAACGTGGGGGCTGGTTCGCCGCGAGGCCATTTGGGCCAAGGTCCTTCTCCGCTGATGCGGCCTAACACGTATCAGCCCTCCCCTCGTCAAGGGTACAGATCTTCTCTGTCCGGTCGTCGAGTCGGCAGGACACGCGACCGAAGAGCGATAACGCCGAATCACGCGTTCCTTTTCAGTGCCGTCTTCGTTTCCAGCGCAGGTTCCCAGACCGATGCGGGTGGGCCCCAACAAAGCCGCTGCAGCCGACGAGCGGCGGACACACAGCGGTCGTGTGAGACTCAGTTCGCCGCTCGCGGCTGAGCGGCATGTCGGCTAGTAACGATCAACGCCGAAGTGTTGATCGAGGGCGTGACTCGCGCCAGTCCTATCAATTTGCGCGACTATGCTTGACCGGATTCGGATGACACGCTGCGAGGGTGGATAACCTCCCGCAGGGTGGCGTCGAGAAGCAACCAACAGCCTCGGCGGCCAAGCCCGCGACCACTCGCTGATCAAGCCCGATCGTCGGACAACAGGGCCCTGACGGCAGTCGCAAGCGCGTCGAGGTCGCGCTCGACAACCGCCCAGACGAGGCCGAGGTCGACGCTGAAGTACGCGTGGGTCAGGTGGTCGCGCATGCCGGCAATCTGCTTCCAAGGGATTTCGGGACGACGCAGCCTCGTCTCCTCGGAGAGTTGCTTGACCGCCTCGCCGATGATCTCGAGCTTGCGGATGATCGCATCCTGGCGCATTCGCTCGGCCATGAACGCGTCACGCCCGACCGCGGCATACGAGCTGATGTCGTCGATGGCGTCGCGTATGTGACCGAGATGGACGCGCTGGTCTTTCACAGGGGCCGCGACTGGGCAAGGACCTGCTCACGAATCGCGTCATGGAGGCTTGCGCCGGTCACGACGTCGACGTTGCGGTTCAGCAGCGCCTCGAGATCCTGGGCCAGAGCGACGAGATCCAAAAGGGAGCGATCGGACTCCATGTCGACCAGCAGGTCGAGATCGCTTGCCGGGCGGTCGTCGCCGCGCGCGACCGATCCGAAGACGCGCACGTTCCGTGCGCCATGTCTGGCGGCAATGTCGATGATCGTGTCGCGTTGTTGCTCGAGGTTCATGGCAACGGCACTCGCGACAATTGTAGACTGCCATCACTGCACGGCGTCACGGGCTGCGCTGTCCAGCCTTTTGAACCGAACCACGGACTTCGTTCAGAGCGTCGCACCTATAGATGCCGAGTCGCCGGCAGGCCCGCCCGCTGCCATCGCCGAAAGGAGAACTGGTACGTAAAATGCTGACGACAACTCACACTCAGCCGTGCAACCATAAGCCTTTGCGCGACTTAACACGGCTTTGAGAGGGTGGAACCATGGCCAGCGCCAACGCCGGCAAGTATATACTTTTGAACGAGTTAATGGCGGAGAGGGTGGGATTCGTTCCCGTCGTACCCGCCCCTGTCAACGATTTAGGCCCGATCAGAAGCCCTCAATCCACCAAATCCACTCAAAGCCAGAGTATCAGGTACAAAACAAGGTACAGCGAGGCCGCTACGACGCTTTCCGCCGCTCTCGCTGGAGAGCCTGGTGCAGATCCCAATCGGCCTGAAGCCGCATCCAGAGTTGCGGCGACGTCTTCAGGAGTCGCGACAGCCGCAGTGCTGTATCTGCCGTGATGCCGCGCTTACCGAGGACGATCTCGTTGAGCCGGTTGAGCGAGATGCCCAGCCGTTCAGCAGCCTGGACCTGTCCCAAGCCGAGTGGCTTCAGATACTCCTCCAGCAGGATTTCTCCCGGCGGAATCGCGGGCCCGAGCCAGTCTGGCTCCCTAGTGATAATCCTCGATGCAGACTTCGTAGGCATGGCCGCTCTCCCACCGGAACGTCACCCGGTACTGGTCGTTCACGCGAATACTGTGGCGCTCGGCTCGCTGGCCCTTCAGCCGCTCAAGTCGGTTGCCCGCCGGAGTCGCCAAGTCCTCGAGGCGGGCGACTCCATCCAGGAGCTTGAGTTTCCGCTGTACGACGCGCCAGAGCTCACGTGGAATGCGCCTGGCTGCCCGCGTATTCCGTTCTCTGAACAGGTCTGCGGTGGTCTCGTCCGAGAATGACTGAATCACAGCACAGCACTACACGTTACACGACTAGCATGTAATCAGTCAAGACCCACATGCTCAGCAAGCCGCGAAGTTCCCTAGTCAGCGCAAAGACGACGGCCTCAGCGTGCCGAAGTCGACTGCGTGAACCGGGTAAGTACCCTCCTGAACACTGGGTCGGGAATTCGCAACGTGCGGTACGGGCGTCGTCCCTTCCTTGGAAAGCAGAGAATGACGACGCCTGGCTCGTTCAGAACCGCCGCGGCCAGACTCCCCTCGTGGCACGATGGGGCTTGACTCATCGTTCGTCGTAGGTCATGCTCCCCTCACGCCACGATGGGAATCAGCGATCGCCTGCCGCCTGGGTTGCCAAACGGCACCGTCGACCTCCTGATTCTGAAGGCGCTCGCCGGCGGCAAGCGCCACGGCTATGCGATCGCGCGGGCGATCCGTGCGTCGTCAGGCGACGTCCTCGAGCTCGGCGAAAGCTCGCTCTACACGGCCCTTCAACGGCTGCTCCTGAACGGGTGGGTCAGCGACGAATGGGGCGCCTCGGACAACAACCGGCGGGCCCGCTACTACACGCTGACCGCGGCCGGGCGGAAACACCTGACGGCGCAGGCGCGTCAGTTCGACTACGTCGTCACCGCCATCCAGCGCGTCCTGCGTACGACCTAGACGGACGGAAGGAAAAGCCCAGTGCGGCTGCTTCGACGGCTCTCGTATCTATGGCATCGCCGGCGGCGCGAGCAGGACCTCGCTGACGAGATCGCCTGGCATCGCGCGCTTGCCGAGCAAGACCAAGTCGACGCCGGGCTGCCGCCCGAGGACGCGCGGCGTGCGGCCAGCTTCCGCATGGGGAACACGACCTTGGCACGCGAGGCGGCGCACCACGTCTGGGTGCCGGCCGCGCTCGAAGGCGCGGTCCAGGATGTGCGCTACGCCTGTCGCGGCCTGATGCGCAGCAAGACGCTGCTCGTCGTCGCCTGCCTGTCGCTGGGCATCAGCACCGGCTTCGGCACGGCACTCTTCAGCGTGGTGAACGCGGTCGTCCTGCAGCCTGTGAGCGCGTCCCGCTCGGCATCGCTGGTCCGCTTCTGGATCGGCGATGGCAATCGGATCTCCTGGTTGAATCTGCGCGACCTGTGCGAGGCGACGCCGGGCGTGTCCTGCCTCGGCTATCGGATCGAAGAGTTCGCCTGGCAAGCCGGCGACGAACCGGTGCGGATACACGGCCAGTCGGTGAGCGCGCACTACTTCGCTGCGCTGGGCGTCGGGGCGGCGCAGGGACGCGTGTTCACGGCGGAGAGCGTCCGCGAGGCGGGCGACACGGCGGTCGTGACTCACGCCTTCTGGGAACGCCGGCTGGCGAACGACCCGAACGCCATCGGGCGGACGCTGGTACTGAATGGTCATCGCTACACGGTGATCGGCGTGCTGCCGCGCGGGTACCGTTCGTTGTGGGGCCTGGGCGTTGCGCCGTCGATCTACCTGCCAGCGGGGTCGTCGGCCCGGCCGCCGACGACACGGCGTGGAGAGGCCCAGTACGAGCTGTTGGGACTGCTGGCACCCGGCCAGACCGAGGCGGAGTTCCGGGCCCGCGTCGCGGCGCGCGGCGCGGCGCTGGCGAGCGCCGATCCGATCGAAAACAAAGCCTTGGGCCGGGTCCAGACGTTCCCCTTCCACCCGCTGGGGCTGTTCATCAGCGCGAACGATCAGGCGATGCGGGTGCTCGTGCTCTTCGCGACGGTGGTCGTCGTGCTCGTCCTGCTGCTCGCGGTCGTGGCGTGCGTCAATGTCGCCGGCTTGCTGGTGGCGCGCGCCGCGGCCCGGCAGCGCGAGTTCGCGCTGCGCGTGAGCATCGGCTGCGGCCGCTGGCGGCTGGCACGTCTGCTCCTGGCCGAGAGCCTTGTGCTGGCCGTGATCGGCATCGGCCTTGGCGCGATCAGCAGCCTGTGGGTCGCGCGCCTGCTGGTGGCGGTGCCGCTGCCCTTTCCGGTCCCGTTCGAGGCGGAGGTGCCGATCGACCTCAATCTCCTCGGCTACCTCGCGGCGCTCGTCGGCCTGTCGACCGTGGTGGTCGGCGTCGCGCCGGTGCTGCAGGCGTTCCGCGTCTCGGTGGTCGGGGGTATCGGCACGGCGCCCCGGGCTCTCGGTCACCGGCGTTGGTCGGCGCGTGGCGTGCTCATCGGCGCGCAGGTCGCGCTCTCGACGGTGCTGCTGGTCGGAACGACGCTGTTCGTCCGGAGCCTGTGGGTGGCGAGCCGGATCGATCCGGGCTTCGACATGGAGCACGTGGTGACCGTCGAGGTCGACACACGCTCCGCGCAGCTGTCCCCGGAAGACGCGGATGCCTTCTATCGGGCCGCCATCCGCCGCTTGAAAACTGCACCGCAGGTCACCGCCGTGTCGGCCGCCGCAGTCGTGCCGTTGAGTCTGGAGGTCAACATCAACAGCCTGCAGGTCGATGGCCCCGAAGGCGTCCGGAAGGCGACCGTACGGACGAATTGGATCCTCCCTGACTACTTCCGGGTGATGCGCATTCCATTGCGCACCGGGCGAGAGTTCGGCGACGCCGACGCTCAGGCACCGGCTCGGGCAGTTGTCGTGAACGAGACGTTCGCGAGACAGCTGCTTCCCGGCTCGAGCGCCCTGGGGCGTCGCGTCCGCCGGCCCGCGCCGGCAAACCAGGAACTGCCGTGGGCGGAGATCGTCGGCGTCGTCGCCGACAGCCGCTACATGACCCTCGGCGAGGAGACCAAGCCCCAGGTCTACTGGCCGGTGGGGCCGCAGATCGGGACCATCACGATCCACGCGCGCAGCGAGGGCGACGCGGGCGCGCTAGCCCGAGCCCTCCAAGGTGTGCTAACTGGTGTCGATCCCCGCGTCCGCGTCCGCGTGCGGCCGCTCCAGGATGTGATGGCCGTCGCGCTGTTCCCGGCGCAGGTCGCGGCCACCCTGCTCGCGGCACTCGGCCTGGTCGGCTGGGCGCTGACGGTCGCCGGGGTCTACGGCCTCGTTGCCTATTCGGTGGCGCGCCGGATCCCGGAGATCGGCCTTCGCGTCGCGCTCGGCGCAACTTCCTCTAGCGTGATGCGCCTGCTGCTGCGCGACGGCCTCGTCATCGCCGTCGTCGGCGTAACGGTGGGCCTTGTCGTCGCAGCGGCGACGGCGCCGTTCCTGGGCACGCTGCTCGCGGGCGTGGCTCCGCGCGACCTGACCAGTTTCGGCCTGGTTGCGGCAGGCCTCCTGCTCACGGCGCTGGCGGCCAGCTACGCACCCGCGCGTCGCGGGACCCGACTCTCACCGACCGACGCGCTCCGAACCGAGTGGGAAGGGCAGCGACAACGTGTGGGCCATCGGCGACGCGGCCGCCGTGCCCGATCCCGCGCAGCGCCGCAAGGCGCCGTGCCCGCCCACCGCACAGCATGCGCTGCGTCAGGGGCAGGTGGCCGCCGAGAACGTGGCCAGGGTCCTCGCCGGCCGCCCCGCGCGAAAGCTGCGCTACCGGACGCTCGGAGTGTTCGTGGACATGGGCCAGCACAAGGCCGTGGCCACCATGCTCGGGCTGCGGCTGCGCGGCTTCCCCGCCTGGTTCGCGGCCCGCTCCTACCACCTGGCGATGATGCCCGGCTCGCCGGGCAAGCTGCGGCTGATGGCCGACTGGACCGTGGGCCTGCTGTTCGGGCGGGCGTCCGCCGGGCTCGGCCACCTCGGCCATCCGACGACGCTGGGCCAGGAGAACGGCGACTTGCCGGCGCGGACGGTCGCAGAGCGGGAACCGGTGTGACCGACCCGACCGAGCTGACCTACCGAGAAGGCCGCCCCTCCGACCTACGCACGACCTTCGACCTCTCCGAGGTGGCCCTGCACCGCACCGGCACTCTCATGGGGGTGCTCCCGGCCGAGGTCCCGGACGGCGCGGAGCTCGACAGGCGCTGGGAGCGCCAGAGCGAGCTGACCGAGTTCCTGGCCGCACAGCCCGGCTCGTACTGGATCTGCGAGGACGGCGGGGAAACGGTGGGCTTCTGCCAGGTGCGGGCGTTCGGCGCCATGGAGGAGCTCACGCAGCTGATGGTCCTGCCGGGCCACCAGGGCCGCGGCATCGCACGCAACCTGGTCCGGCGCTGCTGGCCCGGCGACCCCACGCCCGAGGTGGGGCGGGTGGTGGTGGCCGTCGGCGCCCCAGGCGACCTGACCCTGTACCAGGAGATGGGGGTGATGCCGGTGGCCGGCCACTGGCACCTGCGCGCCGAGGCCGGCACCTATCAGCTGCGGCGCTCGCAGGAGATCGACGCGGTGGACCCGCCCGTGGTCGTGCTCGAGATGGACCGGGCGGTGACCGAGTGGAAGCGGCTCGAGCCACCGGCCATAGGCCACGAGCGCCCGCAGCTGCACGAGTTCTTCGGCCGCACCCGCACTTGCCTGGCGATCATGGACCAGGCCGGCAGCCAGGCCGCGGCACTCTGCTGGGTCGGTCCTGACGGCCAGATCGGCCCCGCAGTGGGGCGCACCCCGGAGGAGCTCGTGCCGCTGGTGCTGCAGGCGCTCGACCGCGTGGCCTCCTCCACGGACCCCGAGTCGCTGGGGGTCTTCTGCGCCACCGACGCCTGGTGGATGCTCAGGCGCCTGCGCGCCCTCGGCTTCCGCGTGTGGTGGCCGAGCTGGATGATGAGCAGCGTGCCCCTGCCGGGCCTCGACCGCTACCTGCCGACCCGTCCCACGCTGCTGCTCTAGCGGCTTCGATGGCTAACCTTCAGGGCGTGGGTGAGCTCGCGTCCACCGCCTTGAAGAAGCTGCTTGCCGTAGGGGTCCTGCTGCTGGCCGCCTGGCTTCTGTTCAAGCTCGTCCTGGGCTTCGTGGCCACCATCGCCTGGATCCTCGTGGCCGTGCTCGCAGTGTTCGCCGTGATCTGGGCCCTGCGGGTCCTCTGACGCCCGGCGCGACGCGCCTCGATGGAGCTCCTGCCCATCCTCTTCTTCTTCGGGCTGTCCGCGGGCACGATCGGAAAGATCAAGGGCGGCTCCTTCTTCCTGTGGTTCCTGCTGGGCTTCGCCCTGCCGTTCATCGGCACGCTGGTGGCCCTCCTGTATCGCAACGAGCGTGCGATTCCGCGCCGGCAGTGCCCCGAATGCGGGAACGTCGTGGCCATCCACGACCAGGTCTGCAGCCGCTGCGGGCGCGATCTGGACTTCCCCGAGCCGTGAAAAACCGCTGGTACCATCGGCGATCCGTCCAGCCAGACCCCGAAGGAGCAGCGTGAGAGCAGTCGACGCCATCATGGAGTGCCTCAAGGCCGAGGGCGTCGACCACGTATTCGGGATTCCGGGCGGCGCCAACCTGCCCACCTACGACGCGCTCTACGACGCGGGGGTCCGGCACATCCAGTGTCGTCACGAGCAGGGCGCCGGCCACGCCGCCGAGGGCTACGCGAAGGCCTCGGGCCGGGTTGGGGTGGCGCTCGCCACGTCTGGCCCCGGCGCCACCAACCTCGTCACGGCCATCGCCGACGCGATCATGGACAGCGTGCCCACGGTCTTCATCACGGGCCAGGTCCGCACCGACCTGCTGGGCACGGACGGGTTCCAGGAGGCCGACGTGACAGGCATCACCATGCCCGTCGTCAAGCACTCGATCATGATCCGCGACCCGATCGAGATCCCCGAGGCCATCCACGAGGCCTTCCACATCGCCTCCACCGGCCGGCCGGGGCCCGTCCTCGTGGACATCCCGCAGGACCTGTCCCGCGCGGACATCTCCTACGAGCCGGTTGACTCGATCGACCTGCCCGGCTACCAGCCCACGACCGAGGGCAACACCAAGCAGATCCGCCTCGCCGCCAAGGCCCTGGCCAACGCGCGCCGGCCGGTCATCTACGCTGGCGGCGGCGTGATCAACGCCAACGGCTCCAAGGAGCTCGTGGAGCTGTGCACCTCCGATCGCTTCCCCGTGACCTGCACGCTAATGGGCCTCGGCGGCTTCCCCGCGCCGCACGAGCAGTGGCTGGGCATGCTTGGCATGCACGGGACGCGCGCGGCCAACTACGCCATGGACGAGGCCGACCTGATCTGCAGCGTGGGCGCCCGCTTCGACGACCGCATCACGGGCAAGCTGTCGGAGTTCGCGCCGCGGGCCAAGTTCATCCACATCGACGTGGACCCGGCCGAGATCTCCAAGAACGTGCCGGCCCACATCCCCATCGTGGGCGACGCCAAGAGCATCCTGGCCAAGCTCGCGGCCGAGTACCGGGCGCTCGAGACCGATCCCGCGCGCCTCGATGGCTGGTGGGACCGGATCCGCGGATGGCAGGAGAAGTACCCGCTGTCCTACGAGGACAGCGAGGGCTCCGAGATCAAGCCGCAGCGGATGATCGAGGCTCTGTACGAGGCCACGGGCGGCGACGCCATCGTGACCTCCGACGTGGGCCAGCACCAGATGTGGTGCGCCCAGTACTTCCACTTCGACGGGCCGCGCAAGTGGATCAACTCCGGCGGCCTGGGCACCATGGGCTTCGGCCTGCCAAGCGCCATGGGCGCGAAGGTGGCAATGCCCGACGCCGACGTGGTCTGCGTGGCCGGCGACGGCTCGGTGATCATGAACATCCAGGAGCTCGCGACGTGCGTGACCGAGGACATCCCGATCAAGGTGTTCATCATGAACAACGGCTACCTGGGCATGGTCCGCCAGTGGCAGGAGCTGTTCTGGGACCGCCGCTACAGCGCCGTCGAGATGGGCTCCAGCCCCGACTGGGTCAAGCTGGCCGAGGCGTTCGGCGCCACCGGCATGCTCGTGGAGGACAAGTCCGAGCTGATCGGCTCGATGAAGAAGGCGCTGGCCACCGACGGCCCGGTGGTCGTGGACGTCCGGGTGACGCCCGAGGAGAACTGCTACCCGATGATCCCCGCCGGTCAGGCGGCCAGGGACATGGTTGGCTGATGCGGCCACTGCAAACCCTCGCGGGCCGTCGTCATCGGTCGCTCGCGTGCGGAGCACGCGTCGCTCCCTGCTTCCTCGGCCCACTCGGTTTTCGCGGCCCTACTCGTGAGGTCGGCTGATGGGCGAGCCCGGCACAAAAGAGCCGCTCAATCTCGAGGATCTCGAGGCGTCCAGCGGCCTGCGGACCGGGCGGCGGCACGTGCTGTCGATCCTGGTGGAGAACAAGCCGGGCGTGCTGGCGCGGATCGCCGGGCTGTTCGCCCGCCGCGGCTTCAACATCGACTCGCTGGCGGTGGGGCCCACCGACGACTCGTCGATCTCTCGCATCACGCTCACCGTCGACGGCGCCACGCATCCGATCGACCAGGTCACCAAGCAGCTCCACAAGCTCGTGAACGTGATCAAGATCCGCGACCTGGAGCCCGCCGAGGCCGTCGCGCGCGAGCTGGCGCTGTTCAAGGTGGCGGCCGACAGCGACAGCCGCGGGCAGATCATGGAGTACGCCGACATCTTCCGTGGCCGGATCGTCGACGTGTCCAAGCGGTCGGTCACCGTCGAGGTCACCGGCACCGACGACAAGATCGAGGCGTTCGAGCAGATGTGCCGGCCGTTCGGCTTGATCGAGATGGTGCGCACCGGCGAGATCGCCGTCTCGCGCGGCCGCTCGGCCACCTAGTGCTCCCTCCTGCAAGTACTGCCTCGTTTGGCGGCGTCAGTACTTCTCGGACGAAGCACTAGCGCAGCGGACCGGCGGTGGCGCGCCCGAGCGTCGACAGCCGGTCCACGGCGCCCCGCCGCGGGCGCCTGGCCGCGGCCCTGCGCCGCCGCTGGATCCGCCTGCGGCATCGCGGAACGGAGGTGGAGTGCCCCTGCTGCGCGAGTACCTGGGCCGCGTTCGCGGCGGACTGGAACCGAACAGGCGCCATCTGCCCGGGCTGCGGGGCGCACGAGCGCCATCGGGCGCTGTGGCTCTACCTGCGAGATCGGATCCGGGTGGGGGAGGGCCCGCACGAGACCGAGCTCCTGCACTTCGCCCCCGAGCACGGGCTCCGCGGGCTGCTCGGTGCCCTGCCGCGCGTGCGCCTGCGTCACCGCCGACCTGGATCCGGCGGGGGTCGACGTGCAGGCCGATATCACCGCGCTGCCGTTCCCGCCCGCCACCTTCGACGCGGTGCTGTGCAGCCACGTGCTCGAGCACGTGCAGGACGATCGGGCGGCCATGTCAGAGATAGCGCGCGTGCTGCGCCCGGGCGGCTGGGCGCTCGTGCTGGTCCCGCTCGACCCGGTCGCGGCCAGACCTACGAGGATCCGGCCATCACCGACCCGGGAGACCGCGAGCGCGAGTTCTGGCAGCACGACCACGTGCGCCTGTACGCGCTCGACATCGCCGACCGGCTGGCGGGGCGGGCCTGGCGGTGCGCGCCGGAGCGGGTGGTCGAGGGCCTGCCGGCCGGCTCGGCGCGACGGTACGGGCTCCAGCCCGACGAGACGATCTTTCACTGCACGCGTCCGCCATCCTTAAGGACATGAGCCTCGCGACGCTTCCACTCGAGGGTCCGCTCGCGCCTGGACGCGGGCGCCTGGGAGACGCTCGAGACGCGGATCGACCAGGCGCTGGCGCTCGCCCGTCGCGACGGCACCCCGGCGGCGGCCTCGGTGTGCGTGCCGGTGGCGGCGTCGCTCGACCTGTCCGCCGCCCGTGCTCGCCGCGCGGCGCTCCGACGACAGCTTCTTCTGCCTCGAGCAGCCGGGGCTGGACGGCCACGCGGTTTGCGGCCTGGGGGCCGCCGCCACTGTCACCGCGGACGGCCCTGGTCGATTCGCGCGCGCGGCCTCGGGCTGCCGCGACCTGGCCTGGCGCATCGTCGGCGACGACCCCGCTCGGGATCCGCGGCAGCCCGCCCGGCGCCGGCCCGGTGTTCACCGGCGGCTTCGCGTTCGCCCCGGCGGGGGGCAGTGCGCCGGAATGGGCCGGCTTCGCGCCGGCGCAGCTGGTGCTGCCCGAGGTCGGCCTTCGCGCGGCGCGGGACGGAGGCGCGCCTGACCGTCACGCTGGCCGTCGAGGGTGGCGAGGCGCCCGCCGCCCTGCTCGACCGAGCGGCGGCCCGGGTGCGAGAGCTGCAGCCCGCGGCCATGCCGCTGCTGGACCCACATCCGGTCGCGCGTCCGCGCGTGGCCGGCGCCACGCCGCCCGCGCACTTCGAGGAGGCCGTGCGGCGCGCCGTGGAGCGGATCCGCGCGGGCGAGCTCGACAAGGTCGTGCTGGCGCGCGAGGTGCGGGTGCACGCCCGGGAGCCGATCGACCCCGCGCCGGTGCTGGATGGGCTGCGCGCGGCCTTCGCGGACTGCTACTGCTACTGCGTCGGCGGGCCCGAGGGCGCGTTCGTGGGCGCCAGCCCGGAGCTGCTGGTTCGCCGCGAGGGCGCGCGGGCCCAGACCGTGGCGCTGGCCGGCACGACCCGCCGCAGCGCGGACCCCGCGGTGGACGCCCACCTGGGCGAGCAGCTGCTCCAGAGCCCCAAGAACCGCGAGGAGCAGGCCATCGTGACGCGGCGGATCCGAGCGCGGGCTCGACCCGGTGAGCGTGTGGGTGGCGGCGGCCGACGAGCCGGTGCTGGTGAAGGTCCAGAACGTGCAGCACCTGGCCACGCCGATCCGCGCCCACCTGGCCGAGCCGCTGTCCGCGGTGGAGCTGGCCGGCCGCCTGCACCCCACGCCCGCCGTGGGGGGCGAGCCCGGCCACGTGGCCGAGCCGCTGATCCCCGCGCTGGAGGGCCTGGATCGCGGCTGGTACGCGGGCGCGGTGGGGTGGACGGACCTGGCTGAGGACGGGGAGTTCTCCGTGGCGCTGCGCTGCGCGCTGCTGCGCGGCCCGGTGGCGCACCTCTACGCGGGCTGCGGGATCGTGGCCGACTCGGTGCCGGCCGACGAGCTTGCCGAGACCGAGGTCAAGCTGCAGGCGCTGCTGCCGCTGCTGACGTGAGCCGAGCCACGGCCCCCGCCCGCGCCGCGAGCGGGCGGCACGGGCGGGATGGCCGCTCCGCTGCTGGTCAGTCGCCTATCTGTGCCCGCACCTCGCCGGCAGGGAACTTCGTGCTGTGCACGTTGGCGTAGGTCACGCCCGACTTGAGCGCGTCGAGCAGCTCGTCGAGCTCGCCCGCGTCGATGCCCTGCCCAGCGGGGCCGACCACATCGTCAGCCTCGATCGTGCCCCTGACCTCAGCAGGGGCCGGCGGGCACGCCTGAGTGCCGGCCGGTCCGTTACCGAGGTTGGTGCACAGGAAGACGCTGATGCCGCCGTTCACGTCGCGCTGGCCGAAGTGAATGTGCCCCTGCTGCACATCACCCTCCAGGTCCGCATAGCTCAGCTTGAATTGGATCGTGTCCCGATGGATCCGCGCGCGGAACTTGGCGCTTGCCTCCGTCGAGACCGCCGGCACCTCCTCGAAGCCGACGAGGCGTTCACGAACCTCCTTGCCTCCTCCGGCCACGGCTCCGGCCACCACGCCGAGCACGCTAAGGACGGCCACAGCGGCCGCCAACTTCACCCGAACCTGCTTCACGTCGCACCCCCTTCTGGAGTGGATTGGCAGATGCGGTCGCCGGCGGCCGCGGCCCGGCGTGCGTCGTCTCCGCGGACTGAGCCGGGGCGCCGAGCGGCCTGCGGTTAGTCCTAGATCAGCGCCGAGTGCGTGTCAAGACGCAACCCGCCCGTCGCCGATCGCCGCCGCCACGCGCTCGGCGGTCTGGCGATGCAGCGGCACGTTCTCGGCCCTGTCGGTCCGCACCTCCACGAGCGCCGGTCCCCCCGCCATTGCGACCGCCACCTGGCCTGGGGAGTCCGCGGTGCGGTGGGCCAGCCCGGCCAGCGCGGCCACGTCGGCCAGGTCCACGCCCGCCGGGGTGGCCACGTGCTCCTCGTACAGCGCCGCCTCGGCGCTCTCGGCCACCGGCAGGAAGTCGAAGATCCCGCCGCCGCCGTTGTTCAGGCACAACACGCTCAGCTCTATGCCGGCGCGGCGGGCGGCGAGAAGGCCGCCGAGGTCGTGGAGCAGCGCGAGCTCGCCGGTTATCAGCAGCGTGGGCGCGCCGGTCACGCGCGCGGCGCCGGCGGCCGAGGACACGGTGCCGTCGATGCCGTTGGCGCCGCGATTGGCCAGGAAGCGCACGCGCTTGGGCGACTGCGGGAAGTAGGCCTCCAGGTCGCGGACCGGCATCGAGGAGCTCACCCACACCAGCGCACCGTCGTCCAGGGCGGGCTCGATGCCCGCGATGGCCTTGGGCTCGAACGGGTCGGGCGCCGCCGCCAGCGCGGCCGGCACGTGGGCGTCGGCCGCCCGCCACGAGCGCAGCCACGCGGGGTCGTGCTCCATGGTGCGCATCTCCAGCGCCGCGGCCAGCGCGTCGCACGTGGCGGCCGGGGCGGCGTGAATCAGGAGGCCGGCCTGGCGGGTGGGCTCGTGCCAGGAGCGGTGGGGGTCCAGCACCACCTGCTCGGACGGCTCGAGCCAGGCGCGCAGCGGCTTGGACGTCGGCGTGTCGCCCACCCTGAGCACCAGCCGCGGGCGAGTGCGAGGAGGCGAAGGCCGGCGCGCGCAGCAGCGACGTCGTAGTGGGCCACCACGTGCGAGCGGTCGTGGTCGCCGCAGCGAACGCCCGAGGTGGGCTCGGCCAGCACCGGCCACCCGCTGGCCGCCGCCAGGCGCGCCACGGGCTCGGCCACCGGCTCGGTCGCATGCCCGCAGACGATCGCCCCGCGCGCGGCGCGGGCCATCCGGTCGGCCAGGCCCTGGACGTCGTCGGCGTGCGGAGCCGGCGCGTGCTCGCGCAGCTCGACCCACGGCCTCCCGTCGTCGCGGCCCTGCCAGTCCTCGATCGGTCAGCTCCTCCGGGGAGGGCGCCAGCGGCTCGCGCAGCGGGCAGGTTCAGGTGCACGGGGCCCGGCCGTCCTCCTCGCGCGGTCCAAAACGCGCGGCACGCCAGGCTCGCTGTGGTGCACGGCGGTCGCCCTGCCGGGCTCGTGGCTGCCCACCTCCACGAACCACTTGGCCGCGGAGCCGAACAGCCCCACCTGGTCGATGGCCTGCCCCGCGCCCACGTCGCGCAGCTCGGGCGGGCGGTCGGCGGTGAGAACGACCAGCGGCACCCGCGCCTCCCAGGCCTCGGCGACCGCGGGGGCGAGGTTGGCGGCCGCGGTGCCCGAGGTGCACGTGATGGCCACCGGCACGCCCGCTGCCTTGGCCATGCCCAGCGCCACGAAGCCGGCCGAGCGCTCGTCGATCACCGACACCGCGTCCAGCCCGTCCTGGGCGGCCAGGGTGAGCGCGATCGGGGCGTTGCGCGAGCCGGGGCAGGTCACCGCGTGGCGCATGCCGCAGCGCACCAGCTCGTCGACCATGGCCTGGAGCGGCGCGTAGGTGCGGTTGATCGGGATGATCTGGGCCATGGCGGCCGTAGAGAAGGGTGCGACGGTGGTGTTCGTGCCGGGCTTCATGCAGCCCGGCGACGCGTGGGCGGCCGTGGCGAGCGACCTGCCCGAACGCTATCCGAGCGTCCTCCTCGACCACCGCGAGCACACCTACAACGGCCGCCTGGCGGAGATCGCGGCGGCCGCCCCGCGGCAGGCCGGTGCTGTGCGGCTACTCGATGGGCGGGCGGCTGGCGCTTCACGCCGCGCTGCGCGAGCCCGAGCGCTACGCGGGCCTCGTGGTGGTCGGCGCCTCGGCGGGCATCGACGCGCCCGCCACGCGCGCCGCGCGAGCGGAGGCCGACGAGAAGCTGGCCGCCTGGATGGAGACCCAGGATCCCGAGCAGATCGTGGCCGTCTGGGAGCGCCAGCCGCTGTTCGCCGACCAGTCCGACGCGCTCGTCGAGGCCCAGCGGCCGGGGAGGCTGGCGCAGGACCCGCGCGGCCTGGCGCTGTTGCTGCGCACCGCCGGCCAGGGCGCGCTGGAGCCCGTGTGGCAGCGCCTGGACGGCCTCGGCCATGCCGGTGCTGGCGGTCGCGGGCGCGATCGACACCCGCTATACCGAGCTCGCGCTGCAGGATCGCCCGCGCGGTGCCGTGACGGGCGGGCCGCGGTGGTGGAGGGCGCGGGCCATGCGCCCCAGCTCCAGCGCCCGGCGGTGGTGGCGGAGCTGCTAGGCGACTTCCTCGACCAGCACTTCGGCCAGAGCGGCGTCTGACACCTCCACGCCCAGGCCGGGCCCCTGCGGCACGGCCATCAGGCCCGCTGTCGGGCGCCGGGCAGCGCATCGCGCCATCTGGGCGTCGAACAGGTCCAGCGTGGCCAGCCCGCATGCCAGCGCCAGGCGCTCGCCCGCCGCCAGCTGCAGGGCCGCCGCGATCGCCCAGGGGCCGTCGAGGGTGCTCGAGAGCCAGGCTCCAAGGCCCTCCTCGCGCGCGGCCCGCAGCGCGTCTCGGGCGGGACCGAAGCCGCCGCTGCCGGCAAGCTTCACGTTCACCGCGTCGCACGCGCCGAGCGCGGCGGCGGCGCGCACGTCGGCGGCGCCGGTGATCGACTCGTCGGCGGCCACCGGCACGTCCACCGCGCGCCCGCACGGTCGGCCAGCTCCTCGAGGGTCGCGGCACGGCTGCTCCACGAGCTGCAGGTCGTGGCCCGCCAGCGCCTCGATCGGCCTCCACCGCCCCGCGCGGCGCTCCAGGCGCCGTTGGCGTCGACCCGCAGGGCCGGCCACGAGCCCACGGCCTCGCGCACCGCGGCCACGCGCTCGGCGTCGTCCGGAAGGCCGACCTTGAGCTTGAAGCAGGAGAAGCCGTCGCGCACGCCCTTGGCGGCCGCCTCGGCCACCTCGTCCGGCGGGGCCGGCGGGCAGCGTCAGGTTCACCGGGATCGCGTCGGCGCCGGCTCGGCGCGAGCGGGCGTCCGCGCCGCCGCATCTGAAGGTCCAGCTCCGCCAGCTCCCACGCCGCACGTGCCTGGGGCGGAGCGCCGCGCTCCGGGGGCCCGTCGCGCAGCGCCTCGATCACCTCGTCCACGCTCACGCCGTCGTAGGGCTCGAGCGGCGCGGCCTCGCCGAAGCCCACCGTGCCCGTCGTCGTCCTCGAGCCGGATCACCGCCAGCTCCCGCGCCGCCACCACGCCGTCCGGCCGTCACGAACGGCTCCCGGAGCGGGATCTGCAGGCGCAGGAGCGAGCGCCTCACGACAGCAGGATCCCCGCGGACAGCAGCAGCGAGAACACGGCCAGCAGCCGCCCGGTGGCGGCCAGCGCGCGCGTTCAGCGCCGGGCCGTCGGTGCGAGTGCGCACGTCCCGCACAGCGGCGGCACCAGCGGGAGCGACGCCAGGGGCGCCAGCAGCCACCAGCTCAGGCCGCCCGCGGCTGGGATGGCGATGGGCACCAGGTACGCGACGACCAGCATTGCCACGAACAGCGTCGCGCGCACGCCCGCGCCCCAGCCGCACGGCCAGCGTGCGCTTGCCCGCGCGGCGGTCGGTGTCCAGGTCGCGCACGTTGTTGACCACCAGGATCGCGGCGGCCAGCAGGCCCACCGGCACGGCCAGCGCCAGCGACTCCCATGTGAGCTCCTCGGTCTGCACGTAGTAGGAGCCGGCCACGGCCACCAGGCCGAAGAAGAGGAACACGAACAGCTCGCCGAGGCCCTCGTAGCCGTAGGGCCGCGGCCCGCCCGTGTACAGCACGCCCGCCGCGATCGACACCAGGCCCACCACCAGCAGCTCCGGGCCCGCGACCCACGCCAGGTAGGAGCCGGCCGCGCACCGCGATCCCGAACGCCACCTAGGTGCCGGTGAGCACGCGCTGGGGCGGCATCAGCCCACCGGCGGTCACCCGCACGGGGCCCAGCCGGTCCTCGGTGTCGGCGCCGCGGCGGGCGTCGGAGTAGTCGTTGGCCAGGTTGGTGCCGATCTGGATGAACACGCTGCCGATCAGCGCCGCGGCGAAGGCCAGCGGGCGGAACTCGTCCTCCGCGATCGCCAGCGCGGTGCCCACGAGCACCGGCGCCACCGCCGCAGGAAGCGTGCGCGGCCGCGACGCCACGAGCCACAGCCGGATGGGGCTCAAGGCCGCTTGGGGAACTTGCCGAAGTCCGGCCGGCGCTTCTCGCGGTAGGCGTCGCGGCCCTCCTGGGCCTCCTCGCTGCCGTAGAAGAGCAGGTTGGCGTCGTGCGCAAGCTGCTGGATGCCCGGCCAGCCCGTCCTCCGCCGCGTTGAAGCTGGCCTTGAGCAGGCGCAGCGAGAAGGGGGAGAGCTCGAGCATCTCGCGGCACCACGCCACGGTCTCGCGCTCCAGGTCCTCCAGCGGGACCACGGCGTTCACGAGGCCCATCTCCAGGGCCTCCCGCGGCGCCGTACTGGCGGCACAGGAACCAGATCTCCTTGGCCTTCTTGGGCCCCACGAGATTGGCGAGCAGGCCCGCGCCGAAGCCGCCGTCGAAGGAGCCCACCTTGGGCCCGGTCTGGCCGAAGCGGGCGTTGTCGGCGGCGATGGTCAGGTCGCAGACCACGTGCAGCACGTGGCCGCCGCCGACCGCGTAGCCGGCCACCATGGCGACCACGGGCTTGGGCAGGCGGCGCATCTGCACGTGCAGGTCGGTCACGTGGAAGCGGCCGACCGCGCCCGGCTCCTGCAGGTAGCCCGTGTCGCCGCGCACGCGCTGGTCGCCGCCGGAGCAGAAGGCCAGCGGCCCCTCGCCGGTGAGCACGATCACGCCCGACCGAGGTGTCCTCGCGCGCGCGCTCCAGCGCGTCGGAGATCTCGATCAGCGTCTGCGGGCGAAACGCGTTGCGCACCTCGGGCCTGTCGATGGTGATCTTGGCGATCCCCTCCGCCGAGCTCTAGGCGGATGTCCTCGTACTCGCCGGCCGGCCTGCCAGTCGGCCGCCGGCGCGATCGAGCGCGCCTCCTGCTCGCGGGTCCAGTCCGTGGCGGCCATGGCGCCGACGTACGATAAGGCCCCTGAGAGAGTGGCTGACCGCAGCGGCGCGCTCGCGCCCCGACCACCCGGCGGTGGTGGGCGCCGACGGCGACCCTCACCTACGCGCAGCTCGACGCCCAGGCCGGCATCTGGGCGGGCAGGCTGGCGGCGCTGGGGGTGGCCGAGGGCGGGCGCGTGGCCACCACGCTGGCGCCCGGCTGCGCGCTGGCCGCCCTGGTGCACGCGCGCCCCGCGAATCGGCGCCGCCGTGGTGCCGCTGAACACGCGGCTGCCGCGTACCGAGCAGCGCCGGCAGGCCACGGCCGCCCGGGCCGACGTGATCGTGGGGCGAGCCACTGGACGGGCTGGTCGCTGAGGTCGAGCCGCCGCGCCGAGCTCGACCCCGCCGCGGTGCACGCCGTGTTGTTCACCTCGGGCACCACCGGCGAGCCCAAGCCGGTGGAGCTCACGCTGGGCAAACCAGGAGCGCGGCCGCGCAGGCCTCCGCCGCGGCGCTGGGCTCGGACCCGGACGACCGCTGGCTGTGCCCGCTGCCGCTGTTCCACATCGCGGGCCTGGCGATCCTGGTGCGCTGCGCTCGCGCGGCCACCACGGCGGTGCTCCACCCGGGCTTCGACGTGGACGCCGTGCGACGGGAGCTCACGGACGGCGGCATCACCCTGGTCTCGCTCGTGCCGACGCAGCTGCGGCGCCTGCGCCGCGCCGGGCTGGAGTCCGGCGCCCGGCCTGCGCGCGATGCTGCTGGGCGGCGGGCCCGTCCCGCCGGACCTGCTCGACGTGGGCGGTCGCAGCACGGGCTGCCCGCGCGCTGCACGTACGGGATGACCGAGACGGCGTCGCAGGTGGTGGTCACCGAGCGTGGGCGAGACCGCCGGGCGGCCGCTGCCCGGGCGCGCGGGTCGAGACCGGCACCGGCGGCGAGATCCTGGTCGGTGGGCCGATGGTCGCGCCGGGGGCGCTGGCCGCGGACGGGCTGCTGCACACCGGCGACGTTGGCCGCTTCGACCGCGACGGGCGGCTGCACGTGGAGGGCCGGATCAAGGAGCTGATCGTCACGGGCGGAGAGAAGGTGGCGCCGGCGGCGGTGGAGGCGGCGCTGACCGCCCATCCGTCCGTGGCCGACGCGGCCGTGGCCGGGCGCCCGGACCCGGAGTGGGGCGAGGCGGTGACCGCGTTCGTGGTGGAGCGCCGGCCGGTCGCGGACTACGAGCTGCTGGCCTTCTGCCGCGAGCGGCTGGCCGGCTACCAGGTGCCCAAGCGCCTGGTGCGGGTCGCCGTCGCTGCCCCGCAACGCGGCGGGCAAGCTGCTGCGCAACGCCCTGGACGGCCTGGAATAGAGTGCCCCGCCGTGATCTACGACAAGGACGCAGACCTAGGCAGGCTCGACGGCAAGACCGTCGCCATCCTCGGCTACGGCTCGCAGGGCCACGCCCACGCCCTCAACCTCAAGGACTCGGGCGTATCGGTCGTGGTGGGGCTCCGGCCGGACTCGGAGTCCGTGGCCAAGGCCGAGTCCGATGGCCTGGAGGTGGTGCCGGTGGCCGACGCGGCCAGCCGCGGCGACCTCGTGATGATCCTGCTGCCCGACGAGCGGCAGGCCGACGTGTGGAGCGCCGAGATCGCCGATGGCATCGCGCCCGGCAACCTGCTGCTGTTCGCCCACGGCTTCTCCATCCACTTCGGCCAGATCGAGCCCGGGCCGGGCGTGGACGTGGGCATGGTGGCGCCCGAAGGGCCCCGGCCACCTGGTGCGCAGGCAGTTCGCCGAGGGCAACGGCGTCCCCGGCCTGATCGCCGTGCACCAGGACCAGAGCGGCGGCGCTCGTGACCTCGTCCTGGCCTACGCCAAGGGCATCGGCTGCACGCGCGCCGGGCGTGATCGAGACCACGTTCAAGGACGAGACCGAGACCGACCTCTTCGGCGAGCAGGCCGTGCTCTGCGGGGGCGTGACCGAGCTGGTGCGCGCGGGCTACGAGACGCTGACCGAGGCGGGCTACGACCCGCGGCTGGCGTACTTCGAGTGCCTGCACGAGCTCAAGCTGATCGTCGACCTGATGTACGAGAAGGGCATCACCGGGATGCGCTACTCGATCTCCAACACGGCCGAGTACGGCGACCTGACCCGCGGCACGCGCGTGATCGGCGAGCCCACGCGGACCGCCATGAAGGACATCCTCGGAGAGATCCAGTCGGGCGCGTTCGCGCGCGAGTGGATCGCTGAGAACCGCGCGGGCCAGGAGAACTTCAAGCGCATGCGCGAGGAGCAGTCCCACCACCAGATCGAGGAGGAGGGGCGCGAGCTGCGCTCGATGATGGACTGGATCGACACCGAGTTCTGACCCGCTGGGTCAGCGGACGTCCATCTCCATCGCCAGCACGCTGCGCCGCCCGGCGGTGTCGGTCACGGTCAGGCGCGGGAAGTAGGTGCCGGGCCGCTGGAACCGGTGCGTGGCACGCGGGCCCGAGGCCGCGGCGCCGTCGCCGAAGTCCCAGCGGCGCAGGGCGATCGGGCTGGAGCCGCGCCTGGACGGCGCGGCATCGAAGCGCAGCTCCCGGCGGGCGCTCCTGACGTGGAACGAGGCGCGCGGGGGTGATGCGGATAGGCGCAGGCTGCTGAAGATGGAGGTGCCAAAACGGCGATAGGCGCCGTAGGAGCCGCGCATCCAGAGCACCTCCTGCTCGCCGCGGTGCAGTCCGCGCGGAGCGATCGGCCGCACGTGGCCGGTGCGCGAGCGCGTCAGCCGGCGGATGGCCCAGCGCTTGCCGCCGCCGATGGCGCGCCAGCGCTCCACCTGGTGGTGGCTGCCCGCCTTGCGCGACAGGTACACGACGCGCGGGTCGCCGTGGTCGAGCGTCAGGCCGCCCGAGTAGAAGCGCTCGGCCACGTCCCGCGTGATCGCACCGCCCGCGCGGACCATCAGGTGGCGGGCCCAGCGCCGACCGCTCCACACCGCGTACCAGTAGCTGTGCCGGCGACCGGTCCGGAAGGTGGCGTAGACGACCACGGGGCGCCCCGACCGTGTCAGGGCCACGTCGTGGACCCACGCCATGGTCTTGCTGCGCTTGAAGCTGTGGATCCGGTCGGCACGGCGCGGCCTGATCGGCAGGCCGCCTCCGATCGGGCGGCCGCTCGCGCGGTAGAGCCGGCCGCCGCGCAGCTTTGCGAAGTACAGGTTGGTCCGGCGCTCCCGCGGATGCCCGTCGGTGAACGCCACGGCGATCGTGCGGCGGCCGTCGGAGGCGAACTTCGCGTAGGGCCGGTGCCCGGGCGCCCGGATCAGCGTCCGCGCGGGCGTCCAGGGCCCGCCGGGGTCCTTGGTGGTGAACGACGGGTTCCAGTTGCCACCGCGCCAGAACACCCAGATCCGCTCGCCCAGGCGGAGCGGGTTTGGGTAGGTGTACCCGCGTCGCCCGCGCGTGTTGGTGGGCAGCACGAACCGGCGCCCGAACTCGCTCACGTCCTCGGGCCGCTTGCTCACCCGGTAGGCCATCGTGGCCCCCTGGTGGTGTGAGTAGAAGGCGGCGATCCGGCCGTCCGGCAGCATCAGCAGGGCCGGGTTGTCGTGGTCGTCCACCGTCTTGAACCGCTTGAGCACCGTGCGCGTGCGCTGGCCGAGGCGGTCGTAGGAGGCCACGTTCACGCGCGCGGCAGCGTCCACCCAGCCGACGTAGGTCTGATGCCTCCTGCCCTCGTGGTGGATCGCCCGCGGGTCCGCGAACCAGGACCAGGCACCCGAGCCCAGGTCCAGAACCCTGCCCTGGGCCATGCTGGGCGCGCCCAGTCCCGCCAAGGTCGAGCAGAGCGCACCCACCACTGCGAGCCTGAAGCCGATCGGGCGCACGATCAGGCGCGACTTTACATTTGCCGTACCCACTGCGCGCAGGTCATGTCCCCGGACGGGTGACCGAAGGACCGCAACTCCCGACTGGCACGCGTTCTAGGGTGAACGTCTTGCGAAGAGCGACAGCCACGCTGCTCCTCGCCGCCCTGGCGGCGGCCGCGGGGGCGATAGCGCTCCTCGACGGGGGAAGCGACGGGGGGTCAAGCGCCGACGCCACGGTGGCGCGCGCCGAGACCCGACTGGACCAGGGTGCCCGCGCCGCCGCGCGCCGCAAGCCGCTGGTCGTGATGCTCGTGCTGGACGAGTTCCCCACCGACGTGTTGCGGCGCTCGGACGGCGCCATCGACGCGGCGCGCTACCCGAACTTCGCCAAGCTCGCCGCCACCTCCACCTGGTTCCCGAACCACACCACCGTCTTCGACGAGACCTCCTGGGCCATCCCGGCCATCCTCGACGGCAGGCGCCCGCGGCCAGGCTCGCGGCCGCTGCTGGGCGATCACCCGCGCAACCTGTTCACGCTGCTGGCGGCCCGCGGCTGGGGGGTGACCGGCGAAGAGGTGGCCACCTCGCTCTGCCCGCAGCGCCTGTGTGGCCGGCCCATCGCCGAGAAGCCCGAGCTGGGATACCTCCTGCGCGGGCGACCCGGCCGCCTGCGGCGGTGGGTGCGCTCGATCAAGCCCCGCTCCAGGCCCTGGCTCTACCTCAAGCACGAGTTCCTGCCACACAAGCCGTGGGTCTACCTGCCCTCGGGCAAGAACGATCAGCTGACCCACCGGGAGCCGCTGCCCGGGATCAACAGCACGCGCAGCTTCGACGATCGCTACCTGGCCCTGCACAACGAGCGCCGGCAGCAGCTCCAGGTCGGCTTCCTCGACCGCCAGCTCGGATACCTGCTGGCACGCCTGCGCCGGACCGGGCTGCTGGACCGCAGCCTGATCGTGGTCACCGCCGACCACGGCTACGCATGGGAGCTGGGCGTGAATGACCGACGCAAGGTCACGCAGTCCAACGTCGACGAGGTGGCTCCGGTGCCCCTTTTCGTCAAGGCACCCCGCCAGCGACGCGGACGCGTGAGCCGCGCCTACGCGCGCACGATCGACATCCTGCCCACGATCGCCGATCTCCTGGGCGCGCCGATCGCCCGCTCCGCGGATGGGGCCTCCGCCTTCGGGCGAGCCGCGCGCCAGCGCAGGGTGGTGCGGCTCCAGACACGCAACTTCGCGGCCACCGTGGAGATCTCGGCAGCCGAGCTCGAGGCCCGCAGGGCGCGGAACACCGAGCGCAGGCTGCGCACGTTCGGCGACGGCTCCGAGAGCCGGCGGCTGTTCGGCAGCGCGTGGGCCGGCGTGTACCGAGCCGGGCCCTCGCCCGAGCTGATCGGCAGGCGGGTCGCCGCGCTCGCCCGCGAGCCGGCGGGACCCGTCCGCGCCCGGATAGCGGACGCCCGGCTCACGCGCCGGGTACGGCGCTCCTCGTCGCTGGTGCACACGCACATCGCCGGCCGGGTCACGGGCGGCTCCGGTCGGGACACGCGCGTGGTGGCGGTGTCCGTCGACGGTGTCCTGCGCGCCACGGGACGGACCTTCTACCTGCGCCGGGAGGACCGCGAGAGCTTCTCGACCCTCGTGCCCCAGAGCGCGATGCGCCCCGGCCGCCACGTGGTGCGTGTCTGGGAGGTCCGCGAGCGCGGCGGGACCACGGCACTCACGCCGCTCGGCAGCAATCGCTGAGGCGCCGGCCCGCGCTTGCCGATGCCCCACCAGCAAGACTTCGACCGTGTTTACGTTTTGATGACAGGGATGCGCCGAGCCCGGCTTGCGGGGAAGCCAATGATCGTCGCTGCCCTAGTGGTGGCCACGTCGGTCTGGGCGCTTGCGGGCCCGCTGCCCGCCGCGGAGGCAGATCGCGCGGCGTGGACCAGCCTCTCGCGCGAGCTGGCGGCGCCGTGGCCGGCGCTACAGCGACGCGACGGCACCTTCACCGACGCTCTGCGCCAGGACGGCAAGTCGCGCTACGGCGACGCGATCCTGGGGCTCGGCCTGCTGCAGAACGCCGCGCGCGACCGCAACCGCGGGCAGGTTCGCACCGCGCTGCGCGCGCTCGACGCCACCGCTCGCCTCTACGAGCCGTGGTTCCCGACCCGTGCCTTCAAGCGCTGGGCGGTCGCTTCGGCCTACAACCTGGCGAAGGACAGGCTGCGCCACCTTCGTGAGGTGCGCACGTCCATGCGGCGCTGGGCGCGCTGGCTGGGCCACACGCGCCTCGACTACATCGGGCGCAACGGCTACGAGAACAAGCACCTCGTGGATGCCCTGGCGGTCTTGGAGCTCCAGCGCACCGGCCTGCGGTCCACGATCGAGGGCAGCGTGATCGGTGATGGCCGCCGGCGTGCGCGCAGCCGGGTGCTGCGACTGATCAACCAGGCGATCCCGCGCATGGCCGCCGGGAAGTCCGGCTTCGTGCTCAGCGATCCCCCCTCGAACCCGATCGCCTACCACGCCTTCTCGTTCGCCCTCTACGCGCGGGCGGTGCGCCTGCTGGGGCCAAAGGCTTCGCGGGGCGCCCACGCCGTGCTGCGAAAGCTCGCGACCACCACCGGCCTGCTCACGGCGCCCGACGGCAGCATGGCCTACTGGGGCCGCTCCCAGGACCAGAAGTGGACGATGTCCGCGGCCGCATACGGGCTGGCCCTGACCTCGCTTCAGCGTGCGTCGTCCGCCGCGGCCGATGCACGCAACCGGGCCGTGGCCCAACGGGCCCTGAGCAGGATGCGCGCGGTGGGCGTGGGCCCGCGCGGGGAGTGGCTCGTTCAGTCCCTGCGCCAGGACTTCCCGCGCGGGCTCGTCAGCGTGGACCGCTACTCCCGGGCCACCGAGTACACGGGCCTGTCGCTGGTATTCCTCAACTGGGCGACACCGCACCTGCCCCGCCGGATGATCCGGGCGGGGATTCCCGCCGACGCGCCGATGCAGGCCGTGGTGGGCCAGCAGAGCGGGCGCTTCGCCGTTGTCAGCCGCGGCGACCTCTGGTACGCCGTGAGAATGCGCCCCGGCAGCCTCCGCTACGACTTCGGCCCGATGGCGGTCAAGCGAAAGCGGGCCGGCGTGTGGCAGGACGTCGCGCCGCTGCGCCCGTATGCCAACGGCACCGCCGGGCCGATCCTGCTCGGGGAGGGCGACAGGCAGCGCCCCGTGGGCGAGCTGATCAAGGTCGATCGTGCGGGCCGCGTGCTCATCGCGGGCGGGTTCGCCACCAGTTCGCGCTGGACCCGGCGAGGCACCGCCTTCCGGGTGCTCCCCACCGGCTGCGGCATCTCGCTGGAGGCGCCCGCCGTGGCCGGCGACCGGATGGAGTTCTCGGCCTTCTTCCGCGGCGGCGTCACCCCGTCCGTCCAAGGGGCGCGGGCCACCGCCGCGGGCCAGGAGGTGAGCTTCAACGTGCCAATCGAGTCGACCGTCGTGGAGCGCAACTACGCGTCGGTCTCAGACGCCCGCGTGACGCGCGCGCGCTTCATCGTTAGGGCAGAGGCACCCGGCGCCCTGACCATGACCACGTGCTGATGAGGCCCGGGCGCATCCGCATGACGGCTGCGGTGGCCGGTGTGGCCTCGCTGCTCGCCCTGGGGGCGCCGGCTCCCGGTGCCGCCGCCCAGCCGTTCGCCGAGAGCTTCAGCGGCGCCGCGGGCGGTTGGCGCGAGGGCGGCGGCCTGCAGGCCAAGCGGGCACGTCTCGGCCGCGAGCGTGTGCTGGCACTCTCGACCCGCGCCAAGCAAACGGGGAGGCTGACCCGGCGGCTGCCCGCGCGGCGCTTCGCGTTGTCCCTCGACGTGTCACTCGGCCGCGGGACCACCCTCGAGCTGAGCATGGCGCCGAGGGGCCGGCGGCTGCGGCTGGCACGAGCCACCAAGACCGGCCAGATCCGCTTCTCCGCTGCGCCGCGGCGGGGCGCGCCCAAGGTGTCCGCCAACTCCGCGCGCGGCAGGTGGGTGCACCTGCAGCTCGTCCGGACCGCCCGCGGGGTCAGGGGGTCGGTGGGCGGGCAGAGCTTCGCCCTGCGCGGCCGCAGCGACGCCCGGCTGCGGCTGGCGCTGCCCCGCTCCAAGCGCGGCGGGCGTGCGCTGCTGGACAACCTGGTGGTCACGTCGCTGGCAGACCGCGAGCTGCTGCTGCTGCACCGGCTGGCCGACCTGCAGGCGCGCGTGCCGGCCAAGCGCTTCCTCGTCGGCGCAGGCGCCGACGATCGGCTGGCGCTGCGGACGCGCTTCTGGACACGCGGCTTCCTCGCGGGCGCCCTATGGCACGCGCGGGCGCTGACGCCCGATAGCGACCTGTTCGCCGGCTGGGCGCTGGCGCGCACCACCGCGGCCGCCGGCTACGAGCGGGCCGACAGCCACGACGTGGGCATGATCTACGAGTACAGCGCGATCGCGTCGCTTCCGACCGCGTGCGGCCAGGGCAGGCTGGCCGACCCCTTCGTGTGCACCCAGTCGTCCGCCAGCGCCAAGGCCGCGGCGGACACGCTGGTGGCGCTCGGCCAGAGCGCAGCGCCCACCCAGACAATCCCCACCAGCGCCGTCCGGCCCATGTTCGAGGGCGACACGATCGTGGACAGCCTGATGAACGTGCCGCTGCTCTACTGGGCCACGGACAACACCGGCAACCCCGGCTATGCGGATCTCGGCGCGCGCCACGTGCGCCGCGTGGCCGAGCGCCACGTGCGCACCGACGGATCCACGTTCCAGTCCGTGCACGCGAACCGCCTCACCGGGCAGATCGTGCTCTCCCACACCCACCAGGGCATCGCCGCAACCACCACCTGGGCGCGGGGCCAGGCCTGGGCCGTGCACGGCTTCACGACCTCGGCCGACCGCCTGCGCGACCGGGGGGTGCTGGCCACCGCCGAGAAGGTGGCGGGGTGGACGGAGGCCAACCTTCCGCCCACCTTCGTCCCGCTCTTCGACTACTCGGCGCCGGTGGGCGCGCCCACCGACACCTCGGCGGGCGTGATCACGGCCGCCGGCCTCCTGCGCCTGGCCGACCTGTGCCGGCGATGGGCGGGGGCCTGCTCGAGCGCGCCCGAGCGCTGGTCGACCCTCGGACGCAGGATGCTGGCCGGGGCCATGCGCTACGTGTCCACCACCACCCCGCTGGGCTTCTTCGGTGGCGGCGTGGGCACCTTCGGCGGCTCGTCCGCGTGGGACGACTCGTCGGCCGAGCTGTCGTATTCGCTCCACTTCGCCCTCGAGGCCATAGTCCGCGCCCGTCAGCAGGGCGCAGCGACCCCGACCGGCGGTGCGGCCCCTTGACCGAGCGCTTCCTGCCCCCGGTGGCGGCGGGGCCCGAGCCCGACCTGGGCCATGGGCCCGCTGAGGCTCCCCCCGAAGCGCGGCACCCATCTCCCGGGGGGTGGCTGCCACCCCAGCACGCCGGCGCACCGCCACAGCAGGCACCTTCCCGGGCGGCGTGGCAGCCGCCGCCACCGGGCTGGCAGCCGCAGCCCCAACCGCCCGACAACAACCCGGCGGTGGCGGGCTTCGTGCTGGCCCTCACGGCGATCGGCCTGCTGGTGCTGTCGGCCGGGCTGTCCTCGATCTTCTCGGTGGGCTGCGCCTGCTTCGCGATCTTCTACTCGCTCAGGGGTCGCCGGCGAGTCCACGAGGGGCTCACCCCCAAGCACCGCGGCCTGGCTCAGGCGGGCTTCATCGTGGGCATCGTGGGGCTGGTCCTGGCACTGATCGCCACCGCCCTTTGGATCGCCCTCCTCACCAGCGACGAGTTCTGGGACGACCTGGACCGCGAGTTCGACGACGAGGACGGGGGAGGGGGCGATGGCTTCGAGACCAAGCTTCGCCTGGCCGCGGCTCTCGCCAGGGCCTGCGTCCTCCTCTAGCGGCGCCCGGGCCGTTCGTCGCGGTGGCTCGCTAACCTCGCGCGTCCGATGGCCGATCCCTACGTGAAGCAGTACCTGATGACCCCCGGACCAACGCCGCTGCCGCCGGCCGTGTCCCTGGTCATGGCCCAGCCCATGACCTATCACCGCGCGCCGGCGTTCATCGAGGTCTACGCGCGTGCCCTACGACGTCTGCCCCAGGTGTTCGGCACCACCGGCGACGTGCTGCTCTTCGCCTCCTCCGGCACCGGCGCCATGGAGTCGGCCGTGTCCAACCTCATCCGGCCGGGTGACGCGGCGCTGGTGATCTCGTGCGGCAAGTTCGGGGAGCGCTGGGCCGAGCTGTGCGATGCCTACGGCGCCGCCACTGTGCATCACGAGGTGGAATGGGGCACCAAGATCGACCCCGGCGAGGTCGACCGGCTGCTCGGCGAGAACCCGGGCGTGGGCGTGTTCTTCACCACCCTGTCCGAGACCTCCACTGGGGTCGTGAACGACGTCCGCGCGCTGGCCGAGGTGGCCCATGCGCACGACGCGCTGATCGCTGTCGATGCCGTGTCCGGGGCCGGCGCTGTGCCGGTGAACCAGGACGAGTGGGGGCTCGACGTGGTGGTGTCGGGGTCGCAGAAGGCGTTGATGGCGCCTCCCGGGCTGGGCTTCGCGAGCGCCAACGAGGCCGCGCTGGCGCGCGCCGCGGAGCGCACCGAGGGCCGCTACTACTTCGACTGGCACAAGACGCTCAAGGGTCAGCGCAAGGAGCAGCCCGACAGCGCCTTCACGCCCGCGGTCGGGCTCGTGCAGGCCCTGGACGTGGCCCTGGGCCTGATCGAGGAGGAGGGCGTGACGCAGGTGTTCGAACGCCATCGCCTGCTCGGCAACGCGACCAGGGCGGCCGTCAAGGCGCTGGACCTGGAGATCTTCGGGCCCGAGGACGAGGGCGCCAATGTGTGCACCGCCATTCGCCTGCCCGACGACATCGACGGCACGCGGGTGCCCAAGGTCATGCGCGACCGCTACGGCATCACCATCGCCGGCGGCCAGGCCAGGCTCAAGGGCAAGATCTGCCGCATCGCTCACTGCGGATACTTCGGGGCGTTCGACATCCTCACGGCCGTGTCCGGGCTGGAGATGACCCTCACCGAGCTCGGGCACCACGTGGAGCAGGGCGCCGGTGTCGGGGCCGCGCAGCGGGTGTTCCTGGACGCCGGCGTGCCCGCCGGCGCGCCCGCGTGACCCAGCCCCGATGACGCCTCCCGGCGACGCTGCCCCCAGGGTCCTGGTCAAGGAGAAGATCGGCGACTCCGGAGTAGAGCTGCTGCGCTCCGCGGGCTTCGACGTGGAGCTGGGCGCCGATTGGGAGGACGGCGAGCTCGAGCGCAGGATCGGCGAGTTCGACGGGCTCCTGATCCGCTCGGCCACCAAGGTCACCGCTGACCTGATCGCCAAGGCCGGCCGGCTCCGCGCGGTGGGCCGCGCCGGGGTGGGAGTGGACAACGTCGACGTGGAGGCGGCCACCAGACGCGGGATCGTGGTGGCCAACGCCCCGCAATCGAACGTGATCACAGCGGCGGAGCACACCATGGCGCTGCTCACCGCGCTGGCGCGCAACGTGCCCCAGGCGCATGCCTCGCTAACGGCGGGGGCGTGGGAGCGGTCCCGCTACAGCGGCGTGGAGCTCTACGAGAAGACACTCGGGATCCTCGGCTTCGGCCGCATCGGCCAGCTCGTGGCTCAACGGGCGCGCGGGTTCGGCATGCGGGTGCTGGCCTTCGACGCCTACGTGGCCGAGGAGCGCTTCCGCGAGCTCGGCGTGGAGCGGGCCGACAGCTCCGACGCCGTCTACGCCGGGGCGGACTTCATCACGGTGCACCTGCCGAAGACCCCGGAGACCGAGGACTGGCTCGATGCCGAAGCCTTCGCGAAGATGAAGGACGGGGTGCGGGTCCTCAACGTCGCCCGTGGGCCGCTCGTGGTCGACGAGGACCTCAAGGCAGCTCTGGACTCGGGCAAGGTCGCCGGTGCCGCGCTCGACGTGTTTCGCACCGAGCCGATGACCGAGCACCCGCTGTTCGGCTATCCCAACGTGATCGTCACGCCTCATCTGGGCGCCTCGACCGCCGAGGCCACCGACCGGGCCGGGTACCAGGCCGCGGAGCAGGTCGTGGCCGCCCTTACCGGTGGCGCGGTCACCAGTGCGGTGAACGCCCCGGCCGTTGCCGCGGAGGATGCCGAGGCGCTCGGGGCGTTCGTGGGTCTGGCGGGCAGCCTCGGCCGGATCGCGGTGGCGCTGGCGGAGGGCACGTCGGTCGAGGGGCTCGAGGTCGAGTACCTGGGCCGCGTGGCCGAGCGCGACACCCGCTTCCTGACGGTGCAGGTGCTCAAGGGCGCCCTCGCCGGCCACACCGAGGAGGCCGTGAACGACGTGAACGCACCGGCGCTCGCCGAGGAGCGCGGGATCGCGGTGGCCGAGACCAGGCAGGCCAGCGCCCGGGACTTCACCGACCTGGTGCGAGTCACCGTGGTCAGCGGCACGGGCCGCACGCGCGTGGTGGGAACCGTCCTGGGCCGGCGCGACCGGCCGCACCTGCTGGAGGCATGGGGCTCGCGCTTCAACGTCCAGCTGGAGCGCCAGCTGGCGATCTTCCGCTATCAGGACCGGCCCGGGATGCTCGGCCGAGTGGGAGTGGCGCTGGGGGAGGCCGGGGTGAACATCGTCTCCGCGGCCGTGGGCCGCCAGCCCGACGGAGAGGGCCGAGCGGGCGAGGCGACGATGGTGGTCACCGCCGATGCCGCGGTGCCCCAGGAGGTCGTGGACGACATCGCCGCCAGCGACGGCTTCCTGGCCGGCCGCACGGTCAGCCTCCAAGCCCGCTAGCGGCGGGCGAACTCCGGGGCGAAGCTCACGAACCGGGGCGAGCGCAGCTTGCGCCGCAGCGCCGCGCGCGAGACCGGATGGGTCGAGAGGCGGAATTCGGGCTTGAGCAGGGCGGACTGGTAGTAGGAGATCAGCCCCACCCGTCGTGGGTGCGCACGAAGCGGAAGAACAGGTCGATGAAGCGGGGGCTCTCTCGGCCCCAGACCCCGTACTCCCCGAATGCGAACGGCTTCTTGTTCCAGAGCCGGTAGCGGTAGAAGCGATCCATCGCGCGCACGGCCAGGAACGGCGAGTACCACGTGGTGCCCACCCAGTCCACGTAGCGCGACCCCGGCCACCAGTGGCGAGGGTGGTTGCGGGCTATCTCGGGGTTTCCGAAGCTCAGGGGCACCCAGAGGAACGCCACCTGCGGCCGGGCCAGCTCCGCCGCGCTGGTGCGCACGGCCGGCATGCGCAGGCGCCGCAGCGCGAGCATCGATCGAGCTCACCGCAGCCGCCGCGCATGATCAGCACGGCCCGGCGCCACGCTCGCTTGAACGCCCGCGTCGAGAAGGCCCGGCCGCGCGAGCGGCCGCGCAGGTCGTAGGCCGCATAGCGGATTGCCGCCGTTGTTCATCTCCGAGAGCAGCCGCAGGTAGGCGGGTCGGCTGGTGGTCGGCCAGCATCCGGTTCATCGCCAGCAGGAAGCCGTCGCCCTCCCCGCGTGCGATGGACGGCGGCGTGAGGCGGGTGCCGGTGGTGGACGACCGCGAACATCGTGCCGCGCGCCGGCCGCGGCGGTCTTCTCGCAGCAGGGCCGGCGCATGAAGTTCGGTCGGCGCCGCGCCGACTTCCACGACACGAAGTACTGGTAGACGGCCGGGCGCTTGCCCGACTGCGTGCGCGAACGCGCTGGACGGCGCCGGGGCCGTAGCCGCCGATGCCCCGAGTGGCAGACCTTGCCCTTGCCCGGTCCATACGGTGCGGCCGCGGCGGACGGGCCGGCAGCGCGCAGCGCATGCCAGCAGGAGCATGGGGAGGAGGCGGCGCACCCGCTTTCCATCGGCCGCCCGTGCGGTACGCTCAACCCGATGCAGTTCCGGCTCGACCTCCGGCTTCTCCTCCTCCCCCCTCGGGGGGAATAACGCGTGGCGGCCGCCAGCCGCAAGCACAGGAGAAGCGGAGTAGAGCAGAGAAAGGGAACGGCATGAGCAGGCAGAGAGTCAAACCGGGTACGGATCTTCGACACCACGCTGCGCGACGGCGAGCAGTCGCCGGGCATCTCGCTGAACAGCCAGGAGAAGGTGGAGATCGCGTCGCAGCTCGCTCGTCTCGGCGTGGACGTGATCGAGGCAGGCTTCCCGATCACCAGCCCCGGCGACTTCGAGGCCGTGCAGGCGATCGCCCGCGAGGTGGAGGGGCCCGTGATCTGCGGCCTGGCTCGCACGAGCGTGCGGACATCGACGCCGCGTGGAACGCGGTCAAGGACTCCGAGCGCCCGCGCATCCACACCTTCATCGCCACCAGCGACATCCACATCGAGCGCAAGCTCCAGACCACCCGCGAGGACGTGAAGGGCCAGGCGCGGGCCGCGGTCGCGCACGCCCGCGGCTACACCGACGACGTCGAGTTCTCGCCCGAGGACGGCTCGCGCTCCGACGTGGAGTTCATGGCCGAGGTGATCCAGATCGCGCTCGACGAGGGCGCCACCACGATCAACGTGCCCGACACCGTGGGCTACACGATGCCCGACGAGTACCGGGCGATGTTCGAGCAGCTCTACGCGCTCGTGCCGGGCCTGCGCGACGTCGACGGTGTCGGTGCACTGCCACAACGACCTGGGGCTGGCGGTGGCCAACTCGTTCGCGGGCCTCGGCGCCGGCTGCCGCCAGGTGGAGTGCGCGGTGAACGGCATCGGCGAGCGGGCCGGCAACGCCTCGCTGGAGGAGATCGTGATGCTGCTGCACACGCGCGAGTCCAGCGTGGGCCTGTGGACCGGCGCGAACACCGAGGAGATCGCCCGCACCAGCCGCCTGGTCTCGCGCCTCACCGGCTACCAGGTGCAGCCGAACAAGGCGATCGTGGGGCGCAACGCGTTCGCCCACGAGGCCGGCATCCACCAGGACGGCGTGCTCAAGGAGCGCACCACCTACGAGATCATGGACGCCACCACGATCGGGCTGGAGACCAACTCGATCGTGCTCGGCAAGCACTCCGGCCGCCACGCCCTGCGCAAGGCGCTGGAGGAGCTCGGGCTTCGACGTGGACGGCGCCGCGCTGAACACCGCGTTCAAGCGCTTCAAGGAGATCGCGGACCGCAAGAAGAAGGTCACGGCGCTGGACCTGGAGGCGATCGTCTCCGACGAGATGCGCCAGTCGGCCAGCGGCTTCACGCTCGAGTCCTTCGACATCGAGGCGGGCTCGGACCGGTCGCCGTTCGCCCGCGCACGGGTGGGGATGCCCGACGGCTCGGTCGAGGAGGGCAGCTTCACCGGCGACGGCCCGGTGGACGCGTTCTTCAGCGCCCTCAACGTGGCCACCGGCCACGAGGCGCGGCTCAAGGAGTACCACGTGTGCGCGGTCACGGCCGGGCGCGACGCGCTCGCCGAGGTCACCGTGCTGGTGGAGCTCGGCGGCGTGCTGGCCCAGGGCCAGGGGGTGTCGCCCGACACCATGGAGGCCTCGGGGCGCGCCTACCTGCGCGCGATCGCGAACGCCATCGCGGCCGCCGATCAGGAGCCGGCGGCGCGCGACCAGGCGCCCGCGCCCGCGTAGGCGCACCCGAACGGCGATGCCGCGCCACTGAAGGCGCCGAATCAGCGGTCGGACCTGAGCGCAGTCCGGGCGCACTTCACCTTCCGCGACGGCGAGCGGGCCATCCGTTCGGCGCCGGGGGTGGCGACGAGCGCCCCGAACTGCTCGCCGCCGCCGGCTTCGACGGACTACGCGCTCCTCAGCACCGAGCGGGCGCTGCGGCAGCTCCCGGCGCTCTCGGAGGCGGCGGCCGTGGTCCTGCACGTGCCGCCGGGGCCGGTGCCCGAGTCCGCCGCGGCGGTGCGCGAGTCCGTGGGCCCAAGGCCGCTGGTGGCACTCGGCGGCGGCCGGGTGGTGGACGCCGCCAAGGCCATCGCCGGCGCCGACGACCTGCGCGGCGCCGCGGTCCCCACGACCTTGGCCGGATCCTCGTTCACCCCCTTCCACCGGATGCCGGCCGGGGTCGACTACTGGCATCTCGTGCGGCCCGCGCTGGTGGTGGCCGACCCGTCGCTGATGGCCTCGCTCCCCGAGCAGCCTCTGGCGGCCACCGCCATGAACGCCCTGGCGCACGCCGCGGAGTCTCTGTACGCGCCGGGCGCCAACCCGATGGCCGAGGGGGCGGCCCTGCGGGCGGCGGAGCTGTTCGCGGCGGCGCTCGCGCCCGGCTCACTCGACCGCGACGCGCTGGCTCTCGCGTCGCTGCTGGGCGGCTATGCGGTCGGCACCACGGGCTTCGCCATCCACCACGCGCTGTGCCAGACGATCGTCCGCACCCAGGGCACCCCCCACGCGCAGACCAACGCCGTGATGCTGCCCCACAGCCTGCGGTTCATGGCGCCGCGCGCGCCCGGGCCGCTGCGGCGGCTGGGCCGCGCACTGGGCAGTGCCGGCGAGGATCCGGCCGAGGCGGCCGACGCGGTGCGGCCGCTGGCGGCCAGGTCGGGTGCCACCAGCCTGGCCGACGTGGGGTTCGACCGGGGTGCCATCGGGGCCGTGGCGGGGGCAGCCGATGGAGCATCCCGTGATCGCCACGATGGCCGACCCGCCCAGCGCCTCGGAGTTGAGCGACCTGCTCGAGGCCGCGCAGTAGGATCGGTCCGTGCCGCAACCGCTCGAAGGCCGGGCCGTAGCCATCACCGGTGCCTCATCGGGGATCGGCGAGGCCACCGCGCTGGCGCTCGCGGGAGCGGGTGCCGCGGTGGCACTGGGCGCGCGCCGCGCGGATCGCATCCAGGCCCTGGCCGAGCGGATCGAGGGCGACGGCGGCCGGGCGGTGGCGATCGAGGCCGACGTGGGCCGAGGAGGACCAGGCGCGCGCGTTCGTGGAGCGCGCCCACTCGGAGCTCGGCGGGCTGCACGGCCTGGTGAACAACGCCGGCGTGATGCTGCTCGGCCCGGTGGAGGGGGCCGACACGGAGGAGTGGCGGCGGATGGTGCACGTGAACGTGCTCGGGCTCCTGTATTGCACCCACGCGGCCATCGGCCCCATCCGCGACAGCGGGGGAGGCGACATCGTGAACATGTCGTCGGTTGCCGGGCGCAACGCCAATGCCGGAGCCGGCGTCTACAACTTCACAAGTTCGGCGTACGGGCTTCAGCGAGGCGCTGCGCCAGGAGGTGCTGCACTCGAAGATCCGTGTGACCTGCGTGGAGCCGGGCTTCGTGGAGACCGAACTCCAGGGGCACAACACGAACCCGGTCGTCCAGCAGGGCGTGGAGCGGATGCGCGAGCAGATCGGCGACGTGCTGCAGGCCGAGGACATCGCCGGTGCGATCCTCTACGCGCTCTCGCGGCCTGCCGCACGTGAGCATCAACGAGGTGCTCGTCCGCCCCACGGGGCAGCAGCGCTGAACGCTCGGCTGACAAACGTCCGTGATAACGTACGCGGGTGAGCGTCATGGCCCACCCAGGCCTGGACGATCGGCTCCCGCGTCCGCGCGCTGCGCGAGGCCATGGACCTCTCGCTGCGCGACCTGGCCGAGCGCAGCGGCGTCTCCGCCCAGATGCTGAGCCAGGTCGAGCGGGGCGAGACCAGCCCGACGCTCGCGGTGGCGGCCCGGATCGCCGGCGGCCTGGAGCTCACGCTGTCCCAGCTGCTGCGGCTCGACGAGGGCGACGGCGTGGTCGTGGTGCGCTCCGGCGAGCGTCTGCGCGGCGGCGCGCGGCGGCGCGGCCACGGCTACGAGGTGGTCACGCCTCCGGTGCCGGGCCAGCGCGCCGAGGTGGCGTTCCACTCGCTCGCGCCGGGCGCGGCCACCGGGGGCCCTGGCGACCCGCCGATGCACGAGCCCGGCAGCCGCGAGACCGCCGTGGTCCCTGGGCGGCGCGCTGCGCCTGGTGTGCGACGGGGCCGTGCACGATCTGGGCGAGGGCGACGCGGTGACCTTCGACGCCGACCTGCCCCACCACTTCGAGAACCCGGGCCAGGACCGAGGCCCGCTTCCTGGCCGTGGTCGCCGCCGGCCTGAGGAGGTCCTGACGATGCCCGCGCAGACACTGTTCGACAAGATCTGGCAGGCGCACGAGGTCGCGGACGGCCTCCTCTACATCGACCTGCACCTGGTGCACGAGGTCACGAGCCCGCAGGCCTTCGAGTCCCTGCGCCTGGCCGGGCGCACGGTCCGCCGCCCCGACCGCACGCTGGCCACCGCGGACCACAACGTGCCCACCGACGGCTCCAAGGTGGCCGCCCAGATCGCCGACCACCTCTCGCGCGACCAGGTCGAGACGCTCGAGACAACTGCGCGCGAGTTCGGCGTGCCGGTCTACTCGATCGGCTCGCGAGCGCCAGGGAATCGTGCACGTGATCGGGCCCGAGCTCGGCGTCACCCAGCCGGGGATGACGATCGTCTGCGGGGACTCCCACACCTCCACCCACGGGGCGTTCGGGGCGCTGGCGTTCGGCATCGGCACCAGCGAGGTGGAGCACGTGCTGGCCACCCAGACGCTCCAGCAGCGCAAGCCCAACTCGATGCGGATCCGCTACTGGGGCGAGCTGGGCTTCGGGGTGACCGCCAAGGACCTGATCCTGGGCACGATCGGCCGGATCGGCGTGGAGGGCGGGGTGGGCCACGTGATCGAGTACGCCGGGCCCGCCGATCGAGGCGCTCTCGATGGAGGGCCGGATGACCGTCTGCAACATGACGATCGAGGGCGGCGGCCGGGCGGGGATGATCGCCCCCGACGACACGACCTTCGAGTGGGTCGAGGGCCGCGCGGCGCGCACCGACCCGCTGCCCCTCGACGAGTGGCGCGCGCTGCGCACGCGACGAGGGCGCGTGTTCGACACCGAGGTGGCGATCGACGCGTCGCGAGCTGTCGCCGCAGGTCACCTGGGGGACCACGCCCGGCGATGGTCACCGACGTGACCGCAGCCGTGCCCGAGCCCGCCAGCGAGAGCGACGAGCGCGCGCTCGAGTACATGGCCCTGGAGCCGGGCACGCCGATGCAGGACATCCGGCTGGACCGGGTGTTCATCGGCTCCTGCACCAACTCGCGCATCGGCGACCTGCGCGAGGCCGCCGAGGTGGTGCGCGGCCGGCGCGTCGCGTCCAGCCTGAGCGCGATGGTGGTGCCGGGCTCTCAGCAGGTGGCCGCGCAGGCCGAGAGCGAGGGCCTGGACGAGGTCTTCCGCGCCGCAGGGTTCGACTGGCGCTCGGCCGGCTGCTAGATGTGCCTGGGCATGAACCCGGACACGCTGGCGCCCGGCGAGCGCTGCGCCTCCACCTCCAACCGCAACTTCGAGGGCCGCCAGGGCCGCGGCGGGCGCACCCACCTGGTGAGCCCGAAGATGGCCGCCGCCGCCGCGGTCGAGGGGCACTTCGTCGACATCAGGGAGTGGAGCTGATGGAACGCGGTAGCCGAGATCGGCGGGCACGCTCTCGGTGCTCGACCGCGCCGACGTCGACACCGACCAGATCATCCCCAAGCAGTTCCTCAAGCGGGTCGAGCGCACCGGCTTCGGGGAGTTCCTGTTCTACGACTGGGCCAAGGAGCCCGGCTGGGAGCTCGACCCCAACCCGATCCTGGTGACCGGCCGCAACTTCGGCTGCGGGTCGTCGCGCGAGCACGCTCCTTGGGCGCTCGAGGACTTCGGCTTCAAGGCGATCGTCGCGCCCTCGTTCGCCGACATCTTCTACTCCAACTGCACCAAGATCGGCCTGCTCCCGGTGCCGCTCGGCGCAGACGGACGTGGACGCCCTGATGGACGCGGACGAGGCGGAGATCGACCTGGAGGCGCAGGTCGTGCGCTTCGACGGCCGCGAGGTCGCGTTCGAGATCGACGCCGAGATCCGGCGGCGGCTGCTGGGTGGGCTCGACGACATCGGCGTGACGCTCCAGTCCGAGGACGCGATCGACGCCTACGAGGCGAGCGCGAGCGCAGCGGCCCCGTGACCACCGCCCTGTGACGACGGCGCCCGAGTCCCCGCGCGACTGGGACGCCGCCAGCTACGACCGCGTCTCGGGGCCGCAGGCCGCAGTGGGCAGCGGCGGTGCTCGACCGGCTGGAGCTCGACGGTCACGAGACGCGTGCTCGACGCCGGCTGTGGCAGCGGGCGCGTGACGCGGATGCTGCTCGAGCGCCTGCCGCGCGGGAGCGTGGTGGCGGTGGACGCCGCGCCGTCGATGGTGGCGCTGGCGCGCGAGGCCCTCGGCGACCGCGCGCAGGTGTTCAGGCCGAGCTCACCGAGCTGGTGCTCGAAGAGCCGGTCGACGCCGTGTTCTCCAACGCCGTCTTCCACTGGGTCGGCGACCACGAAGCCCTGTTCGCGCGCCTGCACGCCGCGCTGCGGCCGGGGGGCCGCCTCAGTGGCCCAGTGCGGCGGGCCGGGCAACGTGGAGCGCTTCCACGGCCTGCGCGCGGCGAGGTCGGCGCGAGGAGGCGCCGTTCGCAGAGCACCTGGGCGGCTGGGCGGGGCCCTGGAACTTCGCCGGCGCCGAGGAGACGGCCGAGCGCCTCGGGCGGCGCCGGCTTCACCGGTGTCCAGACGTGGCTGGAGCCCACGCCGGTCGTGCCGGAGCTCACCGCCGAGTACCTGCGCACGGTCTGCCTGGGCCACCACCTGGACGCGCCTGCCGGCGGAGCTGCGCGGGCCCTTACGTGGACGCGGTCGCCGAGCGCTGCGGCCAGCCGGCCGAGCTGGACTACGTGAGGCTGAACATGGTGGCCGAGCGCGCCTGAGCAGATCGGCCGTTCGTCCGGTCACTCAGCGGGGTGCGTTTGATTCCCCGAAATGGGGGAACGATCGCTGCCGTACTCGCAGTTGACCGCGGTATAGAGCGGGAGGCTCACTCATGGATCGCAGATGCGCGTGCGCCCTCGCGGTTGCCTTTTCGTAGCCGTCATGGCCCTTCGGCCCAGCGCGCCTCGGCCTGGGCGCCGGCCGACCAGGCCACGATCCATCCCGGGCGTCATGACCACACCGACGGCGGGCAGTGCACCGCCAACTTCATCTTCACCGGCGGCGGCAACACCTACATCGGCCAGGCCGCCCATTGCGCGGGCACCGGTGCCGCCACCGACACCAACGGCTGCGACGCCGGCTCCCTGCCGCTCGGCACGCCGGTGGAGATCACCGGCGCCAGCAAGCCGGGCACCCTCGCATACAGCTCCTGGATCACGATGCAGCAGCGGCGGCGAGACCAACGCGGACGCCTGCGAGTACAACGACTTCGCGCTCGTGCAGATCGACCCGGCGGACGTCGACAAGGTCAACCCGTCGGTGCCCGGCTTCGGCGGGCCGGTGGGCGTCGGCGGGCCCGGCGCGACCCTCGCCGACGTGTACTCCTACGGCAACTCCTCGCTGCGCGGCGGGATCACGCAGCTCAGCCCCAAGCAGGGCAAGGTCGTGAGCCACCGTGGGCAACGGCTGGAGCCGCACGGTCTACACCGTCACCCCGGGCATCCCCGGTGACTCGGGCAGCGGATTCCTGAACGGCGCCGGCGGCGCCATCGGCACCCTGAGCACCGTGGCGATAGCGCCCCTCGCCGGCTCCAACGGCGTGGGCGACTCGGGCGCGAGCTCAGCTACGCCGCCGCCAGCGGCACGGCCGTGTCGCTGGCGAACGGCACCGAGCCGTTCACGCCCGACGTGGCCGGCGCGATCCTCGGGGCGGGCTGAGGGCAGCGCGGCGGGCGCGAGCCGGTACGGTTCGCGCCCGCCGTGGCCGCCTCCCGAATAGTCACCCTCCCCGGAGACGGCATCGGCCCCGAGATCATGGCGGCCGCGTGCGAGCTGCTGGGCCGGCGTCGGGGACTTCGAGCTCGACGAGCAGCCGTTCGGCGGCGCGTCGATCGACGCTCACGGCACGGCCCTCACCGACGAGGTGCTGGCCGCCTGCCGCGTCGGCCGACGCGGTGCTGCTGGCCGCGGTGGGCGGGCCGAAGTGGGACGCCGCGGTGGCGCAGGACCCCGCCGCGCCGCGGCCCGAGCAGGGGCTGCTCGGCCTGCGCAAGGAGCTGGGCCTGTTCGCCAACCTGCGCCCGGTGCGGCCGAGCCCGGCGCTGCTGGACGCCAGCCCGCTCAAGCGCGAGCGGATCGAGGGCACCGACCTGCTGGTGGTGCGCGAGCTCACCGGCGGCATCTACTTCGGCGAGTCGGGGCCGCGACGGGCGACACCGCGCACGACGATTGCGCCTACAGCGTCCACGAGATCGAGCGAATCGCGCGCGTGGCCTTCACGTCGAGCCGCAGCCGGGTCACCAGCGTCGACAAGGCCAACGTCCTGGAGACCTCTCGGCTGTGGCGCGAGACGGTCACCCGCGTGGGCGCGGAGGAGTTCCCGGACGTGCCGCTCGACCACCTGCTGGTGGACAACGCCGCCATGCAGCTGGTGTCGCGCCCCGCGGACTTCGACGTGATCGTCACCGAGAACCTGTTCGGCGACATCCTCAGCGACGAGGCCGCGATGCTCACCGGCTCGCTCGGGATGCTGCCCAGCGCGTCCGTGGGCGGCGACGGGCCCGGGCCTGTTCGAGCCGGTGCACGGCTCGGCGCCCGACATCGCCGGCACCGGGAAGGCCAACCCGCTGGCCATGTTCGGCTCGGTGGCGCTCATGCTGCGCCACGGACTCGGCATGGAGGACGCCGCCGCTGGCGTAGAATCGGCCATCGACCGCGCCCTCGAGGAAGGCCTGCGCACGGCCGATCTCGGGGGCGATGCCACCACCGAGGACGCCACCCGGGCTGTCCTCCGAACCTCTGAGAGGAGGCAGCACGTGAACACCGCGGACCTCATCTGGCACAACGGCGAGTTCGTCGCCTGGGAGGACGCGAAGGTACACGTACTCACGCACGCGCTGCACTACGGCACGAGCGTGTTCGAGGGCGTGCGCGCCTACGAGACCGACCGCGGCCCGGCGATCTTCCGCCACGAGCGACCACCTGGATCGCCTCGAGGCCTCGGCCAAGCTGTTCTACATGGACCTGCCCTTCTCGAAGGAGCAGATCCGCGAGGCCACCCACGAGCTGATCGGCCGCAACGGGCTGCGCAGCTGCTACATCCGGCCGCTGGTGTTCCGCGGCCACGGCCCGATGGGCCTGGACCCCGAGGACAACCCCGTCGAGGTCACGGTGGCGGTGTGGGAGTGGGGCGCCTACCTGGGGGAGGAGGGCAAGCGCGACGGCGTCCGGGCCAAGGTCTCCTCGTGGCGGCGAATCAGCCCCGCCTCGCTGATCCCGCACTCGAAGGCCGGCGGCCAGTACCTCAACTCCGTGCTCGCGAAGATCGAGTCCAAGCGCGGCGGCTATGAGGAGGCCATCCTGCTCGACGACCTGGGCCGCGTGTGCGAGGGGTCCGGCGAGAACGTGTTCGTCGTCAAGGACGGCAGGCTGGCCACTCCGCCCCAGACGGCCAGCATCCTCGACGGGATCAGCCGCAAGTCGATCGATCCGGATCGCTGCCGACCTGGGCCTGGAGCTGGTCGAGCGCGACGTGGCGCGCGCGGAGCTCACGCTCGCCGACGAGGTGTTCCTCGTCGGCACGGCCGCCGAGCTGGTGCCGGTGCGCGAGATCGACGACATCGAGATCGGGCCGCCGGGCGAGATCACGCGCGAGATCCAGCGCATCTACGACGATGCCCTCCATGGGCGCGACGAGCGCTACGCCGAGTGGCTCGACGTCGTGCCGGTAGCATCCGAGGCGTGAACGCCAGGGCGCGGAAGCGAATTACCGTAGACGGCCTGCGGCCGTCCAGCTCCCGCTCGCTCCGACCCGACTCCGAAAGGCGTTCACCCACATGGCCGAGAAGGTCCTCCTCTACGACACGACTCTCCGCGACGGCATGCAGGGGGAGGGCATGTCGCTCTCCGCCGACGAGAAGCTGCGCGTGGCCCACGCCCTCGACGACCTCGGCGTGCACTTCATCGAGGCCGGCTTCCCGAGCTCCAACCCCAAGGAGGAGGCGCTGTTCGACCTGCTCTCGCGCGAGACCTTCGAGAGCGCCGAGATCGCGGCGTTCGGCATGACCCGCCGGCGCGACGCCGAGGCCGCCGAGGACGTGGCCCTGCGGTTCCTCGCGGACTGCTTCGCGCCCGTGTGCACGCTGGTCGGCAAGACCTGGTCGCTGCACCTGGAGAAGGTCACGCGCGTCGACCCCGAGGAGAACCTGCGGATGATCGAGGACTCCGTCGGGTTCCTTCGCGACCAGGGCAAGCGGGTGGTCTACGACGCCGAGCACTTCTTCGACGCATGGGCGAGCGACTCCGACTACGCCCTGCGGTGCCTGCGCGCCGCGGTCGACGCGGGCGCGGAGAACGTGACCCTGTGCGACACCAACGGCGCCACGCTTCCCACCGCCGTGGCCGAGGCCACGAGCCGCGTGGTGGCCGAGCTGGGCGACAGCGTGCAGGTGGGGATCCACACCCACGACGACGCCGGCTGCGGGGTGGCCAACGCGCTGGTGGCTGTCCAGTACGGCGCGCGCCTGGTGCAGGGCACGATGAACGGCTACGGCGAGCGCTGCGGCAACGCCAACCTGGTCACGATCCTGGCCGACCTCCAGCTGAAGCTGGGGCTGGAGTGCGTGCCGCCCGAGCGGCTCGGGCGGCTGACCGAGACCGCTCACCTGGTGGACGAGCTGTGCAACGTCGCCCCGAACCCCAACCAGCCCTACGTGGGGGCCAACGCCTTCGCCCACAAGGGCGGCATGCACGTGGCCGGCGTGAACCGCGACGCGCGGACCTTCGAGCACGTGGACCCGGGCGCGGTGGGAGCCGACCGCCGGCTGCTGATCTCCGAGCTCTCGGGCAAGGGCACCGTGCAGGCCCGGGCCGAGGACACGGGCGTGACGCTCTCCGAGGAGGGCGCCTCTCGGGTGGTGGAGCGCGTAAAGGACCTGGAGCACCGCGGCTATCACCTGGAGGCCGCAGACGGCTCGTTCGACCTGCTCATCCGGAGGGAGACCGGCGACTACGAGCCGCTGTTCCGGCTCGAGTCCTGGCGCGTGATCGTCGAGAAGCGCGAGCAGAACGGGGTCGAGACCGAGGCCACGATCAAGATCTGGGTCGACGGCGAGCGGTTCGTGCGCACCGCGGAGGGCAACGGCCCCGTGCACGCGCTCGACAAGGCGCTGCGGGACGCCATCGGCGAGACCTACCCCCACCTCCGGGACATCGAGCTCGTGAACTTCAAGGTCCGCATCCTCGACGAGGACAAGGGCACCGGCGCGGTCACGCGCGTGCTGCTCGACGCCAGCGACGGGCACGACACATGGGGCGCGATCGGGGTGTCGGAGAACATCATCGAGGCCAGCTGGGAGGCGCTGGTGGACTCGCTCGAGGCCGGCATGCTCCCGGGCCGCAGCCGGCGCGAGCGGGCAGGCGCCGGAGTCGCCGAGGGTTGAGCGCCGCCGGGCCGGAGCCCATCCCGCTGGCGCGCCCGCTCGTGGGCGCCCGGGAGGAGGAGCTGCTGCTGGAGACGCTGCGCTCGCGGATGCTGGCGCTCGGCCCCCGCCTGCCCGAGTTCGAGGCCGCGCTGGCCCGCAGGCTCGAAGCGGAACACGTGTCCGCGCTCTCCAGCGGCACCGCAGCGCTGCACCTGGCCATCCGCGCCGCCGGCGTGGAGCCCGGCGATCAGGTGGTGACCACCCCGTTCAGCTTCGTCGCCTCCGCCAACTGCCTGCTCTACGAGAACGCGCGACCCGGTGTTCTGCGACATCGACCCGCGGACGCTCAACATCACGCCCGCCTCGGCCGACGTCGGCCATGACGGCCCGCACCACCGGGCTCCTGCCCGTGCACATCTTCGGCTACCCGGCCGACATGGCGGGCTTCGAGGCGCTCGGCGCCAGGCGCGGGCTGTGGATCGTGGAGGACGCGTGCGAGGCGCTCGGCGCCGTGCACGGCGACGGCCCGGCCGTCGGGCGCCCGCGGCAACCTGGCCACGTTCGGCTTCTATCCCAACAAGCAGCTGGCCACCGGCGAGGGCGGCGCCCTGGTCAGCCCCGACTCCGAGGTGAAGGAGCGTGTCGACAGCGAGCGCAATCAGGGGCGGGCGCCCGGACATGGGCTGGCTCGACCACGACCGCCTGGGCTTCAACTACCGGCTCTCGGACCTGGCGTGCGCGCTCGGCCTGGCCCAGCTGGAGCGCCTGGACGAGATGCTGGCCGCCCGCGCGCGCGTGGCCGCCGCCTACGCCCAGGCGCTGGCGGGCATCGAAGGCCTCGAGCTGCCGTGCGAGGACGCCGGGGGCGACCGGCGCAGCTGGTTCGTCTACGTGGTCCAGCTTCCGCCGCACGCGGATCGCGACGACACGATCCTGGCGCTCCGCGCGCGGGGGATCGACTCCAAGCCCTACCTGCCCGCGATCCACCTGATGAGCTTCTACCGCGAGCGCTACGGGCACCGCGAGGGCGAGTTCCCGGTGTGCGAGGACGTGGCGCGCAGGTCGATCGCGCTGCCGTTCTACCCGGAGCTCGGCGACGAGGCGATCGAGCGGGTGGCGGCGGAGCTGCGCGCGGTCCTCACGGCAGGCGCTTCAGCAGCGACACGCCACCCGGCAGGCCGCTGACCGCCGGGCGGCGGCCCACCTCCTCGAACCCGTACCGCTCGTACAGCGCCCGCGCCGGGCGGTTGTCGACCCACGTGTCGAGCGCCAGGCAACCCAGGCCCGCGTCGCGTGCCTGGCGCGCCGCCTCGTCGAGCAGGGCGCGGGCCACGCCGCGGCGGCGGTGGCGGCGCTCCGTGGCCAGCGAGTCCACGTAGAAGCACCGCCGCGGCGGCGCCGGGGCGGTCCGGCCGCTGGCCCGGTAGAGCCACAGCGCCCCGAGCCAGCGCCAGGGCGGCACGCTGCTCAGGGTCACCCGCAGGAAGCGATGGGCGCGGCCTGTCCAGTCGTCGTAGGGCATGGCCGCCATGGCTCCCACCACCAGGCCGTCGAGCTCGGCCACCCACACCACGTCGGCGCTGGCGGTGTTGCCCTCGCGTTCGAGCGCGCGGGCGATCGTGCGCTCTGCGAGCTTGCGATTGCCCGCGTAGCGGTCATACATCCCGCCCGAGCTCTCGTACAGCAGCGCCGCGGTGGCGCCGGAGTCCGGAGGTCTGTAGGGGCGCACGCGGAGGCCGGGCGGCGGGGGATGCACGGCGCGCCATCCTACGCTCCGGCCCGGGACGGCAGGTGGGCGTGAGATCATGTCCACGCGTGGCCCCGCAGGCACGGAACTCGGCTTCCTCGGAACACGCGCCGGGAGCAGATCGCCCGGCGCAACGCCCGCGTGACCGGAGCGGTGGGCTTCGTCGCGGCCGCGGCGCTGCCGGTGCTGCTCTGGCACCGGGCCATGGCCGCCGTGGCGCACGACTTCCGGCTGGACCTCCAGTACCTCAGCGGCTGGACCGGCTACGCCCTCCTGGCCGCCGGGCTTGCGTTTCTCCTGCCCGTGGTGGTCTCGATCGGCCGCACGCCGCCCAGTCGCCTCTACCCGCGGGCCCGCAACGCCTATGCGGGCTGGGGCGTCTCGCTGTACCTGCTGGGCTTCGCGATCGCCGCGCAGGTCGCGGCCGTGACCGGCGTCCACCAGACCCGTAGCGCCCCGCTCTTACACTGGCGCCCTCATGTCGCGCTTCTCGGAGCCCCAGGACCCGCTGTTCCAGGCGCTCAACACGTCGATTGGCTTCGACTTCCGGCTGGCCCCCTACGACCTGGCCCAGTCGCTGGCGCACGCCCGCATGCTCGCCCACTCGGGCATCATCGAGGCCGCCGACCTCGAGGCCCTGGAGCGGGCCCTGGAGCAGGTCCGAGTCGAGGTCGACGAGGACCGGTTCGCGATTGAGCCGGGTGACGAGGACGTGCACATGGCCATCGAGCGGCGGGTGACCGAGATCGCCGGCGACGCCGGCGCGCGCCTGCACACAGCGCGCTCGCGCAACGACCAGGTGGCCACCGACGTGGCCATGCTGGTGCGCGCCCACAGCCTGCAGGCACAGGAGCTGCTGCGCAGCCTGATGACCGTGCTGGTGGAGATGGCCGAGCGCCACCTGGACTGGCCGATGCCGGGCTACACCCACCTTCAACGCGCTCAGCCCGTGTACCTGTCGCACCACCTCCTGGCCTATTTCTGGAAGTTCCGGCGCGACCACCAGCGCTTCAAGTTCTGTATGACCGCCACCGACGACCTGCCGCTGGGCGCCGGCGCCCTGGCGGGCGTGAACTTCGACACCAGCCGGATGTTCGTGGCGCAGGAGCTCGGCTTCGGCGGCATTGCCGAGAACTCGTTGGACGCCGTGTCCAACCGGGACTTCGTTCTGGACTACCTGTCCGCGGCCGCCACCTGCGCGACGCACCTGTCACAGCTCGGAGGCGAGATCGTGGTGTGGTCCAGCGAGGAGTTCGGGTTCTGCGAGGTGGCCGACCGTTTCGCGTCGGGATCGAGCCTCATGCCCCAGAAGAAGAACCCCGACGCAGCGGAGCTGCTGCGGGCCAAGGCGCCTCGGGTGGCGGGCCGGCTGCTCACGCTGCACGGCGTCCTGCACGGCCTGCCCCTCACCTACAACAAGGACCTCCAGGAGGACAAGGAGCAGCTCTTCGACGCCGTCGACACCATCGAGCTGTGCCTCGCGGTGGCCGCCGAGATGCTGGCGGGCACGGCCTTCGACCGCGAGCGCCTGGCCGCCGCGGCGTCGGACGAGACGCTCGCCGCCACCGACGTCGCCGACCTGCTGGTCAAGAAGGGCGTGCCCTTCCGCAGGGCGCATGGCATCGTGGGGGGCGTGGTGCGGGCGGCGGTGGAGCGCGGAAAGCCGCTCTCGGAGCTGAGCGAGGACGAACTGGCGCGAGCTCGCGCCGGACCTCGGCCCGGACTTCTACGCGCTGCTGCGCGACGGGGCATGGCTGGAGTCCAAGGTCTCGGAGGGGGGACCGCGCTCCCGCGCGTGCGCGACCAGCTGGCTCAGGCGCGCCACCTGCTGGCCGAGGCCGGCGGTTGAGCGGCGCGCCGCTCGCGCCGCCGGCCACCGGCTTCTACGACCGCCCGGTGGTGGAGGTGGCCGCCGACATGGTGGGTTGCGTGCTGCGCCACGGCGCAACGGCGGGCCGAATCGTCGAGACCGAGGCCTACCACGAGACCGAGCCCGCCTGCCACGCCCACACCGGGTTGACCGCCCGGACGCGGGTGCTGTTCGGGCCGCCCGGCAGGGCCTACGTCTACCGCTCCTACGGCGTGCATGCCCTCCTCAACGCCGTGACCGAAGCCAACGGCGTCGGCGCCGCGGTGCTCATTCGCGCGTTGGAGCCGCTCACCGGGTTGGACGTCATGCGCGAGCGCCGCGGCCTGGAGCGGGAGCGGGATCTGTGCTCGGGGCCGGGCAAGCTCACCCAGGCGCTGGGCATCGGGCTCGGCCTCGACGGCAGCGCCCTCGACGGCCCGATCGAGGTCCTTCCGCCGGACGGGGTCAGCGCGCCCACCGTGGTCAGTGGCACCCGCATCGGCATCACGCGCGCGGTGGAGCTTCCGTGGCGGTTCTGCGACGCGTCCAGTAGCTGCGTCTCGAGCCCACGGCCGCCGGCCATGCGCCGGACGCGCCGACGCGCCGCCTGACTCGGCGGGCCGTCAGCCGGGAGAGGCGCCGCCGCCCTGCTGGCCGCCTGACGAGGGCGGCGGGGGCGTGGGGGCAGGGGTTGGCTTCGGCGCCGGGGTGGGGGACGGCGCCGGCTCGCGCTGCGGCGCGGGCTCGCGGGCTCGCGGCTGCTCGGGGGTGCGCGGCTCGGCCGAGTCGGACTCCCGCTCGGGCTCGGCCGGCGCGGTGTCCTGTCCCTGCGGCGCGATCGGGGATGGCGCGGTAGTGGTGGGCGAGTCGTCGTCATCCTCGCCGCTGGCCGCGTCGCGCCGCTCGCGGATGCCGATCCACGTGCGCATGAAGTCGCGCCAGATATCGGTTGGGAAGGTCCCGCCCGCCACCGGCCCGCCGCGGTACTCGGTCTCCATGTAGCGCAGCCGATCCGGGTAGCCCACCCAGACCGCCACGGTCAGCTGCTCATTGAAGCCCACGAACCAGGCGTCGCCGTAGTTCTCCGTCGTGCCGGTCTTGCCGGCGGCGAACTCGCCGATCTGCGCCCCGCGGCCGGTCCCGCCCAGAACGACCCCGGCCAGCAGCTGGTGAGCGGTCTCGCCGACAGCCTCGGGGAAGACCCGCTCGCTGCGGCGCTCGTTGGTGTCGTCACGCCCGCCGCCGTCGACCTTCTGGATCGCCACCGGCCCACCCGGGTAGGAGGCGAGCGACCCCGACACGCGCACGCCCTTGTTGGCGATGGTCGAGTAGGCGAATGCCATCTCGAGCGGCGTCACTCCCTCCTCAAGGCCGCCCAGGGTCATCGCCGGGTTGGTGGAGAGCCGTGTGCGCACGCCCATCCGCCGAGCCAGGGCGGCCACGCGCCTGGTGCCCACCTTCAGCCCGAGCTCGGCGTACACCGAGTTGTCGGATCGCGCGGTCGCCGAGCGCAGCGAGGAGATGCCCGCGTACTGGTCCTCGTAGTTCTCGACCACGAACGGATCGCCGCCGCGGACCGGGACTCCTTGCGCTGGGAGGCGAACGTGGCCTCCGGGCTGACGCCGTCCTGCAGCGCGCGCAGCAGGATGAAGGGCTTGAACGCCGACCCCGGCTGGCGGTGGCCGTTGGTAGCCAGGTTGAACGGCCGGCGCTTGAAGTCGGTGCCGCCCACCATCGCCTTGACCTCGCCGGTCTTGTTCTCGATGGCCACCAGCGAGGCGGTGGGCCCGATGGCTCCCAGCCGGCCGCTGATCGCGCGCTCCGCGGCCGCCTGCAGCTCGGGATCGAGGGTCGTCTTCACCTCCAGGCCCCCGCTGAACACGGCCGGGGCCTTGTAGCGGTCCACCAGCTGCTGCGTGAGCCAGCTCGTGAAGTAGGGCTGGCGGGAGTCCGGCTGCGGGCGGGTCGACGTCCGCCCGGGTCGGGAAGGGCCTCCAGCAGCGCCTCGCGGTACTCCGGCTCGGTGATCAGCCGCTGCTCGCGCATGCGCGAGAGCACCAGGTCCCGCCGCTGCTTTGCCCGCCGCGGGTTCTGGATCGGGTCGTACATGCTCGGCGAGGCGATCATCCCGGCCAGCAGGGCGGCTTCGGCGGGCGAGGCCTCCCGTGCCTGCTTGCCGCCGACGGCGGCCTCCTCGCCGAAGTACGTGCGCACGGCCGCCTCGACTCCGTATGCCCCGTTGCCGAAATAGACGCTATTCAGATACTGGGTGAGCACCTTCTGCTTGGGCCACTTGCGCTCGAGGTGGTAGGCCAGCGCCGCTTCGCGCAGCTTCTGGAACACCGACCGGTTGCCCTGCGCGGCCAGCGCGTTCTTCACGAACTGCTGGGTAATCGTGGACCCGCCCTGGACCGCGCTCTGCTGGCGCACGTCCTGGACCAGCGCCCGCGCGATGCCCGTGTAGTCCACGCCCTCGTGCTCGTAGAAGCGCCGGTCCTCGACCGCGATCACGGCGTTCTTGATGTTCGGCGAGATGTCGTTGCCGCCCAGGAGGATCCGGTTCTGATTGCCGGCGAGCGTTGCAAGCCTCACGTCGCGCCTGGTGTCGGCGAAGACCTGCGAGTTGCGCGCCTTGCGGTACTCGGCCCGGTTCTCGAGCTGCGGCAGGTCGCTCGCGACGGCCATCATCATCCCGAACACCGTCGAGACCAGGGCCAGCACCGCCAGTCCCGCCAGGATCAGCGCCAGCCGCAGCCGCTTCACCCTCGGGCGGCCGGGAGCCGGTGGGTCGCCGGTGGGCCTGGCGGCCCCGGGAGGGGGGACGTGCGGCGTCAGGACTGTGGTCGGCGGCTCCTGCATTGGATGAGGCCGGGCGGCCCGTTGGCTTCCGGGGCGGGTGGGCGTGGGGCGGACCCGATCCGGATACGGGGCTCGCGGGCCGTCTGGATGCTGTACCCGGGCCCGGCTCGGCAGCGGGGCGGCAGTCTAGCATTGGCCCCATGCCGCAAAGCGCGGGCGAGGCAGCCCGATTCCTCACCCGCAATGCGGTCGACGCCCTGCCCGCGGGGGCGCTGGAGTCTCAGCTGGCCGCGGACCGGCCGCTGCGGGTCAAGCTCGGGATCGACCCCACCGCGCCGGACATCCACCTGGGGCACACGGTCGTCCTGACCAAGCTGCGCGAGTTCCAGGACGCGGGGCACGTGGTGGTGCTCATCGTGGGCGACTACACGGCCCGCGTGGGCGACCCCAGCGGGCGCTCGTCCACCCGGCCCGTGCTCTCGGGCGAGCAGATCGACGCCAACGCAGAGACGTTCAAGCGCCAGGCCTTCACGGTGCTCGACGCCGAGCGCACGGAGGTCCGGCGCAACAGCGAGTGGCTCGACATGTCGATGGAGGAGCTGTTCCGGCTGGCGCGCACCCCGACCGTGAACCAGCTCCTGCACCGCGACGACTTCCGCCAGCGCTACCGCAACGGCGAGCAGATCTCGGTGCTCGAGCTCCTGTATCCGCTGATGCAGGGCTACGACTCGGTGGCCGTGCGCGCCGACGTGGAGCTGGGGGGGACAGACCAGAAGTTCAACCTGCTCCTGGGCCGCGACATCCAGGCTGCCTACGGCCAGCAGCCCCAGTCGGTGCTCACGATGCCGATTCTGCCGGGCATCGACGGCGAGCAGCGGATGTCCAAGTCGCTCGGCAACTACGTGGGCGTGACTGAGCCGCCGGAGGAGGTGTTCGGAAAGCTGATGCGCGTGCCCGACACGGCCATGGACGTCTACTACGACCTGCTCGTCGGGCAGGCGCTGGACCCCTCACGGCCGGCGGTGGAGTCCAAGCGCGAGCTCGCGCGCCGGCTCACGGCGCGCTTTCACGGCGAGGAGGCGGCGCACGCGGCCGAGGCCCACTTCGACCGGCTGCACGTGGAGCGCGCGCTCCCCGACGAGATCGAGGAGCTGGCCATCACTCGCGGCAACGGCTCGGTGCACCTGCCCGCCGTGCTCCGCGAGGCCTTCGGGATCTCCGGCTCCGAGGGGCGGCGCCTTCTCGCCGGCGGGGGCGTGCGCCTGGACGGCGAGCCCGTGCCGGCGGACCAGCTCGACCTGGCCGCCGAGCGCCTGGACGGGGCGGTCCTCCAGGTCGGCCGGCGCCGCTTCCGCCGACTGCGCGTGCGCTGACGATCTTTTCCGCTCGCCAGGCCCCGGCGGCGCTATACTGCCCGGTCCCGCACGAGGAGACCATTCCTGGGCCTCTCGTCGAGAGGCCTTTTCTTTGCGGGGCGACGTTCGAGGTGGAGTCCCCACCTCGGAGGGCCGCGGCGGTCTTTGAAAACTCAGCAGCATGTGCGACCGACGCCGGCTCCTCGGAGCCGGGACTGGTCGCGTCCAGGTTCGACCCCGCAGGCCTTCGTGCCCGCGGGGCTTACTGAGTAGAACCCGTCGAGTCCGAGGTGAGCCGCATCGTGTACGCGGCCACCTGCATCGGAGGTGGGGCGCTCTGCGCCTTCCGCCGATACGGAGATCGACAGCTTTCCTGAGACAGTGGAACCGCCGCCTTCGGGTGGCGGCTGACACGCAAGTCTTTCACGGAGAGTTTGATCCTGGCTCAGGACGAACGCTGGCGGCGTGCTTAACACATGCAAGTGGAGCGACGAACCAGGGCTTGCCCTGGGGCAGAGCCGCGAACGGGTGAGTAACACGTGGGTAACGTGCCCCGATGACTGGGACAACCCGGGGAAACCCGGGCTAATACCGGATATGCCCCCTCGCATCAGCGAGGTGTGTAAAGGAAGCTTCGGCCTCCGCATCGGGATCGGCCCGCGGCCCATTAGCTTGTTGGTGAGGTAACGGCTCACCAAGGCTGCGATGGGTAGCTGGTCTGAGAGGACGATCAGCCACACTGGGACTGAGACACGGCCCAGACTCCTACGGGAGGCAGCAGTGGGGAATCTTGCGCAATGCGCGAAAGCGTGACGCAGCAACGCCGCGTGGGGGAAGAAGGCCTTCGGGTTGTAAACCCCTTTCAGTTGGGACGAAGGTCGGGCGGTGAATAGCCGTTCCGGCTGACGGTACCTTCACAAGAAGCCCCGGCTAACTACGTGCCAGCAGCCGCGGTAATACGTAGGGGGCAAGCGTTGTCCGGAATCATTGGGCGTAAAGAGCGTGTAGGCGGCCCGGTAAGTCCGCTGTGAAAGTCGAGGGCTCAACCCTCGAATGCCGGCGGATACTGTCGGGCTAGAGTCCGGAAGAGGCGAGTGGAATTCCTGGTGTAGCGGTGAAATGCGCAGATATCAGGAGGAACACCGATGGCGAAGGCAGCTCGCTGGGACGGTACTGACGCTGAGACGCGAAAGCGTGGGGAGCAAACAGGATTAGATACCCTGGTAGTCCACGCCGTAAACGATGGGCACTAGGTGTGGGAGGTGTCGACTCCTTCCGTGCCGAAGCTAACGCATTAAGTGCCCCGCCTGGGGAGTACGGCCGCAAGGCTAAAACTCAAAGGAATTGACGGGGGCCCGCACAAGCAGCGGAGCATGTGGTTTAATTCGACGCAACGCGAAGAACCTTACCTGGGCTTGACATGTTCCTGACAGGTGTGGAAACACACCCTCCCTTCGGGGCAGGATCACAGGTGGTGCATGGCTGTCGTCAGCTCGTGTCGTGAGATGTTGGGTTAAGTCCCGCAACGAGCGCAACCCCCGTTGCATGTTGCCAGCGGTTCGGCCGGGGACTCATGCAAGACTGCCGGTGACAAACCGGAGGAAGGTGGGGATGACGTCAAGTCATCATGCCCCTTATGTCCAGGGCTACACACGTGCTACATTGGCCGGTACAAAGGGTTGCGATGCCGCGAGGTGGAGCGAATCCCAAAAAGCCGGTCTCGGTTCGGATTGGAGGCTGAAACTCGCCTCCATGAAGTCGGAGTTGCTAGTAATCCCGGATCAGCAACGCCGGGGTGAATACGTTCCCGGGCCTTGTACACACCGCCCGTCACACCACGAAAGCGGGCAACACCCGAAGCCGGTGACCCAACCCTCGGGAGGGAGCCGTCGAAGGTGGGGCTCGTGATTGGGGTGAAGTCGTAACAAGGTAGCCGTACCGGAAGGTGCGGCTGGATCACCTCCTTTCTAGGGAGCTCCCAAACTGGGGAGTCCGCCCGGCAGGCCTAGCGCCTGCGGGGCGTCCTTAGCAAGTCGACCGAGCCTGGTTGGAAAGGGCGAGAGCCCTCTCCGCATGCTGCTGAGTTTTGAGAGACCGGCCGCGCGCCGGCCGCTCTGCGCGGAGCCCTTCTGCGGGCCCGACGCGGTACCGGCATTACGGACGCGGTGCGCCCTCTCGCCGGACCTTGAAAACTGCACAGTTGGCCAACGAGCTCGGGATCGAGGTCCCGGGCTCACTGGGTATCACCCGGCTCGAAAGGAGCCGGCAGCCTCTCGGGGCCGCCGGAGCCGCTCGAGCCGTGATCACCGTCAAGATAGTAAGGGCACACGGTGGATGCCTTGGCATCAGGAGTCGATGAAGGGCGTGGACGACTGCGAAAAGCCACGATGAGGCGTTGAACAGCCATTGATCCGTGGATTCCCGAATGGGGCAACCCGGCGCCGGTAATGCGGCGTCATCCCGGGCTGAATAAATAGGCCCGGGAAGGCAAGCGGGGGAACTGAAACATCTCAGTACCCCGAGGAAAGGAAATCAACCGAGACTCCCCTAGTAGTGGCGAGCGAACGGGGACTCAGCCTAAACCCGGCAGGTGTAAGCGGACACGCGTTGCCTGCTGGGGGTCGTAGGACGTCTGTTCCGAGTCGTGTCCGGCTCGGCAGGAGTCACAAAGTCACGTGTTAGCCGAAGAACAGTGGAACTCAGATACCAAAGAGGGTAACAGTCCCGTAGGCGAAAGCGCGAGGCCTCCTGTCAGACGTTCCTGAGTAGGACCGCACCCGTGAAACGCGGTCTGAACCTGGGGGGACCACCCTCCAAGGCTAAGTACTCCCTGATGACCGATAGCGGACTAGTACCGTGAGGGAAAGGTGAAAAGTACCCCGGAAGGGGAGTGAAATAGTATCTGAAACCGCGTGCCTACAAGCGGTCGGAGCATCCTTGTGATGTGACGGCGTGCTTTTTGCATAACGAGCCGGCGAGTTACTCGTCACTGGCAAGGTTAAGCGATGAGCGGAGCCGCAGCGAAAGCGAGTCCGAATAGGGCGACTCAGTCAGTGGCGGTAGACCCGAAACCGAGCGAGCTACCCATGGGCAGGTTGAAGCGAGGGTAAGACCTCGTGGAGGACCGAACCGACCTAGGTTGAAAACTGGGCGGATGACCTGTGGGTCGGAGTGAAAGGCTAATCAAGCTCGGAGATATCTGGTTCTCTCCGAAATATATTTAGGTATAGCCTCAGGTAAATTGCGTTTTGGCCGTAGAGCACTGCTTGGACTAGGGGCCCTACCAGGTTACCGACTTCAGGCAAACTCCGAAGACCATCACGTTTACCCTGGGAGTCAGTCTGCGGGGGATAAACTTCGTAGGCAAAAGGGGAACAGCCCAGACCGCCAGCTAAGGTCCCCAAGTGCTAGCTAAGTGGGAAACGATGTTCGAGTGCCCAGACAACCAGGAGGTTGGCTTAGAGGCAGCCATCCTTGAAAGAATGCGTAACAGCTCACTGGTCAAGTGTTCGAGCGCGGAAAATTCAACGGGGCTCAAGCTAGTCACCGAAGCTGCGGGTGTACGGATCCTTCGGGGTGCGTACGCGGTAGGAGAGCGTCCTCGAACCCGCGAAGCGGCGGCGGAAGCCTGCCGTGGAGGTCCGAGGAGTGAGAATGCCGGCATGAGTAACGAAAGAGGGGTGAGAATCCCCTCCACCGATTGTCCAAGGTTTCCTGAGTAAAGTTCGTCTGCTCAGGGTCAGTCGGGACCTAAGGCGAGGCCGAAAGGCGTAGCCGATGGCCAACGGGTTGATATTCCCGTACCACGTCGCGTCCGTTACGACCGATGGGGGGACGAGGAAGGCTAAGGGTACCTGGCGAAGGTCGTCCAGGAGTAAGCATGTAGCCAGAGAGCTCAGGTAAATCCGGGCTCTCGTTAAGGCGAGGTGCGATGCCAGCTGGCCGGAAGGCCGGCGAGTCCCTGAGGCCATGCCTCCAAGAAAAACCTCTAGGCAGGATGCGCGTGCCCGTACCCCAAACCGACACAGGTGGACAAGTAGAAGATACTAAGGTGATCGAGATAACCATCGTTAAGGAACTCGGCAAAATTGCCCCGTAACTTCGGGAGAAGGGGCGCCCCGGTAGGGTGAAGCGACGCTTCGGCGCGGAGGTGCCCGAGGGGGCCGCAGTGAATTGGTCCAAGCGACTGTTTACCAAAAACACAGGTCTCTGCTAAGTCGAAAGACTACGTATAGGGGCTGACGCCTGCCCGGTGCCGGAAGGTTACGTGGAGGGGTTAGCCGTCTTCGGACGGCAAAGCACTGAAACTAAGCCCCGGTAAACGGCGGCGGTAACTATAACCGTCCTAAGGTAGCGAAATTCCTTGTCGGGTAAGTTCCGACCTGCACGAATGGCGTAACGACTTGGACGCTGTCTCAACGATGGGCTCGGTGAAATTGCAGTCTCGGTGAAGATGCCGAGTACCCGCGGCAAGACGGAAAGACCCCGTGAACCTTTACTACAACCTGATATTGGAGTTCGAGGCACCTCGTTCAGGATAGGTGGGAGGCTTGGAAGCGCCGGCTGCGGCTGGCGTGGAGCCACCCTTGAGATACCACCCTTGGTGTTTTGGATTTCTAACACTCCGCCGTGAATCCGGGGAGTGAACAGTGTCAGGCGGGTAGTTTGACTGGGGCGGTCGCCTCCCAAAATGTAACGGAGGCGCGCAAAGGTTCCCTCAGCACGGTTGGAAATCGTGCGAAGAGTGCAAAAGCATCAAGGGAGCTTGACTGCGAGACAGACACGTCGAGCAGGTGCGAAAGCAGGCTTTAGTGATCCGGCGGTAGCAAGTGGAAGCGCCGTCGCTCAACGGATAAAAGGTACTCCGGGGATAACAGGCTTATCGGGCCCAAGAGTCCACATCGACGGCCCGGTTTGGCACCTCGATGTCGGCTCGTCGCATCCTGGGGCTGAAGTAGGTCCCAAGGGTTGGGCTGTTCGCCCATTAAAGCGGCACGCGAGCTGGGTTCAGAACGTCGTGAGACAGTTCGGTCCCTATCTGCCGTGGGCGTTGGAGAGTTGAGAGGAGTCGTCCCTAGTACGAGAGGACCGGGACGAACGGACCTCTGGTGTACCAGTTGTCCCGCCAGGGGCATCGCTGGTTAGCTACGTCCGGATGGGATAACCGCTGAAAGCATCTAAGCGGGAAGCCCACCTCGAGATGAGCTCTCCCATCCCTTCGAGGGAGTAAGAGCCCTGGAAGACCACCAGGTGATAGGCCGGATGTGTACGCGCGGTGACGCGCTCAGCAGACCGGTACTAATGCTTCGAGGGCTTGACGGTTTTCTTTACCCCCTGTCGGGGGCGTGATACCCAGTGGCCACTGTGCGGTTTTGAAGGCCCGGCGAGAGCCGGTCCGTCGCCGGGGCGGTCGTCAAGAGCCGCCTCGTGCGGATTTTCGGTGGCACGAGCGAGGGGGATACACCTCTTCCCATTCCGAACAGAGCAGTTAAGCCCCTCCGCGCCGATGGTACTTGGCCCGCAAGGGCCCGGGAGAGTAGGTCGCCGCCGATTCTTGACTCGAGATCAGCCGATCCATGTCCACGCTCGCCATTCTGCTGATCGCCTTCGGGGTGATCGTCCTGCTCCTCCTGGTGGGCGGCTTGGTCGCCGTCCGCCGGCGCGATCGCAGGCTCGACCCAGTGTTCGAACGCGATCTGGCGGCGGCCGACAACGCCCTCGAAGCCGCCCGCGCGGAGGACCGCGGCTGGGACCGCGGCGCGATGGAGGACACGGCCCGCCGAGCGCTGGCAGCGAGCCACCCGGGTCGCGAGTTCACCGACCTGCACCTCGTGCTCGTGGACGACCGGCCCGGGGTGCACGAGGATCGCGCGCACTTCCAGGCCACCGACGGCCAGGGGGACGTGCGGGTGGTGCTCAGCCGGGGCGATGAAGGCTGGGCCGCCGAGCAGGTCGAGTAGCTCCGGCGCGGCCGGCATGTCGCACGGCGGCGGCCCGATACCGGGCTTCACTCCCGAGAACGGTCTCGAGCGCCGCCTGGCCACCGATCCGGTGATGCTGGAGGGCTGGCGCTGGGGCAAGCCCAGGCGTGGACATCCCGAGGGCGCCGTGGGCGTTCACGTGGCTGATCTGCTGCGCACCATCGACGAATGGGGCGAGACGGGCGTCCGGCGTTCTGAGCTCCGGTTCCTGGCCCTGGTGCACGACTCGCTCAAGGCCCAGGTGCAGCACTGGCGCCCACACACCGGGCAGAACCATCACGCGGCGCGGGCACGACGATTCGCAGAGACCCTGACGGCCGACGAGCGGCTGCTGGCCACCATCGAGCTCCACGACCGCCCCTACGCCATCTGGCGCCGCATGCGCCGGCGCGGGGGCGGGGGCGAGCGTGCCCGGCACGCGCTGCGCCAGACGGTCGCCCGGATTCCCGACCGCGACCTCTTCCTGCGCTTCGTCGAGCTCGACGGCTCGACTGAGGGGAAGCGGCCGGAGCCGATCGAGTGGCTCAGGCGCGAGCTGGGCAGCGACCGCTGAGACGCGCCTCGCGCGGGCAGCGGTCGCGCGAGCGGGACGGCGCGAGGCCGGACTCACATCTGCCGCGCTCGAGCGGCAGGGGCCGACCGTCCTCGGCGATCCCGTACTCGCCGAGCGTGGACAGCTCGACGATCACGTCGAGCCGGCTGAGGAAACCGGTGCTGAGGCGTTGGGAGAGGGCGCGGGAACATGTGTTCGTGAAAGCTAAGGCGGTGCGCCGGATGGAGCCGCGCCGGGATGCAACGTTCCTTGCACGGGCCGGTGGGACGGGCCCTGAGCGGCGCGAGTACGCTGGCCGCGGCGATGAGCGACGCCTTCCATCACCGCATCCGGGTGCGCTACTCGGAGTGCGACCTGCAGGGCGTGGTCTTCAACGCCAACTACCTGACCTACCTCGACGAGGCCGTGACCGAGCTGCTGCGCCGGCCGTCGAAGGCGGCTATCAGGGGATGGTGGCCGAAGGCGTCGACATGGTCGTGGCCGAGGCCAACATCCGCTATCTGGCGCCGGCGCGATTCGACGACGTGGTGGAGGTGCGAGCTGGCCGTGAGCCGGCTCGGCACGACCTCCATGGTCACCTCCTACCGCGTGTGCCGGGGCGAGCGAGACACTGGCCGAAGCCGAGCTGCGGCACGTGTTCGTCCACGCGCGAGAGGGCGGCAAGCGGCCGATTCCGGCGTCCGTGCGCGCCGGGCTCGAAGCGCACATGGCAGCCGCGGCGCCCGCGGGCTGATGGTCCACCTGCGAATCGTGGCGCCGCACGCGTGCGCCGAGCGCGCGGCGGAGCTGCTCGAGGGCTCGCCTGCGGTGTGCAACCTGGTGGTGCTCGAGGGCGCCGCCCGTCGGCCGAAGGGCGACGTGCTCCTCTGCGACGTGACCCGTGAGGAGGCCAGCGTGATCATCCAGGACCTCAAGGAGCTCGAGATCCACGAGCACGGGTCGATCGCGCTGGAGTACATCGATACCCAGATCTCGGACGCCGCCGAGCGCGCGGTCGAGCTCGCGCCGGGCCTGGCGTCCGACGCGGTCATCTGGGAGGACGTGGAGAACCGCAGCAGGAGATGACCGAGCTCTCGCTTCACGTTCGTCGGCTTCATGGTGCTGGCGATGTTGATCGCCGCGGTGGGGATCCTCATCGACCAGCCGATCCTGATCGTGGGCGCGATGGTGGTGGGCCCCGAGTTCGGGCCCGTGGCCGGCCTATGCGTAGCGCTGGTGGAGAAGCGCGGCTCGCTGGTCAGGCGCTCGCTGAGCGCCCTGGCCGTCGGCTTCGCGGTCGGGATCGCCGTGACGATCGTGGTGACCGTGCTGCTGGACGCCGGCGGGCCGGATTCCCGAGGACTTCGAGCCCACCGACCACCCGCTCACCGTCCTTCATCGCTCAACCCCGACTTCTTCTCGTTCTTCGTGGCCTTCGTGGCCGGCATCGCCGGGCGTGCTCGCGCTCACGAGCGCGAAGTCCGGCGCCCTGGTCGGGGTGCTCATCTCGGTCACCACGATCCCTGCGGCCGCCAACGTCGGGGTGGCGGGGGCCCTGGGCGAGTGGGGCGAGGCCGGCGGCGCGGTGCTCCAACTCGCGGTCAACCTGGTGGCGATCGTGATGGCCGGGGTGCTCACCCTGTTCCTGCAGCGGCGCTACTACGTGGGGCGGCGCGTGAAGCACCTGCACGATCCGGCGCGACTGGCCGCGGGCCTTCCCTGGGCCACAGCGCGCGCGGCGGTCCCATACGCGGAGCCCGCCGCCAGGGCTGATCAACCAGCTAGAGCGACGACCACACGTCAATCTTGGTCCGCACGCGCCCGATGACCTCGTCGGTGAAGCCGCTGGTGGAAGCATGCCCGCCCAGGTCGGGCGTGCGGACGCCTGCGGCGACCGCCTCCAACACGCCCTCGTAGATCGCGCGGGAGGCCGTTTCGGCCGCCTCGTTGCCCAGCACCGCCGCGTAGTGCAGTAGCGCCGCGCCCGCCAGGATCATCGCCATCGGGTTGGCGATGTCCTTGCCCTGCAGCGCGGGCGCCGTTCCGTGCGGGGCCTCGGCCATGACGGCCAGCGGCTCGTAGTCCTCATCCAGGGCCAGCAACACGGACTCGGCGCCCGCGATCGAGCCGAACATCGGCAGCACGAAGTCCGACAGGCAGTCACCGTCGCGGTTGAGCGCGGGGATCACGAGCGGCTCGTCGGCGGCGCCGGTGATCAGGCCGGCGTAGGTGGCGTCGATGAGCACGGGGGAGTAGGGCACGTCGGGGTGCCGCTCGGCGGCCGCGTCCATCTCCTCCTTGAGCAGCCCCTCGTACACCGGGCTCACGGTCCACTTCGGGCCGCCGTAGACCTTGCCGTGGGCGCGCGCGGCCGTGCGGAAGCTGTACTCGGCCACCGCCCGGCAGACGCTGCGCGAGATGCGTTCGGTGCGCCAGGCGTACTCGTCACCGTCGCGCTCCTCGCGGCCCTGTTCCGCGCCGTAGGCGTCGCCGACGGCCATCCGAACCACCGCGATCGGGAAGTGCACGCCCGCCACCGGCGTCACGCCGGGGATCCGCCGGCCGGTCCGGATGATCACACGCCCGTCGAGCTGCTCCCGCAGGATGCGATTGGGGCTGCCCACGTCGTCCTTGCCCTCGGGCGTGACCGTGGCCGCCTTGAGGCCCAGCCGCGACTCGCGCACGGCAGCGGCTGCCTCCTCCACCACGGCGTTCTGGGTCCTGCGGCGTGAGTCCAGCGACAGGTCGAAGCGGTCGAGGCGCACGTCGACCCCGGTGACGTCGGGCTCCAGCACGCGCAACGCCTGATCCAGCAGCTCCTGACCGGTCTGGTCTCCCTCCAGGACGGCGATCGGGAGCGGTGGCACGTGCCGAAGATACCCGCGCTAGCCGGTGCCGCCGAGCCCCAGCTCGTCGCGGCGCTCGTCCATCGCCGCGATGACCGTGCGCAGGTGCTCGTCGAAGTCCACGCCCAGCTCCTCGGCGCCGCGGCGGACCTCGTCGCGGTCCACCGCGGCGGCGAAGCTGGGCTGCTTGAGCTTCTTCTTGACCGACTTGGGGGTCATGCCCTCGATCCCGGTGGGGCGCACGAGTGCGCAGGCTGCGATGAAGCCGCTGAGCTCGTCCACCGCGTACAGGGCCTTGGCCATCGGGGTCTCGCGCGCGACGCCGAGGAACGGCGCGTGGCCGGCCACGGCGTCGATGAGCTCGCGCGGGTAGCCGCGCTCCTCGAACAGCTCCAGCGCCACGCGCGGGTGGCCGGTCTCCAGGTCGGGGTGCCGCTCGTAATCGAGGTCGTGGAGGATGCCGGTGGCCGCCCACAGCTCCTCGTCGCCGCCCATGCTGCGGGCATACGCGCGCATCGCGGCCTCCACGCCCAGCACGTGCTTGCGCAGCGAGTCGCTCTCGGTCCACTCGCAGAAGAGCTCCCAGGCCTCGTCGCGCGATGGTGCGGGCACGGCGGGAGGGTATCGGCGGGCCGAAACGAACCCAGAGCCTGGATGCCCTTCGCTACCCTTGCGCAGCCCGCATCGGCCCCGAGCTGGGCGGCATCCCGCATGGAGAAATTCATCATCGAAGGCGGCCAGCCGCTGTCAGGGACGATCAGCCCGGCCGGCAACAAGAACGCCGCTCTGCCCGCGTTGGCGGCCACGCTCCTCACCGAGGAGGAGGTCGTGCTGCGCAACATCCCGCGGATCCGCGACGTGGAGGCCATGCTCGACCTCCTGCGCGGCGCTGGGCGCCAGCGTGGAATGGCGCGACGACAACGTGGTTGCAGTCACCGCCGCCGACATCCGCCACGGCGAGGTCGACCAGGCGCTGTCGGACCGCATCCGCGCCTCGTTCCTGCTGGCCGGGCCGCTGCTGGCCCGGCTCGGCTACGCCGTCATGCCGCCGCCGGGCGGCGACGTGATCGGGCGCCGCCGCCTGGACCCGCACCTGGACGCGTTTCGCGCCCTGGGCGCCACCGTCGAGTCCGACCGCAGCTACAGGCTCACCGCCCCGCAGGGCCTGCGCGCGTGCGACTTCTTCATGGACGAGCCGTCGGTGATGGCCACCGAGAACGCGCTCATGGCCGCTGCGCTGACTTCGGGCTCCACGGTGATCCACAACGCGGCCTCCGAGCCGCACGTGCAGGACCTGGCTCGCCTGCTCCTGCAGATGGGCGCGCGCGTGGAGGGAATCGGCTCGAACGTGCTGGTGGTGCACGGCGAGAGCCGCCTCGGCGGTGCCGACTACACGATCGCCCCCGACTACATCGAGGTGGGCAGCTTCATCGCGCTGGCGGCGTGCACCGGTGGCGAGCTGCGGATCAAGGACGTGGTGGCCGACGACCTGCGCATGACCCGCCTGGCGTTCGAGCGGCTGGGCTGCCGGATCGAGTACGACGGCGACGACGTGGTCGTGCCGGGCGGCCAGCGGCTGCGTGTGAAGGATGACGAGGGCGACGCCATCTCGAAGATCGAGGACGGCCCGTGGCCCGCGTTCCCGGCCGACCTGACCAGCATCGCCCTGGCGCTGGCCACCCAGGCTGACGGCATGGTCCTGATCCACGAGAAGATGTTCGAGAACCGGCTGTTCTTCGTCGACAAGCTGGTTTCCATGGGCGCTCGGGTGATCGTCTGCGACCCGCACCGCGCGGTCGTCAGCGGCCCGAGCCGGCTTCACGGCGAGCGCATGGAGAGCCCCGACATCCGCGCCGGTATGGCCATGCTCATCGCGGCGCTGTGCGCCGACGGGCGGTCGGAGATCGGCAACATCCGCCAGATCGACCGCGGGTACGAGCGCATCGACGAGCGGCTGCGGGCGCTCGGCGCTCGGATCGAGCGTGTGGCCACAGAGCCACTGCCCGTCTAGCCGGCGAGCACAGCCATGATCCACCCGATACCTCCGGGCACCCGCGACGTGCTGCCGGACGAGATGCGCGAGCTGCGCGCCATCACCGACAGGCTGGGCGCGACCTTCGAGCGGGCCGGCTATGGCGAGGTGTGGACGCCGGCGTTGGAGTACGAGGAGGTGCTGCAGACCGGCGACCGGGGGGCCGCCGGCGCCGGGTATCGGATGTTCGACGAGCAGGGTCATGTGTTGGCGCTGCGGTCGGACATGACGATCCCCATCGCGCGCGTGGTAGCCACGCGCCTGACTGCCGTGGAGGAACCGCTGCGGCTCCGCTACCTGGCCCACGCCTACCGCGCCGTGGAGCGCGGCAGCGGCCATCAGCGCGAGTTTCTCCAGGGCGGACTGGAGCTGATCGGCGTGGAGGGGGCCGAGGGCGAGGCGGAGGTCATCGCGCTGGTGCTCACCGCACTGGACGAGGCGGGGCTTGGGCGTCACCGCGTGGGACTGGGCGACGGTGCCCTCTACCGAACCCTGCTGGAGGGGCTCGAGGTCCCGGAGCAGAGCCGGGAGGAGCTGATCGAGCGGCTCTGCGCGCGCGACCTCGCTGGCCTGGAGCTCAGGGTGGCAGAGCTCGGGCTGGCGCCCGACGCCAGGCGGATGCTCACCCGGCTGCCCGAGATGCGCGGCGGCCCGGAGATCCTGGACGGCGCCGAGGGGCCGGGTGCGGATGGGGCCCTCGACGGACTGCGGACGCTCTACGCAGCGCTGGCCGAGCGCGGGGTGGCGGACCGCGTGATCTTCGACCTGGGGCTCGTGAGGATGCTGGGCTATTACACGGGCGCGGTGTTCGAGGTCTACGACCCGGCGGTGGGCTTCACGCTCGGAGGCGGCGGGCGCTACGACGACCTGATCGGCCGCTTCGGCGCCCCGCGGCCGGCATGCGGGGCGGCGCTGGACGTCCAGCGCGTGCACCTGGCGCAGGCCGCGGAGGAGCGGCTGCGATGACCCCGGGTCTGAGGATCGCGGTGCCACGTGGTGCGCTGTTCGCCGGAACGCTCGACCTGCTCGACGGGCTCGGCGTGGACACCGCCGAGGTGCGCTCGAACGACCGCAAGCTCCTGTTCGACGACGCCGGAATAGTCACGATGCGGCCCAGCGACGTGCCGACCTACGTGGAGCACGGCGCCGCGGACATCGGAGTGACGGGCAAGGACGTGCTGCTCGAGCAGCCCGAGCGGGAGGTCTACGAGCTCCTCGACCTGGGCTTCGGGCGCTGCGAGATGGTCGTGGCGGCTCGCCGGGGTGACGACGCGCTCGGGGAGTCGCTGCGCCGGCTGGGGCGCGTGCGGGTGGCCACCAAGTACCCGGGGATCGCCGCGCGGCACTTCGCAGCCACCGGCAGGCAGGCCGAGATCGTGGCGGTGAAGGGCTCGGTGGAGCTCGCGCCCCTGACCGGTCTGGTGGACGGGATCGTGGACCTCACGGCCACCGGCCGCACGCTCGCCGAGAACGACCTCGAGGTCGTGGAGGAGATCGTGACCTGCACCGCCAGGCTGGTGGCCAACCCGGTGGCCCACAAGCTCAGGGCGGCCGAGATCGACGCGCTGGTGCAGCGCGTGCGTGAGCGGGCGGGATAAGCGAGCCATGAGGGTCACCGAGATGGGCCCGGGCGCCAGCGCCACCGAGATTCGCGCGCTGGCGCCCCCGGCCCGCGACGTGGAGGCGTCGGTGCGCAACATCGTGGCCGAGGTGCGCGTGGGGGGCGACGATGCGGTGCTGGCCCTCACCCGCCACTTCGACGGCGCGGAGCTCTCGCGGGCCGACCTGCGAGTGCCGCCAGGCGAGGTGGAGGCCGCGGTTGGGGCGCTCGAGCCCGCCGTGCTGGAAGGGCTGCGCACCGCTATCGCCAACGTCCGCGCCGTGGCGAACGCCCAGCTGCGCGAGACCACGGGGGTGGAGCTGCCGGAGGGTCAGCACGTGGAGGTGGCGGAGGTGCCCGTCCGGCGTGTGGGCGCCTACGTGCCCGGCGGCCGGGCCGCCTACCCGTCCTCCGTCGTAATGGCCGCGGTCACGGCCAAGGCCGCCGGGGTGGCGGAGATCGCCGTGTGCGCCCCACCTGCGCCCGACGGGCCGGCGCACCCCGTGGTTCTGGCCGCATGCGCGCTCTGCGGCGTTTCCGAGGTCTACCGGATGGGCGGGGCGCAGGCGATCGCCGCGCTGGCCCACGGGACCGAGTCGGTGGCTCCCGTCGACGTGATCGTGGGCCCCGGCAACCGCTACGTGCAGGAGGCCAAGCGCCAGGTGGCGGGGGCCGTAGGCATCGACGGGTTCGCGGGGCCAAGCGAGCTGGTGGTGGTGGCCGACGCCGAGGCCGACCCCGAGTGGCTGGCGCTCGACCTGCTCGCCCAGGGCGAGCACGGAGACGACGGGCTGCTGGTGCTGATCTCGCCTTCGCCGGAGCTGCTGACCGCGGTACGCGCCGCGGCCGAACGGCTGGCTCCCGAGCGCCCGAGCGTGCAGGACCCGCCGCTGGCCCTGGTGGTCGCCGCGGACGCCCGCGCGGGAGTCGCGCTGGCCGACGCCATCGCGCCCGAGCACCTGGAGCTGGTGGGACCCGAGAGCGAGTCGCTCGCGGGGGAGGTGCGTGCCGCGGGGTGCCTGTTCGTGGGCGCCCGGGCCGCCACGGCCTTCGGCGACTACGTGGCGGGATCCAATCACGTGCTGCCCACGGGCGGCGCCGCGCGCTTCCAGTCCGCGCTCTCCGTGGCCACGTTCAGGCGCCGCATGGCTCGCGTATCTTTTCCCGAGGGCGCCGCCACGCGCCTGGCCCCGGCGGGCGCCGCCCTCGCCCGCGCAGAGGGCTTCCCCGTCCACGCCGAGTCAATGGAGCGCCGCGCATGACCCGCAGCGCGCACGTCGCCCGCACCACCAACGAGACCGACATCAGCCTGTCGCTGACCCTCGACGGCGACGGGTCGGGCACGCGCTCGACGGGCGTCGGCTTCTTCGACCACCTGCTCGACGCGCTGGCCCGCCACGGGCGGATGGACCTGGACGTAAAGGTGGACGGCGACCTCCAGACCGGGGCTCACCACACGGTCGAGGACACGGGGATCGCCGTCGGCCGGGCACTGGACGAGGCGCTTGGCGACCGCTCCGGGATCCGCCGCTTCGGCAACGCCGTGGTCCCCATGGACGAGGCGCGGGCCTCGGCGTCGATCGACATCTCGGGGCGGCCCTTCGCGCTGATCGTTGCGGACTGGCCCGAAACGCCCCTCGGGGGCTTCGAGCCGGGGTTGTTCGAGGAGTTCGTGCGCGGGCTGGCCAACAACGCCAAGATCACCGTCCACACCGCCGTCGAGCAGCGGGGCGACACCCACCACGAGGTCGAGGCGTGCATGAAGGCCTTCGCCCGCGCGCTGCGGGAGGCCGTGTCGATCGACCCCGACGAGGCCGGCATCCCCTCCACGAAGGGGCTCCTGTGAGCCAGGTCGCGATCCTCGACTACGGCATGGGCAACCTGCGCTCGGTCGAGAAGGCGTTCGAGCACGTCGGGGTCCGCGCGGTGATCACCAGCGACCACGACCGGGTCCGCGCCATGGATCGGATCGTTCTGCCCGGGGTGGGCGCCATGCCCAAGGCGATGGAGTCCGTCCGGCGACTGGGCCTGGACGACCTGCTGCGTGAGCGGCGCAATGCGGGCGTGGCGATCATCGGAATCTGCATGGGCATGCAGCTGCTTGTTCGAGAGCACATCCGAGCTCGGCGGGGCCGAGGGCATCGGCCTGCTCGAGGGCGCCGTCGAGCCGCTGGACGCGCCCGGCCTGAAGGTTCCCCACATCGGCTGGAACGCGGTGTCGTGGCGGCGCGAGAGCGAGCTCGTGGCGGGGCTTCCGGACCCATGCGCCTTCTACCACGTGCACTCCTTCGCCCCTCGCCCCGAGCGTGAGGAGGACATCGTGGGCGTCGCCTCCTACGGCGCGGAGTTCGCCAGCGTGGTGGCCCGGCCGCCGGTCTTCGGCGCGCAGTTCCATCCCGAGAAGTCCGGCCCCGACGGCCTGGCGCTGCTGGCCAACTTCGCCCGGCTCGGCGCCCGCGCCGCGGCATGATCCTCCTGCCGGCGGTGGACATCCGCGACGGGCGCGCGGTGCGACTGCGCCAGGGCCGTTTCGACCAGGAGACGGTGTACGCCGACGACCCGCTCGAGGCCGCGCGCGCGTTCGTTGAGGCCGGCGCTCGCTACCTCCACGTGGTGGACCTGGATGGCGCACGCGAGGGCGAGCCGGCCAACCTCGAGCACCTGCGGCGGATCGCGCGCGAGCTGCCCGTGCCCGTGCAGTACGGCGGCGGGCTGCGATCGCTCATGTCCATCCGCAAGGCGCTGTCGGCGGGCGCGGAGCGGGTGGTGGTGGGCACCGCCGCCTACACCGACGCCGACTTCCTGGAGGAGGCGCTGGCCACCTGGGACCCGAGGGTGCTCGTGGCCGTGGACGTGCGCGACGGCCGGGTCTCGGTCTCCGGCTGGACGCGCGAGACGCAGATGCGCCCGGAGGACCTGATCGAGCGCCTCCAGCGCCAGGGCGCCAGCCGCTTCGTCTACACCAACGCCGACCGCGACGGGATGCTCGACGGGACCGACCCGGACGAGGTGCGGCGCATCTCGGCGGCCGTTCGCGGGCGGTTCATCCTGTCCGGCGGCATCGGCTCGCTGGACGACCTCGAGATGGTGCGGGACCTGCGACTGGTCAACCTTGCCGGCGTGATCTCCGGCAAGGCGCTGTACGAGCACCGCTTCACGGTCGAGGAGGCCAGGGCGGTGCTGGAATCCCGGCCCGCGGCGAGGGACTGACGATGGTGCTCAAGCGCGTGATCCCGTGCCTGGACGTGGACCGGGGCCGCGTGGTGAAGGGCACGAACTTCGTGGACATCCGCGACGCGGGCGACCCCGTGGAGCTGGCCGCCCGCTACCAGGACGAGGGCGCCGACGAGATGGTGTTCCTGGACATCACCGCCTCGCACGAGCGGCGCGAGACCGCCGCCGCGCTGGCTCGCCGCTGCGCCGACGAGGTGTTCATCCCGTTCACCATCGGTGGCGGCATCCGCTCCGCCTCGGACGCGCAGGCGGTGCTGGACGCCGGGTCGGACAAGGTGTCGGTGAACTCTGCGGCCGTTGCCCGGCCGGAGCTGCTGGGCGAGCTGGCAGAGGTCTTCGGCGCCCAGTGCGTGGTGCTGGCGATCGATGCCCGCCGGCGGCCGGACGGCTCGGGCTACGAGGTCGTGGTCCAGGGAGGGCGCGCGGAGACCGGGCGCGAGGCGGTCGAGTGGGCGCGCGAGGGCGTGGAGCGCGGGGCGGGGGAGATCCTGCTGACCAGCATGGACCGCGACGGCACCGAGGACGGCTACGAGCTCGAGCTGACCCGCCGGGTGGCCGACGCGGTGGAGGTGCCGGTGATCGCATCGGGCGGCGCGGGGCGCCTCGAGCACCTGGTGGAGGCCATCGCTGTGGCGGCGCGGACGCCGTGCTGTGCGCGTCGATCTTCCACTACGGCCAGTACACCGTGGGCGAGGCCAAGCAGAGCCTGGCGGCGGCCGGGATTCCGGTACGCGGCTGAGCCCGCGTGGAGAATGTGCGCATGGCAGCGCCGCCGCGTGACGACCTGCCGGCCCATTGGAGCGGCTCCCGGGCATGGACCGCCTGCTGCCCGCCCTGGACGGGTTGGCTCCTGCCTACCTGGTGGGCGGGGCCGTGCGCGATCTGCTGCGCGGCGCCCCCTCGACCATGGACCTGGCGGTGGCCGGCGACTCGCTGGAGGTGGCGCGCGAGCTGGCCCGCAGGCTGGGCGGAGAGGCCGCGCTGCACGACCGCTTCGGCACGGCCACCGTGCGGGCGGGCGACGTGGCGGTGGACCTGGCGCGCACGCGACGCGAGAGCTACGAGCGGCCGGGGGCGCTGCCGGCCGTGGAGCCCGCCGGCCTCGACGAGGACCTGCGCCGGCGCGACTTCACCGTGAACGCCATGGCGCTGGCCCTCGCGGAGGACGAGCGCGGTCGGCTTGCTCGACCCCGCGGGCGGCGCCGATGACCTGGCCGCCGGCCGCCTGCGCGTCCTGCACGAGCGCAGCTTTCTCGACGATCCGACCCGCGTGCTGCGGGCGCTGCGCTATGCGGCGCGGCTGGGCTTCGAGCTGGAGCCGGAGACCGAGCGGCTGCTCAGGGCGGCGGTCGAGGACGGCGCACTCGGCACGGTGTCGGGCCCGCGGGTGCGCGACGAGCTGCTGGACCTGCTGGCCGAGCCCGAGATGCCCGCTGCGATCGAGCTCATGCGGCGACCTCGGGGTTGCGGCGGCGCTGTCGCCGTCACTGGAGCCCGATCCTGACCTGGTCGCCGCGGCCGCGCTGGGCTCGGCCGAGACGGGCGCGAACCCGGCGCTGGCGGCGCTGGCGGCGCTGTGCTGCGCCGATCCCGAGGGTGCCGCCGCCTTCGTCGCCGGGCTGGGCCTGGAGGCCCGGGACCGCGACGCCGTGCTGCGCGCAGCCGATCAGGCCGCCGGATTGGCGCACGCGCTGCGCGAGCCGCTGCGGCCCTCGGCCCTGCACGCGCTGCTCACGCCGGAGCCCCCCGAGACGCTCGCGCTGGCGCTCGGCCTCGGCGCCCCCGGCGAGCCGGTGACCCGCTTCGTGGCCGACCTGCGCCGGCGCGGCTCGCAGATCGGCGGCGCGGACCTGCTGGCGGCCGGCGTGCCCGAGTCGCCCGCGATCGGCGATGCGCTGGCGGAGACGCTGCGGCGCAAGCTCGACGGCGAGCTCTCGGGACGAGACGAGGAGCTCGCGATCGCACTCGAGCTCGCCCGGCGCACGCCATGAGCGCCCAGGCGGATGCGATCGAGGTGGACCTGCCGGCGGCACGGGTGCTCTTCTCCACCCGCAACGGCGGCGTCAGCCGCGGCGCCTATCGACCCTCAACCTGGGCGTGCTCACCGACGACGACCCCGAGCTGGTGTCGCCGCAACCGCGCGCTGCTCTCGGAGCGCGCCGGCCTGGACCCCGGGGCCGTCGCGATGGGCTGGCAGGTGCACGGCACCGAGCTCGCGTCCTGGGACGAGCCGCCGCGGCCTGGCCGCGACGGCTACGCCAGCCCGGGCGCCGAGCTCAGGCGATGTGGACGGCCACCTGACCGATCGGCCGGGCCTGGGCCTGCTGGTGCTCGTGGCCGACTGCCTGCCGGTGGCTCTGGCCGCGCCGGGGCGCGTGGCCATGCTGCACTGCGGCTGGCGCGGGCTGGCCGGCGGGATCGTGGAGCGCGCACTCGATGCTTCGACGAGCCACCCGTGGCGGCCGTCGGGCCCGGGCATCGGCAGGTGCTGCTACGAGGTCGGCCCGGAGGTGCTCGAGGCGTTCTCCGGCCTGGATGACGTGGCCGACGGCCGCATGCTCGACCTGCGCGCGGTGGCCGCCGCCAAGCTCGCCGCGGGTGGGGTCGACCAAGTCGAGCACGTGGACCTGTGCACCTCGTGCCGCCCTGACCTGTTCTTCTCGCACCGCCGCGACCAGGGCGTCACCGGCCGCCAGGCCGGGCTGGTCCTGCGCACGTGACGCGCCGGTTCAGCAACCTGGACGCCGGCGCGGTCCGGGCGAACCTCGAGCGCGTGCACGAGCGGATCGCCGGTGCAGGTCGGGAGCCGGGCTCGGTGGAGGTCTGCGCCGCCGTCAAGTACGTGGACGCCGCGGAGCTGCCGGCGCTCGCCGAGGCGGGCATACGGCTGGTCGGCGAGAACCGCGCGCAGGACCTGCTGGCCAAGCAGCGCCGAGCATCGCGGCCTGCTCGAGTGGGACTTCATCGGCGCGCTGCAGAGCCGCAAGGTGCGTGACCTGGCGAGCACGGCCCGGCTGATCCACACGGTGGCCTCGGACTCCGCGCTGTCGCAGCTGGAGCGCCACCCGGCGCGCGAGGTGCTCGTTCAGGTGAACGTGGCTGGGGAGGAGGGCAAGGCGGGGATCGCGCCCGACGGACCTGCCGGCGTTCATCGAACGCTGCCCGGTGCCGGTAGCGGGCTTGATGACCATGCCCCCGTTCGCCGAGCGCGCCGAGGACAACCGCCGCCACTTCGCCCGGCTGGCCGAGCTGGCGGCGGAGCACGGCCTGCAGCGGCTGTCGATGGGCACCACGCAGGACTACTGGGTGGCCGCCGAGGAGGGCGCCACGATCGTGCGGCTCGGCTCGGCCCTCTACAGCTGATCCAGGAACTCGGCGATGGCGCGCGACAGAGCGGCGCCCCGCCACGCCAGCGGGGACTCGCCCTCGCTCCTCGACCACCAGCGTCGCGCGCGGCAGCCGGCGCGCGTACTCCTCGGCGACCGCGAGCGGATGGCCCGGGTCGGTGTCGTCGCGGCTGCCCACCACCAGGACCGGGACCTCGACCTCGGCGAGCCGCTCCAAGCCCGTCAAACGCGGCGGAGCGGGGGACCGCGCGCAGGGCGTCGGCCACCGCGGCGGGGTGGCCGTGGCGCTCGAGGCGCTGACGGGTGGCCAGCACGGCCGGCTCGCGAAAGCGGCTCCGGCACGCGGTCGGCGCCCGAGCAGCCGGACGAAGGCATCGATGTCGCCGCGCTCCAGGGCCGTCGCCAGTGCGTCCCAGTCCGGCCGGATCGTCCTGCGGGGCACCCGTCGTAGGCCGGCGTGATCTGCACCAGCGCCTCCACGCGGCCGGGGTGCGCAAGCGCGAAGGCCATGGCGGTGGCCGCCCCCATGGAGCTGCCCGCCATCGCCACCGCGCTCCAGGCCGCGCGCGTCCAGCACCGCCTCGAGGTCGGCCACCAGGTCCGGGTACTCGTAGGCCTCGGCGGCCGGCGCGGGCGCCGACGCGCCGTGCCCGCGCGCGTCGTAGGACACCAGCTGCCGCCCGCCGCGGCGGGCGAGCATGCGCGAGCCCTGCAGCACGTAGCGGCGGGTGGCGGTCAGGCCGTGCAGCAGGACCAGCGGCGGGCCGGCGCCCTCGACCTCGCCGGCCAGGCGCAGGCCGGGCTGCGGCTGGGCCTCGAAGGGCGTGATGGGGGAGTCGCTGTCGTCCATGGCCGGTCTGCAGGCCCTTCTGTACTCGATAACGTGTCCACAAGGGATTTCGCCCGGTCCCGCGAAAGAGCACCCGACATGGCCCTCAGCGACACATGGCACCGGGCGCTCGTCTACTTCGGGCTGGCCGAGCAAGACGAGCCGCGCTACGAGACGGTCCCTGACCGCGACGCCGAGCCGGAGGCCGACCTGGAGGACCGCTACCGCGAGCGGCCCAACGTGCGCCGCCTCCAGCGCCGGCGGCGCGACGAGTTCGACGACATCTTCGCCGACGACTCCCCGCGCGAGGGCGGTCGCGAGACCCGCGTCCTGCGCTCGGTGTCGCCGCCAATGGCGCCGGGGGCGACCTCCAGGTGCACCTGGTGATACCCAAGAGCTTCAACGACGCCCAGCAGATCGCCAATCAGTTCAAGGAGGCGATCCCGGTGATCCTCAACCTCCAGGGAACCGACGCCGACCTGTCCAAGCGGCTGATCGACTTCTCCTCCGGGCTCACCTACGCGCTCGACGGCGGCATGCAGCGCATCGCCGACAAGGTGTTCCTGCTCACGCCGCGCAACGTGGACGTTTCGGCGGAAGAGCGCGCACGCCTGATCGAGAAGGGCTTCTTCAACCAGTCGTAGGTCGGTCGCCGGTCCTTGGTCGCTGGTCCTCGGTGGCTGGAACTGACGACCAGCGACCGGCGACCAGCGACCGCCGTCTAGAGTTGCCCGCCGCATGAAGATCGGCTTCATAGGCGCGGGCAGCATGGCGTCCGCGCTCGCGCGTGGGCTCGGCGAGCCCGCGGTCGTGGCCGATGTCGATGCCGAGCGCGCCGCTGCCCTGGCGGATGCCATCGGCGGCCGGGTGGCGGCGTCGAACGCCGAGCTGGCGGAGTCGGTGGACCTCGTGGTGCTCTGCCACAAGCCCGCCCAGCTCGAGGAGGTCGCGCGCGACGCCGCGGGGAACGCGAAGGTCGTGGCGTCGGTGGTCGCGGCCACCCCGCTGGCGCGCCTGGAGGCGGCGTACCCGGAGATCCCCGTCTACCGCTTCATCCCCAACATCCCGGTCGAGGTCGGCCGGGGCGTGTTCTGCTACTCACCCGGCACCCGGGCGGCCGATGGCCCCGAGGCGGACCTCTTGGCGCTGTTCGGCAGGGCCGGCACGGTCATTCGCCTCGACGAGCCGTCGATCGAGCCGGCCATGGCCCTCATGAGCTGCGGCCCGGCCTTCCTGGCGCTCGTGGTGGAGGCCATGGCCGACGCCGGGCGCCGCCACGGCCTGGACGACGACCAGGCCACGCGGCTGGTGGTGGAGACGATGGCCGGCACAGCCGCCTTCCTGGACGCCAACGGGCTCGACGCCGCCGGGCTGCGCGCGCGCGTGGCCACCCCGGGCGGCCTGACCGAGAAGGGCCTGCGCATGCTCGAGGAGGCGGGGCTGCGCGACTCGTTCGACGCCGCCGTGGACCTCGTGGTGGAGGAGTCACGGCCGTGACCGTGCTGGCCGCCATCGGCCGCGAGGACGTCGCGGACTACGTCTACACGCTGGTCCTCGTCTACGTGGTGCTGATCTTCATCCAGGTGATCGTGAGCTTCGTCCCGCGCATGCCCTACAACCGCTTTCTGAGTGCGTTCCTTGGCTTCGTCGGGGACGTGGTCAACCCCTACCTGCGGCTGTGGCGCAAGGTCCTGCCGATGGTGCGGCTCGGGCCGGCCGCCCTGGACCTGAGCCCGATGATCGGCACGTTCGTGCTGCTGATCGTGGGGGGCATCGTCGCGGGCATCATCCGGGGCTAGGAGGTGACGAGAGCCGCCGGCTGGTGGCGCGCGGCGGCCACGGTGGCCGTGGTGGTGGCGCTCGATCAGGCCTCGAAGCAGATCGCCGACTCATCGCTGCGCCGCGGCGAGAGCGTGAACGTGTTCCTCGGGCTCGACCTGACCAACACCCGCAACCGCGGGGTCGCCTTCGGCGCGCTCGACGGCAGCGGGATGCTGGTGGCACTCCTGATCGCCGTGGCGCTGGTGCTGCTGGTGGGCTTTTTCGCCGTGAATGCCGCCCGCCCGTGGCTATGGCTGCCGGTGGGGATGCTGCTTGGCGGGGCCATCGGGAACCTCGTGGACCGCGTGCGCGAGGGCGCGGTCATCGACTTCATCGACCCGGTGGCGTGGCCCGCCTTCAACCTGGCAGACGCGTCGATCGTGATCGGCGTGTTCGCCCTGCTGTACGTGGTCGAGGGCCGGCGGGAGCCGGATTGAGGTTCCAAGCAGGCGATCGGGACGCCGGCGCGCGTCTGGACGCGGCGGTGGCCGGGCACGGCCTGGCCCCGTCGCGGGCTGCGGCGGCGCGCCTGATCGATGCCGGCGCCGTCACGGTTGACGGTCGGCCCCGGCCGCGCTCGCATCGCCTGGCTCCTGGTGAGCTGGTGCAGGCGTCGCCGCTGCCTTCCGAGCCGGTGGCTGCCCCGGCCCGGTTCGAGGTGGTGCTCGAGGACGACCACCTGATGGTGGTGGACAAGCCGGCGGGGGTGGTGGTGCACCCGGGCGCGGGCCGGCGGTCCGGGACGCTCGTGCAGGCGCTCGCCGGCAAGGCCGCGGGGGGCGGCGACCCGGAGCGACCGGGAATCGTCCACCGCCTGGACCGCGACACGTCGGGATTGCTCGTCGTGGCGAAGTCCGACCGTGCGCACGCCGATCTGCAGCGGATGATCCGCGCGCGCGAGGTGGAGCGCGCCTACCTGGCGCTGGTGGCCGGCCGTCCGGACGCTCGCACGGGCACGATCGAAGCGCCGCTGGGCCGGGACCGCCGCAGGCGTACGGTCATGTCCACCGAGACCGACCGGCCACGGGCCGCGCGCACGTTCTTCGAGGTGGTGGAGGAGCTGCCCTCCACGACCCTGCTGGAGGCCACCCTGGATACCGGTCGCACCCATCAGATCCGCGCCCACCTTGCCGCCATCGGCCATCCGGTATGTGGCGACCCCCGCTACGGAGGGCGGCCCTGCGGCCGGCGAATCGCGCTAACGCGCCAGTTCCTCCACGCTCACCGGTTGACGTTTCGTCACCCCGTCACGCGGGAACTTCTCAAGTGCGAGTCCAAACCACCCGCCGAGCTGCGTCGTTCACTCGACCTGGCCCGGCGGGATCCAGTCTCCGGAGGGCCAGACGGAGGCTGACATTGAGTCGAAGCGGCCTCTTCGGAGGCCGCTTCACTCATTTCAGGGGCCATTGCGGCGGCTCGGGGCTCGGGCACCGAAAGGGCCGGCCCGACCGGAACTTCGATCGCTTTTCCGACCCCCACCACCGGGGGTTGAATCGAGACGGGGCGGCCATCCTGGCCGCCCCGCCGTCGCGTTCCATGACCGGACCGGACACCAGAGGTAGGGAAGCGGGACCGGCCCGCACACGCTGAAACGCAGGCCGGAGCCAAACCTTGCGCACGTCCTTCCCTATGCTTGCCCGCGACGTACCAACCAATCCCCGCCGGGCCGGCGCGGCCCTGCCCGGGCATAGACCCGGGTCCGCGCATCGCCGGCGGGAGCACCGACAGACGAAAAAGGGAGCAACAGTTGGCTCAGGTTTCACTCAGAGAGCTGCTGGAGGCCGGTGTGCACTTCGGCCACCAGACGCGGCGCTGGAACCCGAAGATGCGCAGGTTCATCTTCGGCGAGCGCAGCGGCATACACATCATCGACCTCCAGCGCACCGAGAAGCTGCTGGCCACGGCGCAGGAGTTCGCCGCCGGTGTTGCGGGCCGCGGCGGCACCGTGCTGTTCGTGGGCACGAAGAAGCAGGCGCGCGACACGGTCGCCGAGGCGGCCGAGGCCGCCGGCATGCCCTACGTCCATCAGCGCTGGCTCGGCGGGCTGCTAACGAACTTCCAGACCGTGTCCAAGCGCATAAAGCGGCTGCACGAGCTCACCGACTGGACGGAGAACGGCACGCTGGAGCTACTGCCCACGCGCGAGCGCATCAAGGCGGAGAAGGAGCGCACCAAGCTCGAGTTCAACCTCGGCGGGGTGCGAAACATGCAGCGCCCGCCCGACGCGGTGTTCGTGGTGGACCTCAAGACCGAGGCGATCGCCGTTCGGGAGGCCCAGCGCCTACGCATCCCGGTGATCGGGCTCGTGGACACCAACTGCGACCCCGATCCCGTGACCTACGTGATCCCGGGCAACGACGACGCGATCCGCTCGTGCAAGCTCATCGTGGAGGCCATCGCGGGCGTGGTGGGCGAGCAGAACCAGCGCTTCCGGGCAGAGGAGGAGGCCGCCCGCCGCGAGGCGGAGGAGCAGGCGCGCAAGGAGGCCGAGGAGCAGGCCAAGCGCGAGGCGGAGGAGCAGGCACGCAGGGAGGCCGAGGAGCAGGCGCAAGCGCGAGGCGCAGGAGGCGGGGCAGGCGCCTCCGCCGCCCGAGCCCACGCCGGAGCCCGCCGCCGCAGGCACCGAGCAGCGCACCTTCGACCCGAACGAGGAGACCCCGTCGTGAGCGGGGAGATCTCGGCCGCGGCGGTCAAGGAGCTGCGCGAGCGCACCGGCGCGGGAATGATGGACTGCAAGGGCGCCCTGCAGGAGTCCGACGGGGACATGGACAAGGCGATCGAGCTGCTGCGCGTCAAGGGCCAGGCCAAGGCCGCCAAGCGCGGCGAGCGCGCCGCCAGCGAGGGCTTGGTGGCCAGCTACGTGCACCACAACGGCAAGGTCGGGGCGCTCGTGGAGGTCGACTGCGAGACCGACTTCGTGGCGCGCAACGACGACTTCATGGAGTTCGCCCGGGAAGTGGCCTCGCACGTGGCGGCGGCGGGCCCGATGTACGTGTCGGAGGAGGACGTGCCCGAGGAGACCCGCGAGGCGGAGCGGCGCGTCTTCAAGGAGCAGGCGGCCGGCGAGGGCAAGCCCGAGCCGGTCCAGGAGAAGATCGCCGACGGGCGCATGGCCAAGTGGCTCGAGGAGACCGTCCTGCTCAACCAGCGCCACATCAATGCGGACAAGCACGACGGCCGCACGATCGAGGAGATGCGCGCCGCGATCTCGGCCGGCACGGGCGAGAACGTGGTCGTACGACGCTTCGCCCGGTTCCAGATCGGGGGGTAGGGCGATGGGGCGGGACGGCCGACCCGAGGGCGAGGCAGTTTCGGCCGCGTCCTGCTCAAGCTCTCCGGCGAGGCCCTGATGGGCGACCTGGAGTACGGCGCGGACCCGGACCGGATCGCCACGGTCGCAAATCAGGTCAAGCGAGTGGCCGACCGTGGCGTGGAGACGGCGGTCGTGGTCGGCGGGGGCAACATCTACCGCGGGCTCTCCGGCGCGGCGGCCGGGATGGACCGCGCCACCGGCGACTACATGGGCATGCTGGCCACCGTCCTCAACGCCCTGGCGCTGCAGGACGCGCTCGAGAAGGTCGGCGCGGTCACCCGCGTGCTGTCGGCCATCGAGATCTCGGAGGTGGCCGAGCCCTACATCCGCCGCCGCGCCATGCGCCACCTCGAGCGCGGCAGGATCGTGATCTTCGCCGCGGGCACCGGCAACCCGTTCTTCACCACGGACACGGCGGCCGCGCTGCGCGCCCTCGAGATCCACGCCGAGGTGATCCTGATGGCCAAGAACGGCGTGGAGGGCGTGTACACGGCTGACCCGCGCAAGGTCGCCGACGCGCGCTTCATCGATGCCATCAGCCACCGCGAGGCGATCGAGCAGCAGCTCCAGGTCATGGACGTGACCGCGCTGTCGCTGTGCATGGACAACGGGCTCCCGATCCACGTGTTCAACATGGATGACGAGCGCAACATCGACCGGATAGTGTGCGGCGAGCGCGTGGGGACGGTGGTGTCTACAGGTGGCTGAGGACGAGCTGATCCGCGAGTTCCTGACCGACGCCGGGGAGCGGATGTCCATGTCCGTGGAGGCCACCCGCTCGGAGTTCGCCACAGTGCGCACCGGACGCGCGTCCCCGCACCTGCTGGACCGGATCAACGTGGACTACTACGGGGCCATCACCCCGCTCAAGCAGCTAGCCAGCGTGTCGGCGTCGGAAGCCCGGCTGCTCACGATCACTCCCTACGACAAGTCCTCGATCAAGGCCATCGAGAAGGCCATCCTCGAGTCCGACGTGGGCCTGACCCCCTCCAACGACGGCAACCTCATACGGCTCACGATCCCCGAGCTCACCGAGGAGCGCCGGCGCGAGCTGGTCAAGGTCGTGCACGGCATCGCGGAGCAGGGCAAGGTCGGGGTCCGCAACGTACGCCGCGAGGTGATGCACGACCTGCGTGAGCTCAAGAAGGAGGGCGAGCTCGGGGCCGATGACGAGCACCGCGCGGAGACCGAGCTGCAGAAGCTCACCGACGACCGCGTGAAGGAGATCGACTCGTTCCTGGCCGGCAAGGAGGAGGAGATCCTGGGGGAGAACCAGTAGGCCCCGAGGCCGCCGACGCCGGGGCGCCGAAGTACGTCGCCATCATCACGGACGGAAACGGGCGCTGGGCCGAGGCGCGCGGGCTCCCGCCGATCGAGGGCCACCGCGCGGGCGCCGACGTGGTCAAGGCCCGCCTGAGGGACGCCGCCCGGCTGGAGATCGAGGAGCTCACCGTGTTCTCCTTCTCGACCGAGAACTGGACCCGGCCGGCCGAGGAGGTGGAGGGGCTGATGACCATGTTCGGCGAGCGCATCGACCGCGAGACGCCCGAGCTGCACGAGGAGGGTGTGCGGATGCGCTTCATCGGCCGCCGCGACGGCGTCTCCGAGGAGCTGCAGCGGCGGATGGACTGGGCCGAGGGCGTGACCGAGGCCAACACGCGCATCACCCTCTTCGTGGCCTTCAACTACGGCGGCAGGGCGGAGATCGTGGACGCGGCGCGAACGTTTACCGGAGGCAGCGAGCAAGACTTCCGCGAGCACCTGTACGCGCCCGACATGCACGATCCCGACCTCCTCATTCGCACCAGCGGCGAGCAGCGGATCTCCAACTACCTGCTGTGGCAGTGCGCCTACTCCGAGTTCGTCGTCCGCGACGAGCTGTGGCCGGACTTCACGCGCCAGGCTTTCGAGGAGTCCCTGGCCGAGTACGCGCGCCGCCGGCGCCGGTTCGGGGCCCGGTAGCGGCCATGGCCGGTCGCGCAGGGGGCGGGCCCGAGCGCAGCGGTCGTCGTCGCTCGGACCTCGGGCCACGGATCGCGGTGGCCATCCCGGCCGCCGTGTTCGCCATCTTCATCGTCACCAGCGGGGGCCTGGTCTTCGCGCTGGGCCTGATCCTGCTCGGCATCGTGGCCATGCAGGAGCTGTACTCGCTCATGCGCCGCGCCCGGCCGATCGACCTGGCGGGCTACGCGACGCTCGTGGCGATGCTGCTGCTGGCGACCTACGAGGAACGGGCGGACGTCCTGATCGCCCTGGTGGCCGCGTTCCCGCTCGTGTTCCTGCTTGCCCTGGTGCGGACGCGGCTCGACAACCTGGCCTGGGGCATCGCGGCCACCCTGTTCGGCGTCATGTGGATCGGCCTGCCGCTGGCCCACGCCATCTTCCTGCGCGAGCTGCCTCACGGCGACGGCCTGCTGATCGACGCTCTGGTGGCCACCTTCATCGGAGACACCTGCGCGTACGCGGGTGGGCGGCTCTGGGGGCGCAGGCCGCTGGCGCCCGACATCTCGCCCAACAAGACGATCGAGGGCCTGGCCGCCGGGCTGGTGGGCGGCGCGCTCACGTTCTGGTGCGCCGGCCTGTACCAGGACTGGCTCAGCGGCGTTGACGCGCTGCTGCTGGGCCTGCTGGTGGCCGTGGCGGCGCCGCTGGGCGACCTGTTCGAGTCCGTGGTCAAGCGTGACCTGGAGGTCAAGGACACGGGGCGCTTCTTCGGCGTCCACGGCGGGGTGCTGGACCGCCTGGACGCCGTATTCTTCACCGTGCCGGTCACGTTCTACGCAGCGCTGGCGCTGGGGTACGGCTAGACGCTGGTTTCTGGTCGCTGGTCGTCGGGCCCTGACCCGCCTTGAGGCGCGCTGGCGCATTGCCGATATCGACGGTAGTGCGACCCGATCAGACGGTCAGCCATGGCGCCAGGCGGCGGTCCTGGACTCCTCCTGCTCACCAGCAGGGCGATCCCGGGCGGGCGGGCGCCGTGTCTGCGCGTGGCTCGGGCGAGCGCGAGGCGCTCACTCGGGTCGCCGCAGCCGCCGCGGCCGCCACGGGGCTGCCCGACGTCATCGAGCTGGCTGCCGAGGCGGCGCTCCAGGCCCTGCACGCCGGCTCGCTGTCCATCAGCCGCTGGGAGCGCGATCAGGACGAGATGCGAGTGCTCATCAACGTGGGCGAGCTGGGCCCCGGGGAGGAGCGGTTTCCCGAGGACGAGACCTACCCGCTGGCCGAGTACCCCAAGCTGCGCCAGCTGCTCCAGACCGCCACGCCCTACTTCACGGCAGTCGACGACCCGGACGCCGATCCGATGAGCGTGGCGTTGCTGCGCCAGCTCGGCAAGGAGTCCGACATCGGCGTTCCGATCGTGGTGGAGGGGGAGGTCTGGGGCGAAGTGTGGGCCAGCACGTGTCCGGGAGCGCCGCGCTTCAGGGCGAGCGACATCCGCTTCCTCGAGGCTCTCGGCGGCCAGCTGGCGGGGGTGATCGGCCGGGCCGAGTTGTTCTCCAACGTTTCGCGCCTGGCCTATGAGGACGAACTCACGGGCTTGGCCAACCGCCGGAGGTTCGAGGAGCAGCTCGAACGCGCCACCGAGCGCTGGCGCTCGCACATCACGCCGGTGACGCTGCTGGTCTGCGACGTGGACGAGCTCAAGGCGATCAACGACGTGCGAGGCCATCACGCCGGCGACCGCGCCCTGAAGCGCGTGGCCGACGCGCTCCTCGCGGCCGCGGCCCCATACCCGGGTGCGGTGGCGGCGCGGCTGTCCGGCGACGAGTTCGCCGTGCTCCTCGAGGGTAACGACATGAGCGCCGCGAGCGACGTGGCCGAGACGGTGCTGCGGGTGCTCTCCAAGGACCGCGATATCCCGCTGGGCGTCTCCTGCGGCGCTGCCGCGGCCGGCCCGGGGATCGACAGGCCGGACCGTCTGCTGCGCGCGGCGGACACGGCGCAATACGCCGCGAAGCAGCGGGGCGGCGCTCAGTTCTGCACCGCGGAGGCCACCAACACCCCGAGCTTGCCCGGCGGGGACCGCCGTCGCTCCCGGCGCAGGGGAGCCACCGAGCGCCTCGACGAGGCCAGCGCGCAACTGCTGGAGATGCTCGACGGCGAGCTGGCGGCGCGCTCCACGCTCGATCGCCTCGAGGTCGTGCTGGCGACGATCGCGGAGACCATAAATGCCGCCGCCTGGACGATTTCGTTCGCCGCGGAGGGCGGCACCACCATCCGCTCGCTCGCGAACGCCGACGACCGCGACAGCAGGCTGCGGGGCATCAGGGTAGGCCTGTCCCACGAGGTCTACCAGCTTGCCGACTACCCGCAGACCGCGGCGATCGTGGAGGCGGGCGGCGGCTCGTTCCTGGTGGACATAGACGACCGCGACTCCGACCCAGCCGAGCGCCAGCTCCTGGCCGAACTGGGCTTTCAGGGGGTCCTGGGCGCCGGGGCCGCAGACTCCGAGGGCGTGTTCCTGATCGAGGTCTACGCGGACGCTGACACGGGCGACCTCAGCCTGGCCGAGCTCCGGGTCCAGCTGCTGGCCAGGGCGGCCGCCGGACACTCCGCCGGAAGCGCTGCGCGCAAGCATCAGCTCAACAAGCGCACGCGCCAGCTCGAGCTCATGGACCGCCTGGGCACCAGGCTCGCCGGCGCGATCGACGAGGACGCCATCGCCGAGGCGGTGGTGGAGGAGCTCGCCCGCGAGTTCGGCTGCCCATTCTGCGGCGTGATCAGGAAGGCGGCCGACGGCCACGCGGAGCTTGCTGCCGCGCGGGGGGCGGACGCCGTGGCGCTCAAGGACAGCGGCTGGCGCCAGCCGGCCGCACTCGGCCTGGTGGGCCGTGCGCTGCGAGAGGGCCAGCTGGTGGTCGTCGGCGACGTGCGGCCGGAGCCCGACTACCGCAAGACCAACACCACGGACATGGTCCGTTCCGAGCTGTGCGCCCCACTCCTCTGCGGCGACGACATGTGGGGCGCGATCAACCTCGAGAGTGGGCGCCTGGACGCCTTCGACGATGACGACGCGCGGCTGGTGGCCGCGATCGCGCGCCACGCCGGCGCGGCGCTCGAGGCCTCGCGGCACATGGCGCAGCTGGAGGCCGCGTACCTCGACACGGCGGAGACCCTGACCGCGGGTCTCGAGGCGAAGGACTTCTATGGGTCCGCGCGCTCGCACTCGCGCGCCTCCAGGGCCGAGGCGGTCGGGCGTGCCCTGGGGATGGGTGGCGACGCGCTACGAACGCTCCGGTTTGGGGCGGCCTTCCACGACATCGGCAAGCTCGCCATCCCGGAGGCCATCCTCACGAAGACCGCGGCGCTCGACCCGCAGGAGCGCTCCCAGGTGGAGGAGCACGCGGTGATCGGCGAGCAGATGATCGCGTCGATCGACTTCCTGGCGCCGGTCAGGCCGCTGCTGCGCCACTCGCACGAGCGCTGGGATGGGCGCGGCTACCCGGATGGGCTCGCCGGCGAGGAGATCCCGCTCGGGGCACGGATCGTGTTCGCCTGTGACGCCTACGACGCGATGATCGCGGAGCGGCCGTACCGCAAGGCTCTGGCGCCGGACGAGGCCCGGGCGGAGTTGCAGCGCGGCGCGGGCTCGCAGTTCGATCCTGACGTCGTGGCGGCGCTGCTCAACGTGCTCGAAGCCTGACCTGCCAGCCGGAGGGGCCTCCCTAGACTGGGGCCGGTGCGCCGCGTCCTGATAGTCGGCTCCACCGGCTCGATCGGCACCCAGGCACTCGACGTCGTGTCCCGCAGCGACACGCTCGAGGTCGTGGGCCTGGCCGCTCACTCAAACGCCGACGTCCTGCTCGAGCAGGCGGCCCGCCACGGCGTGGACCGCGTGGCCCTGGCCGACGAGCATGCGGCCGCCACGGCCGGCGAGACGTGGGAGGGCACCGTGCTCGCGGGGGCGGAGGGCCTCGTGGAGCTGATCACCGACACCGAGTGCGACCTGGTGCTGAACGCCCTCACCGGGTCGGCGGGCCTGGGCCCCACGGTGGCCGCTCTGGGGGAGGGCATCGACCTGGCGCTGGCCAACAAGGAGAGCCTGGTCGTTGGCGGCGAGCTCGTGACCACGCTCGCGGAGGCCACGGGCGCCGCCATCCTGCCGGTCGACTCCGAGCACTCCGCGCTGTTCCAGCTGCTGGCAGGCGAACGCCCCGGTACCGTCGACCGGCTGGTCCTGACCGCCTCCGGCGGTCCGTTCCGCGGTCGCACCGACCTGTCGGGCGTGACCCGCGAGGAGGCCCTGGCACACCCGACCTGGGACATGGGCGGCAAGATCACGATCGACTCGGCCACCCTCATGAACAAGGGCCTCGAGGTCATCGAGGCCCACCACCTCTTCGGGGTGCCCTATGAGCGCATCGACGTGGTGGTGCACCCCCAGTCGATCGTGCACTCCCTGATCCACCTGAACGACGGGGCCTCGCTGGCGCACCTGGGCAACCCGGACATGCGCGTGCCGATCTCGTTCGCCCTCCACTACCCCGATCGCGCCGACGTGCCGGTGAAGACGCTCGACCTGGCGGAGGTCGGGAGCCTTGACTTCGAGCCGCCGGACGAGGACACGTTCCCCTGCCTGCGCCTGGCGCGCGAGGCCGGGGCGGCGGGAGGCACGGCGCCGTGCGTGCTGAACGCCGCCAACGAGGTGGCGGTCGACGCGTTCCTCGGCGGTCGGCTGCCATTCACCGGGATCGCCGGGTGATCGAGGGCACGCTCGAGGCGATGCCGGGCGCGCCGTTCGGCCACTTCTCGGACCTCTTCGCCGTCGACGCGGAGGCGCGCGAGCGGGCGCGCGAGCTCACGGACGCGGTGCCCGCCGAGTGAGCTGGTTCCTGGCGTTCGCGGGCTTCGCCCTGCTGGTCGTGCTGCACGAGCTCGGCCACTTCTCGGTGGCCAAGGCGGTGGGCATGCGGGTCGAGAAGTTCTCGCTGTTCTTCCCGCCGACGCTGGCCTCGAAGAAGGGGGGGGAGACCGAGTACGCCATCGGGGCGATCCCCGCGGGCGGCTACGTGAAGATCAGCGGGATGAACCCCGACGAGGACCTCCCCGAGGAGGTCCGCGACCGGGCGTACTACGCCCAGCCGGTGTGGAAGCGGATCACGGTGATCGCCGCGGGCCCGGCGGTGAACCTGATCCTGGCGCTGGTGCTGCTGTTCATCTACTTCTTTGCCATCGGCCCCGAGACCGGCACCACGCGGGTGGGCGCCGATCGAGAAGGGCTATCCGGCCGCCCAGGTGCTCAAGCCGGGCGACGCATCGTGGCCGTGGACGGCGTTCGCGGCGACGCCAGCAAGCTCTCCCCGCAGATCGCCAAGCACAAGTGCGCCGCAGCGGCCGCCCACCGAAGGCTGCGCCGCGTCGGACCCCGCGGCGCTCCTGGTGGAGCGGCGCGGGCGCAGGCTCGAGATCGAGGCCACGCCGATCTACGACCCCGTCGCAGGAGCGCACGCGGCTGGGCTTCGGCTACGCCGCCGGCCCGCGGGAGACGCTGGGCTTCGGCGAGTCGGTCACCGACCTCGCTGGACCGCTTCTGGTTCATCACCAAGCAGACGCTGTCGCTGCCCGCACGCCTGTTCGACTCCGAGCAGCGCAAGGAGATCTCCGGCATCGTCGGCTCCTACGAGGTCACCCGCCAGACGATCCTCAACGACGTGGCCCAGGTGGTGGGCATCCTGGCGATCATCTCGCTCTCGCTGGCCATCGTGAACCTGTTCCCGTTCCTGCCGCTGGACGGCGGCCACATCTTCTGGGCGATCGTGGAGAAGGTGCGCGGCAAGCCCGTGCCGCTCAGCGTGATGGAGCGCGCGGGGGTGGTCGGCTTCATGCTGGTGATCGGGTTGTTCATGATCGGGCTCACAAACGACATCGACCGGCTGTCGGGCGAGGGATTCCAGGTGAGATAGGCTCCGCGCGACCGATCGAGGAGGAGCCATGGAGAGCGCAACGACGACCCGCGCGAGCAAGCCGCAGGGCTCTCGAGCCAGCACGCTGGCCGAGGCCTTTCAGCTCACCGCCGCGGCCAACCCCGACCGGCCGGCGATCCGCACCAAGGACGACGAGTTCACCTGCACCTGGGGCGAGTACGCCGAGAAGGTGGAGAGCGTGGCCCGCGGCCTCGCCGCGCTGGGCCTCGGCGCCGGCGACACCATCGGCCTCATGCTGACCAACCGGCCCGAGTTCCACTTCGTGGACTCCGCGGCGCTGCACCTCGGGCGCCACGCCGTTCTCGATCTACAACACCTACACGGCCGAGCAGATCGAGTACCTGGTCGGGCGACGCCGCGCAACAAGATCCTGGTGACCGAGAAGGCCTTCCTGGACCCATCCGTCGAGCAGGTCACGGGCGCTCGAGACCGTGGTCGTGGTCGACGGCGACGGCGACGGACGGCACGCTCGACCCTGGCCGACGTCGAGGCCAAGGGCGACGCCGAGCTTCGACTTCGAGGGCGGCCTGGAAGGCCGTGAAGCCCGACGACATGCTCACGCTGATCTACACCTCCGGCACCACCGGGCCGCCCAAGGGCGTGCAGCTCACCCACGACAACCTGGTGTCCGCGGTGCAGGCGCTTCGACGAGGTGATCCCGTTCCCCGACGACGGCCGCGTGATCTCCTGGCTGCCCTACGCCCACATCGCCGAGCGCGCCTGCAGCCACTACCTGCCGCTCATGCTCGGGCTTCACCACCACCGACTGCCCCGACCCGCGCCAGGTGGTGGCCTACCTGCCCGAGGTGCGCCCCAGCTGGTTCTTCGCGGTGCCGCGCATCTGGGAGAAGCTCAAGGCCGCCATCGAGGCCGGCATCGAGGCGGAGCGAGGACCCCGCGCGCAAGGAGGCGGTGAAGAGGGCGCTGGAGGTCGGCCTGAAGAAGGTGCGAGCTCGAGCAGGCGGGCGAGGAGGTCCCCGAGGAGCTGGCCGCGCAGTACGCGAAGGCCGACGAGAAGGTGTTCTCCAAGATGCGCGAGCGGCTGGGCTTCGACGAGATCGAGTCGGTGAACGTGGGCGCCGCGCCCACGCCGCCCGAGGTGCATCAAGTTCTTCCACGCCATCGGCATCCCGCTGGCCGAGCTGTGGGGCATGTCCGAGACCTGCGGCGCCGGCACGGTGAACCCGCCGGACAAGATCAAGATCGGCACCGTCGGGCCCGCCCTCGCCCGGCGTGGAGATCAAGCTGGCCGACGACGGCGAGGTGATGGTCCGGGGCCGCGATCATCATGCAGGGCTACCGCAACCAGCCCGAGAAGACCGCCGAGACGATCGACTCCGACGGCTGGCTGGCCACCGGCGACATCGGCGAGTTCGACGAGGACGGCTACCTGAAGATCGTCGACCGCAAGAAGGAGCTGATCATCAACGCGGCCGGCAAGAACATGTCGCCGGCCAACATCGAGGCCAAGGTCAAGACCGGCAGCCCGCTGATCGGCCAGGCGATCGCGATCGGCGACGCCAAGCCCTACAACGTCGCGCTGATCACGCTCGACCCCGACGTCGCGCCCGGGTTCGTCGAGCAGAACGGCATCGGCGACGCATCGCCGGAGGCGCTCGCCGGCGACGAGAAGGTGCTCGCCGAGGTCCAGCGCGGCGTGGACGCCGCCAACGAGAAGCTGGCCCGGGTCGAGCAGATCAAGAAGTTCAAGATCCTGCCCGACGGACTGGCAGCCGGGCGGCGAGGAGCTGACGCCGACGATGAAGCTCAAGCGCAAGCCGATCCACGCAGAAGTACGAGACGGAGATCGAGGAGCTGTACTCGTAACGCGCAGTGCTTAGCGCTTAGTTCTTAGTGCCCGATACCCTCAGGGCATGGCCTCCAAGCGCCAGATCGACGTCGGCGGCGTGAAGATCGGCGGCGGCGCCCCCGTCGCCGTGCAGTCGATGACGAAGACCGAGACCGCGGACTTCGACGCCACCATGCGCCAGATCCACGCGATCGCGGACGCCGGCGGGGACCTGGTGCGCTGCGCCGTGCCGCGCGAGAAGGACGTGGAGGCGCTGGCGCGGATCGTGGAGGAGTCGCCGATCCCGGTGATCGCCGACATCCACTTCAACCACACGCTGGCGCTGAAGGCCATCGACGCCGGCGCCCACTGCATCCGCCTCAACCCGGGCAACATCGGCGGCCCGGACAAGGTGGCCGAGGTGGCCGAGCGCGCCAAGGCCGCCGGCACGCCCATGCGCATCGGCGTGAACTCCGGCTCGCTGCCCAAGCACCTGCACGAGCTGGAGCGCGAGAACTCGGTGGAGGCGCTGGTGACCGCGGCCGTGGAGTTCGTGGAGCTGATGGAGCGGCTGGACTTCGAGGACTTCAAGGTCTCGATCAAGTCCACGAGCGTGCCGAACACGATCGCGTCGAACCGGCTGCTGTCCGAGAAGATCGACTACCCGCTGCACCTGGGCATCACCGAGGCCGGCACGAAGTGGACGGGCTCGCTGAAGTCGTCGGTCGGCCTGGGCACGCTGCTGGCCGACGGGGTGGGGGACACCATCCGCATCTCGCTCTCCACCTTCCACGCCGAGGAGGAGGTCAAGGTCGCGCTGGGAGATCCTCAAGGCGCTCAAGCTGCGCGAGCGCGGCCCCGTGCTGATCGCCTGCCCCACCTGCGGCCGGCTCCAGTTCGACATGGACACGGTGGTGGCCGAGATCGAGCAGCGGCTCGAGGCCTACGACGACCCGATCGAGGTGGCCGTGCTCGGCTGCGCCGTGAACGGCATCGGCGAGGCCTCGCACGCGGACTTCGGCATCACCGGCGCCAAGAACGAGGGCGCTGATCTTCGCCCACGGCGAGCCGCTGCGGAAGGTCCCGCAGGAGCAGCTCGTGGACGAGCTGTTCGCGGAGATCGACAAGTACGATCGACGTCGGCCGCATGGTGGTCGCGACGAGCGACAAGGCCGCCGAGGGCGCCGCGTGGCTCGAGCAGATCGAGGAGGAGAACGCCGGCGAGCTCACGCCCGAGCGGATCGCCGCGATGGAGGCCAAGGCCGCCACCGAGGAGGCGCTCGAGGACGGCACCGAGCTGCCGATGGCCCGCCGCGCGTGAACGCGTGACGACTCGACGAGAGCGCCTCGCCGACCGCCGGCCGCCGCTTCACCCGCGCCTAGGCCGACGGGTTCGCTGCGTGAGCGGCGCACGGTGCGGCCGCTTCGCACCAGCTCCACCTCGAAGGCGTCGACCACGCGCGGGTCGAACTGGGTCCCGGCGCAGCGCCGCAGCTCCGCGAGCGCCTCGCGCGGGCGTCAGCGCGCTGCGGTAGGGGCGGTCGGAGACCATCGCGTCGTAGGCGTCGCACACGGACACGACGCGGGCGCCCGAGCGGGATCTCCTCGCCGGCGAGCCCGTCGGGGTAGCCGGCGCCGTCCCAGCGCTCGTGGCTGGAGCGCACGAGCCGGGCCACCGGCACCAGCGCGGGGCCGCGGCGAGGATGCGCTCGCCGATGATCGTGTGGCGGCGCATGAAGCGTCCACTCCTCGTCGTCGAGCGGGCCGGGCTTGTCGCAGGATCGCGTCGGGGATCGCCATCTTGCCGACGTCGTGCAGCTCCGCGGCCCGCGAGACCTCGTCGATCTCCTCGGCGGGTCATGCCCAGCTCGCGCGCCACCGCCACGCGCGGTGTCGGCGACGCCCGTGAGGTGGGCGTGAAGGTCGGGCTGGCGCTCGCGCAGCGTGCTGAGCAGCACGTCGCGGGTCTGGCGGCCGGCGGAGAGCGGCCCTGGCCCTTCTGGGCGTACATGCGGCGGTCGGCGAGCTGGAGGCCTCGGCGACGGTGTGTCGGCCTCCGCGGGAAGCAGCACGCTGCCCTGCGGAGCGGTCACGGCGAAGCCCTCGCCTGCCTCGGACAGGGCAGCCGCGCGCGGCGCCGATCACGGCCTCCAGGCCGGCGGCGCGCGGCGCGCGAGCGACGCAGAACTCGTCGCCGCCGAGGCGGTAGGCGCGCGCCGTGCGGGCGCCGCGGCTCCTGCCAGCCGCGCGCCCAGGCGGATCGAGCAGCTCGTCCCCGGCGGGGTGGCCGTAGGTGTCGTTGTAGCTCTTGAAGCCGTCGAGGTCGAGCAGCATCACGCAGGCCGGGGCTTCGCCGGCGTGGCGTGCGCGACATCGCCTCCTCGAGGTCGTCCATCAGCCGGCGGCGGTTGCCGAGGCCCGGTGAGCGCGTCGGTGAGCGCCTCGCCGGCGGCTGTCGACGAGCATGCCGCTGGTTGTCGCGGAAGGCCAGCGCCATCCGCACGGTCACGAGGAAGAGCGTGGCCAGGCTGAGCAGCCACGGCGCCGCGGCCGAGCCTCGAGCAGGTCCGTAGCCGCACGCAGGCCGATCGCCAGCAGCCCGCACGCCGGCGGGACGAGCACGACGCGCATGCCCTGGCTCGAACCGGGCGGCGCGGACGGGCCCGCTGCCGACCCAGGCGGAGAAGCCCACCAGCAGCGCGCGAGGCCGGCCAGAGGGCGTCGAGCAGGCCGCCCTCGACGTATGTGCCCTCGGCCGACCTGCAGCAGGTAGACGCCGTCCGCGACGGCCATGATCGCCAGGCCGAGCGCCGATCAGCGTCCACGCCCGGCCCGGGCGCCAGCCCGAGAGGCCGAACACCACGGCCACGAGCGCTGAGCAGCACGAGGTCCCCGACCGGGTAGGCCAGGTTTGACCGCCACCTCGGCGGGCTCCGAGTAGCCGGCTCGAGGATCCGGCTCGAGCGCCAGCGCGGCCGCCAGCGCCGCCACGGCCAGGGCCGCGATCGCGCCGTCCAGCCAGAGGCTCGCGGCGGGAGCCGCGGCATCCGGGCCCTCACCAGCAGCACCAGGCCGACGTAGGCGGCCGGGTAGAAGGCCAGGTAGCAGCACGTCGGCCAGCGACGGGATCGGGACTCGTCGCGGTCGGCGAGCGTCGAGGGTCCAGTAGATCTCGCCGGCGGTCCAGGCGAGCATGCCCGAGCCCCATGCGTCAGCCAAGCCGCGCGCTCCTCGCGCAGCAGACGCCGCGCGGACCAGGCGAGGACCGCCGCGGCCAGCACCAGCCCGTTGTAGAGCCGCCGTTGAAGAAGGGTCGAGACCCGGCGCCGTCCACGCCCGGCATCGTGTGCAGCGACGAACGCAAGCCAGAGCAGCCGCCGCGAAGGCGGCGGCGGTCACGGCCAGTGGATGTCGCGTCGAGTCGGGCAAGGCGTCTGTCCCTATCGGACGGCGCCTCTGGCTCCGTAGCGCTTAGCGCCGGATGGGCCGCCAATACACTCGCGGCGCCGATGACCCGGCTCTCCCGCTACCTGCTGCCGACCGAGAAGGAGGCCCCGGCCGACGCCGAGGCCGTCTCGCACAAGCTGATGGTGCGCGCCGGGCTGGTGCGCCAGCTGGGCGCCGGCATGTGGACCTACCTGCCCGGCGGGCTGGCGGGCGCACCGCAAGGCCGAGCAGATCATGCGCGAGGAGCTCGACGCGATCGGCGCCAGGAGATGCTGATGCCGGTGCTCCAGCCCGCCGAGCTGTGGCAGCGCAGCGGCCGCTACGAGATCGACGAGCTGTTCAAGCTCAAGGACCGCCGCGACGCCGACCTGGTCCTGGCGCTGAGCCACGAGGAGGCGCTCACCTTCCACATGGCGCGCGAGGTCCGCTCCTACCGCGACCTGCCGATGCTGCTCTACCACTTCCAGATCAAGGAGCGCGACGAGCCGCGGCCGCGCGCCGGGGTGCTGCGCACGCGCGAGTTCATCATGAAGGACTCCTACTCCTTCGACCGCGACGAGGAGGGCCTGGCCGCCTCCTACGACCTGCACACGCCGGCGCCTACGACCGGATCTTCGACCGCGCGGGGCTCGAGTGGTACCGGGTGGAGTCCGACGTGGGGATGATGGGCGGCATCGGCGCGCACGAGTACATGGCGCCCTGCGCCGCGGGCGAGAACGACGTGGCGCTGTCGGATGCCGGCTACGCCGCCAACGTGGAGGTGGCGAGCGCCACGCCCAGCCGGTCGACGGCCTGCCCGCGCGCGCTGGACGCGCCCGAGGCGGTGGACACGCCCGGCGCCACGACGATCGAGGCAGGTCTGCGCAGCGCGCTGGGCGTCCCGCCGGCGCGCTGCTGAAGGCGCTGCCGATGGTGCAGCGACGACGGCTCGCCGCTGCTGGTGCTGGTTCGCGGCGACCACCGGCTGAACGAGATCAAGCTCCAGAACGCGCTCGGCCAGCCCGCGCGGCCAGCCACCGAGGACGAGGTGCGCGACGCGCTTCGGCGCCCCGGCGGGCTTCATCGGCCCCGTGGGCGCGCGGGCGCCGGTGCTGGCCGACGAGGCGCTGCGAGGGGCTGACCGGGATGGTCGCGGGGGCCAACGAGCCCGACCGCCACCTGCGCGGCGTCGAGCCGGGGCGCGACTTCGAGGCCCGCTTCGCCGACGTGCGCAGCGTCGAGGCCGGCGACACCTGCCCCGACGGCGCCGAGATCCGGATCGAGCCGGCGATCGAGGTGGGCAACATCTTCAAGCTCGGCACGCGCTACTCGGAGCCGCTGGGCGCGACCTACCTCGACGAGGACGGCGCCGAGCGCCCGATCTGGATGGGCTCCTACGGGATCGGCCCGGCGCGGATCGCCGCCGCCGCGGTGGAGCAGTTCGCGGACGACCAGGGCATCTCGTGGCCGCGCTCGCTGGCGCCGTTCGACGTGGAGCTGGTCACGCTCGGCAAGGAGGGGGAGGAGGCGCGCGAGGTGGCCGACCGCCTCTACGAGGAGCTGGCGCGAGGACGGCCTCGACGTGCTCTACGACGACCGCGACGCCAGCCCGGGCGAGAAGTTCGCCGACGCCGAGCTGCTGGGCTGCCCGCTGCGCCTGACGGTGGGCAAGCGGGGCGTGGAGGCCGGCGAGGTCGAGGCCCAGGTGCGGCGCGGGCAGGAGAAGGGCTCGCTGCCGCTGGAGGGGGCGGCCCAGGCCGCCGCGGAGCTGTGGCGCGACCTTCCCTGACCAAGCGCCAGCTGCTGGGCATCGACCGCTCGGGCGGGCCGCCGCCCGAGACGCTGAAGCGGTCAGCCGCTGCGGCCGTTCACGATCCCCAACGCGATCTCCTACGTGCGGCTGGCGCTGCTGCCGGTGTTCCTGGTCGTCGCGTTCTCCTCCGACGACGGGCGCGACACCGACGGCGCGCGCTGCTCTACTTCGCCATCGCGTGGGGCGACCAGCTGGACGGGCTGCCGCGCGCGCTCACCGGGCCAGTACAGCCGCCTGGGGGCGCTGCTGGACCCGCTCACCGACCGCGCGCTGGTGCTGGCGGGCGTGATCGTGTGCTTCCACTTCGAGCTGCTGCCGCGCTGGGCGCTGGTCGTGCTGGCCGCGCGCGAGCTGTTCATGCTCGTGCTCAGCCAGTTCGGCCTGCGCAAGGGCATGGACCTGAAGATCAACATGGTCGGGCGGTGGGCGGTCTGGCCGGTGATGTTCGCGATCTTCCTGACGCTGCTGGTCACCGACACCTGGGTGGCGGAGGCGTCGCTGTACCTGGGGCTGGCCCTGACGCTGTGGGCGACGGTGATCTACGTGCAGGACGGGTTGCGCTTCCTCAAAGCCTCAAGCTCGAACTTGACACCTGGGTCTATACTCGCCGTTCGCCGTTCTGCCCACTCGAAAGGACTCGCCGACCCATGGACACGCTTCCCCGACCTCGGCGCCCTCTCCGACGAGGAGCTGAAGGAGATGATCCAGACAGCTGACCGAGGAGGAGCAGGAGGTCACCTACCAGCGCCGGATCCTGCACGGGAAGATCGACATCCTGCGCGCCGAGCTCGTGAACCGGCTGCGCAAGAAGCCACGAGGAGGGCGAGTCCGCGATCACCGGCGCCGACGTCCAGCAGCTCACGGACATCCTCGTCGGGGAAGGCGAGCCGGACCCTGACGGCATGGCCGACGAGGAGTAGCGAGGCCGATGCACTGCCCCGAGTGCGGCTTCGTCAACGCAGAGGGCGCCAACTACTGCCAGAAGTGCGGCGCCTTCCTGGCCGAGGCCGCTGCGCCCGGAGGGCGACACCACCGCCGCCTACCAGCTCGACGAGACCGGCGAGCTCAAGCCGGTGGACATCGAGCGAGGTCTCGGGCGAGGGCGCCACGCTGGCCATCCGCTCGGGCGGCGGCCGCGCCGGCGAGGTCTTCGCGGTCGCGCGGCGAGCGCATGACGATCGGGCGCAGCCCCGACGCGGAGGTGTTCCTCGACGACGTGACCGTCTCGCGCAACCACGCGCTGCTGGTGCGCCGCCGCGACGGCCTCTACGTCGACGACCTCGGGTCGCTCAACGGCACGTACGTGAACCGCCGCCGGATCGAGTCGCACAAGCTGCAGAACGGCGACGAGCTGCAGGTCGGCAAGTACAAGCTCACCTATCTCGAGCGATGAGCGCCCAGCCCGACGTCGACCAGGGCCCGCCCGGCAAGGCGCTGACCATCGGCGCCGTCTGCAAGCAGCTCGAGCGCGAGTTCCCGGACATCTCGATCTCGAAGATCCGCTACCTGGAGGACCAGAAGCTGCTCACGCCCCAGCGGCACGGCCGGCGGCTACCGGCTGTTCTCGCCGGGCGACGTGGCGCGGCTGCGCACCATCCTGCGCCTCCAGCGCGACGAGTTCCTGCCGCTGCGAGTGATCCGCCAGGAGCTGGCCGCCGGGCGCGCCGAGCAGGAGGAGCTGGCAAAGGGCAAGGAGAGCCCGAGCCGCGCGGCGCTGCGCCGCGCCACGCGTGGACATGCGCTCCGGCGGCGTCGCTCTACCGCTGGACGAGGTGCTCGAGGAGACCGGCGCGGACGCCGCGCTGGTCAAGGAGCTCGAGGAATACGGCGTGATTCGTGGCGAGAAGCGCGACGGGCGAGGTGCTGTACGACGACACCGAGCGCGAGATCATGCGCGCGGTGACCGAGCTCAAGCGCTTCGGCGTCGGCGGGCGCAACCTGCGCGTGTTTCGCACCTCGGCGGATCGCGAGGCGGCCCTGCTGGAGCAGATCCTGGCGCCGGCGCTGCGCTCGCGAAACCCCGAGCGGCGCAAGGAGGCCGTGCAGGCGCTGGAGAACCTGGCCGCCACGGCGTCCTACCTCAAGCACCTGCTGCTGATCCGCGACCTGCGCAAGATCGCCAAGTGACCGCCGCGGGGGAGGCCCTGCGCGCACACATCCAGGACATCCCGGACTTTCCCGAGCCCGGGATCGTCTTCAAGGACATCACGCCGCTGTTCCTGGACCCCAAAGCCCTGCGGACGGCGGTCGGAGCGCTGGCGGACCACGCCCGGGAGGTGGAGGCGCAATACGTGGTCTCGGCCGAGGCTCGCGGGTTCGTGCTGGGCGGCGCCGTGGCGGCGGCCGCGGGCGCGGGCTTCATCCTGGCGCGCAAGCCGGGCAAGCTGCCGCGCGACACCACGTCGGTGGAGTACCAGCTGGAGTACGGCGTGGACGCCCTCGAGGTGCATGCCGACGCCCTGCACGGCGGGGCGCGGGTGCTGGTGCACGACGACCTGCTGGCCACCGGCGGGACCGCCCGCGCCATGTGCGACCTGGTCGAGGGCGCCGGCGCGCGGGTGGCCGGCTGCGCGTTCGTGATCGAGCTGGCCTTCCTCGACGGCCGCCGGCGCCTGGCTCCGCACGGCGTGCACAGCCTGATCTCCTACGCCGGGTAGCGTCTGCGCGTGCCGGTGATCACCCGCAAACGCACCCTCCCCGCGGCGCCCGAGCGGATCTGGACCGCCGTGGCCGACCCGTGCAAGCTGCCGGAGTGGTGGCCCGGCGTGGAGCGGGTGGAGGAGGCCACGCGCGACGCCTGGACGGCGGTGCTGGGCTCGCCGAAGGGGAAGACGCTGCGAGCCGACTACACGCTGCTGGAGTCCGACCACCCGCGCCGGCTCTCGCTGGCGCCACGAGGTCGAGGAGTCGCCCTTCGAGCGCATCCTGAGCTCCTCGATCACCGTGCTCGAGCTCGAGCCCGATGCCCAGGGCCAGACCACGGTGAGCCTGACCACGAAGCTGGAGCTGCGCGGGCTCTCGAAGCTCGGTGGCCTTCAGGTGGGCCGCGCAACGCGCAAGCAGCTCGACGGCGCGCTGGACGGCCTGCAGGGGCTGGCCGATGGCTGGAGGAGCGCCGGCTGATGCGCTGGTGGGGCTGGGGCGAGGACGAGCACGCGAGCGCGCTGCCGGAGGCGGCCCTGGCGCTACTGGCCGAGGAGCTCGGTGTGGAGCCCGGTGCCCGCACGTCACGAGTGGAGCTGGACGACGTGAGCCTGGCCGCTCCGGCGTTGCCGGAGGCCGCGCGCCGAGCGCTTGCGGAAGCTGCCGGGGGCGAGGACTGCCTGCGCGACGATCGTGGCGCGCGGGTCGAGCACGCCCTCGGCAAGAGCTATCCCGACCTGGTGCGGATCCGCTCGGGCGACGGGTCGAGCGCACCGGATGCCGTTGTCCTCCCCGGCTCCGCGGCCGCGGTGGCCGCCGTGCTCACCGCGTGCGCCAGGACCGGCGTGGCCGTGACGCCATTCGGCGGCGGCACGAGCGTGGTGGGCGGAGTGGAGCCGCTTCGAGGCGGACACGCGGCGGCGATCTCCCTGGACCTGTCGCGGCTGGACCGCCTCGTCGGTGTCGACCAGGCCTCGCTCACCGCGGAGGTGGAGGCAGGCGCCTTCGGGCCGGAGCTCGAGCGACGCCTGGGCGCCGCCGGGCTGACGCTCGGGCATTTCCCCCAATCGTTCGAGTTCTCGACCGTCGGCGGGTGGGTTGCCACCCGGTCGGCGGGTCAGGCCTCCACCGGGTACGGGCGCATCGACGAGCTGGTGGAGGCCGTGGCTTGCGAGACACCCGCCGGCCCGCTGGCCACCAGGGACGTGCCCGCCACCGCCGCGGGGCCATCGGTACGGGAGCTGATCGTGGGCTCGGAGGGCACGCTCGGCGTGATCACCTCCGCCACCCTGCGCGTGCGTCCAGCGCCCGAGGCGCGCCATTACGAGGGCTGGTCGTTCCGCAGCTTCGAGGAGGGAACCGAGGCGCTGCGCCTGCTCGAGCAGGGGGGCCGCTCGCCGGACGTGGCCCGGCTATCGGACGAGGACGAGACGAGGCTGTCGATGTCCCTATCTGCCAGCGGCAGCCTGGCCGAGCGCGCGGGCAAGGCGTACCTGCGCGCGCGCGGCCACGAGGGCGGCTGCCTGGCCTTCACGGGCTTCGAGGGCACCCCCGGAGACGTCTCGCGGCGCCGTGGCCTGGCCGCCGAGACGCTGCGCGCGGCCGGGGGCGTGTCGCTCGGGCAGCGCCCGGGAAGGGCATGGCTGCGCGGGCGCTTCGCCGCTCCCTACCTGCGCGACGAGCTGCTGGACCGCGGCGTGATGGTCGAGACCCTGGAGACCGCGGCCACCTGGTCGCGCCTCCATGCGCTGTACGCGGCGGTTGGCACGGCGTTGCGGGAGTCGCTGGGCGCGCGCGGCACACCCCCGGCCGTCATGTGCCACGTGTCGCACCTGTATCCGTCGGGAGCATCCCTCTACTTCACCTTCATCGCCCGTCAGGAGGCCGGAGCCGAGCTCGACCAGTGGCGGGCCGCCAAGACAGCGGCGTGCGACGCCATCGCGGCCAACGGCGGGACCATCACCCACCATCACGCCATCGGCCGCGATCACGCGCCGTGGATGACGGGCGAGGTGGGGGAGATGGGCGTGGAGGTGCTGCGCGCGGCCAAGGAGCGACTGGATCCCACCGGCATCATGAACCCGGGGAAGCTGCTGCCGAGCTAGTGGGAGCTACGGCGTCGTGGTCTGCGGCGTCGTGTCGGGCTGCGGGGTGGTGCCCTGACCCTGGCCCTGGCCCTGGTTCTGCTCGGCGGCCTGCGGCGCCTGGATGCGGCTGATGCGCTCACGCAGCACCGAGTTGCCCGAGTGCCCGCGATTGTTGTCGACGCGCTCGCGCGAGATGTCGATGTAGCGGTAGCTCGTGAAGTTCCGGGGCGGCTCCGCGCGGCCCTGGAGCACGCCCTGGCGGTTGGTGACCTGCGCTCCGAGCGAGCGGGCGTTGCCACGCGAGTTGTACAGCCACACCTCGTATGCCTCACCCTCCTTGGTGGGCGGCAGCTGAGCTTGGACGATCATCTGCAGCGCGCCGCCCTGCTCGGCCACCACCCCGGCGCCGACGGCATTTGCCTGACGTGCCGCTCCCTGTGGGCGCAGCACGAGCTGGCCGACCACCCGCGAGCCGGCGGCCGAGGCGTTCTCGCTCCCGCCGCCGCCATCGTCGTCGTCGCCCGTGAGCAGGCCGATCGGCCACACAAGGACCGCCAGCAGAGCCACGAGCGCCAGCGCGCCGCCGGCGATCAGCCGCCGCCGTTTGACCGCGCTGCGCGCCTCGGGCGAGAGTGCGGCGCCGGTGCCGGCGCCGCCCTTCGATTCGCTCCCGCCTCTCAGGCGGCGACGGGGAGTCCTCTCGCCGTCGCCTCCCGCCTCGGGCTCGGGGATGACCGGAGCGTTGCCGTTCTCGTAGAGGTGATCCAGCGAATCCTGGATCGAGCGCGCCCAGCCGCGTGCGGCCTCGGAGCGGCGCAGGTGTCCGCGCGTGGCCGTGGCCTCGGGGCCCTCCTGCTGGTTGAGCAGGTAGTCGGCCAGCTGGTCGCGCCAGCCGTCGTCCACGGCAGCGGCGCTGACGGGTGACAGGCGCAGGAGCGCCTCGCGCGCCAGCGCGCGCACCCGGGACGTGGGCAGGCCGAGCATGTCGCCGAGCTCGTCGTAGCTCTGGCCCTGCTTGAGGACGAGCTCGATGATCGCCCTCTGCTCCGCCGAGAGCTGGTCGAACGTGGCCATGTGCGGCGAAAGATAGCCTGCGCGGATGACCGACCAGCCACCTCTGCAAGGCGACCATGCTGCCCGACGCGCTCGGCTTCGAGATCTTCGAGGTCGGCGACGAGAGCGGCGCGCGGCAGCTTCGAGGTGACCGACGCGGTGCGCCAGCCCATGGGCATCGTCCATGGCGGCGCCTACGCCGCGCTGGCGGAGACCTGGCGTCGGTGGCCACGTTCACCAGCGTGGCGCCCGGCGGCGAGGTCGCCATGGGCCAGTCAAACCACACGAGCTTCCTGCGGCCCGTGACCGAGGGCACGGTGCACGCCGAGGCCCGCCGCCGCCACCGCGGCCGCACGAGCTGGGTCTGGGAGGTCGACTTCACCGACGACCGAGGCCGCCTGTGCGCCATGACGCGTGTGACGATGGCCGTCCGCCCTGCGCCCGGTTGAGGGCGGCGGCTTAGGCCACTAGCCCAGGGCGCGCAGCCTGCGGGGCGTGGGCTGGGCGCGGGTCTCGTAGCGGTTGGTGATCGGCAGCCGCCGGTCGCGGCCGAACGCCTTCGTGGAGATGCGGATTCCCGGCGGCGCCTGGCGGCGCTTGTACTCGGCGCGGTCGACCATCCCGATCACGCGTTCGACCTGCCCGGCCGGATGGCCCTGGGCGACCATCTCGGCGGCGTCGAGGTCCTGCTCCACGTAGCCGGCGAGGATCGCGTCGAGCACCTCGTAGGGAGGCAGGGAGTCCTCGTCGAGCTGATCGGCGCGCAGCTCGGCCGAAGGCGGCCGGTCGATCACGGAGGCGGGGATGAGCTCGCCGCTCCGCCTGGGCGTTGCGCCACCGCACGAGCCGGTAGACCCAGCCCTTGAACACGTCCTTGAGCACCGCGAAGCCGCCCGCCATGTCGCCGTAGAGGGTCGCGTAGCCCACCGAGAGCTCGCGACTTGTTGCCGGTGGTGAGCACCAGCCAGCCGAACTTGTTGGACAGCGCCATGACCAGGTTGCCGCGGATGCGCGCCTGGAGGTTCTCCTCGGCGAGCCCGGGGTCGGTGCCCGCGAACGCGTCGGCCCAGCAACTCGTCGTAGGCGCTGCATGGGCGTCTCGATGCGCCAGCTCGACCAGCTCCGTGCCCAGGTTCTCGGCGATCGCCCGAGCGTCGGCCTGGGTCCCCTCCGAGGAGAAGGGGGAGGGCATGCTCACGCAGGTCACGCGGTCGGCACCCAGGGCGTCCACGGCCAGCAGGGCCACCAGCGCCGAGTCGATCCCGCCGGAGAGCCCGAACACCACCCGCTCGAAGCCGTTCTTGTCCGCGTAGTCGCGCAAGCCCGTGCGCAGGGCGCCGTAGACCTCCGCCTCCGGCTCGAGCAGCGCGCGCGACCGGGCCACCCACCGCGCCCGGACGCGGCTCGGTGCGCCAGGCGAGGCCAGGGTCACCGGGTCGGCCCCCGGCGCGCCGCGCTCGCGGCGGACCGCCGTGCGGTGGCGGGGGTCGCGCAGGCGAGCCGCCGCGACCGCGCCCGGGTCGATCGTGCAGAGCGTGAGCGCCTCCTCGAACTGAGGCGCGCGCGCCACCACCTCGCCCTCCTGGTCCAGCGCGACGCTGTGGCCGTCGAAGACCAGCTCGTCCTGGCCGCCGACCGCGTTGCAGAACAGCACCGCCGCCAGGTTGTCGCGCGCCCGCTGGGCGAGCATCCGCTCGCGCTCGGCGCCCTTGCCGGCGTGGTAGGGCGAGGCCGAGAGGTTCACGATGCACCTGCGCGCCCGCCAGCGCCTCCGCGGTGGCCGGCGGGCCCGGCTCCCAGATGTCCTCGCAGATGGTGAGCCCGACGGTCACGCCGTCGAGGTCGAAGGTCGCCGGGCGCGGCGCCGGCCTGGAAGTAGCGCTGCTCGTCGAAGACGCCGTAGTTGGGCAGGTGCATCTTGCGGTAGACGCCCGCCACCTCGCCGTCGGCCAGCACGCGCCGCCGCGTTGTAGACGTCGTCGGCCGCGCTCGGCAAAGCCCACGAGCGCCACGATGCCGTGCGTGGAGGCCGCGAGCTCCCCGAGCGCTACGCCGGTGGCATCCAGGAAGTGGGTCTTGAGCAGCAGGTCCTCGGGCGGGTAGCCGGTGAGGGCGAGCTCGGGGAAGACCACCAGTGCCGCGCCCTGGTCGCGCGCGGCGGCCGTGAGCTCCGCGATGCGCCGCGCGTTGCCGGCGATGTCGCCGACCGCGCGGGTTCATCTGCGCCAGCGCGGCGGGCAGCGGCTGAGGCCGGGCGCCCATGGATCAGCTCTCCGCTCCGAGAACCGCGACCGTGGCCGAGGTGCACTCCGCCAGCCGCACCGCTTCGACCGTCGAACAGGCAGTGGCCGTCGCCGCCGGCGGCCCAGACGCGCTCGTGCGCGAGCAGGTGCCTCGTCGACCACCACGGGCAGGTCGTGCCCGAAGGGCGGCACGCCGCCGACCGGGAAGCCGGTGGCCGCGCGGACCTCGTCGGGGGTGGCCTGGCGCACCTCGGCCACGTCGAGCGCGTCGGCCAGCGGTCGGTGTCCACGCGGTGGGCGCCGGAGGCGATGCAGACCACGGGGTCGCCGTCGGCCACGAACACCAGCGACTTGGCGATCTGGGCCTCGCTCGCAGCCCGCACGCGGCGGCCGCCTCCTGCGCGGTGGCGGTGGAGTGCTCCAGGCGCCTGACGTCGACGCTCAAGCCCAGCGCTTGCGGCCCGCTCTCGATCGACCTTCTCGCGCACTCCTACGAGGATACTCGCCGCCGGCGCCGGAGCGCCTCGGTGGCTCAGCGTCCACTCCCGCGGCCTCGGCCAGCTCGGCCAGCGACGCGTAGCAGGTCGTCCGCCAGGTCGTCGAGGTCGTGCATCACGTCGTAGTCGCCGACCAGGCCGAAGTTCATCTTGCCGTTGTAGCTCATGATCGCGATCGCCCAGGCCCTGGCCCTTGGCCAGCGGCACCATCGGGAACGGGTCGATGGCCTCGCGCCCCATCAGGTAGAGCGGGAACTGCGGGCCCGGGCACGTTGGTCACCACCAGGTTGAACATGCGCTGGCGGCCCATCAGGCGCGAGGCCTGGGCCATGACGGTCGGGCGGGGCGAAGCCGGTCAGGTCGGTGAGCACCTGGGCGCCGACCGCCTGGCCGCCCTCCTTGAGGCCCGCTTCATCTGCTCGCTCACGATGTCCAGGCGCGCGACCGGCTCCTGGCACCAGACCGGGCAGCGGCGCCATCATCGCGGCGACCTTGTTGCCGAGCTGCGCCGCGCTCGGCGTCGGCGCGCACGCTCACCGGCACCATCGCCTTCAGCTCGAGGCCGTCGGTGCGCTGTCCGCGGCGGCGCAGGTGGCGGCCCAGGGCGCCGGCGACCGAGGCCAGCACCACGTCGTTCACGGTGCCGCCGAGCTCGTTCTTGATCGCCTTGACGTCGGCCAGGTCGGTGCGCACCCAGGTGAAGCGCCGGTGCGGGCCGATGTCGCGGTTGTAGGGGCTCGGCGGGCGCGGGGTTGAGGCCCGCCCAGGCCATCGCGCCGACGCCGGCCGCGGCGTTCACGCAGCCCGCTCGGCGATCTGCCGCGGCGCGCGGAACACGGCCCGCACGGGTCGCGCGACCTCGCCCGGCACGGTGGCGCGCTCGAGCAGCGCCTCGCCCAGCAGCTGCGGCCTGGGACGGCAGCGGCCGCGGGAGCCAGCGCCGGCCCGGGTCCGGGCGGCGCCGCGGGCTCGGGCGAGGTGTCGAACAGCACCGACATGATGTCCACGCCCGAGACGCCGTCCACCAGCGCGTGGTGGGTCTTGGACAGCAGCGCGAAGCGGTCGCCCTCCAGGCCCTCGACCAGCCAGAGCTCCCACAGCGGCTTGTCGCGGTCCAGCTGCTGGGCGAACACGCGGCCGGCCAGCGCGCGCAGCTGGTCCTCGCCGCCGGGGGAGGGGAGGGCCGTGGAGCGCACGTGGTAGCGCAGGTTCAGGTGGGGGTCGTCGACCCAGCGCGGCCGGCCCTGGCCCAACGGCACGAACGCCAGCCGCTGGCGGTAGCGCGGCACCAGGTGGAGCCGGCGACTCGATGGACTCGAGCAGCTCGTCGTAGGGCGGCGGGTCGCCCTCGAACACCATGGCCGAGGCCACGTGCATGTGCGCGGCGTCGTCCTCGAGGTGGAGGAACGAGGCGTCGAGTGCGGTCAGGCGGTCTCCGGCCATGGCGTGAGTCTCTCCCTTGCTGAAGCGGTTGAGCACGCACCGTAGCGCGGTTGGCGCGCTGGCACTCGGCGAACTGTGATGGCCATCACACTCGACGGATGTTCGGGGCCTAGCCTACGAACAGTTGTTCGATTCGGCTTGGCCGAGCCGTGCCTCCCAAGGACGCGCGGGCGGGGGACCCATCGCCGTCGAGAGACGGCTGGGGCGAATCGGGTGAGATCGGCGTGCGCGTATGCGCGCTTCGGTCGCTCACATCCGTAGCGGCGCAGACAGAAGCGTCGCGAGCCCGACAGCTAACCCCGTAGGCAAGGGCCGGGAAAGGCATATTCGTTTGAACGCGCACCTGACCGTGCGCGGTCGGCGGCTGGCGCTTGCCACCGCCCTGACCGCGTGCGTGATTCCAATCGGGGCGGCCATGGCCGCCCAGGCCCAGACCGCGTCGCCCGGCGCCACGGTGAGCATGGCCGGCACCGCCAAGGCGCAGACGGTCCGTTACGGCAAGACCGTGTCCATAGCGGGCCGGGTGGCTCCGGGTGGCTCAGGCCGCGCCGTGCGCCTCGAGCACGCGGCCGGAAAGGGCGGCTACCGGCAGGTTGCCGCCTCCAGGACCGCCGCCGACGGCTCCTACAACTTCACCCTCCGCCCGCAGTCCTCGGGCTCCTACCGGGCGGTGGCCGACGGCGCCGCCACCAGCGCCGCACGGCGGATCACCGTCGTGGCCAGCGTGGCCGGACGCTCCGCCCGCCACGTCCTGGGCACTCGCCCCGTGAGGGTGCGCGGCAAGCTGCTGCCCGCCCAGGCGGGCCGCAGCGTGAAGCTCCAGGTGCTCACGCGCGGGGGCTGGCGCACGGTCGACCGCGAGCGGACGGGCCCGCGGCGGGCGCTTCCGCGCGTCGTTCAGGCCGCGCCGGGCGGGCGCGTACCGCCTGCGCGTGCGCTTCCGCGGCGACCGCCTGGCCGCCGCCGCCTCGGACCGCCTCGCGCAAGGTGAGCGTCTACCGGCCCGGCCACGCGTCGTGGTACGGCCCGGGCCTGTACGGCAACCCGCTGGGCTGCGGCGGGACGCTCTCCCCGGGCACGCTCGGAGTGGCGCACAAGTCGCTGCCGTGCGGCACCCGGGTCACGTTCCGCTACCGCGGCCGGTCGGTGACCGTGCGCGTGGTCGACCGCGGCCCCTACGTCGGCGGCCGCGAGTGGGACCTCACCGCGGCCACCAAGGCAGGCTCGGGTTCGGCTCGACCGGCACGGTCTGGTCGACCCGGTAGACCGGCGCGTCGGCTAGACGCCGAGCGTGAGCTGCGGGAATCTCCTCCGGCTCGCCCTCGGCCCGCCGGGCGCTGCTCCATCCCCGCGACCCGCACCCCCAGCAGCCGCACGGGCCGCGCCGGGTCCAGCGCGCGCAGCAGGTCAGCGCGACACCGGCCACAGGGTCGGCGCGTCGGTCACCTGGCGGTCAGCGTGCGGGCGCGGGTGTGGGTGCTGAAGTCGTCGAGTGCGCACCTTGATGCCCACCGTGCGGCCGCTGCGGCCGTGGCGCTCAGAGTCGTCCGCACAGCTGCGCCGGCCAGGCGCTCCAGCGCCGGCTCCAGCTGCTCCAGGCCGCGCAGGTCGGTGTCGAACGTGGTCTCGCGCGACTCCGACTTGCGCACGCGGTCGGTCTCCAGCGGGCGCTCGTCCTCGAACCGGGCCAGGCGCGCCCAGGTGGGGGCCCAGCCGCGGCGCCGAACCACTCGGTGAGCGTCGCTCGGGGACCGCCGCCAGCTGCGCCCAGCGTCGCGAACGCCGCGCGCCTCCAGCCGCTCGGCGGTCTGCGGGCCGATGCCGGGGAGCAGGCGCGGGGACCGGCCGGCGAAGCGCTCCCGCGCCTCCGCCGCGGTGAGCGCGAGGAAGCCGTCGGGCTTGTCGGCGTCGGAGGCGACCTTGGCCACCAGCTTGTTCGGGCCGATGCCGATCGAGCAGCCCAGGCCCGTGCGCCGCGTCACGGCGGCCTTGACCCGCCGCGCGGCGGCGTTGGGCCGCTCCAGCCCGCTCAGGTCCAGGTAGGCCTCGTCCAGGCCCACGACCTCGACCGTCTCGACCTGCACCGCGGAGCACCTCCATGACCGCTCGCGAGCGCTCGCGGTAGTGGTCGAAGTCGGGCGCCACGAACACCGCGTCCGGGCACAGCCGCCGCGCCCGTGACGCCGGGGTGGCGGAGAACACGCCGTAGCTTTCGCGCCTCGTAGCTGGCGGTGGTGACGACCGCGCGCGGCCCGCTGCCGGCCACCACCACGGGCAGCCCGCGCAGCTCGGGGCGCCGCTGCAGCTCCACGCTCACGTAGAACGCGTCCATGTCGAGGTGGGCCACACGGCGCGGCCAGTCGCGGTCGGGCTCCATGCCTGGAATCTAGGGTGCGGCGGCGACGCCACCGCCGTGCTCAGATCGGCTGGTTGACCGGCCGGACCAGCACCTCGTTCACGTCCACGTGCGCGGGCTGGGAGAGCGCGAACAGGACGGCGCGGGCGATGTCGTCGGCCTGGAGCGCGTTCTGGCGGGCGGTTGTCGAAGAACGGCGTGTCGACCATGCCGGGCTCGATCACCGTGATCTTGATCGGGGTGTCGGCCACCTCGGCGCGCAGGCTCTCGCCCATTGCCGTGACCGCCCACTTCGTGGCCGAGTAGAGCGAGCCCGGCAGCGCGCGGCGGCCCGCCACCGAGCCCATGAGGACCATGTGGCCCGGCACGCGGTCCCGGAAGTGGCCCAGCGCGGCGCGGATCGAGAGCGCGACAGCCGTAGACGTTGGTGTCGACCATCGCCTTCCAGTGCTCGGGCGTCTCCTCCAGGAAGCCGCGCGCGGCGCCGAAGCCGGCGTTGGCGAAGAAGGCGTCCAGCCGCCCGAAGCGCTCGATCGCTGCGGCCACAGCGGCCTGCTGGTCGTCCCAGCTCGGTCACGTCGCAGCGCACCGCCGCCGCGGTCGCGTCGCCGCCGAGCTCGTCGGCCAGCGCGGCCAGCTTGTCCTCCGAGCGCGCCGCCAGCGACGACCCTCCAGCCGGCCTCGGCGGCCTGGCGCGCGGTGGCGGCGCCGATGCCTGCTGACGCGCCAGTGATCAGGAGCACTCTCGAGTCGGCCATCGCAGGGTTCTACCAGTCGGCGGCCGGGGCGCCCCGGCTGGCGCGTTAGTGTCAGCCGCGATGACCCCCGCGCGGTTTCCGGCGGTCGCGCTGGCGGCCGGGCACTACGAGAGCTTCTACCTCAAGGCCTGCCACCCGTCCGAGCCGCTCGGGCGTGTGGATCCGCTACACGGTGCACAAGCGCCCGGGCGAGGCCCCGACGGGCTCGCTGTGGTTCACGCTCTTCGACCGCTCGGCCGGCGGCCCGCGGGCCGTGAAGCAGACGTTCGCGGAGGTCGGCGCGGCGGCGGACGAGCAGATCCACGTCGGCGACGCCGTGATGGGATTCGGCACGCGCCTCGGGGCGCGCCGAGGGCGAGGGGCGACAGGCGGACTGGGACCTGACCTTCGACTCGCCCGAGGCGCCGCTGGCGCACCTGCCCCGCGCCTGGATGTACCGGGCGCCGCTGCCGCGGACCAAGCTCGCTGAGCCCGTCTCCCGACGCCCGCTTCTCGGGCCGCGTCGCCTTCGACGGCGACGCGAGGTCGAGCTCGACGGCTGGCGCGGCATGGTGGGCCACAACTGGGGCGCCCAGCACGCGGAGCGCTGGATCTGGCTGCACGGAGCGGGCTTCGCCGAGGATCAGGACGCCTGGATCGACGTGGCGCTGGGCCGGATCAAGGTGGGCCCGTTGACCACTCCGTGGATCGCGAACGGGGCGCTGTGCCTCGGCGGCGAGCGCTAGCGGCTGGGCGGGCCCGGCCGAGCGCGGCGCACCGACGTGCACGAGGCGCCCGACCGGGCCCAGATCACGCTGCCGGGCCGCGACCTCACGGTGCAGGTGTCCGTTGAGGCCGGCCGTGAGGACTTCGTGGGCTGGGTCTACGCCGATCCCGACGGCTCCGAGCACAACACCGTGAACTGCTCGGTGGCCGACATGCAGCTGAGCGTGTCGCGTCCCGGCCACGACCCGCTCTCCCTGTCCCTGAGCGGCGGTGCCGCGTACGAGCTCGGAATGCGCGAGCGCGATCACGGCATGGCGATCCAGCCGTTCCCGGACGGGTGATCCTCCAGGGCGCTCAGCCTCCGCAGCGGGCCGAGATCGGCACCAGGGCCCCGCCGATGTAGCCACCCTCGCCGGCCTGGCCCACGTCGCGGCACCACACCAGCCGGCCGTTGCGGTAGTCGACGATCGCCCGGTAGGGGTAGCCGATGGACCCGCGCACCTGACTGGACCTGATGTCGCTGGTCACGGCAGTACAGGCGTATCGCCCGCGGCGCGAGGCCAGGTCGCGCTCCGGGACGGGGCGCCCCTCCGGCGCCAGCCCGCGACAGTCCGCGCGCCGCACGCGGTCCGTGCCCGGGCGTCGGCGCGAGTCCGCGACGATCGCGGCCGAGAGGTCCCGGGCGAGAGCCCTCCTGGTGCGCACGCGCTCCGCGACCGAGGCGCCCGCGCGATCGACGTTCGCCGACGTGGCGCTCCGCGGAGCCTGCAGGCGCCGGAGCTCGCGGATGCGTCTGGCACGACTATCGGCCGCCTCCGTGCGCTCCCGGGCAGCGGTCTCGCGCTTGCTCTCGCGGATCCCTGGCACCGACAGGACGATCGCGACCACGGCGCCCACGCCGAGCAGCACGATCACGGCCCTTCCCGCCCGCGGCGTGCGCCGCCACAGGTGTCCCGGTAGCTGCGGGAGCGGCGGCAGCGGCTGATGGCGTTCGTTCTCCGCGGGCATACGCGATTATCAATACCCGTCCTTGCGGCGGCCCCTCATGCTGCTCTAGTGTCGCGCCCGTGCGCGCCCTTACGCTCCGCCGCTGCGTAACCGTGGCGACCGGCCTGGCCACGCTGGCCCTGGCGCTTCCCGGCACGGCGACTGCCCAGGCGCAGGCCGGGACCGTATGCCCCGCGACCTTCCAGGTGCTCCACGACGATCGCATCGGTGGGCTCAGCCTGCCGGCGGGCGCCTACGCCATCACCACCACCGGCGGCCTGAGCTGCGCGAGCGCATCCGACCTGTTCCGGCAGTTCTTGGAGGACTGGGACGGGCGCCTGCCGCGACCGTGGGTGATCAACGTGCCCGGACGGGGCTTCACGCGCGGGTCTGGCGGCTCCGTGGGATTCGCCGTGACGCCGTCCGGCAGCGGCGGTGGGGGAGGAGGCGGCGGCCGGCATCCGGCCACGGGCGGGACGTGCCCAGCGTTCTTCCGCGTGCTGCACAATGATCGCATCGGGCGTCTGAGGATCCCCGCGGGGAACTACCGGCTCACGACGCTCGCCGTCGGACGGATCTCCTGCGCCCGGGCGGCGCGGCTGTTCGCACAGTTCCTCCAGGACTGGGACGGCCGCCTGCCGCGTCCCTGGGTGCTCGACGGCCAGACCGGGACTTTCCTCCGCGGCAGCGCGCACGTGGGCTTCCGCTTCAAGCGCGCGTCGGGCAACCCGGTGCGCCCGAGCGGCGGGGGCAGCCATCCGGCGGACGGCGGGCTCTGCAACGGCACCTTCCGGGTGCTCAACAACGACCGCATCGGCGCGCTCCGCGTGCGGCGGGGCCGCTATCGCATCACGCTGCTGCGGGGCAGCGGGCTCAGCTGCGCCGGCGCGTCCAGGCGCTTCGCCCAGTTCCTCCAGGACTTTGACGGCCGGCTGCAGCGTCCGTGGGTGCTCAACACCCGCACCGCGACCTTCACCCGCGGCCGCGGGTCGAGCACCGGGTTCCGCGTCAAGCCCGTCTAACCTGAAGGCGCCCGTTCGCGCGCAGCAGCGTGAGCGCCGACACGGTCCGGTAGCCGCGCCATTCGAGCATGGCCTGCGGCGAGTAGCTGGCGAAGTCGACCTGCCAGCCGCCGTCCTCCTGCTGGCCGTTCTCGATCCGGTCCAGGTCGGCCGCGATCGCCTCGGGCGCGAAGAGGGCGCGCAGCGGCCGGTCCGGGGCGGGGGAAAGGTCCAGCGGCGAGAGCTCCTCGCCCTCGGCGCCGCCCGGCACGGGAAGCACTCCGGACTCCGGAAGCAGCGCTCCCATCCTGGCCAGCTGCTCCGCCGCGTCGGGACGCCGGTCGTGGCTTGCGTCGAGGAACTGGAGGATGAACATGAACGCGATCGCGAAGGGCTGCTGGTCCAGGGCGGCCGTCTGGGCCAGGCAGTAGTCGGTGGCCTTCGCGAGCCACGGATGCTCCGCGACCGCGGGATCGTGGTCGGCGACCCGTTGCGCCGGCCCGCATACGGCGGTGGTCATCCACAGCGATGGCTCAGCCTCGTCGGCGTTCGCCCAGAAGGGCGCCGAGCCGGCACCGTCGCGCATCGAGAACGCGAACGGCAGCGATCCGTCCTCGAACGAGACGGAATCGGCCCAGTCGCACAGGCGCACGGCCATATCGCTGGTCTCGGGACCGACATCCGCCAGGGCCTCGAATGCGTGCAGCGCCGCGCCCGGCTGGCTGGTTGCGCTGCGCAGGTCGGGCTCGAGTCCGTAGCCGAACCCACCGTCGGGATTGCGATGCGCGGACAGGGCAGCGAGCACCGGCGCGGCCGACCCGTCGCCGAAGAGCAACTCGAAGCGCCGTCGATCGAGCATCCGGGCGTGGGTGCGCATGAACTCCGATGCCTTGTCGATGTCGATCATCGGGGCGCAGGCTAGGGCGACCGAGCTCGATGTCAATGCTCGATAAGGCCCGTTATGTGAACACGAGCGAGAAAACCCTCGGGTGGCCGTCCCCTACAGCACGTCCCGCCGCTTGAGCGTCCAAGCAGTCGCCACGAAGCCCGCAGTGACCCACCCGAGCAGCACGAGCGCCGCCGGGCCCGCCTCGAGCACATCCTCGTCGTCGAAGCTCGTGCCGAGGATGCCGTTGGGCGCGCCGGAGGTCGGCCCGAACCTGCCGATTTCCGGGGCCAGGGCCAACAGCGTCGGCTCCAGGGCGAAGGAGAAGATCAGCAGCCCCACGATCGCCACCACCTGGTTGCGGACCAGCCCGCCCACGCACACGCCGATCGCGGCCGCGAAGGCCGACACCGCGAGATTTCGCCACAGCACGTCCGCCAGGTCACCCAACCCGACCGTCGTCTCGCCGCGGCCCTCCAGGATCAGGCTCCCCACAGCCATGATCGTGAGCGTGACCACCAGGGACAGCACCACCCCCGCGGTCGCGTAGGCCAGCAGCTTGGCGGCCACGAGCCGCACCCGGTCTGGCGCCGCCAGGATGGTGCTGGTGATGGTCCGGTGCCGCCACTCGCCCGCCATTCCCATCACGCCCAGCAGCGAGATGAACAGGCCGGTGAAGTCCGCTGTGAAGAAGTCCTTCACGTCGGCCTCGGACACGTTGTCGCTGATGGCAGTGGCCAGGCAGACCACCAGCAGCGACAGCGCCAGCGCCGACCCCACCAGGGCGGCGAACGTGCGGGTGGTGCGCAGCTTGAGCAGCTCGGCACGCAGCAGGGCGCTCATTCGTCGCCCCCGGTGAGCTCGAAGAACGCAGCCTCCAGCGATCGCGACCGGGGCGCGAGGCCAGACAGGGCCACCTGCTCCTCCAACGCGATCGCCCCCACCGCCTCCGGCGCCACGCCCGGCACCACCAGCACGTCCTCCGCGCGCTCGGGCGCGTGGCCGCGGCGCTCCAGCGCGGCGGCGAGCCGCTCCAGGTCGCGGGCGCGCACCTCGGTCGCGGGCACGCCGTCACCCCCGAGCACGCTGGACAGCGTGCCCTGGCCGCGCAGCTCCCCCTTGGCGATGATCACCACGTCGTCCACCGACTGTGCGACCTCGGCCAGCAGGTGGCTGGACACCAGCACGGCACGTCCCTGTCGCGCCTGGGCGCGCACCAGTCCGCGCATCCAGCTGATGCCGGGCGGGTCCAGGCCGTTGGTGGGCTCGTCGAGTATCAGCACGCGCGGGTCGCCCAGCAGCGCCGCCGCGATCGCCAGGCGCTGGCGCATTCCCATCGAATAGCCCTTGACCCGCCGGTCGGCCGCATCCGAGAGGCCAACCTCGGCCAGGACGTGGTCCACGCGGGCCACCGGATGCCGCCCTGCGGCGGCCAGGACCCTGAGGTGGTTGCGCGCGCTGCGCCCCGGGTGGAACGCGGTCTCCTCGAGCACGGCGCCCACGTGCTCGGTCGGGCGGTCGAGGTCCTGGTAGGAGCGCCCATCGAACGTGGCGGTGCCCTTGGTGGCGCGCACGAGCCCCAGCAGCGCGCGCAGCGTGGTGCTCTTGCCGGCGCCGTTGGGCCCCAGGAAGCCGGTCACGCGCCCGGCCTCGGCCTGGAACGACAGCCCCCGCACCGCCCGCACGGCGCCGAAGCTCTTGTAGAGATCTGCGATCTCGATCGCGGGCAAGGCGCGCCATGATGACGAAGGCTTCGCGCCCTGCCCGCCCTGCCCGGCTCCGGAGGCCCGTGCGTAGTCTCTTGGCCGTGCCCGCACCCACCTCCGCGCCGCCCACTTGGAGCACCTCGAGCTAGTCGTCTTCGGGCTGCTGGTGGCCATCGCCGCGCTGGCGGTGATCGCCGACCTGGTGCGGGTGCCCTACCCGATCCTGCTGGTGCTCGGCGGGCTGCTGTTCGGGCTCGTGCCCGGCATGCCCGAGGTCGAGCTGGAGCCGGAGGTCGTGCTGCTGGTGTTCCTGCCGCCCCTGCTCTACAGCGCGGCCTTCTTCTCGAACCTGCGCGAGCTGCGCCGCAACGCGCGCCCGATCGGCCTGCTGGCCGTGGGCCTGGTGATCACCACGATGCTCGCGGTGGCGCTGCTGGGCCACTGGGCCTTCGGTCTGGACTGGCGGGTGGCCTTCGTGCTCGGCGCGGTGGTCTCGCCCACCGACGCCGTGGCACCGGCGGCGATCCTGCGCCGCCTCGGGGTGCCGCGGCGGGTGGTGACCATCGTCGAGGGCGAGAGCCTGACCAACGACTGGACGGCGCTCATCCTCTACAAGTTCGCGGTGGCCGCGGTGGTCACCGGCAGCTTTTCGCTGGCCGAGGCGGCCCCCAAGTTCGTGTTCAGCGGGCTCGGCGGCGTGGCGATCGGGTTGGCGGTGGGCTACGTGATCGCGGCCGTGCGGCGACGCCTGGATGACCCGCCCACCGAGGTCACCATCTCGCTGCTCACGGCCTATGCCGCCTACCTGCCGGCGGAGGAGCTCGGGCTCTCGGGCGTGATCGCTGCGGTGACCGTGGGCGTCTGGCTCGGCTGGCAGGCGTCCGAGCTGACCACTCCCACCACCCGGATCCAGCTCACGTCGATCTGGGAGATCCTCCAGTTCCTGCTCAACGCAGTGCTGTTCGTCCTGATCGGGTTGCAGCTGCCGGTAGTGCTGGATGCGCTGGAGAGCAGGCCCCTCGGGCAGCTGGCGCTCTGGGGTCTCGTGACGGGCCTCCTGGTAGCGGTCGTTCGCGCGATCTGGGTTTTCATCGCCACCTATCTCACCCGCCGCCTGAGCGCGCGGATCCGCGAACAGGACCCGGTGCCGGCCGCCAGCCAGGTGACGCTGGTCGCGTGGAGCTCCATGCGCGGCGGCGTGTGCATGGCGGCGGCGCTGGCGATCCCGCTGGAGGTCGACGCGGGCAGCGCCTTCCCGGAGCGCGATCTCGTCATCTTCCTGGCGTTCTGCGTGATCCTCGTGACGCTCGTGGGCCAGGGCCTCCTGATGCCGGCGCTGATCCGCGCCCTGGGCGTCGAGGACGACGGCCTGGACCAGGACGAGGAGCTGGCCGCCCGCGTGGAGACGGCGTTCGCCGCAATCGACCGGATCGAGGAGCTGGCGGCCGAGGATTGGGTCTACGACGACACCGCCGAGAGGGCGCGCCGCCTCTACGAGTACCGCCGGCGCAGGTTTCGATCCCAGATCGACGGCCAGCAGGACGGCGACGAGACCGGCCCCGAGGGCTACGAGCACCGCAGCGAGAGCTATCGCCGCTTCATGCGCGAGGTGCTCGACGCGGAGCGGGCCACACTGCGGAGGCTGCGCGACGAGGGTCACATCACCGACGAGGTCCGGCGCAGGATCGAGTTCGACCTGGACCTGGACGAGACCCGTCTGGCCGCGGAACGGCGTTAGCGGCGACCCACGAGGAGGCTCTGGGTGGCCCGCCCGAGCATGCCGCGCTCGTCGTGCAGCAGCGTGTCGGCCAGGCCGATGCCGTCGGGCTCGGCGTAGGTGGCCGCCTCCAGGCAGACCCAGTCCCCCACCGGGAGGCGCCGCAGCGCCACCGAGACGTCGGCGTTGATGAAGACCCACTCGCGGTAGTCGAGCGCCGCGCTCACGCCGTTCCCGGAGTCAGACGCCACCAGCACCCGGTCGAGCTGCGAGGGCTCCGAGCCCTCCACGAGCGGCACGCCCATCCGCATCCACGCCACCGCCGGGCCGGGCTCGGTGAACCCTCCGGAGGCAAAGCGCACGTCCATGGCGGTGTGGTAGCCGGTGTCCCAGGACACCGGGAAGAACGGGCGCTCGTGGGCGTCCTCGGGGCCGGGCGGGGCCGGCGGCTCGGGCGTGGCGGGGTCGAGCGGCAGCTCGTCGACGGTCCTCACGCGCCAGGCACGCGCTCTGATCACGTCCCGGCCGCCCGCGGCCAGCGTGCCCTCGACCAGCTCGACGCTGCGTCCCGGCCTGACCACTCCGGCCGAGGCCTCCAGGCGCCCGATGGGCACCGGCCCGAGGATCTCGAACGTGACGCGGGCCAGGCGTCCCCGGTCGAGCTCGCCGGCGCGGTCGAGCTCGCGCCCCAGCAGGGCGCAGGGCGGGCCCGCGTGCTGGCTGTCGCGGTCCCAGGGCCCGCGGGTGAGCTCGGTCGCGGCATAGCCGCGACCGTCTGGAACGTAGAAGCTCAGAGATCAGCCATCTCAAACGTCAGCCCGCGGACCCGGGGCCGTAGGACTTGGGCAGGCCGAGCGAGTGCTCGGCCACGTAGTTGAGGATCATCTCGCGCGAGACGGGCGCGGTGCGCGTGATGCGGACCCCCCACCACATCTGCGAGAGCCCGTACTCGAGCGCGAAGCCGTTGCCGCCGTGGGTCTGGATGGCCTGGTCGACGCAGTGGATGGCGGCCTCGGCCGCCGCGTACTTGGCCATGTTCGAGGCCTCTCCCGCGCCCTTGGCGCCCGCGTCGTAGAGCGCTGCCGCCTTCTGGGTCATCAGCCGAGCCAGCTCCAGCTCGATCTTGGCCTCGGCCAGCGGGTGGGCGATCCCCTGGTGCGTGCCGATCGGCACGCCCCACACGTTGCGCTCGCGCGCGTAGTCGGCGCCCTTGCCCATCGCGTAGCGGCCGGCGCCGCAGGCCATCGACGCGCCCATGATCCGCTCGGGGTTGAGCCCGTCGAACACGGGCCCGAGGCCGCCGTTCTCGCCGCCGATCAGCCGCTCCTCCTCCACCTCGACGTCGTCGAAGAAGAGCGTCCACTGCTTGTCGGGGCCCACGTAGGGCATCGGGATCTGGTTGCGGGTGAAGCCCGGCGCATCCACGTCCACGATCGCCAGCGAGGGCAGGCCGAGCGAGCCGTCGTCATTGCGCGTCCGGGCCACCACCAGCACGGCGTCGGCCTCCTCGACGCCGGAGATGTAGGTCTTCTGGCCGTTGAGCAGGTGGCGGTCGCCGTCGCGGCGCAGCGACGTCGAGAGGTTGTGCGAGTTGGTGCCGGCATCGGGCTCGGTGATCGCGAACGCGAGCTTGGTGGTGCCCGCGCCGATCCCCCGCAGCCAGCGGTCCTTCTGCTCGTGGCTGCCGTGGCGCGCGAGGATGCTGCCCGCGATCGCCGGGGACACCACGATCAGCAGCAGCGAGCACCCCGCGGCGGCGATCTCCTCCCCCACCGTGGCCAGCGCCGCCATGCCCAGGCCGCCGCCGCCGTACTCCTCGGGGACGTTCACGCCCAGGTAGCCGCGCTCGGCCAGGGCGTCCCAGAGCTCGGTGGGCGGCCCCCCGTCCTCCACCAGCCGCTGCGAGTACTTGGGGCCGAAGTCCGAGCAGATCCCCGACACGGCCTCGCGCAGCAGAACCTCTTCCTGACGCGGCACGACGTTGAGGGTGGGCGTGGAGTCCAGGGAGATGGCCATGGCGCGGATCCTATGCCTGGCTACGATCACGCGATGCCGTCAAAGCAGACCGTCCCGCGTGCTCGGGCCAAGCCGGCCTCGAAGGCGCGCGGGCCCGCGGCGCGGCCGCAGGTCAAGCTCGGCCACGTGGCGCCCAACGGCATCTCGGCCAGCATCTACGGGCTGATCGACCGCGGCGTGACCCGCCGGCCGCGCATAGCGAAGGGCATGCGCGGGACCGTCGAGATGCGCTTCAAGGAGGCCTTCGCGCCCGTGAGGGTCACCTTCGGCGCGAAGGGGGTCTTGGTGGAGGACGTGCCGCGGACGAGGAGGCGCCGGCCGGCAAGCCGGAGCTCGTGATCCGCGGCTCCCTGCCGGATGTCGTGCAGCTCACGGCGGCGCCGCTGTTCGGCGGCGTGCCCAACCCCACGTACGCCCGCGGTCGAGGCGCCTGGCGCGGGTGGCCGGCGGCCGGGTGCGGATCGAGGGCAGCCCCCTGCTGGCCCGCCGCCTGCATGAAGCTCCTCGAGATCTGAGCGACCGCCAACCGACCTGGCACACTCCCGTCCCGTGGCGAAGCAGAAGCAGATCAAGATGCAGGTGCAGGTGGGCGCGCTGGCCGCGATCCAGCAGCTGGAGCACAAGACCGACGAGCAGCTGCAGGGCGAGTCGCGCCACCGCGTGGCCGCGAAGGCGCTGCTGGGCGCCCGCGCGGCGGAGCGCTACGACGCCAAGGCGGCGCGCGCCTACTTCAACGAGGCGATGGCGGGCTGCCATCCCCAGGAGCGACCCGCTCTGCGCCAGATGATGAAGGCCTCGATGGCGCTCGCCGAGCGCCGGCCCGACGAGCTCAAGGAGGCGGTCGAGAGGCTCGGCCAGGCGCCGCCGTCGGGCCGCCAGCTGTTCCTGCTGCGGATCATGGGCCTGGTCGCGCCACCGCCGGGGGCCAGCCTGGCGCTGCGGGCTCGGGGCATCCTGCTGCTGGTGGCCTTCGTGGTGCTGCTGGTGGCCGTGGGCTTCGGCCTGGCCAAGCTGGTGGCATTGCCCTTCGGCGGCGTGGGCACCTTCGGCGCGCTCCTGCTGGGGCTCGTGATCGTGGCCGCCGTGCTCGGCGTGCTCACCCTGTTCGGCAGGCGCAGGCAGGCCCGCCTGAAGGCCGAGCGCGCCGCGGGCCCGGGCTGACCGGCCGCCGGGCGGCCGGGATCACCGAGCGCTGACCGCGGCCTTCTCGATCACCACCGTCTGGGTGGGCGTGCCCGCGCCCCCGCTCTGCGGGTCGCCGAGCTTGCCGATGCGCGCCGTCACATCGAGCCCCTTCACGACCTTGCCGAGGATCGCGTACTCCGGCGGCAGTCCGGCGTCGGCGCCCGTGACCACGTAGAACTGACTCCCCGCCGTGCCCGCAGGCTCGGCCTCGGTCTTGGCCATGGCCACCACGCCGCGGGTGTACACGGCGTCGTCGGGCGGCGCGTCGCGCATGGAGTAGCCCGGCCCGCCGGTGCCGCTCCCGGTCGGGTCGCCGCCCTGGATCACGAATTCGGGAACGATCCTGTGGAAGACGGTGCCGTCGAAGAAGCCGTCCTTGGCCAGCGCCACGAACGATGCCGCCGTCTTGGGAGACGTCTTCTGGTCGAGCCGCACCGTGAACGAGCCGCAGTTGGTGCGCAGCTCCACGTCGTAGGTCTTGTCCGACTTCAGAGTTGCCTTGGGCGGCTTCTGGCCACCGTCCGGCTTGGCCTCGGGCGCAGCGACCTCCTCGCAAGCCTCGGAGCTCGCGGCCGCGGAGGTCTCCGCTTTCGGCGCCTCCGAGCCGCCCTCGTCCTCGTCGTCGCCTCCGCAGCCGGCGACGAGGGCCATCACGAGAAGCACAAGGGCGGCGACCGTGCGAGTCACGGGCCGCAGGGTAGCCACTCTACGATGGCCCGGACCACGTGCCGCCGCTTGCTCCGCTCCTTCGCGACTACGACCAGCTGATCCTCGACCTGGACGGCTGCGTGTGGCTGGGCGACGAGCCGGTCGACGGCTCCGTGGCCGCCATCGCGACGCTGCGGGAGGCGGGCAAGCGGGTGGCTTTCGCCACCAACAACTCGTGGCACCCGGGCGAGGACCACGTGGCCAAGCTGTGGTCGCTGGGCGTGAAGGCTTCGCTGGCCGACGTGGTCACGGTGGGCGGCGCGCTGCAGCACCTGCTGGCCGAGACCCGTCACGGGCGCACCGCCTGCGTGATCGGCACCCCCGCGCTCCGCCGGCACGTGGCGGACGCGGGGCTGAAGGTGATGAACGGCACCGACCTGGCGTCGCGCGCGGACGTGGTGGTGGTCGGCGGAACCGACGACATCAGCTACGCGCGCCTGCGCGACGCGTCGCAGGCGGCGCACCGCGGCGCCGACCTGCTTGCCACCGGTCGCGACCCGATCCTGCCCATGCCCGATGGGCCGTGGCCGGGAACGGGCGCGCTGCTGGCGGCCGTCGAGACCGCGTCCGGCCGCGAGGCCGAGATCGTGGGCAAGCCCTCGCCACGGCTCTTTCACACCGCGCTGGATCGCCTCGGCGAGGGCCGCACGCTGGTGGTCGGCGACCGCCTCGACGCCGACGTGGCGGCCGCTGCCGCAGCCGGCCTGGACGCTGCCCTGGTGCTCACGGGCGGCAGCGCCGGGCCGTCCGGCGACGGGGACGCCCCTGGCCCCGTGACGGTGGCCGAGAGCCTGCACGCCCTCGTCACCAGGGAGTGACGTGGCGCGCAAGACCCACCACAAGCACTCCTCGAAGAAGGGCTACCGCCGGCTGCTGGACGGCCTGGCAGAGCTCGACGGAGTCCATCGGGTGGCCACCGGCCGCGTGAAGCCGCGAATGGGCTCGGGCCGTCCCGTGGCGGCAATCTCGAAGGTCCGGCGAACCGACTCCGGCCTGTCCATCACCATCAACACCGAAGGCGCGATCGTGGACGCCTACGTGGTCACCGACCGACCCGATGCCGTGGAGGCCGCCATGCGCGAACGCGGTTGGACTGCCTCGTAGTCCACGCCAAGCAGCGCAGCCGACCACGGGGTGACCATGAGGCCCGCGTCGGCGGCCGCAGCCAAGCCCTCCGTGGGTTCGCTGCCGCGGGCTCGTGCAGGTGCGCCGCGCAGACCGCCGCCACGAAGTCGGTGTGGCGGTTGCCGTGCACCGCCACCGCCCCGCGCCGCCGTAGCTCGCGCCGCAGCAGCGCCAGCGCCTCCTCCAGCACCGCCGCCCCGTCGCCGGGCGCCACCGGGGCAGGTGGTGCCACGCCAGCCCGACCGCCTCGTACTCACGCAGGTTGTGACGTGTGGGCATGGTCGACACCACCAGCCGCACGCCGTGCTCCCTCAGCCAGGCGATCTCGGCCTCGCGCCGCCCGGGGCGGTGGCTGCGCCCTCCCCCGCCCGGCCGCTCCATCGCGCACAGCTTGCGCGGTCGCGCCCACCAGATCCGCTGCGGTTGCATCCACCCTCCCCCAGTCGCTCGGCTCGTGAACCTCCAAGGCTCCGGCGGCCGCTTCTCGCCCCCTCCGATCGTGCCTGGCGCGGGCGCTTAGACTTGCCCCATGTGCCGAGTGCTCGGGTGCGTCGCGGCCGAGCCGCTCTCGATCCGCCACGAGCTGCTGGAGGCCGAGAACCCGCTGATCCGCCAGTCCGAGCACCACGACTCCGGTTGGGGAATGGCCGTGTACGAGCGGCCGGAAGGGGTCGCGCCGGTGCTCGAGCGCTTCCCCGAGGCCGCCCACGCTGCTGGCGACCTGGAGCGCGCCAGCGCCCGCGAGGGCCGGATCTTCAACGTGCACGTGCGCCGGGCGACCCTGGGCGGTCTCACGCTGGTGAACACACATCCCTTCGCCATGGGCAACTACACGTTCGGTCACAACGGAACGGTGATCGACTACCCGCGTCTGCTCGAGCCGGGCATGGGGCCACCCGCCGGGGAGACCGACTCGGAGGCCATCTTCAGCTACCTGATGCGCTATTTCGACCCGGCCGACGTGCCCGGCTCGCTGCGTCGCGCGATGTCGGCCGTGGTGGCCCGGTCGGCGTTCTCGGGGCTCAACTTCCTCTTCTCCGACGGTGAGCGCCTGTACGCGTACCGGCTCGGGATCTTCGACCTCCACTGGCTCTCCCGGCCGGGCCAGCTGCTTGTGGCCTCGGAGAAGCCGACCGACGAGCGCTGGCACACGGTCGCGCAGGACGTGCTGCTCACGCTCGACCCGGACCGCCTCGACGAGCCCCACGCCGAGCGCCTGCTGGGTGACGCTCTCGTTGAGCGTGCCGAGATCGACTCCCTGGAGGAGCAGACTCATCTCCGCGGGGCCGAGCGCGGCGCCTTCGCCGCCGAGCGCGCAGCCCGCGCCGCCGCGGCCTCCGCCGGGTGAGCCGCCGCTTCCTGGTGCTCGTGAACCCGGCCTCGGCCGGCGGGCGGGCGCTCAAGCGACTGCCGCAGGCCGCGGCCGAGCTCGACCGGCTTGGGGCGCCCGCACCGGGTGGTGCGCACCCGCGACATGGATCACGCCCGCGACGAGGCCGCCCACGCGGCGAGCGCCGGCGAGACGGTGGCCGCCATCGGCGGCGACGGACTGCTGCGCCCGATCGCCGCGGCGCTGGCCGGCACCGACTCGGCGCTGGCGATCATCCCGGGGGGCCGGGGCAACGACTTCGCGCGCGTGCTGGGCATACCCACCGAGCCCGACGGCGGCGGCACGGCTGGCCGTGGAGGGCGAGGCCAGGCTGCTTCGACGTGGCGGAGGTCGACGGCACGCCCCTACCTCGGGATCGCCAGCTTCGGCTTCGACTCCGACGCCAACCGGATCGCCAACGAGGCGCAAGGTGATCCGCGGAAACCTCGTGTACCTGTACGCCGCGCTGCGCGCGCTGGCGGCGTGGAAGCCGGCCGGCTTCACCGTGACCGTCGACGGCGAGCGCCACGAGCTGACCGGCTACTCGGTGGCGGTCGCGAACTCGAAGGCCTACGGCGGCGGCATGTTCCTGGCCCCCCAGGCCGAGCTCGACGACGGCCTGCTGGACGTCGTGGCCACGGGGACAGCGTCGAAGCTCGAGTTCCTGCGCAAGCTCCCCAAGGTCTTCAAGGGAGCGCACCTCGACGAGCCCAGCGTGCACGTGCTGCGCGGCAGCGAGATCGAGGTCGACGCCGACCGCACCTTCGAGATCTACGCCGACGGCGACCCGATCGGCACCACGCCCGCCACGGTCACGGTCGCGCCCGCGCTGCCTGCGGGTGATCGTCCCCGGCTGATGGCACGTCCCCTGGAGGCCCTGGCGCGCGGCGTGCGCGCCGCTCTCGCGCCGCCTCGGCCGCGGCGGCGGCACCACCCTGCCCGGCCGGCTGCTGCTGCGCGCGGACCCCAGGGCACTCGAGCGGATGGCGGCGCGGCTGGACCAGGGCGCCGTGCTGGTCTCCGCCACCAACGGCAAGACCACCACCTCCGCGATGGTCGCCGCGATCCTGGAGCGTTCGGGCCGGAGCGCGTCGTGCACAACCGCGCCGGCTCGAACATGGGCTGGGGCGTGGCCACCGCGCTGCTGGACGCCGGCCGCCGGCCGGGCCAGCTCGGGCCTGTTCGAGGTCGACGAGGCGTGGCTCCCGCGCGTGGCCGACGCCGTCGGAGCCGCGCAGCCTTCCTGCTCTCGAACCTGTTCCGCGACCAGCTCGACCGCTACGGCGAGCTGGAGCTGCTGGCGGACCGCGTGGGCCGAGCTGGTGGACCGGCTGCGACGGGCCGGCGCGCGGTTCGTGCTCAACGCCGACGACCCGCTGGTGGCCGACCTCGGCCGCGGGCGCGAGGGCGTCGTCTACTTCGGCGTGGCCGACGACTCCCAGGCGCTGCCCGGAGCTCCAGCACGCGGCCGACTCCAAGCACTGCCGCAACTGCGGCGCGCCGTACGTCTACGAGGCGTGCTACCTGGGCCACCTCGGCCACTACCGCTGCCCCAACTGCGGCCGCGAGCGGCCCGCGCCGGCGGTCGCGGCGGAGCGAGTGGCGCTCGACGGGCATGCCCGGGGCCCGGACGTGACGCTGGCCACCCCGGCGGGCAGGCTCGACGCTGACGCCTGCCCCTCCCCGGCCTCTACAACGTCTACAACGCGGTGGCCGCCGCGGCCCTGGCGCTGGACCTCGGCGCGCCCCTGGAGGCCGTGCGCACCGCCCTGGAGGGCTTCGGCGGGGCGTTCGGGCGGGTGGAGACGATCTCGTGTGGCGGGCCGGCCCGTGTCGATCCTGCTGGTGAAGAACCCCGCGGGCGCCAACGAGGTGCTGCGCACGCTGACCCTCGAGGACGGCGAGCTGGACCTGTGGCTGGCGCTGAACGACAGGATCGCCGACGGGCGCGACGTGTCCTGGATCTGGGACGCCGACTTCGAGCTGCTGGCGGGGCGGGTGCGCCGGGTCACCTGCTCGGGCACCCGGGCCGAGGAGATGGCGCTGCGGCTGAAGTACGCGGGCATCGACGCCGCGCGCGGACGTGGACCGCGACCTGGCGTCGTCGCTGGACTGCGCGGTGGCCGCCGGGCGAGACGAGGGCAGGCCCCTGTACGCCCTGCCCACCTACACCGCGCTGCTCGAGCTGCGCGAGCTGCTGGCCCGCCGCGGGCTCGCTCGCCGATGGGCGGACTACGTGACGGCCCCGGCCGGGCACGTGTTCGGCTACGGGTCGCTGGTGCTCGACGGGCTCGAGGACGCCAAGCTGGCGACGCTGCCCGGCCGGCGCCGCGTTTGGGGCGTGGCCACCGACAACGCAGCGCGCGATCCCCGGCTACAAGAAGTACCTGCGGCGCAGCGACGGATCGCGGCCCGACGTCTACGTGGCCTTCGTCGACATGGAGGCCGACCCGGGCGCCGAGGGCGTGAACGGCACGCTGCGGCCGGTCGGCGACGGCGAGCTCGACCTGCTGGACCGGCGCGAGCGCAACTACGATCGCGTGGACGTGACGGGCCGATCGTCGACGGACATCGAGCGGCCCCGTGTGGACCTACGTGGGCTCGCGCCGAGGGCCGCGAGCGCCTGCGCCGCGGGCGGCGCGGAGGGCCGCGCCGTGGTCTCGCGCGACTACCTGGAGAAGGTCCACGCCGGCTTTCGCCGCCTGGGATCGCAGCAGTACGGGCGCTTTGAAGCGTCGTCTGCGCTCGACGGCTGCCGGTCTGGGACCTGGAGCGGGTGGACCTGCCCTCGGACGCCCCGCCGGCGGAGGAGGGCGCGTGAGGTCCCCCGCGGCTGTGGCGGGGCCGGTCGCGTGGCACGACGTGGAGTGCGCCTCCTACGGCGCCGACCTGCCGCGTCTGGCGCGAGCTGGCGGCGCGAGCGCGGCGGCCCGGTGCTCGACGTGGGCGCCGGCACCGGGCGCGTGGCGCTGGACCTGGCCGCCCGCGGGCACGAGGTGGTGGCCATCGACGCGGACCCGAGCTGGTCGCGCGCCTGCGCCGACCGCGCGCGCGAGCGGGGCCTCGACGGTCCGGGCGCACGGCGGCCGACGCGCGCTCGTTCGACCTCGGATCGCGCCATCCCGCTGGCGATCCTGCCCGATGCAGGTCGCCCAGCTGCTCGGCGGCGCCGGCGGGCGCGACGGCGATGCTGGCCAGCGTGGGCGCGCCACCTGGAGCCCGGGCGGGCTGCTGGCGGTGGCGCTGGCCGACCCGTTCGAGCGCGTGCCGGCGCAGGACGCCGCTGCCCCCCCTCCCCGACGTGCTGGAGCTCGACGGCTGGGTGCTGTCCTCCACCCCGGTCGCCGTGCGCGACGAGGGCGAGTCGGTGGCGATCGACCGCCATCGCCAGGCGGTCTCCCCGGCCGGCGAGCTCACCGAGGAGGCCTTCACGATCCGCCTGGACCGAGTCTCCGCGACGGAGCTCGAGGCCGAGGCGGCGCGCGCCGGCTTGCACGGTGCTCCCCGCGCGACGAGTGCCCCCCACGCCCGACTACGTGGGCAGCACCGTCGTGATGCTGGAGGCGCCCGCATGAGCCACGCCTGCGCGTCTGCGCGCTCTACCCCGAGCTGATGAACATCTACGCCGACCGCGGCAACATCGCCGTGCTGCGCGCCCGCTGCGAGTGGCGCGGCCTCGGCTTCGAGCTGGCGGCCGCCAGCATCGGCGCCGACCTCGACCCGGACGCACACGACCTCTTCTACATCGGCGGCGGCCAGGACCGCGACCAGGAGGCGGTCGCCGAGGACATGGCGGCCACCAAGCGCGACGCGCTCCACGCGGCGGCGGTGCGCGGCGCGGTGGTCCTGGCGGTGTGCGGCGGCTACCAGCTGCTCGGCGAGAGCTACCAGATGGGCGACCGCAGCTGCCGGGCATCGGCCTCGTGGACCTGCGCACCGTCCGCGAGGACGGCCCGCGCCTGATCGGCAACTGCGCGATCGAGGCCGACCTGGGCACGGGCCCACGCGTGATCGCCGGCTTCGAGAACCACGGCGGGCGGACCTACCTCGGCGGCAGCGAGCGGCCGCTCGGGCGCGTCCTGGCCGGTCACGGCAACAACGGCGGCGACGGCCATCGAGGGCGTCCGCCGCGGCAACGTGATCGGCACCTACCTGCACGGCCCGCTGCTGCCCAAGAACGTGTGGCTGGCCGATCGCCTGATCGAGCTGGCGCTCGAGGTCGAGCCTCGAGCCGCTGGACGACGCCCTCGAGGACGCCGCGCACGCGTCGGCGCGGCGCGCGGCGGGCGTTTAGCTAGGCGGTGCCGCCCAGGACCCGCAGGGCCTCGGGCATGGAGGTCACGCCGTCGCGCACCTTGTCAATCCCGTCGTCGCGCAGGCGGCGCATGCCCTGGGCCTCGGCCACCTCGGCGAGCGACTCCACGGGGCGCTTCTCCACGATCAGCTCGCGCATCTCGTCGGTGACCTCCATCAGCTCGTAGACGCCGACGCGGCCGCGGTAGCCGGTGTGCGCACAGCGCACGCAGCCGCCCTTTTCGAAGGCCGGAATCGGCTCGCTGGCCTCCGGGAAGCCGTTGCGGCGCAGGACCTCGACGCCGATCTCGGTCTCCTCCTTGCACTCGCACAGCCGCCGCGCCAGGCGCTGGGCCACCACGCACGAGATGCCCGAGGCCACGAGGAAGGGCTCGATCCCCATCTCGATCAGCCGCGCCACGCTCATCGGGGCGTCGTTGGTGTGCAGCGTCGAGAGCACCAGGTGGCCGGTGAGCGCGGACTCGATCGCGATCTGAGCCGTCTCACGGTCGCGGATCTCGCCGACCATGATCATGTCGGGGTCGGCGCGCATCATCGAGCGCAGGCCGGTCGCGAAGCCCAGGCGCGATCTTGTTGTTCACCTGCACCTGCTTCACGCCGTCCAGCTCGTACTCCACGGGATCCTCGATCGTGATGAGCGTCTTCTCAGGGCTGTTCAGCTCGGTCAGCGCCGCGTAGAGGGTGGTCGACTTGCCCGAGCCGGTCGGGCCGGTGGCCAGCATCGAGCCCGATGTCTGGGAGATCGCGTTGCGCAGGCGGCTCAGGTCCGACTCGGCCAGGCCCAGCTGGTCGAAGTCGCCCATCATGCGGCCCTTGTCGAGGATGCGCATGATCACCGACTCGCCACGAACGGTCGGGCAGCGTGGCCACGCGGATGTCCACGTGGCGGCCGTCGATCGTCAGGCCCACGCGGCCGTCCTGCGGCACGCGGCGCTCGGCGATGTCCAGGTCGGCCATGATCTTGACCCGCGAGACGAGGCCGGGCGCCAGGCCGCTCCGGACGGTGGTGGAGTCGCTCATGACGCCGTCCACGCGGAAGCGGACCTGCATCGAGCCTGAGCTGCGGGTCGAAGTGGATGTCCGACGCGCCGCGCTGCACGGCCTCGGCGACGATCGTGTGGACCAGCTTCACCACCGGCGCGTCGTCGGCGGACTCGCGCAGCTCGATGACGTTGCTGCCTCTTCCTCCTCCTCGACCTCCATCACCGCGTCGTCCAGGCGATTGAGCCGGCCGAGCAGGGCGTCCACGTCCTCCGCCGTGGCCGCGGCACGACGGATCTCGTAGCCGGTCATCATCGCCAGGTCGTCGACGGCCAGCACGTTCGCCGGGTCGGCGGTGGCCACCAGCAGCGTGCGCTCGTCGAGGAACGCGATCGGCACCGCCCTGTAGCGGCGCAGCACGAGTGGGTCGACCAACGCGGTAGCGCCCGGGTCGACCTGGAAACTGTTGAGGTCCACGTGGTCGATGCCGTAGCGCTCGGCGACCGCACGGGCGAGCTGGTCGGGGGTGACCACGCCCGCGCCCAGCAGCGTCTGACCCGTGGTGCGGCCGGTGCCGCGCGCCTCGTCGGCCGCGCGCTCCACGGCCTCGCGGCTGGCGAACCCGAGCTCGACGATCACGTCGCCGATCCGCCTGACCGAGCTCGACGCGCTGGGCGGGCGGCGTGACGCCGGGCTGGACGGCTGGCGCTTCGCTCACCCTCCGTGTATCGGCAGATGTTCGATGGGGTTGACCCCCTGCAACCAGGCTTCCCGCTTCGGCGGCCCGCCTGCCTAGACGCCGCTGGAGCCGAAGCCCGCCGGCGCCCCGCGCGGTGGCGTCCAGCTCGGGCACCTCCTCCAGCTCGGGCGCCTCGTGGCGCACCAGCACCAGCTGGGCGATCCGATCGCCCGGCGACACCTCGAACGTCGCGTCGCGGTCGGTGTTGAGCAGCAGCACCCGCACCTCGCCGCGGTAGCCGGCGTCGATCAGCCCCGGCGCGTTGACCAGCGCGATCCCGTGCCGCGCCGCCAGGCCGGAGCGAGGCAGCACCAGGCCGGCGTGACCGTCGGGCATGGCGACCGCGATGCCCGTCCCCAGGCTCACGCGCTCGCCGGGCCCCAGCGACGCCGCCTCCGCCGCGCGCAGGTCGTAGCCGGCGTCGTCGTCGTGCGCGCGGCTGGGCGCCACGGCGGCCTCGGACAGGCGCGTGAAGCGCAGCGTCATCCCGAGCCGTTGGAGCGCGCGCCGTTCAGCGGCGAAGCGCTCGAAGCGGGCTGCGGCCGCGGCGGGCACCCGCGCGCGCACGACCACGCCCTCGGCGGTGTCCTCGCGCTCCATCTCCCCGGCCACGTCGTGCAGCTCGGACAGTCGCCCGCCCTCCTCGTAGGGCACCAGCAGCTCCATCGGCCGCAGGGTGGCGAGGAAGCGCGCCTCCACCGCGCTCCGCAGCGCGTCGAGTCCCTCGCCCGTCTCGGCGGACACCTGGATGGCCTCGGGGTGGCGGAACTCGAGCTCGCGGCGGCGGTCGGCCGTCGAGCAGGTCGACCTTGTTCAGGGCCAGCAGGCGCGGGCGCTCGGCCGCGCCGATCTCGTCCAGCACGTCGTCGACGGCGGCCAGCTGGGCGGCCAGCTCCTCCTCCGAGCGCCGAGGCGTCGGCCACGTGCAGGATCAGGTCGGCCTCCAGCGCCTCCTCCAGCGTGGCGCCGAAGGCCTCGACGAGCTGGTGCGGGAGCTTGCGGATGAAGCCGACGGTGTCGGTGAGCAGGTAGCTGCGCCCGCCGATCTCGAACGAGCGAGTGGTGGGGTCGAGCGTGTGGAAGAGGCGGTCGCGCACCCCCACCTCGGCGCCGGTGAGCGCGTTGAGCAGGGTCGACTTGCCGGCGTTCGTGTAGCCGGCCAGCGCCACCGTGGGCAGCCCGGCGCGCTCGCGCTCGGAGCGCATCACGCGGCGGGTGCCCTTGGTGTGCTCGAGGCGCCGGCGCAGGGCCGAGATGCGGTCGCGCGCGAGGCGGCGGTCGGTCTCGATCTGGGTCTCGCCCGGGCCCCTGGTGCCGATGCCGCCGTCCATGCGCCCCGCGCCCAGGCGCTCGAGGTGCGTCCACAGCCCGCGCATGCGCGCGAGGTTGTACTCCAGCTGGGCCAGCTCGACCTGGAGGTTGCCCTCGGCGGACTTGGCGTGGTCGGCGAAGATGTCGAGGATCACCGCGGTGCGGTCGATCACCGGCGTGCCGAGCGCCTCCTCGAGGTTGCGCTCCTGGCGCGGCAGCAGCTCGTCGTCGCAGGCCACCAGGTTGGCGTCCGCCTCCGCGATCGCGCGCTTGAGCTCCACCAGCTTGCCCTTGCCGAGGTAGCGGTCGGGGTCGGGCTCGGAGCGGCGCTGGGTCAGCTCGCCCGCCACCGCCACGCCGGCGGTGAGCAGCAGCTCGCCGAGCTCGGACAGGTCCGGCTCGTCGGGGCCGGCCGCGATCAGCAGCGCGCGCTGGCGCGCGCGGCGGTCCTGTGATCGCCGTTTCGCACGCCTACGAGTGTAGGCCCGCCACGGGCCTCAGCCGGCTGCTCGCTCCCGCGCCCGCTCGCGGGCCTTCGCCTTGTCGTCGAGCGACATGGCGCCTGGATGGCCGTCGCCCGGGCCACGGCGCCAGGAACAGCAGCAGCCGCGAGTCGGCGTGGCGGTGCACCTCGTGCGGCTCCTTGGGGTCGAACTCGGCGAGGAGCCCGGGCCCGCCCGTGCTGCGGTCGCCGTCGCTCCGATCTCGAGCTCGCCCTCCACGAGCACGACCCAGGCGCGCTCGTGGACCATGTGCTCCTGAAGCGCCTCGCCCGCGGGCAGGTGGAGCACGATCACCCGTGCCGCGTCGGTGGAGGAGACGATGTGGGGCTGGTGAGCCTCCACATCCAGTTGGCCCAGCTCCCACGTCTTCATGGCACGAGCCTACCCCCTCAGCCGCCCAGGCTCGACCGCATCCGCTCGACCGCCTCGCTCAGGCGCTCGTCGGGGACCGTCAGCGAGATGCGGAAGAAGCCCTCGCCGTTGGGGCCGTAGGAGCTCCCCGGCGAGACCACCACCCCGGACTGCTCGAGCACCAGCTCGCAGTAGGAGGCCGACGTGTGCCCGTCCGGCACGGGCGCCCAGACATAGATCGTGCCCCTCGGGGTGGCCACGTCCACGCCGATCTCGCGCAGCGCGCCGACCACCAGGTCGCGCCGGCGCTGGTAGATCGCGCTCATCTCGCGCGCGACGTCGTCGCCGTCGTCGAGCGCCGCCGCCGCCGCCAGCTGGATCGCCTCGGGCATGCCCGAGTCGATGTTGGTCTTGAGCTTCCAGTAGGCCTCTACCGCCTCCGCGTTGCCCACGATCGCCGCCGTGCGCCAGCCGGTCATGTTGTAGCCCTTGGACAGCGAGAACACCTCCACGCCCACGTCCTTGGCGCCCGGCGTCTGGAGGAAGCTGGGCGCCACGTAGCCGTCGAAGGTGGTCTCGGTGTACGAGGCGTCGTGCACCACCAGCACGTCGTGCTCGCGGGCGAACTCCACGGCCCGCTCGAACAGGCCGTCGGGCACCACCGCCCCGGTCGGGTTGTTCGGGTAGTTGAGGTACATCAGCCGCGCCTCGGCCGGCCACATCGGCGAGATCGCGTCCAGGTCGGGGGCGAAGCCGCGCTCGGGCAGCAGCGGCATCAGCTCGGCCTCGGCGCCGGCCAGCAGCGGCCCGCCCGTGTAGACCGGGTAGCCGGGGTCGGCCGCCAGCGCCACGGTGCCGGGGTCGAGGAACGCAAGGTTGAGGTTGAAGATGCACTCCTTGGCGCCCAGCGCCGGGACGATCTCGGTCTCGGGGTCGAGCGCCACGCCGAAGCGGCGGTCATAGAAGCGCGCGAACGCCTCGCGGAGCTCCGGCGCGCCCGCGGTTGGACGGGTACTGGTGCGTGCCGGGGTCCTGCGCGGCCGCGGCCAGCGCGTCGATCACGAGGCCGGGGTCGGCGTGTCGGGGTCGCCGATGCCCAGGCTGATCACGTCCACGCCGGCGGCCTTCTTCTCGGCGATCTTCCGCTCGAGCTCGGCGAACAGGTACGGGGGCAGGCGGTCCAGCCGCGCGCTGGTCTTCATCGTTCTGCAAGCACCTCCAGGAACTCGTCGCTGAGCTCGCCGGCGTAGACGGGCACCGCCCAGCCGGTCAGGTCGACGTGCAGGTCCTCGCCCACCTCCACCTCCAGCTCGCCGCCGTCCAGCCGCACGGTCACCGGGCTGTCGGCCCGCGCAGCACCGCCGCCACCGCGGCGCCGGTCGCGCCCGTGCCGGAGGACATGGTCTCCCCCACCCCGCGCTCGAAGATCCGCGCGCGGATGGCGCCGCGCGCCCTCCTGCCGCCAGAACGAGACGTTGGTGCGGTTGGGGAACAGCTCGCTGGCCCTCGATCGGCGGGCCCAGCCTGGAGAGGTCGAGCTGCTCCAGCTCCTCCCCCACCTCGATCGCGCACTGCGGGTTGCCCGATCGACACGAACTGGAACGCCAGCTCGCGCCCGTCCGCCGTGACCGACCCCCGTGCCGTCCGCATCGCCGGAGGGGAAGTCCGGCGCCTGCGAGCCGCGCGCGGCCCATGTCCACGGTGCAGGTGGCCGGCCCCGTGATCCGCGGCCGCACCTCGCCCGCGGCGGTGGAGATCGAGAACGTGTCGTCGTCGGCCCAGCCGTAGCGGCGCAGGTACATCACGGCCTCGCGGACCCCGTTGCCGGACAGCTCGGCCTCCGAGCCGTCCGGGTTGAAGATCCGCAGCGCCGCCACGAACCCGCGCTCCTCCGTGCGCCGAGAGCAGCAGGATCCCGTCGGACCCGACGCCCGTGTGCGGCGCGCACAGCGCCCGCACCCGCTCGGGGGTGAGCTCGAACGGGAGCGCGTCCGCCTCCACGATCACGTAGTCGTTGCCCAGCGCCTGCCACTTCTCGAACCTCACGGCGCGGCACTCTACGCCAGGCTCGGGCCGCGGCCGCAGGAGCGCAGCAGCCCGTCGATATCCGCCGCCACGCCGGCCGGCTCGCGCCCTGTCACGTTCATGACCTCCAGGGCGGGCAGCCGCCGCTCCAGCTTGCGCATCCAGGTGAGCTGGCGCCTGGCGTAGTTGCGGCTGCGCTTCTTGAGCTCCTCGACGTCGCCCGTCCAGCAGCTCGTCGAAGCCCAGCGCCTTGCGCGCCGTTCGCGATGCGCCGGCGGCTCGCGCGCGCCGGACCTCCTCGGCGGCCCCGGCCGCCACGATCGCCTCCACGCGCGCGTCGATGCGCTCGTAGAGGCGCCTCGCGGTCCATCGTGAGGCCGACCAGCAGCGTCGGGATGGCGGGTGTCGGCCGACCACAGCTCGGACTCGTCTCCTGGCTGGGCCTTAACGAGCGAGAGGTCCGCCAGGGCAGCCCGCAGGTAGAGCCCGGTGCCGCCCACCACGATCGGCAGCCGTCCGGCGGCCAGCGCGGCGTCGATCTCGGCGTGCGCGAGCGGCATGTAGTCGCCGACCGCGAACGTCTCCGTGACCGGCACGAACGCCCAGCAGGCGGTGCTCGAGGCGCCTCTGCTCCTCGGCCGTCGGCCGCGCCGGTGAGCGCGCCCAGGCCGCGTAGACCTGCAGCGCGTCGGCGGAGATCGCCACGGGATCCTCGCCGCGCGCGCGCAGCAGGTCGGCCAGCTCCAGCGCCACGGCGGTCTTGCCCACGCCCGTCGGGCCGAACAGGGCCAGCATGGCCGGCTCGCGATCAGGCAACGCGCGAGAGCAGCCGCTCCTCGCCCGCGAGCGTGGTGCTCGTGGCCGAGCCGATCTCCACCTCCACCATCTCGCCCGGCTGGGCCAGGCCGGTGAAGTTCACCGTCTTGTTGTGGCGGATGCGCCCGCGCAGCCTTGGCGCGGGTCCGTTGCGCGACGGCCCCTCCGCCAGCACCTCCATCGTGCGGCCGACGAAGCGCTGCGAGCGCTCGGTGGCGATCCGCTGCACCGCCTCCACGAGGCGCTCCATGCGCTCGCGCTTCACGGCGTGCGGGACCTGGTCGTCGAGGTCCGCCGCCTCGGTGCCGCGCCGCGGCGAGAAGATGAACGTGAACGCCGAGTCGTAGCGCGACCTCCTCCACCACCTCCATCGTCTGCTCGAAGTCGGCCTCGGTCTCGCCCGGGAAGCCCACGATGATGTCGGTGGTGATCGCGCAGTCGGGCACCGCCTCGCGGATCTGCGCCACGCGGTCCATGTAGCGCGCGCGGTCGTAGGTGCGACGCATGGCCTTGAGGATCCTGCTCGACCCCGACTGCAGCGGCAGGTGGATGTGCTCGCACAGGCTCGGCAGCTCGCGCGTGGGCGCGCGATCACGTCGTCGCTCATGTCCTTGGGGTGCGGGCTCGTGTAGCGGATGCGGTCGATGCCCTCCACCGCGTCGACCATCGCCAGCAGCTCCGCGAACGTGGCCTTTGCCCCGCGGGGCAGGTCGCGGCCGTAGGAGTTCACGTTCTGGCCCAGCAGCGTGACCTCGCGCACGCCGTCGCTCGCCAGCCGCTCGACCTCGGCCACCAGCTCCGCGGCGGGCCTGGACACCTCGCGCCCGCGGGTGGACGGCACGATGCAGTACGAGCACGCGCAGTTGCAGCCCACCGAGATCTGCACCCAGCCCTGGAACGTCGCGCTCGCGGCGCATCGGCAGATGGCCGGTGAAGCCCTCGAACTCGAAGTAGCCCTGCGCGGTGAGGCTGTCGCTGGTCAGGAACTCGGCCAGGCGGTGGACCTGACCCGGCCCGAAGGCCACGTCGACGAACGGGAACTGCTCGAACACGCTTCTCCTTCATCGACTGCGACCAGCAGCCGCCGACGCCCACCACCCGCGACGGGTCCTCGCGCCTTCAGCCGCTTCGCCTCGCCCAGGTTGCCCACCAGTCGCGTGTCCGCCTACTCGCGGATCGAGCAGGTGTTGAAGAGGATCAGGTCCGCCTCGTCGCGCGACTCCGACTTCGGCGTAGCCGAGCGACTCGAGCATGCCCTTCATCCGCTCGGAGTCGTGCTCGTTCATCTGGCACCCGAACGTGGTCAGGTGGTAGCGCTTCATGGCCGCGAGGCTAGCGCCTCGCTCAGCGCGCGTAGTCGGTCGCGCGGCTCTCCCGGATCACCGTGATCTTGATCTGGCCGGGGAACTCGAGCTCCTGCTCGACCTCCCGCGCGATCTGCCGCGACAGCAGCGCCGCGGCGTCGTCGTCCACGTCCTCGGGCCGGACGAGCACGCGGATCTCGCGTCCTGCGTGCATGGCGTAGACCTTCTCGACGCCCTCGTGGCGCTCGGCGATCTCCTCCAGCTCGTGCAGGCGCGTCACGTAGCTCTCGAGCGACTCGCCGCGCGCGCCGGGCCGTGCGCCCGAGACCGAGTCGACGATCTGCACGATCACGGCCTCGATCGTCTTCGGCTCGACCTCGTTGTGGTGCGACTCCATCGCGTGCGCCACCGCCTCGGCCTCCTTGTAGCGGCGGGCGAAGTTGCCCGCCCACCAGCGCGTGCGGCCCCTCGACCTCGTGCGAGACCGCCTTGCCGATGTCGTGCAGAAGCGCGGCGCGCGCGGCGGTCTTGGGGCTGGCGCCCAGCTCGGCGGCCAGCAGGGCGGCCAGCCGGGCGCACTCGATCGAGTGGGCCAGCACGTTCTGCCCGTAGCTGGTGCGGAAGTGCAGCCGCCCGAGCAGCTTGATCAGCTCGGGGTGCAGGGTGCCCGACGTTGGCCTCGTACGCCGCCTGCTCCCCGAGCTCGGCGATGCGGCGCTCGAGCTCCGAGCCTGCCTGGTCGAAGGCCTCCTCGATCCGGGCCGGGTGGATGCGCCCGTCCTGGAGCAGCTTCTCCAGCGTGATCCGCGCGACCTCGCGGCGGACGCCGTCGAAGCCCGAGAGCAGCACGGCACCGGGCGTGTCGTCGATGATGAAGTCGATCCCGGTGAGGGTCTCCAGCGCGCGGATGTTGCGGCCCTCGCGGCCGATGATCCGGCCCTTCAGCTCGTCGGACTTGAGCTCGACGACCGACACCGTGGTCTCCACAGCGTGACCGCCGGCCACGCGCTGCATGCACGTGGCGAGGATGCTGCGGGCGCGGCGGTCGGCGTCGTGGCGGGTCTCCTCCTCGACCTGGCGGATCAGGCGCGCGCTGTCGTGGCGCAGCTCGTCCTCCAGCTCGCGCAGCAGGATCTGCTTCGCCTGCCCGGCGCTCAGTCCCGCCACCCGCTCGAGCTCGCGCACGTGCTCGCGCTTGGCCTCCTTGAGGCGCGCCGCGTTGTGCTCGAGGTTGCGCGCGCGATCCTCAGCGGTGCGCTCACGCGCCTCCATGTCGGCCAGCTTGGCGTCCAGGCTGCCCTCCTTCGCCCGCAGGCGCTCCTCGAGCCGCGCCAACTCCTCGCGCCGGGCGCGCAGCTCCTCGTCGCCCTGCGCGCCGCCCCGGGGTTGGAGCCCGCGGCGAGAGCCGTGCCCGGCCGAGCCTCGGCGTCGGGCGTGTCGCCCTCCGCGCCATCCCGAGGCGCGTCATCGGAGTGAGGGCCATCGATCCCGTCCGGCCGTCCCGGTCGCGTGGCCGGCAGGCCCGGCGCGACCACGACGGGCCCGCGGGAGCGCAAGGCCAACATCACGACCGCGGCAGCCACCGCCGCCGATACGAGCGCCGCCAGCAGGATCTCCATCTGCAGTCACCTCCCCCGGCACCGGTGCCGGGACCCGTTCTCGCCGTCCGGCCGTGAAACGGCGCCGCGAGACCAGGGCTGCTTGAGCGAGTGCGCCTCCGGGGGCGCGCCAGAACTGCGGTCAGGGACGCGCCGAGTCGCTCCTTTCGCCCGCGTCCCAGGGCTGTCGGCTGATGGTGGTCATGCTGGAATCGGTTCCTGCCCGGAGTCGTTTCTCGCTGCAAACAAGCCAAAGTTCAGATTCAACTGGTTCGCGGCGGCCGTACCGGCCGCTGTCACGAGCGTATCCCCGGGGGCTGGCTTGCGCAACTGCGGGAACGCGATCACCCGCGGCGCCACGCGAGCGAAGCCGCGAGTCAGCGGCCGTGCGCGCGAACGGCCTCGTAGGCCAGCTCGGGCTCGTAGCCCTTGCGCACCAGCAGCCGCCACGCCGGTCGCGCTCGCGGTCGTCCTGGGGCGGGCCGATCCTCCGCTCGCTCAGCAGATCGAGCGCGGCGGCCAGCTCGTCGGTGGTTCCCTGGGCGTCGACGGCGGCCTCAACGTGCTCCCGTGCGACCCCGCGCCGGACGAGGTCACGCTCGATCCGCTCGGCGCCCCAGCGCTCGATGCTGCGCTTGTCCTCGGCGAAGCGCTCCGCGAAGCGCGCGTCGTCGAGCAGCTCCGCCGCAGCCAGCTCGGCGACCGCGTATTCGATGTCCTGAGGCTCTACCCGCTTGCGCTCGAGCTAGGTCCGCATCTCCGCCACCGTGCGGTCTCGCGCCGACAGCGCGCGTGTAGGCGAGCTCCATCGCTCTGGCGGCCTCCGTGCCGCCCGGCTCGTGCATGGAGCCCTAGGCCGCCCGCTCTTCGACGGCCTCGGGCCCCGTGGGCGCATCGTCCGCCACCGCCACGGGCCCGCGCGTCCGGCGCCTGGTCGACCCCGACGGCGTCGTAGATCTTGCTCTCGATCTCCTTGGCCTTGTCGGGGTTCTCGCGCAGGTAGCCCTTTGCGTTGTTGCGCCCCTGGCCGAGCCGCTCCTCGCCGTAGGAGAAGAACGAGCCCGACTTCTGACGATGTCGTGCTCGATGCCGAGGTCGATGAGGCAGCCCTCGGTGGAGATGCCCTGCGCCGTACTCGATGTCGAACTCGGCCTGGCGGAACGGCGCCGCCACCTTGTTCTTGACCACCTTCACCCGCACCCGGTTGCCGACCGCCTCGGTGCCCTCCTTGAGGGTCTCGATGCGGCGGATGTCGAGGCGCTGCGAGGAGTAGAACTTCAGCGCGCGGCCGCCGGGCTGGGTCTCCGGGCGAGCCGAACATGACCCCCACCTTCTCGCGGATCTGGTTGGTGAGCACGCAGAGCGTGTTCGCGCGGTTGAGGTTGCCGGCGAGCTTGCGCATGGCCTGGCTCATCATGCGCGCCTGGAGGCCGACGGACTGGTCGCCCATCGCGCCCTCGAGCTCGGCCTTCGGCGTGAGCGCGGCGACCGAGTCGATCGCCACCACGTCGATGGTGCCCGAGCGGATCAGCAGGTCGGCGATCTCGAGCGCCTGCTCGCCGTGGTCGGGCTGTGAGACGAGCAGCTCGTCGACGTCGACCCCGATCCGCTTGGCGTACACCGGGTCCATCGCGTGCTCGGCGTCGATGAACGCGCAGATGCCGCCCTGTTTCTGGGCCTCGGCGAGCACGTGGTAGATGAGCGTGGTCTTGCCCGAGGCCTCCGGGCCGAAGATCTCGACGACCCGGCCGCGCGGGAGCCCGCCGACGCCGAGCGCGAGGTCGAGCGAGAGCGCGCCCGTGGGGATGGCGGCGACCTGACTGCGAAGGCCTCGTCGCCCATCTTCATGATCGACCCCTCGCCGAACTGGCGCTGGATCTGCGTGATGGCGCTGTTGAGCGCGGCGTCGCGGGCCTTGGCGGCCTTCTCCTGTTCCTTGTCGGTCATGCGGGCTCCTTCCGAAGTCTTGGAACCGGCAGGCTACGAGCGGGTTCGGACGGTGTGGGTGAAGTGGGTGACGACCCGGTGACGGTTCTGCGCGGGTCCCTTCACGGGCCCAGCGGCAGCCGTTCCAGGGCGGCGTAGCGCGCGCCCGCGGGGTGGGTGCGGCTGCTGAAGAGCGTCAGTGCAGTGGCTGCGAACGCCGCCGGCGGGGCATCCGCCCGCGGGGCGGCCGGCAGCGCTCCGCGGCGCACCCGTAGCGAGGGTCACATGGGGCCAGAACGGGCGCGACTCGGGCTCGTGGAGCTCCCGGCTCGCGAGCGCGCCGGCGATCCGGTCGCGCATCCGCCCCGCCCTGGCCCCGGCGTCGTCGAGCTCGAGGGCAGCAGGCGCGGACGCCGCCGCGGCACGCCCGCGATCGCGCCCGGCGACAGCTGGGGAGCGGCGATCCCGGCGACCGAAGCGTGCGCGACCTCCCAGACGGCGCCGGCCCGGTCCGGCGGGGTCGCGCCGAGGAACACCAGCGTCACGTGCAGCGACTCGGCCGCGACCGGGCGCAGCGCGGAGTCCCGCGCGGCCAGCTCGCCCGCCACGCGGGCCAGGTGGCACTTCACGGGCTCCGGCAGCTCCAGCGCGAGGAACAGGCGCAGAGGGCGGTCGCGACCGGGCGTGCCGCTCAGACGGGCAGGTCCTCCCCGCGCAGGAGCCGCCGCAGCAGGTGCATCCCGACGGTGGTCGAGCGGTCGCGGATCTCGCCCGGTCGCCGGGCATCCGCACGTCGCGGGCGAGCTTGGCGCCGTCGCGCGCGCTTGGCGCACCAGCAGACCGTGCCTACGGGCTTCTCCTCGGTCCCGCCGCCCGGGCCGGCGATCGCCGGTGATGGCGATCGCCACGTCGCGCCGAGAATCGCTCCAGCGCGCCCGTCTGCCATCGCCTCGGCGACCTCGGGCGAGACGGCCCCGTGCCGCTCGATCAGGTCCGGGTCCACTCCCAGCGGCGCGACCTTGGCCTCGTTCGCGTAGGCCACCACCCCACCCGCCAGGTACGCGGACGCTCCGGGCCGCTCGCTCAGCCGCGCCGCCATCAGCCCGCCGGTGCAGGACTCGGCCGTGGCCACCGTGAGCCCGTCCAGCAGCCCGGCTACCTGCTCGTCCACGGTGGAGCCGTCGGTGGAGAACAGCGTTGCCGCGTGCCGGCGCGCGATCAGGCCCTCCAGCGCCGTCCAGGCGCCCTCGGCGGCCGGCTCGTGGCGCACGACCACCTCCACCTCGCCGCGGCGCAGGCAGGTCGTGATCTCCAGGTCCTCGAAGCCGTCGATCTCCGCCTCCGCGGCGCGCAGCGTCTCGGCGATCTCCGACTCGGGGATGCCGAACAGCCGCAGCATCGACTGCTCGAAGTCGCTCGGCGGCGCCGACCGCCGCCCGGAACGCCTCGGTCTCGACCGCCTCCTGCCACATGGCGTGCAGCTCGCGCGGCGGGCCGGGCAGGACCACCACCGTGGGGCCGTCTCCGTCGGCTGGGGGCACCACCATGCCCGGGCGCGGTGCCGGCCGGCTCGATCACCGTCGCGCCCTCGCGGCACCAGCGCCTGCTTGCGGTTGGCCGCGCGCACGGCGTCGAAGTCGAGGTTGCGCCAGCGCTTCATGAGCGGCCGGAGGATGTCCGCGATCCGCTCCTCCAGCGCCTCATCGAGGTGCAGCGGGCGGCCCGCGAAGCGAGCGACCGTCTCGAGCGTGAGGTCGTCCGCCGTGGGGCCCAGCCCGCCGCTGGTGATCACCAGGTCCACCCCCTGCTCGGCCATGAACCGCAGCTGGGCCTCCATGTCCTCGGGCCGGTCGCCGCAGATGGTGATGTGGGCCAGCTCCACCCCCAGCTCGAGCAGGCGGTCTGATAGCCACGGCCCGTTGCGGTCGCGGACCCGGCCGGTGAGCACCTCCGTGCCCGTGACCACGATGCCGGCGCGAGCCGCCTCAGGCGCAGGGCCTCGCGCCCTCGGCGATCTCCTTCGTCGGCGTTTCGCGTGACCTGGAGGCCGAGCGGCTCGGGGCTCTGCGGAACCTCGACTGCCTTGCCGTTCGCCCGCAGCTCCAGCGAGCGCTTGCCCAGGTTGAGCCTGCAGCTCCTTGCGCGTTGCGAAATGTGCGCGCCGACTCCAGCGTGCCCTCGAAGACCGTCTCTGTGCCCTCGCCGGTGTCGATACAGGCGTAGGTGGGCACGGTCGGGCGCGATCCGGACCGTGACCCCCGCCGGCGGGGCCGGCCGCGGCCTGGGCCGGCGGGCGGGCCGCTCGGGCTCGGTGGCCTGTGTCGTCTCGGCCGCCTGGGAGCCCTCGTCGGGCGACCCGCCGTCCTCGTCGCCGCTCAGCAGGCCGAGCACGGCCAGCAGCGCCACGATGGCAACCACCAGCCCGGCGATGACCGCCACCCGGCTGGGGGGGCCGGGCGGCCGGGCGGGGCCCCGGTCGCGGCCCCGCGCGGCGCCGCGCGCGGGCCACGGCGACCGGCTGGAAGTCGGCGGCTCCTCGGGGCGCTCGTGCTGGGTGCGGTACTCCTCGACCAGCAGGTGCGGGTCCACGCCCACGACCTCGGCATAGGTGCGCAGGAAGGTCTTGACGAAGGTGGGCCCCGGCAGCGAGCTCCACTCCTCGTTCTCCAGCGCACGCAGGTACTTCGCGCGGATCTTGGTGCGTTCCTCGACATCGGCGATGTCGAGCTTCTGGCGCATGCGCGCCTCGCGCAGCGTTTCGCCGATCGGCGGCATGGCCCGCCTATTCTGGCGGAAAGGGGGTGCCGGTCACTCGTCCGCGACCGCCCCCGCCACGGGCTCCTCCAGCGCGGCGATCACCCGCGGGAGGTCGGCCTCGGTGACGAGCACCTTGCGCGCCTTCGATCCCTCGTAGCCGGAGATCACGCCGCGCCGCTCGAGCATGTCGATGAGCCGCCCGGCCCGGGTGTAGCCCACGCGCAGGCGGCGCTGGAGCATCGAGGTCGAGGCGGTGTCCATCTGGACCACCGTGCGGATGGCCTCGGCCAGCAGGTCGTCCTCGTCGGGGTCGAAGTCGCCGCGCGGGCTCCTCCTCTTCGGACTCCACCGCCTCCAGCAGCTCCTCGCGCATCTCGGGCTCACCCTGCTTGCGCCAGTGGCCGGTGATCTTCTCGATCTCGTCCTCGCCCACGAACGCGCCCTGGATGCGGCTGAGCTTGCTGCCGCTGCCGGGCTTGAACAGCATGTCGCCCTTGCCCAGCAGAGACTCCGCGCCGTTCTGGTCGAGGATCACCCGCGAGTCGGTCTGCGAGGAGACCGCGAACGCGATCCGGGCCGGCACGTTGGTCTTGATCATGCCCGTGATGATGTCCACGCTCGGGCGCTGCGTGGCCAGCAGCAGGTGGATCCCCACCGCGCGCGACTTCTGCGCCAGGCGGATGATCGAGTCCTCGACCTCGCCCGGGGCGATCATCATGAGGTCGGCGAGCTCGTCGATCACGCACAGCAGGTAGGGCAGCGGCCGCTCACCGTCGCGCTCGCGAATGCGGTTCAGCTCCTCCAGCTTGCGCGTGCGCGCGCCGCCGACATCAGCGAGTAGCGCTCCTCCATCTCGCGGATCAGGTTCTGAAGCACGTTCGCCGCCAGCCGCGGGCTGGTGACCACGGGGGTCAGCAGGTGCGGGATGCGCTCGTAGAGGTTGAGCTCCACCTGCTTGGGGTCGACCAGCACCATCCGCACCTCGTTGGGAGTGGCGCGCATGAGGATCGAGGTGAGCATTGCGTTCACGCAGCCCGACTTGCCGGAGCCGGTGGTGCCGGCAACGAGCACATGCGGCTGGCCGGCCAGGTCGATGCCGATCGCCTTGCCGTCGATGTCCTTGCCGAGCCAGACGGTCAGCGGCGACCACCCTTGGGCGCCTCCTGGGCCACGTCGCCCAGGTGCACCATCTGGCGCAGCTGGTTGGGCACCTCGACTCCCACGGCGCGCTTGCCGGGGATCGGGGCGAGGATGCGCACGTCGTCGGCCGCGAGCGCGTAGGCCAGGTCGTCGCGCATGTTCGAGACCTTCGACATCTTTATCCCGGGTGCCAGGCGCAGCTCGTAGCGGGTCACGTGAGGGCCGCTCACGCTCCCGACTACCTGGGCCTCGACCCCGAAGTGGCCGAGCGACTCCACCAGCTGCGCCCCCACGCGATCGTCCGCGGCCGACCTGGGCTTTGCCTTCCCGTTCGAGTGCTTGAGGAACGGCGGCGCGCGGCAGGTCGTAGTCAGGTCCTCGGCCTCGGTCACGCCGGTGCGCCGGTTGCCCATGGGCGTCAGCGGCTCCTGGACCGTGTCGGTGGGCTGTGCCTCCACCACGGCAGGGTCGTCCTGCTCCTGCGCTGCGGGCGTGGTGGCCGCGGGCTCCTCGGGCGCCGGCTCGACGGGCTCGGGATCGGGGTCGCCCGTGTCCTCGGGCGCGCCTCCGAAGAGGTCGGGGAAGCGCGACTCGGCATCAAGCGCGGGCGCCTCCACGTGGGTCGCGTGCACAACCGGCTCGACACCGGGCGGCTCCGGTGGGCCCGGCGGGCGACCGCCGGTCGCGTGCGAGCACAGCGGTGGTCCGAGCGCCGGCGGTGCGCACCCGCTGCGTGGTGGTGCTCACGTGCTCGCCGGCCGCCTTGACCACCCCCGCGATCGAGGCGCCCGGTGACCAGCAGCATGCCGCCGGTCATCAGGAAGAGGAACAGGATGTGGGCGCCGAAGTCCGAGAAGAGGCTGCTCGAGCCCGCGAAGAGCAGCTCGCCGAGCGCGCCACCGCGCTCGCTCACGTAGCCCGGATCGAGGAGCGGCTCGTGTGCCGCGCGCCCGGGCCCCAGCCCGAGCGACCCGGCCGCCAGGCCGAGCGTGATGCCGAGCAGCAGGCAGATGGCGCCGGCGCGGAACGGGCGCACGCTTGGGAGAGCTGGCGCAGCACGACAGGACCGCCGGTGGCGCACAGCGCCGGCGGGCCGAGGAACGCGGCGCCGCCGAGCAGGAACCGCAAGGCCGTCCTCGGTGGCCTCCCCCACCCGGCCGCCGGCGCGCCCACGTAGAGCACGAATGCCAGGAAGGCCGCGAACGCCACCAGCGCCAGGCCGATCAGGTCGAGGTGGTGCTGCTCGAGCTTCGGGCGGCTTGGGCAGCGCCGGGGTGCGGACCTGGGCCCGCTGCGGGCGGGCCGCCGGCTTGGCTCTTGCGCTTGGCGGCCATGACTGACTTCGTTCCTTCGACGGCGGATGCCGCCGACCCTCCCTACCATCAGGGGGCATGAGAGGTCCGCGAGGGTGCTCGTGGTGGAGGACGACGTCGACATCGCCGACGTGGTCCGCCGCGCGCTGGCAAGGACGGCTACGAGGTGCGCCTGGCCGGCGACGGCGAGGCCGCGCTGGAGGAGTCCTCGGTGTTCGAGCCCGACGCCGTGGTGCTCGACCTCGGGCCTGCCCAAGCTCGACGGCGTGGAGGTGTGCCGGCGCCTGCGCGAGGCCGGCGACGTGCCGATCCTGATGCTCACCGCCCGCGACGCCGTGGACGCCCGCGTCGAGGGACTCGACTCCGGCGCGGACGACTACCTGGTGAAGCCCTTCGAGCGCGACCGAGCTGCTGGCGCGGGTGCGCGCGCTGCTGCGGCGGCGCCCGCCGCGGGGCAGCGCGTCCCTGGTGTGCGGGCGACCTGCGCCTGAACCCCGACACCCGCGAGGTCTTCCGCGGGCGAGCGCGACGATCGAGCTGACCGGCACGCGAGTTCGAGCTGCTCGAGCACCTGATGCGAAACGAGCGCCTGGTGGTCTCGCGCGACCAGCCTGCTCGAGGAGGTCTGGGACTACCAGCCCCTACGCCGAGACCAACACCATCGACGTGTTCATCTCCAACCTGCGCCGCAAGCTGGAGGCCGGCGGCGAGCCGCGCGTGCTGCACACGGTCCGCGGCTCCGGCTACGTCCTGAGGCCCGGAGCGTGAGCGGGCCGCCCGCACTGTCGCTCCAGCGCACCCGGCTGCGGCTGCCGATCCGGCTGAAGCTGGCGGTGGTCTCCGCCGGCCTGACCTTCGTGATCCTGCTGCTGTTCGCCGATCGTGGTGGGCGCCCTCACCGAGAGAACGCGTGACGAACGGCTTCAACGACGACCTGCGCGCCACCGCGGCCGACCTCCAGGAGCAGCTGCGGGTGCAGCGCGACCTCGCGGGCGAGCCGCGTCTCGGCCTCGAGTCCGAGACCACGCTGCGGGCCGCCGCGGCCGGCGGCGCGGCGCATCCGCGTGGTGGACCGGCAGGGCGGCGTGCTCGACCCGACGACCGGCCGCCGCCCGACCTCGGCGCGCCCGTCGAGGGCAGCGTGCGCGACGTCGGCGACTTCAGGGTGGTGGCGCGACCGCTGTTCGCGGAGCTCGCTCGACCGCAGCGGCAGCTTCAGCCTGCGACCGAGCTCGCTCGACGGGCGCCGTGGCGTTCGTCCAGTACGCCAAGCCGCGGCGCAAGCCTCCAGGGCACCCTCGGCCGCCTGCACCTGTTCCTCGGCGCTCGGGGTGCTCGGCGGCACCGGCCTGGCCTTCCTGGCCGGCTTCGCCGTGGCTCGCCGCGCGATGCGCCCCATCGCCGGGCTCACCCAGGCCGCTCAGCGAGGTGGCGCGCACGCGCGACCCGGCCATCTCCCTGCCGCAAGCCCCAGGCCAAGGACGAGGTGGCCGAAGCTGGCCGACACGCTGGAGGACATGCTCCGCGAGCTCGACGCCGCCCGGGCGGAGACCGAGGCCGCGCTGGAGCGCCAGCGCGAGTTCGTGGCCGACGCCTCCCACGAGCTGCGCACGCCCGCTCACCAGCATCCTGGCCAACCTCGAGCTGCTCGAGGAGGAGCTCGACCGCAGGCGGCGGCCCGCGCGATCGCGAGGCCGCCGCCGAGATCGCGGGCTCGGCGCTGCGCTCCTCGCACCGGATGCGCCGGCTGGTGGGCGACCTGCTGCTGCTGGCCCGGGCCGACGCCGGCCGGCGCGACGGGCCGACGGCGCGGCGGCCGCGCCCCGTCGACCTGGCCGCGGTGGTCCGCGACGCCGGCGCCGAGGCGCGCGCCGCTGGCGCTCGGGCCACGACCTGACGCCTGGACCTGCCGCCCGAGGGCGAGGACCTGACCGGTCGAGGGGTCGGCCGGACGACCTGCACCGGCTGGTGCTCAACCTCGTGGAGAACGCCTACCTCCACACCCCGCCCGGCACCCCGGTGGTGGTCTCGGCTGCGCCGCGACCGGCGAGGAGGTCGTGCTCGAGGTGGCCGACCGCGGGCCCGGCGTGCCGGCCGAGATGCGCGGGCGCGTGTTCGAGCGCTTCACCCGCGAGGGCGGCGAGACCGCGGTCGCGGCAGCGGGCTGGGGCTGGCGATCGTGCGCGCCGTGGCGGATTCCCACGGCGGTACCGTGGACGTGCGGCGAGGCGCCGAGGGCGGGGGCGCGGTCTTCACCGTGACGCTGCCCGCGCCGCACCGCTCCGATCACCCATCGAGGCGTGTTCCGTGACCGGAACCCGGATCCGAGCACCGAAAGGAGGCCGAAGCCACGTGAAGACTGCCGCCGTCCGTCCCCCGCACTCTGATCGCCTGCCTGGCGCTGTTCATCTCGCTCGGAGGCGTCTCCTACGGCGTCGCCACCGGCTTCATCGACAGCCGGGAGATCTCGAACAACACCGTGCGCACCCAGGACATCCGCGTGAACGCGATCGGGGCTGGACATCCGCAACAACGACGTCCGCGGCATGGACATCCGCAACAGCACCATCGGCGGCCGCGACGTGGCCGACACGCCATCACCGGCGCCGACATCAACGAGTCGCGGCTCGCGCAGGTGCCCGACTCGGCCGCGCTCGGCGGCGTGGCTGCGGCCGGCTGGGTCCGCGCGGACACGACCGGCTTCGCGCTGCTCGGCCCCGGGCCCCGGCTGGGGCATCGCCGGGTCCGAGCCCGCGCCCGCCTACGACGTCGACCCGCTCGGCTACGTGCACCTGCGCGGGCGTCGTCGAGCGCGAGTCCGGCCCCAACTCGCCGCGTCCTGACCCTGCCGGCCGGCGCCCGCCCGGCCACCGACGGCCGCTTCTCGTGTGGCAGCGAGGGCGCCCCGCTACCGCTGGAGGTCCGTACGACCGGAGCGGTGACGACTCCCACGGCAGTCCGCCGGCGACCGCGTCTCCCTCGACGGCATCACCTTCAAGGCCGGCTGACGCCGGTCCTGGGCAGTTACCGAGCACCGGGCTCCGAGCACCCGCGCTCACCGCGCGTTGGCGCCCTAGACCTCCACGACCACCGGCAGCACCATCGGCCGCCGCTTGAGGCGCCGGTAGACGAACTCGGCCAGGTCGTCGTGCAGGTGGGTCTGCAGCAGGGAGATCTCGGTCACGCCGTCCTCGGCCGAGCGGTCGAGCGACTCGTCGACCGCGTCGCGCAGCTCCTCGACCAGGTCCTCCGCGTCGTCGGGCGAGGGCACGCCGCGGAAGATGATCTCGGGCTCGGCCACCGACCGGCCGTCCTGCTCGGAGACCGTGGCGACCACGATGAAGATGCCGTCGGCCGAGAGCATCCGCCGGTCGCGCAGGGCGACGTCCTCGATGTCGCCCACCTCCACACCGTCCACGAAGATCAGGCCGGACTGCTCGTGCTTGCCGAACGGCGCGCCCTTCGCGTCGATCTCCAGCGGCAGCCCGTTCTCGCCCTTGAACACGTTGCTCGGGCTCGATGCCCACCGCCTCGGCCAGCTCGGCGTGCAGCCGGATCCGCTTGTGGTCGCCGTGCGCCGGCATCACGTAGCGCGGCTTGGTGAGGTTGAGCATGAGCTTCAGCTCCTCGGCGTAGCCGTGGCCCGACGCGTGGATCGGCGCGTCGCGCGCGGTGATCACGTCGGCGCCCAGGTGGTAGAGGCGGTCGACCGTCTCGTTCACCGCCCGCTCGTTGCCCGGGATCGGGGTGGCGGAGAACACGACGGTGTCGCCGTCGTGCAGGTCCACGTGCGGGTGGTCGCCGCCCGACATCCGGCGCAGGGCCGACAGCGGCTCGCCCTGGCTGCCGGTGGAGATCACGACCAGCTTGTGGTCGGGGAAGTCCTCGATCTCCTTGGGCTCCACGAGGATCCCGTCGGGCACGCTCGATGTGGCCGAGCTGGCGGCCGATGTTCACGTTCTTGCGCATCGAGCGGCCCACCAGCGACACCTTGCGGCCGAGCGCGGCGGCGGCGTCGACCACCTGCTGCACGCGGTGGATGTTCGACGCGAAGCAGGTGACCACGATGCGCCCCTTGCGGCGCGCGAAGGTCTCCTCGCAGGTGCGGGCCCACCGAGGACTCCGACAGCGACCAGCCCGCGCGGTCGGCGTTGGTGGAGTCGCCGCAGAGCAGCAGCACGCCCTCGCGCCCCAGCTCGGCCAGCCGCGCGACGTCGGCCGGGATCCCGTCCACGGGCGTCTGGTCGAACTTGTAGTCGCCGGTCACGAGCGTGGTGCCCAGCTCGCAGGTGAGCGCGTAGGCGAACATGTCCGGGATCGAGTGGGCCATCTTCACCGGCTCCACGTCGAACGGGCCGGCGTCGATGTGCTCGCCCGGGCGTGATCTCCTCCAGCGGCACGTCCTTGAGCTTGTGCTCGTCGAGCTTGGACCGCACCATCGCGATCGTCAGCGGGCCGCCGTAGATGGGCGGCCAGTCGTCGAACTCGCGCAGCACGAACGGCAGCGCGCCCACGTGGTCCTCGTGCCCGTGGGTGAGCACGATCGCCTCGATGTCCGCCTGGCGCTCGCGCAGGTAGCTGAAGTCGGGCAGCACCAGGTCGATCCCGAGCTGGTCGGGCGCGGGGAAGCGCAGGCCGGTGTCCACCACCACGATGCGGCCGTCGTACTCGACGACCGTCATGTTCTTGCCGATCTCGCCGAGCCCGCCGAGCGGCAGGACGCGCAGCGTTCCGCTCAAACCGCGGCCAGCAATCCGTGTCGCTCGAGCGAGGCGCGCACGACCGCGCGCTCCTCGTCGCTTGCCTCGACGAGCGGCAGCCGCAGGCCGCCGACGTCGTGGCCCAGCATGTTCAGCGCCGCCTTGACCCCGATCGGGTTGGCGGTCACGAACAGCGCCTCGAACAGGTCCTTCAGCGACTCGTGGATCTCCTGGCGGTTGTCGGGCTCGTCGATCATCCGGCGCATCTCTGTGCCGACCACGTTCGAGGCCACCAGGATCCCGCCCGTGCCGCCCATGTCCAGCACCTCGGCGAGCGTGTCGTCGTTGCCGGCCAGCAGGTCGAGGCCCTCGATGGGCTCGATGTCCTCGTAGCGCGACTGCTTGACCGCGGCAATGTTCGGCGATCTGGGCCAGTTCGGCGAGCAGGTCGTTGGGCAGGTCGATCACGGATCGCGACGGGATGTTGTAGACGATCACGGGCTGGTCGGTGGCCGCGGCCACGGCCTTGAAATGCGCCACCAAGCCCCTCCGGTTGGGCTTGTTGTAGTACGGCGTGACCACCAGCACCCCGTCCACCCCGACCTCCGTCGCACGCCGGGTGAGCTCCACCGAGTGGCGGGTGTCGTTGCTGCCCGTGCCGGCGATGATCGGGGCGTCACCGCTCTCGGCCACCCCGATCTCCCATAGGCGCAGCTTCTCCTCGTCATCGAGGGTCGACCCCTCGCCCGTGCTCCCGGCGAGGACCAGGCCGTCGGAGCCGTTTTCGAGCAGGTGGCGGACCAGCCGCCCGGCGGCGTCCTCGGCGAGCTCCCCGTTCGCGTCGAACGGGGTGACCATCGCCGTGATGATGCCGCTGAACGCCACCTACTGGAGCGGCTTGAAGGGGTCAGGGTTGCTGTCGACGCCCTCCTTTACCGGCGCGGCGGGCTGCACGGTCTCCTCCTGCGCACCCTCGCCAGCGGTCTCTGCTGCCGGGGGCGTGGCGCCCTCGGGCGGCTGGGGCTGGGCCACGCCCTGGGCCACGGCTGGATCGCCGGCCGTCTGCTGCTCGGCCTGTGGCGGGGCGGGCGGCGCCGGCTGAGCCTCGGGCGCCGGAGCCACCGGCGCAGGCGGGGCGTCCGCGGCCGCCGGAGGCTCGCCGACCGGGCGGCCGTGCTCGTCGAAGCGCTGGCCACCTTGCTGGGCGCCTGCGCCCTTCTGGGCCTGGCTCTCGTTGAACTGCTTCTGGGCCTCCTCGATCTTCTGTTGCGCCTGATCGGCCATCTGCTTGGCCTTGTCCATGAAGCCCATCGCTCTCTCCTCTCAGTCCGGGCCCAGCACCTTACCGGCCCGCCGGGCGGGCGACCGAAGCGTTGCAACCCGAATGGCCGGGGGTGGCCGAATGTCACAATTCGAGGCCGAAATCGTGGCCGAGAGGGACTACACCCACCGCACGGCCGTCCAGAAGCTGGGCGTAAAGCCGGACGAGCGCGTCGAGATCGCCGGTGACGTGGGCGCCGGCCTGCGGGCCGACGTGAAGGAGGCGCTGGGGCGCGGCCTGGTGCGCTCGGGCACCCTGGACGGCGCGGTGGTCATGGTCGAGACGATGGAGGACGCCCAGGAGGCCCTGGTGCGCTACCGCGCCCGCCTGCGCGACGACGGCTACCTCTGGATCATCACCCGCAAGCGCGGCCACGACTCCTACCTCAACCAGATGACGCTCGTGCCCTACGCCAAGCGGGTGGGCCTGATCGACAACAAGACCTGCTCGATCGACGACGGGCGCTCGGGGATCCGGTTCGTGATCCCGCGCACGATGCGCGGCTCCAACGGCCGCGCGGCCTAGGGCGCGCCGGCCGGTGCTCTGTGCACGGGCACCAAGGGGGCCGGAACCCAGGGTCCGCCGGCGCCGGGGCCTCCCCGAGCGTCTCGTCCGCACCGCCGTGTAGCGAGCGTGACGAACACGTGACGGTCGACCGCCGCGTTGGCTAATGACCCGCCCGACCCGAAATGAAAGGCCCGAAACGTCCCCTATAGGCACGCTTTCGGGCCTTTCATTCGCGGCGAGCCGATCCAGCCGTAACGATCGCCACAGCCCGGCCACGAACGCGACGGAATCGCAATAGCACCGCAACGGCCCACACCCCCTCGCTGCCCGCCGTGGGCAACGACGGTACCGCCCCGCTGTCACAGGGCAGGGGGGCGGCAGGCCAAAGAGCCAAAGGGCCGAAGGCCCGGGGCGCGGCCCGCCAGGACGCAGCGGGTAGGCGGCTCGTCAGAACAGCAGCGTCTCGAGCCCGAACGTGGGCGAGCGCTCCAGGGAACCCACCCGGCGGACCGCCAGCAGGACGCCGGGCATGAAGGACTCGCGCGCGGTGGAGTCGTGGCGGATGGACAGGGTCTGCCCCTCGCCGCCGAAGATCACCTCTTGGTGGGCCACCAGCCCCGGCAGGCGCACGGAGTGGATCGGGTCGTGGACGTTGCCGCCGGCCGCGCCGATCAGGTCCGCGGTGCGCGCGGCCGTGCCCGAGGGCGCGTCGAGCTTGCGATCGTGGTGGAGCTCCACGATCTCGCACTCGGGCATGTGGGGGGCCACCAGCTTGGCCGCCTCCATCATCAGCACCGCGCCGATGGCGAAGTTGGGCGCCACGAAGAGGTTGGCGCTGCCGACCCCCTCGAGCTCGGCGAAGTCGGCGCCGGTGGTGCCCATCACGCAGTGCACCCCCGCCTCGAGACAGGCCCGTGCGTTGTCGAGCGCGGTATCGGGCCGCGAGAAGTCGACCACCACGTCGGCGTCGCCGAGCACGTCCGCGAGCGGGGTTCCCAGCTCGGGGTCGGCCCGGCCGGCCAGCCGCATGTCATCGGCGCCCTCCACCGCGCGGCACACCGTCTCCCCCATCCGCCCGGCGGCGCCGGAGACGGCCACGGCGATCATCGCTACGCGGCGAGCGCCGGATTGACCGGCTCGAGCGCCTTGCGGAACGCGTCCTCGCTCCCGCCGACGCCTGCGGCCGACATCCGCGCGGGGTCGAACAGCTCCGCGGCAAGTGCCTGCACGTCGTCGATCGTCACCGCGTCGATGGCGGCGAGCAGCTCGTCCAGCGTCATCAGGGGCACGCCGATGAGGAGGGTGCTGCCCAGGCGGTTCATCCGCGCGAGCGTGGACTCCATCGCGAGCGTGGTGCGGCCCTTCACGTTCTCCCGGGCGCGCTCGAGCTCGTCGGCCCCGACGGCCTCGCCGGAGACCCGGCGCAGCTCCGCGCCGATCACCTCCATGGCCTCGGCCACGTTGTCGGGCCGCGTGCCCACATACAGCCCGACGTGCCCGGAGTCCAGGAACTGGCTGGAGTACGAGTACACGGCGTAGGCCAGTCCGCGCTTCTCGCGGACCTCCTGGAACAGCCGGGAGGAGGTGGAGCCGCCGAGGATCGTGTCCAGCACCCGCAGCGCGAAGCGGCGCTCGTCGCCGCGCGCCAGCCCGGGCGCGCCCAGGGTCAGGTGGTACTGCTCGGTCTCCTTCTCGTGGAAGCACAGGCGCGGGTCCACGCGCGCGGGTGCGGGCTCGGGTGCCGCGACGCTCCCGTTGCGCGACGCCCCGTCCAGCGCCCCCTCCACAAGCGCGACGATGCGGTCGTGATCCACGCTGCCGGCCGCGGCCACCACCAGGTTGCCGGGTGAGTAGCGGGCCCGGTGGTAGGCGGCGATGTCGGGTACGGGCACCGACGACACCACCTCGGCGCGGCCGATGACGGGCCGCCCCAGCGGGTGGTCGCCGAAGATGGCGGTGGCCAGGACATCATGGACCTTGTCCTGTGGCTCGTCCTCGTACATCGCGATCTCCTCGATCACCACCTGGCGCTCGGAGTCGATGTCCGGGTAGGAGGGGCGGAGCACCATGTCCTGGAGCACGTCGAAGGCCGGCTCGAGGTGACGGTCCAGGAAGCGGGAGTACACCGAGGTGGTCTCCTTGCCCGTGCCGGCGTTGACCTCCGCGCCCATGGCGTCGAACGTCTCGTCGATCTCGAGCGAGCTGAACCGGTCGGTGCCCTTGAACAGCAGGTGCTCGAGGAAATGCGAGAGCCCCGCCTGCGCGGGGCTCTCGTCACGGCTTCCGGTCCGTACCCAGAACCCCAGGGCGATGGAGCGAACGGCGGGCACGTGCTCGGTCACGACCCTGATGCCCGAATCGAGCTGCGTTATCTGGTGAGGTGCCGTCATCTCTCGGTGCTCGGTGCTCGGCGCTCGGCGCCGCGCTCGATCGCAATACCGAGCACCGACAACCGAGCTCCGAGCACTAAAGGATCAGCGGCGTTCGCGCCGGTGCCCGCCATCGCGGCGCCCTCCGCGGTCGCGCCCTCCACGTCCGTCTCCGCCCCCGCGGGGGCCCTTGTCGCCCGTGCCCACCGAGGCCAGCTCCTCCGAGCTCTTGCCGGCGATGTCCGGGTCGTCGGCCAGGCGGAGCCCGACGCGGCCGCGCTCCTTGTCGACCTCGACCACTCGCACGTCGATCTCGTCGCCGCGGTTGAGCACGTCCTCGACGGTGTCCACCCGCTCGCCGGGCTTCACGTTGGAGATGTGCAGCAGGCCGTCGTTGCCCTTGGACAGCTCGACGAACGCGCCGAACGTGGTGGTCTTCACGACCTTGCCGGTGAACTCGTCGCCGACCTCGACCTCCTTGGTCATCGTCCGGATCCGGTCGATGAGGGCGTCGCCCTGCTCGCCGCTCACGGCGAACACGCGGACGATGCCGTCGTCGTCGATGTCGATCTGGGCCTCGAACTCGTCGGACAGCGCGCGGATGGTCTCCCCGCCCTTGCCGATGACCATGCCGATCTTCTCGGTGTCGATCTCGATCTGGCCGATGCTCGGCGCGTGGCGCGAGAGCTCGGGCCGCGGGCCCTCGATCGCCTCGGCCATCTTGCCGAGGATGTGCGTCCGGCCCTCCTTGGCCTGCGAGAGCGCGTCACGCAGGATGTCGAACGTGACGCCCGTGATCTTGATGTCCATCTGCAGGGCGGTGATGCCCTGGGACGGTGCCGGCGACCTTGAAGTCCATATCGCCCAGGTGGTCCTCCACGCCCGCGATGTCGGAGAGCACGATGTAATCGTCGCCCTCCTTGATCAGGCCCATCGCGATGCCGGCCACGGGCCGCTTGATCTGCACGCCCGCGTCCATCAGGGCCAGCGAGCTTCCGCACACCGACGCCATCGAGGAGGAGCCGTTGGACTCGAGGATGTCCGAGACCACCCGGATCGAGTAGGGGAACTCCTCCGGGTCCGGGACCACCGGCACAAGCGCGCGCTCGGCGAGCGCGCCGTGGCCGATGTCACGGCGCTTGGGGCCGCGCATGAACCCGGCCTCTCCCACCGAGAACGGCGGGAAGTTGTAGTGGTGCCAGTAGCGCTTGGTCGTCTCCAGCCCGAGCGTGTCCAGCCGCATCTCGTCGCGGGTGGTGCCCAGGGCCGCGACCGAGAACGCCTGCGTCTGGCCGCGGGTGAACACGGCCGAGCCGTGCGTTCGCGGCGCCACGCCGACCTCGATCCAGATGTCGCGGATCTCGTCGGCGGCGCGGCCGTCGGGCCGCTTCTTCTCGACCGCGATTCGCTTGCGGACCGTGTCCTTCTCGAGGCCACCGAAAGCGCGCTCGACGCTCGCTCGACGCTCGCTGTACTCGGGGTCCTCGGGGGACCCTGACAACGCCTCGACGGCCTCGTCCTCCACGACCTTCGTGGCGTCCTGGCGGTCGAGCTTGTCGACCACGGACGTGGCCTCCGAGAGCTTGGCCCCGAAGCGCTCGACCAGGTCGGCCAGCAGCGACTCGTCGACCTGCGGGACCTCGACCTCGGTCTTCGGCTTGCCCGCCTTCTCGGCCAGCTCGCGCTGGGCGGCGCAGAGCTTCTTGATCTCGCCGTGGGCGATGTCGAGCGCGTCGAGGATCTCGGCCTCCGAGATCTCGTTGGCGCCGGCCTCGACCATGAGGATCGCGTCCTCGGTGCCCGAGACCACGAGGTCGAGCGGGCTCTCGAGCATCCACTCCTCCTCGGGGTTCACGACGAAGTTGCCCTCCGCGTCCTGGCCGATCCGCACCGCGCCGACCGGCACCGGGAACGGGATGTCGGACACCATCAGCGCCGCGCTGGCGCCGTTCATGGCGAGGATGTCGTAGGGGTGGACGTGGTCGATCGACATCGGGATCGAGACCAGCTGCGTCTCGCGCCGCCAGCCCTTGGGGAAGAGCGGGCGCAGCGGGCGGTCGATCATGCGGGCAGTGAGCGTGCCCTTCTCCCCCGCGCGGCCCTCACGCCGGAAGAAGCTGCCGGGGATCTTGCCCGCGGCGTACATGCGCTCCTCGACGTCGACGGTCAGGGGGAGGAAGTCGACGTCCCTCAGGTTTCCTGCGGTGGCGGTGGAGAGCACCATGGTCTCTCCCGACTGCACGACCACGGATCCGCTCGCCTGCTTGGCGAGCTTGCCGGTCTCAAAGCTGATCTCGGTATCACCGATCTCGACCGAGACCCGGCTAACTTCAGGACTCATACGTTTCCTTTCGCTGCCGCCTCCGGTTGGCGGCTCTGTTTTCACGACTTCTCTGAAGAGGTCACGCGGAGCCTAGCAGCGGCCTCACGCCTCACGAAGCCGCGCGTGCGGCCTCCACGGCCGCAGCCAGATCCTCTCCAGGCACACCCGGGTACGGCCGCCCCCCCACGAACTGCGTGGGCGTCGTCGTGACACCCGCCCTGACCCCGGACGCGAAGTCGCGGTCCACCCGCTCAGCCACCGCGGCGGAGCGGCGATCGTGCTCGAAGCGATCCAGGTCCAGGCCCAGGGCGCGGCAGCGCTCCCACAGGTGCGGATCGTCGAGGCGGCCCTGTTCGGCCAGCAGCGAGTCGTGCATCTCCCAGAACCGCCACTGAAGCGACGCCGCCTCCGCGGCGTGCGCCAGCGCTCTGGCCCGTGGGTGCTTGGAGGTCACGGGAAAGTGGCGAAAGACCCGACGCACGCCCATCTCGGCCAGCAGCCCGTTGGCCCGGGCACAGTAGGGGCATTCCAGGTCCGCGTACTCGATCACCACCGGCCCGTCGCCGCGGACATGGTCTTCCGGCCCCTCGCCGGGCGGCGGGCTCGAGGTGAGGTCAGGCAGCCTGGTCGAGCGCGTCGAAGATGAGGTTGGCGCCCGGTATCTCGAGCGGCGTGGGCGACTCGTACGCCCACTTGACGGTCAGGTCCGGGCCGATCATCACCAGCGCGCGCTGGGAGTGGCCGCGCTCGTCGATGTAGACCCCGTAGGCCTTGGCGACCTCGCCCTTGGGGTGGAAGTCGGCCAGCAGCGGGATCGACACGCCGAGCTGTTCCTGGAAGGCCTTGTGGGAGAAGGCGGAGTCCACGGAGATCCCCACCAGCTTGACCCCACGCTCCTCGAGCTCGGGGAGCACCTCCTGGTAGATGTTGAACTGGTCGGTGCAGGTCGGACTGAAGTCCTGCGGGTAGAACACGAGCACCGTGGTCTGCCCGCTCAGGTCCGAGAGCGACACCTCGCCGCCGTCCTGATCTGGGAGCTTGAAGTCGGGCGCCTTCGTGCCCGGCTCGATCATCGGCGGAGCCCGAGCTCCTTGATCAGCTCGCGGTAGCGGTCCAGATCGGAGCGCTGAAGGTAGTTCAGCAGGCGCCGGCGCTTGCCCACCAGCATGAGCAGCCCCCGGCGCGAGTGGTGGTCCTTGCGGTGCTCGCGCAGGTGCTCGGTCAACTCGTTGATGCGGGCGGTGAGCAGGGCGATCTGCACCTCGGCGGAGCCCGTGTCGGCGGGCCCGCGGCCGTGCTTGGTGACTATCTGCTGCTTCTGTTCAACCGTCAGGGTCATGCGGCGCAGAAAGCTAGCACTGATGACCAAGCACTAAGCACTCTGCTCCTGGCAGATGGCTTCCGCTCGGACCACATCTCGCTTCATCTGCTCGACCAACTCGTCGACCGAGGCGAACCGCTGCTCCCCCCTCATTCGCTCGAGGAACGCCACCCGCAAGGTCTCCCCGTAGAGGTCGCCGTCGAACCCGATCAGGTGAGCCTCCACCAGCAGGCCGCGGCCGGTCTCGAACATCGGCCGCACGCCCACGTTCACGGCCGCCGGATGGCCGTGCGCCCAAGCCGCATACACGCCGTGACCGGGGCTGACCAGGGTGTCGTCGGGCACGATGTTGGCGGTGGGCATCTCGAGCTCGCGGCCGCGCTTGTCGCCGTGCGCGACCTCGCCCTCCAGCAGGAACGGGCCACCGAGGAAGCGCGCCGCGGTGGCCACCTCGCCGGCGGCCACGAGGCCCCTGATGTGGCTCGAGGACACGGTCTCGCCGTCGGCCGCCACCAGCGGCACGATCCGCGTCTCGAGCCGCTCGGCCAGCATCTCAGGCGTGCCCTTGGCGCCCTTGCCGAACCGGAAGTTCTCCCCCACCGACACTCGCTCGGCACCGAGCTGGCCGATCAGCACGTCCTCGACGAAGGCGTCCGCCGAGCGGGCGGAGAACTCGTGGTCGAAAGGGATGACCACCAGCTCGTCGACCCCCAGCCCGGCGATCAGATCGCGCTTGATCGAGTACGGCATCAGGAGCTTGGGAGTGGCCACCGGGTGGATGACCGACAGCGGGTGCGGGTCGAAGGTGAGCACGGTGTCGCTGCCACGGATGACCTCGCGGTGGCCCACGTGCACGCCGTCGAAGGTGCCGATGGCCACGCTGCGCCGGGGTGCCTCCCCCGGCGGGCGGCTCGGGATGTCCGGAAGGCGGGTGACCCTCACGGCGCGAACACTACGACGGGCTGCAGCTCGCGGCCGCGAGGCTCGGCGATGGCCACGAGCTCGCCCGCGCAGGTCAGCCGCACAGCGGCGGGCATCGCCCCCTCGCCCCGCTCGGCCGGCACCCGGGCGCCATGGGCCGCCATCGCCGCGTCATCGGCGCCCAGCGGCCGCTCGGGCATGAAGGCGAGCGCCTGCGCCAGCGGCACGACTGCGTCGGCATCCGCGTCCGCGAGCCGGAACGGACCGATCGCCGTGCGTTCGAGCTGCTCGCAGTAGGCGTCGCCGAGCCCGGCGATCAGCTGGCGCACGTAGGTGCCCGACGAGCATTCGATCGCGAATGTGGCGTGCTCGCCATCGCTTGCCTCCAGTTCGGCACGGAATACCTCGACCGGCCGCGCCTCGCCCTCCTGTGGCTCGCCGCGGCGGGCTTTCTCGTACAGCCGCTCGCCGCCCACCCGCACGGCCGAGTACGCGGGCGGGCGCTGCATGATGTTCCCGGTGGGCAGCTCCAACCGGTCGGGCACCCGGCCCGTCCGCTCCAGGGCGCCGTCGCGGTCGCCGGTGTCCGAGCGCCACCCCAGGCGCGCCACCGCCCGGTAGGCCTTCGGCAGCTCCAGCAGGTATCGCTGCGCCCGGGTCGCCCGGCCCACCAGCACCAAGAGCAGTCCCGTGGCGAACGGGTCGAGGGTGCCCGCATGCCCCACCTTCACGCCGCGCGGGAGGGTCCGGCGCACCGCGGCCACCACGTCGTGCGAGGTCATGCCAGCCGGCTTGGGGAACAGGATCACGCCGGGCGCCGCGGCGCCCCCCGGCGCGCCCACGTCAGCCCTGAAGCTGCTCGGCGACCTGTTCGCGCAACGTCTTCACCAGCTCCTCGAGCGAGAGCTCGGTGGAGGCACCGGCCGCCTGGCGATGCCCTCCGCCGCCGAGCGAGCGCGCGATCCGGGACACGTCCACGGTCCCATCCGTGGCGCGCAGGCTCACCTTGCGGCGGCCATGGCGATCGTCGCCCAGCAGCTCGCGCACGAGGGCCGCGACCTTGGTGCCCTCCACGGCTCGCATCTGGTCCACCACGCCCTCAGAGTCGGTCTCCAGGGCGCCCGTGGCCTCGAAGTCGCGGCGCGTGAGGCTCGCCATGGTGATCGCGCCGTCGTCGTAGCGAGCCACGCTCGCCAGGGCGCGCGCGAGCAGCTCGAGGCGCCTGAAGGGAAGGTCCTCGTACAGCCGCCGATAGACCTTATGGGGGTCCACTCCGGCCTCGATCAGGTCGGCCGCCATCCGGTGGGCCGCCGGGGTGGTGTTCTCGTACATGAACTTGCCGGTGTCGGTGACCAGGCCCACGTACAGGGCGTCGGCGATCCGCGGGGTGATCTCGGCGCCGAGCTCGCGAGCCAGGCCGTAGACGATCTCCGCCGTGCACGACGCGTCGGCCGCCACCAGGTTCACCGTGCCGAAGCGGGTGTTGTCGTGATGGTGGTCGACGTTGAGGATGTGGATCCCGTCGCGGCGCAGGAAGTCCACGGGCATGCGGTCGATGTTGCCGCAGTCGAGGAAGACGACCGTGCGCTGCTCCACGTCGTCCGGGGGCGCTCCTACCAGCCCGTCGAAGACCATGTCCCGGTACTCGTGGGGCAGCGGGAACTCCGCCGGCGACATGTACATGAGCGAGTCCTTGCCCAACTGCTCCAGGACCCAGTGCATGGCGAGCAGAGAGCCCAGGGCATCGCCATCCGGGTTCTCGTGGGTCGTCAGCAGCAGCCGGTCGGCCTGGCGCAGCTCTTGCAGCACCTCATCTACTTCGGTGACGAGCGTCACGGCCCTTCGCCGTCCTCCAGCAGCTCCTGGATCCGAAACGCCCTGTCCACGGACTCGTCGTGGACGAACTCGAGCGTGGGCGTGTGCTTCATCCGTAGCTCGGCCGCCAGCGCCGCCTGCAGGAAGCCGTGGCTCGAGGTCAGGCCCGCCAGCGTCGCGTCGCGTTCTTCGGCGTCCCCGAGCACGCTCACGAACACCTTGGCGTGGCGCAGATCGGGGCTTGTGTCCACAGCGGTCACCGTCACGAATCCTATGCGGGGGTCCTTCAGCTCAGTCGCGATCCGGGCCGAGAGGACCTCGCGCACTGCCTCGTCCACGCGCCTCATGCGCTCCCCGGTCATCGCGGTCATCCTTCCCGCAGCTCGCTCGTTGCAATCACCGTGCGCTCCCACCGGGTCCAGTCCCCCGAACGGGCGTCCACGAACCGCTGCAGCGCGTCCGCGGTCTGGTCCAGCGTGCGGCGCTCGCGGCCTACCAGCGCGATCTCGAGGGTGGACCGCTGCCACAGGTCGTGATGCTCGGTCTCCGCCACCGCCGCGCCGAAGCGCCGCTGAAGCGCCGCCTTCAGCGAGCCCAGCTCCCGGCGCTTGCCCTTCAGGTCGCCGTTCTCGGGGAGGTGGAGCTCGAGCTCCAGCAGGCACAGGAAGGCCATGGCCTCACAGCGCGCGCTCCACCTGGCGCGTCTCATAGACCTCGAGCACGTCGCCCTCCTTCACGTCGGCGTAGTTCTCGAGCACGATGCCGCACTCCATGCCCTGGGTGACCTCGCGCACGTCGTCCTTGAATCGGCGCAGCGACCCGATCCGGCCGTCGTAGATGATCGTGCCGTCGCGAACCAGGCGCACGGCCGCACCGCGGGTGACCGTGCCGTCGGTGACCATCGAGCCGGCGATCGTGCCCACGCGGGAGGCCTTGAAGGTCTGCCGCACCTCCACGGTGGCCACCGTGGCCTCGACCTCCTCCGGCTCCAGCAGGCCCTCCATCGCCTGGCGGAGCTCCTCGATCACCTTGTAGATGACCGAGTAGGTGCGGATCTCGACGCCCTCGCGGTCGGCAACCTGCCGCGCCTCGCCGACCGGGCGGACGTTGAAGCCGATGATCACCGCGTCGGAGGCCGACGCCAGCATCACGTCCGACTCGTTGATCCCGCCGACCGCGTCGTGGATCAGGTTCACGATGATCTGTGTCTGCGGGAGCTTGGCGATCTCGTCGGCCAGCGCCTCCAGCGATCCGGCCACATCGGCCTTGACGATCAGGTTGAGCTCGGCTCGCTCGCCCTCCTGGGCGCGCGCCATCACGTCCTCGAGCGACACCCTCACTCCCGCGCGGCGCGCGAGTGCCTCTGTCTTGAGCCGGTTGGCACGCTCGCCGGCCACTCGGCGCGCCTCGCGCTCGTTGCCCACCACGCGCACGTGCTCGCCGGCCTCGGGAACGCCGTCGAAGCCCAGCACCTCGACGGGCATGCCCGGCGTGGCGCGCTTGACGCGCTCTCCGCGGAAGTCGTGCAGTGCCCGCGCCCGGCCGGGATGCTCGCCGGCCACCAGCGCGTCGCCCACCTTCATCGTGCCGCGCTGGATCAACAGGCTGACCACGGGGCCGCGGCCGGGATCGAGCCGCGACTCGATCACGGTCCCGGAGGCCTCGGCGCTGGGGTTGGCCTTGAGCTCCTGGATGTCGGCGAGCGTGATCAGCGTCTCCAGCAGGTCGTCGAGGTTCTGGTGGGTCTTGGCGGACACGTCGCAGAACTCGGTGTCCCCGCCCCAGTCGGCCGGCGTGAGCCCCTGCTGGGCCAGCTCGCCGCGCACGCGGTTGGGGTCGGCGCCCTCCTTGTCGATCTTGTTCACGGCGACCATGATCGGCACCTCGGCCGCCTTGGCGTGGTCCACGGCCTCGACCGTCTGCGGCATCACGCCATCGTCGGCGGCCACGACCACCACGGCGATGTCAGCCACCTGGCCGCCGCGCGCCCGCATGGCCGTGAAGGCCTCGTGGCCGGGCGTGTCCAGGAACGTGACCGTGTGGTCGCCGTGATGGACCTGGTAGGCGCCGATGTGCTGGGTGATGCCGCCGGCCTCGCCGGCGGCGACCTCGGTCTCGCGGATGGCATCCAGCAGAGAGGTCTTGCCGTGATCGACGTGCCCCATGATCGTTACCACCGGCGGGCGCTCGGAGAGGGTGTCGTCGGGGTCGTCGTAGACCGGCTCGGCCGCCACCTCGTCGGCGGCGTGCTGGATGTCGACCTTCTTGTCGAAGCCGTCGGCCAGCACCTCGATGGCATCGTCGGACAGCGTCTGGGTGAGCGTGGCCATCTCGCCCAGCTCCATCAGCTTCTTGATCACCTCCGGCGCGGACAGCCCCAGAGACTCGGCGACCTCCTTCACGGTCGCCCCCGACTGGATCGGGGTGATCTGGATGACCGGCTCCTTGGGCTCCGGCTGTGCGGTGAGGTCTGGCTCCACCCAAGGGGTGCGGCGGCGGCGGCCGCGCCTGCGTGGAGGCGTCTGCTGCTGAGGCGGCATGCCGGGGGCGCGCCGCGAGGCCTGCGAGTCGATGACCACGCGCCGGCGGCGTCCGGCGCCGCCCGGCGCGGACTCGCCGCCCCGGGCCGCGCGCGCGGGACGGGAGCGGTCGGAGGCGCCCGCGCCGTCGGCGGCGGGCTTGGCGGGGTCGGCGGGCTTGGACGCCGCGGCGCCGGGCTCCTTGGTCTTCGCGGCGGCCTTGGCGGGAGCCTCGGAGGCCTTGGCCTCGGCGCGGCCCTTGCCACCGTCGAAGGCCATGGCGATGTCGGCCTCGTCGACGCTCGACGCGGCGGCCTTGACGTCCAGGCCGGCGGCCTGCAGGACCGCGAGCACGTCCTTGCTGGACATGCTGCGCTCCTTGGCTATCTCATGGACTCGCTTCTTCGCCATCGGATGTGAAGTCTAAGCCCGCCTACTGCGTGGCTTCAGGGCCCTCGGCGGGCGCGTCGGCCGCCTGTGCCGCGGCGGGAGCGACCTCGTCGCCGGGCTGGTCGGCCAGCGCCTGGTGGGCGGGCAGGCCGCAGTAGCGCGAGCCGGGCAGAGAGGCGTTGGGGCAGCGCTTGCCGTTGGCAAGGACGGCGGCGCACCTGCCGGCCACCTCCTCCTCGTCGAAGCCCATGTCGGCCTCCTCCTCGGCGAACTCGGTCTCCGAGCGGATGTCGACCCGCCAGCCGGTCAGCCGCGCGGCCAGGCGCGCGTTCAGGCCGTCCTTGCCGATGGCCAGGGAGAGCTGGTCGTCGGGAACGATCACCGTGGCCTGCTTGCCGTCGTCGTCTACCAGCACCTCGCGCACGCGGGCGGGCGAGAGCGCCTTGGCCACGAACCGGGCCGGCTCCTCGTTGAACGGGATGATGTCGATCTTCTCGCCGCGCAACTCGGACACGACCATCCGCACGCGCGAGCCTCGGGGGCCGACGCACGCGCCCACCGGGTCCACGCCGGAGGTGTGCGAGACCACCGCGATCTTCGACCGGTAGCCGGGCTCGCGAGCCACGTTCTCGATCTCCACGAGCCCGTCCGCGATCTCCGGCACCTCGAGCTCGAACAGCTTGCGGATGAGCTCCGGGGAGCGGCGCGACACGATGATGCTGGGCCCCTTCGCCTGCGAGGAGACGTCGGTGATGATCGCCTTCACGCGCGCTCCGTGGTCGTAGCGCTCGCCGCCGACCTGTTCGGAGCGCGGCAGCAGCGCCTCCACCCGCTCGCGCAGCTGCACGAGGGTGTAGCGCGAGTCGGACTGCTGGACGATGCCCGTGATGAGCTCGCCCACGCGGTCCTGGTACTCGTGGAACATCATGTCCCGCTCCGCCTCGCGGATGCGCTGGAGGATGACCTGCTTGGCCGTCTGGGCGGCGATGCGCCCGAAGTCCTTCGGGGTCACGTCGCGCTCGTCGATCTGATCGCGGAACTCGGCCAGGCGCTCCTGATCGAGCTCGGGCTCCTCCGGCTCGCGCAACTCGCCCGTCTCCGGGTCGATCGTGGGCTCCTCCTGCTGCTCCTCGGCCTCGGCCAGCAGCTGCTCCTCGAGGTCCGGCGGGATCAGCAGCTCGAAGACCGTGAAGTCACCGGTCCCGTGGTCGATGTCCACGCGGGCGTACTTGGCGGACCCGGGGCTCTTCTTGTACGCCGAGAGCAGGGCGTCCTCCAGGGCGTCCATCAGCGTGTCGGCGGAGATTCCCTTCTCCTGCTCCAGCACGTGGATTGCGTCGACGATCTCCTTGGACATCCCCCTATCCCTCTCTCCCCACCACAAGGTTGCTGCGGCTGATCTCGGTGTACGGGATCGACACGACACCCGCGTCGGCGGCCACGGTGACCTCCTCGTCGGTCGCGTCCACGAGCTCGCCGGTGAAGCTCTTGTGCCCGTCGCGCGGCTGGCGCGTCCTCACGCGCGCCCGCCGACCGAGGAAGCGGCGGAAGTGGTCGGGCTTGGTCAGCGGCCGCTCGGGGCCCGGCGAGCTGACCTCGAGCGAGTAGTCGGCGAGCAGCTCGCGCAGCTCCGCCGTGACGCGCTCGCAGAGGCCCAGGTCCACCCCGTCCGGGGTGTCGATCGTGAGCCGCAGCCGCTCGGCGGCGACCCGCTCGCACGCCAGCAGCTCGACCTCGGGAAGCGGGCCCGCGAGTCGCGTCTCTATGTCTTCAGTGAGTTTGTCCTGGGTGTTCATGGGCGAAAAAAAGGTGGGCTGCGAAGCCCACCTCCAGTCGCGGCCCGAGGGCCACGGAACGTCTGAAAGTCCTAGCGCGCCCAGTATAGACGCCTGTGGGGCGCCGGCGAGGGCGTCACAGGTCCACCACGATCGTGACCGGGCCATCGTTCACGAGGCTCACCGCCATGTGCTCGCCGAAGCTCCCGCCGCACGCACCGAGCGCCGCGCGCACGCGCTCGTAGAGGGGCTCGGCCACGTCCGCCGGAGCGGCATCGATGAAGCTCGGCCGGTTGCCCTTCGCCACGTCGGCGAGCAGCGTGAACTGGCTCACGCAGAGCACCTCCCCGCCGGTGTCGGACAGCGACCGGTTCATCCGCCCCGCGTCGTCCTCGAACACCCTCAGGGCGAGCAGCTTGGCGGCCATCCGGTCGGCCTGGGCGGACGAGTCGTCGCGGTGCACGCCGAGCAGCACCAGCAGTCCGGGCCCGATCGCCGCCACCTCGACGCCGGCTACGCGCACCGACGCCTCGGCAACGCGCTGGACGATCGCCCGCACGACCTGGACCGTACCCTCTCCCGATGGCCGCGGTCGACGTCGTACACGACTATCTGTCGGAGCTCCCGGGTGACAGCCGGCGGCTCGCGCACGGCGAGTGGGGCTTCACGGTGGGCGCGGACCAGGCCGCCGGCTGGCCCCTGGACGTGGGGGTGCGGCTGGCGGACGGGCTGATCACCGTCAAGGCGCACGCGCTGACCGAGCCGGAGGGAATCGACCCCTGGATGCTCATGTGGTGGAACAGCTCCACGCGCCTCGCCCGCTTCTGCTGCACGCGGTCGCGCGAGGTGTGGGTGTACGCCGACCTGCCGGCCGCGGCCCTGGACGAGCGCGAGCTCGACCGGCTGCTGGGGCTGGTCGTGGAAGGCGCCGTGGCGGTGCGCGAGTTTCAGCGCGCCCGGCGCGAGCCGGCGGTCGAGCAGGACGGCGGCGGCTGGCTGGGAGCTGCGGGCGCCTGAGGCGGACCGGCCCTGCTAGGCGGCCCTGAGGCGGTCCCGGAACGCCCTGTAGTCCTTGCGGTCGGGCCGCATGCAGGCGGCCAGCACCGCATGGCGGCGCGCCTCCTGCGGGCGCCCGATCTTGTAGAGGGCCCTGCCGAGGCAGAAGTGCGCGTAGTCGTTCACCGGGGCGCGCTCGACCACGGCGGCGAACTCCTCGCCCGCCTGCTCGAAGCGGCCGGAGCGAAAGTACGCCCGACCCAGCGCCTCGCGGATCGAGGTCTTGTCGGGCTCCAGCGCCCGGGCCCGTTCCAGCGGGATCGTGGCCGCCGCGAAGTCGCCGGACTCCAGCAGCTCGCTGCCCCGGCGATAGAGGTCGTAGACGACCTCGCCGCGGGCCTCGGCGCTGCGCGGGTCCTCGCTCACCGGCCCGCCGCCCGGGTGGGCGTCCTCAGCTCTTCCACCCGGTCGAGTATCGCAGCCGGCCACCACGTCCTTCGGTGCCTCGGCCACGGTGCTCTCGCCCGAGCCGGTGATGATCGTGACCTCGTTCTGCTCGGAGTCGAATCCGATCTCCGGCCGCGAGATGTCGTTGAGCACCACGGCATCCAGCCCCTTGCGCACGAGCTTCTCGCGGGCGCGCTCGGCCCCGCCCTCACCATGCTCGGCGGCGAAGCCCACCAGGGTCTGACCGGGCCGCCTGGCAGCTGACAGCCCCTCGAGCACGTCGGCCGTGGGCTCCAGCGACAGCTCGAGCCCGTCCCTGCCGCTCTTCCTGAGCTTGTCCGCGGCGGCGTTGGTGGGCCTGAAGTCGGCAACGGCAGCGGCCATGAGCAGGACGTCGGCCTGGGCGAACTCGGCCTCCGTAGCGGCTTGCAGCTCCGCCGCGGTCACGACCTCGATCGCGCGCACCCCCGCGGGCACGGGCACCGCCACGTTCGCTGCCACGAGCGTCACGTCGGCCCCTCGCGCCGCGGCCTCCGCTGCCAGCGCCAGCCCCATCCGGCCGGAGGAGCGGTTGCCCACGTAGCGCACGGAGTCGATGGGCTCGCGCGTGCCGCCCGCCGTAACGAGCACCCGCAGCCCGTCCAGCGACCGCGGAGCGAATCCGGCGCCCCCCTGCGCCGCTCCCTCGATCGCGCCCAGCACCTCGGCGGGCTCGGCCAGCCGGCCGGCTCCCCACTCGCCCTTCGAGGCCAGCCGTCCCGTGCCCGGCTCCACGATGGTCGCGCCCCGCAGGCGCAGCGTCTCCACGTTCGCGCGCGTGGCCGGGTGGTCCCACATGTTCGTGTTCATGGCCGGGGCCACCACCATCGGCGCAGTGCACGCCAGCGCGGCGCTGGTGAGCAGGTTGTCCGCGTGCCCGGCGGCCAGCTTGGCGATCGTGTTGGCCGACGCCGGCACGATCGCGAACGCGTCGCACCTGCGCACCAGCTCCAGGTGCGAGATCGGGTCGTGCTCGGGCAGCGGCTCCCCCGGATAGGCCCCGCGGGCCGGATCCGGCTCGAACTCGTCAACCAGGACCGGCGCCCCCGTGACCCCCGCGAAGGTGGCGGCGCCAACGAACCTCAGGCTGGCCGGCGTCTGAACGACCCGCACCGAGTGGCCGCCCGCGGTGGCCAGGCGGACCACCTCGACGGCCTTATAAGCCGCAATCCCCCCGGAAACGCCGAGCAGAAGCCGCATGGCTACTGGGGAAGCACGCTCAGCGATCACCGGGCTAAGCGCGCCGGTCACCGGCGCGGTGTCAGTCCCGGTAGCGGTATTTGATCTTGCCCTCAGCGACCTCATCGAGGGCGATCTTCAGGTAGTTCTTGGAGCCGGTCTCGACCATCGGCGGCGGGTATTCGTCGAAGGTCCCCTCGCCGAGGTTGTGGTAGTAGGAGTTGATCTGGCGGGCGCGCTTGGCGGAGACCAACACGCACGCGTAGTGCGAGTCGACCTGCTCCAGCAGCGTGTCCAGGCGTGGCTTGATCAAGGTGTTGCCTGTTCGTCGGGGGCACACATCGTAGCGGCGAGCTGCACCAGCTCCTCGAGCGCGACATCGAGGTCGTCGTTCACCACGACCCGCGAGAACTCCTCCTTGGCGGCGAGCTCGACCTCGGCGGCCGCGAGCCGGGTGGCGATCTGCGACTCGGTGTCAGAGCCCCTCCCCTCCAGGCGCCTGCGCAGGTCGGCCGGCGAGGGCGGGGCGATGAAGACCTGGGTCGCCTCGGGCAGGGTGCGGCGCACCTGGCGGGCGCCCTGAAGGTCGATCTCGAGCACGATTCCCGCCGCGGGGCGCTCGAGCTCGGCCCGCAGGGTGCCGTAGTGATTGCCGGCGTAGGCGGCGTGCTCGATGAACTCGCCGGCGGCTATGCGCGCCTCGAACTCGGCAGGCGTCGAGGAAGTGGTAGTCGCGGCCGTTGACCTCCCCGGGGCGCGGCCTTCGCGTCGTGGCGCTGACGGCCAGCTGCAGCTGCGGGCAGCGCTGGAGCAGACGCTGGATCAGCGTTCCCTTGCCGACGCCCGAGGGCCCCGTGATTACGAGGACGGGGACCATGGGCCCGGCTGGGCGGTTAGCGCCGCAGGGAGCTGACGAGCTCTCGGCGCTGGCGCTCGGAGAGCCCGCCGATGGTCTTGCTGGGCGAGATCCGGCAGGTGGTGAGGATCCTGTTGACCTTCACGCGCCCGTACTTGGGAACGGCCAGCATGAGGTCGAAAACCTTCGCCGTTTGCAGGTATTCCGGCGGATCGAGCAGCAGCCCGTGGATCTGCGTGCGCCCCGCCTTGAGGTCGCGTTTGAGCGAGGCCCGCCTGGTACGGATCTCGTTGGCGCGCTTGAGCGCGTCCATCCTCTGGGTCAACGAGCGCTCGGGCGTATGGGGGGCGGAGGCCGTGGCGGCCAGCGAGTCGGGGGCGACCGGCATGGGCGGCGATCATACACACGGATTCGCGCCGTTCTACGCCCCGATCACAAATTCCGGCCTAATTTACGTAGACCTCGACCTGAGCTTTAGGTCGCTTGACGGAGCGTGACGGTTTCCTGCCTGTTTGCAGGCCTTCTACCGCATTTTGCGGGCTATCGGACGCAAAGGTGCTACGTCTTGGCACCGATTTGGGGCATCAGGCCCGTCCAACGGCGCGAATAGCGTCGAGTTCGGACCGGATGCGCGTCCCGGCGGCCGGATCGCGGAAGCTCTCCGTGCCGACTGCGACGGCCGTGGCGCCGGCGGCCAGGAACTCCGCCGCATGGCGCCCGGACGCGATGCCACCCATGCCGATCACGGGTATGGCCACCCGCGCCGCCACCGCGGCCACCTGCTCGAGGGCGATCGCGCGCACCGCGGGCCCGGACACCCCGCCGGTGACCCCTCCGAGCCAGGGCTCCGAGCTGCCGGGTGCAAGCGCCATGCCCTTGAGGGTGTTGATCAGCGACACGGCGTCGGCCCCCGCGCCCTCGGCGGCCGCGGCCACGGCGCCGGGGTCGCTGGCGTTGGGGGTGAGCTTCACGATCAGCGGCTTCACGGTGAGCGGCCGGAGCTCCTCGACGAGCGCTGCGGTCTCGCCCGGGTCCGCGCCCATGACCAGGCCCGTCTCCACGTTGGGGCACGACACGTTGAGCTCGATCAGCGCGACAGCGTCGCGCGCCGCCACCCCCTCCACGAGCTCCGCCAGCTCGGCACGCCCGAAGCCCATGACCGACACCACCAGCGGCACGGGCAGCTCGGCCAGCCGCGGCAGGTCCTCGGCCAGGAAGCCCTCGAGCCCCTTGTTCGGGAGCCCGATCGAGTTGATCAGCCCGGCGGGCGTCTCCCACAGCCGCGGCGGCGGGTTGCCCGCGCGTGGCTCCAGGGTGATGGTCTTGGAGACGTAGGCATCGAACGGGAAGGCCTCGAGCAGGGCGTCGCCGAAGGCCGTGCGGGCGGCGATGGCGTCGAACGTGCCCGAGCCGTTGAGCACCGGTCCGCGCAGCGCCACCCCGCACAGGTCCAGGCCGGAGCGCTCGCCCAGTGTCGGGGCACCGCTCACGGGTGTAGGGCCGATTCGAGCAGCGACGCGTCCACGACCGGCCCGTCTACGCACACGCGCAGGTACCCCCGGCGGGTGGGCACCACGCAGCCGAAGCAGGCGCCATACCCGCACGCCATGCCGGCCTCGAGCGCGAGCTGGGCGACGACCTCACGCTCCTCGCACAGCGCCCTGACCGCCTCGAGCATCGGCGGCGGGCCGCAGGCATAGACGGTGATCGCCGGGTCGCGGTCGATCAGCTCCCGCAGGGGCTCGGTGACCAGCGCCTGACGCCCGGACGAGCCGTCGTCGGTGACCACCACAGGCGCATCCGCCGGAGCGGCGGCCTCGTTGAAGAGGTCCGCGGCCCGCGCGTGCTCGGCGGTGCGGAAGCCCAGGAGGGCCTGCGCGCTGCCGCGCAGCTCCTCGTGCAGCGCCAGCACCGGGGCGGTGCCGATGCCTCCGCCCACCAGCACGGGCCGGGTCCCGGGCGCGGGCTCGGCGAACCCCGCCCCGAGCGGCCCCAGCAGCATCAGCCCTTCGCCCGGCGCGAGCTCGCCCAGACGGTGGGTCCCGGGGCCGACGTCCTCCAACAGGAACTCCAGCTCGGCCCCGCCACCGGCGAGCGCTCGCGCGCGCGCGAATGAGAAGGCGCGCGGCAGGTAGGGACGCTCGTCCTGGCCCCCGCCCCACCGCTCGCGGGCGGCGAGCATGTAGAACTGCCCCGGCCGTGGGTCCGGCGGCCCACCCGGGTCGCGGGCGGTGATCAGCGCGTATGCGCCGAGCCGCGCGGTTTGCCACCACCTCCGCCGCGCGGCGCTCCGGTGGCGCGAGGGTGCGCGGCCCACCCGTGGCGGCGGTCACTCGGCCTCCACGCGCGGCGCTGCCTCCCGGGCCGGCGCGTGCAGCTCCTGCAGCGGCACCACCTCGGCCTCCTCCGCGCGCAGCGCGCGGATGGCGCGCTGGGCGGCGCTGGCCCCGCTCAGCGTGGTGATGCAGGGGATGCCGCGCGCCACGGCCGCGCGCCGGATCTCATAGCCGTCCGCGCGGGCGCCGGAGCCGGTCGGCGTGTTGATCACCAGGTCGACCCCGCCCGCATCGATGCGTTCCACCACGTTGGGGGAGCCCTCGCTGACCTTGCTGATGCGCTCCACCGGCACGCCCATCCGGCGGATCGCCTGGGCGGTCCCGCCGGTGGCCAGCACGTCGAACCCGAGGTCGTGGAGCGAGGCTGCCAGCTGGGTCGCGGTGGGCTTGTCGGCGTCGGTCACCGATATGAAGACCGTGCCGCCGGTGGGCAGCTGGGCGCCCGCCGCCGCCTGCGCCTTGCCGAACGCCGTGGGGTAGTCGGCGGCCACGCCCATCACCTCTCCCGTCGACTTCATCTCCGGGCCCAACAGCGCGTCGGCGCGGGGGAAGCGCCCGAAGGGCAGCACCGCCTCCTTGACCGAGACGTGCCCCGGCGTGGCCGGCAGGCCCAGGTCCAGGTCGGCCAACCGTTCCCCCAGCATCAGCCGGCACGCCACCTTGGCCAGCGGCACGCCGATCGCCTTCGACACGAACGGGACCGTCCGGGACGCGCGCGGGTTGGCCTCGATCACGAACAGCTCCTCGTCGCCGAACACCGCGAACTGGATGTTGATCAGGCCCACCGTGCCCAGCCGCAGCGCGATCCGCTCGGTGGCCTCCTCGACCTGGCGGAGCATCTCCGGGCCCAGGGACATCGTCGGGATCACGCATGCCGAGTCGCCGGAGTGCACGCCGGCCTCCTCCACGTGCTGCATGATCGCTCCGATCTGGACCGTTTCGCCGTCGCAGAACGCGTCCACGTCGATCTCGATCGCGTTCTCGAGGAAGCGATCGAGGAAGATCGTGCCCGACGGCCCGGCCGGGCCATGGGTGCGGTCGAGGTAGTCCCCGCAGCCCATCGTCGGAGTAGCAGATCTCCATCGCCCTTCCGCCGAGCACATAGGAGGGCCGCACCAGCAGGGGGAAGCCAACGGTCTCGGCGGCCACCAGCGCCTCCGCTGCCGACGTGGCGGTGGCATACGGCGGGCCCTTAGCCCAAGCTCGGCCAGGATCGCGCCGAAGCTCGGCCGGTCCTCGGCCAGGTGGATCGACTCGACCGGCGTGCCGAGCAGGGGCACGCCGGCGTCGGCGAGGCCGTGGGCGAGCTTGAGCGGCGTCTGGCCGCCGAACTGCACGATCACCCCCTCCGGGCGCTCCAGCTCGATCACCCCGAGCACGTCCTCGAGCGTGAGCGGCTCGAAGTAGAGCCGGTCGCGAGGTGTCGTAGTCGGTGGAGACGGTCTCCGGGTTGCAGTTGACCATGACCGCGTCGCGGCCCGAGCTCGCGACCGTCATGGCCGCGTGCACGCAGCAGTAGTCGAACTCGATGCCCTGCCCGATGCGGTTGGGGCCCGAGCCAAGGATCACGACGCTGGCACGGTCGCCGCGCCGCACCTCGTGCCGCGGCCCATCCGGGCCAGGCCGCTCCCAGCCCGAGTAGAAGTAGGGCGTGCGCGGCCTCGAACTCCGCCCCGCAGGTGTCCACCGCCTTGAACGTGCCGGACCAGGCCGGCCTCCGGGTCCTCGCCGCGTGCCAGCGCGGCGATCTCGGCCATGAACCAGGGGTCGATCGCCGTCCGCGCGCACAGCTGGGCCTCCTCCCACCCCGCGCCGCACGGCCTCGAAGAGCAGCTCGTAGCGGTCGTGCGCCGGGGTCTCGAGGCTGCGCAGCAGCTCGTCGGTGTCCTCGGGCGGCGGCGGCGTGACGTCCAGCTCGCGCGAGCGCATGGCCTTCACGAACGCCTGCTTGAAGGTGCGCCCGATCGCCATGGCCTCGCCCACCGACTGCATGTAGGTGGACAGCGACCCGTCGGCGCCCGGGAACTTCTCGAACGCGAACCGGGGCCACTTGACCACCACGTAGTCGATCGTGGGCTCGAAGCTCGCGGGCGTGACCCGCGTGATGTCGTTGTCGATCTCCTCGAGCGCGTATCCCACCGCCAGCCGGGCGGCGATCTTCGCGATCGGGAAGCCCGTGGCCTTCGACGCCAGCGCCGAGGAGCGCGACACGCGCGGGTTCATCTCGATCACCACGATCTCGTCGGTCTCGGGGTTGACCGCGAACTGGATGTTCGAGCCGCCCGTCTCCACCCCCACCGCGCGGATGACCGCTGATGGCCTGGTCGCGCAGCGCCTGGTACTGGCGGTCCGACAGCGTCTGCTGCGGCGCCACGGTGACCGAGTCGCCCGTGTGCACCCCCATCGGGTCCACGTTCTCGATCGAGCAGACCACCACCACGTTGTCGTTGCGGTCGCGCATGACCTCGAGCTCGAACTCGCCCCAGCCGATGACCGACTCGTCCACCAGCACCTGCCCGATCGGGCTGGCGGCCAGCCCCTCGGCGACCCGCTCGCGGTACTCCGTCTCGGTGTGGGCGATGCCGCCGCCCTCGCCGCCCATCGTGAAGCCGGGCCGGACGATGGCCGGGAGGCCCAGATCGGGCAGGCACCGCTCGGCCTCGCTCATGGAGCTGCACCACCGCCGAACGCGGGACGCGCAGGCCCGCGCGCTCCATGGTCATGCGGAACAGGTCACGGTCCTCGGCGCGCTGGATGGCCTCGTAGTCGGCGCCGATCAGCTCGACGCCGTAGCGCTCGAGCGTCCCGTCCTCGGTGAGCTGGCGCGCGAGGTTCAGCGCCGTGCCGCCGCCGAGGGTGGGCAGCAGCGCGTCGGGGCGCTCGCGCTCGATCACCCTGGCGACCGGCCCGGGCAGCAGCGGCTCGATGTAGGTGGCCGTGGCGAACTCGGGGTCGGTCATGATCGTCGCCGGGTTCGAGTTCACGAGCACCACCTCATAGCCCTCCTCCAGCAGCACCTTGCAAGCCTGCGCGCCGGAGTAGTCGAACTCCGCGGCCTGGCCGATCACGATCGGCCCGGAGCCGATCACGAGGATCTTCTGGATGTCGTCGCGGCGGGGCACTAGGCGGCCAGGCGCTCCAGGAACCGATCGAACAGGTGCAGCGAGTCGTGCGGCCCCGGCCCCGCCTCGGGGTGGTACTGCACGGTGCTCCCGGGCACGTCCTTGAGCACCAGCCCCTCCACCGTGCGGTCATAGAGGTTGAGCTGGGACAGCTCGGCGGCGCCGAAGTCCGTCTCCCAGCGCATCGCCTCATCGGCATCGATGGTGCTGCGCGCCATCCGGGCCCAGCACCGCGAAGCCGTGGTTCTGGCTGGTGATCTCGATCCGGCCCGTCTCCAGGTCCTTGACGGGATGGTTGGCGCCGCGGTGGCCGAAGGGGAGCTTGAAGGTCTCCAGGCCCACCGCCCGGCACAGCAGCTGGTGGCCCAGGCAGATGCCCCACACGGGCACCTTGCCCACCACCTCGCGCACGGTGTCGACCACGTAGTCCGAGCGCCGCAGGGTCGCCCGGCCCGTTGGCGAGGAAGACGGCGTCGGGGTCCCGCGCCAGCAGCGCGGCCGCCGGGGTGTCGCACGGATGCAGCTCCACGGTCGCGCCGCGCTCGCGCAGGTTGCGCACGATCGAGTCCTTGATGCCCGTGTCCAGTGCGACGATCCGCGGCCGCGCCGCCCTCCGAGAGCGGCTCCAGCATCACCGGCTCGTCGGGGGTGACCTCTCGGGCCAGGTCGGCACCGTCCATCGGGCGGCTCGGCCATCACCCGCTCCATCGCGTCCGCCTCGGTCGAGCGAGCCGGGGAACACCCCGCCCCGCATGGCGCCCTTGTCGCGGATGTGGCGCACGAGCGCCCGGGTGTCGATGCCGGTCAGCGCCGGGATCCCGCAGTCGGCGAGCCACGTGAGCCACCCGCCCTCGGCGTGCGGCGCGTCCTCGCGGTCCACCCCCTCGCGCATGACCACGGCGCGCGCGTGCACTGCGTCGGACTCCATGTGGTCGGCCGCCACCCCGTAGTTGCCGATCAGCGGGTAGGTGAAGACGATGATCTGGCCGCGGTAGCTGGGGTCGGTGACCGACTCCTGGTAGCCGGACATCGCGGTGTTGAACACCACCTCGCCGGTGGCGGGCACGGGCGCGCCCACCGAATCGCCGTCGAAGCGGGTGCCGTCCTCGAGCAGCAGGTAGGCGCTCACTTGATCAGGCCCTGGACGGTCTTGAACTCGGGCCCGCCGGCGTCGCCGAGCAGCTCGAACAGCGCGGTCTCGACGCTGGTCACGACGGCGCCCGCGCCCTCCATCTTGTGCAGGCCCAGCTCGCGGTTCTCCTCGGTGCGCGAGGTCACGGCGTCCCGCGCCACGTGCACCTCGAAGCCGCCCTCCGAGCAGGTCGTGCGCGGTCTGCCACACGCACACGTGCGCCTCGATGCCGCACACCAGCGCCTGGTCGCGGCTGGCCGAGGTCGAAGCCCTCGGCGCGCGCGGCGGAGAAGCACGTCTTCTCGACCGGCTCGAGGCCCTGGATGTGCTCGCCCACCTCCGGCACGGTCCGGCCCAGGCCCTTCGGGTACTGCTCGGTGACCACGGGCGGCAGCCCCAGCGTCCGGGCGCCCTGGGCCAGGACCCCGGCGTTGCGGGCGACGCGGTCGAAGTCGAGCACCGCTGGGCGGAAGCCCTCCTGGACGTCCACGATCACCAGCGCGGCGCGGCTGCGGTCCAGCACCCCCATCAGGCCACGGCCCCGATGGCGAACGAGCGCTCGCGGAAGGCCACGGCCCCGCCGGCGATCGTGATCCGCACGCGGCCGGTCAGCGCGGCGCCCGGCGAAGGCGCAGTTGGCGGAGCGGCTCTCATACCCGGCCTCGCCCACCTCCCACTCCGAGGCCAGGTCCACCAGGCACACGTCGGCGGGCGCGCCCTTCTCCAGGCGCGGGATCGGGAGGCCGAACGGCTCGCCCGCCGGCGGTCATCCGCTCCACCACCAGGCCCAGCTCGAGCACGCCCGGGACCACGAGGTCGGTGTGCAGCGCCGCGAAGGCGGTCTCCAGGCCGGTGACGCCCATCGGCGCGAGCTCGAACGGCTCCTCCTTCTCCTCGCGCGCGTGCGGGGCGTGGTCGGTGGCGATGCAGTCGAGCGCGCCGGACCGCAGCCCGTCGATCAGCGCCTGGCGGTCGGCCTCGGAGCGCAGCGGCGGGTTCATCTTGCGGTGGGTGTCGAGCCCGCGCACCGACTCGTCGGTGAGCAGCAGGTGGTGGGGCGTGGCCTCCGCGGTGACCTGCACGCCGGCGGCCTTGGCGCGCTCGAGGACCTCGACCGTCTCCGCGCGCCGAGACGTGCTGCACATGGATGCGGCCGTCCTCGTAGGCGGCCAGCTCCGTGTCGCGCGCCACCATCATCGACTCGGACACCGACGGGATGCCCGCCACGCCGAGCAGCGCCGACACCTCGCCCTCGTGCATCACGCCGTTCCCCGACAGCGACGGGTCCTCCTCGTGCAGCGCGAGCGTGCAGCCCGGCCAGCCGCTGGTACTGCAGCGCCTGGCGCATGACGCCGGCGGCGCGCACGGGCAGGCCGTCGTCGGTGAAGCCGGCGGCGCCGGCGTCGGCCAGCTCGGCCATCTCGGTGAGCTGCTCGCCGTCCTGGCCGACGGTGACCGCCGCGGTGAACCCGGTGGGGATCCGCGCCTCGGCGCGGGCGCGCTCGCGCAGGGAGCGCAGCACCGGCGCGGAGTCCACCACCGGGTCGGTGTTCGGCATGGCGAGGATCGCGCAGAAGCCGCCGGCCGCCGCCGCGCGGGTGCCGGTCTCGATGTCCTCCTCGTCCTCGCGGCCGGGCGTGCGCAGGTGAACGTGGGGGTCGACGAAGGCCGGGAACGCGTGCAGGCCCTCCGCGTCGATCGACCTCGGCGTCGTCGGGGGCCTCGAGCGATCCGGGCGCGCCGATCTCGGCGATCTCCCCGTCGCGCACCAGCAGGTCGCCCGGACCGTCGAGGCCCGTGCGCGGGTCCAGCAGGTGCGCGCCGCGGATCAGCGCAGTCGCGGGCGGCACGTCGGCGCGATCCAGGGCGATCGCAGCGGAGGCGCTCATGCGGGCTGGGGCTCCGTGGTCTCGTCCGCGGCCCGGCCTTCGTGCCGCCTCGACGCCCGGACCCGGCCGCCGGCGAGCAGCTCGTAGAGCACCGCCATCCGCACGACCACCCCGGACTCGACCTGGTTGGTGATCAGCGCCTGCGGCGAGTCGATCACCTCGGCCGACAGCTCCACCCCGCGGTTGACCGGGCCCGGGTGCATCAGCAGCTGGGCGCTGCCCAGCCGGCGGCCGTCGATCTGGTAGCGGGCGGCGTACTCGCGCAGCGAGGGCACGAAGGAGCCCGCCATCCGCTCGCGCTGCATCCGCAGGGCGTAGACCACGTCGGCCTCGCCGAGCTCGTCGAGGTCGTAGCGCACCTCGCAGCCGAGCGACTCGACTCCGCGCGGGATCAGCGTGGGCGGGCCGCAGACGGTGACGTGGCAGCCCATCCGCCCGAAGGCGAGGATGTTCGAGCGGGCCACCCGGCTGTGCAGCACGTCGCCCACGATCCACACCTTCAGCCCCTCGAGGTGCCCGGCGCGCCGGCGCAGCGTGTAGAGGTCGAGCAGCGCCTGGGTGGGGTGCTCGTGCTTGCCGTCGCCGGCGTTGATCACCGAGGCCGAGGTCCAGCGCGCCACCAGCCCGGCGGCGCCCACGTTGGGCGAGCGGAAGACGATCGCCGCCGGGTCGTAGGCCGAGAGCGTCTGCACCGTGTCCTTGAGCGACTCGCCCTTGTCCACCGAGGAGCCCTGGGCCTTGACGCGTCACCAGGTCGGCCGAGAGCCGCTTGGCGGCGATCTCGAACGAGGAGCTGGTGCGCGTGGAGGCCTCGTAGAAGAGGTTGATCACCGTGCGCCCGCGCAGCGTGGGCACCTTCTTGATCTCGCGCCCGGACACCTCGGCGAAGCTCTCGGCGCGGCCGAGGATGCGCTCGATGTCGTCGCGCGTCGAGGTCGTCGACGGACAGCAGGTGCCGCTTCACTGCCCTCTCCCTTCGTGATCCGCGATCTCGGCCGGCTCCTCGATGACCACCTGGTCCTCGCCGTCCAGCTCCTCGACCTGCACGTTCACGCGCTCGCTGCGGGCGGTCGGCAGGTTCTTGCCCACGTAGTCGGGGCGGATCGGCAGCTCGCGGTGGCCGCGGTCGGCCAGCACCGCCAGCTGCACCCGGCGCGGGCGGCCGTAGTCGAACAGCGCGTCGATGGCGGCGCGCACGGTGCGCCCGGTGAAGAGCACGTCGTCCACCAGCACGATCGTGGTCTCCTCGACGGGGAAGTCGACGTGCGAGGCGTGCACCACCGGCTGGGCGCCCGGGTCGCGCATGCCCGACGTCGTCGCGGTAGAAGGAGATGTCCACGTCGCCGAGCGGCACGGGCTCGCCGACGCAGGTCGGCCACCAGGTCGCGCAGGCGGCCCGGCGAGCAGCGCGCCGCGGCGGTGGATGCCCACGATCGCGATCGGCTCGCCTCCGTTCTTCTCGACGATCTCGTGAGCGATGCGCACCAGAGTGCGCCGCACGTCGTCGCGGTCGAGCACGACCTTGTGGGTCAATTCGGAACGTCCTTCCTGGCCTCTCGGGACCGGGTTAAAGGAGCGCGGCGAGAGTAGCAGGGGCGGACGTCAGCACCGTCAGCCGTCAGGCGCTCGGTCAGTCCTCGCCGCGCACGTGCTCGGGCGGCCCGCGCTCCGGGAAGCGGGATCTCCACGCGGTCGAAGTCGCGCGGGACGATCGTGCGCTCGAAGGCGGCGCGCGCCTCGTCCTGCAGCGCGCTCACCGGGTAGCGCGACGAGATGTGCGTCAGCGCCAGCAGCTCCACCTCGGCCGCGGCCGCCAGCTCGGCCGCGCCACGTGCCGTGGAGTGGCCCGTCTCCTCGGCGCGCTCGGCGTCCTCGTCGCAGAAGGTGGCCTCGTGCACCAGCAGGTCGGCCTGCCAGGCCACGGCCCGGGTCATCTCGCACGGCGCGGTGTCGCCGGCGATCACCACGGTCCGGCCGCGCCGCGGGCTCGCCGAGCACCTGGTCCGGGCGTCACGTCGCCCACCGCCTCGCCCCGCTGCAGGCGGCCGAAGTCCGGGCCCGGCTCCACGCCGAGCTCGCGCGCGCGCGCCTCGTCGAAGCGCCCGGGGCGCTCGTCCTCGACCAGCGCGTAGCCCAGCGCCGGCACGCCGTGCTCGACCGCGAAGGCGGCCATCCGGTAGCCGTCGCGCGCGCAGCTCGGCCCCGGCTCCAGCTCCTCAGCTCGACCTCGAACGGCAGCCGGCCGATCACCGGCGCGAGCACCTCGAACAGGCGCCGCAGCCCCGGCGGGCCGAAGACCCGCAGCGGCCGCTCGCGCGCCTGCAGCCCGTAGGTCTTGAGCATCCCGGGCAGGCCCGAGCACGTGGTCGGCGTGGAAGTGGGTGATGTAGACCTCGTCGATCTCGACGCAGCCCGACCGAGCGCACGAGCTGGCGCTGGGTGCCCTCGCCGCAGTCGAACAGCAGCTTCTCGCCGCCGCGGCGCAGCAGAGTGGCGGGCAGGCCGCGGCGCGCCGTGGGCGCGGACGCGGCCGTGCCGGCGAAGAGCACGTCGAGGTCCATGGCGCGGCCTATCTTCGCCAGCCGCTGGACGGACCGACGTCAGCCGCACGAGGCTCGAAGCTCGATCGACGGCGGCCTCCATCGACCGCGCGAGGCCCATCGTGTGCGCGGGCGCCCGGCGGCGCTCCGTGGGGCTGCCGGGGTTGAAGATCTGGAAGCCGTCCGCGCTCCTCGTGCAGCGGCATGTGCGAGTGGCCGAAGACGACGGCGTCCGCAGTCGGGGAAGCGCTCGCGCAGCCGCGCGAGGCGCCCGTCGGCGGGCCCGGCGTCGTGGACCATCCCGATCTGCGCGCCCTCCCGCCTCGACGATCCGCTCGGCCGGCAGCTGCCGGCGCAGCTCGTCGTCGTCGACGTTGCCGTGCACCGCCAGCACGGGCGGCCCGATCAGCTCGAGCTCGGCGTAGCGCGGTCGGCCGTCATCACGTCGCCGGCGTGCAGGATCAGGTCGGCGGCGCGCGAGCCGCTCCACGCAAGCGTCGGGCAGCCGCCGCTCGCCGCGGGGCAGGTGGGTGTCGGAGATGACGGCGATCACGTGGGTCTAGACTGGCGCCACCGGCGCCCGTAGCTCAGTGGATAGAGCGCTGCCCTCCGGAGGCAGAAGTCGCAAGTTCGAATCTTGCCGGGCGCGTTCACGAACCTCCTGCTCAGAGCCGCTTTCCGGCGTCAACCTCGCCTCGTCGCGGGCGCCCTTGACCGCGAGTCTGAGACCGATTCTGTGCCCTATTTGCCCATTGGACGCCCTCGACAAGGGCCTTCAGCTTCCTCCTCCGGGTCGCCGTTGCATCGCGTGCGCGTAGAACCGGAGCGTGAACGCCGGTCGGTGTGCCCGAGCTGGCTCATCAGGTCCACTGGGTCGCAGCCGGTCGCGACGAGCAGGCTGGCGAACGTGTGCCGCAGCTTGTGCGGCGTCAGCCCCTCGGGCAGCGGCACCAGGCCGTCGCCTCGAGATTCTTGTTGGCCCGCTTGACCGCCGGGTTGAACACCGGCTTCGGAGGTTGTTCTTGTGCGGGCGCCCCACCTCCCGGGTGGCGAACACGTAGGCGGCACCGGCCGGTTGCTCGACGTTCGCCCTGTGCATCGTCAGCGCCTCCCGCAGCGGCGCCAGGAGCGTGATGTACCTGCGGCCGGCGTCGGTCTTGGATGCGGCGACGTTCAGGCGTCCGGCCGCTAGGTCCACGTCTCGCCACCGCAGCGCGCACAACCTCCTCGATGCGCAGGCCGGCGAACACGAGCGTCGCCACGATCGCCTGCCGTGGGACATGGCGTCGGTCCTCGCGGGCCTCGCGATCGAGCTCGCCCGCCGCAGCCAGGAGCGACTCGATCTGCTCGGCACGGTCTAGCCACACCGCCCTTGGCTTCGACGCCTTCAGCTTCCGGCGCCTCGGGTTGACCCGCAGCGGGTTGCGCGCGACCAGGCCACGCTCCTCGGCGACGTCGAGAATCTGGCCGAGCCGGATGAGCGTCTTGTTGATCTCCCCCGCGCTCAAGCGCTTCTCCGCACCTTCCAGTCGCGGTAGCGGTCCACCTCCGCGATCGTGATCTCCGTCAGCCGGTGGTCGTGGAAGAACGGCAGCAGGTGGTCGGTCAGCTGCCACCGGTACCTGCTCACTGTGCTCGTCCGCGAGCGCCGGCGACACGGACTCGCAGCCACTCGGTCGCGAAGGCGCGCAGGGTCGGGTCCTCGGGCGGTGCCGGTGGCGCAACCGTCCCCGGCTTCCAAATGCCACGACGGACATCGGCCAGCACGTTCGCCAGCTCGCTCTCTGCCCGCTCGCGGTTCCACCCGTCCGCGGACGAGCCGAGGGTCAGATGCTCAGGCCGCCCGTAGGCGCGGAACCGGATCGCGTAGGTGGTGCCGTTCTTGCCGCGGCGTTCTCTGACGCTGCCTGTCGCGGGGCGGGCCATCAGGCGCGCCTCCCCGGCGCGGTCATAGGCTGCGTGATGTCCATGGAGCTCAAACCTCCTGGGCCACGGGGCGGGCCGTTTGCGCGGCGCCGCCCCACTTTGGTTAACGAAGGCGACTCTACGCCACCGCAACGGCGACTGCGTACTCGATACACGGGACTTGGGCGCGGGTTATGCTGCGCGCCACCCGCCGCCCCCGAACCGCCCGAGCCCACCGCGACGCGCCGCTACCTGCGCCGGGGGACGGTTGCTCAGATCGCGGCGCACCCTCCTTTCGACGAGCCTTGCCGGGCTGGCACTCGCGGTGGTCAAACGGGTCCGCGGGTTGACTTCGGCCCGGCGAGGGTGGTAGGCCACGCAGTACAGGCACCTGACTCGATCGGAAGGGGTGCCCAATGAGGCGAAGGTTCGGTTGCACGGCTGTTGGGGTTGTTGCCGCGGTGGTCTTGGCGGTCGCGCCACCCGCTCCCGCGCAGCCGCCTGACGGCGATTCGGTCACCGGCCAGGTGACTGCGGGCCCCGTCCCCTTTCTGGTTTATGGGGTCGATGCGCATAGTGGTCCGTCCGGCGAGAACCCAACCGGAACGGTTGGGCGGCACCAAGGCGGAGATTGGGTCCGAATTGGACGGCAGCGTCACCTGTCTCTCGGTTAGCGATAACAGGGCCGTAGTCGGCTTCTCCATCACGCTCTCTTCTTCGGACTGTTAGCCTTCGCGGGTCTGGTCCGAGTCGTGGACGGGGCGGACCGGCTCCGCGCAAGACACGATCGAATGGGCCGAAGTCAAGGGCAACTGGGCGGAGAGCCAATACCGGGTCCGACGGACTGCTCCTCGTCCCCGCAACCTTCGCCCCGGGGTGACACATGTAATCGACAGGGCGACATCGTCGTCACCGACGCCCCGCCCTTCCCCACCTCGAAGGACCAGTGCAAGAACGGCGGCTGGCGCAACTACCACCGGGTTCAAGAACCAGGGCGACTGCGTCAGCTTCGTAGCGACGAGCGGCAGGAACCAGCCCGCAGGCTAAGGCTGGACGCTTAACGCTCTTGGGGGGCGAGGGCGGCCAATCCCTCAGGCCGCTCCCGACCTCCTGAGGCACATCAGGGGCGACATGCCGCTCACGACGCGGGTCGCCTTCCGCGCCGGGCGGCGAGTTCGTCCGTAAACGCGAACGGGTCCTCCGCCTTCGAGGTGGATGCGCCCTGCTCCGATCTCTCGCGTCGCAGGTAGAGCCGACAGCGCGGGGCCGAACCGCGCCGAATCGCTCGCGCCAGCAGCCAGCTTGAACTCGTCGAGCGACATCGGCCCGGCAGCCTCCCGGGCGCGCCGCTCGACCGCCGCGGCGAACCCCCCGAACGTGACTCCGGGTCCCGCCGCCCACGCTCAATCCACCGGCGCACCGTCCGCGGCGACACCCCACGCCTCCGCCGCCTCCCCCGCCGTGCGCCACGGCCCACAGCGCCGCAACCTGGTGCGACACGCGTCGAAGGTGTCCTGTCCGCCCCTCATGGCTGGCGCGCGCGAGGAGGTAGCGCGGGGTGTCCGGCGTTCGAGGCGCAGTGATTGCTTGGCCCCCGCTCGCGACGGATACTGCGCAGGCGATGTCGAAGGAGGACGTGGAGGCGGTGCAGGGATGGATCGGGGCGCTGAACCGGCGAGACCTGGGCACGCTGCTGGAGCTCGCTGATCCGAACCTTGAGTACAGGTCCTACCTGGCAAGTCTGTCCGGTGGGACGGGCGCCTACCGCGGCCACGGGGGTATCAGGCAATTCCTCCGCGACCTCGCGGAAGCGTGGGAGTGGTTCGCGGTCGACGTCGACGAATACCGCGACCTTGGAAACTGCGTCTTGATGGTCGGCCGGTTGCAAGCCAAGGGCAGGACGAGTGGGCTCGCGGTGCAGCAACAGCTTGCATGGCTCCTCGACTTCCGCCCCGGTACAGGCCCGGGGCGATTCACCCGGGTTCGTTACTTCGAAACGCCGGCCGAAGCCCTCGCAGCCGCCGGGCTGTCGGAGTAGGCGATGTCGCAGGAGAACGTCGAGGTGGTCAAAGCATTCACGCAGCGTGTTCGAGGCAGGCGACCGCGATGCGTGGCGTGAGTACTTCGATCCAGATGTTGTCTGGGATACGTCCGCGAGCAAGATGCCCTCTGCGGGCATCTACCACGGCCACCGGGGAGTCGAGCGGTTCTTCCGCGAGTGGCTGGGAGCCTGGGAGGACTACAAGGTTGAGTGGAGCGAGTACATAGATGCGGGTGGGTCGGTCGTGGATGTGTTCCGCCAGAGCGGGATAGGACGGGGCAGCGGCGTTAGAACAGAGCGCGAGTTCCATGGCGTCTACGACCTCATGGATTCGAAAGTGGTCCGTTACCGCCTGTACGAATCTCGCAAGGAGGCCCTCGAAGCCGTGGGGCTGTCGGAGTAGGCGATGTCGCAGGAGAACGTGGAGTTGGCCCGCAGGGTGCTGGACACGCTCGGGACGCGCGATCCTGTGCGCTTGATCGCCTTGGCCGATCCGGATGTCGAATGGCATTCCTTCTTCGCGCTGGGCGAGGGCGGTATGTATCGCGGCCACGACGGGGCGCGCCAATACATGAGCGACCTCGAGGATGCGTGGGAGATGGCGCGTGCCGAGGTGGACCAGACGCTCGCAGCGGGCGACATCGTCGTGCTCGTCGGCCGGATCCACTATCGCGGCAAGGGCAGCGGCGCGGAGAGCGCAACCCCGGCGGGCTGGATGCTCAAGTTCCGAGACAACAAGGTGCTCTGCTTCCGGGCGTTCCGCGAGCCACAACAGGCCCTCGAAGCCGTGGGGCTGTCGGAGTAGACGATGTCGCAGAACGTGGAGATCGTGCGAGCAGCGTTTACGACGCTGTGGCCCGACGTGACGACGTGACCCCGTTCGCCTTCTACGCGGACCAGATTGTCTGGGACCTCTCGCGTTGGGATGCAGCTTTTCTGGACTCGAAGCCGATCTACCGGGGGCATGATGGGGTGCGCCAAAGCTGGCGTGACCGGATCTCTGCCTTCGGCGACGTTGACTATGAGGTCGATGAGCTGGTTGAGGTGGCCGAGCGAAACTGGCGAGGACGTCTACTGACCGGTCGGGATCGTCGGGCAACCGGTCGAGTGCTGCGAGCGCGACCCCAAGTTGCTCGAGATCGACATTGGTCTCCAGCGCCAAGCGGGCCAACCAGCGGCAGCAGGCCCTGTCGAACAGATGGGGCTCCGAGGCGGCGATCGCGGGCAGGATCTGCAGCGCGTCGTCCAGGGACCGCTGGCAGTTTCGCAGCCGCGGCTCTGATCAGGAGGAGGTCGTTGGTGGCGAGAGAGCGCTTGAAGTTCGCGTAGGACAAAGCCTTGATCGACACGAACGTATGTTCGCATCGCGGTCAAGCCAGTCCATCGGTTGACTTCGGCCCTTCGGGGGTGGTAGGCCGCGCACCACAGGGCACTGGACTCGATCGAAAGGAGTGCCCGATGAGGAGGGAGACTGCCGTCCACGTCGGCTTGGCCATTGCGGTGCCCTCGTGCCGGCGGGCTGATGGTCGCCGGGGCCAGGATGGCCACACATCGGTGACGGAGACCGGCCTCCGCAAGGAAGGCGACCCGCCGAGAACGGACGCACCTACCGGACCTTCGAGCGTCTCCAGCGAACCGTCCGGCGAGAGTCCCAGCGGGACGATCCTATGGGCGGCGGAAGTCTTGCTCGACTCGACCTTCAGGTGACCGCCGCGGGCGACGGGCAACCGCGCGTCATGCGGCAGCCAGATGGCGGGCGATTTGACCGAGCGGTGCGGACTGGTGGTCGCGAGGACTGGCGACACGGACGGCATCCTGCGGTTTTGACAGCAACGGCCTCTTCGCCTGTGAACGCCCGACTCGCTTCCCCAGCGCACCTTCGCCACCCCGACGCGCCCGGCGGGGACCGCTCCCGTCGGGCACGGCCGATCGACTCGGCGACATCGTCGTGACCGACGCCCAGCCCTCCCCCGACCTCGAAGGAGCAGTGCAAGAACGGCGGCTGGCGCAGACTTCCCCGGCTTCAAGAACCAGGGCGACTCCGTCGGCTTGAAAGCAACGGGAGTCAAGGTCACGTGAGCGCGAACCATGACTCGACCAGATACTCGCGAAACAATAGCGTCGGCGCAAGGAGTATTGGTATGAAAGGACTCGGCGCATCATTGCGGGTGGGGTGCGCTCGGTTCTCGCGACGCCGGCAGTGGCCTGGGCCGTTGTACGGGGGCTTAGAGGGGGATGCAGGTAGTTGCCTGAAAGCGCAGCGACAGGGGGGGCTTACCGACTATACGGCCCCCGACAAGGACGAGCCCCGTGCTACAAGGATCGGCCTGATCGGCGGCCGACCCCCGGCTGTTCCGTTCGATGCCACAGGGAGAGGCGTCTACGCGAACGATGACTTCTTCGGGGAGTTCGGTTTCCAGTCGAATCTGCCCGCCGGAGATGCGCTTACTCCGAGCGCCGGAGGGGTCTACTACCTGGCCATTTCCGGTTATGCCAATCGTCCCGTAAGCCAGGGAGGAGACATCTTCGGGGGCGGTTCGTTCCCGATCCTGGCGCCAGATGGCCCCGGTGGCGGCTTTCCCGTGACCGGTTGGAACGACCAAGGATTCGTCTGGGAAACGACCGGGCAAGTTATCGTCCCCGACCGGCACCGCCCGTGCCTCCGCCACGAAAGACCAATGCAAGAACGGTGGCTGGCGAAACTACGGCACCACCTTCAAGAACAGGGCGACTGCGTTGGTTCGTCGCGACAGACGAGGAACCTACCGCGCTGGCTGGGCTGACGAAAGGTAGTGCCCGATGGCCCGCGCAGGTTCCACCTTCGTCTTGGCCCTTTGCGTGCTGGTGCTCGGCGGGTGTTATGGCTCGACCGAGCCGGCCACCAACATCGGTGAGGACAGCGCCACCCTCCGAGCGCAAGGAACCGCCAACAACGGGCCCGCTACCAGCTACTTCGAGTACTGGGCGGCCGAAGAGCCGTTCACGACGCGTTGGGGCCGCGAAACCAGCCCGGTCCTTGCCAGCCGGGGCTAGCGGGCCATTTGCCGAGCGGGTGACGGACCTGCTGGTCGCGAGCGAAACTCGTTCAGTGCTCTGCGGTATTTGACCAGAACAGCTCTTCGCCTACGCCCGTCTGCGCCCAAACGCGCACCCCCCACCCCGACCCCCGCAGGCGACTACGTCAAGGTCACCGTCCGAGGGGACACCTCAACAGCAGTTGCGGCCTCCGCAGCCGTGCAGCCACGGCCCATCAACGCCGCTACCTGGTGCGACACGCTGTCGAAGGTGTCCTGTCCTGCCCTCATAGCCGGCGCCCGCGAAGAGGTAGCGCGGGGTCTCCGGCATTCGAGTCGCAGTGATTGCTTGGGCCCCGCCTACGACGGATACTGGGCGGGCGATGTCGCAGGAGAACGTGGAGTTGGTGCGCCGGGGCTACGAGATGTACTCGTCCGGCGACCTCGAGGGGGTGGTAGCCCTCATCGCTCCGGACGCCGAACTGGCCGACGCTGGCGGCCTGGGCATCGCCGGCACAGCCTCCGGCACTCGCTACGGGCCGAGCGGATTCCTTCGCTCTAGCGAGGAAGCCCGCGAGGCCTTCGAGGACTACACCGTCACGCCCGAGGACTTCACCGCCGTCCGCAACTTCGTGCTCGTCCGCGTCCGGCTGACAGGCAAAGGGAGAGCTAGCGGCGTCCCGCTCGACGCCCTCGTCTTTCAGCTTTGGGAGCTGAGCGACGGCAAGGTGGTCCGCAGCCAGGTCTTCATGACGGAGTCGGAGGCCCTCGCAGCCGCCGGGCTGGCGGAGTAGGCGATGTCGCAGGAGAACGTCGCTACCGCCCGTGCCTTCTTGGAGGCCTACAACCGTGAAGATTTCGAAGCGGCGCTCAAGCATGCGACTCCTGGGTTCGTGCTCGACTTCTCGCGGGCGCTCGGGCCGTATCGGGGCGTCTACCCGCGAAACCAAGTACGGGGATTCCCTTGAGGAACTCAACGCGACCTTCGAGTCCGTTCAGTTCGAGCCGCACGACTTCATCGAAGCTGATGACTACTTGGTGGTGCCCCTGACCATTCACTTCAAGGGCCGGGACGGGATCAGACTGAAGGCCGACACCACCAACCTTTGGGCTTTTCGCGACGGCTCCGTTGTGCGAATCGTTCTCTACCAAGAGCTGCACAAGCCCTCGCAGCCGCGGGGCTGGCGGAGTAGGCGGTCGCAGGAGAACGTGGAGCGGCGGCTCGCGACCGGCGAGGAGACCGGCCCGGGGTTTGGCTTGAAGGGCATGTCTGGCGGCGGTACCGTCGTGCGCGTGCGGCTTATCGTTGTGCTGCTTGGGGCTGTGATCGTGCTTTCGGTGTCGGGCTGCTACGGCTCGACGGAGCCGGCTTCGGACATCGCGTTCGACCACGCGAGATTGAACGGGCGGGGCACCACAAACAACGGACCGGCCGACGTGCGCTTTGACTTGTGGACGACGGCCCGGCCAAGTGAGCGCGGAGGCACGCTCCCGAAGACCATTCCTGGCGGCGTCACCGGACCGTTCTCGCAGCCGAACTCCCCGTGGGCCCGTACGCGCTCGTACCAGACACGGAGTACTCGTTCCGGCTCTGCGGGCGCGACCAAGGGGCGCAAAGCGAGGTCTGCGCCCAGACTCGGACCTTCCGCACCCTGAAGCCGAGCGGTGATCTCCTGCGCGGTTTCTTCGCGCTGCAGTTCACCGGCATCGGGCACACCGGCAACGTGCAGGCCGAGAGCGACCGCGGGGGCGGCGGCGCGACCGGCCGCCTGCAGCTTCCAGGCGACTTCGGCAACACGTTCTCCGGCGACGTCACCTGCCTGTCCGTCCACGGCCGCGACGCGGCGGTCGGCGCTCTCGGCAAGACGGTGGACGGAACGTCCGCGTCGGGGCTCCTGCAGGTGCGGGACGATCCAACACCCGGGTTCGTGAACGCGGGCGCCGACCAGGTGCAGTTCAAGGTCACACCGAACGGCGACGCGCCGAACTGCGCGTCCGCCAGCTTCGACGCCCTGTTCGACCCGCAGGCCTCGATCTTCACCGCCTACGACACGCCGGAGCCGTAGGCCCTCGAAGCCGTGGGGCTGTTGGAGTAGACGATGCCGCAGGACAAGGCCGAGGCCGTGCGCATAGTGGGGGAGTCGCAAAGAAAGGAGCGTCCCGACGGGGGACGCTCCCCTCCTCGAGGTCGCTCCTCCTACGCCCCGGCTGATGCAGTCTCCGGGAGACCCATCGCGTACTCCGTATCGACCTCGAAGTACGTGTTCTGGCTCGCGTCGCCAGTAACCGAATCGACGTACTCACGAGCCGTGTCGATCGAGTCTGCCTCCCACAGGCAGACTGCCGCGGACCTGTCCTGGCTTGGGAAGAACTGACGCGCCTGCAAACCAGACGGCGCGTTAGCAGCCACCTCTTCAGCGTCGCTGGAGAAGAACTTCTCCGGATCGCTGATCCGATGCTGCACGACGACCTGCATAACCTCACCCCCCTTCGAGTCGCCACGCCGACCCTAAGCCATCGCTCCCACGCGAAGCAAGGCGCGGCCGAGCAAGTGGCGGTCGGAAGGGGTGGGCGTGGTCTTCATGCGGGGCCTGGGTTCTCGCTGTCGGGGGTCGGCTCGGCCACGTCGACGGCGAACAGGCTGGCGGGTATCGACGCTGCACGGTGCGACATCGCCTACTCCGACAGCCCCACGGCTTCGAGGGCCTGCGACCGGTTGTTGTAGTAGTCGATCCGCGCGATCAGGTTGTCGCGGACTGTGTAGACCATCGCGTCGTCGCGTTCGAGGTTGACGCCGCTGTGTCCGGTGACGCTGACCCGGAGAAAAACGACGACCCGCTCATTAGCGTCGATAAACCGCTCGGGAACAACGTCCCACTTCGCCCAAGGCGCCGCCCAGTCCTCAAGCCAGTGCGTCACGCCGGAGTGACCCTGGTAGTCACCCGCGTCGGGAATGTCGTGGTCGTGCACCTCCACGTGCTCCGCGAGTGCCGCCCACATCGGCTCCTCTGTCGCAAGCTGGTGCTCGAAGCTCTGCCGGACCAGTTCGACGTTCTCCCGCGACATCGCCCGCGCAGTATCCGTCGTAGGCGGGGGCCAATCAATCACTGCGCCTCGAACGCCGGACACCCCGCGCTACCTCTTCGCGGGCGCCAGCCGTGAGGGGCGGACAGGACACCTTCGACAGCGGGCCGTATTCGTTGACGACCCCGGTCCAACGCGCCGCACGGCAAGTCGGGCGGACGCTCGAGCCAAAAGGGTCTACGCTGTCTTGACTGCTTGTCGGGCTCCTTCGCTTCCTCTCCTTCATGTAGTCCCGCCATGAGGAAGCGTCTAGGAGACGCCCATGAAGAACCCCGAACAGCAGGACCTCGACAAGGGTCGGGTGGTGCGCGAAGGGTTGCTGAGTGTCCACACCCTCGACGGCGATCACTGCGTTGTCTCGCCCGCTGGCGAGCTCGACAGGTCCACCGTCGCCCTGCTCGACGAAGAACTCGCGAAGGCCGAAGCGAGCGACGCCACACAGATCGTCCTCGACCTCAGCGAACTGACCTTCATGGACTCGCGAGGGATGAGGCTGGTCCTCGCCGCAGACGCCCGCTCGCGTGCCGATTCGAACCGCCTGCGCCTGGTGCGCGGCCCACGGCGGATCCAGCGTGTCTTTCAGCTGACGGGAATGGAATCCCGCCTGCCCTTCATCGACTGACCATCGCCCGTCGCGCAGCAGTCCGCATGGCGCGGGCGCGTGCCCGAATGGACGCGGGACTAGCCAGCGTTTCCGCCCGCCGATCGCTTGACCAGCCCGACGCACGCTGTTAGACCACGCAAACCTGCAGCGTTCTGCTGCTCGTAGGCTGGAAGGAAATCTGTGCGCAAAGTCTTAACGGCTGCACTTGTCCTGGTACTCGCTTTTGCCGCACCTGCGATCTCGCAGGCTGCGGTGACGAACGTGACGGCTCCGCTCGACCTGGTTCGCCTCGTTCCCTGCGCGAACGGAGGCGTCGGCGAACTCGTGCATGTGACCGGCACCCTCCATTTCCGCGTCAGCACGATCACAGATGGCACCGGCGGTGTGCACTCAACCACTCTGATTCGAGTTGAGAAACCCAATGCCGTCGGGCTTACAACCGGGGCGACATACCAGTTGAAAAGCCTGTCGAGGGACGTTTTCAACCAGAGAGCCGGCGGCGTTGGGAGCGTGCTGATGTCCGTGAACCACTCCGGACTCATTGGCCCCGGCCCTGGGAACAACGACTGGGAGCACAACCTGGTCCACGTAACCGTCAACGCCAACGGCGTCGTGACGGCCAACTTCTTCCCGGTCAACACTCAGTGCAGGTAGCAACCACCGTCGCGCGAAGCAGCAGAGGCGCTCATTCCACAGCAAGGAGCCGAAATGCCTCGAGCGCTTTATGGCATCAGCGTCCTGGGCGCCACGGCTGTGCTGGCGGTCGCGGGCAATAGCTCGGCCGCGTCAAGCGGCGGCACCACGCACAACAGAATCAACGAATGCGCTGACGCGGGAAACGGCTACACCTTCTGCCAAGACTTGCGTGCCCACACGCACAGCGCAACCACGCCGTCAGGTGACCAGCACGTCACCTACAAAGACAACTTCACCACCACCTTGACGGGGCCAGGCGGCTACCGCGAGACCGCCAAAGGCTACTCCCACTCCGTCGTGCTGCTCAAGCAGGGTGAGTTTCAGATCAGCCATCTCTTGGACAGACGAGAGTTCCGGTATCCCGAACTCACCTGCACCGTGACCATCAAGTTTCACTTCGCCAACGGAGATGTGCAGGTGAACATCGACGAGCAGGAGTGCACACCTACTGCATAGGGGCACGCTGGCATCGTGAGCGTGCGGGCAGCGGCGCTCCTACTGAGTGGCGCATGACCCGCCGCCGACACTCGGCGCCACCGGCGGGTCACTCGACGCCTGCCCCCCGACTACCCGTTAGATGCGCCTGACCGTTGGGGGTCGGAGTACGCGCTTGCCAGGCGGAACAGCGTGAGCGCGCCGAGCAGGAGCCCGAAGTCGCGCAGCGCTATATCGCCGTAGCCGCCAACGAGCAGCAGGCTCACGATGATGCCACCCAGCCAGCCGGCGACGAGAAGTCCGCCAAAACGTGGGTTCACCAGCACGACGAGACCCGCGACGATTTCAACGGCGCCGACGATGTACATCGCATCCTGTGCGCTGCCCGGGATGATGTCGTTGAACTCCGTCGCCAGGTACTTCGGCCAGTCGCTGATCATCACCTCCGCGAACTTGTCGAGGCCGAAAAGGATCGGCGCGACGGTGAACGCGATGCGGAGCAGCATGAAGGCCTGGGCAGCCGGGTCACTGCGCAGTACGCTCGGGTTGGGAACCGGGATCGGCCGCAGAACGGCCGCGATGGCAGTGCTCATTGTGGGTCCTCCTGGTTGAGTGCGGTGGACGTCTGCGGACTCGGTGCGAGCCGCTCATTTCTTTGCGACCCAAAGCTCGCCGAACTTACGTCGCGATCTGCGCGCCGGCACCGGCAGCGGGAGACACGAAGGCGCTGACGGCTGCAGGGCTAATCGGGGATCAGCGAGCCCAGCTTGGACTCGATGCAGCCGAGGAGCTCTGCGTAGGAATCGCAGAAGGTGCTGACACCCTCGCGCTCGAGCTCGCGGGTGATCGCTTCGAGGTCGACGCCTTCGGCGGTGGCGGCCGCGAGGACGCGCACCGCTGCCTCGACGTCGGCGGTCAGCGCGCGACCGACGTTGCCGTGCGAGGCGAACGCGCGCAGAGTCTCGTCGGGCATCGTGTTGATGGCGCCGGGGGCGATCAGCCGCTCGACGTAGCGCACGTCAGAGTAATTCGGGTCCTTCGTGCCGGTGCTGGCCCAGAGCGGCCGCTGCGGCGTCGCGCCGGCCGCCTCGAGCGTCTCCCAGCGCTCGCCGGCGAAGCGCTTCAGGTAGCGGCCGTAGGCCACGTGGGCGTTGGCGATCGCCACCTCTCCGCGGAGCTTCGAGTCGGGCGCGAGAGCGGCGTCCGCCTTGGTGTCGACTCGGGACACGAAGAAAGACGCCACGGACGCGAGGCCGTCGACCGGCTGCCCAGCCGAGACCCGCCGCTCGAGCCCGCGCAGGTAGGCCTCGATCACCTCCTCGTAGCGATCGACGGAGAAGAGCAGCGTCACGTTGACGTTGACCCCTGCGGCGGTCAGCTCCTCGATCGCGGTCACGCCGGCCGCCGTCGCCGGCACCTTGATCAGCACGTTCGGCAGGCTGAGCCGCTGCCGGAGGTCAAGCGTTTGGACGATCGTCCCCTCGGCATCGTCTGCCAGGTCGGGGGTGCACTCGAACGATATGAAGCCGTCGCCGCCGCCGCTGCGGACGTAGACCGGCCGCAGGATGCCACCGGCCCGACGCACGTCCTCGAGGGCCACGCCGAAGAACATCTCCTGCGTGTCGTCGATGCCAGCTGAGACGAGCGAGCGCAGCTGCTCGTCATAGCGGTCCGACCCGGTAATCGCCCTGGCGAAGATCGTCGGGTTCGAGGTGGCGCCGGTGACGGCATAGTCGTCGACCAGCTTCGCGAAGTCACCGTCCTCGAGCAGGTCACGCGAGAGCGTGTCGAGCCAGACCGAGACGCCGGCGTCGTGCAGTTCCTGGAGACGGTTCATGTCAGTGGTCATGCTCGCTCCTTGTCGTGAGCGCCAGGAACTCCTGGCGCGTGCGAGGGTCGTCGCGAACCAGTCCACGCAGGGCTGTGGTCACCGTTTTGCCATTCCCTCTCCGGCCTCTGCGGCGGGGCAACCAGGGCGATGGGTCCAGTCCCGTTGGAGAAGGTCATGACCCATATGCGACTCCCGGGCCACGCGTCTTACCCAAGCGGTTGAAATAGCACTACGCCGCCTGCCGACGCTGACAGGACATCAGCGGCACCGAGTCGCATGTGCGTGCACCGGCTCCCCCGAACCGAGACGTAAGAGATCTCGCCCGCGGGACGCAAAGAGATCATCAGACGGCTCACGCGACAGCTCGCCTTGCACCTCGACGTCGAGCCGCCGGTCGTCTGGCGCGCGCAGCGGCTGCGCAACGCGGGCTTCAGCAGGCGGCGCGCAGCGGTGCTGGCGGAGGATCCCGCCTACGACCTCCACGCGATGCTGGGGCTAATCGACCGCGGCTGCCCCGCCGAACTGGCTGCGCGCATCGTGGCACCACTCAGCGGCGAATGACCCTGCTTCCGACCCCAACTGGCACACCCCCGCCGTCGAGTACGGTCTCCCACACAACCGTGTCCACACCGCGCGTCCCTGAGACCTCTCCCTACGACGCCGACTCCGAGGACTGGCTGGATCGCCTTCGCTCGGACAGCCCGGAGCGGGAGGCGGCGATCGAGAGCCTGCACGAGCTGTTGCTCAAGGGCGCGCGCTTCGAGGTCAACCGCCGCGGCGCCGGCTTCCCACAGTTGCGCGGAGGCGATCTCGACGACCTCGCCCAGCAAGCCGCGGACGACGCGCTGGTCGCCGTGCTCCGCAAGCTCGACAGGTTCCGCGGCGACAGCCGCTTCACCACCTGGGCCTACAAGTTCGCGCTGCTCGAGGCGGCGGTCAAGGTCCGCCGCCGCGGCTGGCAGGGACATGAGGTGCCACTCGAGCCCGAGAGCTGGGGCGTGATCGCCGACCGCGCCGCCGGCCCAGAGCAGGACGCCGAAACGATCGAGTTGTTTGGCGCGCTCGGCGACGCGATCGAGACAGAGCTGTCTGCGCACCAGCGCGAGGTGCTCGTCGCCGTCACGCTCAACGACGTGCCTATCGACGTGCTCGCCGAAAGGCTCAGCACCACCCGCGGAGCGCTCTACAAGGCGATCCACGACGCCCGCCGCAAACTCCGAGCCGCACTCGCAGAGCGCGGACTCGACGTCGACGAGGACCTGGAGGGGCCAGGACAATGACACGGCCCGACCGCACCGATCTCGAAGGCCTCGTGGCCCGGCTCATCGGGCCGGCGGGACCCGAACTGACCTGCGAGCAGTGCTTCGAAAACCTCGATCGCTACGTCGAGCTCGAGCTCGCCGGGGCGCGGGCCGACGAGCAGGTTCCCGGAATGCGAGCGCACCTACAGGGATGCCCCGCCTGTGGGGAGGATCACGACAGCCTGCTGACCTTCGTTGCCGAGCAGCGTGGCGCCACCGACTGATCTCAGAGCCCGCCGGGCGCACCCAACCCGGGAGTGAGAATGGGCTGGGTCACCGAGTCCGAGGTCTGCACCCTGCAGACCGAGCCCCGATCCGGCGCGGCGTCTGCGACAGGCGCTCAGACCGACACTCCGGCTAACTTCGCCGCGTGCCAGACGGCCGCACCTACGAGCTCGCCCGCGTCCGCCTGCGCGACGCCCTGGAGACCACGGTCTACGTGGTCCGGCATCCGCTGGAGACGACCTCCGTGCGGGTCGTCCACTTCCCCGAGCCCAGCAGGCTGGACCTGTGGTGCGGCTCGGAGGGCCACCCCGAGGCCATCGTCGCCGGCTTCTTCCTGCGCGAGCCCTGGCGGCCGCTTGGCGAGCTGCAGCTGTCCGGCCGCCCCGTGCCGGCCGAGCCGATCCCCTCGCAGTGGGCGAGCAAGCGCGCCTGCGTGCACATCGACGGAGAGGCGCGGATCGCGCGGCGCGAGGACCTGCCTGCCGAGCCGCCCGGCGATCTGGTCCAAGCCGGCCCAATGCTGGTCTCCGGTGGTCGCTCACTGGTCGACGGCGACGATCTGGAGGGGTTCTCGGCCGGCGCCGAGCAGTTCGACTCCGACATCACGCAGGGCCGTCACCCCCGGTGCGCGCTGGGCATCAACGACCGCGAGCTCATGGCCGTGGCGTGCGACGGTCGCCGCTCGGGCGTCGACGGCGGGCTCACCCTCGACGAGCTGGCCCGGCTGCTGATCGCCTTCGATGCCGAGGAGGCGATCAACTTGGACGGCGGGGGGTCGGCGACCCTCGTGCACCGCGGACACTTGCTGAACCGGCCCTATTCGGACCAGGACCAGCCGGCGCCCGAGTCGCGCCCGATCGTCTCGGCGCTCCTGTTCGAGGAGCGCGGCTGACTACCGTCGCCTCAGCGCCTCCGGCTTGTGGACGGCTGTCCCGCCGGACTTGTCGGACCTGACCAGGTACTGAGGGTCGTCCTTCGACGCCTTGACCTTGCGCCCGCCGGCCTCGGTGTTGGAGGTGATCTTGCGCTCGACGACTCCGACGGCCTTGCCGCCGTGACTGTCCCACTCGACCTTGTCGCCCTTCGTGAAGCTTTTCGCCATGGTCGTCAGCTACCCGAGCAGCGACGATCGATGCCCGTGATCGGGCGTTTTGGCGCGCTACCCGCCCGCGACCGCGGGCAGGATCGTGACCTCGTCGCCGTCCTCGACCGAGGTCTCCAGGCCGTCGAGGAAGCGGATGTCCTCGCCGCCCACGTAGACGTTCACGAACCGCCGCAGGTCGCCGTCCTCGGCGATGCGATCACGGAGCCCGTCGAAGCGGTCGTACAGCCCGTCGAGCACCTCGCCTACCGTGTCCGCCGTGTCGATCGTAGTCTCGGCCTCGCCGCCGGTCACGGTGCGCAGCTGCGTCGGGATCTTGACGGTCACGCTCATGGGCGCGGCAGTCTACCCACGGTCACCGGGCGGCGGTCAAGAGGCAACGGGCTCGAGGCCCAGCGACTCCGAGAACGCCTCGGAGGTGGGCTCGATCTCGTGCGTCTCGAAGCTGCCTCGGACCGCGTCGAGGGTCTTGAGCCCCTCTCCGGTGATTACCAGCACGACGCGCTCGTCGGCGCCGATCTCGCCCCGCTCGGCGAGCTTGGCGAGCACCGCCGCGGTCACGCCGCCGGCGGTCTCGGTGAACACCCCAGTGGTCTCGGCGAGCAGTCGGATGCCGGCCCGGATCTCCTCGTCGGTGACCGCGTCGATGCCGCCGCCGGAGCGCCGCGCCAGGTCCAGCGCATAGGGGCCGTCGGCCGGGTTGCCGATGGCCAGTGACTTGGCGATGGTCTGGGGCTTGACCGGCCGGCACACGTCGTGCCCGCCGTCGAAGGCCTGGGCCACCGGCGAGCAGCCCTCGGCCTGGGCGCCGTTGAAGGCGGGCAGCTCGCCCTCCACCAGGCCCACCTCGCGCCACTCCTCGAAGCCGCGCGCGATCTTGGTGAACAGCGACCCCGACGCGATCGGGGCCACCACGCGATCAGGCAGCTCGAACCCGAGCTGCTCGGCGATCTCGAAGGCCAGGGTCTTGGAGCCCTCGGCGTAGTAGGGCCGCACGTTCACGTTCACGAACGCCCACTCGCGCTCGCCGGCCAGCTCGGTGCAGAGGCGATTGACGTCGTCGTAGTTGCCCCTCACGGCCACGAGGTTGGTGCCGTACACCCCGGTCGCCAGGATCTTCTGCTCCTCGAGGTCGGCGGGCACGAAGACGTACGACTCCAGCCCGGCCGCGGCCGCGTGCGCCGCGACGGCGTTGGCCAGGTTGCCCGTGGACGCGCACGCGACCACCTCGTACCCCAGCTCCACCGCCTTGGCGAGGGCGACCGTGACCACCCGGTCCTTGAACGAGTGGGTGGGATTGGCGGCGTCGTTCTTGACCCACACCTCCCCCACGCCCAGCCGCTCAGCCAGCCGGTCCGCTCGGATCAGCGGCGTGATGCCCGCCGCGAGCGCGGTCTTGGGCGGCGACTCGAACGGCAGGAAGTCGGCGTAGCGCCAGATGCTCGCCGGCCCCGCCTGAATCCTGCGCCTGGTGCCCTCGGCGTCCAGGCCCGAGAAGTCGTAGGCGACCTCCAGTGGCCCGAAGCATTCCTCGCAGACATAGCGTGCCTCGAGGGGGTACTCGGCCCTGCACTCCTTGCATCTCAGCGCTTCCACGGTCATGTGACCCGTCCCTTCAAATCGAAGAACCTCCGCCGCTTTCGCTGTGACGGAGGCTCATCGGAAGCGCTTCGTCACATCTTTCAGACCCTCGCGGGCCTGATGGACTTGGCACCTTTCCTCTGCGGCCGGGGCCGCTTCAGATGGTTGCCGGGGCTTCGTAGGGCCATTTCCCTCCACCCCTCTAGATGCGTACGGCTATGTGAGAGCAGGACAATAGCGGCAGCGACGACGGATGCAACCCTTACAATCGATGACGATGGCGATCTCGGACGACCCCCTCAGTAGCCAGGATGCCCGGCATCCCTCGTCCACGCCTTCGCAGGGCCCCTCGCGTGGGGGTCGACGCCCCCCATGCGCACGCCAGTCCTGAGCCCAACGTAGAGACCATCGAGTCCCACGGGCTCCGGTGGATCAACATCGAACGCCCGGGGCCCATCGACCGTGCCTGGCTGGAGGAGCACTTCGAGTTCCATCCGCTCGACTACGAGGACGTGCTCTCGCGCAACCAGCGGCCGAAGATCGACGAGTACCCCGACTACCTGTTCATCGTGCTCCACCTCCCGGTGTTCGACAAGTCCGTGGGGCGCCTGAACGCCGCCGAGCTGGACATCTTCGTCGGCCCCGACTTCCTGATCACCCTGCCCAACCGGGCGATCCCGCCCGTGGAGTACCTGTTCGAGCGCTGCGAGGCCACGGAGGAGCTGCGCGACGCCCTGATGTCGAAGGGCCCCGGCTACCTGCTCTACAAGATCGTCGACGACTCGATCGACTACTGCTTCCCGATGCTGCGCAAGATGGGCAACAAGCTGGAGCGGATCGAGGAGGACATCTTCCTCGGGCGCTCCGAAGAGGCGGTGCGAGACATCTCCAACGCCAAGCAGGAGATCATCAACTTCCGCAAGGTCATCCGTCCTCAGCGGCCCGTGCTGCGTGACCTCGAGCGCACCAAGCAGCGCTACATGGCGGAGGACCTGGACGTGTACTTCGACGACATCGTCGACGCCTCCGAGCGCATCTGGGACATGCTCGAGAACTACAAGGAGGTCGTGGAGGCGCTGGAGGACACCAACGAGTCCGTCCTCGCCCACCGCGTGAACGACGTGCTGCGGGTGCTCACCGCCTTCAGCGTCGTGATCCTGCCGCTCACGCTCATCGCCAGCATCTGGGGAATGAACGTGGGCGTGCCGGGAGAGGGCTCCACCACGGCCTTCTGGCTGATCGTCGCGTCGATGGTGGTGCTGCTGGCCAGCATGCTGTCCTACTTCCGCAGCCGCGGCTGGCTCTAGGCCCCGCCCCGGCGGGCGCCGGATCAAGCGGGGCCAGGACGCATGGAGCGACGCGTGCAGCGCACGCGAGCGACCGAGGACGCCGCCCCGCGCCGATCCGCCGCTCGCCGGTGATAGAACCTCCGCCGTGAGCGCGGCGGTGGACCCCGGCATCTTCAAGGCCTACGACGTGCGCGGCCTGTATGGCGAGCAGATCGACGAGGACGTGGCCTACCGCCTGGGGCGGGGCTTCGCGCGGGTGCTGGCCGACATGTACTCCACCACCCCGGCTGAGCTGTCGCTGGCCATCGGCCGCGACATGCGGCTGGCGGCGCCGGCGCTCGCGGCGCGCTATGCCCAGGGCATGGCCGACGAGGGGGCCTCGGTGCTGGACGTGGGGATGGTGGGCACCGAGATGCTCTATTGGACCGTGGGGTCGCGGGAGCTCGATGGCGGACTCATGTGCACCGCCTCCCACAACCCGAAGGCCTATACGGGGGCGAAGATGGTCGGCCGGGGGGCGCTCGCACTCTCCGGCGACGCCGGCATTGGCGAGCTCGCGGAGATCGTGGCCGCCGGCGACCCCGGCCCCGCCGCCCAGCCGGCCGGCCAGATCTCGTCGGAGGACGTGGCCGAGCCGTTTCGCTCGGACGCGCTGGCCTGGATCGATCCTTCGGCCGTAAGGCCCATGCGCGTGGTGCTTGACGGCGGCAACGGCATGGCGGGCGCCATGTGTGGGCCGATCCTCGATCGCCTGCCGATCGAGCAGGTGCAGACCTACTGGAAGCCCGATGGCGAGTTCCCCGACCACGAGCCCAACCCGCTGCTGGAGGAGAACCGGCGCTTCATCATGGAGAAGGTGGAGTCCGAGGGGGCGGACCTGGGGATTGCCTGGGACGGCGACGCCGACCGCTGCTTCTTCATCGACGACACGGGCACGTTCGTGGACGGCGACTTCCTCACGGCCCTGCTCGCCGAATCCGTGCTCGAGCGCGAGCCCGGCGCCTCGATCCTCTATGACGTGCGAGCGTCCCGCGCCGTGCCGGACCTGGTGGCCCAGGCGGGCGGGACCGCACACGTGAACCGGGTCGGGCACGCCTTCTTCAAGACCCGGATGCGGGACGAGGGCTCGGCGTTCGGCGGCGAGGTGTCGGGCCACTACTACTTCCGCGACTTCTACTGCGCCGACTCGGGCACGCTGCCGGCGCTCCTGATCCTGGAGCTGCTCTCGCGGCGTGAGGCCAAGCTCAGCGAGCTGCTGGCACCCCTGCGCGAGCGTTACTTCATCTCCGGCGAGATCAACTCGGAGGTGGACGACCAGCAGGGCAAGATGGACGAGATCCGCGATCGCTTTGCCGACGGCCGGATAGGAGAGCTGGACGGGGTGTCCGTGGACTACGACGACTGGCATTTCAACGTCCGCCCGTCGAACACCGAGCCGCTTCTGCGCCTGAACCTCGAGTCGCTCGTCTCGCGCGCGCACATGGAGGAGAAGCGGGACGAGGTCCTCGCCCTGATCCGGGCGTGAGCGACGCCGGCGGGGACCCCTTCGCCCCGGCCACCGCCGCCGGGATCCATCGCCTGTCCATTCCCACCCCGTTCGCCGTCGGCCGGGTTAACGTCTACCTGATCGACGACGACCCGCTGACGCTGGTGGACGCCGGGCCCAACTCCGGCACGTCCTTCGACGAGCTGACCCGTGGGGTGGAGGCGCTGGGTCACTCGCTGCGGGACATCGAGCTGGTGGTCCTGACCCACCAGCACATCGACCACCTGGGGCTGGTGGGCCTGGTGGCATCGCGCTCGGGCGCCGAGGTGGCCGCCCTGGACGTGGCCGTGCCGTTCGTGGAGCGCTTCTCCGAGGAGGCCGAGGCCGACGACGAGTTCGCTCGCGGCGTGATGCTGCGCCACGGGATTCCCGAGGACGTGGTGAGCGCGCTGCAGTCGGTCTCGCGCGCGTTCCGGGCCTGGGGAGCGCGCGCCGACGTGACCCGCGTGCTGCACGACGGCGACACGCTCTCCTGGCGCGACCGGTCGATGCGCGTGCTCCACCGGCCGGGCCACAGCCCCACCGACACCGTCTTCCTGGATGAGGATCGCGGAATCCTGATCGCCGCCGACCACCTGCTGGGTCACATCTCGTCCAACCCTCTGATCACCCGGCCGCGTGACGGCTCCAGCGGCCGGCCGCAGGCGCTGGTGGCCTACCTGGAGTCGCTGGCGGCCACGCGCGCGCTGGAGGTGGGGCTGGTGCTGCCCGGCCACGGCGACCCGATCACCGATCACCGATCACTCATAGACGAGCGATTCGCGCTCCACCGCCGGCGGGCGGAGAAGCTCCACCGGCTCATCTCCGAGCGCCCGCGCAGCGCGTACGAGCTGGCGCAGGCGCTGTGGGGCAACATCGCCGTGACGCAGGCCTACCTGACCCTCTCGGAGGTGCTGGGGCACACCGACATCCTGCTGGGCGAGCACCGTGTCCGGGAGGTCGAACGAGGCGGCGTGGTGCAGTTCGAGGCCGCCGCGTAACTCCGCCGCGCGGGCGGGGTTGGAGTCCGCGATGGCGCCCCGAGAGACCACCGCGGTCGCGCGGGCCGAGGAGCTCGCAGAGTCCCTGCTCCCGGACCGCACGCCCAAGAAGCGGATGCTGGTCATCGTGAACCCTTACGCCACCACCGTCTCGGACCGCCTGAAGAACCTGGTGGTGTACGCCCTGGAGTCCAGGTACGCGGTCGAGTCCGTGGACACCGAGAAGCCCAACCACGCCACGCAGATCTGCCGCGAGGCGGCCTCGGAGGGCTACGACGTGGTGGTGGCCTTCGGCGGCGACGGCACGGTGAACGAGGCGGCCAACGGCCTCGCGCACTCCGGCACGCCCCTGACGTGCCTGCCCGGCGGCGCAACGAACGTGCTGTGCCGGACCCTGGGGATCCCGGGCGACGTTGTCGACGCCACCGAGCACCTGTTGGGCCTGGCCGACGACTTCCATCCCCGCCTGATGGACCTCGGTCGCATGAACGAGCGCCTGTTCACCTTCTCCTCGGGCGTGGGGCTGGACGCCAGCGTGGTGGCCAGGGTGGATGCCCGCCCGCGAACCAAGGCGCGGCTGGGCGAGTACTACTACACCTACGCCGCCATCTCGACGTTCACGCGCAGGTACCTCGTGCGCCCGCCGCACGTGCAGGTGGACGTGGGGGGCCGGCAGATCCACGGCGTCACGGTGGTCGTTCAGAACTCGGACCCCTACACCTACTTCGGCCGGCGGCCGATCAGGATCGGCGAGGGCCCCGGTCTGCAGACCGGCACGCTGGCCCTCACGGTCCTGAGCCGGGCGACGCCGCTGGAGCTCCCCACGATGCTCTGGCGCGCGTTCTCGGGCAACGCCGCCACGGTCGCGCGGCACCGGCAGATCGAGGCGTTCCCGGGCGTCTCCGCCGCGCGGATCCGGGCGATCGACGACCAGCCGTTCCCGGTGCAGGTGGATGGCGACTTCCTCGGCGAGTTCGAGGAGGTCGAGTACGGCGTCGAGCCGCTGAGCCTGCGCGTCGTCGCCTGATCCACGAGGCGAGCGCGGCGGATGCCGCTCTTTGCGCGCTTCTGGTGACGATCGTGCGCCCCGCGCCCCCTTCGGCGCAAGTTTCGGGACCGGCGCGCGTTTCCAACTCCGATGGGGTGCTCGACCGAGTGAGAATGACGGGCCTGGCGTTGAGGCCGCTGTACCGGGCGTCGCCCGTGCGCCACCACCCGCCGCGCAAGCCTGCGCTGGCGCCTCAGGCGCATGGCAGCTGCCCCGCGTGCGGGAGCGACCGCATGGTCGCGGGACCCGCGCGCTGGAGCCACCGCTGTGAGGAATGCGGCCACGGCGGCATGCCGTCCGCAAGCGGCGACGCGCGTAAATCCACGGCCTGAGGCGCAAACGAACGAGAGGCCCGAGTGACCCGCTGGGCTAGCGCGCCCATGTGGGTGCCCAAAACCCGAACCGCGGTTACTCTGGTCAAAGGCGAGGCGACTGTTGGCCGCCTGGCGGGGGCCTCGTTTTCTCCTGCATTGCGCGCGAAGATGATCGACTTTTACGGCATGACACTCTCGATTCCCGGCTACCGGGCCGGCACCACGCTGCGTGCCGACTCCGCGGGGCTCGTCCTGCGCGCCGAGCAGACCTCCAACGGGCGGGCGGTGGAGCTGCGGCTGATCGCGCCTCCGCTGGCGTCGAGCCCCGGTTTCCGGGAGCGGCTGCTGCGCGAGGCGAACCGGGCAAGCTCCTTCCACCATCCCAACCTGCTTCCGCCCTACGAGGTCGGCGAGCACGACGGCGTGCTGGTCCTGGCCACACGGGCCATCAACGCCGTGTCCCTGGAGCGTGTGCTGACCCAGCAGGGTGCGCTGGCGCCTCAACGAGTCGCGGCGATCCTGCGTCAGGCGGCCGCCGGGCTGGACTCGGCCCATGGACGCGACCTGGTGCACCGCGACGTGAACCCCGGCAACGTGCTCGTGGTCGCCGACGGCGACTTCGACCGCGTCTATGTGACCGGGTTCGGCCTGACCGAGGTCAGCGAGGGCAGTGGGCTCCTCGATCGCGATCGTCTGACCGCTCCGCCGGCCTACGGCTACGTGGCCCCTGAGCAGATCCGTGGCGAAGCCCCGGACGGCCGCGCCGACGTGTATTCACTCGGCTGTGTGGCGTTCACCGCGCTGACCGGCCGCCCGCCCTTCGGCGATCATCCCGCGAAGGACCTTGCCGGCCGGCTCGAGGGCTCACCGCCCTCGGCGCGCGCGGTCGCTCCGGGCATGCCCGAGGCTGTGGACACGGCCATAGCGAAGGCCATGGCCGTGTCGCCCGCGGACCGCTTCCCGACGGCCGGTGAGTTCGCGGCCGCCGTCGTGGCCGGCATGGACAGCAGCGCAGCGGCGCCGCAGCCCGCGGCCCGCGCCCGCGCCGAGCGGGCCAGAGGCCACGCCCACCAAACCCGAGCCCAGCGATCCGCAGCCGACCGCGCCGGTGTTGCCGAAGGGCCCTGAGAGTGAGCCCGCGAAAGCGCCCGAGGTGAAGCCCTCCGAGGGGCCCGAGGCCACGCCTTCCGAGCCGCCGGCCGTGACGCCCAGCACCCCGCCCGCGCCCGCGCCCGCAGCCTCGCCCCCGGTCGTCGCGGCTTCCCCCGAGCCCCCGCCCGCCGCCGGCCCGCCCAAGCCGGTGCCGGCGCCACGCGAGCCCGAGCCGCCGAGCCCGGTGGCGGAACCCAAGGAGGCTCCCGCGCCGTCGGACGAGTCGCGGCCCGCAGACGCCAAGCCCGCGCCGCCGCCCCCTCCCACCCCGCCCGCTGCTGACGAACCCGAGTCCACAAAGCAGCCCGCGCCACGCGCCCCCCTGCGCCCGTTCCCGCCGCCGCCAAAGCCGCCCGCGCAGCGCCCGGAGCCAACTCCCCCGCGGCCGGAGCCCAGCTCGGAGCCGCCCGCGAGCGAGAGTCGCCCGCCCGCCCCACCGGCGTCCGATGGGGCTGCCCCACCGCCGAAGCCGTCGCCCGACGAGGGTGAGCCCACCCCGAGGCGCTCACTCGCGGAGCCCCGGAAGGAGCCGCCGGCTGAGCCTCCCGCCCCCCAAGCGCCCAAGCCGCAGGACGTGGTGCCCGCGCCCACCAATGGCGGGCCGGGCCACACGCCCCGAGCCCCGCGGGCGCCCCTGTCCAACGGCAGCCGGGCAGCGGCCGAGGAGACCGCCGGCCAGGGCGCCGCCGCCAAGCGTCGCGCCGAGAAGGACCGGCTCGTGAAGACGTGGCGCGAGATGCTGGACAAGGGCACCATGGCGCCCGGCAAGGAGATCCAGGCTCCGCGGCCCTTCAAGCGGCCCGGGTCCGACGCCAAGCGCCCGGGGCCTCCCCCGCCCCCGGCCCCCGCTGGGGACCTGCCGCAGAAGCCGACCCGTCAGGCCACGGTGCCCCCGGCGCCGCCAAGCCCGCCGCGTCCGGCGAAGAACAAGAAGCGCCGGCGCTCGCTGCTCGGCCGCAAGCGCTGACTCAGCCGACCACGGCGGCCGGCGCGCTTATTGGGAGCGCTCGAAGCGGGGCGGCTCGCCCCCCTTGGTGTCCGAGAAGTTGGCCACCACGCCCACGGGCGTGGCGTCCTGGAGGTCCAGCTGCTTGTGCAGCTCGGCGGCCGGCCCGCGCTTGGTGTGGCCCACCCCGCTCACGAGCAGCACGCCGGAGACCTGTGACACCAGCTCCAGAGCGTCGCTGACGCCGTCGACTGCGGGCGTGTCGATGATCACCCGGTCGAAGCGCCGCTCGAGCTCCTGAAGCACCCAGCCCATCCGCTCGCTCTCCAGCAGCTCCACCGGATTCGGTGGAGCGGGGCCGCTCGGCAGCTTGACCAGGCCGCGCGATTTCTCGGAGATCGGGTCGGACGCCACCGGGATCTCCACCAGGGCGTCATTGAGGTCGAACCCCGCGAGGGCCAGGGAGAGCCCATCCTCGGAGTCGCCGTCGCCCCGCTTGGGGTCCGGCTTTCGCATGTCGGCATCGACGAGCACGACGGTGTCCCCCATCGCAGCCATCGTCACCGCCAGGCAGCGCGCCACGGTCGACCTGCCGTCGCCGGGCATCGCGCTGACCACGGCGAGCGACCGCAGGTCGCGGTCGATGCTCAGGTAGCGCAGGCTCGTGCGAAGGCCGCGAAAAGCCTCCGCCTCCGGCGTCTGACCGGAGGCCGTGCGCAGGAACGCGTCGCCCTTGCCACGGCGGACACCCAGCGCCTTGCTCCGAGGGATCCGCGCGATGACCGGCAGCTCGTAGACCTCCTCGAGGTCGTCCACAGCTCGCAGTCGCTCGTCCGAGCGGCCCAGCAGCCACCCGAGCATGAGCGCCACGACCAGCCCGATGCCGGCGCCCGCGGCGATGTAGAGCGCGTTGTCGTTGCCACCCGAGGCCGCGACGGCGACCCCGCCGATGAGCAGGCCGACCACCAGCAACGCCCACCTGCGCGCCCAGATCGTGCGGGCCGTCCGCGTGAGCGCTCCGCCTCGAGGTGTCGCCGCCTTCTCCTTGGCCTCACGGACGCGCTTGGCCTCCTCCCGTGCCTGGGCGGCCTTCTTCTCGGCCTCCTGCTGCGCCTGCTTGGCTTCCTGCTGGGCCCGGGTGGCGCGCTCGGCGCGCTTATCGGCCTCCTTGCGCGCCTGCTCCGCCTCGGCCCGCGCCTCGTCCGCCTTCTGCTCGGCCTCCAGGCGGGCGCGCTGAGCGCGCTGCTCCGCCTCACGGGCCTGCTGGGCCTCCTCGCGTGCGGCCGCCGCGTTCTGCTCGGCCTCCGCCTGCCCCGCCTTGGTGCGCTGCTCGGCGTCCCACAGGGCCCGCTTGGCAGCGTCGCTGGCGGCGGCCTCCTTGCGCTCGGCCGCCTCCATCATCCGGCGCGCCTCGTCGCGAGCCTGCTCTGCCTCCTTGCGCGCTCCCTGGGCCTCGCCGCGCTCGCGCTCCACCAGCCGCTCCGCCGCGGCGACCTGCGCCTGAGCCTCAGCGAGCTGGCGCTGTGCGCGGTCGCGCTCCGCCTCCCTGACAGAGACCTGTGCCTGCTCGAACGCCTGGCGTGCCTTCTGCTGAGCCTCCTCGCGCTCCGCGAGCAGCCGGTCGTAGTCGGGATCGTCCGACGGGCGGCCGGTGGATGGGCGCGGCTCACGGCCGGCCTTCTCCTGCCGCGCGGGGTCTGGCCCGTTGGTGGCCGGCTCCGCGGCGCGCGCGGCACCGTCGCCGGCTTCGGAGGAGTGGCCGTTGTCCACCCGCAGAGGCTGGCGCGGGCGATCGCGCGGCCTGAACTCCGGGTCGGGCGCCCGGCGGTCCTCGTCCGGGGCCGGACGGTCGTCCTCGGTTTGCGGGTTCTCGTTCTCAGACTCGCGCCTGAGCTTGGCGACCTTGGTCGCCCATATCGAATTGCGCTCTGGCATCCTGCCTCTCCGGGCTGGGGAACTCTTGCGGGCTGGCGCGATTGTAGATCCGCAGGCGCGTCGCGGAAACCCCAGATCGACCCGGAATGTTCGGGCGGCCAGTCAGGCGCCTAGGCGCCTATGCCGATTGTCCGTGGACCTGGTCGAGCTCACCGGCCATGATCTCGGCGTCGGACCCGAGCGGGTCGAGTCCGTGGGCGTGCCGCGCGTAGAACCACCCGAGCAAGGTCAGGATGAGCGGGACGCCGATGATCCAGGCGGCAAGTGCCAGGAACCAGAGGCTCGTCAACATTGCTGCTTCCCCTCCATGTGAATCCTCCCATGCCTATGTACAGGCCACGGCGGACGGGATGTCACCCCCCTCACGAGCGAAGCACCACTTTGCGTGACTTGTCGGTGAGCTGGCGGGTGCGGGTCAGCCCGTGGGGGTCACGCGGTAGGCGTCGAAGACCGACTCGATGTTGCGCAGCCGCTGGATGCACATCTTGAGCGACTGCGTGTCCCCCACCTCCACGACGAAGCGGTTCTTGACCATGGGATGCACCACGGTGCAGCGCGCCTCGAGGATGTTGATGCCGGTCTCCGCGAAGGTGCGCGAGAGGTCCTCGAGCAGCCGGGTGCGGTCCCACCCGTCGATCTCCAGCTCGACGCGAAACGAGGTGTTGGCCTCCTCCCCGTCCCAGGAGACCGGGGTGAAGCGCTCCGGGTTCTTCTTGAGCGCCTTGGCGTTGGGGCAGGACTCGTGGTGGATCGTGATGCCCTTGCCCAGTGAGATGTAGCCCACGATCGGGTCGCCCGGCACCGGCCGGCAGCACTTGGCCAGGCGCAGCATCACGTCCTCGATGCCCTCGACGGCAATGCCGTAGCCGGAGGAGGAGCCGGTGGGCTTGGGCGTCTCCTTCTTCTGCGCCAGCTCAGCGGTTGCGCTGGCGGGCTCGACCGCGGACTCGCCCTGGCGCAGCCGCTGCATGACCTTCTGCGTTACGACCCTGGCCGACACCTTCGACTGCCCGAGCGCGATGTAGAAGTCGTCCGCCTTGCGGAAGCCCATCTCGCGGATCACGTCCGCCAGCAGCGGGGAGCCGCTGATCTTCTGCGGCGGCAGGCCCTGGCGCTTGAGGCTGTCGGTGAGCGTCTCGCGGCCGGCGCGCTCGGAGTCCTCGCGCCGCTCGCGCTTGAACCACGCCCGGATCTTGGACTGGGCACGGGTGGTCTTGACCAGGCGAGAGCCAGTCGCGACTCGGCCCGCGCTCCTTCTTGGAGGTGAGGACCTCGCAGATGTCGCCCGAGCGGAGCTCGTAGTGCAACGGGACGATCTTGCCGTTGACCTTGGCCCCTACGCAGCGGTGGCCCACGTCGGTGTGCACCGCGTAGGCGAAGTCGAGCGGGGTGGCGCCTGCCGCGAGGGAGAGCACCTCGCCCTTGGGGGTGAAGACGAACGCCTCGTCCTCGAACAGGTCGGCCTTCAGCGTGCGCGCGAAGTCCTGCGGGTCCTCGAGCTCCTTCTGCCAGTCCACGAGGTGCTTGAGCCACTCGACCCCGTCCTCGGACCTGCCATTGCCGTCCTTGTACATCCAGTGCGCGGCCACTCCGTACTCGGCCGTGTCGTGCATCTCCTGGGTGCGGATCTGGATCTCCAGCGGGCGGCCCTCGGGCCCGATCACCGTGGTGTGGAGCGCCTGGTACATGTTGAACTTGGGCATGGCCACGAAGTCCTTGAAGCGCCCGGGCAGCGGCTTCCACAGCGAGTGGATGACGCCGATGGCGCCGTAGCAGTCCTTCACCGAGCCGACGCGCACGCGCATGGCCGTGAGGTCGTAGATCTCGTTGAACTCGCGGCCCTTCTTGGTCATCTTCGAGTAGATCGAGTAGAAGTGCTTGGCGCGGCCGGAGATCTGCGCCTCGATGCCGACCGCCTCGAGCTCCTTGCCCAGGTACTCGCCGGCGCGCGCCACGTAGCCCTCGCGCTCGGTGCGCTGCTGGTTGACCAGGTCCTTGATCTCGTTGTACTTGCGCGGGTGCAGCGTGGCGAACGCCAGGTCCTCCAGCTCCCACTTGATCGCGTGGATGCCCAGCCGGTGGGCCAACGGGGCGAAGATCTCCAGCGTCTCCTTGGCCTTCTCCTGCTGCTTGTTCTTGGGCATCGCCTCGATCGTGCGCATGTTGTGCAGCCGGTCGGCGAGCTTGATCAGGATGACCCGGATGTCCGCGGCCATCGCCACCATCATCTTGCGGTAGTTCTCTGCCTGCCGGTCGTCGCGGCTCTGGAACGTGATCCCGGTGAGCTTGGTCACGCCGTCGACCAGCGTGCACACCTCCTCGCTGAAGTCCGCCTTGACCTCGTCGAGCGACGCGGTGGTGTCCTCCACGGTGTCGTGCAGCAGCGCCGCGCACAGCGTCTCGGTGTCGAGGCGCATGCCGGCGCAGATCTTGGCCACGCCGACGGGATGCACGATGAAGTCCTCGCCGGAGGCGCGGCGCTGGTCGGCGTGGCGCTCGCAGGCGAACACGAACGCCCGCTCGACGGCGTCGCGATCGACCTTGGGCCCGGCGTCCGACACGTGCTCCTCGACCACGGCGAAGAGGTCGCCCAGGAGCACGCGCTGGTCCTCCGTGAGCTTGCTTGCGGAGCCCGCCGGGGCGCTGGTGCGCGCCTCGTCGACCTGGCTGTGGTCGAAGCTCGGCTCCGCCATCGCGGTGGCCGCGCCGCCGTTGCGGCGCCGCCGGGGCCGCCTGGCGGGGGCCTTGGCCTTCTGCCCGCCGCCGTTCCGGCCCTTCCCGGAGTCGCCTGCGCGGGGAACCTTCGGCATGGCTCCAGTGTAGTGGCGGTCCCCCGGTCTCCAGCCCCGGTGGGAGGGCTCAGCCGGCCTGGGCCAGGGCGCCGGCGGTCGCGGCGCCAACGCGGCGCGAGGGCAGCTCCGCGCCCCCCGAGAGGTACCGCTCGGCCACAGCGAGCCGTGCCGTGTAGGCGCGCTGAGCCGCCGACCGGTCCAGGTCGGTGCGATGCGCCTCGCGGGCATGGCACGAACGCGCGCCGGCGTCATAGCGCGCCAGCCCGAGCTCGCCCATCACACGGATCATGCGCGCGCCCAGGGCCCCGCCGCGTGGATACGCGCCGGCCCCGGCCAGCGCCTGCTCCAGCGCGGCGCCCGACAGCGTCCCGGCCGGGCCGAGCGCTCGCCAGAGCTCCGTGAGCGGCTCCCTGAGCGCCAGCTGGGCACGCCAGTGGCCGAGGGCGAACTGGCACTCCGGGCCGCCCCACGCAGCGTGCGCCAGGCCCTCGCCGCCCGTGCCGGTCAGCAGGCGCAGCCCTTCCGGAACGGGCGGCGGGTCCACCGCCAGCAGGTGGGCGAACGGCTCGGCCACCCGCGCGTCGGATCCGAGGGCCTCCCACGAGATCAGCGGCAGGCCCGCCGGCGCCAGCCCCGCGACCACCGCCTCGAGCGATCGCCGGCGGCGCTCGACGTCGGCGACCACCAAAAGCACGGCCTCACCGCTACCCAGCAATTCGCCGGCCACGCCGGCGACGCTCTGGCCGCGCCGGTCGCGAAGCTCTCGCGTGGCCTCGAGGCTCGACGCGGCCCACCACCGCGCGGGCTCGGCCGCGAGCTCACGGTCGAGGTCCTCCCAGAACCGGCCGGGCCGCACGTCCTGCACCCGCCCGGTGCGGGTCGGGCACAGCGACCGCAGGACCACCGAAGCCTCGACCACGCCGTTCCAGCGGTTGCGCTCGAGCCCCACGGTCACGTCGTGTGGGGCCGCTCCCGCGGCGGCCAGCTCCTGCTGCGAGGTGCGGAAGGCGATGCCGCGGGCCCGAGCGCCGCCTCCGGCCAGTGAGAAGCGGGCGTGCGCCCGATCCTCGCCGACGGCGGTCACGTGCTCCACGCGCGCGGCGGGTACCAGCAGCGCGGGCGCGGGATTCGCGGCGCCGAACGGCTCGAGCGCCTGAAGCTCCTCGGCCAACTCCAACGTGAGCCCGCCGGCGGGCACGACCGCATCGACCCGCTGGACGCGCGCGAGGTCCGCCGGCGCCAGCCGCTCGCCGGCATGGGCGGCCAGCGCGCGGCGGAAGTCGCGAACGCGATCCGCCTCGATCTCGACTCCGGCGGCCATGCTGTGCCCGCCGAAGCGCAGCAGGTGCGACGAACAGGCCGAGAGCCCATCGTGCAGGTCATACGCGCCGATGCTGCGGCCCGAGCCGCGGCCCGACCCGCCGTCCAGCGCCACCACCACGCACGGCCGGCGGTGACGCTCCACCAGTCGCGAGGCCACGATGCCCACCACGCCGGGATGCCAGCCCTCGCCCGCCACCACGATCGCGGCGGACGCGAGCTGGTCGGCGCAGGCTGCATCGGCCGCGCTGAGGATGCGCGCCTCGGTCTCGCGCCGGTCGTGGTTTAGCCCGTCCAGCTCGCGCGCGATCTGCTCCGCGCGCTCATCGTCGTCGGTGAGCAGGAGCTCGAGCGCGGCGTCCGCCCTGCCCAGCCGGCCGGCAGCATTGATCCGCGGGCCCAGCCGGAAGCCCGCGGCGCGGGCGTCCATGTCGCCTGGCTCCAGCGACGCGACGCGCATGAGTGCTCGCATGCCCGGCCGCCGCGTCCGCGCGAGCGCGGCGAGCCCGTCGCGCGCCAGCCGCCGGTTCTCGCCCACCAGCGGGACCATGTCGCACACCGTGGCCAGCCCGGCCAAGTCGAGGTCCGCCTCGGCTCCCTCCGGGTCGAGCCCCGCGCGCTCACGCAGTGCGTGGGACAGCGTCAGCGCGACGCCTGCGGCGCACAGCTCGGCCCCGCCGGCATCGCCGAGCGCAGGATGGACGACCGTGCAGCCGGGCAGCTCGGCGCCCGGCCGGTGGTGATCCGTCACGACCACGTCGAGGCCGAGCCCCTGGGCCAGGCCCACCTCCGCCACCGCCGTCACGCCGCAATCGACGGTGACCAGCAGCCCGGCTCCCGCGGCGGCGAGCGCGCGCACTGCGACCTCGGAGAGCCCGTAGCCCTCGTCGCGGCTGGGCAGCTGCCACAGCGGGTCGGCGCCGAGCGCCCGCAGGCAGCGCACCATGATCGCCGTCGAGCACACGCCGTCCACGTCGTAGTCGCCGAAGACAGCGACCCGTGACCCGCGCCCGACGTGGCCGAGGATCGTGTCGCACGCCGCGGCAACCCCGTGCAGGGCGAACGGGTCGCTTCGGTCGGACGCTGCCAGGAAGGCCCGCGCCCGATCCGGGTCCCCCAGCCCGCGTCGGGTGAGGATCGCCGCGGTGGGCGGCGAGACGCCGAGCTCGTCCGCGAGCCGCGCCGCGGCAGCGACGTCGAACGGGTCGCTGGTCCAGGCGGCGACGGTGGGCACCCGCGGCATCCTGCCCCGTCAAGGGGACGGAACGGGCGGCTTCGCCCCCGACCCAGCCGCGGAGGGGCATGGGCCAGCGTCAGGGCCGGATCGGCGCCGCGTCCTGGATCTTCAGCGGGATGATGGGCCTACCGTCGCTCCACCTGCCGTTGGAGCGGTGCTGGCGCGTCTTGCCGAGCGCGTATCGGCAGTACTTCTTCTCGTAGGCGCAGCTGCGCAGCGCGTCCCAGACCTTCCAGCAGAAGTTCCAGTCGTAGGCGTCGGCACCGCCCTGCCGGGCGGCACACACGCCGTGCGGCGCGCGCAGCGCCGGGGTGCCGTGCGCGTCGGGGCGGGTGAGAACCAGGTCCTTGTTGCGCTTGGGGATGTGCCCGAGTTTCGGGAAGATCGCGTTGCAGCTAGCGCCGAGTTCGCCCTGGTTCGGCTCGGAGATGACGCCTTCGGCGCTCGCGTGGCACTTGCAGCTTCACCGTCGGCGGGATACCCCCGCAGCGAGTCGTCCACGGCCGGCTCGTCGAACCCGTTCAGGCCGCCGTCATGCGGGTCCTCGAGCCAGATGGCCCTCGGCTTCGGCAAGTTCAGCGTTCGGTGGCGGTTCGCGAGGTTGGCGGTGATGACGCCGCCGAACGAGAAGCCGAAGTAGCTCGTCCCGCTTGAGGTCCGGCTGCACCCGTCGCTTCGGCTTCGCCCGCAAATGGGCGAGGGCGCCACGGATGCCCGCAGTCGCCGACCTCATGCACGGCTCGATGTCGATCGGGCCCGGGCACGGAGTCGCGATGGCGGTCTGCCAGCGGGGATAGATCACGACGCTTCCCTTGCGCACGGTGTGCCGGATGAACTCGTACATCTGCTCGTAGCCGGAGTACTCGCCGTAGCCGTGCATGACGATCGCGAGCGGCGCCTTCCTCGGCCGCGGCCTCACCGGCTCGAACGCGTACCAGGCATCGGCCCCCGCTGCCGCCCGAGCTCACCCGCCAGCCCCGATGCTCGTAGTCGCTGCCGCCGGGACCGGACTTGGGCTGAGGCAGGTTGCCTGACGGCGCCCCCTCCGCGCGAGCGGTGCCCGCCACGGCGCTGAGGAGCGCCGCCAGCAGGCCGACCACCAAGACCCCGGCGAGCGCGGCCCTGAGGCGGCGGGCGCTCATCGATCCGCGCACGGTCACCGGCTCGGGCCAGGTGCGCGCAACGGGAATGTGGCGTATGCCGGGCAGCCGGTCTTAGTCCCCTGGTCCAGTTGCGCCTGCAGCGCGGGGTAGTCGCCGGCGATCTGCGCGCGTGGGAGGCCGTCGAGCGCGAGCACGGCATCGCCGGCGGCAAGCATCTGCCTTCGCATCCAGTTGAAATTGAGCGCCCTTCGCCCGAACGCCGGGTCATAGAGAGTCCACGGCCCAGAGATCATCGCCAGGGTCGGAACCAGGCTCAGGTGAAAGTAGTTGCCGAGACCGCCCATCGAGCAGATCGATGGCGCTGTGGTGGGGCTCGGAACTGCGAGCCCCTTCAGCACCGCGGTCCGGGGGAGGTTTCGGCGCTTGGTCGCCGTGGCGGCGGTCCGGCGCAGGGCCTCGCTGTCGCCCGCGCCGAACAGAGCCGGGTCGGCCATCCCGGTGAACCTCAGACGCCTGGCGGCACCTTCACCGGTCGGCAGGATCTCGCGGGTGCCGAGGTGCTCGATCGTGAAGGCGAAGGCGGTCTTCTTCTTGTCGATGCGGTAGTGCTCTGGTGTTCAGGCCGTCGTCGCGGAACCCATCGTGAGCGCTGGAGAACACGAACTCCAGCGTGCGGGGGCGGCAGCGCTTCGGCAGGCCGGCGTAGTAGCGAGCGAACGCCAGCATCCCGATGACCCCGTTCTCCTGGACCCACGAGTTGCCGTCGGTGTTCGCTGCGATCACGATCTTCTCGGAGCTTCGCCCGGCAGCCTGGCGATCAGGTTCCGGGTTCGCTTGCGAGCGACCTTGGCAAGCACGGTCACGCGGGCGGAGCTGCCCTGCGCCGCGAGCGACCTGAGCCGCGCGGCCTCAGCGCCGCCGACGAAGACCGCGGGCACCCTGTAGAGGGTCCCCACGTGGGGGTCGTAGTAGCCGCGAACCTGCCTGCCCGGCACGTCGAAGGCAAAGACGACCCCCGCCGCCCCGGCCCGGCTCGCCGCGATCAGCTCCTCATGCAAGGTGGCGAGGTACGGGCGGGTGTACTCCGTGTAGCCCTCAAGGTCGGGAGTCAGGTAGATGCCCAGGAGCGGACCCACCGCGCCGAAGGGAAGCGAAGCGATCGGGAAGTCGCGGACGACCACCTTGCCCGCCGCATTCGCGGCGGTGATCGCCTGATCCTTCGCGAGATACACGAGGGGCCCTCCCTCACCGGGCTTCGCGGTCGGCTTGGACCAGTGAACGGCCCCGGCGTCGGAGACGTTCGTCGCCGACCCGCCGGACCGGGTGACGCTGAGCCCGCCCGCCGCACCGATGTCCAGGCCGCGTCCCCGCTTGAAGCGAGAGTTGGGAAACCAGCCGTAGGGCTTGAAGGATTGTGAGCGGACGCGGAGCCCTTCTGCGCGGGCCCGCTTCTCCAACCACGCGATCGCCTTGTTATGGGCCGTGCTACCGAGGACGCGCGGGCCGTAGCTGTTGAACTTCGCGGTCATCTTCTCCAGCTCTCTCTTGCCGGTGAAGTCGGCCGCCTTGACGACCCTGGGGCAGGTTGCGGCGTTCGCCGCCGGGGCCAGCGCGAGCCAGATGACGAGTAGAGCCGCGAGCGAAACGGCCAAACAGACCACAGCCCCTCGGGGTTCGCGGGTCCACCGGCTCAGCGACATCGACAGCATGCGTGGTCTCTCCTCGGGTGCGCGTCGGGTGCGCGTCGGGTGCGCCGAACGTACCGTTTCCGTCTCCCCACGTGCGCTGGAGAGCGCAGCGCGACGGGTCACCGCCGGGCCACGGTCGCCTCGGCATACGGGACTAGCCGCACCGGGCCGACCAGCCCGTGAGCCTGCAGCGGCCTTGCGCGTATCCGGCGTACGTTGGGGCCGCCAGCATGAGCGCCCTCAACCTGAGCCGACCTCTCACGCCCAGCTGCCCGGTGGCCGCCCGGGCCTACAGCACTTCCGGGCGGTGCTCGCCCTCGGTGCGCGAGCCGTAGCCACCACGAGGCGGCCAGCGCGGCCACCGCGCCCGGCACGGCGACCAGCGCCTGCACCAGCTCGGTGTCGTTCTGGCCGGGACCGTGAAGCCCGACACCAGGAAGCCGAAGAGCGCCGCGCCCGCGATCGCCACCAGGAACGCGCCCACGATCCCGCCCCAGAAGCGGTCGGGCACGAACACGGCGAAGTGCCAGATCGCGATTCCCATCATCACCCAGACGACCATGCTCATCGCTCAGCGCCTCCCGTGCTTCTTGCGCGCGCGCTGGCGCTTCGGCTTGGGCTTGGGCTTCGGCGCCGACGCCGCCCGAGGTGCTGCTGGTCGACGGATCTGGCGCGATCGTCGCCGCCGCCGTCGGCTCCCGGCGCCGTTGCCGCCATCGTCTCGGGTGGCCGGCGGTGCGGCCCGAGGGGCGGTGCGCGTGGCTGCACGCGCGACTGGTCGCGGCGGTGGCTCCGCTGCGGGACGGCTGCGGCTGCGGCTGGCGGGCTCGCCGCCGCCGTCGCCGCCGGCGCCGACCGGCCGTCTCCGTCGGCGTGGCGCAGCGCCGGCTGGAGCGGCCTCGTCCTCGGTGAGCGTGGCCGCCGCGAACGCCGGCACCACGCCGTCGTGCTCGGCCATGATCGTCTTGCGGCGGCGCACGTAGACGGGCTCGCGCTCCTTCCACAGCGTGAGCACCGGCGCGGCGATGAAGATCGACGAGTACGCGCCCGAAGGCGATGCCGACGAGCAGCGCGAACGCGAAGTCCTGCAGCGTCTCGCCGCCGAAGAACATCAGCGCGACGACCGGCAGCAGCGTGCAGAGGCTGGTGGCCAGCGAGCGCGTGAGCACCTCGGACATCGAGCGGTTCACGATCTGGGAGAACGTGGCGCGCGGCATCCGCGGCACGTTCTCGCGGATGCGGTCGAACACGATGATCGTGTCGTAGAGCGAGTAGCCCAGGATGGTCAGCAGCGCCGCGACCGTCGACGTCGTCACCTCCCGGCCGACCAGGGCGTACACGCCGCGCGTGATGAGGATGTCGTGGGCCAGCGCGATCAGCACCGGCACGGCGAACTTGGCCTCGAAGCGCAGCGCGATGTAGATCGAGATCAGCAGCAGCGAGGCGATGATCGCGATCAGCGCCGTGCGCGCGATCTGCGCGCCGAACGTCGGGCCCGATCGAGTTGACGGAGAAGTCGGCCCGGTCCACCCCGAACTCCTCGTCGAGCGCGTCGCGCACCTCGGTCACCTCGCTGCGGCTCGAGCGTGGGCGTGGCGATCTGGAAGACGTTGTCGCCCAGCTCGGGCTCGTCGACCTTCTGGATCTTGGCGTCGTCGAGCCCGAGCGGCGCGAGCGCGTCGCGCACCTGGTCGACGGCTGCGCTGCGCTCGACCGGCGTCTTGATCCGGGTGCCCGACTCGAAGTCGATGCCGAACTTGATGCCCAGCCCGGCGATCGCCAGCGCGCCGGCCACGAGGATCAGGCCCGAGGCCGAGAAGAACCACTTCGAGCGGCCGATGAAGTCGAAGTGCGACCGAAGCGGCCCCTCGCGCTCGCGCGCGCCGATGGCGAACCGCGACCCGATCAGCCGCGTGCGCGCCATCGCGCCGAGGATCGCCGAGGTGGCCAGCACGGCGGTGAACAGCGACACGATCGTGCCGATGCCCAGCGTGAACGCGAAGCCCTTGACGCCCGCCGTGGCGAGCGTGAACAGGATGAACGCGACGCCGATCGTGACGACGTTCGCGTCGATGATCGTGCGCAGCGCCTTCGCGTAGCCGCCGGAGATGGCGGCGGGTATCGATCTGCCCGCTCTCGCCTCCTCCTTGATGCGCTCGAAGATGACGATGTTCGCGTCGGCCGCCACCGCCCAGCGTGAGGATCATGCCCGCGATGCCCGGCAGCGTGAGCGTGATCGGGATCAGCTTGACCAGCGCGAACAGCAGGACCGCGTAGATCACGAGCGCTGATGGCCGCCACCGCGCCGAGCACGCGGTAGAAGACGAGCAGGAAGAGCATCGTGAGCAGCAGGCCGACGCCGCCCGCGAGCAGGCCCTGGTCGAGCGCCTGCTGGCCGAGCGATGGCCGAGACCTGGGTCTGGGAGATCAGCTTCAGCTCGATCGGCAGCGCGCCGATGCGCAGGCTCTCGGCCAGGTCCTGGGTCTCCTGATGCTAGCCGATGCCGTTGATCTGGGCGCCGGTGCGGCCGTCGATGCCCTCCGGGTTCTCGCGGAAGTCGATCGTCGCCAGCGAGACGATCTGGTTGTCGAGCGTGATCGCGAAGCGCTGGAGCGCGGCGTCGCGCGGTCCGACGCCCGGCGGCAGGATGATCTCGCGACCCGCGCTGGGCGATCCGCTTGGTCACGCGGGCGAACGCCTCGCGGCCCTTGTCGGTGAACTCCATCGTCACGATGGGCTCCTGGGTCTGCTGGTCGAAGTTCTGCTCCGGGTTCTTGATGTCCGTGCCCGACAGCTCGGAGTCGTCCTCGAGCACGAAGAAGCGCTGCACCGTCTCGGGCTGGTTCTCGGCCCGCTCGGCCTCGACGACCACGATGCCCTGCGGGCACCTTGAGCACCTCGCTGCCCGGCGGGCGGGCCGGTGTCCGTGCTGGCGCGTCTGGTCCGCTGTCGCTGGCTCGGCCGTGCCCGACCGGGACCGCCGCCAGCTCGTCCTCGCACTCGCTGTCCTTCGGGATCGTGCGCCGGCGCGCGCGGCGGGCCGCGCGACGCCCTCGAAGTCGGCCAGCAGCTCCTCGCAGGTGGCGTCCGGGCCGGCGATCAGCTGCTGGTCGGGGCCGAACAGGTAGTAGCTTGGTCGCTGCGCGTGTCGTTGCTGCCGGTCGGCCTGCCTCGCTGCGAGCGCGCCCATCCGTCTGCGTCCGGCGAGAGTCGGTGCGCTCGGCCTTGGGCTTGGACTTCGAGGCCAGCTCGCACCGCCTGGTAGAGCGCCTTGCGAGCCGGCGAACGGCGCGTCGGGCCCGCGGTCGCCCGAGCACGTTGGGCTCCCAGTCGTAGAACTGGAGCTGGGCGGTGGTGCCCACCTGCTCGATCGCGCGGTCGGCGTTCTGCCACGTCGGGCAGGCCGATCGAGATCTGGTTCGCGCCCGCGCGCTGGATCTCGGGCTCGGACACGCCCAGCGCGTCGGTGCGCTTGCGGATCGTCTCGATCGCGTCGTCGATCGCCTGCCGGGGTGACCTCGGGCACCTGCGGCGTCGGGCCGGCCCTCGTAGACCAGCTCCACGCCGCCGCGCAGGTCCAGCCCGAGCACCGTCCGCTTGGTGGCGATGACGACAGCGCCGAGGCCGCCAGCAGCACGAGCACGAGCGCGATGATCGAGAGGTTGCGGGTGCGTGAGGTCATGCGGGTGGCCGCGGCTAGCGGGGCGTGAGGACGAGCAGCAGGCCGCCGTCGTCGTCGTAGGCGGGGAAGATGTCCGCCTTCGCCGGCTCGGGCCGGTCGCCCTTCGCGTGCACCGTAACCGGCTTGTCGAGCACCCGCACGCCCCACTCCAGCGCGGTGCCGATGTGGTCGTCCCCGTTCTCGAACTCGAGCCCGAGCACCTCGTCCACCGGCCGCCCGATCACGTCGAGGTCGCCGAGCCCGGTGAGCTCGCGCGCGCCGCGGCCCGGCGCCGATCAGCTTGGCGTTCTGGTCGCAGAGGAAGAACGCCGCGTTGGGCGCCGGGTAGTAGTCGTCGAGCAGCTCGAAGAGGAAGCCGAAGCCGCACTTCTTGCAGCCCGCGCGCGCGGCTCTGGAAGCCGGCGGTGCGCTCGGTCGAGACGCTGCGGTCGCCGCAGCTCGGGCAGATGAAGTTCGGCACGAGTTGCAGGTTAGCCAGCGGGGCGCGGCGTCAGGTCGGGAGGGCGCAGGCTCTAGAACAGGCTGTCGGGCCCGGTCCGCCGGCGGCGTCGAGGCCGAGGTGCTCGTACGCCGCCGGCGTGGCCACGCGCCCGCGCGGCGTGCGCATGATCAGGCCCTGCTGGAGCAGGTAGGGCTCGTAGACGTCCTCGACCGTGTCCTGCTCCTCGCCGACCGCCACCGCCAGGGTGGACAGGCCCACCGGCCCGCCGCCGAACTTCTCGCAGATGGCGCGCAGGATCTCGCGGTCGAGGCGGTCGAGGCCCGAGGTGGTCGACCTCGAGCAGGTCGAGCGCCTCCGCCGCCACGCCGGCGTCGATCGCGCCGGCGCCGCGCACCTCGGCGAAGTCGCGCACGCGCTTGAGCAGGCGGTTGGCCACGCGCGGCGTGCCGCGCGAGCGCGCGGCGATCGTCTCCGCGCCCGCCTCGTCGATCTCGCACGTCGAGGATGCCCGCCGAGCGGCGCACGATCGTGCCCAGCTCGTCGGGCCCGTAGAGCTCCAGCCGGTGGGTCACGCCGAAGCGGTCGCGCAGCGGCGTGGTGAGCAGCCCGGCGCGCGTGGTGGCGCCGATCAGCGTGAACGTCGGGCAGGTCGAGGTTCACGACCCGCGCGCCGGCGCCCTGGCCGACGGTGATCGGCAGCCGCCGGTCCTCCATGGCCGGGTAGAAGGTCTCCTCCAGCGCCCGCGGCAGGCGGTGGATCTCGTCGACGAAGAACACCGACCGCGGCTCCAGCGAGGACAGGTAGCTGGCCACGTCGCCCTTGCGCTCGAGCGCCGGCCCGGCCGTGGCCACGAAGTCGGCCTCGAGCTCGTTGGCCACGATCTGGGCGAGCGAGGTCTTGCCCAGCCCGGGCGGGCCCGCCAGCAGCACGTGGTCGAGCGCCTCGCCGCGCGCCCGCGCCGCCTCGATGAACACCCCGAGCTGGTCCTTGACGCCCTCCTGGCCGACGAAGTCCTCCAGCCGCCGCGGGCCGCAGCGAGCGGTCGAGGTCGTCCTCCGCGCAACGCCTCCGGCGCCTGGACCCGCTCCACGCCGGGTGTGCGGATGCCGGTCACCGGGCCGCCTTCAGCGCCTCGGCGATGAGCTCCTCGGGCGTGTCGCCGTCGGCCGAGTCGAGCAGCTCGTCGGCCTCCTGCGGCGTCGAAGCCGAGGCCGACGAGGCCCTCGCGCGCGATCGTGCGCGGGTCGTCGGACGCGCGGCTGACCACGATCTCGTCGCTCACGGCGCCCGCCACCTTCTCCTTGAGCTCCACGATGATCCGCTCGGCGGTGCGCTTGCCGATGCCCGGCACGGCCTGGAAGCGCGCCGACGTCGCCGGTGGCGATGGCGGCCAGCAGCTCGCGCGGCGACGCCGCCGCGAGAGCACGGCCAGCGCCACCTTCGGGCCCACGTTCTGGACGCCGATGAGCATCAGGAACAGGTCGCGCTCGGCCTCGGTGGCGAAGCCGAAGAGGTGCATGCCGTCGTCGCGCAGGATCAGGTGCGAGTGCAGCGTCACCTCGCGCCCGGCCCCCGGCACCGCCGCCAGCGTCTCGGCGGACACCGCCAGCCGGTAGCCCACGCCGCCCGCGGTCTCGACGACGACCTCGCCGGGGCGGCGAAGCGCCACCTCGCCGCTGACCGAGGCGATCACGGCCCAGCGCCGCCTTCAGCGGCGCGCCGTTGGCGTGGCAGATGGCCACCGCCAGGGCGTCGGCCGCGTGGTCGGGCTCGGGCGGCTCCGGCAGGGAGAGCAGCGCGCCGACCATGCGCTGGACCTGGTCCTTCTCGGCCCGGCCGGAGCCGCACACGGCCTGCTTGACCTGCTGGGGCGTGTAGGAGAAGCACGGGACGCCCGCCATGCCCGCCGACAGCAGCACCACTCCGCGCGCCTGGCCGACCGCGAACGCGCTGCGGGCGTTCTGGCCGAAGTAGAGCTCCTCGATGGCCAGGGCGTCGGGGCGGTGCTCGGCGATCAGGTCGCACACGCGCGCGTGGATGCGGGCCAGGCGGCGCTCGAGCGGCTCGGCCGAGCCGGTGCCGATCACGCCGCCGTCGAGCGCCGCCAGGCCCTGCCCGCGCGAGAGCACCACGCCGTAGCCGGTGTGCGCGGTGCCGGGATCGATGCCGAGGACGACCACCACACGCTCCATTCTCCGGCGGGCGGCGGACGCCTTCAGGAACGGCGAGCGGGGCCTGGCCGCTCGCTCAGGCGGCTGCCACGCGCTCGAGCACCTCGGCGTCCACGTCGAAGTTGGCGTGGACCGCCTGGACGTCGTCGTGCTCCTCGAGCTGTCGATCAGCCGCATCAGCGTGCGCGCGTCGGCCTCCTCGACCGGCGTGCGGGTGGTGGGGCGCATCGACCAGCTCGGCGGACTCCAGCTCCACGCCCGCCGCGCTCGAGCGCGTCGCGGACCGCGGCGAAGTCCTCCGGGGCCGTGACGACCTCGAACACGTCGCCGTCCAGCGACACGTCCTCGGCGCCCGCGTCGATGGCGACCGATCAGGTCGTCCTCGGAGTAGCGCGACGCGTCGACCACCAGCTCGCCCTTCTTCTCGAAGATCCAGGCCACCGAGCCGGGCTCGCCCAGGTTGCCGCCGGACTTGGAGAACGCGTGCCGGACCTCCGAGCCGGTGCGGTTGCGGTTGTCGGTGAGCGCCTCCACCAGGACGGCCACGCCGCCCGGGCCGTAGCCCTCGTAGACGACCGCCTCGAAGGCGTCGGCGTCCTGGTCGGCGCCGGTGCCCTTGGCGATCGCGCGCTCGATGTTGTCCTTGGGCATGCTCGCGTCCTTGGCCTTCTGGACCGCGAGCGCCAGCGCCGGGTTGCCCTCGGGGTCCCCCCCGCCCTCGCGCGCGGCGACCGTGATCGCGCGCGTGAGCTTGGTGAAGAGCGCGCCGCGCTTGGCGTCGGTCGCCTTCTTCTTGTGCTTGATCGACGCCCATTTGGAGTGACCGGACATGGGCTCGAGTCTAGATTCTGCGCCCCCTAGACCACGAACTTCCCGTCGCGCTGCAGCTCGGTCCCGTCCACCGTGATCGAGCCGCCCTGGCGCAGGTCGCAGACCATGTCCCAGTGCACGGCGGAGTCGTTCTTGCCCCCGCTCTCGGGGTAGCTCATGCCGATCGCCATGTGCACCGTGCCGCCGATCTTCTCGTCGAGCAGGATCTCCTTGGTGCCGGTGGCGATGCCGTAGTTGGTGCCGATGCCGAGCTCGCCGAGGCGGCGCGCGCCGTCGTCGGTGTCGAGCATCTCGATGAGGAAGTCCTCGCCGCGCTCGGCGGAGGCGTCCACCACCTTGCCGCCCTCGAAGCGGAACCGCACGCCGGACACCTCGCGGCCGCCGTAGGTGGCGGGGAACGAGAACGCCACCTCGCCCTCCACCGAGTCCTCGACCGGGCCGGTGAAGAACTCGCCGTCGGGCATGTTGTGGTGCCCGCTGCAGGGGATCCACGTCGCGACCGGCCACGCCGAGCTTGATGTCGGTGCCCGGGCGCCGTGATGTGCACCTCCTCCTTGCCCTCGATCCACTCCGCCAGGCGGTTGACCTCGTCGGACTGGCGCTGCCACGCGGTGACCGGGTCGTCGTCGGTGGCCAGGCAGGCCTGGTAGTAGAAGTCCTCGTACTCGGCGAGCGACATGCCGGCCTCGCTCGCGTAGGCGTGCGTGGGGAACAGCGTGAGCGCCCAGCGGTGCTCCCCGGCCGCGGAGCGGCGCATCGAGGTCTCCATCAGCCCCTTGCGGGCCTTCTGGGCGCGAGCCTGCTTCTTCGGGTCGGCCTGCGACAGCGCGCGCGCGTTGGCGTCGGCCATCAGCACGATCCGCACGTCGGCGTTCTCCGCCGTCCACTCCGACGTGGGCGGCACCCAGTCGAGCTGCTCGTCGGAGGCCAGCTCGTAGAACGCCGCGGCCGCCTCCTCGGGCGTCATCTGGAGGATCGGCAGGCCCCCGGCGCGCAGCACCTCCTCGTAGACGGCCTGGACCAGCGGCTCGGCGGTCGTGGTCCCCTGGATGACGCAGACGTCGCCCTCGGCGACCTTCGTCGAGTAGCGCACGAGGATCTGCGCCAGCGCCTCGGCGCGCTGGTCCCTCACTCCTGCCCCTCCGTTCCTCGCGCTCGCCCGGGTGAGCAGCCACTCGTGCAGGCGCGTGTCGCCATGTATCTCGGGGTGGAACGCCACCGCGAGGATGTCTCCTTCGCGGACGGCCACGGGATGGCCGTCGACCTCGGCCAGCACCTCGACGCCCGGCCCGTGCTCCGCGACCCACGGCGCCCGGATGAATACTCCCCGTAATCGGGCCTCCGAGCGCCGGCAGGTCGAGGTCGGCCTCGAAGCTTTCGACCTGGCGGCCGAACGCGTTGCGCTCCGAGCGCAGGTCCAGCAGCCCGAGGTGGTCGCGGTCGAGCACGATCAGCCCCGCGCAGGTGCCGAGCACAGGCGTGCCTTGGGACACGAGCGCCCGAAGCGGCTCTGCCAGGCCCTCGCGCTCGATGCCGAGCGTCATGGTCGTGGACTCCCCGCCCGGGATGACCAGCGCCTCGATGCCGTCCAGGTCTGCCGCGGTCCGCACCTCGCGGGCCGTGGCGCCCAGGCGCTCGAGCACCCGCGCGTGCGCCTCGAAGTCGCCCTGGATCGCGAGGACGCCGACCGTGGGCATCAGCGCCGCGAGTGGCCTACCAGCCGCGGTTTTGGAGGAGTCCGCCCTCGGCTCGATGGCGTCCATGCCGATCCCGGTCATGGGCGCGCCCAGGTCACGCGAGGCGGCGGCGATCCGCTCAGCGTCCTCGAAGTGGGTGGTGGCCTCGACCACGGCTGCCCCGGTGCGCTCCGGGTCCTCCGACTTGAAGATGCCCGAGCCCACGAACACGCCCTCCGCGCCCAGGCGCATCATCAGCGCGGCGTCGGCGGGGGTGGCCACGCCGCCCGCGGAGAACATGACGACCGGCAGCCGTCCCTTCTCGGCCACCTCGCGCACCAGGTCCAGCGGCGCCTGCAGGTCCTTGGCGGCGGCGGCCAGCTCGGCCTCGTCGAGCGAGCCGAGCCGCCGGATCTCGCCGCCGATGGCGCGCATGTGGCGAACGGCCTCGACCACGTTGCCGGTGCCGGCCTCGCCCTTGCTGCGGATCATCGCGGCGCCCTCGGCGATCCGCCGCAGCGCCTCGCCCAGGTCGGTGGCGCCGCACACGAACGGCACCTTGAACCCCCACTTGTCGATGTGGTGGGCCTCGTCGGCCGGCGTGAGCACCTCCGACTCGTCGATGTAGTCCACCTCGAGCGCCTCGAGCACCTCGGCCTCCACGAAGTGGCCGATGCGCGCCTTGGCCATCACCGGGATGGTCACGGCCTGCTGGATCTCCTCGATCTTCGTGGGGTCCGACATCCGCGCCACTCCGCCGGCGGCGCGGATGTCGGCGGGGACCCGCTCCAGCGCCATGACCGCGGCGGCGCCGGCGGCCTCGGCGATCCGCGCCTGCTCGGCGGTGACCACGTCCATGATCACGCCGCCCTTGAGCATCTCGGCGAGGCCGGCCTTGACGCGGAATGTGCCCGTTTCCTTCACAGGGCCATGGTACTGGCGTGCACGGCGAGCCAAGAGGGTGCTCGGCGCTCGGGCACCGAGGGGTACCAGGGCTGAACGATTCGGGCCAACCCTGGCGTGACGAACGTGACGGGAACGTCACGGACAACCACCTCTCCCCGTGACTACAGCCGGTCGGCCCCAATCATTGGGGCTTTCGACGTGAACAGCACGCACAAAGCCCCAATCGGCGGCCGCGCCCGCGCGCACGGACTCGACCCGGTTACGAACGCAACGGCCCCGACACACACCCGATCCCCTAGGTGCCCGCCGTGGGGCGACGCCCGACCCGGCGCGACCAGGGAGCCAGGGTCCGACCGACCAGCGCCCCCTACGGACCTCCCCACCCCGCGGCGTGACACGGGAACGCCCCGCAGGGATCTATCAGCCGCCCTCGCACGCGCAGGAACTCGGCGATCTGCCGCCGCGCGCGCGCCTCGGACTCGATCACGAGGTCGTGGGGATCCACGCCGATGCGCGGCGGGGTGTTGGTGGTGGGCGGCGCCGGGGTGCCCTGGCATTCGGGGGCGCCCGGGGCGCCGCAGCCCGGCGGGCGCAGCGGGCCGATGTCCCACACCACGAGCGCGTTGCCGTCATACGGCAACCGCTTGATGCGCGGGATGCCGAAGTAGGGGTCAACGTCGGTGTGCCGGCCCGGGTCCACCGCGGGCGTTCGCAGGCGCGAGCCGATCGTGCGGGCCTGCACCTCGGTCGCCACGTTGGCCACCTGGTGGTCCCCGAACGAAAGGATCTGGAGCACCTTGTGCTCCGGCGTGTTGCGGTACGGGTCGTCGGTCATGTGCTGGGCGTAGCCGTTGGGCTCGCCGCGATCCCACAGGATCTGGATGAGCGACAGCAGCAGCGGGCGCTGGAGCTGGTTGGGGTAGCTGGGGTTCAGCACCGCCCCGAACGGGTCGAAGTCCACGCTGCGGTCGAGCAGGACGCTGTAGTTGGTGGCGCCCACGTACAGGACCGAGCGGTTGAAGTCCGGGGCAACCGCGGTGAGTGCGCCGCCGGCGATGCCGCCCTGACTGTTGCCGTAGTAGAAGAGCCGGCGGGTGTCGATCAGCGGGCGGGTTCCCTCGCGGAAGGCCGGATGGGATGCGAACCCGGCCGGGTGGACCATGGCGCGCCCGACGAACATGAAGTCGAGGAAGCCCTGCTGGAGGCGGTCGGCCAGGCTGGGGAAGCGCGACAGGTCGGTCAGGATCTGGAGGGCGTTGGGCACCACGTCCTCGTCGGCCATGCCGATCCAGTCCGCGCCGCACACCAGCACGTTGTTCTCGTTGCCCAGCTGCTCCACGTTGTCGGCGCGCACCTCGCCCGCGTCGCCGAAGAGCCCGTGCCCGTAGAGCGACGGCCGGGCGGGCGCGGCCGCGGAGGCCGAGCGCGGCACGTTGCAGATGTACCTGGCGCTGTAGGAGTTGCCGGGAAGCCGCGTGGGGAGCCCGTCCGCGCCGAGGCTGTAGCGCGAGCCCGACGGGCAGCCCACCGTGTCGAGGAAGCAGGGCACCGTGACCGTGCCCTCCACGCGGCGCGCCACGTTGGGCTGCTCGGCGGGGGTGAAGTCGGTGACCGTGTCCACGGTGAAGGACGGCGCCCTGCCGTCCACCTCGAGGTCGCCGAGGTCGCGATCGCCCAGCTCCGCGAACGCGCGGTCGCGGATGGACAGCATCCGCTGCGACAGCGACTTGCCGCTGGCCACCGTGAAGTCCCAAGCCAGGTTCAGGTCGTGGCGCTGCACGCCGGCCGAGCCCAGGGTGCGGAAGATCTTCTCCATGTGCGGCCGCCTGAGCTCGAAGGGGCGGGAGGTGGTCTTCACCCGGTCGCGATACAGGCTGAAGGCGCGACTCGCCGGCAGCCGGGCGCCGTCGGCGCCGCGCAGCCTGCGCAGCGCCACGATGTAGCGCTCGCCCTCGCGGAAGTTCACGCCGGGGCGGATCAGCAGGGCGGCCTGGGCGGGCGAGGACGCGTTGGAGTCCACCTCGGCCCAGATCAGGTGCCGCCTGCGCGTGCGCGCGTTGATGACCACGATCGGCTGGTGGCGGTCATACGCGCGCTCGAGGTCGGTCACGGGCACCGCGCCGCTGCGCCGCAGCGCCTCCGTGGTGTCGAAGCCGGGCACCTTGAGCACGATCCCCTGGCCGGGGCTGAAGCCGTCCGAGCGGTTGTAGTCGGCGGGCTCGATGGGCACCCCGTCCTTGTTGCGGGGCATCATCGACGTCGTGAGCGCCAGCCTGCGGCCCGTGGGGGTGCGCTTGTCGCGGACCGTGAAGTAGTCGTTGGGCCAGGGGAACAGGCAGTGCGCCGGGTCGATCGGGTCGCAGCCGGGCTCCGCGGCGGGCGCTTCAACCCGGCTCCCCGCGCTGGCCGGCGCAGCGGCCGACAGGGCTGCAAGCGCCACCAGGATCGCCAGGGCCGCGCGCCTCAGGGGCCCGTCCACCCTCCGGCGTAGCACGGCGCCTGACCGCAGACGTCGATCAGCTCGCCATCGATGAAGCGCGAGAACTGCAGCTGCGCGGCGGCCTCGCGGCCGGTGATGCCGTGCGGGTCGCGTCCCAGCCGCGGTGGGGTGTTGGTGATGGGCGGCGTGCCCGTGCCCTCGCAGCGCGGCTGGCCGGGAGCGCCGCAGCCGGGTGGCCGCAGCGGCCCGATGTCCCAGGCCACCAGCGCGCTGCCGCGGTAGGGGAACTTGCGGATCCGCTCGATGCCGTAGAAGGGCTCGACGTCGCGGCTGCGGCCCGGGTCCAGGCCGGGCAGGCGCACGCGCGCGCCGATGGTGCGCGCCTCGATCTCGGTGGCCACGTTGGCCACCTGGTGGTCACCGAAGGCCATGTGCAGGAACACCGTGTGCCTCGGCGTGTTGGGGTACGGCCGGTCGGTCATGTGCTGGGCGTAGCCGTTGGGCTCGCCGCGATCCCACAGCATCTGGATCAGCGCCAGCAGCAGCGGGCGCTCGAGCTCGTCCGGGTAGTTGGGATACAGCACCGCGGCGAACGGGTCGAAGTCGATGCTGCGCGTGAGCAGCAGGCTGTAGTTCATGGCCGGCACGATCAGCACCGAGCGGGTGAAGTCGGGGGCCACGGCGGTCAGCGCCCCGCCGGCGATCCCGCCCTGGCTGCCTCCCGAGAAGAAGAGCCTTCGGGTGTCGATCAGCGCCCCGCCGGCGTCCTGGAACGCAGGATGGGCGGCGAAGCCGTCCGGGTGGATCATCGTGCGGCCCAGCAGCAGGAAGTTGACCATCGACTGCTGGAGGCGATCCGCCAGCGACGGGAAGCGCGACAGGTCGCCCAGGATGGCTCCGGTGTTGGGGATGTCGGGGCCGGACATCCCGATCCAGTCGCTGGCGCAGAGCACCACCCGGTGCTCGGTGGCGATCGGGCCTCGGCTTACGCTGTTCACCTCGGCCGCACCGCCGAACAGCCCGTGGCCGTAGAGCGAGACACGGCCCCGCTGCGCGGAGCTCACCGAGCGCGGGATGTTGCAGATGAAGTTGGCCTTGTGGACGTTGCCGGGCGTGCGCACCGGGTTGCCGTCCGGCCCGAGCTGGAAACGCGACCCGGGCGGGCAACCCGGCTGGTCCAGGTAGCAGGGCACGTCCACGGTGCCCTCCACGCGGCGGCGGATCTCGTCGTTCTCCGTGCCCTGGCAGCCGTCGCTGCCGCACGGCGCCAGGTCGGTGACCCGGTCGACGCTGAACGCCGGAGAGCGCCCCCCACGCGCAGGTCGTCCAGGTCGGTGTCGCCCAGCTCGCGGAAGGCGTCGTCGCGGATGTTGCGCAGCCGCCCTGAGAGCCCCCGCGCGCTGGCCACCGTGAAGTCCCAGGCCAGGTAGAGGTCATCGCGCTCGATCCCCGCCCGGCGCAGCTCCTTGAAGATGCGCGCGTACCGGTCGTGTCCACGGTGCTTGCCCTTGTGCCCGTGGCCGTCCCGAAGGCTCTTGAACGCCGGGCTCGGCTGCAGCAGGTTGCCGTCGGCGTCGCGCAGGCGGCGCAGCGCCACGATGTAGCGCCGCCCCTCGCGGAGGTTCTTGGCCGGGCGGATGAGCAGCGCCCGGTCCGCGGCGGTGGACGCGTTGGAGTCCAGCTCGGCCCAGATGAGCTGACGGCGGCCGGTCTCGGCGTCGATGACCACGATGGGCGCGCGCCGCGCGTAGGTCTTGCCGAGATCGGTGAGCGGCACCGCGCCCGTGCGCTCCAGCGCCTCGGGCGTGTCGAGCCCGGGCACCTTCGTGATGATCGTGGAGCCGGGGCTGAACCCGTCGGCGTAGTTGTAGTCCGAGGGCTCGATGGGCACACCCGCCCTGTTGGTGGGCATCAACTCCCGCCTGAGGCTCACGCGCCTGCCGGTTGGCGTGCTCTTGTCGCGCACGGTGAAGTGGTCGTTGGGCCACGGGAACAGGCAGCGCGCGGGATCCACGGCGTCACAACCGGTGTCCTGCGCCGGCGCGCCCGCGGCCGGCGCCGCCGACACGAGCGCGGCCGACAGGGCAACCGCCCCCGCAGCAAGCCGCAGCGTCCTCACGGCCCCGTCCACCCGTCGGCGTAGCAGGGCCTCGAGCCGCAGCTGTTGATGAACGTCCCGTTGGGCCGGAGGAAGCTGGCGAACTGCGACACGGCGGCGCCGGAGAAGGCGGTGATCCCGTGCGGGTCCTTGCCGATCTCAGGGCGCGATGTTGGTTGTCGGCGGCGGTGGCGTGCCCAGGCAGTCGGGCGGGCCCGCCGCCTGGCAGCCGGGCGGGCGCAACGGCCCGATGTCGAACACCACCAGCCCGTTGCCGCGCCACGGATAGCGGCGCACCCGCTTGATTCCGTAGAACGGCCGCCGGTCGATGCTGCGGCCGGGGTCGAGCGCCGGCGTGCGCAGGCGGGCACCGATCACCCTCGCCTGGGTCTCGGTCTGGATGTTGGCCACCTGGTGGTCGCCGAAGGCCTCGTGCAACAGCACCCGGTGGGCGGGGGTGTTGGGAAGCGGGTCGCGCGTCATGTGCCACGCGTAGCCGTTGGCCTCGCCGCGGTCCCAGAGGACCTGCACCAGCGAGTTGACCACCGCCTGGTCGATCCGGTCCGGGTAGGTCGGGTAGATGACCTCGGCGAACGGACGGAACTGGGTGCTGCGCGTGAGCAGCACCCCGAAGTTCATGCCCGGGACGATCAGCGCCGCCTGACGGAAGTCGGGCGCCACGGCGGTCAGGGCGCCGCCCAGGATGCCGCCGAGGCTGCCGCCGGCGTAGAAGAGCTCGTCGCGGTCCACCTTCCCGGCGAACGCAGCGTTGGCGGCCAGTCCCCGCGGGTGCAGCATCAGGCGGCCGAGGAACATGAAGTTGAGCAGGCCCTGCTGGTTGCGGTCCACCAGCGTGGGGAAGCGCGAGAGGTCGCCCGAGATGTTCAGGGCGTTGGGCACGTCCTCCCTCGACATGCCCTTGAAGTCGGTCCCGCAGATGACCGCGTTCGTGGATTGCGCCAGGGCCGGCAGGGAGTCCACCGCGTCGGCGCCCCCGAACAGGCCGTGCCCGAACAGCAGCGGCCGCGCCCGGTTGGCCGCGGTGGCCGTGCTGGGGATGATGCACACGAACGGCGCGCGGGAGACGTTGCCGGGCCTCCGCACGGGCAGCCCGCGGCGGCTGAGCTTGAAGCGCGAGCCGGGCACGCAGCCGGGGCGATCGAGGTAGCACGGCACGTCGAACGTCCCGCTGACCCTTCGCAGAGTGCCCACGGTGCGCACCTCGTCCACGCGGAACGCCGGCGCGCGCCCGCGCACGCGGCGGTCTTTGAGATTGCGGTCACCCAGCCCCGCGAACGCGCGGTCGCGGATGGAGAGCAGGCGCTTGGTCAGAGACTTGCGGCTGGCGATGGTGAAGTCCCACGCCAGGTAGAGCTCGCTCCGCGCTATGCCCGCCTTGCGCAGCCGCCTGAAGATGGCGTTCATGTGAGCTCGGCGGCGATTGACCCGCCGGGAGGCCGACGGCAGCTCGTCGCGGAAGACGCGGAACGCCCGCCGGGCCGGGATCACCCCGCCGGTCTTGGTGCGCAGGCCGCGCAGCGCGACGATGTAGCGCCGCCCCTCGCGCCAGTTGGCCGCGGGGTGGATCACGAGCACCCGCTCGCTCTCCCGCTCGGCGACGACGTTGAGCTCAGACCAGATGGCCTGCCGCCGGCCGGTCTTGGCATCGATGACCACGATCGGCTGCCGCTTGGCCAGCGACCTGCCGATGTCCGTTACGGGAGCGGCACGCGAGCGGCTGAGGCTCACGCCCGGCACCAGCGTCATCAGCGCCTGACCGGGGCTGAACCCGTCGGAGTAGTTGTAGTCGCGCGCGGCGATGGGAACCCCGTCCTTGCTGCGGGGCATCATCGAGTCGCGCAGGGCCAGCCGCCCCTTCTTCATGAAGTAGTCGTTCGGGAACGGCAGAAGGCAGTTGGCGGAGTCGATCGGGTCGCACCCGCTTCCGCCCCTCTGCGCCTGCGCCGCCGGCGCGGCGAGGAGGGCCGCGGCGGCCGCCCCGGCCAACAGCAGCGAGCGGATCTGTCCCGTGCTGCGCGGCAGGCCTCGACCCTAACCGTCCTTGCAGGACGGCTGCAAGGACCTACTTGAGCCGGAAGGCCTTGATGCGATCTGCGTAGGCGGGCTCGTCCAGGGCGTACACGCCGTAGGCCAGCGCCTGCACGACGCTGAGCAGCGCTGCGTGCGAGCGCACGTAGGCGGGGCTGTTGGACGAGTAGAAGAGCTTGTGGTCTGCCAATTTCGAGACCTCAGACAGCGTGGCGTCCACCACGGCGATGGTCGCGGCGCGGCGGTTGCGGGCGAGCTTCACCGCGCGGACCACGAGCGGGTGCGGGCGGCCGGCCGAGAAGCCCACCAACACGGTCTGCTCGTCGATGCGACCGAGCTTGGCCAGGCCCTCCTGGCTTGGGCTGGCCACCACCTCGCAGCGCAGGTCCAGCAGCATCAGAAGGTGGCGCAGGTAGCTGGCGAAGAACGCCATCTGGTCGGTTCCGCAGAGCACGATGCGCTCGGCACGCGAGATCAGCTCGACCGACGCGTCCACCTCGTCGCGATCGAGCTTCTTGGCGGTCTCCTCGACGTTCACGTGGTCCGCGGCCAGGGCGGCCTCGAACTCGGTCTGGTCGATCGGGAACAGCGGCGGATTTGCCAGGTCGACGGTGCCCTGCTCGCCGTCTCGCGCACGGCGGTACTCGTCACGCGCGGCCGCCTGCAGCTCGGGAAAGCCTTCGAAGCCCAGGGCCTGCGCGAAGCGCACGACCGTGGAGCTGGACGTGTTGGCCCGCCGTGCGAGCTCCTCCGCTGTGTGGAACGAGGCCTCGTCGAGGTGGTCGACGATGTACTGGCCCACGTCCTTCTGCGAGCGCGAGAAGTCGTCGAAGCGGGAGCGGATCTCCGCGGACAGGGTGAGGGCTGCGGCGCCGGACGACTTCACGGCCCTCTAGTTCGCCCGCCGCGGTGAAGTTCCTTCAGCGAGCAGCGCCGCGGGCCCTCGAGGCCCGCGGCGCCGGCGCCTGTGCGTCTATGCCGCGCGGCGCAACGCCGCCAGCTCGTCGCGGTCGGCCAGCTTGCGCAGCGCGCGCTCCTCGATCTGGTTCACCTTCTCCGAGGTCAGGCCCAGGCGGCGGCCCGTCTCGCGCACCGGCACCTCCTCCCCACCGGTTAGCCCGAAGCGCAGCGACAGCACGTCGCGATCTGGGCTCGGCAGGTCACGGACCACTTGAAGCACGGCGTGGCTCTGCATGTCGTCCACCACGCGCTCCTCCACCCCGGGCGCGTCGTCGGCGATCAGGTCGCCCAGCGCCGTCTCCTCGGAGTCCCCGACCCTGCGGTCGAGGCTTGTGGGCACCTGGTCGGCGCGGCGGATCTCCTCGACCTCGTCCAGCGGCAGGCCCACCGCCGCGGCGATCTCCTCCTCGTCGGGGTCGCGGCCGAGCTTGGCGCCCAGCTCCCGCTCCGCGTCGCGGATCTTGCGCGCCCGCGCGCCGATGTGCACGGGCAGGCGCACGGTGCGGCTGGTGTTGCCCAGGCCGCGTCCGATCGCCTGGCGAATCCACAGCGTCCCGTAGGTCGAGAACTTGAAGCCCTTGCGCCAGTCGAACTTCTCCACCGCGCGAATCAGCCCGAGCATGCCCTCCTGGATCAGATCGCCCAGCGGCAGGCCCTGGCCCTGGTACTTGCGCGCGACTGCGACCACCAGCCGCAGGTTCGCGTTGATCATGCGCTCCTTGGCTGCCAGGTCGCCCGTCTCGATCCGCTTGGCGAGCTCGATCTCCTCGGCGGCCGTGAGCAGGGGGTGTCGCCCGGCCTCGCGCATGAACAGCGTGAGCGAGTCGGTGGTGGTGTCCGTCGTAGTGATGCTGTTGTCAGCCGTCGTTGCTCCTTCGTCCGTGCGTTTCAATGTGAAACTCAGTGTAGCTAATCTTTCGTAAGTTGCCAACCCCGATTCCCGGGGAGGGGTCGTCTGCGCCCCTGCCGGCACAGTCGTTACGCGGCCCGTGCCATGACGGACCTCAGGTGGGATCGACCACCTAGGTGGGACAGCGGCGCGGCGGGAGCGGCTGGGTCTCCGGCGTGGCGCGCGTCTCGTCCAGCGCCACCGTCCTCCCGCGGGCGTCACGCGCCCGCACCACGCGCACCCCCACCGGGCCGACCGCGGCGACCGCGAAGAAGCGCGCGCCGCCCAGTCGTGTGGACGGGGCCTGGGGCCGGACCTCTCTGAAGGAGCCGTCGCCGAACCTGACCTGCACGACCGAGATCCGCGCGGCCACCACACCCACGGCGAAGCTGTCGCCGCAGGCCCGCACGTCGGTGATCGAGCCGAGGGCACGCGAGCGAGGCACCGCGAACCCACAGCCCTCGGCCAATCCTCCGCGCAAGTCCAGCGCGACGCAGAGCTGCGAGCGGCCAAACGGCGCGGCGAGCACGCGGAAGGCGCCGCCCGACGGCGCGCTGCCGATCACGACCGGTATCCGGGTGCCGCGCGCGGGCCCTGCGACCTTGCGAGTCGAACCCGCCCGGCAGCGCCGCAGGTCGAGGGCGTTCACGTAGGACTCGCTCACGGCAGCGCGACCGCGGATCGCGACGCGATGCGTCGTGACCCCCCGGAAGCGCGCGCCGCGCGCGAGCCGGCGGGCGGTGCGGCCCGACGAGGTGCGCACCGTGGCCTCCATCGCTCCGGAGCCGCGCCCGCGCGAGGTGGGGTCCGTGCGCCGGATCAGATAGGCCCGCACGACGAACCGCCACCGACTGGACCCCTTGGCCCGTACCTGCAGGGTCATCCGGCCGCGATAGCGGTACGGCCGGTCGGCGGCAAACGTGCGGGCCGCGCGCAGGGTGCAGCGCCCCCGGGAGGGCCGGCTCGCCCTGAAGGCCGTCCGTGTGCCCACGGGAGCGTCCGGGGACAGCTGTGAGGCCGCGGGCCGGGGCGTCGACGCGCCCGGCGCGGCCGCGGCCGTGGCACCGGCCACGGCGGCAAGGGCAACGACGGCGAGGAGCGGTAGGAGCACGCGGCGCATCCGGGCAGCTTAGGCACGCTGGGCGCGAAAGCGGCCGATTCCCGCTTGTAGCGGCTTTCCGAGGCCGCAACTGCCGACGACTCTGCGGTTTATGGCTACTCTGCCCGGGCCTTTGGGTGGGTGCCTGCCCGCCCCTCGTGCCAGACAAGACTTCAGCCGCCCCCTGAACGAGGACCGACCACGGACGGTCCCCTCGTGGACTTCCGAGGTAGTCCCATGAGCTCAGCCAAGCGTTCAGCCCGCACTTCGCCCCTTCCGCTCCTGCGTGCCATCGTGCCGGTGGCACTGGGCGCCGTCCTGCTGGTATCGGCCACGAGCGTGCTGGCCGCGCCGCCGGCCGTCTCGGTGGCCCTGGACCCCGCCTTCCCGCAGGCGGACGAGCCCGTGACGTTCACCGCCACCGCCGCCGACCCGGACGGCCTGGCCATCGCGCGAGTCGAGTGGGACTTCGACGGCAACGGGGTCTGGGGGACGGCGCAGGGCGCGGTGCGCGCCCACACGTTCGCCACCGGTGGCGTCAAGCGCGTGGGCACCCGGGTTACCGACGCGGCTGGCGAGCAGACGGTGATCCAGACCAGGGTGGACGTGAACACGGCGCCCAGGGTCGTAGGCATCGACATCGCGCCGCGCGAGCCCCGGAGTGGGCAGCTGGTCACGTTCTCCCGGCGGGCCGTCGATGCGGACGGCAACGCGCTGAGCACGGCGTGGGACACCGACCTGGACGGCAGCTTCGACGACCCCCCACGCCGGACGTACACCCGCGGCGGCGAGTACAGGGTGTCCGTGCGTGTAAACGACGGGCGCGGCGGGCAGGACACCGCTTCGCGCGTGGTCGACGTCGAGGGCCCGATCGCCCCTCGCGTTCCGCTCAACACCCGGCCCACCGCGTTGATCTCCCTCTCCCCCAGCCGGCCGATGCTAGGCCAGCTCGTGACCTTCTCGGGTGCGGGGTCATCGGACTTCGAAGGCGACCGCCTGACCTACGCGTGGGAGACCACGGGCGGCAACGAGTTCGACGACGCCAGCGGCCCCTCGATCGTGGCCGCCTTCGGCGCGCCGGTCAAGCTGCGGGTCACCGATCCCGGCGGCCTCTCGGACGTGGCAGAGGTCGTGCCGGTCAGCGTGGTCTCCAACCCCATTCCCAGGATCGCGCTCGTGAGCCCGTTTCCGATCGTGCGGATCGTGGGCAGCCCGCGCCGCCGCGGCAGTCGGATCAAGCGGCTCTACGTGCGCGCGCCGAAGGGGTCCATCGTGACCGTGGCGTGCAAGGGGAAGGGAAGGAGCTGCCCCAAGCCATCCTCCTCGAAGGCGCGCTCCAAGGGGCGCGTGCTCAGGTTCAAGCGCTTCGAGCGCTACATGCGCAAGGGCACCAAGGTCGGAGTCCGGGTGTCGTTCCCGGGGCGGATCGGCAAATACACCTCGTTCGTCATGCGCAGCAAGGCCAGGCCCGCGCGCAAGGACATGTGCCTCAGGCCGGGCAAGAAGAGCCCGGTGGGCTGCCCGTCGGGCTGAGCGTCGCCGCGGCGCGCGACGCTCAGCGGCGCGTGTCGAACTCGAGCACCTGCTGGAAGGTGGGCCGGTTGGTCCAGCGCGCGGTGTTGGGCAGCAGCCCGGGCCGGAAGCCGATCCGCTCGAGCCCGGCGTCCGAGCGCCACGCCTCGGGATTGGCGCCCTGGGCCGCGGCGAGCCGGCCCGTGGCCTGGCGCAGCGCCGTCCACAGCGACGCCCGGCAGCGCGACAGGGAGCCCCGCCCGCAGTAGCGGAGCCCGAACTTGCCCCTCACCGGCCTGCCCAGCAGGCGGCGCAGGTCCTTGTCCACGTAGCCGTACCAGCCCGAGCCGAAGGACGAGCCGTTCACGTCGTCCTTGTAGGGCGCCCGGTCGCGCTCGTGCAGTCGCGCGAGCCGCGACAGCAGCCGCGATCCGAGCACCGGCCGCAGCACGGCGTTCGCCATGGGCTCGAATGCGGCGTCCATGACGGCGGCCCCGGGTTCGTCCACGCGGCCATCCAGGTCGCGGTCCAGTCGCGACGAGCCGCTGGTGCGCCAGCGGTCGAGGATCTGCACCGCCTGCGCGGTGCGCGCGTCCGGCGCCCGCGAGCTCCCCAGCACCGCGCGGATGACCGGCCAGACCTCGGTGGACCGCAGGTCGCGGGTGGCCGCCCGGTTCATCACGGATGCCGTGTTCTCCAGCGTGACCTGACGCGCGAAGCCCTTGAACAGCTCCACCCGGTGGACCGAGCCGTAGGAGTGCACGTCGTCGCCCGGCAGCCACCCCGGCGCCGGCTTGTTGTTCCAGTTCAGCAGCAGCCCGCCGGGCGGGTTCACGGCCTGCGGGTGCTGGCCGCGCGAGAGGTAGCCCTTCCAGTCGTAGCGACCGGTGCCCAGCCGCGGAAGCAGCTCGTTCACGCCGCGCTCGGCGCGCGGGATGCGTCCGGACGAGAAGTACGCCACATTGCCATGCGAGGTGTAGGCCCAGTTGAACGTGAACTCGAACTGGTTGACCGAACGGAAGAAGCCGTCTGTGGTGCGGGCACGATCGAGGGTCATGTCGCGCAGCGCCGCGATCGAGGCGATGTCGCGCCCGTAGGTCGACCGGGCGCGCACGACGGCGTAGGCCTTGCCGCCGACCCTGGCCCGGCCGAAGACCGGCCCGTGAACCGTGGTGTAGAAGATCAGGCGCTTGGCGGGCTGCCCGTCGCCGGCCCCGAGCTCGCCGGCATCGAACCGCTTCATCCGCACGCAGCGGCCCTTGTAGCGATAGCGGCGCTTCCCACAGAGGCGCTCTAGGAACATGTCGCGGTTGTCGTTCTGCGCCGTCGTCAGGCTCCACGCGTAGTCGCGTGTCCGTCCGATGAGCACGTAGGGGCCGATGCCCGGCCCGAGCGCTCCCTGGGCCTCGAGGCCCGGTCCGTGGAGCCCGGCCTCGAGCACGATCTGCGGGTAGAAGTAGCCCAGCTGCGGGCCCATGGCCGCCTGCGTGTTCGCGCCCGCGGTGCGCGAGTCGCCGACCATGAGGAAGTTGGACGCCTCGGTGCGCTTCGAAGGGTCGGGGGTTAGCCTCAGCGAGCCGGCGTCCACCAGCGGCGACCCCTTCGTCGGGCGGGCCGACTCCCGGCCAAAGCGGAAGCGGCGGCGGATGGTGGTGGCGTGCTCGGGATCGTCGGCCGCCATGAGGTCCACGAACGCGCGGGCGGCCCGGCGCCGGCCCAGCCGCTTGCGCAGCGACGAGAGGAACTCGGCGTTCTGAGCCTCGGTGCCGCCGCCGTTGCCGAAGATCGACCCGATGAAGGAGAACACGGCGATGGTGTCGTTGCGCGTCCAGCGCGGCGGGGGCGGGCCGGGGCGGGACGCGTACCAGGCGTTGATGCCGTTGCCGTATTCGTCCATGTCGCGCAGGATCTGACGGCCCTTGTCGCCGTGCGTGCGCACCAGGGCGCGCTGCTCGGAGGTCACGAGCCTCTCGGCCTGGCGGCTGGGAGTGAAGGAGCGCAGGCCCGTGACCAGTGAGAAGGCGTCCAGCCCGGGCACCTCTGCCACCGCCGCGCGGGCGGCGCCTCGCCCCTGCTGGAGCAGCAGCCCGCGGTCGGCGGCCGTGATCCAGCCCACGCCGTACCAGACGTCGGCGCGCGTGCGCCCGTAGATGTGCGGCACCCCGTAGGAGTCGCGGCGGATGGTCACGCCCGCGCGCGGCGTGGCGTCGACCGTCGTGGCGCCCACCGGCTGCAGGTTCTCCGGCTTGAAGTAGCGCGTGAGGTCGGACGCCCCCACGTTGCCGCCGAGCGGGGTGAGCGCGTCGTAGAGGGAGAGCTGGTCGGTGGAGTTGGGCGTGAGCGGCAGGCCGCCGTACTGGCCGGCCGGAAGGACGTTGTAGGCGCGCTCGGCCGAGGCGGCGGCGGGCAGGGCCAGCGCCGCCAGTGCCGACACAGCCACCGTCACGGCGCGCAGCCCGGGCACTGCCGATCCCCTCCTCACGCCGCTTGTATATCCGATCCGGGCGGTGGCCGTGGCCGCCTGGCCGGCCGCGCACCCATCCGGTTGAAATAGGGTCGAGCCCGATGAGGGAGCTTCGTCCACGCTGCTGGCTGGCCGCCACCGTGGCGGTGCTCCTCCTGGTGCCGGCCTCCGCGTCCGCCGCGGAGCGCTTCCCGCGCGGCTTCCTATGGGGCACCGCCACGGCGGGCTTCCAGGTGGAGGCGGGCGGCAAGCCGTCCAACGCCGACCGGCGCAGTGACTGGTGGGCCTTCAGCAGAGACCCCGACCTGATCCGCCGCGACCTCGTGAGCGGGGACCGCGTGGACCGCGGCGCGGGGCATTGGAAGGTGTGGCGCCGCGACCTGGACCTGGCCCGCAAGAGGCTGAACAACAACGCCCTTCGGATGGGCATCGAGTGGAGCCGCATCTTCCCCCGCTCCACCGCCGGGGTGAAGGTGGGCACGGGCCGCATCACGCGGGCGCAGCTGCGGCGATTGGACCGGCTGGCAAGCGGGTCGGCCGTGCGCCACTACCGCCGCGTCCTGCGAGGCGCCCGCGCGCGCGGACTGAGGACCATGCTCACCCTCCACCACTTCACGCTTCCGCTGTGGGTCCACGACCCCACCGGGGTGCGTGCTGCCTTCGCGGGACGAGGGCCCGACGATGCGGTTCCGGCGAGCCTTCGGCGGGGCGGGTGGATCCAGCGCTCCACGATCGCCGAGTTCCGCAAGTTCGCCGCCTACGCCGCCTGGAAGCTGGGCGAACACGTGAACCTGTGGGTCACCATGAACGAGCCGCTCGTTCAGGTGTCGCAGGGAATGGTGAGCATCCCCGGCATCACCGGGACCAAGGCGCCCGGGATCCTCTCCTACGCCGCGGCCGTGAGGGCCGTCCAGCACATGGCCCTGGGCAACGCCGCCGCCTACGACGCGATCAACTCAGTCGACCGCCGAGCCCGGGTCGGGTTCGTGCACAACATGGCCGATTGGCGCCCCGTGAACCCCGCCAGCGCCGACGACCGCCGCGGCGCGCGCAACGCCAACTACATCCTCAACCGGCTGTTCCTGAACGCGACGATCAGGGGCCGCTACGACAACGACGCGGACGGCAAGGTCGATCCGGGCGAGGTCCGCCCCCGGCTTGCACGCAAGGCGGACTTCGTGGGCGTGAACTACTACTCGCCCGCGTTCGCGGCGGGCCTCGCGGCGCCGGTGAGCACGCGGGTTCCGCTGTTCGACTTCGCCCCCACGATCGCCTACCGGGGCACCGGCAACCCCTCCGGCCCGCCCTGCCCCTCCCGCTGCACCGAGTTCGGCTGGGTGATCGACGCCGACGGCCTGACCAACGTGCTCGAGCTGGCCGCCTCCTACGGCCGCCCGCTGTACGTGACCGAGAACGGCATCGACGACGCCGACGACAGCGAGCGGGCGGACTATCTGGTGAGCCACCTGCGGGCAGTCCGGCGGGCCATCGCCGGGGGCGCGCGCGTACGCGGCTACTTCCACTGGTCGCTGGTCGACAACTTCGAGTGGTCCGAGGGCTACAAGGCTCGCTTCGGCCTGTACTCGTTCAACCCGTCGACCCTGGCGCGCAAGGCACGGCCGAGCGCGCGCGTCTACGCGCGGATCGCGCGCCGCAACGCGATTCCGTAGCGATCCGCACGCGGCGTCGCCGTCACGCCACGCGGACGGCTATGCCCGGATAGTCCAGCACCAGGCCGGCCCCGTCATAGGCCAGCTCGGCGGCGAAGTCGAACGCGGGCGACTCGTAGTGATAGCGCGCCCCGTCGGGCCCGTCTTCGACCCGCTCGTAGCTCTGCTCGAGCCGCTCGAGGCGCAGGTCCGCAGCCCGCACGTAGGCCGCAGGGGCCGCGGCCCTCCGGCCGGGCTCCAGGCGCAGCCGGTGCACCGGTAGGGCGTTGGTGAAGGCCGAGGCCTCCAGGTCAATGTCGAGGCACCCCTCCACCTGCCCCGCAGGCGCGCCGTCCGCCCGCCAGGACCCCTCACCGTCGGCCTCGACGTGCAGCTCGCGCTCGCCCAGCTCCGACGCGCTGCGGACCACCGCCGAGCGGGTCCGCCAGTGGTCGTCGATCTCGATCGAGTAGCTCACCGCCCACGCCTGGCCATCCTCAACGGCGGTCACGTGGCCGTCTGCGCGCACGCCGTCGGCACGCGTGGTGATGAACACGACCTCGAAGCCGGCCCTGGCTTCCAGGTGGCGCCACGCCGCTGTCGCCGGGAGGCCTCCCATCTCGAGCCGATGAGTCTGCCAGGGGCGCCTGGACGGATGGTCGAGGCACCCCTCCTCGGTTGGCAAGCGCCAATGCGCCAACGGTCCCTCTCACTGATCTGCCAGCCGTGGCGGGAGAGAAAAAGGGGTGTGCAACCAAAAGGCAGGGACCCAAGAATGAGCCAGACAGCACCATCAGACCAGAGCGCCATGCAGGAGCTCGCAGCCGACCCGTCTTCGCGCAAGCGCTTCCTGAGGATGATGGGCGGCGCCGGAGCAGCCGGCGCGTTCTCGATCTTCCTCGCCGCGTGCGGCGACGACGATGAGGACGAGAGCTCCTCGTCCTCATCGGAGAAGTCCGACACGGCGGCGTCGACCAAGGGCGACCTCGAGATCGTGAGCTACGCGCTCACCCTCGAGTACCTCGAGACCGACTTCTACAACGCCGTGCTGGACTCGGGCGTGATCAAGGACAAGAAGCTCGGCGCGACCGCCATGGCGATCCGCGACAACGAGCAGGAGCATGTGGACGCCCTGGTCATGACCGTCAAGCAGCTCGGCGGCAAGCCCACGCGGCCCAAGACCACGTTCGACGCCGTCATCGACGGCGGGCCGGACAAGGTGCTGGAGACCGCCGCCACGGTCGAGAACCTGGGCGCAGCCGCGTACCTCGGACAGGCACCGCGGATCAAGTCCAAGGAGGTGCTGGCCGCAGCGCTGGCCATCCACAGCGTCGAGGCTCGCCACGCCGCCGCCCTGAACCAGGTGGTCGGCAAGACGATCGTGCCCGACGGTGCCTTCGCGAAGCCCGCGTCGATGGCGCAGGTCCTGCCCCAGGTCAAGCCGTTCCTCGCCTAGGCGGCCGGGACGCAAAAGGAGACTGAGATGAGCAACACACACAGCAAGCTTGCGGCGCCCGAGCTGGGCGCCGTGGAGATCCAGGGGATGACGCGACAGTCATTCATCCTCAAGGGCGCCATCACGGCCGGCGCCGTCTACGGGCTCGGGGCAGTGCAGCCCTTCGTCCGCGAGGCGATGGCGCAGGGCGGCGACGGCGACGTCGAGATCCTGAACTTCGCGCTCACGCTCGAGTACCTGGAGGCGGCGTTCTACACGCAGGGCCTCAAGCAGGTGAGCGGGCTCGGGGGCGACGCCAAGAAGCTGGCCACCGAGATCCGCGACAACGAGAACGAGCACGTCGACGCCCTCAAGGCGGCGATCGAGGGCCTGGGCGGCAAGCCGGTCAAGGCCCCGGGCGTGGACTTCGGCGAGGCCTTCGCGAGCCAGGACAGCTTCCTCAAGCTCGCGCAGACTCTCGAGGACACAGGCGTGAGCGCCTACAACGGCGCCGGGCCGAGCATCCAGGACAAGAAGGTCCTGGCCTCGGCGGGCTCGATCGTCCAGGTCGAGGCGCGGCACGCGGCGGCGATCCGCTCGCTCAACGGCGAGCCCATCACCGAGACCGCCTTCGACAAGCCGCTCGGCACGGACGAGGTGCTGAAGGCCGTCGACCCGTTCGTCACGGGTTAGGCAGAACATCGCGCCCGGGGCCGCCCGCCAACCTGGCGGCCCCGGGGCGCGATTTCCCTCTTCTAGGGCCGGATGCGAACGACCTCGCCGGTTCCGGCCGACGAGCCCTTGTTCGACACGTACAGCTCACCCTTGTGCCCGACCGCGATGCCGGTCGGAGCCGTGAGGCCCTCGCTGACCAGCGTCTTGCGGGCGCCCTTGCGATCGACCCTGTGCACAGCACCCACGGGCGGGCCGGCAAGCAGCCCGTCCTTGGCGAACTCGAGCACGTACAGGTTGCCCCTGCGGTCGAACGCGATGTCGGTCACGTTGGTGAAGCCCGTCGCGTAGACGCTCGAGCCCTTGCCGGGCACCACGCGGTGCACTCGGGCAGCGCCCTTCACGAATGGGAAGCCCGTGAGCTCGCCGACGTAGAGGGCACCGTCGGGGCCGACCGCCACCGACGTCGGGACCGACTGCATCGGCAGCTCGGGCGGCAGGTCGGGGATGCCGGCAGGCGCCGGGACAACCCGGTCTGGGAACACCGCGAGCGTCGAGATCCGGCCCTTGCGACCGACCTTCAGGAGGTCGTTGCCGCCGGCGTCGGCGACAGCGGCGCGGCCATGCCACGACACGACCGAGTTGGGGTTGCTGTCCGGCTCCTCGCCGCCGTCCGGGTTCGCGCTTGCCTCATAGCCCGCGATGTCGGCGACCTCGCGGACGCCACGCCAGCCGGCCTCGTACAGCTTGCCGAGGCGCGCGCCCACGTCACCGAGGTCGTCTCGCTCGGCCGGGTTGGCGCCCAGGCCCACCACGAACAGGAGGCCACGACGGGTCAGCGCCACGTCCTGGGGGCCGCCGGCGTCGTCGCCGGTGCCCGGGGTGGCCGCGGACGGCAGGCCGCTCAGGACCCTGCGCTGCTTGCCACGCGAGACCTTGGTGATCGCCCCGGTCTCGCCGACGCAGATCTGACCGCCCTCGGGACCTTCTGCCTCTATGCAGGGCGCTGTGCCACCGCGGCCGGCCTCGGCCACGTAGATGTCGCCCCAAGGGGCAACGGTGAGCCCGCGCGGGTTGTCCAGGCCGCTGGCCACGACCTTCCAGCTGGGTCCTTCGTTCCAGCCGCCGTGCTTCTTGCCCCCCGCGCTCGCGACCGCAGTCAGGGCGCTCAGGGCCAGCAGGGCGGCGAGCGCGGCGATGAAGCCTGCTCGACGTACCAACGAGGTGGGGCGGTGGGCCATTGCGAGTCTCCTCCCGAAGACGAAAACGATCGGGCACCGGCTGGAGCCAACCCGCCGCACCCCTTGACGGGCGGCACCGTATACGAGTCCGTGTTCACATAAAAGGGGGAGCCCGCGCGCAGACCGAAGCGGTCGCCGTTCCCGCTTGTGCGAGGATCTCGCGCCCGGACCCGGCGACCGAGGAGAGAGATTGAGCTCAGTGCGCGAGGCCGTTTTCGCGATGTTCCGCGAGCGCGGCATGACCACGATCTTCGGCAACCCCGGGTCCACCGAGCTGCCGATGCTCGCCGACTACCCGAGCGACTTCCGCTATGTGCTCGGCCTACAGGAGGCCACGGCGGTCGGCATGGCCGACGGCTACGCACAGGCGAGCGGATCGGCCGCGCACGTGAACCTGCACACCGCGCCCGGGCTGGGCAACGGCATGGGGGCGATCTTCAACGCCCAGGCCAACAAGTCGCCGCTGCTGGTCACGGCCGGGCAGCAGTCGCGGTCGCTCATGACCCTGCAGGCCAACCTGACCAACCGCGACGCCACGCGCGTCCCCCACCCGCTGGTCAAGTGGAGCTACGAGCCGCCGCGCGCGGAGGACGTGCCGCACGCGCTGGCGCGCGCGATCCACATGGCCGAGCTGCCCCCCAAGGGCCCGGCGTTCGTATCGGTGCCCATGGACGACTGGGCTTGCCGAGGTGGAGGCCGGCCCTGTCGCGCATGTGACCGGGCGGGCCGTGGGCGGGCGCGCCGGGGCTGACCCTGCTGCGGTCCAGACGCTTGCCGACCGCCTGGCCGCGGCCGAGCGACCCGCGCTCGTGGTGGGCCCCGACGTGGACGCCTCGGGCGCCTGGGACGCAGCCGTCGCGCTCGCGGAGGCGCAGCGGTTGGCCGTGTGGGCCACCCCCGCGCCGGGTGGAGGGCGAATCGGATTCCCCGAGGACCACGCGGCGTTCCAGGGCATCCTGCCGCCGGCGATCGGCCCGGCCGGGGAGACGCTTGCCGCCTACGACCTGGTGATCGCCGTCGGCACGTCGGTCTTCCCCTACTACCCCAACATCCCGGGCCCGCCGCTGGCCGACGGCACGAGCCTGGTGGCCATCACGAGCGATCCCGACGAGGCCGCGCGCGCGCCGATGGGCGACGCGATCGTGGCCGACGTGGCGCTCACCCTCGCCGCCCTGGCCGAGGCGGCGGGTAGCTCCGACCGGACCGCGCCCGAGCGCCCGGGGCGCCGCGGAGGAGCCGGAGCCCACCTCTCCGCTGAGCCCCACCAACGTGCACGCGGCGCTGGCGGAGGTGTTCCCCGACGACGGGATCGTGGTGCTCGAGTCGCCGTCGAGCACGCTCGCGCTGCGCAACCAGGTGCGGCTGCGCTCTGCCGGGCTCCTACTACTTCGGCGCCGGCGGCGGGCTGGGCTTCGCCCTGCCGGCGTCGATCGGGGTGCAGCTGGCGCAGCCCTCGCGCCCAGTCGTGTGCATCCTCGGCGAGGGGTCGGCCCAGTACGCCATCCAGGGGCTGTGGTCGGCGGTCGCGTACGAGGTGCCGGTCACGTTCCTGGTCCTTCGCAACTCCGAGTACGCCATCCTGAAGTGGTTCGCGGCGCTCGAGGACGTGAGCGCTGCGCCCGGCTTGGACCTGCCGGCGCTCGACACCGCGGCACTGGCCAGCGGTTACGGGATGAAGGCCGAGCGGGTGGACGCGCGCGATGAGCTGGTGGAGACGCTGCGCGGGGCGATCGCGGCCGAGGAGCCGCGGCTGGTGGAGGTCGGTGTGACGCCCGGGATGGCCCTGGGCTGATGGCGCTGCTGGCGCCGGACCCGGCACGCATCGGCCATCCGGGCGGCCCGCCCTCCGAAGACCGGGCGCCCGACAGCCTGGCCGCGGGAACGCCGGAGCCGCTGCGCAGCGACCTGATCGCGCTGCTGGGGCCCGAGAAGGTCCTGGCGCGGCCACTGGACCTCATCCGCTACGCCTCGGACGCCAGCCCCTATCGCCTCCTGCCCAAGGCCGTGGTCATGGCGCGCGACGCCGAGGACGTGGCCGAGGTGTTCGCCTACGGCGCGGCGCACCGGCACGCCCGTGACGCTGCGCGGGGGTGGCTCGAGCCTGAACGGGCAGGCCCAGAGCGACGGCATCCTGGTGGACGTCCGGCGCCACTTCTCCCGCGTGCGGGTCGAGGACGAGGGCCGCCGCGCGCGGGTGGGGCCCGGCACGCTCATGGGCTTCGCCAACCGCGTGCTGGCGCCGCCACGGATACGGCCTGGGCCCGGACCCGGCCAGCACCGACATCGCCACCGTGGGCGGGGTGATCGCCAACAACTCGGGCGGCATGCGCTGCGGGACCACGTGGGACTCCTACAGCACGGTCGAGGCGATGACGCTGGTGCTGGCGTCCGGCACGAAAATCGACACCGCGGCGCCAGGCGCCGAGGACGATCTCGCGCGCCGCGAGCCCGAGCTGGTGGAGGGCCTGCTGGCGATCCGCGACGAGCTGCGCGCCGACGCCGAGCTGTCCGAGCGCGTGCGGCGCAAGTTCGAGATCAAGAACACCACCGGCTACCGCCTGTGCGCGTTCCTGGACGCCGACACGCCGCTGGAGATCCTGCGCCGGCTGGTGGTGGGGTCGGAGGGCACGCTGGCGTTCGTGGCCGAGGCCGTGTTCCGCACCCGCCCGCAACCCGCGCAGACGACCATCGCATGGCTGCACTTCCCCTCGATAGAGGCCGCGGTGGAGCCGGTGCCCGCGCTGGTGGACGCGGGGTGCCGGGCCGTCGAGCTCATGGTGGCACCGGCGTTGATCGCCGCCAGCCACATCATGCCCGGCACGCCCAAGGAGTGGCAGGAGCTGCCGCCGGAGTCCGCCGCGCTTCTGGTGGAGGTGGGTGGCGACGACGACACGGAGCTGGGCGAGCGCATCGAGGCCGCGGAGGCGGCGCTCGGGGACAGGGAGCTCATCCGCGAGCACGCCTTCGTTCGCGACCACGAGGGCATCGAGCTGGCATGGTCGGTCCGCGAGGGGCTGTTCGGGCTGGTCGGCAAGCTGCGGCTGCCCGGAACCGCCCTGATCGTCGAGGACGTGTGCGTGGCGCCCGAGCGGATCGCCAACTGCGCCAAGGACCTGCAGGCGCTGCTGGGAGAGCACGGGTTCCTGACCGGCGTGGCGGGCCACGCGTCTGCCGGAAACCTGCACTTCCAGCTGACGCCGGCGTTCTCCGACCCGGCCGACGTCGAGCGCTACGAGAAGTTCATGGAGGGACTGGTGGAGCTGATCGTGGACCGCTACGACGGCTCGCTCAAGTCCGAGCACGGCACGGGCCGCAACATGGCGCCCTGGGTCGAGCGCGAGTGGGGCGCCAAGGCCACGGAGATGATGTGGCGCGTCAAGGCGCTGGCCGACCCCGGCGGGATCCTCAACCCGGACTCGGTGCTCAGCCGCGACGCCGGCGTTCACCTGCGCAACCTCAAGACCCAGCCGCCGATCGAGGAGGAGATCACCGGCTGCGTGGAGTGCGGGTTCTGCGAGCCGGTCTGCCCCAGCCGCAACAGCACAACCACGCCCCGGCAGCGGATCGTTCTGCGCCGCGAGCTCGCGCGGCAGCCGCAGGGCTCGCCGGTGTACGAGGCGCTGCTTGCCGACTTCGAGCACGACGCGATCGAGACCTGTGCGGCCGACGGGACGTGCGCGGTGGCATGCCCGCTGGCCATCGACACCGGCAAGGTGATCAAGGCGTTTCGCAGCGCCGAGCGCAGCGATCGCGAGGAGCGGGCAGCCCTGTCCGTCGCGCGGCGCTACGCGGGAGTCGAACGGGCGGCGCGCGCCGGCTTGCGAGCGGGCGCCGCCCTGGAGTCCGCGCTGGGGACCGGGGCGCTCGAGCGGGTGACCGGCGCCCTGCGCGACCGGGTCGGCGCCGAGCTCGTTCCGTCGTGGCCGGGCGACTCGGCGCCCGCCGCCCCCGCGTCGCTCCCGGCCACCGAGCGGCAGGGCGCCGAGGCCGTGTACCTGCCCGCCTGCGTGAACCGCATCTTCGGCAACGCCGACGGTGCGGACGGCCCGACGCTGCCGGAGGCCCTGGTGGCCGTCTCCGCCCGCGCGGGGCAGCCGGTGTGGATCCCCCCGGACGCCGCCGGGCACTGCTGCGCCACGCCGTGGGCCTCGAAGGGCTACGCGCGCGGGCAGGAGTGGATGGCCCACTGGACCGCCGACGCTCTGGTGCGCTGGAGCGCCGGGGGCTCGCTGCCGGTGGTCATCGACGCCAGCTCCTGCGCCCACGGGCTGCTCCAGGACGTGGCCCCGCTCCTCGGCGAGGAGCTGCGCGAGCGCTTCGACGCGGTCGAGGTGCTGGACTCGATCTCCTGGGCCCACGACCGGCTGCTGCCGCGCCTGGAGGTCAGCCGCCGGGTGGCCGCCGCGGCCGTGCATCCCACCTGCTCGGCCGGGCACATGGGCCTGGCCAAGCAGCTCGAGGGCGTGGTCGGCGCGCTGGCCGACGAGGTGCTCGTGCCGGTGGGCACCACGTGTTGCGGCATGGCCGGCGACCGAGGCCTCCTGCACCCCGAGCTGCCGCGGTCGGCGCTGCGCGACGTGGCGGCGCAGCTGGACGGTCGCGAGCTCGACGCCTGCGTGTCGAGCAACCGCACCTGTGAGATCGGCCTGCAGCGCGAGACCGGGCGGCCGTACCGGTCATTCGTGCTGTTGCTCGAGGAGCTGACCCGGCCCAAGGGCGGCTGATGGAGGACCAGTCCCTGTTCGCGACGGCGCTGCTGCCGGTGGCGCTGGCGTTCATCATGACCAGCCTCGGGCTGGCGCTCACCCTCGAGGACTTCCGGCGCGTGTTCATCGCGCCCCGGGGCGTGGCCATCGGGCTGGCCAACCTGCTGGTCATCTCGCCGCTGTTGGCATTCGGCGTGGCCGAGGTCTACGGGCTCGCGGCGGTGTTCGCCACGGGCCTGGTGCTGCTCGGAGCGTCCCCGGGCGGGACCACGGCCAACATGCTCACGCACCTGGCGCGCGGCAACACCGCCCTGTCGATCTCGATGACCGCGATCTCCAGCGTGGCGGCCGTGATCACCGTGCCCCTGTTCCTGGGCCTGGCCACCAGCCACTTCGGTGCCGACGAGCTGGACAGCGACCCCGAGATGCTGAGCATCGTGGCGCGCGTGTTCAGCATCACGATCGTGCCGCTGTCACTCGGGATGTACATCCGTAGCCGGGCGCCGGACTGGACCGCGCGCAACGAGTCGCGTGCCAAGAACGCCGCCATGGTGATCTTCCTAGTGGTTGTGGCCGGCGCGATCGCCAATGAGTGGAAGACCGTGACGGACAACTTCGGCGAGCTCGCCGTGGCCACGATCACGCTCAACGTGCTGGCCATGTCCATCAGCTTCACGATCTCCCGGCTGGCCCGGCTGGACAACCGCAGCGCCACGGCCATCGCGCTCGAGCTGGGAGTGCACAACGCGACTTTGGCGATCGCCGTGGGCGCAGCCATCGACAGCGAGCTCACCATCCCCGCGGCCGTGTACAGCGCGTTCATGTTCGTCACGGCGGGCCTGTTCGCGCGGGTGATGCACCGGCGCAACGCGGACGCCGATGCCCCTGCACCGGCCGTCGCGCAGGCCGAGCCGGCCGAGGCCTGAGCCCGGCCGCCGCTCACTCCGGCAGCAACGAAGCCGACAGCCGCCGGTCCGCGCCCAGCAGCGCCGCGCGCGTGACCGCCTTCGAGCCGAAGCGGTCGCGGACCTCGTCGAGCGCACGATCCAGGGCCGCCTCGGCCGGCCCGTCCACAGGGAGCTCGAGCTGAGCGCCGCTGCCACCCCCATCGAGGTTGGTCACCGTGAGCCCCACGAGCGTCAAGCCGCGGTCACGGATCGTGGGCCGTGCGTCGGCCAGCAGCGAGCGGCCTGCGGTCAGGATCGGGCGCGTGTCGGCCGTCGGGCGGGCCAGCGTGCGCGAGCGGCTGGCGCGCGAGAAGTCGGCGAAGCGCATCCGCAGGATCACCGTGCGGCCGATCCGCTTCTTCGCGCGCATGCGCCTGGTCACGCGATCCACCAGCGCCGCCAGCACCGCCTCCACCGCGGCCGGCGAGCTGGTCGAGAAGTTCCGCGCCGATTGCGAGCCGAAGGACCTGCGCGAGCGGCCCGTCCGGACCGGGCGCGGGTCGCGATTGTGCGCCAGCGCGTGCAAGCGGCGCCCGCCGGCGCGGCCCAGGATCGCAACCAGGTCCTGCTCCGACGCCCGCGCCGCGTCGCCGATGGTCCTGATGCCGCACGGCTCGAGGTTGCGCGCAGTCGCCGGGCCGACGCCCCACAGCTTGTCGACCTTCAGCGGGTGCAGGAACGCGAGCTCGGCGCCGGCGGGCACAACCAGGAGGCCGTCGGGCTTCCCCTCGTTGCTGGCGACCTTGGCAAGGAGCTTCGTGGTGGCCACTCCGACCGTGATGGGCAGGCCCACCTCCTCGCGCACCCTGCGGCGCAGCCTGGTGGCTATCCGCTCGGGCGAGCCCGAGATCCGCTTCAGACCGGCGACGTCGAGGAACGCCTCGTCGATCGAGATCTTCTCCACCGTCGGCGCGGTGTCGATGAAGATGTCGTAGACGGCCCGGCTGGCCTCGAGGTACGCCTCCCAGCGGGCCTCCACAGCGATCGCCTGCGGGCAGAGGCGGCGGGCCCTCCTCGCCCCCATGCCCGATCGCAGGCCGAACGCGCGCGCCTCGTAGCTGGCCGCCAGCACCACACCGGGGCCCACGTACATTGGCCGGCCGCGCAGGCGCGGATCGTCGCGCTGCTCGACGGATGCGTAGAAGGCGTCGAGGTCGGCGTGCATGATCGTGGCCTCCGTGCGCACGAACATATGTTCGCATTCGGAGCGGCGGGGCTGCAAGCCGGCGCCCGCCCCTCCGCGACCGCCTACTCCGACCTGCCCACGGCCTCGAGGGCCTCCTGCGGGTCGAGGTAGGCGCGCGCGGTCCGAGCCAGCCCGCCCTCGAACTCGAACACGTAGGCCGCGGGCGACTCCAGGTCGATCTCGCTCGTCCCGCCACGAGCTCGGATGTTGGCCAGCACCAGGATGGTGTCGCCCAGGTCGCGGATCTCAGAGATGTCGATCGTGAGGTTCCACACCGAGTGCCACTCGTCCCAGAACTGCCTCAGCTCGTCCAGTCCGCGCGACACCGTCTGGGCTCCCTCCATCCGCCTGGCCACCTCGGAGTACCACTCGATCTCCGGATGGACCGCGTTCAGCCACGCGTCGATGTCGCCGCGATTCCAGCCCTCCAGGCATGTCCGCACCACGTCGACGTTGTGCTGGGACATCCCGCCGCTCAGCCGCCGGCAGCCGCCATGCGCGAGATCGGTCGCTGCGCTTCGAAGAGAGCGTCGACCACGTCCGCGTAGATGGCTCGCCATAGGCGCTGGGCAAGGTCGTCACCGCGATCGACCACCTGGGCGATGCGCGCGAGCGGGACCTCCAGCAGGATCGACCGCTCCCGGGCGCGCGAGCTCGCGGGCGTGGGCTGGCCGTCGATGCTCAGGTGACCCACGATCCGGCCCGGGCCCGCCAGGCGCGCCCGCGCCGCCAGGCCGCCGCGCCGGATCGAGGTCTCCACCGCGCCCCTCAGGACGATCACCACCGACTCTCGCTGCTCGCCGGCGGCGATCACGGTGGCGCCGCGTGGTGCCTCCAGCCGCCGGAGGTCGCCGAACAGCTGCTCTACGTCGTCCGGGGTGAACTGGCTGAAGAACAGGACGGTCTCCAGATACTCGGTCTCGCCGGGCTCACGGTCGATCGGGACCACCGGCCCGGCGTGGTCGAGCTCGGCCCGCCGCGCCTCGTGCGCGGCGCGGGAGTCCTCCACGCAGACGGCCACGAGACGCTCGTACTGCTCGCGCAGCCGGTCGAGGGCGATCCGGCCCAGACGGCGCATGACCTCAGGTTCGTCCGCGACGCCCAGCCGGCGCGCGTCGGCGGCCTCGAAGACCCAGCCGGACGTGGCCTCCAAGGCCCGCGCCGAGTAACGGCGCTCGCGCTCGGCCAGAACTGCCATCTCGCCGATGACAGCACCGGCGCCCAGGGACTCGACTGCCAGCTCTCGCCCACCTGGAAGTCGCAGCAAGGCCTCCAAACCGCCGCTCGCTAGAAGGCTGATGCGATCGCCCGGGTCGCCCTCGCGAAATAGGTACTCGCCGGCCGCCAGGCTGAACGGGTGCGAGATCGCGGCCAGACCGTCGAGCACCGCGGGGTCGGCGCCCTCAAACAGGTCCAGCGCCTCCAGCGCCGCTCGGACGCCCGCGTCAGGCATCGAGCTCCCGGATGTCGACGTCCAGGTGGTCCTCGCCGGGCGCGGCCACGAGCAGGCAGTACTCGGGGGCCTCGATCCACGCCGACCGATCGTGGGTGAGCGGCTCGGACGCGACGATCAGCGACGTCTGCGGGCTCCCTGGGCCCACGCCCCATTGATCGTTGTGGTTGCCGTAGCCCGTGCCCGCCGCATACCAGAGCGTCGTGTAGTCGTACCGCCGCTCACCGCCCGCGAAGGTCCAGCCCTCGTGGTACCAGCCGTAGTCGAAGGCGAACCGAGTGGCCACGATGCAGTGGCCGTCGGAAATGACCAGGTTCACGGCGGACTGGCGCTGCAGGCCGCGGCGCTCGCGGACCTCTCGAACCAGTCGCAGCGACTTCTCCACCGCCGCGGCCAGCTCGTCCGGGTCAGCCACCGGCGCGCCGGGATCGCGCAGCTGGGAGAGGATCAGGGCGTAGAGCCACTCGGTGTCGGTCGTGCCCTCGACCATCCGCCCGATGCTGGGTGCGACGAGCTCGGACACGTCGGCCCTCATCTCGGAGAAACGGTCCAGGTCGCCGTTCATCGCCAGCGCGATTGGGACGCCGTCGTAGCGAAAGGGGTGCACGTTCTGCTCGTTCACCACCTCGCGGTCGCTCAGGAGGACCCCCCGGACATGGCCCAGGAGCGCCGTGGCCCGCGCCTTGCGGGAGAGGGCGCGCAGGTTGCGGTCGAAGAAGGGCAGGCCCGCCGTGCGGTAGGTCCACGGCAGCTCGGCCGACGGGCTGTCGTCGTCCCACGCGACGACCCCGAAGCCGGCGAGGTTCATGGCCGACAGCAGCTGGGGGTGCACGGACTGCTCGACGATCGAGCTGTCGGGCTGGAACAGGATCTCGTCGAGAACGACGTGCTCACCGAGGTAGGCGACCAAGCGGCAGATGGCGCGAGCCTACTCGTGGAAGAGCCAGGTGCGCGAGAATCCGGCATCGTGCCCGACTGGTCCAAGACGAACTTCGCTGACATCGAGGACAGAAGCCCGGACGACGTCCCGATGCAGTGGCGCTTTGCGCGCCCCCACCTCGCATCGCCCGAGCTCGGCATCAGCCGCTTCACCTACCCGCCCGACACGCGTTTCCCCTTCGCTCATCGTCATCGCGAGCAGCAGGAGGCCTACGTGGTCGTGTCGGGCGGCGGCCGGGCCAAGCTCGATGACGAGATCGTCGAGCTCGCCCAGTGGGATGTGCTGAGCGTCGCCCCCGCCGTCCCTCGGCAGTTCGAAGCGGGGCCGCAGGGCATGGATGTCATCTGCATAGGCGGCCGGCGGCCCGAGGGCGGCGACGGCGAGCGCGTCGAGGACTTCTGGAACTGAAGCCGCTGCTGGTGGCTTGACCGGGTAGTCGGACGGCCGGTAGGTTCGCCACGTGAGGGGTGTGCTTGCAGCAGTAAGCACCATCGCGGTCGCTCTTGTGCTCGCCCCGGCCGCCGTTGCGTCTCACGAGCCCGGCGGAGCTCCGCTCGACGAGGACTTCGCCGTCGGGGATTTCTCGATCAGGCAGTCGATCATGGACTGCTGCACGGTGAACCTCGACGCCCACAGCGGGCCGGCCGGTGAGACGCCGTCGGGCGGCACCTTCCTGAGCGAGAGGGCCTTCAGCGTGACGGGCACGATCACCTGCCTGACGGTGACGGGCAACAGGGCCGTGGTCGGTGGCACTTACAACCCGTCCTGGGGCTTCCTCTTCGAAGTCGAGGACAACGCCGCGACCGGCGCGCCCGACCGGATGACTCGAGCAGGGTTCTTCCCACCTTCGCCTCCGGGCACCTTCCCACCGCCGCCCACCGGCTGTCCCGCCGATCTCGATCTGACGCTTGAGCCAGTTACGAGTGGTGGTCTGGTCGTCCACGACGCAACACCGCCGCCGTCGGAGCCGACCTCCAAGGACCAGTGCAAGAACGGCGGCTGGCGCAACTTCGGGGCAAAGTTCCGAACTCAGGGGCAGTGCGTTGCGTTTGTCGTGGTCCGCGCCCCCTAGGGCTGAATCGCCGAGCGCGCACAGGTCATGGCGAGCAGCGGTTGGCGCTATTCCGCCAGCCCGGCGGCTGCGAGAGCCTCAGCCGGGTTCATGTAGAGAGCGATGCCGGTGATCCTCCCGTCGTGAACGTCGTACAGGACCGCGTAGCGGGTTTTGATTTCGAGTCCGCTGCCCTTTCCCCGACCTTGCTGAGTGGCGACGACGTACACGCGCTCCCCAAGGTCACGCATCTCCTCGATCTCCTCACGCCATCCTTCAAAGGCACCGAGCCAGCTAGAGATGATCCTCAAGAGGTCCTGGCGACCGCGACCGACTTCGCCGTCTACCCGACTGGAGGCATCGACCGCGACCTCCGAATCGAAGTGCGCGAGGGCACCCTCGGTGTCGGCGCCGTGGAAGGCCTCGTACATCCGCCGCACGATCTCGACGTTCTGCTGCGACATCGGCTACCGCTTGAGCCCCACGGCTTGGAGGGCGTCGTCGGGGTCGAGGCAGGCGCGCATGCGTCGGATCTGCCTGCGGGCCGCCGCTAGGGCCGAGTCCTCGGGCGCGACTCGGCGCTGGCGCGCACAACCCGAGGAAGGCCGTCAAGCACGTCCCTGAGCCACCGAACGAAGTAGAGCCGGCTCATCGTTTTCGCGAGTCGCCAACGAAGGTTGTGGGGGAGCATCCCTGCCTCGATCTCCACGAATGTCTGGTCCTGCGCCGGGGTCAGGGCGAATCGGGTGTAACTCCCCGAGACCGTGCAGCGGAAATGAGCTTCCTTGAGGTGCTCAAGTCGCTCCACGACCCAGATGCCGTCGACCTGATCGAGGAAACCGAGACGGCGCGAGCTCCGCCAGTATCGATCCCCTTCGGTGAGCTCTCCTGAAGCTCGTACCTCGATGACGTCTGGCCACCAGTCTGGGTGGGTTTTCGGATCGCTCACAATGGGCCACACGTCCTCGATCGGCGCCTCGATCAGGGTATGCCGCCGATACGAATCGGCCATCGGAGGATGGTACCCGCGCCACGGTGCTGCTAATGGGGGCGACCGAGGCGGTTGAGGCGAGGTGTCCACGCCACCCAGGCCAAGAACGCGAAGGGCCCGTGAGCCTCGAGGCGCTGCTGACCGGGTGAGTGCCCATTGCCATAACGGCGGTAACCTGTGCGGCGACGACCGCATGGCAGGGGAGAGCCGGAACGCCGGGAGGGCAGACCGGCTCTCCGCCGTTCCGTCGGGCGGCGAGCAACCAGTCGGCACGTTCGGTTGACCGCGAAGCCTGCGACGTGGTAGGCCTCGCCCTCCTGCTTGATGGGAGGGAGGGCTCTTGATGAAGAAGCTGATCGTCGCCTTTGTTGCAGTCGCGGCCTTAACGGTGCCGGGAGCCGCTCAAGCGGCCGTGGCCCAAACGTTCTCGACATCCCAGAGCCAGTTCGACCCAGGGGTGCGCAACCAGGGCTGGTGGAGCCCAGATCCGACCGTCGCCAACAACGATTCCAACGACAACTACATCGTCGACTCGCTCCAACGCAACTTCTTCAGCTTCGATGTCTCGTCTGCGTGCCAGGCGAGCAGCGCGACTCTGCGGCTGACTCGATTCGACCAGTTCGGGTCGTTGACCTACTCGCTGTTTGACGTCTCGACCCCGGCTGCAACGTTGAACGCCAACGATGGAGCCAGTCCCACGATTTTCGATGACCTGGGCACCGGCACGAGTTTCGGCAGCTTCCCGGTCGCTCCCGGAGCCGAAACCGACGTGCTCAGCTTCCCGCTCAACGCGGCGGGCGTTGCTGCCTTCAACGCGGCACGCGGCGGGTTCTTCTCGGTCGGCGGATCGGTCGCCGAAGAGAGCGGCTACCTGTACGGATTCAGCGGGCCGCCTGCCAGCGGCACTCAGGAGCTCATCGTGACCTGCGCCCTCCCGACGACAAGCGAACAGTGCAGAAACGGCGGCTGGCGCAACTTCTCAACCTTCAAGAACCAGGGTGCCTGCGTGAGCTTCGTCGTGACGGGCGGCAAGAAGGCGTAGACGGTGTGGCGCCCTCAGCGGGCGGTCCGGGCCAGCACCTCGACTGACCGGTCTGGGTCGTCGGGCAACGGTCGAGTGCTGCGAGCGGGAACCCGAGATTCTCGTGGTCGACGTTGGTCTCCAGCGCCAGGCGGGCCAACCAGCGGCAGCCGGCCTTGACCGACACGAACGCAAGACAAGCGTTTGCGAGAAGCGGTAAACGCCGGTTATCGTGGCCTGGAGCCTTCCGTCCCAGAGCAGGGGAAAGCCGAATGAACCGGTCCCGCCTCGCCGTCCTCGCCGTCGATTTCGACCGCTGTCGTCTTGTCGGGGTGTTCGCTCGGCACGGCGAAGCCGGCGACCTATGTGACTGACGTCAGTGCGACGCTGAACGCGGAGGTCTCTTCGAACCAGGGCGGCGAGGTGTTGTACTGGTTTGAGTGGGGGACCACCACCGAGTACGGCAACGTGACCCCTGATCGGGCGCACACTTTCTCTGAGGGTCACAACGCCGACGGTCCACGCGTCCAGGTCTCCGAGCCGCTCAGCGGCCTCGAGCCGGACACGACCTACCACTACCGCGCCTGCACCTCGCCCGGCGCCGAGGAAGGGTCGCGCGGCTGCACCAACGTGGACCAGACCTTCACCACCGGCCCCGCAGGGGCGAGTCGGTCGGGAATTGCCTTCGAGTCCGGAGAGCACGGCTTCTTCGACGTCCACGTGATGGACGCCGACGGCAGCAACCCGACCAACCTCACCAACAATAATTCGACAACCGACATTGATCCGGCGTGGTCGCCCGACGGCAGCAAGATCGCTTTCTCTAGGAACACCGAGATCTACGTCATGGACGCAGACGGCGGAAACCCAACCAACCTGACCAACTTCATGGCCAACGACACTGATCCGGCGTGGTCGCCCGACGGCAGCAAGATCGTTTTCGAGACGAACCGCGCCGGTGACACCGAGATCTACGTGATGGACGCCGACGGCAGCAACCAGACAAGCCTGACCGCCAACAGCGGGAGCACCTCGCCCGCGTGGTCGCCCGACGGCACCAAGATCGCCTTCTACTCGGTCCGCCGGGACAACAACGGCGAGATCTACGTGATGGACGCCGACGGCAGCAACGTGACCAATGTGACGAACAACCCCGACGTCCTTTGACGAGTCGCCCGCGTGGTCGCCCGACGGCACCAAGATCGCCTTCCGCTCCGACCGCGGCGGCGACGGCTTCGGCGAGATCTATGTGATGGACGCCGACGGCAGCAACCAAACCAACCTGACCAACGCCCCCACGGCCTTTGACCTCGCCCCAGCGTGGTCGCCCGACGGCACCAAGATCGCTTTCGCCTCCTCCCGCGACGGCAGCAGCAACCTCGAGATCTACGTGATGGACGCCGACGGCGACAACCAGACCAACCTCACCAACAACGCAGCCACCGACAGCGACCCCGCCTGGTCGCCGCGACACTGAACCCGACACCATGGCGGTCACCCGTCGCGGCCGATCCTCGGCAGTTACTACGGGCGGGTCCGGGCAGCGCTGTACTTGCTCGACCGCACTCACGACGCCGGGGGCCTCCCTCCCCCGCCGCGCAGCGAGTTCGTCAGCGAACCTGAGCGGATCCTCCTTGCCGCCCCTGGGTGACTGGCTCTCGAGCGAGCGCAGCCGCAGGTAGATCGAAGGGCGGGGACCGAACCGCGGCGGATCGCTCGCGCACCACCAGCCTGAACTCGTCGACCGACATCGGGCCCGTCTGGCTCTGTCGAAGGCGCCGAGCTCGACAGCCGCAGGGAACCCCGCGTAACGCGACTCCGGCTCGCGTCGGCGACGTGTAAGGCACCGCGTCACCGTCCGAGGAGACACCCCAACAGCGTTCGCAGCCTCCCCCAGTGTGCATCCACGGCCCACGGGCGCCGCCACCTGGTGCGACACGTGCGCGAAGATGTCCTGTCCTGCCCTCATGACCGGCACCCGCGAAGAGTTAGCGCGGGGTGTCCGGCGTCCGAGGCGCAGTGATCGCTTGGCCCCGTCCACCGCGGATACTGCGTCGCGGGAGGCTGTGGAGAATCCGGTCCTGTCCAGTCTCGGGTTTGACCTGGGTTATGCGCCTGGATAGCGTCGCCGCATGACCGACCGGCGCCGTACCTCGATCCTTGCCCGAGCCCTCGTTGTGGGCCTGCTGGTTGCCGGGACAGTCTCCAGCGCCGCCCAGGCGGTGCCGCCGACACGTACGACTGAGCCGCCCTTCAGCATCGACAACAGCTCGCTCTTCTGCGGTTTTCCGCTGCGCGTCGAGACGCTGCAAGACGGCGTGACCGTGAAGACGTTCAGCGACGGCCGCCAGACCGTCAGTGGCAGCCGTAAGTTGCGCCTCACCAACCTCGCCTCGGGCGAAACGCAGGTGCTCACGGACGCCGGGCATCTGGTCACGAACCCGGAGCGGACAGCCGAGATCTTCTCGGGCAGGACGGCGCTTTTCCTCTTCCCCGGCGAGCCGTTCGGGCCGGGCGCGTGGTTGTTCGTCGGTCGGACCGTCGCTACCTTCGCCGAGCCGGGGGGCTTTCTTTACTCCGCCCTTGAGGTCAAGGGGAAGCGCGTCGATCTCTGCGCCGCGCTGCACGACTAGACCGCGCCACCGACTCCAGGAGCCCCGACCGAACTCGCACCGCTTATCCCGTACGTGAACAACCACCGCACGCAGTGGGAAGCCCTCGCAGCCGCGGGGCTGTCGGAGTAGGCGATGTCGCAGGAGAACGTGGAGGTCGTGCGGGGGACTCGGATCGCGCTTCCTCGCCTCAGTGAAGGGGCCAGTCAGCGTCGGAGTCTCGATCAGCATCTCTTCGTTCGTGTCCCCGTTCTCTACCGCCTGCTCGCTGATGGCTTCATGCGCCTGCCCAGGCGATCTCGCTTCCGGCGGTCGATGCTCGCCCGTTTCATGGCTCGGACATATGCGGCAGCGAACCGACGTGACTTCGACGTGGTCCTTCTGGGTTGGCATCCGGAGAGTGAATATCGGCCCAGCACTGAACTGATGCCTCCCGATCTGGAGCCAGTCTTCCAGGGCCACGACGGATACCTTCGCCTCTGGCGATATTGGCTCGACGCGTTCGAGGACATCCGGTGGGACCCCGAGGAGATGCTCGACTTCGGACTCCAGCTCCTCGTCACGACAAACCAGAGGGGACGTGGATCCGGCAGCGGCGTGTCCGTTAGCGAGCCGGTATTCCAGCTGTTCACGCTCCGACGAGGCTTGGTTATCCGGCAGGACGACTTCCTAGATCGCTCAAAGGCCCTCGCAGCTCTGGGGCTGTCGGAGTAGTCGATGTCGCAGGAGAACGTGGAACTGGTGCGTCAGGTGTTCGCCGCCGGCGAGGCCTCCGCCTTCTACGACCTCTTCGACGAGGACATCGACCACGACATGAGCACGTCCTCGCTGCCTGACTTCTCCGGCGTCTTCCACGGCCGCGAGGCGGTGCTCGACTTCTATCGGCGCTACTGGGGGACTTGGGCCGAGTACACGGCAGTGGCAGAGGAAGTGCTCGACGCGGGCGATCATGTCGTCATCCGGTTCCTTGAGCGAGGCAGGGGCAAAGGGAGCGGAATCCCGGTCGAGCGCCGCTGGTATCAGGTCTGGACCTTCCGCGAGGGGAAAGTGGTCCGTTGGCGTGGGTTTGACGACCGGGACCAAGCGCTTGGGGCCGTCGGCCTCTCGGAGTAGGCGGTGTCGCAGGACAAGTACTTCGATCCGAGCGGGAGCTCAATGGCGTCTACGACCTCATGGATTCAAGAGTGGTTCGTTTACCGCCTGTACGAATCTCGCAAAGAGGCCCTTGAAGCGGTGGGGCTGTCGGAGTAGGGAATGTCGCGTGCGCGAGATATCTAGGCCGGCGGCAGAAGGTCTCGCTGGCTCAGTTTTTACGCGAAGAACGAAACGCGGATGAAACGGCAGGGGCCAAAGGCGGTCCTGGATGACCTGGCGCTGGAGTCCATATTGAGACGAACCGGCGGATACGCCGATTTGCAGGTGTTCCGCATGGGCCGGGCTGGACTCGAACCAGCGACCTACGGATTATGAGTCCGCTGCTCTGACCAACTGAGCTACCGGCCCGTCGCGGCAGACGCTACCGGCCCAGCGGACGCCGGCCGCCCTACGAAGAGGCGCCCTTGACCGCCGCGTCCACCGCGGCCTCGAGCTCGGTCGCGCTGTAGGCGCCCTCGATGCGGGCCGCCACCTTGCCCTCGCGGTCGACGGCGAACAGCCACGGCTCGGTCGGCAGCTTCCACTCCAGCACCTGCGGGCGGAAGCCCTTGTCCGACGTCGTTGTCGTTGAAGATCTCCTGGTGGATGAAGGTCGGCCTCGTCGCCGCGCTCGGCCTTGACCTGCTCGGCGATGTCCACGACCGGGCCGCACACGCGGCTCTGGCAGAGGGCGGGCGTGGCGAAGAGCAGGATCGCCGGCTTCTTGCCGACCACGTCGGCGAAGTCTGCGTCGTGCATGCTCGACGGCGGCTGGCGGGTGTCGATCTTCTCCATGTCGCCGCCCACCTCGGCCTTGGTCGGGCGTGTCGGTCTTCGGCGCCGGGTCGCCGACGTCCGGCACGGGGCCCTTGCGCGACGACCACAGCGGCGGGCCCGCGTTGCCGGCCGCCGCGAGCCGGCCGTCCAGCCGCACCACGCCCAGCACCTCGTAGCGGCCGGGGCTGCCGAACCGCAGGTCGGCCACGTACAGCGACTTGGCGGCCGTCGGGGTCGGAGGCCACCGACCGGCTCTGGAACTGCGCCTTGACCGCGAGCGACTCGTAGCTTCGCGACGATCGGGCCGCGGGCCGCGCCACCCCCTGCCGGCGCCACGTAGAGCGCGGCGGGCACGTCTGCGATCTGGGCCCGCGAGCGGTCGAAGAGGCCGAAGCCGAAGCGGTTCTCGCCGGGCTGGTAGACCGACACCGATGGCGCCAGCACGGGGCCCTCGCCGCCGAGCTCTGCCCGCAGCTGCGCGAGCGTCTTGCCCTGGGCGCTTCGGGAAGTCCGCGGCCTTCGCGGGCGGCGGCGGCGCCTCGGCGCCCTCGTCGTCGCCGGAGTCTTCGCCACATGCGGTGGCGGCGAGGCTGAGGGCGAGAGCGGCTGCGATGGCGGCCCTGGCGAGCGGGCTCCGGGTCGTCACGGGGCGGAAGGCTAGGGGATCGGGTCGCACGGCCGCTGAGGGCCGCGTCGCATAGGGTCCTGCCGTCCCTCACGAGCACACAGGAGGCCCCTTGCCATCGAGCGCAGCACTCGTCACCGGCGGATCCAGCGGAATCGGACTGGCGATCGCCAAGGCGCTCGGCGAGGACGGCTACGGGGTGACCGTCTCGGCCCGGCGCCCGGACAAGCTGGAGGCCGCGGCCGAGGAGCTGCGCGACGGCCGGGATCGAGGTCGAGTCGATGCCGGCCAACATGGCCGACGAGGACGACATCAAGCGCCTGGTGGCAACCCACCGCGACCGCTTCGGCCGGCTCGACGTGCTGGTGAACAACGCCGGCGTGGGGATCGGCGGGGCGATCGCCGACGCCGAGACCAAGAAGCTCGACATGCAGCTCGACGTGAACCTGCGCGCGGTCTACCTGACCACGCGCGAGTGCATCCCGATGCTCAAGGAGGCCGGCGCCGAGCACGGCAAGGCGCTGGTGGCCAACACCGCTTCGATCGCCGGCAAGTACGGCCAGGGCTGGCTGGCCGCCTACTCGGCGACCAAGTTCGGGGTGGTGGGCCTGACCCAGGCGATCCACAAGGAGCACTCGACCGACGGGATCCAGGCCACCGCGCTCTGCCCGGGCTTCGTGGCCACGGCCATGACCGACTGGGTCGACGGCGTGCCCGAAGGAGCAGATGATCCAGCCCGAGGACATCGCCGAGGGCGTCCGCTACCTGCTGCGCACCTCGCCGGCGTGCCTGGTGCCGGAGCTGCAGTTCATCCGGCCCGGGGATCGATGTGACCGCGGTGCTTAGCGCCTAGTGCTCAGTTCGCGGTCCTCGGACCGCTCGGCCTCCACGTAGGCCAGCTCCTCCACGGCGCGCTCGTACTCGTCCAGGCGGCGGAAGGGACGCAGCCACGCCCAGCCCCGTCGCTGGCTGAGCTCCTCGGTGCGGTCGCGCTCGCCCGTGTCGGGTAGGGGCTCCGCCACGGCGTGCTCCTCCAAGCGCCCGGCGCGCCTGGCTGTCGCGGTGCTCGGCGATCGGCTCGCCGGAGGCTCCGGCCGCCGCGCAGGTGCTCGGTCGCGATGCTGGCCTCGAGCATCGTCCTGAGCACGCGCACCTCGCGCTCGCTGGCGCGCCGCGGCGCTGGCCCGCGCGCGTGTAGCGGTCCCAGGCGCGGGCGAAGCTGGCGAAGCTCGTGCGGCCGCCGTTGCGGTGGGCGGCGAGCATCGGGCAGACGCCGCCCGCGCGGTCGGTGTAGGCGCCGACGATGATCGGGTTGATCTCGATCCCGCGAGCATCGCCTCGCGGGTCTCCCCCGGCATGCAGTCGATGGCGACGCGCAGCTCGTGCGCCGGCCGGCGCGGACGTCTCAAGCGCTGCCTTCCGTGTGAAGTCCCATACGATGCCGTCCCCTGCTCGGGCCCGCGGAGGGTACGACGGGCCGGGGACGAGTTCAAGGTCGCATCCTGGCTGAAAGGGGCTGTGCATGCGGTTGGGCCTGCACGTGGGCTATTGGGGGCTGGGGCTGACCGCCGACCAGCAGCTCGAGATCGTCCGCGAGGCGGAGTCGGCCGGCTTCGACTCGGTCTGGGCCGCCGAGGCCTACGGATCCGACACCGCCAGCGTGCTCGCCTGGCTGGCCGCGAACACCGAGCGCATCAAGCTCGGCTCGGCGATCTTCCAGATGCCCGCCCGCACGCCCGCGATGACCGCCATGACCGCGGCCACGATCGACAACATCTCGGGCGGGCGGATGCTGCTGGGGATCGGCTCCTCCGGCCCCCAGGTGGCCGAGGGCTGGCACGGCCAGCCCTTCGCCAAGCAGCTGCAGCGCACGCGCGAGTACGTGGCGATCCTGCGCAAGGCGCTGGCTCGCGAGCGGCTCGAGTTCGACGGCGAGCTGTACACGCTGCCGATCCCCGACGGGCCGGGCAAGGCGCTGAAGCTCACGATCGCGCCGGTGCAGGAGCGGATCCCGATCTACATCGCGGCGATCGGGCCGAAGAACACCCAGCTCACCGGCGAGATCGCCGACGGCTGGCTGCCCACCTTCTTCTCGCCCGAGCACGTGGGCGAGTTCCGGGCGCTGCTCGAGGAGGGCGCGGCCCGCAACGGGAACGGGAAGGCGATCGACGAGTCGTTCGACATCGCGCCGAACGTGAACGTGGCCATCGACGACGACGTCGACCGCGCCCGCGACTCGATGCGGCCGATCCTGGCGCTGTACGTGGGCGGCATGGGCTCGCGCGAGAAGAACTTCTACAACGCGCTGGTGCGCCGCTACGGGTTCGAGGACGCCGCCAAGGAGGTGCAGGACCTCTACCTCGACGGCAAGAAGGACGAGGCCGCGGCAGCGCTGCCCGCCGAGCTGATCGACCGGGTGTCGCTGTGCGGCCCGAAGGACGGGTGGCCGAGCGGCTGGCGGTCTACCGCGACGCCGGCGTCGGGACGCTGGTGTGCTCGCCCATGGCGTTCGAGCCCGAGGAGCGCAAGCGCATGGTCCGCGAGCTGGCGGAGATCGCCTGAGCGAGGGTGCCGCGAGCGGCCGCCGCGGCGGTTCCTGCTCGCCGCGTTCGGCGACCCCGGGCACGCGTTCCCGGCGATCGCGCTGGGCCGGGCGCTGGTGGCCCGGGGGCACCACGTGTGCCTGCAGACCTGGGACCGGTGGCAGCGAGGACGTGGAGCGCGAGGGCATGGCCTTCGCGGCGGCGCCCGAGTACGAGGTGTGGCCTGGCAACCGCGACCTGACCCCCTACGAGGCGGCGGTGCGGGCGGCGCACGAGACCGTGCCGCTGATTCGCCGGCTTCGACCCCGACGTGGTGGTCGCCGACATCCTCACCGTGGCGGGCGGGCTGGCGGCGCAGATGGAGGAGCGGCCGTGGGCCACGCTGATCCCCCACGTGCTGCCCACCGGCGAGCCCGGACTGCCGCCCTACTCGGTGGGCGCGCGGCTGCCGCGAACCCCGGTCGGGCGCGGGCTCTGGGGTCTGCTCCGACCGCTGCTGGTGCGCGGCGAGCAGAGCGCGGGCGCGCGGAGCTGAACGGAGCGCGGGAGCGGGTGGGGCTGGCGCCGCTGGGCCACACGCACGGCGGGATCTCGCGGGAGCTGGCGCTGGTGGCGACCTTCCCGCAGCTCGAGTACCCGCGCCGCGAGCCGGCGCCGTGGGTGCGCGTGACGGGGCCGCTGCTGTGGGAGCGGCCGTTCGAGGAGGTCGAGCTGCCGCCGGGCGACGACCCGCTGGTGCTGGTCGCGCCGAGCACCTCGCAGGATCCGCGTCAGCGGATGCTCCGGGCCGCGCTGGAGGGCCTGGCCGGCGAGCCCGTGCGCGTGCTGGCCACCACGAACCGCCGGCCCCCGGAGCGCTCATTCGCCGTGCCGGCGAACGCGCGCGTGGTCGACTGGCTCTCCTACGCGCGCACGATGCCGCGCTGCGCCGCGGTGGTCTGCCACGCCGGGCACGGCACGGTGGCCCGCGCGCTGGCGAGCGGCGTGCCCGGTGGTGGGCTGCCCGGCCGCGGGCGACATGGCCGAGAACGCCGCGCGCGTGGCCTGGGCGGGCTGCGGAGTCTCGCTGCCGCGGCGGCTGGTCACACCCGCGCGGGATCAGGCTGGCGGTGCGCAAGCTGCTGGCCGAGCCGGGCTACGCGGAGCGGGCCGGCGAGCTGCGGCGACTGGGCGCGCAGCGCCACGACGGTGGCGAGGTGGCGGCGCGAGGCGGTGGAGGGGCTGGCTGCGGGCAGGCGCCTGACAGTACTAGCTAGCTGCGGGGGTGGGACTCGAACCCACAACCATACGCTTAACAGGCGAGCGCTCTGCCGATTGAGCTACCCGGGACCGCCTATTGGGGTCCAGGAGACGCTCGGAAGCTACGGCCGAGACCGCTCTCCACCTCCGCGTGACAATTAGAGCACAGAGCACGCACTTCTCGCGCCTCCGGCGCGCGCGCATGCGATGCGCGTCGCGTGTAGCCGACCGTGCGAGTGCCGAAGGCCTTGCGCGCCGCGTCGACGGTGGTGGAAGTGCAGTGCCTGACGCAGCGGTCGTACCCGCAGAGCTCGCAGCGTCCGCCCGCCTCCGTCGACCAGGATCGCCTTCGACCGTCTGCGCTCGGCGCTACGTGCGGCACCGCGTTCCGGATCGGCACCGCAGCCACCGACGCTCGCGCGCGTCTGTCGACCAGACACGGGTGTACGACCTTCGCGCTTCTCAGTTCAGGCGGCTACCGCTGCGAGCGCTGTAACTCGGACCCGATGTCGAGCCCGCGCCAAGCTCGAGCGCCCCTCGCGGCGCGGCCGGTGTTCGCAGCTCCGTCTGCGCGGTACAACCATTGCGTTCTGCGCTGGAGTTCGATCATGCTCGACCCGAGCCAGAAGTCGTTCGCGCTCAGCTCGGCGAGCGTGACGCGTCCGTCGCACGAGGCGCCGCGACCGCGTCGAGTCAAGTGCGGCTGCTGCGCGCGTACTGCGCCCGCCGAGGTCGACACGCTGCGGTCAGAGCTACGAGCCGTCTTGCCGACCGCTGACGCGGTAGCTCGCCGGAGCGGCTCGAACCGACCATGGCCTGAGTGACAGCCCGGAATCGATCAGCCACTACAACTCATCGCGGATCGGGCACGAGGATAGCGGCACCGCACGTCCCGCTCGGCAGACGCGAAGCGGCGGCTACGGGCTAGTGGTCCCCGGCCATGCCCTCGAGCCTCGCCGCCCGGCCCGAGGCCTTCAGCATCTGCAGCGTCTTGACCTCGATCTGGCGCACGCGCTCGCGGGTCAGGCCGACGACCTTGCCGATGTCCTCGAGGGTCATCGGGCCCTCGGGGTCGAGGCCGTAGCGCAGCTCGATCACGCGCCGCTCGCGCGGCGGCAGGCTGTCGAGCACCTCCTGCACGTCGGCCTCGCGCATGAGCTTGGCCACCTGGGCGTCGGGGCGGTCGTGGACCTCGTCCTCGATGAAGTCCGCCAGCGCGGCCGGGTCGTCGCCGGCGCCGACCGGCGCCTCCAGCGACACGGGCTCCTGGCCCAGCTTGAGCAGCTCCTCGACCTTCTCGGCCGGCATCTCGACCTTCACGGCGATCTCCGCGCGGCGTCGGGTCGCGCTCGAGCTCCTGCGAGAGCTCGCGCCGCGCCTTGGCCACCTTGTTCATCCGCTCGACCATGTGCACCGGGATGCGGATCGTGCGCGACTGGTCGGCCAGCGCGCGGGTCATCGACTGGCGGATCCACCAGGTGGCGTAGGTGGAGAACTTGAAGCCGCGGCGCCAGTCGAACTTCTCGACCGCGCGGATCAGGCCCATGTTGCCCTCCTGGATCAGGTCGAGCAGGGTCAGGCCGCGGCCCTGGTAGCGCTTGGCCACCGACACCACGAGCCGCAGGTTGGCCTCGATCAGGGCGTTCTTGGCCGCCATGTCGTTCTGCTCGACGCGCTTGGCCAGGCGGACCTCGTCCTCCTTGGTCAGCAGCGCCACGCGGCCGATGTTCTGCAGGTAGAGGCGGACGGCGTCCTCGGTGCCGCCCTCGGGCGGCGCCGCGGGCAGGCCGGCGCGTGACCACGCCGCCCTCGTCGAACTCGCTGGTAGGGGTCCGCCGTGGCCGGCTCGTCGACCTCGTCGACGCGCCTCCGTCCAGCTGGCTCCTCGCTCATGTCGCCTGTCCCATGGCCGCGTTCCCATCTCGGTCTTGCACCTGCTGGCGCGCGCTCGGCCAGCTCGCTCTGGCGGCCAGGTCGCCGTCGCTGCGCGCCCGGCGCACCTCGCGCTCGAGCCGGCGCAGCTCCAGTGCAGGAAGCTCGTGCGCAAGCGCGTCTGCGATCGGCCGCTCCGGTCCTCGTCGGCGCGGATCGCGATCCCGGCGACCACCGCGGCCAGCTCGGCGTCGTCCTGGGGCAGCCGCCGCCAGCGGGTCGTCGAAGTGCTCGCGACAGATGGTCGCGGGCGCGCCGCAGGTGGCCGACGACAGGTGGTCGTCGGATGAGCTGCTCGAGCGCCTCGCGTCCCGCGGGCCCGCGGCCAGGCAGCAGCGCCAGGTAGGCTGACTCGGCGCTCGTGGCCACGGCGGCCGCGCGCGCCGCCGGGCGCGGCCTGGCGGCTCGGCGGCACGGGTGCGCTGCGCCGCGCGCGGCCGCGCTCGGCCGCTGGCAGCCACGTAGTCCACCGGCACGTCCAGGCGGTCGGCGACGAGGCGGACGAGGTGGTCGCGGGCTGGCGCTGCGCCGGGCGCGGCGGCGATCAGCTCGCGTGCCGCCATGAGAGCGCGGTCCCTGCCTTCGGGGCTGTCGAGATCGCCATCGTCGAGCACTCTCCCGACCTCGAACTCAAGCACAGAGACTGCATCGCGCGAGCCGAGTCCGGTCACGCCTCCGCTCCCTCGCCTGCACCAGGTCGGCCGGATCCTTGCCCTCGGGCAGCCGCACGACCCGCAGCTGGACGTCGCGCTCCTCGCGCGATCCGCGCCGCCCGCAGCATCGCCTCCTGGCCCGAGCGGTCGGCGTCGAGCGCCAGCGAGACCGTGCCGTCGGCGCCCACCGCCCGGGCCAGCTCGGCGAGCTGCTCCTGGGTCAGGGCGGTGCCCATGATGCCCACGGTCTCCTCCAGCCCGGCGCCGTGCAGCGCCAGCACGTCGGTGTAGCCCTCCACCACCACGACGCGCCCGGCCTTGGCGATCGCCGCCCGCGCCCGGTCGATGCCGAACAGCTGGCGGCCCTTGTGGTAGATCTCGTTCTCGGCGGTGTTGATGTACTTCGCGCCCTGCTCGTCGCGCATGGCGCGCGCGCCGAAGCCCAGCACCCGCCCGCGGGCGTCGGCCAGCGGGAACATGATCCGCTCGCGGAAGCGGTCGAGCACGCTGCCGTTGCGAGCCCGGCTGCGCCAGGCCCGCGGCCAGCAGCTCGCCTCGCGTGAAGCCGCTCGCGGCGCGCGCCCGTGAGCACCCGGTCCCAGGCCTTGGGCGCGTAGCCGACGCGGAACGCCCGCAGCACCTCCTCCGCCAGCCCGCGGCCGGCGCAGGTAGTCGCGCGCCCGCTCCGCCTCGGCCGAGTCCCAGAGGAGCGTGGCGTAGAAGCGCGGCGGTGCGCTCGAGCAGGGCCAGCAGCCGCTCGCGGCGCCGGCGGCGCTCCTCCTCCTGCGGGTCCTCGCGCTCGCGCTTGAGCTCCACGCCGTAGCGCTCGGCCAGCGGCTCGACGGCCTCGGGGAAGTCCAGCGCCTCGGTCTCCATGCACGAAGCCGATCGCGTCGCCGCCCTTCTGGCAGCCGAAGCAGTGGTAGAGCTTCTGCTCGGCGTCCACCGAGAACGACGGCGTGCGCTCCTCGTGGAACGGGCACAGCCCCGTCCAGCGCGAGCCCACCCGGCGCAGGTCGGTCTGCCGCGAGACCAGCGCCACCATGTCCACCGCCTCCCGCAGCCGCTCGATCGAGTCCTGGGTGTAGCGGGCCATCGTGCCCACGTCAGAAGCCCTGCGGCACGGACAGGTCGGAGAACACGCGGATGGCGTAGCGGTCGGTCATGCCCGCCAGATAGTCCACCACCCGCTCGTGCTCGGACGCGTCCGGCGTCAGCGCGGGCGGCGGGTTCTCCGCGTAGTGGTCGAACAGCGCGCGCAGCATCCGCTCGATCCGCTGGCGCTCGCGCTGGGCGTCGGGGCCGAGGTAGACGCGGTCGAACATGAACTCGCGCAGCCGCAGCATCGCCCCGCCGACGTCCTCGCCCTGGACGATGTCGCCGGCCGCCTCCGAGCGCTCGAGCAGGTCGCACCACCAGCGTCTCGATCCGCTCCGAGCCGGTGCTCGCCCAGCGCCGCGATCTCCTCGGCGGGCAGGTCCTCGAACGGCGATCACCCCGGCGCGGATCGCGTCGTCGATGTCGTGGTTGATGTAGGCGATCCGGTCGACCACCCGCACGATCCGCCCCTCCAGCGTGGCCGGGCGCGCCGGCGCCGGTGTGGTTGAGGATCCCGTCGCGCACCTGCTCGGTCAGGTTGAGCCCCTGCCGCCGCTCGAGCCGCTCGACCATCCGCAGCGAGTGGTGGTTGTGGCGAAAGCGCACGCCGTAGCGCTCCTGCAGGCACTCGTCGAGCACGTGCTCGCCGATGTGCCCGAACGGCGGGTGGCCCAGGTCGTGGCCCAGCCCGATCGCCTCGGTCAGGTCCTCGTTGAGCCCCAGCGCGCGGGCCACGTTGCGGGCGATCCCGCACGCCTCGAGCGTGTGGGTCAGCCGGGTGCGGTAGTGGTCGCCCTCGGGCGAGATGAACACCTGGGTCTTGTGCTTGAGCCGGCGGAAGGCCTTGGTGTGCACGATCCGGTCGCGGTCGCGCTGGAACGGGGTGCGGTGGTCGGAGTCGGGCTCGGGGCGGTCGCGCAGGGCCGGATAGGAGCGCGCGGCGAGCGGCGACAGCCCCGCCTCCTCCTGGGCGGCCATGCGCTGGGCGAAGGACCCCACCAGGGACTGGCTGGAGCTTCCCGTGGCCGCGGTCATCCGTCGGCGACGGCGGCCTGCGCGGCCGCCACTCGGGCGATCGGCACGCGGTACGGCGAGCAGCTCACGTAGTCGATCCCGGACCCATGGAAGAAGCGCACGGAGTCGGGGTCGCCCCCGTGCTCGCCGCACACGCCGAGCTTGAGGTTCGGGCGTCTGCGTGCGGCCTAGCCACGCGCCCATCCGCACCAGCTCGCCCACCCCGGGCTCGTCGAGCGTCTCGAAGGGGCTGCGGTCCAGGATCTTGCGGTCGATGTAGCGCGCCAGGAACTTGCCCTCCACGTCGTCGCGGGAGAACCCGAGCGCCGTCTGGGTCAGGTCGTTGGTGCCGAACGAGAAGAAGTCGGCCTCGCCCGCGATCCGATCCGCCAGGAAGCAGGCGCGCGGGAGCTCGATCATCGTCCCCACGCTCAGCTCCAGGTCCTGGCCCTCGTTGCGCGCGATCGTCTCCTCGATCAGCTCGCGCATGAACGACAGCTCCTTCTCATAGGCCACCAGCGGCACCATGATCTCCAGGTGCGGGGCGTGGCCGGTTCGCTCCCTCACCGCCAGCGCTGCGCGGACGATGGCCGCCACCTGCATCTCGCAGATCTCGGGATGCAGGATGGCCAGCCGGCAGCCGCGCGTGCCCAGCATCGGGTTGGTCTCCTGGAGCGTGTTGATGGCCTTGAGCGTCTTCTCGAGCTCGTCCAGGTCCGGGGTCTGCTCGATACGCGCGCGCTCGAAGTCGTGCACGGCCTCCTCGAGCGGCGGGAGGAACTCGTGGAGCGGCGGGTCGAGCAGCCGGATGGTCACCGGCAGCCCCTCCATGGCCTCGAACAGTCCCTCGAAGTCGGCCTGCTGGAGCGGCAGCAGCTCGTCGAGCCTGGCGCGCCGCTCCTCCTCGGACTCGGCCATGATCATCGCCCGCATCTTCGGCTGGCGGTCCGCGGCCATGAACATGTGCTCGGTGCGGCAGAGGCCGATTCCCTCGGCTCCCAGCTGGCGAGCCTTCTGAGCGTCGTCCGGCGTGTCGGCGTTGGTCCGCACGCGCAGTCGTCGCAGCTCGTCCGCCCAGCGCAGGACGGTGTCGAAGTTCTCGTCCATCTCGGGGTCCACCAGCGGCACGTCGTCGGTGGTCACGGCGCCGGACGTGCCGTCGATGGCGATCAGGTCGCCCTCGTGGAGCACCTTCCCGTCCACGCGCACCTCGCCCTCGGGCACGTCGATCTCGAGTGTCGACGCCCCACACACGCAGGGCCGCCCCATGCCCCGCGCCACCAGGGCCGCGTGGCTGGCCTTGCCGCCCTCGCTGGTGAGGATCCCGCGGGCGGCGAAGAAGCCGGCCACGTCGTCGGCCTCGGTGAACGGGCGCACCAGGATCACGTCGCGGCCCTCTTCGTTGGCGCGGACGGCGTCGCGGGCGGTGAACACGATCGCGCCCTTGGCCGCGCCGGGCGACGCGTTCACCCCGCGTGCGATCACCTCGAAGTCGGCTCCGCGCTCGAAGGTCTTGTGCAGCAGCGCCTCCAGCGAGGCGGCGTCCACGGTTGCCAGTGCCGCGCCCCGGTCGAGCAGCCCCTCGCGCTCGGCGTCCACCGCGAAGCGGACGGCGGCCTGCGCGGGGCGCTTGGCCGAGCGCGTCTGGAGCATGTAGAGGTGCCCCTCCTCGACCGTGAACTCGGTGTCCTGCATGTCCCGGTAGTGGGCTTCGAGGGTACGGAGGATGTCCAGCAGCTCGCCGTGGGCGTCGGGCATCTTCTCCGCCATCTCGGAGAGGTCGAGCGGCGTGCGAACGCCTGACACCACGTCCTCGCCCTGCGCGTTGACCAGGAAGTCGCCCGAGGGCTCGGGCGCGCCCGTGATCTCGTCGCGCGAGAAGGCCACGCCCGAGCACGAGCGCTCGCCGCGATTGCCGAACACCATCTGCTGGACGTTCACCGCGGTGCCCCACTCGTCGGGGATGCGGTTGATGCGCCGGTACTCCACGGCGCGCTCGCCGACCCACGAGTCGAACACCGCGCGGATCGACTCGGCAAGCTGCGCCCTCGCGTCCTGGGAGAAGTCCTGGCCCGTTGTCTCGCGGTAGAGCGCCTTGTAGTCGTCCACCAGCGCCCTCAGGTGATCGACCGAGAGCTCGGTGTCCAGATCCACCCCCGCCCTCTGCTTGTGCTCCTTGATCAGCCCTTCGATCCGCTCGCCCGGGACCCCGTGGCACACGTTGGCGAACATCTGGATGAACCGGCGGTAGGAGTCCCAGGCGAAGCGCTCGTTGGAGGTCGAGCGCGCCAGCCCCTCGACGGCGGCGTCGTTGAGGCCCAGGTTGAGGACGGTGTCCAGCATCCCCGGCATCGACTCACGCGCGCCCGAACGCACCGACACCAGCAGGGGGTCGTCGGGGTCGCCCAGCCGCTTGCCGGCCATCTCCTCCAGCCGGCCGAGTGCCTCGTCGACCTGGGTGGCCAACCCGTCAGGCTCCGTCCGCTCGGCCTCCATGTAGGCCACGCAGGCCTCCGTGGTGATGGTGAACCCGGCCGGCACGCGCTCCGCGCCGAGGATCCGGGTCATCTCGCCCACGTTGGCGCCCTTGCCACCCAGCAGGTCACGCATCTCGCGGGATCCCTCGGAGAAGTCGTAGACCAGTTTTGTGCCGGCGGCGACGGCCACGAGTGGGTCAGTGTATTCCCGCCCGGGGCCGCTTCACGCATTCCGGGGCTGGCCGCAGACCCGGCGCGGATGGGCGATGCTGGCGCCCATGGAGCGGTTCGAGGTGGTGCTGGCCCGCCACGGAGAGACGGAGTGGAGCCGCACGCTCAGGCACACCGGGCGCACCGACATCCCGCTCACCGACGACGGGCGGCGGGAGGCCGAGGGGCTGAGGGAGCGCCTGGCCGCGCGCGCGTTCCAGCGAGTCCTGGCGAGCCCGCTGGGACGGGCCATGGACACGGCCAGGCTGGCCGGGCTCGGCGAGCGCGCCGAGCCCCGGGACGAGCTGCTCGAGTTCGACTACGGCGAGTACGAGGGGCTCACCACCGCGACGATCCGGGAGACGGTGCCGGGTTGGACGGTGTGGACCCACGGGTCGAAGGGCGGCGAGAGCTGCTCCGAGGTGGGCGCCCGCCTCGACCGCGTGGTCGCCGAGCTGCGGGACGCCGACGGCGACGTGGCCGTCTTCGCCCACGGCCACGTGCTGCGCGTGCTGGCTGCCCGCTGGATCGAGCAGCCCGCCCAGGAGGGCGCGCGGTTCGCGCTGGGCACCGGCACGCTGAGCGTGCTGGGCTGGGAGCGAGAGACGCCTGTGATCAGGCGCTGGAACTCGTAGCGGTCGCCGGAGCCGGTGCTCGGTGCTCGGTGCTCGGTGCTCGGTCAAACACGACCACCCCGCGTGTAAGGAGAGCCGATCGGCCCCGCTCGATCGGGGCCTTTGACGTCTATAGGCCGGACAAAGCCCCAATCGTCTGCCCTGCGCTCGCGCACGGACCCGACCCGGTTACGAACGTGACAGCCGCGCAACAGACCCGCCCCTCGCTGCCAGCAGTGGGGCGACGCCCGTGGATCGGCGACTCCGGAGCTAACCCGGGTCTAGGCCACCCGCCGCAGCCTCACGTGCGCGTGATGTTCCAGGGTCTCGCCGATCGCCCTGTCCGCCTGGGCCAGGGCTCGGTCGGGCGCCTCGGGCGTGTCCGTGAGCGGGCGGCCCAGTGACTCGACCATGAACCGGTGCCCCTCCTCGTCGAGGGGGAACGAGCCGCTCTCGCAGCTACCGCACACCACCCCGCCGGCAGCCGGTGAGAAGGCGGTGAGCCCCTCCCCCTCGCCGCAGCGCGCGCACGAGCCCAGCTCCGGCGCGAAGCCGGCGGCCAGCAGCAGCTTCATCCGGAACGCGAGCGACTGGCCTCGGGTGGCGGCCGCGGGATCCGCGTCCAGCACGGCGAGCTCATTGCAGAGCAGGTTGTAGGCCGCCGGGTTGGGCTCGGCGGAGTCGAACAGGCGCAGCACCGCGTCGCACGCGGAGGTGGCGCGGTCCAGCGGGGCGCGATGCTCGCGCAGCGAGGCGTGGGCGTTCACCGTGTCCACGGCCGTGATGGTGCACAGCTCGCCGCGGCCCTCGTGCAGCACCAGCCGGACCCTGGCGAGCGGCTCCAGCCGGCCGCCCAGCCGCGAGCGCAACCGGCGCGCCCCCTTGGCCACCGCGCCGATGCGGCCACGCTCCGCGCTGAGCAGGTGCAGCACCCGGTCCGCCTCCCCGTAGCGGATGGAGCGCAGCACGACGGCCTCCGTCTTGAAGGTTCCAGGCACTTCCTACACTTTGAGCCGGATGGCGGACGCGAACGGGGTCACCCTGTACACCACCGAGCCGTGCTCGTTCTGCAGGCAGGCGAAGACGCTGCTGGAGAGCCGAGGAGTCGATTTCTCGGAGGTCAACCTGGCACGGGACCCCGAGGGCCGGGCCGATCTGGTGGCGCTCACGGGCCAGATGACGTTCCCCCAGATCGTGGTCGGAGAGCGCGCGATCGGGGGCTTCCGCGAGCTGGTCGAGGCCGACCGCGACGGTCGGCTCGAGTCGCTGCTGGCGGCCTGACCGGCGCTCACCCGCTCGCCGGTCGCCGCTTGCGCGGCCGCGGCTGGCAGCGCGGGACAGACGTAGGTGCCGCGCCCGGCCGCGCGCAGCTTGCGGATCGGGCGTGCCGCAGCGCGGGCATGGCTCGCCCTCGCGCCGGTGGACGAGGAAGCGGTCCTGGAAGCTCCCGCGGGCGCCGTCGGCGTGGCGGAAGTCGTCGATGGTGGCGCCGCGGGCGTCGATCCCGGCCTCCAGCGACTCCACCACGGCGTCGCGCAGGGCCGCCAGCTGGGGCCGCTTGAGCGTCCCCACCGGCCGCAGCGGATGGATGCGGGAGCGAAACAGCGCCTCGTCGGCGTAGATGTTGCCCACCCCGGCGATCCGCTCCTGCGACAGCAGGAAGGCCTTGACCGGGGCGCGTCGCCTGGCCGCCAGCGCCCGCAGCGCCTCCGGGGTGAAGTCGGGCCCTAGCGGCTCCACCCCGAGGCGGGCCGCGAAGTATTCGTCGAGGGTCGCCTCGCCGAGGAGGACGATCCCCGTGCCGAAGCGGCGCTGGTCGACGAACAGCACCCGCCGCCCGTCGTCGAGCGTCAGGCGCGCGCGCAGGTGCGGTCGCTCGGGGTCGTCGTCGGCCTCACCGACGAGCAGCAGATTGCCGGTCATCCGCAGGTGCATCACCAGGAAGACCTCGTCCTCGAGGCCGGCGATCAGGTACTTGCCCCGCCGCCCCAGGCACTCGATCGCTCGGCCGGCAACTGCGTCGGCCACCTCGTCGGGGTGCGCGGGCGCACACCAGCGTGCGTCTAGCACCTCCAACCGCTCCAGCCTCCTGCCCTCCAGGGGTGGCGCGAGCTGGCGACGGACCGTCTCGACCTCGGGCAGCTCGGGCATCCAGCGGTTCTACCAGCCGCACCGCTCCTGCCGGCGCCGCGCCGGCTCAGCCGGCGGTGGCCCGCGGGTGCGCGCGGAAGTACACGTCCTTGAGCCGCTCGCTGGAGAGGTGCGTGTAGAGCTGGGTGGTGGCCACGTCGGCGTGGCCGAGCATCTCCTGGACCGACCGCAGGTCGCAGCCCCCGGCCAGAAGGTGGGTGGCGAAGGTGTGACGCAGCGTGTGCGGGCTCATCCGGTCGGCCAGCCCCGCCGTGGTGGCGTGACGGCGCACGATCTTGTAGAGCCCCTGCCGCGTGAGCGACGAGCCCCTGAAGTTCACGAACAGCCCCTTCTCTGTCACGGAGTGCACCAGGGCCGGGCGACCGCGCTCCAGGTAGCGCCCCACCGCCTCCAGGGCCGAGTTGCCCACCGGCACGACCCGCTCCTTGGAGCCCTTGCCGCGCGCGCGCAGGAACCCATCGTCGAGGTCCACGTCGTCCACCTCGAGGCCGATGGCCTCGGACGCCCGCAACCCGCACGCGTACATCAGCTCCAGCAGGGCGCGATCGCGGAGGTCGGTCGGCTCGGTGCCCTTGGGCTGGGCCAGCAGCTTGTTCACCTGGCCGCGGGTGAGGACCTGGGGCAGCTTGCGCCCACGGCGGGGAGCGGTGACGCTGGCAGTAGGGTCGGTCTCGAGGATGCCCTCGCGCCTGAGGTGGCGGTAGAAGGAGCGCAGGCATGCCGCCTTGCGATGGATCGTGGCCGGCGACGCGGCGCCGCCCTTCGCGCCGTCGAGCGCGGCCAGGAAGTTTCCGATCTGCCGGCCCGTGGCGTCGACGGCGGTTGTGTCGTGTTCGTCCAGGTAGCGGCCGAACTGGAGCAGGTCCGAGCGGTAGGCCTCGAGCGTGTTGCGCGACAGCCCGCGTTCGAACTCCAGATAGGCGAGGAAGTCCAGCACCAGGTGCTCGAAGGAGCGCTTAGCGACCGGCTGCGCGACTGCCGCCATGCGCTGGAATTCGCCCGAGCGGGCGCCAACCCTTGGCGTGCAAGTTCTCGGTCAGCCCTGGATGGTTGATTCCGAATTCGGGTGCTCGCGGGGGCGCGCCAGACCAAGCTGGGCGGCGCACGAGTCCGAAGCAGGTAGCAGCGCTACCTGCAAGGGCTCGGGTGACGAGCCAGCGCGGGTATGGCGCGTCATCCGCGAGTGCACGAATGAGGAATCAACCATCTAACGGTCGCGCAGGAACGATCGGAACCACAGCAGGCCGATCAGAGTCTTGGCGTCGCGCAGCGTTGCGATGGTGGTGTCCAGCTCGGCCACGTCGAGCGGCACGATCTCGATCCGCTCCTCCTCCTCGGCGCTGCGGGCCTCGTCGAAGAGGCCCTCCGCCAGGAACAGGTGGTTCTCCTCGGCCAGGAGGCCGGGCGAGTTGTAGAAGCTCACAAGGTGGCGCCACTCCCGCGCGCCCTTGCCGATCTCCTCGGCGAGCTCGCGCTTGGCGGTGGCCAGCAGGTCCTCGCCCTCCACGTCGATCTTGCCCGCCGGCAGCTCCAGCAGCGCCTGCTCCCCCACGGGCTCGCGGGGCTGGCGGACCAGCCAGATCCGCTCGCCATCGAACGGCAGCACCGTGACCGCCCCGGGGTGGCTCACGATCTCCCGCGTGGCCTCCGCGCCGTCGTCGTAGCGGAAGGTGTCCACGCGCACGCCGCCGATATGGCCCTGCCAGATCTCCTCGCTGGAGATGCGCTCGAAGGCCATCCCTCAGTCCCGGGCCGACGCATCGACGATGGCCAGGGTCACGTCGAGCATGGTCTCCAGCGCCTCGACGGTCACGGACTCGTCCGGCTGGTGGTTGCGCTCGGTGCCGTTGGCCACGTTGAGCACGGGCAAGCCGGCCGCGATCAGGGCGTTGGCGTCGCTGCCGCCACCGGTCGGGACGTAGGCGGGCTCGATGCCCAGCGACTCGAGCCCGGCCGCGGCTGCCCGCACCGGCGCCGCGGTGCGCGGCAATCGGTAGGCGCGGAAGAGCTGCTCCACCACCGCCTCCACGTCACAGCCCGCGTCGCTGGCGGCCTCCGAGCAGGCGTCGGCCATCCGGCCGATCAATGCCCCGGCGCGCTCGTCGTCGAGGCTGCGCGCCTCCAGCTCCACTCGGCAGCGCTCTGGCACCACGTTGGCCGCGGTCCCGCCCTCGATGGTCCCGGCGTTGGCCGTGGACTCGTCGTCGATCCGGCCCAGCTGCATGGCGGCGATGGCGGCGGCTGCCGCCGCGATGGCGCTGCGGCCGTCCTCGGGCCGGATGCCCGCGTGCGCGGCGGCGCCGTGGAAGCGCGCGTCCAGGCGGAAGTAGGTGGGCGCGGCAACGATCAGCTCGCCGATGGGGCTTGCGTGGTCGAAGACGAAGCCGAACTCGCTGCGCAGCCGCTCCCGCTCCACCTCCTTGGCTCCCCTCAGGGCCAGCTCCTCCGCGGTGGTGAACAGGAACTCCACGCCGACCGGGGGCGCATGGGCGGCAAGCCGCCTGGCCACCGCCAGCAGGACGGCCACCGCGGCCTTGTTGTCGGCGCCCAGGATCGCCTCGTTGGCGTTGGTGAACACGCCTCCCTCCCGCACGACCTCCACCCCTGCGGCCAGCGGGACCGTGTCGAGGTGTGCGCAGAGCAGGATCGTGCGAGCGCCCTCGGCACCCGCCACGCGCGCGAGCAGGTTGCCGGAGTCCGAGCCGGTGGCGGCCGCACTGCCGTCCTCCTCCACCTCCAGCCCCGCCTCGTGCAGCTCGGCGGTCACACGGTCCGCCATGGCCCGCTCGCTCAGCGAGGGGCTCTCGATCTGGCACAGCGCGACGAAGTCGTCGGCCAGCCGCCGGCGCTCCTGCTCGGTGGCTCGCGCGGCCGCGAGCGCGGTCACGCCCGGGCTTCGGCGTCCACCGGCCGGTCGGCGCCCTCACCGGAGCGCGCGACCCCGGGCTCGACCTCGGGGGCCCGGTCGCGGGCCCGTGCCATCGCCGCGCCGACGAAGTCTCGGAACAGCGGCTGCGGGCGCAGCGGGCGCGACTTGAACTCGGGGTGGAACTGCGACGCGACGAAGAACGGGTGATCGGACAGCTCCACGACCTCCACCAGCCGGTCGTCCGGCGAGGTGCCCGAGAACACCAGCCCGGCCGCCTCGAGTCGCCGGCGGAGATGGTTGTTGACCTCGTAGCGGTGGCGGTGGCGCTCGTAGATCACGGGCTCGCCGTACACCTCGCGCGCCCTGGTGCCGTCGTGCAGCTTCACCGGGTCGGCGCCCAGGCGCATGGTGCCGCCCATGTCGCGGACCTCCTTCTGCTCGGGCAGCAGGTCGACCACCGGATAGGGGGTCTCGGGGTCGAACTCCGTGGAGTTGGCCCCGTCCATGCCCGCCACGTGCCGCGCGAAGTCGGCCACCGCGATCTGCATGCCCAGGCAGATGCCCAGGTAGGGCACGCCGTGCTCGCGCGCGTACTGAGCGGCGCGGATCTTGCCCTCGATCCCGCGCACGCCGAAGCCGCCGGGGATGAGGATGCCGTCGCACTCCGCCAGCTCGCTGACCGCCTCGCCGTCGGTGAGCTGCTCGGAGTCGATCCATCGCACCTCGACCTTGCCCCCGTGGTGCGCGCCGCCGTGGCCCAGGGCCTCGATGACCGACAGGTAGGCGTCCTCGAGCTTGGTGTACTTGCCGACCAGGCCGATCCGCACGGTGTCCTGAGCGGAGTCGTAGCGCTTGACCAGGGTCTCCCACCCCGAGAGGTCCGGCGCCTCGGTCTCGATGCCGAAGTGCTCGAGCACCTGGTCGTCGACACCCTCCGCGCGGAAGTAGAGGGGCACCTTGTAGATGGAGTCGACGTCGCGCGCGGAGACCACCGAGTCGACCGGGAGGTTCACGAACAGGGCGATCTTCTCCCGGATATCGCGCGAGAGGGGCTCCTCGCAGCGGCACATGACCATGTCCGGCTGGATGCCGATCCGCCGGAGCTCCTGCACGGAGTGCTGAGTGGGCTTGGTCTTGAGCTCGCCCGCATGCCCGAGGAACGGGACCAGGGTCAGGTGGAGGAACATGCATCGCTCCCGGCCCTCGTCGACCTGGAACTGGCGCAGTGCCTCCAGGAACGGCAGCGACTCGATGTCCCCCACGGTGCCGCCGACCTCGGTGATCACGATGTCCACGTCGTCGGCCTCCGCCACCCGCCGGATGCGGCTCTTGATCTCGTCGGTGATGTGAGGGATGACCTGCACCGTGCCGCCCAGGTAGTCGCCGCGGCGCTCGCGGCGGATGACCGAGTCGTAGATGGCGCCGGTCGTGACGTTGGACCCGCGCCCCGTGTTCACGTCGGTGAAGCGCTCGTAGTGCCCGAGGTCGAGGTCGGTCTCCGCGCCGTCCTCGGTCACGAACACCTCCCCGTGCTGGAACGGGCTCATCGTGCCGGGGTCGACGTTGATGTAGGGGTCGAACTTCTGCAGGGACACGGACAGCCCGCGCGCCACCAGCAGCTGGCCGATCGATGCCGCCGCGATGCCCTTGCCGAGCGACGAGACCACGCCGCCGGTCACGAAGATGAAGCGGGTGCGGCTGTCGCCCTTCATGCCCTGCCGCCGGCCGGATCGAGGGTCCGCTCGGCCGGGACGGGCGGCGAGCGGAACGGGCCTGACAGCACGTCCTGAAGATAGCGCGCCGCGCGGACAAGCCTGCGCGTCATGCGGCGGCCAGCAGCTCCTCGGCGTGGCGCCGGGCGCCGGCGTCGCCGGTGTCGGCGCCGAGCATCCGGCACAGCTCCTCGACCACCTCGCCGTCGCCCAGCCGCTCCACGCCGGCGGTGGCCACGGGGCCCTCCGCGGTCTTCTCGATCCGGAAGTGATGCTCGGCCAGCGAGGCGATCTGGGGCAGGTGGGTGATGCACAGCACCTGCCTCCCGTCCGCCAGCGCGCGCAGCCGCTCGCCCACGGCGCGGGCCGTCTGGCCGCCCACGCCCGAGTCGACCTCGTCGAACACCAGGCTGCCCGAGCCCCCGGTTCCGGCCACGGTCATGAGCGCCAGCATCACGCGCGAGAGCTCGCCACCGGACGCTGCGTCGCGCACCGGCGCCGCGGGCACCCCCGGGTTGGGGGCGAGCATGAGCTCGGCCCGCTCGGCACCCATGGCCCCGATCTCCTCGCGCGGCTCGAGCTCGACCGAGAAGGAGGCGCCCTCCATGGCCAGGGCCGACAGCTCCGCCAGCACCGCCTTCGCGAGCTTGGGCGCCGCGGCTCTGCGCGCCTTGGACAGCTCCGAGGCCACCGCTGCCCGCTCGCCCTCGGCCTCGGCCAGCGCCGAGTGCGCCCGGTCGAGCGTCTACCTCGGCGTTCTCGAGCCGGTCGCGCTCGGCGCGGCAGCGGTCCGCATGCTCGAGCACCGAGGCGATCGTGCCGCCGTGCTTGCGCTTGACGCGGTCGAGGGCGTCCAGGCGCTCCTCCACCTCCTGGAGGCGACCCGGGTCCGCGTCGAGCGAGGAGAGGTACTCCCGCAGCTCGGCCGCCAGGTCCTCCGCCTCGATCCGGAGGCCCGCCAGGCGCTCCAGCAGCAAGTCCAGTGCCGGATCGGCCCCGCGCGCCCCCTCCCCCGCGCGCTCGGCCTGCGCCAGCATCAGAGCCGCGCCGGCCTGCTCGGGCGAGTCGGGGGCGATGGCCTCGCCCCCGGCGCCGGCGGCCGCCCTGAGCCCGTCGACCTGGCGCAGCCGCTCTCGCTCGGCCGTGAGCGCCGTCTCCTCCTCCTCGGAGGGGGCCAGCTCCTCGATCTCCGCGATCTCGAAGGCCAGCAGGTCGAGGTCGCGGTCGCGCGCGCCGGTGCGGGTACGCAGGGCGTCGAGCTCGCGGGCGCGCTCGCGGACGAGCGCGTGCGCGGCCGACATCCGCGTCGCGCCGCTGGGCCTGGCGGGGCCCGCAGTAGCCGTCCAGGAGCTCGAGCTGCGCCGAGGCCACGGTGAGCCTGCGGTGCTCGTGCTGGCCGAAGAACGCCACCAGTCGCCCGCCCAGGTCGCGCAGGTCGGCCGCCGTGGCCGAGCGACCGCCCACATAGGCGCGCGTGCGCCCCTCGGCGCTGACCCGGCGGGCCAGGACGACCTCGCCCTCAGCGCCGTCAAGGCGCTCGGCCAGGTCGGCCAAGTCGGGATCGTCGAGCAGCCCCGGGGCAGCTCGAAGATGCCTTCGACGTAGGCCTCGGACGCGCCCGGCCGGACGATGCCGGCCCGCGGCTTGCCGCCCAGCAACAGGTCGAGCGCGTGCGCGAGCACGGTCTTGCCGGCTCCGGTCTCGCCGGTGACCGCGTTGAGCCCCGCGCCCGGCCGGATCTCGGCGCGCTCGATGAGCAGAAGGTTCTCGATGCGCAACTCGAGGAGCACCGCATCTGTCTAGCAACGGCCGCCGACGGAGCGGGGCGGGGCGGGACCTTCTCAGTAGCTGAGGCGGCCGAACTTCTCGCGCAGGCGGTTGTAGAAGCTGGCTCCCGGCAGCTGGGCGAGCAGCGCCATGTCGTGGACGAAGCTGATCTCGGCCCGCTCCTGGGGATCGAGGGTGCACGCCGTACGACCGTCGGTGGTCAGGTCCACGGGCTCTTCGGGGGAGCGGTTGACCACCTCGAGGACGTCGCCCGGAGCCACCACCAGCGCCCGCGCGGTGAGCGTGTGCGGCGCGATGAAGGACACCACGTAGCCGGCCACGCCCCACGCCAGCACGGGGCCCCCGTTGGCCAGGTTGTAGCCCGTCGACCCGGCGGGGGTGGCCACCACCAGGCCGTCGCAGCGCACCTCGCCGAGCTGCTCGCCCTCGACCGAGTAGCCCAGCTCTGCCACCCGCAGGTCCTGGCGCCGGTGGAAGGAGATGTCGTTCACCGCGATGCGCTCGCCCGCGGCGGTCTCGGCCACCAGCGCGGGCACCTGTAGCACCTCGAACTCGCCGCGCAGCGCCTGCCCGAAGGCCAGGTCCAGGTCGTCTCGCTCCACGGTTGCCAGGAACCCGATCTCGCCGAAGTTCATGGCGAACACCGGCACCCCCCGGCCCGCGAACCGGCGCATCGCGGTGAGGATGGTGCCGTCGCCGCCCATGACCACCGCCAGGTCCGTGGGGGCATCGGGGTCGGCGCCGAGCACCGCGCCTGGAAGCTCCGACAGGCCGTGCTTCTCCACCTCCTCGGCCGGCACGTGAACGTCGATGCCGGCCTCGGCCGCCAGCTCGACCAGCCGGCGCAGCGGCACCGCAGTGGCCTCTGGGTTGCGGCGGGTGAACACCGTGATCGTGCCCGGCGCCTTCACGGCTCCGCCCTTCGCGCGGCGGCCTCCAGATCCTCCACCGCGCCCGCTCGTCCGCCCTGGCCGAGCCAGACGAAGCTCTCGCGGTTGCCGGCCGGGCCGGGCAGGCCCGACGAAGCAAATCCCAGCACCGACGTGCCGAGCTCGCGCGCGGCCTGCGCGACACCCACCAGCGCGCCCCGCCGGGCGTCTGGGTCGCGGACGACCCCGCCCTTGCCCACCTGCCCGCGCCCGACCTCGAACTGCGGCTTGACCAGCGCCAGGCAGTCGAACTCCGGGGCGGCGCAAGCGAGCACCGCGGGCAGCACCTTGGCCAGCGAGATGAAGGAGACGTCCGCGACGACCAGGCCCGGGGCGTAGGGGAGCAGCGAAGGGTCCAGGGCGCGGGCGTTCACGCGCTCGGCCACCGTGACCCGCGGGTCCTGGCGCAGCCGCCAGTCGAGCTCGCCGTAGGCCACGTCCAGGGCCACCACGGCCTCCGCGCCGCGCTGCAGCAGGCAGTCGGTGAAGCCGCCCGTGGAGGCGCCCACGTCCAGGCACCGCCGCTCGGCCGGATCGACGCCCAGCTCGTCGAGCGCGTTGGCCAGCTTGATCCCGCCGCGCGACACGTACCGCGGCCGCTCGTCGAGCCCCAGCGCAACGTCGTCGCCCACGAGCTGCCCCGGCTTGGCCGCGCGCTCGCCGTGCGCGCCGATCCGCACCTCGCCCGCCATCACGGCGGCGGCGGCTCGGGAGCGGGAAGAGAACAGGCCGCGCTCGGCCAGCAGGCTGTCCAGGCGGCGCTTGGGCACCGCGCCAGGGTATCCGCGTAGGCTGGCAGCCTGGCCCGGCTTTCCCGTCGAACGTCGCAAAGGAGGCAGCCATGGGCATCTACGGAGATCAAGTTCTGCCCCGCATCATCAACGTCGCCTGCGGCCTGAAGGCGGTCGAGCCGCTCCGACGCCGTGTGTGCGCGGGACTCGAGGGCGAGGTGGTCGAGCTCGGCTTCGGCTCCGGGCACAACGTCCCCCACTACCCCGGCACCGTGAGCCGGGTGGCCGCCGTAGAGCCGGCGGACCTGGGCTGGAAGCTGGCCGAGAAGCGGCTGCGAGCGGCCCGCGTTCCCGTGGAGCGATCCGGCCTGGATGGGCAGCGGCTGCCCTTCGAGGACGACAGCTTCGACTCCGCCCTGTCCACCTGGACCCTGTGCACGATCCCCGACGTCGATCAGGCCCTGAGCGAGGTACGGCGGGTGCTCAGGCCCGGGGGAAAGCTGCACTTCCTCGAGCACGGGCTGGCCCCCGACGAGAAGGTGCGCCGCTGGCAGCACCGCCTCGACCCCCTCGAGCAGCGGCTGTTCGGCGGCTGCCACCTGACGCGGCAACCCGTCGAGCTGCGTGAAGGCCGCCGGCTTCGAGATCACCGAGGTCGACGTCTTCTACGAGGACGGCGCGCCTAAGTTCATAGCCGCCGACTCGCTCGGCGCGGCCGTCTCTCCCTGATCACGCCGCCCTCGGCGGCGCCCAGGCTCAGTTCGTGCCCATGCCAGTGTGATCACGGTCACAGTCACCCGGCCCGTCGCGCGTACGGTCAAGGCATGAGCTTCGCCCGCCTGATCTCCGCCGACGTGCGCGCCGGCCTTCTCGTGGCCGTCGGCACGGCCCTCCTGATCGCACCCGTGGCGCTCGGTCTGAACGCCGCAGCGCTGGTGGCCGGCGTCGTTCTCGCCGCCACAACCATCGGGCTTGGGCTGGCCGGCACCTCCACCAGCGGCCGCGGCACGCTGCCGCTCACCGCCCACGCGACCTACGACCGCGTGCTCGGGGGCGCGGTGCTCTACGCCGGCCTCGCCTTCGCGGCGGCCGGGCATCTGGACGCCGCGGCGCTGTTCGCCGGCGTCGGGCTGCTGATCCTGGCGATCGGGGCCGTGACCCGCTACTCCGCGCCGCGACCGATCTAGAGAAAGAACTTCCTCCCACAGACGACGCACAAGTGCATCACTCCTCCCTCGGAAACGGCCCGCTTCGGCGGGTCGTTTCCTTTTCGGGTTCGTTTGCCGCGCCCCCGCCGGGTAGCGCTCAACCATGGGAGCGGGCCGCCCGAGGGGCAGGCGGGCATGAGCAGCGGCGCATGGATCTTCATCGTCGTGCTGCTGGTGATCCGACCGTCTCTCTGGGGTGACCCACTCGTAGGCGTCGACGAAGCTCTCGTGAAACCAGTCGAACGCCTCCCGCGGGCTCACCCCCAACAGCAGCATCAGGTTGCCGAACAGCATCAGCCGCTGGATGTGTGCGCGTAGGCGGTCTCCTCCAGCCCACCCACCGCGTCGTCCAGGCAGCGCATGTCGGTCTTGCCGCCCCAGAACAGGCGCGGAGCGCGCTCGCGTTCAGGGCGTCGTCGGAGTCCCAGCGGTCGGCGTAATGCCAGTAGGTGCCCCACACGTACTCGCGCCAGCCGATGATCTGGCGCCGAATCCCTCGACGGCGGTTCGAGCGCTCGCCGGGCCTGGGCGCGGGTGGCCGGCCACCGCCGCGGGGCGTCGGCGCCGAAGGTCTTCAGGCGCATCCGGTCGATGTCCGCGCGCACGGCGCGGTCGATGTCGTCCTCGCGCGGGAGGTACGGGCGCGGCGGGCGCGCGTCGCTGGGCGGCGGCTCGCGGTTCTCGGCGTCGAAGTTCCAGCGCCCGGACACGGGCTCTGAGCCGTCCATCAGCACGCCCAGGCGGCGACGCTGCCAGCGGTAGAAGTCCTCCATCCGCAGCTTTCGCTTAGAGCCGGCCCACTCCGCGAAGTCGTCGGGGTGGGTGAGGAAGAGCGTCCGGTCCACGATCTCGACGCCGTCCAGCCCGCCGAGGCGCCTCCAGGCCGCGGGTCGAAGTCGGGCGCAGCAGCCTGACGGTGTCCGGTGTGGAGGCGCGCATGTGCGCACGCAGGCCGCGAGCCAGGTCGGGCGAGCGGCGGTAGTCCACCTCCATCCCCCGCTCGCGCAGCTCGGCCGCGAAGTGCCGCATGGCCGACAGCAGCAGGTGCAGCTTCTGGCGGTGCCAGCGCCCGGCTCCCAGCTTGGCGCGCGACTCGACCATGAGCACGCGGTCCGCGCCCACCAGCGCCGGGCTCTCGTGGGAGAGCTGATCGCCCAGCACCCATGCGGTCACCCCGGCCACGCTGGAGATACGGCCATCTGGCGCGGTTGCGATCATTCGGGCCGATGGTCGCTCGCCGCTGGAGAGGCTGGGCCCGCGGTCCGCTCAAGGCCGACGCGTACGTGGCGCACTTCGACGAGAAGGTGCGGCCACAGCTCGAGGGGATCGACGGATACGTCGACGCGACGGTCGACCGCGTACAGCACCCCGGCGGCCTGGAGGAGGTCGTCGTAGTCACGCGGTGGGAGTCCATGGATGCCATCCGTGCCTTCACGGGCGACCCGGTCGATGTGGCGGTGGTCGAGCCCGAGGCCCGGGTGATGCTGGAGGAGTTCGACTGGCAGGTGCGGCACTCCGAGGTCCCCGACACGGACCCGGAGGCCGGCGGAAGCTAGGCCAGCGCGCCGCGCGGCAACGAGCACGGCTTCGGCCACCCGCTCGGCCACGGCGGCGGGAGTGAGGCCCACCTCCTCGCGCAGCAGCGCGGGCTTGCCGTGTGTCACGTAGCGGTCGGGCAGGCCGAATCGCAGCACCCGCAGGTCGCCCATCAGGTCGCGGTCCGCAAGGTGTTCGACCACCGCGGCGCCGAAGCCCCCGGCCAGCACGTTCTCCTCCACCGTGACCACCACGTCGTGGGCCGCCGCCAGCGAGGCGATCAGCTCGCCGTCCAGCGGCTTGGCGAAGCGGGCGTCCGCCACGGTGGCGTCGATGCCGTGATCCTCGGCCAGCCGCTCCGCAGCTCCCAGCGCCACCGGCACGCCGTAGCCGTAGCCGAGGAACGCCACGCGCTCGCCCTCGCGCAGCAGCTCACCCGTGCCGATCTCCTGCGTCTCTGGTCGGTTGGGCAGCGGCACGCCCTCGGCCTCGCCGCGCGGATAGCGCAGCGCGACCGGTCCCTGGTGCTCGATGGCGGTGTGGAGCATGTGCACGAGCTGGGCCTCGTCTCGAGGGGCCATGAGCACCATGTTCGGCAGGCAACGCAGGTAGGAGATGTCGAAGGCGCCGTGATGGGTGGGCCCGTCGTCGCCCACCAGCCCGGCACGGTCCATCGCGAAGACCACGTCCAGCTCCTGGAGGCACACGTCGTGCACGATCTGGTCGAAGCCCCGCTGGAGGAAGGTCGAGTAGATGGCGGCCACGGGCTTCGCGCCCTGCAGTGCCAGGCCGGCGGCGAACAGGACGGCGTGCTGCTCGGCGATGCCCACGTCGTAGTAGCGCTCGGGCAGCTCGCGCTGCAGGATGTCCAGGCCCGTGCCCGAGTTCATGGCGGCGGTGATGCCGATCACGCGCTCGTCGCGCCGCGCTTCCGCCACGAGCGCGTCGCCGAAGACCTTCGTGTACTGAGCGGGCGCCGGGTTGGGGTCCTTCGCCGGCTTGGGCTTGGCCGCGGGCTCGCCGTTCACGATCGACGCGGGCTTGGCGGCGTGCCACTTCTCCATGCCCTCCAGGCCGCCGTCCTCGGCCGGGGCGAAGCCCTTGCCCTTGACCGTGCGGGCGTGGACCACCACCGGGCGACCGGCCTCGAGCGCCTCGCCGATCGCCTCGCGCAGCGCCGAGACGTCGTGGCCGTCGATCACGCCGATGTAGGCGATGTCCAGCTCCTCGAAGAAGAGTCCCGGCGCCCAGTAGGCCTTGAGCGACTCCTTCACGATCGGCCCCAGGCGCTCGATCCGGTGGCCGATGCCGGCGGGGAGCTTGGTGAGGTTGACCTCCACTTCCTCGCGCGCGCGGTGCAGCTTGGGGTTCATCCGGATGCGGTGGAAGTAGCGCGACAGGGCGCCGACGTTGGGGGCGATCGACATCCCGTTGTCGTTCACCACGATCACGATCGGCAGGTCCAACCCGCCGGCGTTGTGCAGAGCCTCGAACGCGACGCCGCCGGTAAGGGCACCGTCGCCGATCACCGCGACCACCCGGCCGTCCTCGCCAATGCCGCGGCGCATTGCCTCCTTCAGACCTACCGCATAGGAAACCGAGGTGGAGGCGTGGCCGGCGCCCATGATGTCGTGCTCGGACTCGAACACCGAGCAGAACGGCGCGAGGCCCTTGTACTTGCGGATGGTGTCCAGCCGCGCGCGCCTGCCGGTCAGGACCTTGTGGGGATAGGCCTGGTGGCCCACGTCCCACAGCACCTTGTCGCGCGGCGAGTCCAGCAGGCTGTGGATGGCCACGGCGATCTCGCACGCGCCCAGGTTGGCGCCGAAGTGACCGCCGATCTCGCCGATCGTGTCGATGATCTCCTCGCGCACCTCCTGCGCCACCTGCGCGAGCTCCTGCTCGTCGAGCGGCTTGAGGTCCTCCGGCCCGTCTATGCCATCGAGAAGTCTGGTCATCTTTGCCTGGTCAGGATGTAGTCGGCGATCCACTCGAGCCGCTCCGTTCTCCCACCCACGCGGGCGAGTGCGGCCCGCGCCTCGGCGTGCGATTCCCGAGCCAGCTCCTTCGCTCGGTCCAGGCCGAAGGCGCTGACGTAGGTCTGCTTGCCGTGACGCTCGTCTGACCCACTCGGCTTGCCGAGCTCCGCATCGTCGCCGGTCACGTCGAGGATGTCGTCGACGATCTGGAAGAGGACACCGAGCTCGGCCGCAAAGTGGCCGAGACCGATTGTGGCAGGTCCGCTCGCACCGCAGACGTGCACGACGCCGCTGACCGACGCGGCGATGAGACGGCCGGTCTTCAGCTCGTGCAGGCGGCGCAGACCCGCCACGTTCAGGTCCGCGTCCGCCGTGACGTCGAGGAACTGGCCGCCCACCATCCCGCCGACGCCCGCGGCGGCCGTGAGCTCACGGACTCCGGCCAGCACGTCCGCCGGCTCGCCGGCCTGCTCGGTGAGCGCCAGGCGCAGCGCCTCGGCGAAGAGGCCGTCGCCGGCCAGGATGGCCACGTCCTCGCCGAACGCCACGTGGCAGGTGGGCTTGCCGCGGCGAAGGGCGTCGTCGTCCATGGCCGGCAGGTCGTCGTGGATCAGCGAGTAGGTGTGGATCATCTCGATCGCCGCCGCGAACGGGAGCAGATCCTCGGGCTCGCGCCCGAGCGCCTCGGCGGTGGCCAGGGCCAGCACGGGCCGGATCCGCTTGCCGCCCGCGAGCAGCGAATAGCGCATGGCCTCCGCCAGGCGGGCCACGCCCGGCTCGTCGCCGAAGCGCAGGGTCGCCAGGTAGGCGTCCACGCGCTCTTGAAGGTCGGTCGGGTAGCGGGAGGCCCCGGTCTCGGCGTCCCCGCGCGCGGGCGACCGCGTGCTCACAGCAGCCGCTCCTGACCCTGCGCCGCGTCCTCCTCGTCGGCCTCGCGGCCGGCGCGGTCGAGCTCGGCGCCCACCAGCCCGGCGAGCTCGGCGCAGCGCTCCACCAGCTCGGCGGCGGCCGTGGCGTCCAGCTCGCCCGCCCGCAGGCGCGCGGCCGAGCCCTCGAGCTCGCGGATCAGCTCGTCCAGGGTGGCGCTCATCCCGCCGCCACCTCCTCGCGGTGAGCCGCGCCCAGGATCCCGTTCACGAACCCGGGCGCGTCGGCGCCGCATAGCTCCTTGGCGGCCTCGATCGCCTCGTCGATGGCCACCTCGGCCGGCACGTCGTCGCGGCTGAGCAGCTCGTGCAGCGCCACCCTCAGGATGTTGCGCTCCAGCGGGGCGATCCGGTCCAGGGCCCAACCCTGGCTGTGGCGTGCGATGAGCGCGTCGATGCGCTCGCGGTCGGCCTCCACCCCGTCGACCAGCTCGCGGGTGAAGATCGTGGCGCGCGGGTCCAGCAGGTCGGGGGCGCTGCGATCGGTGGCATCGGCCTGGTAGAGGGCAACGACCGCGGCTCGGCGCTGGTCGGTCCGGCGCATCGTCCCTACGCGCGCGAGACGTATTCGCCGGAGCGCGTGTCCACCCGGACACGATCGCCCACGTCCACGAACAGGGGCACGCGCACCGTCACCCCGGACTCCAGCGTGGCGGGCTTGTCGCCGCCGCCGGAGGCCGTGTCGCCGCGCAGGCCGGGCTCGGTGTCGGCGACCGCGAGCTCCACCGCGCTCGGCACCTGCACGTCGGTGGGCGCCTCGTCGACGTAGAGCACCTCGACCTCCTCGTTCTCGACCACCCACTTGAGCGACTCCGCCACGGTGTCCTGGGGCACGGTCAGCTGGTCGTAGGTCTGGAGGTCCATGAAGTGAGCGTCCGTGCCGTCGGCGTAGAGGTACTGCATGCGCCGCGTCTCGGTGCGCACGGGCCGGAACTTCTCCCCCGCCCGGAAGGTGCGATCGATAACCGCGCCGTCGCCGATGCGCTTGAGCTTGGACCGAACGAATGCCCCGCCCTTGCCGGGCTTGACGTGCTGGAACTCCACGATCTTGAAGACGGTGCCGTCCACGTCGATGTGGGTGCCGTTCTTGAATTGGTTGGTGCTGATCACGCCGCCCGGAGGATAGTTCAGGTACGCGTGCTCTCATGAGAGCCTCATTCGCCGCCGGCTGATCACTCATCGCAGAACCCGTCGCCGGACGTAGACCTCACGTGACCGCTACATCCACCCGCGCCCCGGGGCCGCCCGGCCTGGGTCTGCTCGCGTGGGAGGCCCTGTCCGGCATCCAGGCGGCGCGGCTGGCGCTGGCCGCGCCATCGCTCCGTGGCGCACCACGGGGGAACGCCGCGGTGGTGGTGCTCCCGGGGTTCGCCGCCGAGGATGCCTCCACCCTGCCCCTGCGCGCGTTCCTGTCGCGTCTCGGCCACGACGTGAAGGGCTGGGGCCTCGGCCGCAACGGCGGCGACGTGGAGGCGCTCCTGCCGCAGGTGGCGGAGCTCGTGCTGTCGCGGGCCGACGCGGTCAAGGGCCCGGTCCACCTCATCGGGCAGAGCCTCGGCGGCGTCCTGGCTCGCGAGACCGCGCGCGACCACCCGGGCGCCGTCGAGCAGGTCATCACGCTCGGCACGCCCATCGTGGGCGGCCCGGCCCACACCGTCTGGGCAGGGCATACGACGCCGAGCGCGTCGCCGCGATCCAGGCGGGCATCGAGGAGCGCAACGCGGTTCCGATCACGGTGCCGGTCACCGTCATCTACAGCCGGCGCGACGGCATCGTGAACTGGCGCGCCTGCGTCGACGACGCGAGCCCGCAGGCGAACAACGTGGAGGTGAGCAGCTCGCACCTCGGCATGGGCATCGACCCCGCAGGTGTGGAAGCTCGTCGCTCGCTTGCTCGCGGACTAGCCCAACAGGCCCGGCTCCAGCCCCTCCGGCAGCCTTCCCTCCTCGGCCAGCTTGCCCAGGTGCGCGCGCAGGCTCAGCCCGGCCGCCGGCCGCAGCTGCGCCGGTGCGTCGGCCCACGCGCGGTCCAGCAACTCGGCCTCGGTGCGCGCCCCCGCCTCCAGCGCCTCGACCAGCATCCGCTCGCGCTCGGCGCGGTGGGCCAGGTACTCGTCGAGCTTTGCCGCTGGGTCCCACACGAACGGCCCGTGGCCAGGGCACAGCACGTCCAGCTCCAGCGCCCGCAGCCGGCGCAGCGAGTCGAGGTAGGCCGAGAGCGAGCCCTCTCCGGGCGCGATGAACACGCTGCCGGTACCGAGCACGGTGTCGCCACAGAAGGCCACGCTGCCGTAGAGCAGGCAGACGTGGTCGGGCGCGTGCCCGGGCGTTGCGATCGCGTGCAGCGGCCCCGCCTCCTCGCCCTCGCGCGGCAGCACCACCGGCACGCCGCCGGCGCGGTCGGACAGCGGCTGGGCGGCCTCGGCGTGGTCGGCGTGGGAGTGGGTCAGCGCGATGCCACGCACCTCGCCCCGGCCGCCGCGAGCACCGCGTCGAGGTGCGCGTCATCCGCGGGCCCGGGGTCCACCACCCAGCCCCCCTCCAACACGTAGGTGTTCGTGCCGTCCAGGGTGAGCGGAGACGGGTTGGGCGCACGGACGCGGACGACTCCGGCGGGCTCGTGATCGTCGATCTCGGGCGCGATGACGGCCCCACTGTCGCAGGTGGGCGGGGCCGCCCAGGGTGGTGGCGCAACGACCACGGGACTACCCTCCTGCGAGGACTCGCCTCGCACACGCTTGCCAGACACGACCCCGCATAGCGCATCGCTTCCGTCGCCACGCGGCCTGCGCGGCGGGCAGCCGGAGCAGTACGCCCTGATCGGGGCGATCGCCCTGGCGCTCGCGATCGCCGGGTTCGACCTGATCACCGAGTCCGCGGTGGGCATCGGCTTCCTGGGGCTCGTGCCGTTGCTGGCGGCCACGCGCGGCGCGTCACCGCGCCAGGTGGCTGCCATGGCCCTGCTCGTGACCGTCCTGGTGATCGCGCTCGGCGTGCCCGACGACATCTTCGGCGAGCCGCTGCACCTGGCACTGGTGGCCAGCATGGTGGCGTTCGGGCTGCTCGGCGTGCACGTGGCCAGACTCCGCGCCGACCGCGACCTCGAACAGCTGCGCCTGGAGGTGCAGTACGAGGTGGCGGCGGTGTTGCAGGCGTCCGACACGCTCGTCGAAGCGGCCCCGCGCCTGCTGGAGGCCATCGGCACCCCGCTCGGGTGGCAGCTCGGCGGCCTGTGGGAGGGGCGCCCGCCGCGCGTGCTGCGCTGCGTCGAGAGCTGGAGCGCGGAGGGCGTGGACCCCGCCGGCTTCGACGAGCTCAGCAGGAAGTTCGTGATGCGGCCCGGCGTTGGGCTGCCCGGCCGCGTCTGGGAGGAGGGCAGGCCCGTGTGGGTGCCCGACATGGCGAACGAGCCCGACCTGCCGCGATCCGAGGCGGCCGCCGCGGCCGGCATCAAGGGTGCGGTCGGGTTCCCGCTGCGGACGTCGACGGGCATCGTGGGCGTGCTCGAGTTCTTCGCGCGCGAGGTGCGCGACCCGGATCCCGGACTGGAGCACCTGCTCGAGGCCCTCGGCAGCCAGGTCGGGGAGTTCGTGGAGTCGCAGCTGGGCGAGGAGGCGCTGCGCCGCTCCGAGGCACTCAAGAGCGCGGTGTTGGAGTCGGCGCTGGACTGCGTGATCACGATTGATCACGAGGGGCGCGTGCTGGACTTCAACCCCGCGGCCGAGGCCACCTTCGGCATCTCCGAGCAGCAGGCGGTGGGGCGCGAGATGGCGCAGCTGATCATCCCACCCGACCTGCGCGAAGCCCACAGGGCCGGGCTGGCCCGGTACCTGGAGGGTGCGGACAGCGCCATCGTCGGTCACCGGGTGGAGCTGCGCGGGGTGCGCGCGGACGGCACCGAGTTCCCGCTGGAGCTGTCCGTGACCCGGATCGGCGACGGGCCCAGGCCTGTGTTCACCGGCTATCTGCGCGACATCACCCGTCGCCAGCGCGCCGACGAGGAGCGCGAGCGCCTGTTGGAGCTCGAGCGGGTCGCGCGCGCCGACGCCGACCGCGCCATGGAGCAGCTGTCGGCGATCCTGCGCGGCGTGGCCGACGGCGTGACCGCCCAGGCGCCGGACGGCAGCCTGGTCTTCGCCAACCAGCGCGCGATCGAGGCGCTGGGCTACGACGTCGGTCGAGGAGCTCACGCGCACCCCCACCGACGAGGTGCGCGACCGCTTCGAGATGTATGACGAGGAGGGCGAGCCGTTCCCGCCGGAGCGGCTGCCGGGAAGGCTGGCACTGGCGGGCGAGGAAGACGCCGAGGCCGTGATCCGGTCGGTGGACACGCGCGACGGCGGCGAGCGCTGGAACCGCGTGAAGGCCACCCCGATTCGCGCCGAGGACGGCGCCGTGGTCATGGCCATCAACGTGATGGAGGACGTGACCGACCTCAAGCGAGCCGAGCAGAGCCAGCGGCTGCTGGCGGAGGCCGGGCGCGTGATCGGCTCCTCCATGGACTCCGCCCGCATCCTGGGGCGGATCGCACGGCTGTCGGTGGTCCCATGGCTGGCCGACTGGTGCAGCATCCACACGCTGGAGGAGGACGAGAGCCTCAAGCTTGCCGCCTACGCGGCGTCCAACGAGGAGAAGGCGGAGGTCCTGCTGGAGCTCCAGCGCCGGTTCCCCGCGCCGCCGGACGCCGACCGCGGGATACCGAACGTGGTCCGAACGCTGCAGAGCGAGATCTATCCCGAGATCACGCCCGAGATGATCGAGAGCCAGGCGCGAAGCGCCGAGCACGTGGAGCTGGTCCGCCAGGCCGGCCCCCACAGCGCCCTTGTCGTGCCGATCACGGCGCGCGGTCGAGCCCTGGGCGCCATCGCCCTCCTGCGCCTGGGCGAGGGGCGCCGCTACGGCGAGGAGGACCTGGAGATGGCCCAGGAGCTCGGCCGGCGGGTCGGCGTGGCCGTGGACAACGCGCGCCTCTATGCCGAGCGCTCCTACATAGCCCAGACTCTGCAGCAGAGCCTGCTGCCCGCCGAGCTCCCGCAGATCCCGGGTCTCGAGACGGGGGCGCGATTCCGGGCCACGGGCGAGGGCAACGACGTGGGCGGCGACTTCTATGACCTCTTCGAGGCCGCGGGGGGCGGCTGGTCGGTGGTGGTGGGCGACGTGTGCGGCAAGGGCCCCGATGCCGCGGCCGTGACCGCGCTTGCGCGGTACACCCTGAGAGCCGCGGCCATGCGCGACCCCGGTCCCAGCGCCGGCCTGAGGACGCTGAACGAGGCGCTGCTGCGCCAGCGCAACGACCTGCGCTTCGCAACCGTTGCCTACGCCTCGGTGGTGCCGGAGCCCGAGGGGCGCGCGCGTGGCGCTTGCCAGCGCGGGGCATCCGCTGCCGCTGCTGCTGCGCGGCGACGGCGCCGTGGAGGCCGTGGGCCGGCCCGGCACGCTGGTCGGCGTGGTGCCCGACCCCGACCTGGGCGACGCGTCGGCCTACCTGCGCGACGGCGACGCGCTCGTGTTCTACACGGATGGCGTGACCGAGGCCCGCGGGGGTGACGACAACGGGATCCTCGGGGAGGGCAGGCTCAGCGAGATCCTGGCGGGCTGCGCGGGCATGAGCGCGGACGCGATCGCCGCTGAGGTGGAGCGCGCGGCGGTCGAGCGTCAGGAGGGCGAGACACGGGACGACATCGCCGTGGTGGTCCTGCGCAGCGTGGGCGACGGCTCCCACAACCTTGCCGATTCGGCGAAAACGGGTAGAACTCAGGAAGTTCTGGTGTCAGGACCGGAAGTCTTGGATCAGTCTGAGGGCGCTGCGGCGATCGAGCACAGCTCGTTGAAGTCCGCGTCTAGCGACGCGGGCTTTCGCATGCGCATAGGCGGTGGGCCGCGAGCCGCCGGGCGCGCGCGGACCGAGCTGTCGCGCCTGCGGGCCGACCTCGACCCCCCGCTGCTGGAGACCGTGCGGCTGCTCGTGACCGAGCTGGTGACGAACTCGGTGCGCCACGCGGGCGCCGCGGCCGTGGAGCTGGCGGTGCTGGTGGGCAGCGAGCGCGTGCGCGTGGAGATCGCGAACCCCGGGGCGGCCTTCGAGCCCCAGCGACGCGATGCCGACCCCGTGAGCGAGGGCGGCTGGGGCCTGTTCCTGGTCGACCGCCTGAGCGACGACTGGGGCGTTGCCGCAGATGACGCCGGCCACCAGCGGGTCTGGTTCGACATCCGCCGCGGCTGACAGCGCTCGACAGGCTGTCGAAACCCGGCCTGCGATCTTTGGACGCGCGGCTGTGGGAGGAGCGTCGCGGCCCGGGCATCATGATCGGCGTGAACCCTCCTCCTCAGGCTCAGCCGCGCGGAAGGTACGTTCTAGTGCCCCGCGCGGCTGAGCCGCGGGTTCCCGGCAACCCGGGAGTGCGGCGGCGCTACAGCCTGGCGCGCGTCGGGCTCACAGCGCACTCCGCGCTCGGGGAGCACCGGCTGGAGCAGGTTGCTGCCGGAAGGCAGCTCAGGCGAGCTTGAGCTGCCCGTCCTCGGGCGGCGGCCCCGGGTCCTGTCCGAGTAGCGAGCGAAACCGCCTGGCGGCCGTAGGCGCATCGTCGTCGCGGTTGTTGTTGAAGAACACGTGCACCTCCTGCGCCTGCTCGGCCAGGCCGTGCGCCCGCTCGGCCACCTCCTCCAGCTCGGCGTCGCCGTAGACCCAGCCGAACCGCTCCGCAACCGACTTGCCGTGCAGGTAGCCGTCGACGTTGCGGCCGTGGATGCGCACGTAGGCCAGGTCGTCGCGGGTGACGGCGTCGATTGGGGGCATCACGGGCGTGGCGTCGCTGGGAGGCGCGTCCACGCACACGAACGCCGCCTCGTTGTCGGAGAACCACCCCAGCGTCTCGGGGGCGCGCTCCTCGTCGACCCAGCGGCGGTTGCGCAGCTCGATCGCGATCCGGCGGGGCTTTAGAACGTCCAGCAGCGGCTCGAGCTCCCCGAGCGAGTTGCGCTTGGGCGAGAAGGCCGGGGTGAGCTGCAGCAGCAGGGCGCCCAGCCGCCCGTCGCGCTCGAGCGGCTCGATGGCCGCGAGCGTGAACTCGGCCAGCGCGCGTTCGAGCTCGGGCGTGAGCTCCACCCGCCCGCGCGCGGTCGTCCGCGCGCCGTCGCGCAGCTCCGGGGGCAGCGAGTCCAGCGGCGCCGCGTGGCGGGACAGCAGCCGGTGCAGCTTCACGTCGAAGGTAAAGCTCGCGGGTGTGACCTCGCACCAGCGCCTGACCGTTGGGCGCTCGGGCACCGCGTAGAAGCTGGAGTTCAGCTCCACACCCTCGAACCGCTCGGCGTACCAGGGCAGCCGTTGCGCCGCCGGCATCCCCGCCGGATACCAGTCCTTGATGAAGCCGGGGTCCGCCCAGCTGGAGGTGCCCACGAGGATGCGCCCGGCCATGGCTGGAAGGTAATGCCCGCTCTCAGCGCCTGCCGCGCCCGAAGCTGTTGGGCGCCGGGAGCGCCGCGGCCAGGTCGCCCGTGGACACGTCAGGCGCACCGCCGCCCGCTGCCGCCACGGCGGGCACATCCTCCCCGGAGTCGCTGGACCACGTGCGCCGTGGCTCGATGTGACGCACCTCGGCTTGGGGCAGGTCGGCGCGCTCGAGGCGGCGCACGTCGTGCACCAGCACGTTGACCACGCCCTCGCGGCGCTCCAGGCGACCGTCCGCGATCACCAGCGCCTCGCCCCGCACGGCCAACCGGCAGCGCTCGTGCACCGGCGGGGGCACGATCAGGTTGATCGTGCCATGCTCGTCCTCGAGCAGCATGAACGTGACCCCTTTGGCCGTGGCCGGGCGCTGGCGGGCCACCACGAGCCCCGCCACCCGCACCTGCGACCCGTGGCGCGCCCGTTCCAGTTCGGCGCTCGAGAGCGTCCGCCCGGGCAGTGTGGGCCGCATGAGCTCCAGCGGATGCTCGCGCAGTGTGACGCCCGTCGAGCCGTAGTCGGCCAGCAGCCGCTCCCAGACACCCAGCTCCCGCAGCGCCGGCGCGTCGTGGGGGTCCAGCGGCAGCGCCAGCTGGGTCCCTTTGGCGCCATGGCGACCCAGCGGCACGCCCGGCGCGGCCACTCCCAGCAACCACAGCGCCTGGCGCCGGCGGCCCTCCTCGGGACCGTCCAGCAGCGTGTCGCACGCTCCGGCCCAGGCCAGCTTGGTGAGCGTCTCGGCTCCGGCTCCCGACCGCGCGCCCAGGTCGGGGATCGAGCGAAATGCCCCGCCTCGCTCGCGCTCGGCCACGAGCGCCTTCACCTCCGCCTCCTTCACCCCGTTCACGTAGCCCAGGCCGATCCGCACCGCCCCGCCCGGCTCCACCCGGCACTCGGCGGCGCCGGCGGCCACGCACGGCGGGCGCACCTCGATCTCGCGTCGCTGGGCCTCGTGCACCAGGGCGTCGGGCGGATAGAAGCCCATCGGCTGCTCGTTGAGCAACGCGCACAGGAACTCGGGGCCATAGTGCACGCGCAGCCAGGTCGACTGGTAGGCCAGCAGGCCGAACGCGGCCGAGTGGGACTTGGGGAAGCCGAAGCCCGAGAAGCCCACGATCTGGTCGTAGACCCGCTGGGCGATGTCGCGGTCCACCCCGCGCTCCATCGCCCCCTCCACGAACCTCGCCTCATAGGAGCGCATGGCCGCCTCCGAGCGCTTGCGGCTCATCGCCCGCCGCAGCCCCTCGGCCTGGCCGGCGCTGAACCCGGCGAACTCCATGGCCACCTCGATCACCTGGTCCTGGAAGACGATGGCGCCGAGCGTGTCGCGCAGCACCGGCTCCAGCGACGGGTGCTCATACGGAACCTGGAAATCGGGGTCTGAGCGCAGCGCCTTCTTGCGCTCGATGTAGGGATGCACCGCGCCGCCGAGGATCGGCCCCGGGCGCACCAGCGCCACCTGCACGGTCAGGTCGTCGAGGCTCTCGGGGCGGGTGCGCTTGAGCATCTGCATCTGCGCCCGGCTCTCGATCTGGAAGACGCCCATCGTCTCCGCCTCCTGGATCTCGTCATAGACGCGCCGGTCGGCGAAGTCGATCCGCGAGAGGTCGATCCGCTCGTTGCGGGTGCGGGCGATCTCCTCCACGCAGCGCTCGACCGCCGACAGCATCCCCAGGCCCAGCAGGTCGATCTTCAGGAAGCCGGCGTCGGCGCAGGAGTCCTTGTCCCACTGCACCATCTGGCGGCCCTCCATGGCGGCCGGCTGGATCGGGCAGAGGTCGGTGAGCGGCTGGGTGGAGATGACCATTCCGCCCGGGTGCTGGGACTGGTGGCGCGGCAGCCCGGCCGCGGCGCGCGCCAGACGTGCGAGCGCCTCCCATCGCGGCGAGCGCCCACGGGCCGCCTGGACCTCCTCCACGTCGGCCCGGATGTCGTTGCCGGGCAGCCACGGGTCCACCGTGCGCGCCATCCGCTCGATCTCGCCCGGGGGCAGCCCAAGCGCCTTGGCGAAGTCGCGCACCGCCGAGCGCACCTGGTAGGTGGCGAACGCCGCAACCAGAGCCGAGCGGTCGTGGCCGTAGCGGTCGTGCACGCGCGGGATCAGGACCTCGCGGATGTCGCGCGGGAAGTCCAGGTCGATGTCCGGCAGGTCCGACAGGTCCTCGTTGAGGAAGCGGCCCAGGTGGAGCTCGTTCTCCAGCGGGTCGATGTGCGACAGGCCGGTGAGGTAGCAGACGATCGAGGCCACGCTCGACCCGCGGCCCCGGCCGGGCGGAAGGGTGGCGCGCACCGTGGCGGTCCCACGCACCTCCGCCGCCACCTCGCGCGCCAGCTCGAGCATGTCGCGGTGCAGCAGGAAGAAGCCGGCCAGGCCCAGGTGGTCGATCACGCGCAGCTCCTCCTGCACCCGGGCCTCCGCCCGCGCGCGCCGCTCACCGCGCGGGTAGCGCTCCCCCACGCGCTGGGCGCAGATGGCGGCCAGCTTGGCGCCGGCGTCGGGGTCCTCCGAGCCGGGGTAGGTGTAGCCCAGGTCGCTGGTCAGGTCGAACGCCAGCCGCTCGGCCAGCCGCGCCGTCTCGGCCACCGCCCCGGGGTGCTCGGCGAACCGCTCCGTCATGGCCTCGGGCGGGGCCAGCGCGTGCGAGGAGTTGCCGCGCCGCCAGGGCTCGCACTCGTCGAGGGTGCGGCCCAGGCGGACCGCCACCAGCGCGTCCTGCAGCCGCGTGCGCGCGCGGCTGTGGGCGTGCACGTTGCCGGTGGCCACCGTGGGCACGCCGAGCCGCCCCGCCAGCTCGGCCAGCAGCCGGTTGCGGCGGCGGTCGTTGCGCGCGAAGGGCCGCTGCAGCTCGACCCGCAGGCGATCGGGTCCGAAGATCCGGAGCAGCCGCCGTCCAGCCGCGGCCGCCTCTGCGTGGCGGGCCCCCTCCACCGCTCGGGCCAGGGCGCCGTGGCGAGCGCAGCCGGAGAGGCACACCAGCCCCTCCGCGTGGAGCTCCAGCGCCTCGTAGGCCGTGACGGGCGGCAGCGGGTCGGCTCCCTCCTTCGGCCGCGTGCCGGCGTGCGCCGCGGTGATCAGCCGGCACAGGTTGCGGTAGCCGGCGCGGGTCTCACACAGCAGGGTCAGGTGCGAGCCGTCCTCCATCGTCAGCTCCGCGCCGGTGATCGGGCGCACCCTCAGCGGCTTCAGCGCCTTGGCGAGCTCCATCGCCCCGTGCAGCCCGTCATGGTCGGTGATCGCCAGCGCCGCGTGTCCCTGCTCGGCCGCAGCCCCCGCAAGCTCCTGGGGCGCCGATGCCCCGTCGAGGAACGAATAGGCGGTGTGGCAGTGGAGCTCGACGTACGGCGGCGACACGAACGTATGTTCGCACGCGCGCGGAACGCGGTGCAAGCCCCTTCCCGGGCGCGGGCTACTCGTAGACCACGAAGTCCGGCCGCGGCCGCAGCCCGAGCACCTGGCGCGGGGTCATGAGCCCGGTGTCCTCGCGGTAGAAGAGCTTGAAGCCGGCGCGGAACCGCTGCGGGACGAGGGCGCGGTACTTGGCCACCTTCTGGTCACTGGTGCCGAAGCCGTCCACGTTCAAGGTCATGGCGATCCCACGTGGGCGAGTGAGCAGCTCGGGCCGCTCGACCATGTCCTCGGTGAAGCGGTGCACCAGCAGAAGCTTCTGCGGCAGGTCGCCGCGACGCACGATGCCCGCCAGCCAGGCCGACACGGCGTTCACCTCCTCGGCGTCCACCGAGCCGATCGTCTGGCCGGGCACCTCCCCCGCCTCCATCCGCCACTCCGGGTCCAGCGCCAGGCTCACGTCGGGCTCGCGCAGCCACCGCTCCAGTGCCTGCGCCTCCGTGAGGAAGTCGGCCCGGCCCGGCTGGATGTCCAGCACCAACAGCGCACCGGCGCGGCGCGCCGCGCGCAGGTAGCTGCGAATCACCTCGTCGTCCTGTCGCGTGCGGTAGAGCCCGTCGTCGCCCGGGGCGTTGGCTGCCACCGTGGCAATGAGCTCGAAGGCGGGCAGCACCGGCCGCCCCGGTCGGGCATAGGGGCGCGCCTGGCGCTCTAGCTTCTGCGCCGCCCGGTCCGGCGTGCCGATGCCCAGCACCCCAAGCTCCTCGTCCTGGGGCGCGCCGTAGAAGGCCACCACGCGCCGGGCGGGGAAGATCTGCCGCCCGCCACCCGGGAGCTCCGCCCGGTCCGGCTCGTCGCCATCCTCGTCGTCGTTGGAGCCCGAGCCCAGCGCGCTCATGGCGAGCACCACCAGCGCCACGACCGCGGCCAGCGCTACCAGCCGCCGGCGCCAGAAGACCCGCTGCTGCTCCGCCGCGGCGGCACGCCGGCGCCGCGCAGCCGCATCGCGCTCGCGCGCTGTCCGCTCTCCGTCCCTCAACCGGAGGAGGATATGCGCGTTTGGGGACGCTCGGATGCGAGGCGGCCGGCGCCGGTCTGCGGCGCTAGGCCTGTGCGTCGGGGAGGCCGGCCGGGGCCGGGTCGGCCTCGCCGTCGTCCTCGGCGGCCGCCAGCTCCGGGTCGGCAGCCATCATCAGCTTGAAGTCGTGCGGGTCCGTGGCGAAGGCCAGTGCCTCCGCGCTCGCGATCGAGCCGTCGCGCACCTTGGACAGCAGGCACTGGTCGAACGAGCGCATCCCGTAGTAGTCGCCCTCGCGGATCGCCAGGTCGAGCTCGCTCTGGGGCTTGCCCTGAGCGATCAGGTCGCGGATCCGGGCGGAGTTCACCAGCACCTCGGAGTTCAGCACCAGGCGGCCGTCGGGGCCCGGCACCAGGCGCTGGGAGGTGATGCCCACCAGCGTCGCCGCCAGCATCTGGCGGGCGAGCGATGTCTGGCGGTCGCCGAAGAGGTCGATGAAGCGCTGCACGGTCTCAGTGGCGTTGAGGGTGTGGAGCGTGCAGAGCACCAGGTGGCCGGTCTCCGCCGCGCGCAGCGCGGTCATGGCGGTCTCCTCGTCGCGGACCTCGCCGATGAGGATCACGTCGGGGTCCTGGCGGAGGGCCGCACGCAGGGCCGTGTGGTAGGTGGGCGCGTCCAGCCCGATCTCGCGCTGGCACACGATCGCGGCCGCGTCGCGGTGCAGGTACTCGATCGGGTCCTCGATCGTGAGGATGTGCAGCGGCCGGCGGCTGTTGATCAGGTCGATGATGGCCGCGCCGGTTGTGCTCTTGCCGGACCCGGTGGGGCCGGTGATGACGATCAGGCCACGCTGGGCGTCGGCCCAGGAGGTCACGACCTCGGGCAGGCCCAGCTCCTCCGTGCGCGGCGCCACCGGCACCGCGCGGAAGACGAAGGACGGCGACCCGCGCTGCGAGAACGCCGCCACGCGAAAGCGGCCGTGGGAGTTGAAGTAGGAGAGGTCCGCGGAGCCGTGCTCGTTGAACTGCGACCGCTTGTGCTCGGAAGTCAGGACGCGAGCGCTCACCGCCTCCGCATCCGCGGGAGTGAGTGGTCCATAGCCGTCCAGCTCCCGAAGCCGGCCCGAAACTCGTACACGAGGCACCGAGGGGACCTTCACGTGCAGGTCGGAGGCGCCCAGGCCGACGGCGTGGGCAAGCGCGGCATCGAGGTCGAAGGCCATGGATCCGGCATCGGCCGCCGGGGACGTGGCCTTGAGCTTTTCCTAAGCGCGCTGCACGAACCACCTCCCCGCCGCCACGTCCCGCAGCACCGTGACGTTACGCCCGTCGGCCAGCACCAGCTCGAAGTAGCGCCGCCGCAGCGGGCGGCCGGTCCACCAGCGGTCCTCCACCACCCAGTCCTCGCGGACCGACTCCACGGCCACGCCGGCGAACGCCGCCGGCACCCCGTTCTCACGCGCGCGCACGGGAGCGGGCCGCATCGGCGTGAGCCTGCGCGGTCCTCCGCGCTCCGGCTTGCTCACCCGCCGCCCCCGCGCTCCGGCGCCCCGTCGACGAACGGGGCCAGGACCGAGCGCCGCTCGGGCAGCCGTGACTCCGGGTCCACGTCGAGCACTCGCAGGGCGGCGTCCTGGCCCGCCGCCTGGCGCACCTGGCGCACGGCCTCGTCCAGGCGGGCCCTCCGGGCGGCGCCCTCCTCGTCCAGCAGGCGGCCCTGGTCCTGGGCCGGCGGGCCGAAGGCCTCGACCTCGATGGCTATCGAGTCCGCCGGCGCGGGTAGCTCGGCCAGCTTGGGGGCCAGCACCAGCCGGATCCGGCCCGGGTCGGCGCTTGCGTGACGGAGCGTGACCACCTCGCGCCAGGTGCCGCCGGCCACGAACCGCGCCGACACGGCCACCGCCCGCAGCGAGCGCCCGCGCCGCTCGCGCCGGGCGAGCACGCGCGCCACGAGCAGCTCCAGCGCGCGCTCGAGCTGGCCCCCCGACACCGCCTCCGGGAGCTCGATGCGCTCGGACACGGGCTCGGGCGGGCGCCGGGGCTCGAGCGGGGTGTCGCGCCCGCGCGCCAGGTCCAGCGCCAGCAGCCCCGGATGGCCGAAGCGCTCCGCCACCGCGCGCGAGGGGAGCGCCGCCAGCTCCCCCAGGGTCCGGATGCCGAGCCGGTCGAGCGTGGCGGGCAGCGCGGCCAGCTCCGGCCGCGATCGCAGCAGGCCGGCCGGCAGCGGCGCCAGGAAGCGGGCCGCCGTACCCTCCTCCACCACCGGAGCGGGCCGGCGCGGACGCGCCCCGCGGGCGGCGCAGAAGGCGGCGAACCTGGACGGGGCAGCGGCGATCCTGGCGCTGCGGCCCAGCGCCCGGCGAGTGGCGGCCAGCACCCCGGCCAGATCGCCGCCGTGGATGCCGTGCATGCCGGCCGCCTCGAAGAAGGCGGCTCCGGCCCGCTCGGACTCCGGGGCGCCCCCGACAGCCTCTATGCGGTCGAGCACGGCGTGCCATAGTGACCGGGCGCTCTCGGGGTCGGGTGGCACCAGCCGCAGCTCGGGGCAGCGCGAGAGGGCCTCACCCATGCGCATGCCCACTGCGACACCGAACGCCTCGGCCGCCGCCGAGGCCTCCCCGATCATCTGCTCCCTGCCGGCCTCGGGGGCCAGGGCCACCGGCTCGGAGAGCAGCGCGCGCCTGTCCCCAACCGCCGCGAGGAGCGCAAAGCGGGGGATGAGCACGCAGACGATCATCTATCGAACACATGTTCGCATACGGCCCGGCCGGAGTGAGTGCTCCGACACCTTCGTCTAACCCTCTAGTTGAGCCTTAGATTGGTGTTCGATCGGAGGACACCCCGCGCCGGGCGTCGGAACTTGCGGCCCCAGGCGTCAAGCCGAGGGGCTAACAGCCGATATCCAAGGGAGCCCGATGTCCAAGCTCCCCCTCTCCCTGCTCTGCGCCGTGGTGGCTGCCGCGGCGATCCTCACGGCCGAGTCGATCGAGTCCGTGTCCGCCGACGCAGGCCTGCGAGGCGTGATCGTTCAGCTGGCCGACGGCAGCCTGAGGACCGTGACGGTGGACGCTGCGCCCGACGAGCCGCTGGCCGCCGTGGCCGGCAGGGTCCCCGGCGTGCCCCTGGCCTGGGCGCAGGGACTGCCCACCGATCCGCCCCCGGCCGGCCTCCAGCCGCCGGCCACCGCTCCTGCCGCTCCACCCGCACCCGCGGCACAGCCGCCGGCTCCGGCCACACCCGCTCCGGCACCGGCTCCCGCCACGCAGCCCCCCGCGCCCGCACCTGCACCCGCGCCCGCGCCTTCGCCCGGGCCCGACCAGGCGGCGCCACAGCTCGAGTGGGAGGAGGAGCAGAAGCGCGGCGGCGACAAGCGACGCGCCCGCAAGCCCAAGCGCTCCGAGCCCGCCGGCGGCACCAAGGCGCCGCGCAAGGAGCGCCGCCCCGCCGACCGCACCCGTTTGCGTAATGGTGATGGTTCGCCGGCGCGGTCGAATCCGGGGTTTGTGGATGCGTTGCCGGGGCCGTCGTTTAGGTCTGGGGTCCCGAATTTCGTGATCAGGAAGTTCCGGGTGCCGATTTTCTTGTTGCCGATCTATCAGGCGGCTGGGATTCAGTATGGGGTGCGGTGGGAGGTGTTGGCCGCGATCAACGAGATCGAGACCGACTATGGGCGCAACCTGAATGTCTCTTCTGCTGGTGCGCTGGGGTGGATGCAGTTCATCCCGTCGTCGTGGCGGGCGTATGGGGTCGATGCGAACAAGGACGGCAGAAAGGACCCCTATAACCCCGTCGACGCGATCTTCGCCGCCGGCCGCTATTTGAAGGCCGCCGGCTATGACAAGGACGTCCGCCGCGCGATCTTTGCCTATAACCACGCCGACTGGTACGTCGACTCCGTCCTGCTGCGGGCCAGGTTGATCGCCGGGGTCCCCGCCGATCTGGTCGGGTCGCTGACCGGGTTGACCGAGGGCCGGTTCCCGGTCGCCGCAAGGGCCCGCTACGCCGACGACCTCCAAGAAGCCGAAGCCACCAAACGCGTCAAAGCAGGCCAAAACGCCGCCAACCTCGTCGCCTCCCAAGACGACCGCCGCCAAATCGAGATCTACACCCAGAACGGCGCCCCCGCAGTCGCAGTCAACGACGGCCAAATCAAAACCATCGGCCAAAACCAACGCCTCGGCAAATACATCACCCTCCAAGACCCCTACGGCAACCGCTACACCTACGCCGGCCTCAAAACCACCGCCACCCACTACCCGGCGCCCCGCCAGGACGGCGACGCCGAGCCCAAGGACGCTCGCGCGGTGTCGGCCAACTCGATGCCCGACCCGGCACCCAAGGGGGCGGCCTCACGCGGGCGCCAGCCGGAGCAGGACTCCCCGGAGGGAGTGCCTGGCACGCAGGTGGCGGTCAAGCGACGCCTGTTCGCCCACCCGGACGCCCCGGGAGCGCGCGAGGCCGGCGGACTCGACCAGATCATGGAGATGCAGGCCGACGAAGCGGGCCTGACCACCTACGAGGGACGCTTCGCGCGTCCCGTGCGCCTGGACCCAAGCGGTTCGTGCTGCGCCGCCTGCGCGAAGGCTCCCGGGTGATCGGCGGCACTCAGCTCGGCACCGTTGGTGTTCCTGATGTGGGTAAGGGTGCGCATCTTGATTTTTCGGTGCGGCCGGCTGGTCGGGGTGCGCCGCGGATCGATCCGAAGCCGATTCTGGATGGGTGGAAGCTGTTGGAGGCGACGGCTGTGTACAGGGCGTCTGGGAAGAACGTGCTGTATGGGGACGATGGGGCGGATGGGTTCTCGATCGGGCAGATCTTGCTGTTGCCAAAGCCGCTGTTGGAGAAGCGGGTGCTCTCAGACGAACGGATCGAGCTCTATGACTGCGGCCGCGACGACGTCCGCTCGGGCCAGGTAGACCGCCGCGTGCTCGCCACGCTCGCTTATCTCGCCGAGTCCGGGCTTGCGGCCGACGGTCACCAGCCTGAAGTGCGGGCATGGGTACTACACCGCGTCTGGGAACGTCTCCCATCACTCCTCCGGGAACGCGGTCGACATCGCCAAGATCAACGGCGTCCCGATCCTCGGCCACCAAGACCCCGGCGGAATCACAGAACAAACCGTCAAATCCCTCCTGCGCCTCCAGGGCACAGTCGCCCCCGACCAGATCATCTCGCTCCTGGAGATGGGCGGCCAGACGATCGCGATGGGCGACCACGCCGACCACATCCACGTCGGCTTCCGGCCCCTCTTTGGCGACAACAAAAAGCTCGGCAAACAAGCCCTCGCCGTCCTCAAACCAGGCCAATGGTCAAACCTCATCAACCAACTCCGCAAAATCGACAACCCCACCGTCCCCACCAAACCATCGAAGTACTCGCTGGTAGTGCCCGGTAGCTCGGGCGACTGAGTAATGCCGGGTGCTCGGCGCTCGGAGCTCGGTGCTCGGTATTCGCGCCGTACAGTTGCGGCCTGCATGACCGAGCACTGAGCACCGACAACCGAGCACCGGCAGCTTGACCGATCCCACCCTCGCCCTCGCGCTCCTCATCACGCTGGCGGTCGCCGCTCAGCTGCTGGCGCACCGGCTCGGAATCCCACAGGTGGTGCCGCTGCTGGCGGTGGGCGTGCTGGCGGGCCCCGACGTGCTCAACCTCATCGACCCGGGCGAGCTGCTCGGCGATCTGCTCACGCCGTTCGTGACGCTGGCCGTTGGCGTGGTGCTGTTCGACGGCGCGCTCGCGTTGCGCCACGAGGACCTGGCCGCAGGCCTCTGGCGCCCGGTGGTGAGGCTCGTGACCGTGGGAGTCCTCGTGAGCTGGGGCGTGATCACGGTGGCGGTGCACCTGTTGATCGGCGCGGACTGGGGCGTGGCGCTCCTGATCGGCGCCGTGCTCACCCTGTCGGGTCCCACCGTGGTGGGGCCGGTGCTCGAGCTGGCGCGGCCCAAGCGCCGCGTCGGGACGGTGCTCGAGTGGGAGGGCATCGTGATCGACCCCGTGGGGGCGATCCTGTCGGTGCTCGTGTTCCAGGCCCTGCTGTCCGGCGCCGGGGTGTTCGACCTAGCCGAGTTCGCCGAGACCGTCGGCGCGGGCGTGCTGACCGGCGCGGCGGCCGCGGGGCTCGGAGTGCTGGTGCTGCGGGTGGGTCCGTGCCGCTCGCGCAGCACGGCACGGTGCTGCTGGCCCTCGCGCTCCTCGCGGTGGCCGCGGCGGACACCCTGCGAGAGGACGCCGGCCTGGTGTCCGCCATCACGTTGGGCGTGCTGATGGCGCGGCAGGGCGACCTGGTGCCAAGTGGCCGGGAGGCCGAGTTCGCGGCTTTCGGGCGCACGCTCACCGGACTGCTGATCGGGGTGCTGTTCGTGGCCCTGTCCGCGCGCGTGAGTCTGGACGCCGTCGTGGAGCTGGGCGCGGAGGGCCTCGGGCTGCTGGCGGTGCTCGTGCTCCTTCAACGACCGCTGGCCGTGGCGATCTCCACCGCCGGGACCGTGCTCGACCGGCGCGAGCGACTGTTCGCGGCGGGCCTGATGCCCCGCGGCATCGTCGTGGCCGCCACCGCGTCGGCGTTTCGAGCTGGAGCTCGTGGAGGCCGGGGTCGAGGACGCCATGCTGCTGGTGCCCACCTGCTTCCTGGTGATCGGCGCGACCGTGTTGCTGTACGGCCTGGGGGCCCGCCCGCTGGCGCGCGCCCTGGGCGTGCAGCGGGATGCGGACGACGGTGGGGTCAGTCCACCGTCACCAGTGACTTCGGGAACGACGTGAACACATCCGCGCCGTCGGCTGTGACCGCCACGAGGTCCTCGATCCGCACGCCCAAGCTCGCCCGGGCAGGTAGACGCCCGGCTCCACCGACACCACGTTGCCGGCCTGGAGCTCGCCGTCCTCGGACTTCTTGGTCAGGCGCGGGCCCTCGTGCACCTCGAGCCCGACGCCGTGGCCGAGGCCGTGACCGAAGTGCTCCTCGTGGCCCGCGGCGTCGATGAGATCGCGCGCCACCGCGTCGACCGCTCTGCAGTCCGCGCCGGCCCGCACCGCCGCGAGCGCCTGCGGCCTGCGCCTCGCGGACCAGCTCGTAGACCTCCTGCGCGCGCTCGCTGAGCGGCCCGGTCGCGACCGTGCGCGTGCAGTCCGAGCAGTAGCCGTCGACGCGCGCGCCCCAGTCGATGACCACCAGCGCGCCCGGCGGGGATCTCCACGTCGCGCGGCTCGGCGTGCGGCAGGGCGCCGTGGGCCCCCGACGCCACGATCGCGGGGAACGAAGGGTCCTCTGCGCCGCCGGCGCGCAGCCCCTGCTCGAGCGTCAGCGCCACCTCGCGCTCGGTGCGGCCGGCCAACGCCGCGCTCCAGCACGCGCTCGAGCACCTCCGTGGCCAGCCGCGCGGCCTCGGCGATGCGCCCCAGCTCGCGCGCGGTCCTTGACCTGCGCGCAGCCCTCCACGGCGTCCCCGGCCGGCACCAGCTCCACCCCCTCGGCGAGCTTGCCGGCGAGCTTGCCGTGCGTGCGCACGCTCACGTGCGCGTCCTCGAAGCCCGCCCGGCCCTTCAGCCGCTGCGCGAGCTCGCCGGCCAGGTCGCGGCCGGCGGGCAGGCGCTCGAACTCGCGCACCTGCTCCTCCGCCTGCTCGACGTAGCGGAAGTCGGTGAGGAACAGGCGCTCGTCCGGCGTGACGCACGCAGGCGCCGTTGGTGCCGGTGAAGCCGGTCAGCCAGCGCACGTTGACCAGGTCGGTGACCAGCAGCGAGTCCAGCTCGCGCTCGCGCATGAGCGTCGACCAGGCGGTCGGCGCGGGCGGTGGCGGCGGCTCAGTCAGCTCGAGCTCCTGCTTGAGCAGCTCCAGCGCCTCGCGGTAGCCGTCCACGCCCTTGCCCTGCACCGAGCCCACGCAGAGGTCGCGGATGACCGAGATGGCGGCGCCACTCCTCGCGCTCGTCGACCGCGCTGAGGTGCACCTCCACGGCCGGGACGCCCGCCAGCTCCAGCGCGTCGCGGATCGCGTAGGAGTAGTGCGTCCAGGCGCCCGGGTTGAGCATCACGCCGTCGGCGCGCTCGGCGCGCGAGTGCAGGCCCTCGCAGAACTCGCCCTCGTGGTTGGTCTGCCAGAAGGTGGCCTCGAGCTCGAGCTCGCGTGGCGAAGCGCTTGACCCGCACCTCCAGCTCGGGCAGCGAGATCGCGCCGTAGATGCTCGGGGTCGCGGCGGCCGAGCTGGTCGAGGTTCACGCCGTGCATCACGTCCACGCGGTTCCTCATCCGGCGCGGCACCTCCTCGACGGCGGCGCGCAGGTCGCCCGGGCGCCACGTCGTGGCCGGGCGTGACCTCGCCGGGCGCCTCGACGAGCACGAACGGCACCCGCCCGCCCTCGCGCTTCTTGTCGCGCTCGCAGCAAGGCCACCACGTCGTCGACCGAGGCGCCCGTCGAAGGCCAGCGGCAGGCCGCGGCGCGGCGAGCAGCTCGGCCACCTCGGCGCGCAGCGCCTCCCGGCCGGACAGCCGCAGCGCCGCGAGCAGGCCGATCGCCGACGGCCTCGCCGTGGCGGTAGCGCGCGTAGCCGGTCGCGGCCTCGATCGCGTGGCCGACCGTGTGCCCCAGGTTGAGCACCTGGCGCCGGCCCGCGTCGCGCTCGTCCTCGGCGACCACCGCCAGCTTGGTGCGCAGGCAGCCCATCACGATCTCCTCGTCCACGTCGGCGCCCGGCGCGCACCCGCGCCCACAGCGGGCCGCCGGCGATCAGGGCGGTCTTGACCACCTCCGCGTAGCCGGCCGCGAGCTCCTCGGCGGGCAGCGTGTCGAGCGCGGCCGGGTCGCAGAGACCGCGGCGGGCTGGTGGTAGGCGCCGACGTAGTTCTTGCCCTCGGGCAGGTCGACGCCCGTCTTGCCGCCGTAGGCGGAGTCGACCTGGGCGACGAGCGTGGTCGGCACCTGCACCACGCGCATCGCCGCGCTGGTAGACGGCCGCGCAGAAGCCGGCGAGGTCGCCCACCACCCCACCGCCGACGGCGGCCACGAGGTCGCCCCGCTCGGCGCCCGCCTGGGCGAGCTGGCGCAGCACGATCTCGGCGGTGGATCAGCGTCTTGTGCTCCTCGCCCGGCGCGATCGCGACGGTGTGCTCGGCCTCGACCGGTGGTGCCGGGCCGACGTTCTCGTCGGTCACCGCGAAGCGGCGCCCGTCGCGCCGGGTGGAAGAAGCCGGCGCGAGCAGGCCCGCGGCCGAAGAAGACCGGATAGTCGCCCGAGGCCGCGCGCGGCCCACACCAGCCGCAGCGTCCGGCCGCCGCCGTCGCGCAGCGCCGCGCAGCGCCAGCGAGCGCCCGCGCGCGGCGGCTACGTCGCGCCCGCCGGCGGGAGCGTGGCGTCGGCCACCGACTCGTAGATGGCCGCGCGGTCGGCGTGCAGCTGGTCGAAGCGGCCGCGGTCGCGCGCCAGCGGGCGGCCCTTGCCGGATGCGCGGCGCCAGGCCTCCTCGGGCTCGACCTCCAGGTGGACGACCGTGTGGCCGCGCAGCGCCTCGCGCACGCGCTCGGAGCCGGTCGCGCCGCCGCCGAGCGCGACCACGCCGCCGCCGCCGGCGCGAGCAGGCGCAGCACGACCTCCTCCTCGCGCGCGCGGAACGCGGCCTCGCCCTCGCGGTCGAAGAACGCCTCGATCGGCTCGCCGAGCTCGGCCTCCAGCTCGCGGTCGGAGTCCAGCGGCTCGACGCCCAGCTCCGCCGCCACGCGAGCGCGCCGCGGTCGACTTGCCGGCGCCCATGAAGCCGACGAAGACGAGCGCGCCGGCGGGCGGCCGGGCGGTCGCCGCCGCTGGGCGCCGCCGGTCAGCGCCTCCATCCGATCCGCTCCTCGTAGGCGCGCAGGGCCGCCAGCGCGTCGTCGATGTGGTCGCCGCCGAACTTCTCGCGGTAGGCGTCGGCCAGCACCAGCGCCACCATCGCCTCGGCCACCACCGCCGCGGCGGGCACCGTGCAGGAGTCGGTGCGCTCGCGCAGCGCCTGCGGCGGGCTCCTGGGTGGCGATGTCGACGCTGCGCAGCGGCTTGGTGAGCGTGGGCAGCGGCTTCATCGCGCCGCGGACCACCAGCGGGTCGCCGGTGGTCATGCCGCCCTCCAGGCCGCCCGCGCGGTTGGTCTCGCGGTAGAAGCCGCGCTCCTCGGAGTAGAAGATCTCGTCGTGGGCCTCCGAGCCCACCCGGCCGGCCAGGTCGAAGCCGTCGCCGATGCCCACGCCCTTCATCGCCTGGATCGACATGATCGCCTGCGCCAGCCGGCCGTCCAGGCGCTCCTCCCAGGACACGTGCGAGCCGATGCCCGGCACCAGCCCGAAGGCGATCGCCTCGTAGACGCCGCCCAGCGACTCGTTGGCCTTCCGGGCCGCGTCGATCTCGGCCACCATCGCCTCGCTGGCCTCGGCGTCGAGGCAGCGCACGGGCGACTCGTCGACCCCGTCGAAGTCGGCCACGACGAGGTCGTCGCGGCGTCGGGCGCCGTGCACCGAGCCGATCTGCAGCACGTGCGAGCGCACCTCCACTCCGAGGGCGCGCAGGTAGACCTTGGCCAGCGCCCCGGCGCCCACCCGCGCCGCCGTCTCGCGCGCGCTGGCGCGCTCGAGCACGTTGCGGACGTCGGTGAAGCCGAACTTCTGGACCCCGGCCAGGTCGGCGTGGCCGGGGCGCGGCAGGTGCACCTCCTCCACCTCGCCGTCGACCGGCCAGGGGTTCATCCGCTCCTCCCAGTTGGCGTAGTCGCGGTTGGCCATCCGCAGCGCGATCGGCCCGCCGAGCGTGCGCCCGTGGCGCACGCCGGAGGTGACCTCCGCGCGGTCCTTCTCGATCTTCATCCGGCCGCCGCGGCCGTGGCCCAGCTGCCGCCGCGCGAGGTCAGCGATCGATGTCGGCCGGGGTCAGCTCGAGCCCGGCGGGCAGGCCCTCGACCACGGCCGTGAGGCCGGGGCCGTGGGACTCACCGGCGGTCGTGAAGCGGATCGGCATCGCGCTCCACACCCTACTGGCGGGGTCTGCGGCCCCGCCGGGCCGGCGCGGCCGCACGGCCGCCGAGCTGAGCCCCTCCTAGAAGGGGATGTAGTCGGGGCAGGTGCGCGCGTCCGGGTTGGGCGCGCACGGGTTCATCGCGTTGACCGGGGCCGTCACGCCGCCCAGGCTGATGCTCGGCACCACGCCCGTCCCCCACAGGGACCGCAGAAGGCGGGGTTCCCGTTGCCGTCGAGGTCGTACAGGACCTCGTACATCTCGCTGATGTTGGTGAAGTCGTCGTTGTCCTGGTCGTCCTCGCCGTCGAGGAGGCCGTCGCCGTCCACGTCGCCGTCGTCGAGGTCCAGCTCGGCGAAGGGCCGCTCGACGAACACGCCCGGGCGGAAGCCGCAGTAGGACTTCTCCTTCCACGGATCGACGGCGGGCTCGAAGCGGCGGCTGGCCCAGAAGGACCTCCACCAGGAGTTGGCACGGGGGCCGCGCGCCGACTCCAGCCAGTTGGAGAGCCCGTCGCGATCGGCATCGCGCTCATCGTCGCGCCAGGCGGCGTCGCCGTTGAGGTTGAAGGTGTTCGGGAACGCCTGGGTCGGCGCAGCCCGCACCGAAGGCGGGTCCGCGCCAAGCGGGCACCGACGGAGCCTCGTTGAGCCGGCTGAACTTGGTGCCGTCGCTGTATCCCAGCGCCGACTGCAGGTCGCCGGGGCCGGCGAGGGCGCCGACGAACGAGCTGCCCGTCACGCGCCACGCGCGATGCTCCTCGGTGGCCAGCAGGCCGTCGCCGTCGAAGTCGTAGCGCGGCGTCCGACGGGTCGAGCGCGTTCGGGTACGGGCCGCTGACCGGGGTAGGGCACGGCCTTGACGTTCAGGTCCTTGGCGGAGTAGTACTCCCAGCCATCGGTCAGGCCGTCGCCGTCGCTGTCCTTGAGGCAGGGGTCGGTCTTGATGGCGTTCTCCAGAGAAGCCGGCAGCAGGTCGTCGCCGTCCAGGTCGGCGCCCTTGCACGCGCTCTTCGCACCCGGCCCCTTGTCCGCCACCTTGCTCGGCACTAGCACGGGCGAGAGCCGGCGGGAGGTGTACTTGCTGAACTTGCCTCGCACCACCACGCGCAGCTTGAAGCGGGCGGACTTGGTCCCGAGCAGGCGGCCGGCGGCCACGGGGACCTTCAGCACGAGCTTCTTGCTGCTCGCGCGCCTGGGCTTGGCGAACGCGGAGCGCCCGGTGCCGGAGCGGAAGATCACGGTGTTGCGGGTCCTGCGGGAGCTGAAGTTGCGGCCGCGGATCGTCACGGTCGAGCCCACGCGCAGGCGCATCGGCGACACCTTGGTCACGGTCGGCGTCTTCGCGCGCTTCTTCTTGGCGGCGGGCGGCCGTCGCGGGCATGGCCAGCGCGAGGCAGGCGGCCAGCGGAGAGGCAGAGGGCGATCAGGCGGCGTACAGGCATCTCGTTTTCCCCTATCGGCTGTGGGCGGCGGTGCTTGAGCCGGACGGCTTCGTGGTGGTCATGAGGTCGGCGATCAGCGGCGGCTGGAAGCGCCGGCCGGGCGAGCGCGAGCCCACCGCCGGCCGGGCCTTCGGGCTGCTTGCAGCGGCCGTCACGGCGACCGGCCGGATCTCCTCGATCAGGAGCGTGTAGCGAGACCCCGTTCTCATCGACGAACTCCTGCTCGGCGCCGGCACCGATGGTCAGCGTGGCGCACTCGGTCTGGCTGGGCTCGCAGTCGCCCTCGCCGGACGTCCGCAGGCTGGAGTCCACGAGGAAGACCGCGTTGCCGCCGTCCGCCTCGGTGCCGAGGAAGATCAGCAGCGGCGACTTGGTGCTGGGGAGCATCTCCAGGCGTCGCAGGCCCTTGTAGGCGCCCAGCTTGCGGTCACTGCGGCCGAACTTCACGTCGGCCACGTAGGTGAAGGGACTGGGCTTGGGCGCCGGCGTGGTCGAGCCGGGCGAATCGGGGCTGCCGCCCCCGCCCGTGCCGCCCGTGCCGCCGGAGCCCGAGCCGCCGGACCCGCCGCCGCCGGATTGGCCGCCTGCGCCGCTCTGAGCGGTCGAGCCCGAGGTCGCCGAGCTGGCGGCCTCGTCGGCCTTGGCGGACAGCACCGCCGCGGGCGGCCGGAAGGGGTCCTTGCGGTCGAAGACGTCGAGCGCCGAGCCGCCGCGGGAGGAGGTCGCGGTCGCCACGGTCAGATCCTTGAGGCCTGGCAGCTGCGCCGCCTGGGGGCTCGCAGTGGCGGGCTTGCTCGTTGCGGGGTCGGCCGGCTTCATGAGCACGACCGGGATCGCCACCAGCGCCAGCAGCATGACCGCGGCCACGGGCCACAGGCGCTTGGCGCGGAGGTCGTGGACGAGATCCTGGAAGAGCGTCTGCATTGGTCGATCCTCAGGGAGCCGCGACGGCGGTCGGGGGAGTTGTCGTGTTCGGGGCTGCGGGCGCCGCGGGGTCGCTCGCCGGCGTGGTGCCGGGGCCCTGCGGCGTGGCGCCGGCCGTGGCGCCCTGAGTCTTCGGCGCGAGGTAGACGGTGGCCTTGATCTCGGCCTTGAGGCTGGGGAAGAGCTCCGGGTCGCTCGTGAACTTGAGCGAGTCGACGGACATCAGGCGGCCCTGCACGACGATCTCGTCGTTGGCCAGCCGCACGAAGCGCTTGAGGCGGTGGAAGAAGTCGGCCAGGTCGAAGAACCCGCCGCGGAACTCGAGCTCGAGCGGCACGCTGTCCAGGCCGGCCACGCCCGATCCGGTGTCACCGGTGGAGGTGCCCGCGCTCCCGCCGCCCACGGGCAGCCCGCCCTGCTTGCTGGCGGTCGAGGTCTGGGCGTCCACGCCCGACTGGGCGGCCGCCTGGTTGTTGGCGCTCGACGCGTTGGCGCTGCTGGTGGCGTTGTTGGCGCCCTCGGCGGCCTGACCGGGTGCGCTGGAAGCCTGCTGGCCGCCGGCGGCCGCGGGGGGCTGAGAACCGCTGCCGCTGCCGCTGCCCTGCTGGGAGGTCGCGGCGGGGGCCGCCGCCTTGTCACGCTCGCCGGTGGCGATCCGCGTGAAGTTCAGACCCGTGCCCTTCGCGGCCGTCTCGAGCTGCACGAGCAGGCTGGGCATGTCCACGGTCGAGGGCAGCGCCTTGCCCAGGCGCACCATCTCGGCGTAGTCCGCCGCGAAATCGGTGCGGGCCGACCCGAGCTGGGCACTGGCCTGCTTGGCCGCGTCGAGTCGCTGCTCCTGCTTGGTCAACGCCTCACCGGCGGCAGCGGCGTCCTCGCGCTTGGGAGAGAGCACCAGGAACCAGTAGGCCAGCATCAGCACCAGCGGCGCGAGGACGATCACGATCTTCCTGTCGCGGTCGGTCAGGCTCATGACCCGCCTCCCAACGCGGCCGGAACGCTCTTGCGGCCCGGGGGAAGCTCATCCGAGCTCGCGGGCTCGAAGGTGACCTTCAGGTCGAAGGCGTAGAGGTTGCCGCAGCTGTCCGCGCTCGCCTCGGCGCCGGACTCGTCCTGCTTGGACTCGGTCAGCTCGACCTCCGATACCCGGTGCACCTCGCGCAGGCGAAGCATCATCCGGGCGACCTGGGACTGGCGGCCGGTGCAGCCGGTCAGGCGCAGAGCCGGTGTGGCGGCGCCCTCCTCGCCGACCGCGGTGGCGCCCTCGATGTCGCCGGTGACCGACGCATCGGCGGACCGAAGCCAGCTGCCCTTGGGCAGGATCAGGGACAGCTCTCGCATGAGCCGCTCCCAGTCGAAGCGCCCCTTGGCCAGATCGCGAACCGACGCCATGCGGGTCTGCTTGACCTGGGCGAAGTCACCGAACGGCGACAGCGCCTTCGACTCGGCCTCGAGGCGGTCGGCCTCCTGCCGAGCCTCGGCGGTCTTGGTCTTGCGGTCGTTGACCTGGTTGGTCGTGAGGGCGTAGGCGAAGAGCAGCACGAGCAGCGACGCCCAGGACGCCGATCACGGCGTAGGCGGAGCCGGGCCGCTGCCCGGCGACGTGTGCCCGGTGCTGGTCCGGAAGCAGGTTGACGGGCTTCATGCCGCGCTCCCGAGCGCCAGCCCCGCGGCCACGGTGTAGCGGCGTGGGTCGTCACCCTGCGAGAGGGCCGAGGTGTCGAGTCCGCGCAGCGGCTCGGCCACCACGACGGGGCAGGTGAAGCGTCCCTCGAGCGTCTCGACGAGCTCGCCGGCGCGGGCGCCGGGCCCTGAGAGCACGACCTCCCCGACGGGCATCGCCTCGGGCTGGGCCATGTAGTAGTCGATCGACAGACGGATCTCGTCCGCCAGGCGAGCGGCGGCGTCGTCCTGATCCGCGGTCACCGAGAGCGGCCGCGTGAACAGGCACGACGAGCCGACCGCGATGGCCAGGTTCGTCACCCCGCCCATGTGGCAGAAGACCCGTGCGGTCTCGGGAGACCCGTCCTCATCGACCAGCATCCGGACCAGCGCGAAGGCATCGAGGTCGATCCCATCCGGCTTGAGCCCGGCGGCGCGCGCGGCGTCGACGACCGAGTCGATCATCGTGCGGCGGGCGGCCACGAGGACCACCCGCATCCGGAGCGATCCGTCGGGCGCCGTCGTGTGCCCGGCCACCTGGTGGTCGAGGACGGCCTCGTCGAGCGGCATCGCAATCGCCTCTGCAGCTTGGAAGCGAACGGCGATCTCGCGCTCGCTGCGGTCCTCGATCGGCGGCAGCTCGACCACCCGAACCACGATCTGCTGGTTCGAGACTCCCAGCCGGACCTTCTTCGGCAGCCCGGCCTCGCTCACGAAGCTCTTGATGGCGGCGGCCAGCCCCTCGGGGTCCATGACCTCGCCGTCGCGGACGAGGCCCTCGGGGAGCTCGGTGCTGACCGCCTGCTCCACGCGCTCGGGGGAGGCCACCACCGCCGCCAGGAAGCGGCCGTCGATGTCCAGGCCGGCGGTGCGGCGGTCGGTGCTGTTTCTGCGAGGGAGGGCCATGGGAGCGAAGGTTCTCCCCCTCTATCGGCAGGGTCGCCCCGGACTTGATCCCTGCGAAAGGCCTGTGGACCGGCTAGAGGAAGTTGCGGGTGTAGAGATCTACGAGCTCGGGCCCGGCGATGGCAGCCCACCAGCCCTCCCAGCGCCAGGAACGGCGCGAACGGCACGCCCTTCTTGCGCGCCGAGGCTCCTTCGCGAGCGACCATCGCCAGCCCCACCACGGCACCCGCACCGAACGCGATCAGCAGCGCGGGAGCCACGGCCGAGCCCAGGTAGAGCCCCATCACCCCCGCCAGCTTCACGTCGCCCATGCCCATCCCGGCGGGATGCACGAGCGCGGCCACCAGCAGGAAGGCGAACGCGGCCGCGCCGGCGATCAGGAGCTCGGGCAGCTGGTCGGTGCGAACGGCCACCGCGGTGCCGAGGCCCCAAAGTGCCGCCGGCAGGAGAATCTTGTTGGGCACGATCCGGTGGTCCAGGTCGATGCCGGCCACCGCCACGAGCATCGCCGTGAACGGCAGCAGGGCGATCAGGTCGGCGTTCCAGCCCCTGGCGAGGATCACCGCCGCGAACGAGGCCGCGGTGACCAGCTCCACCAGCGGGTACCGCGCCGAGATCCGCTCGCCGCAGCTGCGGCAGCGCCCCCTCAGGGCCAGCCACGACAGCAGCGGCACGTTGTCGAGCGCCCGGATCTGCGTCTCACAGCCCGGGCAGCGCGACCTCGGCTTGGACAGGGACTGCCCCAACGGCAGCCGGTGGATCACCACGTTCAGAAAGCTGCCGATGGCCGCGCCCAGCGGCACGGCGAAGATGGTGAGGGCGGCGGCCTCGCCGGTCACGTCAGGGGGTGTTCGGGGGCAGCTCGCGCCAGGTGCTCTGCACGAGCCCCGCCGTGCCGAAGCTGGCCAGCGAGTTGAACGCGTTGCTCGCGTAGGTGATGTTCGACGTGTTCGTGCCGCTGTTGCCGTTGCTGCCGGCGTCCAGCCCGCCCGCGCCGTCGATCGTCACGCTGCCCACCACGCCGCCGTTGCCGCCGATGTCGGCAACGATGCCCGTGCTGCCCTGCTCGTTTCGCAGATACAGGAGTCCGTAGAACGTCACGCCTCCGCGCAGAGTGAGTGTGCCCTGGCGCATGATCACCACGCCGGGCTGGGCGGCCGAGTTGTAATTCGAGTTGCCCTGGTACTGGCAGTCCGTGGCGGTGGGCAGGTCGATGAACACGATCGCGCCGGTCAGGCTCGCGGGGCACGAGGTGAAGTAGGTCGGCGGGTTGGCGCTCTGCGCCGCCGACTTGAAGCGGTCGACCTGGGCGGCGTTCATGGCCGATGGCGTGCTGGGGCCGTGCACCACCGAGTCGGCCGGGGAGACCTGGCCCTTGCTGGCGTTGTAGTCGGCGCAAGGCGTGGGGAAGGCCTGGCCCTGGCAGCGCACGATCACCTGGGAGCCGGTGGTGTCGATGATCGTCTTGTTGCCGTTGTTGGTCACGTTGAAGTAGCCGGCGGTGATCGTCGAGCGGGGGAAGCCCTCGTTCAGGCGCTCACGGCGCAGCAGCGCCACGAGGGTGCGCTTGCGCCCGCGCACGGTCGAGGTGGCCCGGATCCAGAGCTGGCGGTCACCGTTGGCGTCCCAGCGCGGGTTGGATGCCTCCGTCACTGTCGAGTCGTAGAAGGTGCTGCCGTTCGGGTTGTCCCGGACCTGGGTCTCCCAGCTGACCCCGGCCTTGTAGTCGGCCTGCGTGAACGAGCCGGTGCCGCTGGCATTGGCCAGGTTGTTGGGCTGCGGGCACTGGCCCGCGGCAGGCGTGCCGGGGAAAGAGCAGGTCGGGTAGGCCTGCGAGGCCTGCGAGGGCCAGTTGGCGCCCAGCACGTAGCCCTGCTGCTGGAGCGCGCCCTCCGTGAGGTTGAACGCCGACTCCTGGCTGCGCTCCTTCTGGGACTGCTGGCTCTGGGTGTCCACGGTGGAGTAGGTGGCCAGGCCGACGGACATCATCAGCATCATCACGATCACCGCGGTCACCAGGGCCACGCCCTCCTGCTGTGCCAGGCGAGCTCTCATGGGAAAGCCGTGGTGGTCTTCTGCAGGACTGCGGACAGGTTGCCGGGGTCCACGACCCTGAGCGTGATCGTCTGGACCCCGTGGAACGTGGCCGGGAAGGTGTAGGCGTAGGTCAACCCGCGCCCGATGCAGGTGAAGCCGCCGCCGGTCTGGGTCGCGTCGGTCAGGCAGTCGGGCAGGCTCGCCGTGCTGCCGGTGCCGCGGTACCAGAAGTAGTCGAGTGTCCTGCCCTCGGGGTCGGTGGCATCGGAGGCGTTGAGCAGGAGGTTGCGGGACCCCGCGGGGCTCTGCACGAGGCTGAAGTCCGGGATCGCCGGCTTCTGGTTCTGGTTGCGCAGGAAGTCGCCGGTGGCGATCTGGCTCTCCTTCGGGTTCTTCCCCGGGTTAACGTCCAGCCACAGCGCCGCTCGGATCGACGTGACGCGGGTCACGTCGCCTCCGGTCAGGCCGCCGTAGTAGAAGATCGGGCGGTCAAGCCCGTCGCGGACGTTGGTCACGTTGACCGCGACCTGGCGCTGGGTGTTCCACCCGGCGGCGGGGCATGTGGCGGTGGCGGGCAGCCCTGGATCGGCCTGGTTGACCAGGAACGCCTGGGTCTGCTGCCAGAGGACGCCGTTGCTGGGCGTCGAGGAGTTGAGGCAGTAGCGCACGCGGCGCAGGTCCTGGTCCACGGTTTGGAACACGAAGTCGTAATCGGTCGCCTTGTCGATCGAGTTGACGTTGGCGTTGGTGGGGCTCGCCAAATTGCGTACCTGGCGGGCGATCTGGTCGATGCTCTGCCGGGCGCGGTCCTGGTTCTCGTTCTGGCGCTCGTTGGTCCTGTTCGTGCGCACGAAGTTGTCCAGGGTGTCGAGCGTGCCGCCCAGCACGCCCATCAGCATCGCCATCACGAGGATCAGCTCGGGCAGCGTCATGCCCGCCTCGCTGCGGAGCCTGGCGCGCAGGCGCCTCACGGCTGCACCGGCCCTATCGGCGCCGACTCGGTGAAGTCGTCGTCCACCGTCGTGACCCAGTAGCGGTAGTCGGTCTGGGTGGCCCTGGAGTCCGTGTAGCTCAGGGACGCGTCGCCAGTGGCGTCGTAGCGGTCGCCCAGCGAGAAGCTCGCATCGTTGTCGCGGTACACCCGGTAGAACTGCACCGTGCCGTCGGAGTCGCTGCCAGCGGTCCACGAGAGCACCGGCTGGCCATCCACCACGCTCGCGGTCAGCGTGCCGGGAGGGTCGGGCGCGGCGTTACCGCCCTGGGGCACGGTGAGCGTGGTCCCGGCGGTGCTCGTGGTGCCGTCGTAGGCGCGCACGTAGTAGGAGATCGGGTCGGCCTGGCCCGCCGAGGGCGGGTTGGCGTCGTAGCAGCGCGTGGTGGTGATCGGCCCGCACACCTGCACGTCGGCCGGCTCGGCGCCGACCCTCACGCGGAAGACGCGGTACTCGGTGATGTCGCGCTCGGGGTTCCTCAGCCACTGGAGGTCCACGATCGATCCGTTTCGCCCCCCGGCGAGCCCGCACGGGGGCGCCGGTGCCGAGCGGTTGATCGTGACCGTCTTGGCTCGCAGGTCGCCCGGGATGCCGCGGGCGTCGAACGCCTGCGGCGTTCACGAGGTAGTCGCCGTCGAGCGTCCAGCCCGGCGTGGTCGGCGCAGGAGAAGGCGCCGACGGTGCCGATCGACCAGGAGAAGTTCCAGGCGGTGGGGCCACCGGTCGCGTCGCCGTTCACGCCGTTGTCGTCGACCGACCAGCGCACGGCGTCCGCGGTGGTGCGTGGACACGTAGAACGGCGACCGAGGTGGTGGCCGGCGCCGTGATCGGGGTGTTGGCCGTGCCGCACGCAGTGCCGCGGTCCAGGCAGTTGATTCGCGGCCCGAGGCCGCCCGAGGGGTTGGTCAGGATCGTCGTCTGGGACAGGCGCCTGCGCGGCGCGCCCTCGCCCCAGGTGATCGTGAAGGTCACCCGGCGGTAGTCGTCGGGGTTGCTGTCGGCGGTGCCGGCGGCGGTTGACTCGGCGCAGAAGCCGCCCGCGCTCTGCACGCCGGCGCCGTCGGTCACGTCATCGAAGGTGCAGGACGCGATCGTGATCGTGTAGGGGATCCCGCGCCTGCCGACCTGCCAGCCGCTCGCCCCGTCGCTGTCGGCCAGCGCCGGCCTGGCCTGCAGCTCGCCCACCAGGTCGGCCTGGTTGACCTTGTCGTAGTCCACCGAGCGGGAGATCTCTACGAGCTCGCGGGCGAGGTTGGTCGCGCCCTCCCTGCCCTTGGTGATCGAGGTGGTCGCGTTGGCCCCGTCGATCAGCGCGACGGTGCCGAGCACCCCGACCAGCAGGACGAAGATCGCGGTCAGCAGCTCGAAGAGCGTGAAGCCGCGCTCGTCGCGCACGCGGGCCGGTTGTGTCCGAGCGACGGTCACGGGTCAGATATCGGCAGCTGTGCCTCGAAGCTGAGCGCGCGAGCCGCCGCGCTGGCCGCGCGATTTGGGACACGCGTCCAGAACGCCGAAGGGCGGGCCCGTGGGCCCGCCCCGTCGGCGGTGATGCGTGTGGTGTGAGGCCTACCAGTCGGTGGCGCCGCCGCTGGGGCAGCCGCCGCTGTTGACCGTGGTGCAGGTCCTCGTGATCGCGCCGTTGGCGCCCTTGGCGATCGTGAAGTCGTTACCCGACTTCGAGTGAGCCACGATGGTGAACGTGTTCGTTCCCGCCGCGCCGGCCGCGGTCACCTCGACCTGACCGTCGGCCGCACCGAGCGCGAGGCCGGTGTCGCCGAGCTCGGCCGCCGTGTCACAGCTGGCGTAGACCTGCTCGTTGGCGTAACACGACTCCACCTGGGAAACCAGGTTACGAGCGTTGGACTTGGCCGAAGAGTCCTGGCCCTTCTGACGCTGGCCGAGGAACGCCGGCAGGGCGATCGCGGCCAGGATCCCGATGATCAGGATCACCACGAGGAGCTCGATCAGCGTAAAACCGCTCTCCTCGGACTGAATACGTGCGCGGATCTTCCGCATGTGTCTCCTCCTTGAGGTGACTGGGTTTGGTTTTGGGTGCCAGCCGACCTCGAAGCGAATCCCGGTCTCTGGCTGCCTACTGGATCGACCCCCGCCCCGATTCCTTTAGGAGAATCCCGTCGTAACTGTCGGTAATCCGTCCAAGCCGTGCGGCCTCCAGCCGACTTGCCGGAAAAGCAGACGGGGCGGGCCCGAAGGCCCGCCCCGTCAAGGGTGATGCGTGTGGCGTGAGGCCTACCAGTCGGTGGCGCCGCCGCTGGGGCAGCCGCCGCTGTTGACCGTGGTGCAGGTCCTCGTAATCGCGCCGTTGGCGCCCTTGCTGATCGTGAAGTCGTTACCCGACTTCGAGTGACCGACGACGGTGAACGTGTTCGTTCCCGCCGCGCCGGCCGCGGTCACCTCGACCTGACCGTCGGCCGCACCGAGGTCCAGGCCGGTGTCGCCGAGCTCGGCCGCCGTGTCACAGCTGGCGTAGACCTGCTCGTTGGCGTAACACGACTCCACCTGGGAAACCAGGTTACGAGCGTTGGACTTGGCCGAAGAGTCCTGGCCCTTCTGACGCTGGCCGAGGAACGCCGGCAGGGCGATCGCGGCCAGGATCCCGATGATCAGGATCACCACGAGGAGCTCGATCAGCGTAAAGCCGCTCTCCTCGGACTGAATACGTGCGCGGATCTTCCGCATGTGTCTCCTCCTTGAGGTGACTGGGTTGGGTTTGGGGTGCCAGCCGCCTCGCCCGGAGGTGAGTCCAAACTCGTGGCCTGGCGATCACTGCATCGACCCCGGGATGACCCACCTTGAGAGGCGGGGCCGTTTCCTCGACGCGCGGGTAGCACACCGGCGGTGCGATAAGGCCCACTAGCATCGGCGCGGTGCACCTTCGCCGCGCCCTCCTGCTGTTCGCGATCGTGCTGGGGCTCGCGGCCATCGCCACGTCGTTGTCGCGGCCGCCCGAGTCGCGCGACGAGCCGGCCACCGACACGGCCCAGGCGCCCGCACCCTCGACCGGGAGCGAACCGGCCACGGCGAGCTTTCCGGCGGCGGGAGAGCCGAGGCTGCGGCGGGTTCCGGCGGGCCGGGCGGCCACCGTGACAGTGGCCGTCTCGGAGCCCGGCCAGGTCACGATCCCGGGACTGGGGCTGAGCGCTCCTGCCGAGCCCCTCACGCCGGCGCGGCTGGACGTGTTCGCCCCCGAGGCCGCCGACTACGAGGTGCGCTTCACGCCCGCCGGCGAGGGCGCCGGGCGAACGGTGGGAACGCTGGAGATCGTCACGCCGTCGTAGCGGGCGCCGGCTCCCGCTCAGCCGCCTCCCGCGCCTCCTCGCGGTCCGCGAGCCAGTTCGCCCCCGGCGTGTCGGTCAGGCCGTGCACCACGATCGACACGAACACGGTGAGGGCGGCCAGGTTGAAGATCTCCTGCCCCGCCCCCAGCCCGGCGCCGAGCACGATCAACGAGAAGGTCATGGTGGCGACGCCCCTGGGGCCGAACCAGGCCATGAAGGCCTTCTCGGCACCGCCGACCGAGGTTCCGGCGAGGGCCACGAACACGGCTATCGGCCGCGCCAGGAACAGGGTGAAGATCGCGATCGCGGCGGCCGCGACGCCGTCGGAGAACAAGCCGTCGAGGGTGAGCAGCGAGCCGAACACGACGAAGATCCCGAGCTTGACCAACTCGATCACGTCCTCCGAGCGCTTCTCGAAGCACACGCGCAGGTCCTGACGGCGGATTCCCAGCACGATCGCGCACACGAACACGGCGATGAAGCCGTTGCCCTCGGGCGGCAGCACCGCCACCCCGTAGGCGGCGAAGCCCACGCCCATCGCGTAGAGCGCTTTCTGGTGCGGGCTGATCTCGTCGCCGAAGACGCCCGAGCGGGGCAGCAGCACGGTCCCGACCAGGCCCACGACTATGCCGGTCACAAAGCCCACGCCCACGTCCTGGAGCACGAACTCCCACCACACGAATCCATCCCCGCCCGCCGTGAGCGAGGCCGTGAGCGCCAGGACGGCCGGCAGCGCCAGACCGTCGTTCAGGCCCGACTCCAGGTTCAGGGAGTGACGCACCCTGCGCGGCACTCTCGGGTTGGTCACGACCGCCGAGGACAGGACCGGGTCGGTCGGCGACAGCAAGGCGCCCAGGAGCAGCGCCTCGGTCCACGTCAGGTCGGTCAGGGCCTTGGCGGCCAGGGCCACCAGGCCGGCTGTCAGGGGCATCGCCAGCGCGAGCTTGCGCAGCGGCAGGCGCCACTCGCGCTGGAGCATCTCGGCGTCCACCTCCAGCCCGTCCCGGAACAGGATCAGGATCAGCGCCACGACCGCGAGGGAGCTCACGAACCCCGACTCCGGGTCGAAGTCGAGGACCTCCAGTCCGCCCTCGCCGAGCACGAATCCGGCCACCACGAACAGCGCGGTGAGCGACAGGAAGCTGCGGTGCGCGTAGCCGGACACCAGCGCCCCCAGCACGAGCAGGCCGGCCAGGACCACGACGGCCTCGTCGAACTGCGTCAGGTCGACCGCGGACAGGTGCGTCACCGGACCTAGCCTGTCACGGCGGGTGGTCGAGCCGGCGGCCGGCGACCAGAGTTACTTGATCTGGTCGTACACCTTGAACATCGGCAGGTACATCGCGATCACGATGAAGCCCACCATGGCGCCCACGACCATGATCATCACGGGCTCGAGGATCGAGGTGAGCGCCTTCACGGCCGCCGCCACCTGGTCCTCGTAGAAGTCGGCGATCTTGCTCATCATCGTCTCCAGGGCGCCCGTCTCCTCGCCCACGCCGATCATCTGGGTGACCATTACCGGGAAGGCCTCCGGGGTGTTGCGCATCGGCGCAGTGAGCGATCCGCCCTTCTTCACGGAGTCGTGCACGTCACCCATGGCGCGCTCGATCACCCGGTTGCCCGAGGTGCGGCCGGTGATCTCGATCGCCTCGAGCATCGGCACACCCGCCGAGATGAGCCCTGAGAACGTGCGCGAGAACCGCGCCAGCGCCACCTTCTGGACGATGTCGCCGATCTTCATGGGGAACTTGAGCTTGATCGTGTCCCACTGGATCCGCCCCATCTCGGACGACTTCCACTTACGGAAGGCGTACACGAGCGCGGCCACCACGGCGATGACCACGTACCACCTGCCGGTGATCAGGTGGGACAGGAAGACGGTGAACTTCGTGATCGCGGGCAGCTCGCCGCCGAAGTCCTTGAAGATCTTCTCGAACACCGGAACCAGGAAGGCCACGAGCGCGATCAGCACGGCGGCGGCGAAGCCGCCGATCAGCATCGGGTAGATCATCGCCGCCTTCACCTGGCGGCGAAGCGCGTCGTCCTTCTCCAGCTGGTCGGCCACCCGCAGCAGGGTGGACTCGAGGATGCCGCCCGTCTCGCCGGCGGCCACCATGGCCACGTACAGCTCGTTGAAGATGTCGGGGTGGCGGCCCAGGGCCTCCGAGAAGGAGATGCCCGCCTCCACGTCCTTGCGCACGGCCGTGAAGCTGTCACGCAGCTTGTCGTTCTCGGTCTGCTCCTCGATCACGTACAGCGCCCGCAGCAGCGACATGCCCGAGGACACCATCGTTGACAGCTGGCGGGTGGCGATCGTGAGGTCCTCGGCCTTGACGCGCCTGAAGCGCGCCGAGCAGGTCGGCGGCGTCCGCGGACTTGCGCTCCTCGATGTCCACGACGATGAGCCCCTTGGCCCGCAGCTGCGAGGCAACGGTCTGCTTGTCCTCGGCGTCGACCTCCCCTCGGGTCGAAGCGCCCGCCAGGTCGAGCGCCTTGAAGGCCCAGGTGGCCATCGCCTACGCGACCCTGACGGTGCCCATCAGCCGGCGCAGCTCCTCGGGCGCGGACGCCCGGGCCTCCGCCAGCTCACGGGTGATCTTGTCGCGCCTGACCAGGTCGGCCAGCGCCGCATCCATGGTCTGCATGCCGTGGCTGCCGCCGGTCTGCAGCGCCGAGTAGATCTGGTGGGTCTTGCCCTCGCGGATGAGGTTGCGCACGGCCGGCGTGGGCACCAGCACCTCGGCGCCGCACACGCGGGCCATCCCGTCGGCCGTGGGCAGCAGCTGCTGGGTCACGATGCCCTGGAGCGCCACCGACAGCTGCACTCGAACCTGCTGCTGCTGCGAAGGCGGGAACACGTCGACGATGCGGTCCACGGTCTGCGCCGTGTCCTGGGTGTGCAGGGTGGCGAACACGAGGTGCCCCGTCTCCGCGGCGGTCAGCGCGGTGGCGATGGTCTCCAGGTCGCGCATCTCGCCGACGAGGATCACGTCCGGGTCCTGGCGCAGGGCGGACTTCAGCGCCGCGGCAAAGCTCTGTGCGTCCGCGCCCAGCTCACGTTGGTTCACGATGCAGTTCTTGTGACGATGGAGGAACTCGATCGGGTCCTCGATGGTCATGATGTGCTCGCGACGGCGCTCGTTGATCAGGTCGATCATGGCCGCCAGCGTCGTCGACTTGCCTGAGCCGGTCGGGCCGGTCACGAGCACGAATCCGCGCGGCTTCTTGGTGAAGTCCTCGATGATCGGCGGCAGGCCCAGGTCGGAGAGCGCCGGCATGCTCTGCGGGATCAGGCGGAAGGCCGCGCCGATCGACGCGCGCTGGAAGTAGGCGTTCACGCGGAAGCGCGCCTTGCCGGGGATGGAGTAGGCCAGGTCGATCTGCCAGTCGGTCTCCAGCCGCTGGCGCTGGTCGTTCGAGAGGATCGAATAGACGACCTCGCGCACCGTCGTGCGGATCCAGCGGCGGGTAGTCCAGCGGCGAAAGCTGGCCGCGCTCGCGCACCATCGGAGGCGAGCCTGCGGTCAGGTGGAGGTCCGAGGCGTTCCGGTGCATCACCTCCAGCAGCACCTCTGCGAAGTCCAGGTCCATCGGTGTCCCTATCGGCGCCCGGGCGCAAAACCTGAGCGTCGGCTCAGGCGACCCGTGCCACCTCGGCGATCGAGGTGACCCCCGCCTTGACCTTGTCGAATCCGTCCTGGCGCAGCGGGCGCATGCCCGCGGACTGCGCGGCCTTCATGATCTCGTCGGCCGACCGGCGCTCGATGGTCAGCGTGCGGATCTCCTCGGTCACGTTCATCACCTCGTAGAGGCCGTTGCGGCCCTTGTAGCCCGATCCGCCGCAGCGCCCGCAGCCCACGGGCTCGTAGGCCTCCACGTCGAAGGCGGCCTGGAAGCCGGCGGCCGCCAGTGCGTCGACGCTGAGCACCGCGCGCTGCTTGCAGTGGCGGCACAGCGTGCGAACCAGCCGCTGCGCCACCACGCAGTCCACGGCCGAGGCGGTCAGGAAGGGCTCGATGCCCATCTCCGTGAGGCGTGTGATCGCCGAGGGTGCGTCGTTGGTGTGCAGCGTGCTCAGCACGAGGTGCCCGGTGAGCGCGGACTCCACCGCGATCCGGGCGGTCTCCCCGTCCCTGATCTCGCCGACCATGATCACGTCGGGGTCGGCGCGGAGCATCGACCGCAGCCCGCGGGCAAAGGTCAGCCCGGCCTTGAGGTTGACCTGCAGCTGGTTGACGCCCGGAAGCTGGTACTCGACCGGGTCCTCGATCGTGATGATGTTCTTGTCGATCGAGTTGATCGCGTTCAGCGCCGCGTAGAGGGTCGTGGACTTACCCGAGCCGGTCGGGCCCGTGACCAGCACGGCGCCGTAGGCCTGGCGGAACCCGGCCTCGAAGCGCTGTTCCTCCTCCTCGGCCATGCCCAGCTTGTCCAGCGTCATCAGCGCGGCGGCCTTGTCGAGGATCCTCATCACGATCCCCTCGCCGTGCACCGAGGGCATGGTGACCACGCGGATGTCCACGGTGTGACCCTCGACGTTGAGGCCCACGCGCCCATCCTGGGGCACCCGCTTCTCCGAGATGTCCAGGTCGGCCATGATCTTCACGCGCGACACCGTGCCGGCCACCATCCGGCGCGGGATCGTGGTGGTCTCGCTGAGCACGCCATCGACCCGGAAGCGCACCCGCATCTCGCGGCCGTCGGGCTCGAAGTGGATGTCGGAGGCGCCGTCCTCCACGGCCTGGGCGATGATGCAGTTCACCAGCTTGATGACCGGCGCGTCCTCGGCCGACTCGCGGATGTCGGTGATCGACGCGCCCTCGTCCTCCTCCTCCTCGTCCACCGCCTCGGCCACCGCGTCGTCGAGCCGGCTCATGCGGCCGATCAGGCCGGCGATGTCGTCCGACGACGCCACCGCGGGGCGCACCTCGTGGCCCGGTGATGAGCTTGAGGTCGTCCAGCGCCAGCACGTTCGCCGGCTCCGCCATGGCCACCAGCAGGGCGCCGTCGTCGCCGAACCCGATCGGGACGGCGTCGAAGCGGCGCGCCGCCTGGGGCGTGATCAGGTTCACCGCCGACAGGTCGGGGCGGTACACCTGCAGGTCCACGTGGTACAGGCCGAAGCGCTCGGCGATCGCGCGCGCCAGCTGATCGCCGGTCAGCGCGCCGCTGTCGATCAGGACCTGCTCGGGCGTGCCGGCTGGTGGCGCGGGCCTCCTCCACGGCGGCGTCCACCCGCTCGCGCGGCAGGAAGCCCAGCTCGGCGATCACGTCGGACGAGGAAACGCGAGCCGCCACCCTTGCTCCGGGGTGGCGTTAGGCCGGTGCCGTCGTCGTGTTCGGGGGGCGGAACGGGCTGGGCGGCGTGCGCCGCCTGGCCCGAGACGGGGCGCAGTGGAACCGCGCCGCCGCCACTGTCATCGCTCATCGCGAGTCCGCCACTTCCTGCTTGAGCGTCTCCTCGTCGATGAAGCCCTCGATGAGCCGGGCCTTGCCGCTCTTCCCCACGATCACCACCGCGGGTGCCTGCGAGATTCCGATCTCCGCGGTCAGCGCCGAGTAGTCGGACAGGCGTGCGATCGGTGCGGAGAACACGGCCGCTGCCGCGCCGTCCCCTGACGCCGGCCACGGCCTCGGCGGTGGCGTCGTCATCGGCGCCGCGCTGGCGGAAGAAGAGCACGACGGTGCGGTCGCGAGCCAGCGCGCGCCTCACGGCGGCGGGCACCGCCGAGTTCGTCGCCGGTCGACGCTGGCGGACTTGGGCTTGGCCTTGGCCGGGGTCGAGCGCCTTGCCGGCGGAGCTTGGCCTTGCCCGCCGGCTCAGCGGGCGTCACCACGGTCGCGCCGTCGTCCGAGTTACGCGCGCCCGAGGTGGCGAAGAACGCCGTGAGCGCAAGCACTGCGCCAACGAGGGCGAGGAGGATTGGCCGAGACACTGCCATCGCCCCACATATCGGCAGCAGCCCGGAGGAGCATTACCCGTGCCGTGCCGCCCTCCTCATCGTCGCCAGGGACGGGCGCGCGCCGGTCCACCGCTCGAGGCTGAGCGCACCCTGGCGAACCAGCACCTCCAAGCCCATCGACCACGCGCGCCCCGCCGCGCTCGGCCCACGCAAGCAGGGTGCTCGGGGCATCCCCGTACACCAGATCGACCGCGATCGCGGGCGGCTCCATCGCCTCCACCCCCAGCGCCGCGAGCGCGTCGTCGGCTGCGCCGAGCCCTACGGTCGTGCAGTTCACCAGCAGGTCGGCCGGCTCGGGCGCACGCGCGTGACGCACGCCGAGGTCGCGCGCGAGGGCCTCGCTCCGCTCGGGGCGTGCGGTTGAGCACCGCCACGTCCGCGCCCGCCCCGCTCAGGGCCCAGGCCACGGCGCGGGCGGCGCCACCCGCGCCCAGCACGAGCGCGCGCATCCCGCGCGGGTCCTCTTCGAGCGCGTCGAGGAAGCCCGCGGCGTCGGTGTTCTCGGCGTGCACGCCGCCATCGGCCAGGGTCAGGGTGTTCGCGGCGCCGATGGCGGTTGCCGCGGGGCTGCGCCTGTCGGCCAGCTCCAGCGCCGCGACCTTGTGCGGCACCGTCACGTTGAGCCCGCGGAAGCCCGAGCGGCCCAGAGCCGCGACCACCGGCTCCGAACAGGTGCTCGGGCAGCGGCAGCGGCACGTAGAGCCAGTCCAGGCCCAGCTCGGCCAGGGCAGCGTTGTGCATGGCCGGCGAGCGGCTGTGGCCCACGGGCCGGCCGGCCACCCCGAGCAGCGCGCGGCCCATCAGCAGTTGGTCGGCGACTGCCCGCCACGCCGCGCGCGCTCGCGGTTGTAGCGGTCCACGTCGCGCTGGAACTCGGCGTCGGTCTCCGAGAAGTCGTGCTCCCCACACGTGCCGGGCTTGACCACATAGAACAGGTACCCGGTGCGGCGCGGGCGCGCCGCGGCCTCGATCGACTCCAGGCCCGGGTTGCCGATCGGCCCGGGCGGCAGGCCCTGGCGCGCGCGCGTGTTGTAGGGCGAGTCGATGGCCAGCTGCGACCTGGTCAACGGCCTGGTCCAGTTGTTGGTGGCAAACCTCACGGTGGCGTCGATGCCAAGCGGGATCCCCTGGCGCAGACGGTTGTAGATCACCGAGGCGATCAGCGCCCGCTCGCGCGGGATCTGCGCCTCGCGCTCGACCATGGAGGCGATGATCAGCACCTCGTAGGGGGTCAGGTTGCGCCGGCGCGCGTACGCGCAGGTCCACCTGGCCGAACTCGCGCTTGAACGCCGCCAGCTGCTGCTCCACCAGCCCCTCCACCGGCCGCCCCCTGCGCAGCTCGTAGGTGGCCGGGAACAGGAACCCCTCCAGCCCGGCCCCGGCCGGCGCCCCGTAGGAGCGGGGATTGAGCAGCGAGGACCGCCGGGTGGCCACCACGTAGTCGCCCTCCAGCCCGCCGACGATGCGCTTGACCTCCCGCCGCGACCGGCCCTCGGGCACGACCACCCGCACCACGTCGGGCGCGGGCGGCTTGGCAAGGGCGTCCAGGGCCGCCGCGTAGCTCATGTCCTCCCTGAGCCGGAAGGAGCCGGCCTTGAGGTCCTCGCGGCGCCCCGAGACGGTGGCGCGCAGCTCGAAGAAGAACCCGTTGGCGATCACCCCCCGCTCCTCCAGCACGTCGGCGATCTGGCCCAGCCCGGCGCCGCGCGGAATCTGGACCTGGACCGCCCCCTCACCCTCCCCCTTGAACGGCTGGAACAGCGACAGCGCCAGGTAGGCGAGCACGACGGCCACCACCCCTCCGACCGCGGCAGCCGCCAGGCCACGCCGCCCGCGCCGTCGCGCCGGAGGCCCCTCGGCGCCCACCGCGCGGCGGCGCTCCATGAGCCTGCGGGCTGCCGCGCTGCGCGCCGCTGCGGCGCGGCCCTGTAGTGGGCTCGCGGCGGGGCGGCGGCTCGGAACGGCTCGGGCTCGGCGCCGGCTCGCTCGGATAGGGGGCGGGTGGCCGGGGCGGCTCGGCCCGGCGTGCGGCGGGGGTGGCGGGTACGGGCGGCGTGTCCGCCGGGTCGCCGCCGTCGCGCTGGGCGCGCCGAGCCTCGCGCTCCAGGCGGGCCCGCTCTCGCTCCTCCGGCGAGCGGTCCGGCGTCATCGGCGAGAGCCCGCGGCCAGCGCCGCCAGGTAGCTCTCGAGCAGGTGTGCCGCGGCGCGCGAGTCGGCGTCCGCCGCGCCCGGCGTTGCGTCGGCCATGCGCGTGGTCAGGCGCTCGTCATAGAGCTCGACCGGCACCTTCAATCGCGCCCTGAGGCGCTCGGCGAACTGCCGGGCCGTGGCCGCCTGCTGGCCCTCCTCGCCCGCCAGCGTCAGCGGCAGCCCGACCACCACGCGCTCGGCCTCGAGCTCGCCGGCGAGCTCGGCCACGCGGGCCAGGCCCCGCCGTGTCCCGGGTCGCTCGATCGACGACAGCGGCGTGGCCAGCGTGCCGGAGGGGTCCGAGACCGCACAGCCGCAGCGGGCATCGCCGTGATCGAGCGCCAGGATCCGCATGGTCAGGGCCGGAGCGCGCGCTCGATCTCCGAGCGCGCCGTGTCCAGCGCCTCGTCCAGGCGCTCGGGGTCGCGCCCGCCCGCCTGCGCCATGGTGTCGCGCCCGCCACCGCCGCCACCCACCACGGCCGCCGCCGCGCGCACCACCTCGCCGGCCTTGACGCCCCGCTCGACAACCGCGGGCGCCACGTTGACCACCAGGTGCACGCGGCCATCGACCGCCGTCCCGAGCGCCACCACCGCGTCGCCGAGCTTCTGCCGCGCCCGGTCCGACAGCGTCAGGAGCGCCTTGGCGTCGGGCGCGTCCGCGCGCCGGGCCACCACCGCCACTCCGTCCACGTCCTCAGCGGCGGCGACGACCTCCTCGGTGGCCGCCGCGCCGGCGGCGGAGTCGCCACCGCCGCCACGGCGAGCGCGCTCCTCGAGACGATCCAGTGCGCGCGGCAGGTCTTCCTCCGGCGCCTTCAGGCGCGCCGCCAGTTCGCGCAGGCGATCGCCGCGCGCTCGCGGAAGACCAGCGCAGCCGCCGCTCCCGTGACCGCCTCGATCCTGCGGACGTTGGACGCGCTCGAGGTCTCGTTGGTCATGTGGAACAGGCCGATCTCGCCGCTGGAGGCCACGTGCGTGCCGCCGCACAGCTCGCGCGAGACCTCCCCCACCTCGACCATCCTCACCCAGTCGCCGTACTTCTCTCCGAACAGAGCCATCGCACCGACAGCGCGGGCCTCGTCGAGGGTGGTCTCCACCGCCCGCACGGGCAGCCCCGCCGCGATCCACTCGTTCACGCGATCCTCTACTCCGCGCAGCTCGTCCTCGGTCAGCCGCTGCCCGTGAGTGAAGTCGAAGCGCAGCTTGTCCGGCCCCACGTACGACCCCGCCTGGCGCACGTGGTCGCCCAGGCGCTCGCGCAGCGCAGCGTGGAGCAGGTGGGTGGCCGTGTGGTTGCGCATGGTCGCCAGGCGCACGTCCCGCTCCACCACCGCGCGCACCGGCTCGCCCGGCTCGGGCTCGCCCACGTCCGTGTCGAGGGCCAGCGCCTGGTCGCTGCCAACGCGGTAGACGCCCACCACCCGCGCCGGGCCCGCGCCGGTCTCGACCACGCCGCTGTCGGAGACCTGGCCGCCGCCCTGTGGGTAGAACGGGCTGTCCTCGAGCTTTAGGAGCAGGGTGCCGTTCTGGCGCTCCACCGCCCTGACCACGGTGTCCGCCTCGGTGGACTCGTATCCGACGAAGCGGGTCGTGAAGCCGGCGTCGCGCGCAAAGCGCGCCACGCGCTCGGCGTCGGGCGCCCCGGCGGTGTCGCGGCCGGCCGCCCGCGCAGTCGCCCGGGCACCCTCCATGAGCTCCTCGAAGCCCGCCGCGTCGACCCCGAGGCCCTGCTCGGCCACGATCTCCTGCGTCATCTCGAACGGGAACCCGAAGGTGTCGTGCAGCCGGAAGGCGTCCTCCGCGGGGATGGTGGCCACACCGTCGGCTCGCGCGCGCTCGACGAGGTCGGACAGCAGCCGCTCGCCCTGGGCGAGCGTCCGCGAGAACCCCTCCTCCTCCGACGCGGCCCAGCGGTCGATGTTGCCGCGTTCGGATCGAAGCTCGGGATAGACGTCCCCCATGGAGTCCACCACCACGCCGCAGAGGTCCACCACGAACGGATCGCCGATGCCCAGCGAGCGGCCCTGGTGGATCGCGCGCCGGAGGATCCGGCGCAGGATGTAGCCGCGATCCTCGTTGGAAGGCACCACGCCGTCGGCCAGCAGGAACGCGGCTGCGCGGCCGTGGTCGGCCAGCACGCGGAGCGCGCGCGTGGTGGCGGCGTCCCGACCGTACCGGCGGCCCGACCGCCGCTCGCCGAACTCCACCAGGGGACGGAAGGAGTCGGTCTCGTAGACCGACGGCACGTCCTGGAGCACCGCTGCCATCCGGTCGAGCCCCATGCCGGTGTCGATGTTCTTCTGGGGCAGCTCCGTGAGCGATGAGTCCGCGTGCAGCTCGTACTGCATGAACACGAGGTTCCAGAACTCCAGGTAGCGCTCGGTGTCGTCGCCGGGTTGATCCTCGTCGGTGCCGAAGGCGGGCCCGCGATCCAGGTACAGCTCCGAGCACGGGCCGCACGGTCCCGTCGGGCCCGACTGCCAGAAGTTGTCCTCGCGGCCCAGCCGCACGATCCGCTCGTCCGGCACGCCGATGGCGCGCCAGCACTCGATGGCCTCGTCGTCGGCCCCCAGCCCCAGCTCCTCGTCGCCGCCGAAGACGCTGATCCAGACCTTCTCGGGCGCGAAGCCGAAGCCCTGGGTGGACAGCTCCCAGGCCATCTCCGCCGCGCCCTGCTTGAAGTAGTCGCCGACCGAGAAGTTGCCCAGCATCTCGAAGAAAGTGAGGTGGCGGGCGGTCAGGCCCACGTTCTCGATGTCGGTGGAGCGAAAGACCTTCTGACACGACGTGAGCCGCTTCGACGGGCGGCTCCTCCTCCCCGCGGAAGTACGGCTTGAACGGCTGCATCCCGGCCGTGGTGAGCAGCACGGTGGGGTCGTAGCTGGCAGGCACGAGCGAAGCCGAGGGCACACGCAGGTGCGACCGCTCCTCGAAGTAGGACAGGAACCGCTCCCGTATCTCCGCCGCCCGCATGGCGCCTGAGTCTAGATGCCTGATTGCGCGAATCCGGGTAGGGCGGAAGTCGCTGCATTGCCGCCCTTTTCGCATTTCGATGCTGCCATCGCGATGGAGCTTTGGCTGCCGAACCTCTGCAGTGTTCGACAGCGAGCAGGAAGCCCCCCGCGCGAGCCGACTATTGATCGCAGATGCTGCTCGCGGAGCAACTCGTAGGCGAGGCCCGCCAGCGCCGTTCTCGGCGCATGTCCGCGCGCGAGCGCCTGGTCAGCGGCCTGTCCGCAGCCTGCCTGGTGGCACTGGCGGTGGGCATGCTGATCACGCTTCCCGACGAGCGCAGCACCAACGCAATCGAGCTCATCTGCCTGGTCATCGGCTACGCGGCGATCTCCAGGGTCCGGTTCGAGTTCGGCAACATGTACGTGACGCCGGAGCAGCTGGCGTTCGTGGCGCTGCTCATGCTCGCGCCTTTGCCGCTGGTGCCGCTGCTGGTCATCGCTGCGGCCCTGCTGGCTCAGATCCCCGACTTCGTGCGCGGCGACTGGCACTGGGAGCGCTGGACGGGCTCCTTCTCGGACTCCTGGTTCTGCATCGGCCCCGTGTTGGCGCTGGCGGCCCTGGCGCCGGGCACGCCGTCGCTCGACGACGCCGGCATCTACGCGCTCGCGCTCGCCGCCCAGATGGCCTGTGACCTGACCTGGGTCGGGCTTCGCGACCGCCTGCTGGAGTCTGTGCCGGGCGCCGGCACCATCCCGTTCGTCGAGATCTGGCGCATCTGGATCGGAGTGGCCACCTTCGACGCGATGCTCACGCCGGTGGCGTTCGTGGTGTCCGTCGCGGCGGTGTCCGAGCCGATCGCCCTGCTGGCGACGGTCCCGTTCGTGCTCATGCTCGACACCTTCTCCCGCGAACGCCGGGCGCGCTACGGGAAGACGCTCGAGCTGCAGCGCGCCTACCGCGGCACGGTGATGCTGCTGTCCGACGTCGTTGAGTTCGATGACGAGTACACGGCAGAGCACAGCCGCTCGGTCGTCGACCTGGTGCATGCCACGGCCGACGAGCTCAACGTCGATCCGGGCGCTCGCGAAGAGCTCGAGTTCGCCGCGATGCTGCACGACGTCGGCAAGATCGCGATCCCGAAGGAGATCCTGAACAAGCCGGCCAAGCTCACCGACGAAGAGTTCGCCGTGATGAAGACCCACACCATCGAGGGCCAGTTCATGCTCGATCAGGTGGGCGGGCTGCTGGCCAGGGTCGGCGAGATCGTGCGGGCCTGCCACGAGCGCTGGGACGGCAACGGCTATCCGGACGGCATCGCCGGCGAGGAGATCCCGCTGGCCTCGCGGATCGTGTTCGCATGCGATGCCTACAACGCGATGACCAGCGACCGCGTCTACCGCAAGGCTCTGGCGCGCGCCACGGCCGTCGAGGAGCTGCGGGCCAACGCCGGGACCCAGTTCGACCCCCGCGTCGTTGCCGCCCTCATCCGGGTGGTGGAGCTCACGCGACCCGAGCTGGGCCTCTCACCCGCGGACGACATCAGGGCCGTGCTGGCCGACCGCCCCGCCAGCGCCAACGTGCGGGCCGCCCTCTAGCTCGGGCTCTTCTACAGCAGCGTCGTCGGTGTTCCAGGTGTCGCGCAGCAGCACGGCGGAGGCGGCCCAGACGGCGATGCCGATGCCGCCGGCGACGATCAGCAGCGCGCGGGTACCGACCAGTGAGATTGCTGCGCCGGCGGCCAGGAAGGCAACGGCGAAGGCCCAGGACGCCATGGAGTCCTTGATGCCGAAGACGCGGCCGGTGAGCTCGTCGCTGACCGTGCGCTGGATCAGCAGCCGCTCGTAGACCAGCAGGACGCCGTTGCCGAACCCCGCCACCGCGAACGTGGCCAGCGCCACCCCGAAGACCGGCGCCAGGCCCGTGGCGAGCAGGCCGCCACCCATCGCGGCCAGGCCGATCAGGTATGACCGCTTGAGCTCGGGCAATGTCCCGCCCTGGGACCCGGACAGGGACCCGACGATGAAGCCCACGCCGAAGAGCGTGACCAGCACGGAGAAGCCGGCCTCGCTGGCCTTGAGGTCCTCGGTGGCGAAGAACAGCTCGCCCACGTTGAAGAGGCCGGCGCAGAACAGCGCCGCGCTCGAGGCCACCAGGATCGCGCGGATGCCGCTAAGCCGGGAGACGGCGCGGACGCCCTCCCGCGCCTCCCTGGCCAGGGACCGCCGGAGCTCTGGATCCCCCACCAGCTCTGGCGCCGGCCCGAAGCGCAGGAACGCCAGCACCACGGCCGACGCTCCGAAGCTCACGGCGTTCACGGCGGTGATCGCCTCGGCGGACCCCACGAACAGCAGGAACGCCGCCGCCATCGCCGGGCCGGCGGTGAAGCCCAGGTCGGCGATCGCGCCGTAGAGGGAGGTCGTGGCCGGAACCCGGCGCGGCTCGTCCACCAGGCTCGGCAGCGCGGCCAGCGCCGACGGCGTGAACAGGCCGGTGCCGATGCCCGCGAGCAGCGCGAACCCCACCGTGGCCTCGAAGCTGCCCGCCAGCGCCACGCCTCCGAACGCCACGGCGCGCATCACGTCCGCGGCCACCGTGCACCAGCGCCGCGACCAGCGGTCCGCCGCCGCGCCGAAGACGGGCCCCAGCAGCATGGCTGGGACCACGTCGGCCAGCAGCACCAGGGTCACCGCCCACGGCGAGTCGAAGCGATCGCGGGCGATCAGCAGCAGGGCGATGTAGCCGGCCCCGGTCCCGAGGGCAGACTGGGTGAGGACGGCGAAGAAGACCCGAGCGCGCGGCTGGCTCCTCAGCAGGTCGATGGATTCACGCACGTCCCGGTCCTCCTGACCGCAGATAACGAGCCCCAAAAAGCGCCAAGACCGCACCTGGGGGCGCGGTCTTGACCTGCACTGCTATGGGACGCCTAACGACGACCTGGCATTGGGCTGTACCTCCCTTGCAAGGGATAGCTCGGTGTTCGGCACAAGTTCCATCCGGGAACCTGTGCACTTGGCCCGCGCAGTGTGGCACGGCGTCAGTTCTTGCGCAAACTATTTGCAGGAAACTGTGCATCGAGAAGGACTCGCGCCGCCCACCCGCGACGCCGGGCGACGTCACGCCGCGGCGACGGGCGGCGTGTCGCCCGCACTGAGCGGGCTCGCCGGTGACCGCTCGGCCGCCTCCACCTCGCTCGCCGACACCGACAGCGGGTGATGGCAGGCCGCAAGGTGCCCGTCCGCGTACGCCATCAGGGGCGGCTCCTCGGTCCTGCACACGTCCGTGGCCCGCGGGCAGCGGGGATGGAACACGCATCCCGCCGGCGGGTCGATCGGGTTGGGCGGCTCGCCCGAGACGATGATCCGCTCGCGCTCGCGGTTCTCGCGCGGGTCGGGGATCGGGATCGCGCCGAGGAGGGCGCTGGTGTAGGGATGGATCGGCTTCTTGTAGAGCGCCTCAGCAGGCGAGACCTCCATGAGCTTGCCCAGGTACATCACCGCGATCCGGTCCGAGACGTGGCGCACGACGCTCAGGTCGTGGGCCACGAACAGGTAAGCCAAGCCGAGGTCCTCCTGGAGGTCCTCGAGCAGGTTCACGATCTGCGCCTGCACCGACACGTCCAACGCCGACACCGGCTCGTCGAGCACCACCAGCTTGGGCTCCAGCGCCAGCGCCCGCGCGATGCCGATCCGCTGGCGCTGGCCGCCCGAGAACTCGTGCGGGTACCGGCGCGCGTGCTCGGGCGCCAGCCCCACCCGGTCCAGGAGGTCGCGCACGCGCTCTGACGCATCGTCCTCGGAGGCACCGTGCAAGCGGAGCGGCATGGACACGATTTGGTTCACCGTCTTGCGCGGGTTCAGCGATGCGAAGGGGTCCTGGAAGACCATCTGCATCTCGCGCCGCAGCGGTCGCATCTCGCGCCGGCCAGCCTCGGAGATCTCGCGACCCCCGAAGCGGATCGAGCCCTCGGTGGGGTCGATCAGGCGCATGAGCGTGCGCGACAGCGTGGTCTTGCCGCACCCGGACTCGCCCACGAGACCGAGTGTCTGGCCGCGCTCGAGCTCGAAGCTCACGTCGTCGACCGCGTGCACCCGAGCGACCTCGCGGTCGACCAGCACGCCCGACTTGATCGGGAAGTGCAGCTTCAGGTGCCCCACGGCCAGCAGCGGCGCGCCGTTGTCGCTCATGTCGCCGTGGCCCCGTCAGGCGCCGCCAGCCCGATCTGGCCCTCCACCATGCGCAGCTCGCGCTTGCGGCCCGGCCACAGCCAGCAGCGATCGGAATGCGCTGAACCCTCGTTCGCGCGCGCCTCCAGGGCGGGGTCCTGCGTGCACTTCTCGAAGGCGTGCGGGCAGCGCGGCCGGAAGTGGCAGCCCTCGGGCCGGTCGGCGAGCGACGGCGGCAGCCCGGCGATGGCGGGCAGCCGCTCCGGCCGGTCTCGGTCCACCCGCGCGATCGAGCCCAGCAGGCCCCAGGTGTAGGGGTGCTGAGGGTCGTAGAAGACTTCGTCCAGCGTCCCCTGCTCCACGATCCGGCCGGCGTACATCACGGCCACGCGATCCGCCACGTCCGCCACGACCCCCAGGTCGTGGGTGACGAGGATGACTCCCGCGCCGGTCTCCTCGCGCAGTTCGCGGATGCGCTCCAGGATCTGGGCTTGGATCGTCACGTCCAGCGCCGTCGTGGGCTCGTCGGCGATCAGCACGCTGGGATCGCAGGACAGCGCCAGCGCGATCATCACGCGCTGGCGCATGCCGCCCGAGAACTCGTGCGGATAGTGCGTGGCGCGGTCGCGCGCGCGGGGAATGCCCACCCGCTCCAGTAGCTCGATCGCCCGCTCACGCGCCTGCCCCTCGCCGACCGGCTCATGCGCGCGGATCTGCTCCGCGATCTGGTCGCCGATCCGATGGACCGGGTTCAGCGACGTCATCGGGTCCTGGAACACCATCGCGATCTCCGCCCCGCGGACAGCGCGCAGCTGGGCCTCGGTGGCTCCGACGAGCTCGACATCGCGGTAATGGGCCGTGCCCGAGAAGCGCGCGTTGGGCGAGCGCGTGAGGCCCATGAGCGTCATGGCCGTGACCGACTTTCCCGATCCGGACTCGCCCACCACCGCCAGGATCTCGCCAGGCCGCAGCTCGAACGACACGCCGTCCACGGCCCGCACCACGCCCTCCTCGGTGGCGAACGACACCTCGAGCTCCTCGACGCGCAGGATCGGCTCGCTCACTGCAGCCTGATCCTCGGGTCGAGCACGGCGTAGACGATGTCCACGATGGTGTTGAGAAACACGATGAAGAACGCCCCGAACAAGGTCGTCGCCAGCACCGGCGGAACGTCCAGCTGGCCGATCGCGTCGGCCGCGTACTGGCCCACTCCCTCGAGGTCGAACACCGTCTCGGTGAGGATCGCGCCGCCACCCACGACGAGCCCGAAGTCGAGCCCCCACAGCGTCACGATCGGGATCATCGAGTTGCGCAGCACGTGGCGCAGCAGGATCTCCCGCTCGCCGAGGCCCTTGGCCCGCGCCGTCCGGACGAAGTCCTCGTTCATCGTGTCCAGCACGTTGGAGCGCAGCACGCGCGAATAGATGCCGATGAACAGCAGGGCCAGCGCCGTCCAGGGCATGATCAGGTGGTACGCCCAGTCGATCGGGTCCTCGGTGAGCGGCACGTAACCGCCGTTGGGGAACAGGCCGGCCTTGAAGCCCAGGTAGTAGTTCATGAGCGCGCCGAGCCAGAAGACGGGCACCGAGATCCCGACGAGCGCGAGGACGGTGAGCAGGCGGTCGGACACCATGCCCGCCCGCACCGCGCTCCACAATCCGAACGCCACCCCGAAGGCAAACCAGATGATGGCCGCGCCGATGGAGAGCGAGAGCGTGGCCGGGATCCCCTTGACGATCTCCTCGCGCACGTTGAGCTGCGTGAAGTAGGAGATCGCGTCCCCGGAGAAGACCTTCTCCATCGTGGTCACGTACTGAACCGGCAGGGACTTGTCGAAGTTCCACTCCTTGCGGATCTGCTCGATCTGGGTCTCGGTGGGCGTCTTCCCCGCCATCCGCACCGCGGGGTCGCCGTTGGGGATGACGTTGAAGATCAGGAACGTGAGCACCGAGACCGCGAACAGCACGCGCCACCATCTGGATCAGCCGGCGGACGATGAAACGGCCCATCAGTGCTCCACCCGGATCTTGGCCTTGGGGTCGAAGGCGTCGCGCACGCCGTCGCCGAACACGTTCAGCGCCAGCACCGTGAGCACCAGCATCAGGCCGGGCACGATCGCCTGGTGCGGCGCCGTCACGATCCGCTCCACGCCCGCGCCGATCATGTTGCCCCACGACGGGTCCGGTGGGTTCACCCCCGCGCCGAGGAATGACAGCGCCGCCTCCAGCAGGATCGCATTGGCCACCATCAGCGGCAGGAACACCACGATCGTGGACGACAGGTTGGGCAGCAGCTCCGAGAACATGACCCGCAGCGGTCCCGCACCCTGGGCGCGGGCGGCCTCCACGAACTCCTTCTCGCGCAGTCCTAGCACCTGGCCGCGCAGCGGCCTGGCCATGTACGGGATGTACACCACCGCGATCACCAGGATCGGGATGAGCTTGGAGTTGGGGGCGATCGTGATCGGGCCCACCTGTAGCCCACCCAGCGCGAGAGCGGTGCCCAGGGCCACCCCCAGGAGGATCACCGGGAACGCCCAGATCACGTCCAGCGCGGGGCGAATCGTGGCGTCCACCCAGCCGCGCATGTAGCCGGCGAGCAACCCCAGGATCGTGGCCAGCAAGGTGGTGATCAGGGCGGCCGAGATCCCGATGGTCAGGGAGGCCCGGGCTCCGTAGAGCAGCCGCACCATGATGTCCCGGCCGTTGCTGTCGGCGCCCAGGAAGTACTCCTTCTGCCATGTCGGGCCGATCGCCACGCCGTCCGGCGCCACCACGTCGGTCGGCTTCCCGTCGATCTCGATCTGCCCCGACAGGTTGTTCGAGAGCGGCCCACGGCCGGCGATGTTCTCCCAGACCGGTGCCGCGACGGCCATGAGCACCAGCACCACGAACAGGACACCGAACCCAAGCGCCACCCTGTTGCGGCGCAGGCGGCGCACTGCCACCCGCCACGGACCGGCGCCCACCGTGCGCTCGCGCTCAGCCGCCTCCTCGAAGGCGGCCGGCCCTTGGAACGAGAAGCCGGAGGTCGCCGGTTCGGTGGCCACGTCTCACCGCCCCACACGCGCGGGGAGGGCGCTGGAGCGCCCTCCCCCGCGTGCGCTGTGGGCTACTTGAGGCAGAAGCTCGAGTAGTCGTTCTGGTAGAGCGGGTGGAACCGCGAGCAGTTCTCGAAGTCCATTCGCTCCGAGAAGAAGGTTGCCACCTTCTCGGTGCCGTACGGAGCGACGTACGACTCGTCGATGATGCGCTTGTCGATCGCCGCCCAGCGATCGGCCACCTTCTGAACGTCGGTCTCCTGCTTGAGCGCGGCGATCTCCTTGTTGATCACGGGATCGTCGACGCGACTGCGGTTCTGGTTCTCGGTGGGCTGGTTGGTCGCCCCGTCCACGAGGAACATGAAGTTCGCCGGGTGCGGGAAGTCCTGGTACCAGTTCGAGAATCCGGTCTGCGGCTTGGTCTTGTCGTTGCCGACCGTGGCGAAGTAGACGCCGCCGTCGACGGTCCGCAGCGTCGCCTTGAGGCCGATCTTGTTCAGCAGATCGGTGTAGTACTGGCCGATCTCGGGACGGTTCTCGTCGTTGTTGCTGTAGACGGTCACGGACTCGCCGTCCACGCCGGCGTCCTTGATCATCTGCTCGGCCTTCTGCGGGTCGCCCGGACCGTTGGGGTCACCGTAGGGGCAGGGGTCGATCTTCTCGTAGCCCGGCATGCCCTCCGGCAGGAAGTTGCAGCTCGGCTGGAGCCGGCCGCCGAACAGCCGGGCCAGCGCCTTCGAGTCGATCGCGATGTTGACCGCCTCGCGGACCTCCTTCTTGTCGAAGGGCGCTGCCTCGACGTTCATGAAGAAGTAGTACGTGTTGAGGGGCGCCTGCTCCTTGTAACGGTCCTTGTACTTGGAGCGCACCTCGGGCAGGAGATCGGCCGGGGGCGGGTCCTGCATGTAGTCGAGCTCGCCGCTGATCACGTCCTGGGTCTGGCGCTCGGCCGACTTGACGATCCTGGTCGTGATCTTCTGGATGTTGCCCTTGGGGATGTCGGGCGCGTCGAAGCCCTTGACCTGCTCCATCACGAACTCGCGGTTGGGCACCGACGTCGTGAAGGCGTACGGGCCGTAGCCGGGCGGCGGGTCCTTGGACAGGTTCTTGAACGGCGTGTCGCTGGGCACGATGCCCGCGAAGTTCATGCCCAGCACGTTGGTGAAGGTGCCGTCGGCGTCCTTGAGCTTGATCGTGACCTTGCCCGTAGCGTCGTCGGTCTCGATGCCCGAGATGTCGCCGTCCGACTTGCCGGCCTTCACGTACTCGTCAGCGCCCACGATCCCCTCGTAGAAGGGCGCGCCGCCCGACTCGAGGTTGAGCACGCGCTTGATCGTGTGCTCGAAGTCGCTGGCCTTGATCGCCTTGCCGTTGGAGAACTTGATGCCCTCGCGCAGGGTGAAGGTGTAGGTCTTGCCGTCCTTGGAGATCTCGGGGAGCGCCTCGGCGGCCCCGGGGATGAGCTCGGCGCCCTTCGCGCCCTCGGCGCGCCGGTAGGTCACCGGCGGGGTGTAGACCAGCCATTGCGGCTCCCAGCCGTTGACCGTGTAGCTCAGCGCCGGGTCCAGGTAGTCCGGCTGGGAGGTCTGGGCGATGGTGATCGACCCGCCCTTCTTCGCGTCGCCCCCGCCGCCCCCGCCATCGTCGTCGTCGCTGCCACAGGCGGTGACTGCGAGAACGGCGACCGTGGCCGCCAGGACGCCTACGAGCTTGCGAGTCAAGAGATCTCCTCCCACAGGGTTCAGGGCATTTCTCCCCGTCTGAGCGGGATCTATACCTTCGCCGGGGGACGGGCCCTCTCCTTCAACCCCACCTTGCACGGGGTCTGCGGGAAGAACCTGCCGCTATCAGTCGAGCTCGGCGCGCATTGTGCCCAGCGCCTTCCTGATCAGGCGCGACACGTGCATCTGCGAGAGCCCCACTCGCTCGGCGATCTGGGTCTGCGGGAGCTCCTCCTCGAATCGCATCCGCAGGATCTCGCGCTCGCGCGCGGGCAGATGCGCCAGCGCGGGCGCCAGCGCCGCCCGGTCGTCCGTGCGCCCGAACCCCTCGTCCTCGTCGCCGATGGCCTCGAGTGGGTCCCCATCCTCGTCGCCGCCGGCGGCAGACAGGGACAGCGTCGTGTAGGCGGTGCCCACGTCCAGGGCCTCCAGCACCTCCTCGGGGGTGGCGCCGAGCTCGGTGGCGATCTCGGCGATGCTCGGAGAGTGGCCCAGGCGCGCCGTCAGGCGGTCGATCGTGGTGGACAGGCGGGCGTTCAGCTCCTGCAGCGCGCGCGGAACGCGGATCGCCCAGCCGCGATCGCGGAAGTGGCGCTTGATCTCGCCGACCACGTTGGGTGTGGCGTAGGTGGCCAGGGAGACGTCGCGGTCGAGGTCGAAGCGGTCGATCGCCTTGAGCAGCCCGATCGCGCCCACCTGCTCGATGTCCTCCAGCGACTCGCCGCGGTTCGCGTAGCGACGCGCCAGCGAGCGCACCAGCGGCAGGTGGCGCGCCACCAGCCGCTCCCGCGCCTCGATGTCGCCCTCCTCGTGCAGGCGTCGCAACAGCTCGCGGTCCTCATCCCGCGCCTTGCGTGCGTCCTGGGCGGCCCTCACAGCTGCCCCTCCACGAGCTTCTCCAGGCGCACGACGATCTCGCCGCCCTCGGGGTGCTCGATGCCGTAGGAGTCGACCACGGTCGAGAGGATCCGCCGCAGCGTGAACGTGCCCGGCCCGTCGTCCTCTTCCTGGAGGGCGCGCGCCAGGCCGCTCTCGCGCAGTGGCCCGATGCGGGCCCTGATGCGGCCGCGAGACAGCTCGAAGGTGAGCATGACCTTGCCCTCGCCGCCCGCCTCCGCCAGCAGGCGCTCGACGGCCAGCTGCAGGTCGTCCATGTCCTCGAACCTGAAGTCGGCCCGCTCCGCGACGCCTCCCACCACCAGCCGCACCACGGGGCCGAAGGACTCGTCCAGGGGCGCCTCGAACGCCACGCGGTCAGTCATCGCTGCCGGCCACCGTGCCCCACCCCACCACCAGCTCCCCGTCCATCAGGCACGCAGTCTGCCCGGGCGCCGGCGCCGCCACCTGGCGATCGAGCTCAAGGCCCAGCGACGGGTGGGCGCCGGCGCCCGGCGACTTCGCCACGCGGCACGGCACCTGCGCCGCGTGGTAGCGCAGCCGCACGGACGTGGCGCGCGCGCCGGGTCGATGCAGCAGCGCCGGCGCCACCCGCGCGCGGGTGGTGCCGAGCGCGCTTCGGGGCCCCACCACCACGCGGTTGCGCGCGGCGTCCTTGGCCAGCACGTACAGCGGCTCCGGGGCGGCCACGCCGATCCCCCGCCGCTGCCCGACCGTGAACGCGTGGTGGCCATCGTGGCGACCGAGGACCGCGCCGTCGCGGTCCACCACGTCGCCGCCTCCGGCGGCGGCCTGCAGGGCGCCACCGCCGTGGCGGCGCATGAACGCTCGCGGCCCCATGCCGGCTAGAAAGCACAGGTCCTGGCTCTCGCGCTTCTCGGCCACCGGCAGGCCGGCCGCGCGGGCCAGCTCGCGGACACGCGGCTTGGCGAGCTCGCCCACGGGGAAGCGCAGGCGCTCCAGCTCGCGCCGAGTTCAGCCGGGCGAGCATGTAGCTCTGGTCCTTGACGGGGTCGGCGCCGGCGCGCACCAGCGGACCCTCGGCATCGCGGCCGATGCGCGCGTAGTGGCCGGTGGCAAGAGTGGCGGCGCCCAGGCGCGATGCCAGCTCCAGCATGGCGTCGAAGCGCACCAGGCCGTTGCAGCGCACGCACGGGTTGGGGGTGGCGCCCGCGCCATACCCGGCCAGGAAGTCGTCCACCACATCGGCGGCGAAGCGCTCGCGCAGGTCGAGCGTCACGTGCGGCAGGCCCATCGAGTGCGCCAGCGCGCGCGCGCCGGTCACGGCCTGGGGCGAGCAGCAGCTGCGCTCACCGTCGGTGGCGGGGTCCGACCACAGCTCGAGCGTGACGGCCACCACCTCCTCGCCCGCATCGAGGGCCAGCTGCGCCGCGGCCGCGCTGTCCACTCCGCCGCTCATGGCCACCAGCGTGCGGCCCGCGCTGGGTGCGACCCGGACCGCGCCGTCGCGGGCAGCAAGGCCGATCGCGCGGTGCAGCGCGTCGGCCGTGAGGTCGGCCGCGTGGAACGCCGCCGGCGACAGCGTGCCGAGCTCGCTCGGAGATGGCCGCGGGGGTCACGCGCGCGGCATCCAGCACCGGCCGCGCCCTCCAGCAACTCGACGGCGGCGCTGCCCGGCGGCGCGCACCGCCGCGCAGCCGCTGGCGTCGAAACCGGCCTGGGCCACGCGGTCGCCCTCCACCCGCACCGAGACGCGGATCAGGTCGCCGCAGGCCGCGCCCCCGGCGGCGCCGGAGTGGGGCGAGCGGGCCAGGGCCCCCCGCCCGCGCGGGGCCTCGAGGTGGTCTCCCAGCGCGCGCTCGGTGGGGTCGCGGCGAGCCGCCATGGCCCCAGCATAGAAAGGGTCGGCTCCAGCCTGCCGCTGCCGGCCGGGAGTTGGGCCTGCGTCAGCAAGCGTGGGTGTCCTCCGGCACGTCCCTGGCGGCGAACGCCTGGCACGTGCCGAGCCGGGCTCCCATCCCGTTGGTGTTGGCTCAACATATGGGCCGGCTGGCGTACAAGCTCGAGCCGGCGAAGACGCTAGCAGCGTCTGGCGCCGCGCTCAGCCGCTCCCACCGCCGGCTCCCGGCTGGAGCCGCAGCCCGAGCTCGCGCAGCTGGCGCTCGTCCACGGGCGCCGGCGCGCCTGTGAGCGGGTCCGCGCCGCTGGCCGCCTTCGGGAAGGCGATCACATCGCGGATGGAGTCCCTGCCGGCCAGCAGGGCCACGATCCGGTCCAGTCCGAAGGCGATGCCGCCGTGCGGCGGCGTTCCGTAGCGCAGAGCGTCCAGCAGGAACCCGAACCGCTCGCGCGACTCGGCCTCGGACAGGCCCAGCGCCGCGAACACGCGTGACTGCACCTCGGGCGTGCTGATGCGAATCGACCCCCCTCCGATCTCGGTCCCGTTCCACACCAGGTCGTAGGCCCGACTCCGCCACGTGCCCGGGTCGGCGTCCATGTCGCCGCTGGGCGCGGTGAACGGGTGGTGCAACGCGTCCCAGCGGTCGTTCTCCTCGTCTCGCTCGAACATCGGGAAGTCCACGATCCAGACCAGGTCATGCCCGCCGGCGGGCTGGCCCACCTCCAGGCGCAGCTCACCGAGGACCCGGGCTGCCACCGCGGGCGCGTCAGCCACGACCAGGATCGCGTCGCCCTCCTTCGCGCCGGTGCCGGCCACCAGCCCATCGATCTCGCCGGGGAGAGGAACTTGGCCACCGGCGAGCGCCAGCCATCGGCCTCCAGCACCCCCCAGACCAGCCCCTTGGCTCCCAGCGCCTGAGCGCGCTCGGTGAGCCGATCAAAGCGGGCCCTAGGGAAGTCGCCCGCGGCCGCGAGGCCGCGCACCACCCCGCCGGCGGACAGCGCTCCGGCGAAGACCTTGAACTCCGACCCTGCGAAGACCTGGCCCAGGTCGGCGATCTCGATCGGCACCCGGCGATCGGGTCGGTCAGTGCCGTAGCGCAGCAGCGCGTCGTCATAGGCCAGCCGTTCGAACGGCCCCGGGAGGTCGATGCCCCCGAGCGCCAGCACCTCGCTCACGAGCGGGTCGCACGTGGCGATCACGTCCTCCTCCTCCACGAATGACAGCTCCATGTCCAGCTGGGTGAACTCGGGCTGGCGGTCGGCGCGGAAGTCCTCGTCCCGGAAGCAGCGGGCGATCTGGTAGTAGCGCTCGAGGCCGCCGATCATCAGCAGCTGCTTGAACAGCTGCGGCGACTGCGGCAGCGCGTACCAGGAGCCGGGCTGCAGCCGGCTGGGCACCAGATAGTCGCGCGCGCCCTCGGGGGTCGACCGCGTGAGCACCGGCGTCTCGACTTCCAGGAAGCCCTCGTCGGCCAGCCGCCGGCGAATTGTGGCGACCACCCGGTGACGCAGGGCGATCGCCTCGGCCATCGCGGGCTTGCGCAGGTCCAGGTAGCGGTAGCGCAGCCGCAGCTCCTCGCTGACGGGATCGTCCTCGTCGATCTGGAACGGCGGCGTGTCGGCGTCGGCCAGCAGCTCGAAGGAGCTCACAGACAGCTCCACCTCGCCCGTGGGCAGGTCGGGGTTCACGGTGCCCTCCTCGCGCCGGACCAGCTTGCCCACGGCGGAGATCACGTCCTCGGCGCGCAGCGCATGGGCATCGCCGTGGGCGTCTCCGGCCTCGGGGTGGATCACCAGCTGCAGCAGGCCCTCGCGGTCGCGCAGGTCGATGAAGATCAGGCCCCCATGGTCGCGCCGGCGATGAACCCAGCCGGCCACGCGCAGCTCCTCGCTCACGCGGTCAGCGCGCACGGACCCGGCCCACGCGTTGCGGTATCGGTTGTCGAAGGCGGGGCTCATTCCAGCTCGCCGTCCCGCGCAACCATCGCCACGACCTCGTCTGCGCTGGACACCTCCGTCTGCCGGCCGCTGTCCATGTCCTTGACCTCGATGGTGTCGCCCACGATGGCCACGGCGCGCGCGCCGAGGCGGTCCGCGTGCTTCATCTGGCCCTTGAGCGATCGGCCCGCCTGCTCCACCTGGGCGGGCAGCCCCGCGGCCCTCAGCGCCCGCGCCAGGGCGAACGCCGCGCTCCGCGTGCCCCGGGCCCGCCACGGCCACGAACACCGGCTGCTCGTGCCAGGCCAGGTCGTATCCGGCTGCCAGCAGGATCCGCTCGACGCCCGCGGCCCAGCCGACGCCGGGGGTGGGCGGGCCGCCCAGGGCCTCGACCAGGCCGTCGTATCGTCCGCCCCCGCCCACGCCGCTCTGGGCGCCCAGCGACGGGCTCTCGAACTCCCACACCGTGCGCGTGTAGTAGTCGAGGCCGCGCACCAGCGTCGGGTCCAGCTCGTAGGGCTGCTCGGCCTCGTCCAGCAGCGCCCGGACATCGGCGAAGTGCTGGGCGTCCTCGGGGTCCAGGCGGTCTATGAGCAGCGGGGCGTCGGCCACCACCGCGCGCGTGCCCTCGTGGTCGGAGTCGAACGCGCGCAGGGGGTTGGTATCGATTCGCGCCCGCACCTCATCCGACAGGTCGGCCTCGCGTGCGCGCAGGTGCGCCCGGAGCTCCTCGCCGTACGCGCTCCGCGTGCCGGCGTTGCCAAGGCTGGACAGCCGCAGGGTGCTTTCCACGCCGGCCTCGGCCAGCAGCTCCGCGAGCAGCAGGATCAGCTCCGCGTCGATCGAGGGGTCGTCCGAGCCCAGCGCCTCGGCGCCGATCTGGGTGAACTGCCGGAAGCGGCCCGCCTGGGGCGCCTCGTGGCGGAAGAACGGGCCCCAGTAGCGCACCTTCACCGGCTGGGGCAGCTTGTGCATCCCGTGCTCGGCGTATGCCCGGCAGACGCCCGCCGTGCCCTCCGGGCGCAGCGTCAGCGAGCGACCGCCCTTGTCCTCGAAGGTGAACATCTCCTTCTGCACGATGTCCGTGGACTGCCCAACGCCGCGCGCGAACAGCTCGGTGTCCTCGAAGACCGGCGACTCGAACGCGCCGTAGCCCGCGCGCTCCAGCAGCCCGTTGGCGTACGCCTGGAGGATGGTGCGCCGGCGCCCGTCCTCGGGCAGCACGTCGAACGTGCCCCGCGGGGCCTGCAACCTCTGCGCCACGCGTCAGGTGGCCAGCTCGGCCAGGAACGGGTTGGACGAACGCTCGGTGCCGAGCGTGGTGAGGCCCATGTGGCCCGGGTACACCCGCGTCTCGGCCGGCAGCCCCTCGACCAGCGACCGGATCGACTCGAGCAGGGTCGGCCAGTCGCCACCGGGCAGGTCGGTGCGCCCCACCGAGCTCTGGAACAGGACGTCGCCCGAGAACAGCGCCTGCTCGTCGGGCACCGAGAAGCTCACGTGACCAGGGCTGTGGCCGGGCGTGAACAGCACGTCTATCTCGAACCCCGCCAGCTCCAGGCGCTCGCCCCCGCGGAGGGTGTGCTCGGCCTCCCAGCTCTCGAACGGCCCGAGGTCCGGCCAGGGCACGAACGCGTTGATGTCCGCCAGCACCGGGCGCTCCAGCTCCGGAACCCAGACCTCGGCTCCCGTTGCCTTGGCGATCGGGGCGACCGCGCCCACGTGATCGAAGTGCGTGTGGGTGAGCAGGATGCCGTCGAGCTGCACGCCGAGCTCCTCGATGGCCGCCAGCAGCCGCGGCGCCTCCTCGCCCGGGTCGACGATCAGCGCGCGGTCCGAGCCCTCGCGGCGGAACAGGAACGTGTTCTCCTGAACCGGGCCGACGGTGAACATGCGGACGTCGATGGCCATCAGGTACGCCGGCGGCGGAAGTTGTAGATCGCGCGATCGGTCAGGTAGCCCAGCGGGATGTACAGCACGAACATGAACACCACGAGGATGGCCGCCGAGGCGAGCGACCGGCCGAAGGCCACGACCACCAGCACGCCGAAGACGACGGCCGCGATGGCGGCGCGGTTCACGGAGCCCCGCCAGGTGGGTTCGCGATTCAGGCGCTCGGCCCGCCGCTCCGCCCGTATCGACTTGGCGTCCTGGCGGGGGCGGTTGCTGCCCGTCCGGCCGGCCCGCTCGATCGTGCCCGCCGGGGTGCCGCGGTGCTTGCGACGGCGCTTGTTCTTGGTTTGAGCCACTGATCCCCTAGGAGATTGAGCGTAACGCGTTCTCCAGCAGGTGCCGCTCGGGCGAGAAGCCGCGGATATGCACGTCGGCCGGGAAGCGCTGGAATGCGGCGGACGGAGCCAGGCCCACCAGCTCCGCCTCGGCTATGTCCGCGCGAGCGGCCACCTCCTCAACGAGCATCCTGAGCGGCGTGACCCGGTAGTCGTGCACGTTGGTCGACACCTGCGCGCGGCCGCGGCTATCCAGCCACAACCCGATCGCCCGCACGCCCGGGAGTCCCCCGCCGGACTCGCGGACCTCGGCCGCGATCCGCTCGGCGGTTGCCAGGTCGGCGTCCTCGAGCTCGATGTTGAAGGCCACCAGCGGAGGGCGTGCCGCCGCCAGCACCACGCCCGCCGTGGGGTGGGCGTGGGCGGGACCGAAGTCGGGCTTGACCTCCCCCGACTCGACCCGCTCCGCCAGCCGCCTCCAGCCCCCCTTGCGGAGCCAGCTGCGCTCCTCGTGCTCGGGCCGCGTGGCCAGCTCGCCGTAGAGGATCACGGGCAGCTCCAGCTCGGCGCCGATCCGTCCGGCCGCCGCCAGTACCTCCGCGCACGCAGCGCCATGCTGGGCCTCGTTCAGGTACACGACGGGCATCACATCCAGCGCGCCCACGTGCGGGTGCAGTCCCTCGTGGCGGGTGAGGTCCACGTGCTCGATCACCGCGGCGGCACCCGACACCAGCCCATCGGCCAGCCGGCCCTGCTCCGCCGCCAGGGTGTAGGCGGCGCGCCCGTGGTCGGCGTCGGCATGGATGTCCAGGAAGAGCGCAGGCGCGAACGCTCGCTCCACCTTCTCCATCACCCCCTCATCGGCACCCTCGCTGATGTTGGGCACGGCCACGAGCACCGAGTCGTGGACGTGGGCCTCGGGCGAGTCGGCGGCCATCCGGTCATCTTGACGGGCGGTGCGGGCGCACGCGGGGCGGTCGCCGGCGACCGATTACCCTTGGCCGACCCGGCTCCGTAGCTCAGCGGTTAGAGCGCTCGACTCATAATCGAGAGGTCGGTGGTTCGAACCCACCCGGAGCTATCAGTCGCGGAGCGGAACCGGCCCCTCCGCCACGTCGCCGAGAGGGCTGCGAAAAGACGCGGGATACTGGGCGGGCGATGTCGCGGGAGAACGTGGAGCTGGTGCGCCGAGGGGTCGAGGCGTGGAATCAGCACGACGCCGACCTCTGGCTTAGCTATGCCGCGCCCGAGATCGAGTGGATGCCAGCTGGTCCCGCGGCGGTGGAGCGCACCGTCCATCGAGGCCACAAGGAGGTGGCGGCTGGGTTTGCCGCGCTGTGGGAGACCTGGGAGGAGTTTCGCTTCCAGGAGTCCGAGGTCCGCGACCTCGGCGACTCGGTGCTCTGGCTGGGGCGCGTGAAGATGAAGGGCGGCGCCAGCCACGTCGAGCTAGACCAGGAGTTCGCCATCCACGCCGTGCTATGCGATGGCAAGGTCACGGCCGTACGCACGTTTCTCGCCTGGGAGGAGGCCCTGAAGGCCGCAGGGCTGGCGGAGTAGACGATGTCGCAGGAGAACGTGGAGGCGGTGCGGAGCTCGCTCGATGGATGGAATCGCGGTGACTTCGACGCCTGGCTGGGATCGGCCCATCCCGACATTGAGTTCCGCACGTCCGGCATCTATCCGGGAACAGACCCGATCTACCGGGGGCGATCCGAACTGAGCCGATTCTGGAGCACCTTCCGCGAGCCCTGGGAGTCGCTTCACGTTCGCGTCGATCAAGTAAGCGAACGTCGGCGACGAAGTCGTGTCGCTGTGCACCTTCGAAGGCCATGCACGGGACGAAATGACCGTCCGACGAGAAGTCGCGTGGACCTGGCGGTTCAGTGACCACCTAAGCACCCACGTAGAGACGTACGGAAGCTGGAAGGAAGCCCTCGAAGCCGTGGGACTGTCGGAGTAGGCGCTCAGATCCAGCCGAGCAGCTTCGCCCGCGGCACCACCGTCTGGGCCCGCGGTCATCGCCTGCAACCTCTCGCTGCGGCCGTATGGCGAGTGTGGTGATGCGAGCGCTCTGGCCCTGATCGAGGTCGCAGAGGCCGAGGCCCACGGATAGGTTGGCGCCGTGAACACGGGGCCGCTACCGCTGATCGACGCGTACTGGCGCGCGGCGAATTACCTGTCGGTTGGGCAGATCTATCTGCTTGACAATCCGCTTCTGCGCGAGCCGCTGCGCCTAGAGCACGTCAAGCCGCGGCTGCTCGGCCACTGGGGCACCACGCCGGGCCTGAACTTCATTTACGCCCACCTGAACCGCGCGATCGGGGAGCACGACCTCGACGCGATGTTCTGACAGGTCCCGGGCATGGAGGGCCCGGCATGGTCGCGAATAGCTACCTGGAGGGCACCTACACGGAGATGTACCCGGACATCGGGTGCGACGAGGATGGGCTCCGCAAGCTGTTCCGGCAGTTCTCGTTCCCGGGCGGCGTGCCGAGCCACGTGGCACCCGAAACCCCCGGCTCGATTCACGAGGGTGGCGAGCTCGGGTACGCCCTCGTCCACGCCTACGGAGCGGCCTTCGACAACCCCGGGCTCTGGTGTGCTGCGTCGTCGGGGACGGCGAGGCGCGAAACGGGCCCGCTCGCCGCCAGCTGGCACTCGAACAAGTTCCTCGAACCCGGCGCGGGACGGAGCCGTGCTGCCGATCCTGCATCTGAACGGCTACAAGATCGCCAACCCAACGATGCTGGCGCGCATCCCGGGCGAGGAGCTCACCAGCCTGCTCGAGGGCTACGGCTACAACCCGCACTTCGTCGAGGGCGACGACCCCGCGGCGATGCACAGCGGATGGCCGCGGCTCTCGACGAGTGCGTCGGACGATATCCGGGCGATCCAGGCAGCGCGCGCGCGCGAGCGCGAGCGCCGCGAGCGCCCCGCGGTGGCCCATGATCGTGCTGCGCAGCCCGAAGGGCTGGACCGGGCCGAAGGAGGTCGATGGCAAGAAGGTCGAGGATCTGGCGTCCCACCAAGTGCCGATCGCGAGCGTCCGCGACAACCCCGAGCACCTGCGCCTGCTGGAATCGTGGATGCGCAGCTACCGGCCGCGAGGAGCTGTTCGACGAGACGCGGGCGCCTGCGCCGAGAGCTCGCTGCGCTGGCTCCGGCAGGTGAGCGCCGGATGGGCGCAAACCCGCACGCCAACGGCGGGTCGGCTGCTCCGCGAACTCGAGCTTCCGGACTTCCGCGACGTACGCCGTGGACGTGCACGGCCCGGGTGCGAACGAGCCGAGGCGACGCGGGTCCTGGGCGGCTTTCTGCGCGATGTCATGCGCCTGAACGCCGAGCGTCGAATTTCCGGCTCTTCGGCCCGGACGAGACCGCGTCGAACCGGCTCGACGAGGTCTTCGAGGCGACCGACCGCGTTTGGAACGCCGACGCGATACGACACCGACGACCACCTCTCACCGGACGGCCGCGTGATGGAGGTGCTGTCAGCGAGCACCTGTGCCAGGGATGGCTCGAGGGATACCTGCTGACCGGCCGGCACGGCCTGTTCAGCTGCTACGAAGCGTTCATCCACATCGTCGACTCGATGTTCAACCAGCACGCCAAGTGGCTGAAGGTGACTCGCGCACATCCCCTGGCGGCGGCCGATCGCGTCGCTGAACTACCTGCTGACCTCGCACGTCTGGCGGCAGGACCACAACGGGTTCAGCCATCAGGACCCCGGCTTCATCGACCACGTGGTGAACAAGAAGGCCGACATGGTGCGGGTGTATCTGCCGCCCGACGCGAACTGCCTGCTCTGGGTGGCCGACCACTGCCTGCGCAGCCGCAACTACATGAACGTGATCGTGGCGGCAAGCAGCCGGCCCTCGAGTGGCTGCCGATGGAGGAGGCGGTCGGCCACTGCACGCGCGGGGCATCGGCATCTGGGACTGGGCCAGCAACGACGGGGACGAGCGAGCCCGACGTGGTGATGGCCTGCGCCGGCGACGTTCCGACGCTGGAGACGCTCGCCGCGTCGGCACTGCTGCGCGAGCATCTGCCCGACCTCAAGATCCGGGTCGTCAACGTCGTCGACCTGATGACGCTGCAGCCCGAAGACCGAGCATCCCCACGGGCTGTCCGACGCGGACTTCGACGCGCTGTTCACCCCGACCGGCCGGTGATCTTCGCCTACCACGGCTACCCTACCTCATCCACCGGCTGACCTACCGGCGCGCGAACCACGACAACATGCACGTGCGCGGATATAACGAGGAGGGCACCACCACGACGCCGTTCGACATGGTCGTGCTCAACGACCTCGACCGCTTCCACCTGGTCAATGGACGTGATCGACCGGGTACCGAACGTGGGTCCGCACGCGAGCGAGGTGCGCCAGCTGATGGTCGACGAGCGCGCCCGCCACCGCGCTCACACTCGTGAGACCGGCGAGGACCCCGCTGACGTACGGGACTGGGTCTGGCCATCCTCGGACTAGCCGCCGGCGAGCCGGCGGACCTCGCGCGCGATCACCACGTCCTCGCGACTGTGAACGAGCAGGGTACGCGTGCTCGCCTCCGTCGCGGACAGGTCCGCGTCCTCCTGGCCGGCCGAGTGATTGGCGGACGAGTTGATCGCCACGCCCAGGAATCGGAGACGTGTGCAGCACTCGCCCCGGACCAGGGCTGAGTTCTCACCGACACCTCCGGTGAACACGATCGCGTCGGCCCCGTCCATCGCGGCGACCATGGCGGCGATCCCCGCCCGGAGACGGTGCAGATAGACGTCGAGCGCGGCGCGGGCATCGGGGTCAGACTCCGACCATGCCTCCAACTCGCGCACGTCGGCCGTGCCGGACAGCCCGAGCAGGCCGGCGTGGTGCTCGAGCTCGGCGTCCATGGCCTCGGCGCTCAGCCCCATCCTGCGCTGTACCCACATCAGCATTCCCGGGTCCACCGATCCCGACCTCGTCCCCATCACAAGCCCCTCGTTCGGCGTGAACCCCATGGTCGTGTCCAGGGATCGGCCGTCGACGACCGCCGCCAGCGACGCGCCCGCCCCCAGGTGACAGGTCACCAGCCGTGGCTCCTCCCTCGAACTGCCGAGCAGCTCGGTTGCGCGCTCCGACGCCCATTCGTGGCTGAGTCCATGAAACCCGTAGCGGCGAACGCCGAGGTCCTCCCGCCAAGAGGCCGGCACCGGATACACAGCGGCGGCCTCCGGCAGGCCGGCATGGAAGGCGGTGTCGAAACACGCGACCTGAGGCACGTCGCTGCACGCCGTCACGGCGCCCAGCAGCTCAAGCGCTGGCCGTCGTGCAGCGGCGCGAGGTCGAGTAGGCCCTCGAGGCCGTGCAAAACTCGCGCGTTCACCACGACGCTGTCACGGAAGGCAGCACCCCCGTGAACTACACGGTGGCCGGCCGCGGCGAAGTCCGGCGCGGCGGCCACGAACTGCTTCACCTCCGCCGCCAGGTCCACGTCGCGGGTCAGGTCCGACGCGGCGAGCACTTCGCCGCCGGGATCGACCACCCGCAGCTTGACGCTGCTCGACCCCGCGTTCGCGACGAGGACGTTCACGAGGCGATCATTGCGCGCGGTCCCCCTGGCGCGGAAGGGTCGTCTGGACCGCCCAGGCGCCTATTCCGCCCCAGCCTCGATTGTCTCCGGGCCTCCCGCCGACGGCCCAGAGAGACAAGCGGCCCGCCAGCTACCTGGTGAGACCGCACCGGCAAAGACCCGGTAGTCGCGCGCCGCGGTCGCCTGGTGGATCCCTGGGTGCCCTCGGCTCCCTGGTCATCAACCGGTCGATGACTCGCCTGCGGTCGCCAAATGTCCCGACGCTGAAAGCCACACCGGTCACGGGCGCTCCGGGGATCGGGCTAGCCCCCCGCTGCGCGCCTGCCACTTGCAATTGCATCCCCGAGGCGGTCGAGCTCGTGCTGGTCGAGGCGGGCCTCCAAAAAATCGAACAGCTCCCGCTCCTCGAACCGCACGTGCGCGTTCAGCAGCTCACCCAGGGCGCGCGCGTCGTCCACGCTGCCAACGGTCTCGGCCTGTTTCCGGATCTCCCTGTGTTCGCGCCGGACCCGCTCCGCCAGCGCGTCCCAGCCCTCGTCGCCGGTTATCGCGGGCAGCACCAGCTGCTCTTCGATTTCGAAGTGGCGCCGCTCCGCATGACCTGCCCAGAACTCGCGGAAGTACGCGAGGTCCTCTGAGACGGTCTCCTCGGTGGCGCGGCGCAGGCGCAGCGCGGCCTCGAGGGCTCGGTGGTGGTCGTGCCCCAGCGGCACGAGTGCTTGAGAGCGCTTCATCTCTTGCCCGCCTCAGTGGGTGAGGCTCACCCCCAGCCACAGCACCAGCAGGGTCGTAACGAACAGCGCAACGGAGACCGCTCGGCTGTGCGGCGTGGCGATGTGCAGCCCCGTGAGCACGCCAACCAGCACAAGCACTGCGAGCTTGGCGTTGAGCATGTCGTCCCCCCACCGGCCGAAACGGGACGCCATCGCGATCCCCGTGGCCACGAGTATCCCCAGCGCCACCAGGCTCGCGTAGCCGAAGCGCTTCCCGACGGCGCGCATGCGCGCGTCATCGCTGTCGTCCACGCCGCGCATGGCTGGAACCACTGCGACCACGAGCATCAGCTGGCCGCCTACGAAGAACGTGAGCGCCAGTAGGTGCAGGAAGCGGATCAGGAGCCAGTCGTCCAAGGTTGCTCCAGCGTGTGGGGGTCGATCCCCGCACGCTCGAGGAACGGCTTGAGCAGGTCCAGCGGCAGCGGGAAGACGATTGTCGAGTTCTGTCCGCGCGATCTCGAGCAGCGTCTGCAGGTAGCGCAGCTGGAGCGCCGACGGCTCGCGGCGATGATCTCGGCCGCGTCAGCGAGCTTCTCGGCGGCCTGGAACTCGCCCTCGGCGTGGATGACCTTGCGCGCTTCTCGCGCTCGGCCTCGGCCTGGCGCGCCATCGCCCGCTGCATCGCCTCGCGGGAGCTCGACGTCCTTGACCTCGACCGTCGGCACCTTGACGCCCCACGGCTCGGTCTGCTCGTCGATGATCTCCTGGAGCTTCTCGTTGATCCGGTCGCGCTCGGCGAGCAGCTCGTCGAGGTCGGCTGGCCGAGCACGCTGCGCAGCGTCGTCTGCGCGATCTGGGAGGTGCCGGTCGATAGTCCTCGACCTCGATCACCGCGCTCTCGGGATCGAGCACGCGGAAGTAGAGACGGCGTTGACCTTGACCGGCACGTTGTCGCGGGTGATCACCTCCTGCGGCGGCACGTCCAGGTCACGATGCGCAGGTCGACCCGGACCATCCGGTCGACGAACGGGATCAGGAAGATCAGGCCCGGGCCCGCTTCACGCGGAGCAGGCGCCGAGCGCGGAAGACCACGCCGCGCTCGTACTCGCGCAGGACGCGAACACTGAAGAGCAGCACGGCGCCAAGGGCAACCGCGGCAACCACGATCGCGATCACCGCGGGCTTCCTCGCATCCGCAGGCCGTGGGACGGTCCGGCTCGGGGAAGCCCGCCGGATGGTGCCGGAAGTCGCGCAGCAGCCACCGGCCCGCGGCGAGTGACATCAGGAGGATGGCGCCGAGGAGGGTGACCTCGAGAGGCTGCCCGCTTCGGACGCCGGCAACGGCCAGCACCAGAATGGCCAGCGCCACGAGCATGAGCGACAGACCGCGGTGAAAGCGCCCCGCCTCCGAGTGCGGCCAGGGGTCGAGTGGCCGAACGAGCTCCCGGCCCTGGTCAGAGTCGGTGCAGGCGTCCTTTCGCGGGCATCCGTTGCAGATGTGCGCTCGTGCGCGGTAGCGCACGAGGCGCAGGTCGTGGTCGAAGTCGTGCGGCCAGAGGTGCTCACCCTCCGGACAGCGCCAGGCGTCGTGTTGCTCGTCGTAGTCGAAGCCGGCGGTGGTATCGCA
>CAWFBA010000007.1:0-297879 GCA_963814005.1 uncultured Thermoleophilaceae bacterium
AAGCCGCCGGTTCTCGTGGTTGCGGATCAACACAGTCGTATTGCGTGGCCCTGCGCGAAAATGCGGCCATTCCGTCAAACACCCCCGGCGTGGGGCTGCCATCACTGATCAGGTCGCCCGCTCTGGGAAACACCACTCGGTAACGAAAACCCCGCGGCAGCTTCAGGTCTCCCACATCCGACAGAGCCCCTATACCCGCCGCCGCTAAACCGGCGGCCAGTTGCCGCGTTAGCGCTCAAAGCCTCCAGCGGCCCCTGCTAACGACAGCGCCCCGCCGAACACCGCCGACCGCTTAAAGAAACGTCCTCCGGTCAACCTCCCGCATGACCGCCCACCCTAATGGGCCGACCCGTGAAGTCGCTAGGAAGCCTCACGCCTCCCGGCCACCACCCCGTGCTCGATGAGGCTGCGCCCCGAGTCGGCGATCGAATCCTCGATCGGGCGCGGCGACCAGCCGAGCGTCGACCTCGCCTTCTCGCTCGAGTAGGCGGCGGACTTGCCGAGGTCGCTGACGACCGAGCGGATACTCGGGTCGAACAGCGCCATCGCACGCACCATCAGGTTGGGCGCCACGCGGCTGGGCACCTTGGCGGCGTCAGCACCAAGCGGGTCGCGCAGAATTGCGGCGACGTCCTCCATCCAGAGGAAGCGGTCCGTGGCGAGGAAGCGCTGACCGCCCGCCGCCGGGTCGGTCATCGCGCGGATGTGAAGGTCGGCAATGTCGCGCACGTCGACGAACGTGAACCCGAGCCGGGGGATCGCCTGGATGCCCGCTAGCAGCCGCTCGATCACCTGCAGCGAAAAGGAGCGGTCGTCGCTCAGCACCGGCCCCACGATCGCACCGGGGCTCACCGTCGCCAGCCGGTCCTCGGCGCCCGCAGCGCGCAGGTGGTCCCAGGCCGCACGCTCGGCGATCGTCTTGGAGCGCACGTACGGGGTCCGCGTCGTGTCCGCGCCGTCGGTCCAATCCGTCTCGTCGTAGGGCTTCTCGGGCGAGGCGGCCCGCCCGTGGCGGACCGCCGCCACCGACGAGGTCATCACCACTCGCTTGACGCCGGCGTCGAGGCTCGCCTTCAGCACCCGCAGCGCCCCGTCGCGGGCAGGAACGATCAGCTCGTCCGGGTCCTTAGGCTGCGCCGACGGAAACGGCGACGCGACGTGAAGCACGTAGTCGCAGCCGGCCACCGCCTCGGCCCAGCCGTCATCGCGGATCAGGTCCGCCGTCACGACCGTCAGCCTGTCGCCCGGCTCGACCCCGGCGCCCGCGAGCGACGCACGTACGGCGTCTTCGCGGCTTGGGTCGCGCACCGAGGTCCGGACGCTGTGCCCGCGATTCAGCAGCTCAGCGACACACCAGCCGCCAAGGAACCCGGTACCGCCAGTGACAAGAACCTGGGTCAACGGAACCTCCAGGACATCGCGGCGATGGTATTCGGTCACGCGCGCCAGGGCAGGCACCGGCCGCACGTCCTCCGCTAGCTAACGGACTTGTGCTACGGGCGCTGGTGCATGTCGGCGAGCATGCGCCGAAGCACGTCGGAATTGCGCCGGGGCTGAGCTAGGGATCGCGGGTCTTCGGGCGAGGGGGCGGGACTGCCTGCCAGGTCGCTCATGGTGCGGAGGATCTTGGACAGCCGCGTGACCTCCTGCGTTGTCAGCTGACCCCGCTCGGAGGCCTCGGTGAGGCGGTCGAGTTCGCGCTGCATCAGCCCGAGCCCGACGTCAAGCAATCGCTCCTGGTGCTGAACGCGTTGCCGGGCTGTGGCGTCGGGTGCTTGCTGCCGGTAGCGAGCGGCGATCTCTCGGGCTGTGCTCTCGGCCATGTCGAACGGTGGGAGGTCGCCGAGCCGGCCGTTCCTGCGCGTGCCGTGGCGTCGGGCGCGGTCAGCCCCTCCACATTGAGTGCGTGCGCGATTGCGTCGCGCTGCGCTGCGCTGAACTTTAAATCGAATCGCCCCACTCCCGTAGAGGATGAGCGGACCACAAGACGGTGAACTGGCTCCCTCACGTAGGTACCGCGGCGCCGCCAGAAAGCAGTGGCGCAGGCACCCCAGTGGAGGGCCGCCCGGACAGCAGCCCGGCGGCGTCGGGTACCGCACCACGACGGGTTGGGCTTTAAGCCGGCGCTCGTGATCTTCCTGCTGACCTCGAGCGCCAAGTTCAACGAGCCTCGAAAGAGTCGCGACCGACGGTCGGTGGTCGCGTGGGTTCTTGTTGCGTAGTTGCGGGTAGGGGGCGGTCATGCCTTCGACAGAACACCGCCCTCAGGTTCGTGCGGTCCAAGCGCTAGAGAATGCCGAGGCCTTGGACGGCCCGGGCAGGGCGATCGCCAAGGAGGTGCGCGGCAGGATCGGTGCGGGCACCGTGAAGGATGCGCTCGCCGGTAGGTGGCTGGGGCACGCCCTGCACCCGCTGTTGACTGACCTCGTGATCGGCTCGTTTCTGAGCGCCACCATCCTCGATGTGATCGGCGGCGACTCCGATGGCAGGGCTGCCGAGCGGCTGATCGCAGTTGGGTTGGCCTCCTATCCTCCGACCGCCGCGACCGGCACCAACGATTGGGCCGACACCGAGCCCGCCGATGCTCGCGTGCGGCGCGTCGGGCTGGCGCACGCCGCCGCCAATGCGGGGGCACTCGCCCTGTACGCGGCCTCACTGCTGGCCCGGCGCCGGGGCCACACCGCGAGGGGCAAGGCGCTGGGTCTCGCCGGATCGGGTGCTCTGGCGGCCGGCGGCTTCCTCGGGGCTCACATGGCCTACGCGCAGGGGGTTGGCCCCAACCAGACCGCCTATGACCCCGGCCCCACCGACTGGACGGACGCCGCAGCCTCGAATGACCTGACCGACGGCACCCCCAGGGCCGCAGTCGTCGACGACACCCCGGTGATGCTGCTGCGCCACGGCGAAGGGCTCCATGCGATGCACGACCGCTGCTCACACCGCGGCTGTTCGCTCAGCGACGGCCGGGTCGACGGCGAGGTCGTGGAGTGCGTATGCCACGGCTCGCGCTTCCGCCTCGACGACGGATCGCTGGATCGCGGTCCGGCTACCCAAGGCCAACCCTCTTTCGAGGTCCGCGAAACCGACGGCCGGATCCAGGTGCGGCTCAAGGCCCCCGCCGCCTGACCCCTTCGAAGTCGGCAGCTACTTCGCGTCGCCTTTCCTTGCCTCCGCCCGCGCTGCCGACCCTCTGCGCGACTTCGACGCCACCGCCTAACCAATCCGGTGCTGCTCGAGGAGCCACCGCCCAGAATGCGCGGCGATGGCGTCGGTCCCGCCGCCTAGCGCAAGACGCTGGCCGTCCTGTCCGCAGTGCTCGCGTCTGCGTCAATGTTGAATCTGGTCCGCGGCCCGACAGACGCGGCTCGCCCTCCAGCTGCTCGATAAGGAGGGAGTCCCCACCCAGCGGGGTCCCCGTAACGAAGCCGAGGGGTGCCGGTGTTGTTTGCCGTCTAGCGCGGCTGTGTACGGCTAGGTGCGCATCCTCTGAGGCTCGAGGCACTCGGTCCCGTAGGGGGGCCGTTTCTGGACGCAGGCCTTCATTGCGCTAGGGATCGAGGGCGGCGCCAGGGGCCGGTGATCGCGTAGGTGACGGCGGAGGGATCGGGGCGGCCGCCCTGTTGGTTTACGAACAGGGTGTGGCCTGTGGGGTCGAAGCAGGCGCCGCAGAACTCGCTGTGGTTGGCCACGGTTTCGGCGAAATCGTAGATGCGGCCGCGGTCGCGCCGGCTGCCAGCCCGTGGGCTGACCGTAGATCGGCGAGGCTCCGCTGCGCACGAGAGATCCTCGACCATGCCGATGATCCGTGCTGCGAACGCCTCCGGCCTGGGACGACCCCATTGCAACACTCGTGCCGCAGGGCATCAGGTCTGGTTACCGCACGCCAACGCGGGTATCTGTGGGGCGGCGCAGGGATTTGCCCGATCGAGAGGATGAGGGATGGCCACCAGCAAGTCGAGATCACGCAGCAGCAGGAGCAAGACCGGCTCGCCGAACGGAGCGAGCCCGAAGGCCAAGTCGAAGCCGGCAGCGAAGTCCGGCGGCGGGTCCGCCAAGTCGAAGGGTGCCTCTGCCCGCTCGACGTCCGCCGCCACGAAGCGCCGGACCGCGACCGCGCGTTCGACTAACGGCAAAGCCGGCTCGAGCAGCGGAGCGGCGACGGCTCGCCGCAAGCCGGCCACTCAGAGCAGGAGCAAGGCGAACTCATCCGGTGGGGCTCGTAGTAGCAGTAGCAACAGCGCTCAGAAGAACAACGGCGTGGTCGACACGCTCAAAGGTGCCGCGAGCAAGGCCAGTGGGCCTGCGATCGCCGTGGGCGCAACCGCCGCGGGGTTGGCCGGCGGCCTGCTTCTGAGGAACCGCAATCGACGCGTCAAGGTCCTCGGAGTGCCGCTGCCGCGCTCGATCGGAAAGCCGAGGCTGCCGGACTTTGACGTCGGGTCGGTCGTCAAGACCGTCGGCAAGGCCAGCAAGCAGTTCGGCGAGACGTCGAAGAACGCCTCCAAGGAGATCGAGCGCGTGGGCGATCAGGCGGAGCGGATCGGGAAGATCCTGGGCTGAGGAGCGAGTCGCCGCAGCCGCCGCTCGACGAGGAGTCTCAGTCGCGCGGGGTCCCCATATCCGGCTGAAGGGGTGCCGGGGGTCCGACACGTTTCAGACACGTCACGGAGTGTCGGAGGGCTCAGCGACCGTCCAGAACGACTCACGCTAAACGCGCTCGCTAGCGGGGATCCGTCACGGTCTGACCTCATTCGCGAGAAACTCAAGAAGTAACAACGGCTCGCCGGCCGCTCCGGGCCTCTAAGGCGCTCGCCCACCCGACCGACTGCTCCCGCAGCCCCATGCAGCCGACGCAGCCGACGCATCCCACGCAGTCGACGCAGCGAAGCAACGGAGGACGCCGCAAGAGTTTGCCCGGGCGCGGGCAAGAGATCGGGGCGTGACGGTACGACCCGTGCATGTGCGGGCGTCTCGGGACGGGTGACGACGAAGGAGGTCGGGATGCCGGCCAGCAGAGGGCGCCGAGCGGACTTCGGCTCAAGCGAGCCCGCCGAAGCGGCTTAGCGCAATAGGTTGGTCACCAGCGCTCGACCATCCTGAGGGTTTCGGTTGCGCGGGTGAGCGTGAACACTCGGTTGGCGAGGCCGCGCGGTCGCACGACTGTCACGTCGAGCCCGTCAACGTCGTTAGCTCTGAGAATTGTCCGGAGGCCGGCGAGATCGATGAAAGTCAAGGGTCGCAGGTCGAACACCACGTGCTTACGTCGGGGTCAACGTCGGTGTAGGGACCCCTCGAACCTGTCGCCGCCGCTCTGAGTCGCCCACTCGCCGTTGCCGCAGTTGGAACGCGGCGGCAGACTCTGCGTGGACTCCACGTCGATCCGGTTGCCGCAGGTCGGGCACCTACAGGTGCCCGCTGACACGTCACTCCCTGCTGGGACTCCGGTCCGTGGGCCGTGCCTGCGGCGGCTCGGAGCGGGTCACCGGGGTTCTGTCGCGGGTCGCCGCTCTTGGCGCTCACGGCGCGGCCCCCGCTCGCGGCGAGATCGAGCGTTACGCTGCCCGCTCGCGCCCGGCGGCGCAGCTCGGTGTTCAAGTCGGCGTGCACGTCGGCCATAGCCCGAGGGTACGGAGGTCAGCGGAACCTTCGAGGGGGCTGCGGCCTTACGGTGGCGGCGGTACTGACGCGTCCCGCCGCGCGGGTTACCTCCACCGGCGTGCCGCGCCTGTGAGGTACTGGAAGTAGCCGCGTAGGGAGGCGGATGAGGTCAGCACCTGGTAGCCGAACAGGTAGCCGAAGAAGCCGCGTGTGTCGTGCTTGGGGTGTACGTCGAGGCGGCGGAAGACGTGCCGTTCCTGCCAGCGGCGTAGGAGCCCATAGATGATCAGGGTGATCGGAATTACGAGCATTGACCACCAAGAAAACAGCAGCGGATAGCCGAACACGAACAGGATCACACCGGGAATCCAGAAAAAGATGAAGCCGATGTCGAGCAACGGCACCAGGTAGTCGATTCCGCTGACGAACTTGGCCAGTACGCGTGGTTGGCGGGTGGGCGGGTTGCGGCGCAGGCTCTCGAACATGCCGCGTGCCCAGCGTGAGCGTTGGCGCATGAAGTGCTCGAGCTTCTCGGGTGCGACGGTGAAGCCCAGCGCGCACGGCTCGTACTGAACGAGCCCGCGCGAGTCCATCAGCGTCCAGGTCAACACGATGTCCTCCCCGATCGCATCCGGCCAGCCGCCGACGGCGCGCAGATCATCGGTCCAGTAGGCCGAAAACGCCCCCTGAGCGACTAGCGCGCTGTTGTACGCCGCCTGCATCCGCTTGACACCGTTGATCCCAAGCCGATAGTCCCAGCCCTGCATCCGGCTGAGCAGATTGGTGTGCGCGTTCTCGACAACGAGCGCGCCAGCGCACGCGCACACATGCTGGTCCTGAGGGCGGCTTGTTACGCGAGCGACCAGGTACGTAAGCGCCTCCGGGTGCAACAGGGTGTCCGCGTCCACGGTCACCACCAGCGGAGTGGTCACACTCTCAAGGGCGGTGTTCAGCGCGTGGTGCTTGCCGACCATAGGTTCAAACACCCGCCGATAGTCCAGCCCGAGTCGCTGCGCCGTCTCCTGCGCTAACTCTGCGGTGGCGTCGGTCGAGTTGTTGTCGGCCAAGACGACCTCGATCGGGCCGGTGTAGGCGAGTCCCGCGATCCGCTCCAAGGTCGCCACGATCGTGCACTCCTCGTTCCACGCCGCGACGATCACCGTCACCGCTGGCCATTGGCCGTCCGGCCATGGCCCCGTCGGCGGCGACGGAGACGGGACGCGATAGCGAAGCGTCGACAGCGTGAAGATGAGAAAACCGATCACCGCCGCCGGGACGTAGGCGAGCAGGATCGGAATGACCCACGCCATCACCGGGCCGATCGCCTCACGCAGGTCCGACCTCCAGGGCGCTGAGACGTAGACCCCAAATGCGACATACGCGACCGTCAGACCAAACGCGACCACAAAACGGACCGTTGGACGCCACCCGACCGAAGGCCTATTTCGCCGGGTCAGGCCGCCGAGCCGCGCGTGCCCCAGCGCAGTCCCTTGCGCCATGGCCGAACAGTCCCACGAAACCCGTCCCGCACACAGGTGCGCATCACCTTGGCACAGCTTGCCCGCGCGGACGCAGCGCACAATCAGGCGAGCGCCAGGCGCCCTGGCCCGTGGAGCGGCTCGATGAGGGGTTAGCCGCCCTCCGTCGCCAGCCCTCGTATCGTCGGCGCGGACTGACCCTCAGGCTCTGCCAAGCGTGCAGCCGCTGGATACTGCGTGACAGCCGCGACCGGGCGCGACAAGGGTGCCCGGGCCCTGGTCGAGAGCGTCACTCCGGGAACTCGTCGATGCGGGTCGTCAGCGCGTAGAGCACCAGGAAGTCGAGCGCGAGGACAGCGAGCCCCCAGATCGGAAATATGAAGATGACGAACACGGTCATCATCGCGCTGAGGGACGCGCCAGCCACACCGAGCCATAGTCCCCACATGTTGCGCCCGAGAATGAGCACACCCGTGACGAGCTGCAACAGTCCGACGATCAGCCAGAACCAGCCCCAGGCTGTGAGGTCGATCCCGTAGAGCACCTCGTTGACCTGCGCCGCGACCGTGTCATCGTCGGTCAGCGCGGCGATCCCGCTCAGGGCGTTGTATGCGCCTACGATCAGCACCGTCACGCCCGCGAAGGTGATCCAACCGGAGCGTCTTGTGCGCTCCACCGACATCCGGCTTGTGCGTTCCTCGGGCATCTATGGGCCTCCTTCCGCGTCGCTAACGGAGTGTCGCCAGCGAGCCGTCGGTGTAAGGGCGAAGTCACGGGTCTTTTCGACTCCGAGTGCCACTAGTCCTGCCTCCTCTTGCCAACGTCTGGCACGCGCGCGTGTGGCTGCTCCTGCTAGCAGAGCGATCGCCTCGCCCCGTGGCGGCGCTTGGACGCTCGGTCAACTCCGGGGGCTAAGGTCTTCCGCGAGCCACTCCTTCGCGGCCGCCAACTCACTCACCCGAAAGCCCCTGGCCCTTCCGGGGAGGAGGAACGAAAGCCCGCGCAAGGCGGGGCGCATCCAGTCCTCGTCGCTGACCACAGCGACGCGTTCGAACGATGTGGCGTGACGGGCGCGAAAGCTGGTGTCGGCCGTCATTGCGTCGCCCTCGACCTCTCTAGCCTCGGCCCCCAGGAGGTAGAGCAGTCGGATTTTCTGGCCCTCGGCGATCTCGCGGCGCAGTACCGGCTCCACGGCCTGCTCCCAATCGTCGTCCTCGACCTCGCCGATCGCCTCGTAACCGAGCGTACCGGCGGGCATGTCGGTAATACGTCGCAGCACGCTTGCCTCCTAAGAAAGTGCCTTGGTTTTGAGCGTGTCGAACTCGGCCTGCGTGATCGCTCCGGCGTCGAGCAGCTCCTTGGCCTTAGCAATCGCGCCAGCGGACCCGCCGGAGGGCTTCGGCTGGTCGGCGTGGGCGGGGGGGCGACTGCCGGGCTGGGTCCTATGGGCGGGCGGCGCAACTGTCGGGAAGGCCGCGGCGACCGTCTGCTGCGCCCAGCGCCCGCCCTGACGCCCAGCGCACCATGCGGCGAGGGTGTCAGTACGTCCCGTAACTGCGGCGCTGCGCATCATCCCAGTCAGCAGAACCATCGCGGCGACGCTACCGCAAGCGCGGTCAGCACGCGTCAACCGAAGCGCCCCAAGGCGGTCGCAACGCCCAGCCCCCTCAACGAGCGACCGTGATGGTGCCGGATTGCTCCTTGCCGTGGATCGTGCAGTAGTAGGTGAGCTTGCCGCGGGAGGCAGGCTTCAAGGCGTAACCGCCCCTGGGGTCCAGGGTCCCCGAATCGAACTTGACGGTGCTGTCGCTGTCGGAGGTGACCGTGTGGGCTACGGCTCCGCTATTGCGCCACTTGATCGACTGGCCGACTTGGATCGTGACCTGCTTGGGCTTGTAGAAGTTGTCCCCGATCGACACGCTCACGACAGCGGGCACGGTCTCCGCCTGGGTCGTCGTCTTCTCCTGCTGGGTTTCCGTCTGCGCGCCTGCGCTCGTGTCCTCATCGTCGTCGTCTCCGCACCCCGCGACCGACAGCGCCGCGAGTGCGAGGCACACCGTGATCGCCATCAGTCGCCTCATTCCTGGTCCCTTCAGTTATTGGGTCTAGCGGCGGAGCGCCATCGTTTCAGACATCGTTGGACCCGTGCCAGGCGGCGTGAAAGGATCCGCCGCCCATCGATCTAGGAGGATGCCTGAGTGAGTGACCTGGTTGCGATTGCCTACGACGACCTGTCCACCGCGCAGGAGGTCGCCTCTAATGTCGGCGAAGCCGCGAAGGCCCACGTGATCGAGATCGACGACGTCGTCGTGCTCGAACGGCGCGGCGATGGCAAGGTGAAGCTGCACCAGCCCTCACTGGCGGGAATCGGCGCCGCCGGCGGAGCTTTGTGGGGCGGGTTGATTGGGCTGCTCTTCTTTGTGCCTCTGTTCGGCATGGCGGTCGGCGCTGCCGCTGGAGCGGCGGGTGGTGCTGCGAGCGATAGCGGTGTCGACGACGATTTCATGAAGCGTCTCGGCAGCGAGCTCGAGCCGGGCAAGGCGGCGATGATCGTGCTTGTACGCAAGATGTCAGCCGACAAGGTCCTGCCCGAGATCAAGGTGCCAGGCACCGTCATCCAGACCTCGCTGAGCAACGAGGACGAGACCGCACTCCAAGACGCGCTCGACGCCGCCCGCAGTTGATCCTCGGATAGGCGGCCGCTCTCGCGGTACGCCCGGAACGGAGTGCAGAAGGGCCCTGCTTCTTGGGCGTCAGCTTTCTCTGCTTCGGCTTCTCGGGCTCCGCCTTGGCGCGGACCTCACCGGCCAGTTCGGGCAGGCTGCCACCGCTCACCTCACTGGATCAGATCGCGATTCCCAGGCGCAAGACCAGCGGGCTGGCGGGGTCGCGAGAGCGGGGTGCGGTGCAGTTGCGGTGCAGTCCGTGTCGGAATCAGGCGGTTCTCGAGCGGTCCGCCAGCGGCCCATTCCTGATTCCAGAGCCAAGTCAGGCTCTAGGCCGGGACACCTTCTAGATGTAGTACATCGGCGCGCCGCTCTGCTGCGCCTCGCGCTCGGCGATGTCGGCGATCGTGGTGCTCCGCAGCACGCCCTTGATCGCCTCCGTAGCGTCGACCCAGACCTGGCCGGAGCCGGCGGCGTCGGCGCCCAGCTCGCCCTCCAGCAGCTCGGTTACCTCCAGCACCGTCACCTCCGCCGGCGGACGCGCGAACAGGTAGCCGCCCTTCACCCCGCGCTGGCTGTGGAGGATGCCGGCACGGCGCAGGGTGGCGAACAGGCCCTCGAGAAACTGAACCGGGATGTCGCGGGCGCGCGCGATCTCGCCGATCGGCACGGGCTGGTCCGAGCCCCGACGCGCCAGCTCCGCCAGCGCGCGGACGGCGTAGGGCGACTTCGACGTGACGGCCAGCATCGCCGCGCGAGTCTAATTTACGAGCATGCGACGACGTGCCCGGGCGGCCGCTCCGTGGCTGCCCCCGTGGCGCTCATGGTGGTCATCTTCGCCCTCTCCTCCATGCCCACCACCGACATGGACAAGGGCATCCTCGAGTTAGTGGCCCGCAAGCTCGCGCACTTCACCGAGTACGCGCTGCTCACGTTTCTGTGGTGGCGCGCGCTCCGCGGCCGCGGCAGCGCAAGCCGGGTGCTCGCCGCGGCCGTGGCAATCGCGGTGGCCTACGCCATCACCGACGAATACCACCAGACGTTCGTCGAGGGCCGGGTGGGCGCGGTCACCGACATGCTCATCGACTCGGCGGGAGCGCTGGTCGCGGCGCTGCTGATCGCGCGGTCGCGCCGGCCGGTGGCCGCGTGAGAGCCCTCGACCGCCTGCCGATCGCCTCATCGCAGCCGATCCTGGTGTTCGCCGTGGTCAGGCTGCTCCTGGCACTGCTTGCGCTGGGCCTGGTGGTCCTGCTGGGGTTTCCCTACGAGGGCGAGCTCGCGGTCGTGGTGGGCGGCGTGGCGGTGCCCTGGAGCCTCTTCAACCTGGAGCTGGCACGGCGGGCGCCCGAGCGCGCCCTGAACCCGCTGATCGTCGCCGGCGACATGATCATGCTGGCGTGCATCGAGATCGCCGCGCCCGAGACCTACGCGGCGGTCCGGTTCATCGCCCTGACCCTGCTGGCCGTGCACGCCCACTTTCAGGGCGAGCGGATCGGGGTGGCGATGGCCATGGTCTCGGTGATCGTCCTCGTTATCCCCACCGCATTGCGGGACTGGTCGATCACGGGCGACCTGCTGATCCTCTACGACGCCGTGTTCGCGGCGGCTGCACTGGCCACCGTGGCGCTGGTGGGCCGTTTCCGCACCGCGGAGTCGGCGTCGCGCCTGCAGGCGGGCGAGCTCACGCGGCGCTCGATCCGGGCGGAACAGGAGATCCGGCGGCGAGTGTCGGAGTCGCTCCACGATGGCCCCGTCCAGGAGCTGATCGGGCTGGACATGTCGCTGGCGGCAGCCCAGAGCGAGGCCGCGAGGGGCGGAGCGAAGAAGGTGGCGGAGATGCTTAACGAGGCGCGCGCCATCACGGCGCGAAACGTCCAGGCGCTGCGCGACGAGATGCTCGACCTCGGGCCCTACGCCCTTGACGAGTTCTCCCTCGAGGCCGCGCTGGAGCGGTGCCTGCCCGTGTGGGAGCGGCGCCTGGGGATCAAGGTGCGCCTGGACACGCCGCGCGTGGAGCTGCCGTCCGATGTGGAGGGGGAGCTCTTTCGAATCGTCCAGGAGGCGGTGGTCAACGCCGCGCGCCACGGTTCCGCGGAGACGGTGACCATCCTGGTGGAGCCGCGAGCGGGCGAGGTCGAGCTCACGGTCCGCGACGACGGCGCGGGCTTCGGGGACGTGGATCCTCTTGGCCCCACCGAGCCCGGGCACATCGGGCTCGCGAGCATTCGCGAGCGCACCGAGCTCATGGGCGGACGGCTGGAGATCGAGAGCTCGGACACGGGGGCCAGGGTGAGCGTCACGGTGCCGCGCACCGCGGATAGATGATCCCCGCGCGACCGCGAAACGGATCCCTGGCGATGGAGCTTCAGAGCGCGCGTTCGATCGTGGCCGGAGCGACCGGGACCGTGGGCGCAGGGCTGGCACGTGCCCTGGCCGCCGCCGGCGCTGAGGTGGCACTCGCCGGCCGGGACAAGGGCCGGCTGAGCGCTCTGGGCGAGGAGCTCGACGCACCAACGGCGCGCTTCGACGCCCATGACGCCGCCTCGTGCGAGGGGGCCGTGGACGCACTGGCCGCCGCCCTGGGCGGCGTGGACCTGTTGGCCGTTGCGGTGGGCGCGCCCGCGTTCGGCGACGCGCGCGAGCTGCGCGGCGACACGGCCGCGGAGCTGATGGCCGTGAATGCGCTCGGGCCGATGGCTCTCATCGGTGCGGGCACCCGCCAGATGGGCGAGGGCGACGCCGTGGTGGCGCTGTCGGCCACCGTGGCTGACCACCCCATGGCGGGCCTGGCCGCCTACTCGGCTTCCAAGGCCGCGCTCTCGGCGTACCTGGCGGCCCTGCGCCGCGAGCGCCGCAGAGATGGCCTCACGGTGCTCGACGTGCGCCCCCCGCACATGGACACCGGCTTCTCCGGCCGCGCGCTCGCCGGGGAGCCGCCCGACCTGCCCGAGCCGTTCGAGCACGAGCGGGTCGTGGAGGCAATCGTGACCGCCCTGGGCGAAGGCCGGCGGGAGCTGTCGTGGGACCTGCGCGCTCGCGAGCTCGTTACGGCCTGAGCCGAGCTCAGGCGGGGTCGTCCTAGATCCAGCCGCGGTCGGTGGCGATCAGGACGGCCTGGGCGCGGTCGTTGGCGCCGAGCTTGGCGTAGGTGTTGTGGAGGTGCGTGCGCACGGTGCTCGTGGAGAGCTCGAGCTCGTGCGCGATCTGCTTGTAGACCTTGCCCTCGGCCAGCTTCTTGAGCACGTCCAGCTCGCGTCCCGACAGCGGGCACGGGTCCACGTGGCGCTTGCCGTTGCCCGAGTAGGGGAACTCGTACATCAGGCCGCGCAGCAGCTCCGGCGTGAGCTCCAGCGCCCGGGCGGCCTGCAGCAGCTGGTTGGGGTCCACGCCCTGGCTGTGCCCGTAGTGGGCCAGCATGTCGGCAAGGCGCACCATGGCCGCCTGCCCGTCCGAGTCGGCCGCGTGATGGCGCTCGATCGCGCCGGCCAGGCTGTTGGGCAGCCCCCACCTGCGGGCCAGCACGCCGCCCACGAGCGCGTGGTCAACACCGAGCTCGCGGCGCTCGCGGTGCACGCGCTCCTCGGGGGTGCGCGCCTGGCCGTGGATCTGACCCGGATACGCCGGGTAGGCGTGCATGAGCACGAGCTTTCCGATGTCGTGCAGCAGAGCGGAGGTCAGCAGCTCGTCGCGGTCGGGAAAGTCGATCTCGCGGGCCAGCCGGTCGGCCGCGGCCTGCGTGGCCACGGCATGCAGCCGGAACCGCTCGGGGGCACCCTCCCAGCCCGGCGTGCGCTCGAAGAAGTCGAACACGCGAGCCTGGCTGGCCAGCTGCTCCACGCCCTCGGGCGTGAGCAGCTCCACCGCTTCGGGGACGGTGGCGACCTTGCCCTTGCGCTTGGAGGTCATGCCGTTGGCCATGCGCAGCACGGTGGTGACAAGCGCCACGTCGGACTCCACAGCCGAGACCATCTCGCCCGTTGAGGTGCGGTCCTCGCGCACGATCCGCAGCACGCGGTTGCGGGACTCCGCAAGGGCCGGGAACACCTCCAGCGCCTCGAACGCAGCGGTCAGCCGCCGGCCGTGGCCGTCGGCCTGCCCCTGTAGGGAGCTCGTGGACGCTGGGGTCTTCGACGTGACGAGTGCTTGCATGTGTAAGTAGGTCGCCTCGAGGACCGCAGGGCGGCCCTGCACCCTCCTATCGGCAGGGCGGCCTCAGGAGTCAAGCCCCCGCGTGGCGACTCTCAGGGGGCGGGAGCGAGCCTGGCCAGGGCGTCGTCGAGCCGCGCCAGCGTCTCCTCGCGCCCCAGGGCCACGAGCGACTCGAATATGCCCGGCGAGATCGTCGAGCCGCTGATTGCCACGCGCAGCGGCTGGTAGACCTCGCGCGGCTTGACGCCCAGCTCGTCCACCAGTCCCCGCAGGGCCGCCTCCACGGAGGCGTGGTCGAAGCTCTCGAGCCCCGCCAGGGCTGTGCGCGCCGCGGTCAGGCGCTCGGGTGCGCCGTCGCGCATGACCTTGGCCCAGGCCTTCTCGTCGGTCGGCTGGCGCTCCACGAGGAAGCCGGCCAGGGGCCAGAACTCCGCCAGCGTCTGCATCTTCTCCTGCGCCACGCCCGCGGGCCCTTCCAGGCCCTCGCGCCCCAGCAGCGCCTCCAGCCGCTCGGCAAGTGCACCCGGTGCGAGCTCGCGCAGATAGCGCCCGTTCATCCAGCGCAGCTTCTGCTCGTCGAACACGGCGGGCGAGCGCGACACCCGCTCCAGCGAGAAGCCCTCCACGAGCTGCTCGGTGTCCATGAAGGTGGTGGAGGCGTCCAGGCCCCAGCCGAGCAGGGCGATGTAGTTGCGCACGGCCTCGGGCAGGTAGCCGCTCTCGCGCAGCTCCTGCACCGACGCAGCGCCGTGGCGCTTGGACAGCTTCTTACCGTCGGGCCCGTGGAGCAGCGGCAGATGGGCGTAGATCGGCGGCTCCGCGCCAAGCGCCTCGAGCACCATCGCCTGCCTGGGGGTGTTGGAGAGATGGTCCTCGCCACGCACGACGTGGGTGATGCCCATGTCCAGGTCGTCCACGGCCACCGCCAGGTTGTAGAGCGCGCTGCCATCCGAGCGCGCGATCACGAAGTCGTCGATCGAGGCGTGTGGGAACGTCACGTCGCCGCGGATCACGTCGTGGACGACGGTCTCGCCCTCCCCCGGCACCCGCAGCCGCACCGCGCCGTCGTCCTCGTAGGCATGGCCGTCCGCCAGCAGACGGTCGATCTGCTCGCGGTGGCGCGGGGCGCGCTCGGCCTGCGACAGCGGGCCCTCGTCCCAGTCCAGCTCCAGCCAGCGCAGCGCGTCCAGGATCTGCTCCACGTTCTCGGGCGTGGAGCGCTCGCGATCGGTGTCCTCGATGCGAAGCACCAGCGTGCCGCCCGACTTGCGGGCCAACAGCCAGTTGTAGAGCGCGGTGCGCGCCCCGCCGATGTGCAGCGCGCCCGTGGGCGAGGGCGCGAAGCGGACGCGGACGGGTTCGGAGGACACGGGGCGATGCTAGAACCCCGGCGTGCTCATCGGCGCCCACGTGTCCACCGCCGGCGGGCTCGTGAACGCACACGCCCGTGGCGTGGAGGTGGGTGCGGAGGCCATCCAGGTCTTCAACCAGTCACCGCGGATGTGGCGCCCGACGCGGTGGAAGGACGACGACGTGGCCGCCTTTCGCGAGCTCATGGCCGACGGCCCGATCGGCGCGGTGGTCATCCACGCCGTCTACCTCATCAACTGCGCCTCCAAGGACCCCGCCATCCGGGAGAAGTCGCTGTCCTCGCTGGTCCACTCGCTGGAGATGGGCCAGGACATAGGCGCGGTCGGGGTGGTGCTGCACCCGGGCTCGACGGTGGGCGAGCCGCATGACGAGGCTCTGGCCCGAGTCGCCGATCTGCTGGGCCGCGCCCTGCAGGACACCGGCTCGTGCCCCCTGCTGCTGGAGGACACCGCCGGGGCGGGCAACACGCTCGGGCGCACGTTCGAGGAGCTGGCGCAGCTGATCGACGACGCCGGCGGCCACCGCCGGCTGGGCCTGTGCCTGGACTCATGCCACCTGCTGGCCAGCGGGTTCGACGTGCGTACCGCGGACGGCCTGGCGGAGGTGGTGGACCGCTGCGACGAGATCGTGGGCCTGGACCGCCTGCGCTGCCTGCACGTGAACGACTCGCAGGCGCCGCTGGGTGCCAACCGCGACCGCCACGCGCCACTGGGCGACGGGCGAGCTGGGCCCCCGCGGCATCGGCGCATTCCTGTCCGAGCCGCGCTTCGAGGGCCTGCCCGCGCTGTTCGAGGGCCCGGGCATGAGGGCAAGGGCATCACGGCGGCCGACATGAAGCGGGCGCGGGAGCTGCGCCGCAACGGCCGCCGGGCGCGCAGGCGCAGGGCGCTAGGCCGTCGAGCTAGAGCCGGTCGCGCAGGTCGAAGCCGTCATCGACCTCGACCGCGGTGGGCTTCTCGAAGAAGCCCGGGTTACGCAGTCGAAGGGCTCGCCGTGGCCGTCGTAGGCGCGCTCGACCGAGCTGCGGCATTGGGGCAGCGGCGTGCCCGTCATCTTCACGCCGCCGAACCCGTGGCGGGTGCGCTGCGCCGCCTCGAAGGCCTGCACGTCGATCTCCGCGCGGAACACCTTGTTCATGCAGCCCATGAAGCGCTGGCCGGTGTCCTCGTCGTCGTAGAGATAGAGGTAGGCGCAACCCGACTCGATGCATCCCGCGGGATGCACCACGCGGTCGCAGAAGGACAGCACTGGCGGCACTCGTGCAGCTCGCGTGACTCGGCGACAGGTGCTCTCTCCACGTGGAGAGTGTAGCCGCGGGAGACGCCTGCGAAGGGCTACGCGGCAAGCACGGATGCGCCCGGCAGCGCCGACAGCTCGGCGCGGCAGGCGGCGTCCGCGGACACCCGGTACTCGGGCCCCAGCAGCAGCCGCCGGTCGCCTACTCGCAGCAGCAACTCGTACTCGCCGGGGAACCCCTTCACGACCTCCTGCAACTCCTCGAGGAAGCTCTCGGGCACGCCCGGCGCGACATCGAGCGCCAGCCGCTTGAGCGCCGGCTCAGCGGCCTCGATGGCCGCGGCGGCGGCCACCTCCTCGGCCGACGGCCTGAAGGGCTCGACGTCCTGGGCGATGAGCTTGACCTCGCCCGCCTCCTTGTGGTCGACGCGCCCGCGGACCAGCACCACGCGCATCGGTCTCGACCTTCTCGGCGTTGGCCGCGTACGCCGAGTTGAACACGAGCATCTCGACGCTGCCCTCCAGGTCGTCGAGCGTGGCGAACATCATCGGGTCGCCCTTGCGCGTCCGGATCCGCTTGCACTCGGTGACCATCCCGCCCACCGTGACCGATTCGCCGTCGCGCTGCTCGCGCAGGTCGGCGAGCGAGCAGTCGACCTTGGCCCGCAGCGCGGCGCGCACCTCCTTCAGCGGGTGGCTGGACAGGAACAGCCCGAGCGTCTCCTTCTCCCAGGCGTTGAGCTGCGGGCGCTCGTCCTCGAGCGGCGGCACCGGCAGCTCAGGCGCGCCCGCGGACGGCGCCCCGCCGGGGGCGGGCTCCTCGAGGTCGAAGATCGAGGACTGGCCCAGCAGCGCGTCCTGCTGTGACTTCTGGCCGGCGCCCTGGGCCTGCTCCAGCACGCTGAGCATGCCCGTGCGGGTGGCGCCGGTGGAGTCCAGCGCGCCGCACTTGATCAGCGCCTCGATGGCCTTCTTGTTCACGGCACGGCAGTCGACACGGCGGCAGAAGTCCCAGATCGAGGTGAAGCGCCCGCCCTCCTCGCGTGCCGCGCAGATCGCGTCGACCGCCGCCGAGCCCACGTTCTTGACCGCGTCGAGCCCGAAGCGGATGTCGCCGCGTGGCGACGTGCCGCGCCGTGCGGACCACGAAGTCGTGGCCCGACTCGTTCACGTCCGGGGGCAGCACCGTCGATGCCCATGTCCTCGCAGCACGCGACGAAGAACGGGACCTTGTCCTTGGTGGACATGACCGACGAGATCAGCGCGGCCATGTACTCGGCGGGGTAGTTGGCCCGCAGCCACGCCGTGCGGTAGGAGATCAGCCCGTAGCAGGCAGCGTGACTAGCGGTTGAACGAGTAGTCGGCTGCCGCCTCGTTGACGGCCCACAGGTCCTCGATCACGCGCTGCTGCGTGCCGCTCGCGCGCGCGCCCTCGAAGAAGCGCTCGCGCAGGCCGCCATGGCCTGGCGGTTCTTCTTGCCGATCGCCTTGCGCAGGTCGTCGGCCTCGGCGCCCGAGAAGCCCGCGATCGACTTGGCGATCTGCATCGACTGCTCCTGGTAGAGGATCACCGAGTAGGTGGCCTCGGTGATAGGGCGCAGCCGCTCGTCGATGTAGCTCACGGCCTCGGGCGTGCGCTTGTTGCGCGCGTAGGTGTCGATGTGGCGCATGGCGCCGGGCCGGTAGAGGGCCACCAGCGCCACCAGGTCCTCGAACTCCGTGGGCCGGACCTTGCGCAGCGCGTCGCGCATGCCCTCGGACTCGAACTGGAACACGCCCACCGAGTCGCCGCGGGCCATCATCTCGTAGGTCTCGCGTCGTCGAGGGGCAGGGCCGTCATGTCGGGCCGCTGGCCGGTGGACTTCTCGATGATCTCCAGGCAGTCCTCGATCACGTCGAGGTTGCGCAGGCCGAGGAAGTCCATCTTGAGCAGGCCGATCTCCTCGATCGGCCCCATCGAGTACTGGGTGACGGTGCGGTAGGCCCGCTCGCCGCCTCGACCGCGGCGCCGCGGTCCTCCATCAGCTGCAGCGGCACGATGTCGGTGAGCGGGCGGTCGGCGATCACAACCGCAGCCGCGTGGATGCCGGCGTTGCGCACGATCCCCTCCAGCCCGCGGGCGGTGTCGATCACCTGCCGCGACTCGGGCTCGGAGTCGTAGACGCGCTTGAGCTCGGGCTCCTCCTTGAGGTACTCGTCGAAGCTCTTGCGAGCGGCCCATGACCGGCTCGGGGATGAGCTTGGCCAGCCGGTCGCCGGTGCCGTAGTCGAAGCCCAGCACCCGCGCGGCGTCGCGGGTGGCGTTGCGCGGCAGCATCTTGCCGAAGGTCACGATCTGGGCGACCGACTCGCTGCCGTACTTGTCCGCGACGTAGCGCATGACGCGCTCACGGCCCTTCACCGAGAAGTCGATGTCGATGTCGGGCATGGACACCCGCTCGGGGTTGAGGAAGCGCTCGAACAGCAGGCCATAGGCCAGCGGGTCGACCTCGGTGATGTCGAGGCAGTAGGACACGATCGAGCCGGCCGCCGAGCCGCGGCCCGGGCCGACCGCGATGCCCGTTGTCCTTGGCGTACTTGACGAAGTCCCAGACGATCAGGAAGTAGGCGTCGAAGCCCATCCGGCCGATCGTCTCGAGCTCCATCTCCAGGCGCTCGACCGCCTCGGCCGGGGGCGGGTCGCCGTAGCGGCGCGCGCAGCCCCTGCTCGCGCCAGGCGGCGCAGGTAGCGCGCCCTCGTCCTGGCCGTCGGGCGTCGGGTAGCTGGGGATCAACATCTTGCCCAGCTCGATCTCCACGTAGCAGCGCTCGGCGATCTCCAGCGAAGTGGGCACGGCCTCCGGCCAGGGGGCGAACGACTCGCGCCATCTCGCCGGAGTCCTTGAGGTAGAACTCGTTGGTGTCGAAGGTGAGCTTGGGCTCGTCGAGCGTGGACTTGGTCTGGACGCACAGCAGCGCAGCGTGGTTCTGGTAGTCCTCGCGGCCCAGGTAGTGCACGTCGGCGGTGCCCACCAGCGGCCGGCGGACCTCGCGCGCGATTCGGACGATGCCCTCGTTGGCCTTGTCCTGCTCGGCCAGGCCGTTCTGCTGGACCTCGAAGTAGACGTTCTCGGAGCCGAAGACCTCCATCAGCTCGTCGGCGTGCGCGCGGGCCTCCGCGGGGTTGTCGTCCACGAGCCGCCGGCAGAAGCGCGACTGGAGGCAGCCGGTGAGGGCGATGACGCCCTCCGAGTGGCGGTCGAGCAGCTCGAGGTCCACGTTGGCCTTGCCGCGCCGGTAGCCCTCGAGGAAGCCGGCGCTGGTGAGCTTGACCAGGTTGCGAAAGCCGGCGTCGGAGGCGCGCCAGGAGCGTCAGGTGGTTGCGCTCGTACTTGACGGCGTCGCTGCGGCGGTCGTCGACGAAGTAGGCCTCGAAGCCCAGGATCGGCTTGATCCCGTGCTTGCTGGCAGGCCTTGTAGATGCTCCACCGCGCCGTTCATGACGCCGTGGTCGGTCAGCCCCAGGGCCGGCTGCCCGTAGGCGGCGGCGCGCTCCGCGAGCTTGTCGATCTTGCACGCGCCGTCGAGCAGCGAGTACTCGCGAGTGGACGTGCAGGTGGGCGGCGGACACGGGACGGTGAATATAGGGTCGAGTTCGGATCTCTCCGGGGTCCCGCGGTGCCCTGCTGTCGCAGTTTGGGGGGACGCCACGCGGATTAGCGGCCACCGCCGACGGGTACTGCTCGGCTAGTGATGCGCGAGGGCCCAATCCCGCTGTTCGTGCACGGCGCGATCGAGTACGCGGCCGGGGCGTTGTTCATCGCTGCTCCCCTGCTGCTGAGCTTCGACGACGGCGTCGCAACTGCCTCGTCGATCGTGATCGGCATCGTGATCCTGGCGGTGGCCGCAGCCACGGATGGGCCCACGAGCCTGGTGAACAGCATCCCCAAGGCCGCGCACGTGGTGTTGGACTACCTGCTGGCGGGCCTGCTGATCGCGCTCCCGTTCGTGGCCGGCTTCTCGGACGAGACCGAGGCGGCCGCCTTCTTCATCGCGCTGGGCGTGGCCCACCTGCTGATCACGATCGGCACCCGCTTCCGCGAGCCCACGGCGAAGCCGCGCGAGCCCGCCCCGGCCCGCCCGGCCGAGCGGTCCTCCAAGCCCTAGCTTGGCCTAGACGTCGTCGTCGCCCGCGCGGGCGGCCAGCACGCCGGCCACCAGCACCAGCGCGACTGCGCCGGCGGCGCCGAGCTTCGCGCGGTTCTGGACCATCTTGCGCTTGGCAACGCGCGAGCCGATCTGCCAGACGATCCAGCCGAGCACTGTGTAGCTCTTGGAGTTCATGTCTCTCCTCTTCCCCGGTTGCGCAGACCGTAAGCCATTCGCGACTGGAGGCTCCAGAGCTCGATGAACCCCGGGCTCGATTGCTGGGAGAACAGCCCGCCGGACTCGCCGAAGCCTGCCAGCGCCTCGTCGTAGAGCGCGTTGGGCGAGCTGCGCGCCACGGGCCTGGCGCTGCCCTTGTAGAGGCGCACCGTGACCTCGCCGGTCACGTGCTCGTTCACGCTCTCCATGTAGGCGTCGAGGTCCTCGCGCAGCGGCTCGTACCAGAGTCCCGCGTATACGAGGAACGCCCACTGCTCGTCGAGCCCGCGCTTGAAGCGGTTCTGGTGGATGGTTCCCACCAGCTTCTCCAGCTCGCGGTGCGCGGTGAGCAGGATCTCGGCGGCCGGCACCTCGTAGAGGTCGCGCACCTTCAGGCCCACGATCCGGTCCTCCACGTGGTCCACCACGCCGACCCCGTGACGGGAGCCGGCCTGCGCGCAGCGCTCGATGAGCTCCACCAGGCCAAGGCGCTCGCCGTCGAGCCCGACGGGCACCCCGCGCTCGAACTCGATCCGCAGGTCCTGCGGCTCGTCCGGCGCGTCGCGCGCGTCTGCCACCAGCTCGAACACGTCGTCGCGCGGGGGCTCGCTGAGGTCCTCGATCGGGCCCTCCCTCCGAGGAGCGGCCCCAGATGTTGTCGTCGATCGAGTACGGGGGCGCCTCGGTGCCGCCCTTCACCTGGATCCCGTGCTCGCGCGCGTAGGCGATCTCCTCCTCGCGGCCCATCTGCCAGTTGCGCACCGGGGCGATGATCTTCATCGCGGGATCGAGCGCGATGACCGTCGACTCGATCCGCACCTGGTCGTTGCCCTTGCCGGTGCAGCCGTGGGCGATGGTGTCGCAGCCGTGCTCGCGGGCGTGCTCCACCGCGAGCTTGGCGATCAGCGGGCGGCCGAGCGCGGTGAACAGCGGATAGCCGCCGCCGTAGCAGCGCGTTGGCCTTGATGGCCGGGAGCACGTAGTCGCGCGCGAACTCCTCGCGGGCGTCGACGACGTCGCAGCGCAGCGCGCCCAGGTCCATCGCCTTGCCCCGCACCACGTCGAAGTCCTCGCCGGGCTGGCCGAGGTTCACGGTGAGCGCCACCACCTCGGCGTCGTACTCGTCCTGGATCCACTTGAGCATCACGCTGGTGTCCAGCCCGCCCGAGTAGAGCAGCAGCACGCGGCCCACCTCGTCTGGGTCGGCCTCGTACGAGGCGGTGCCGCCAGGGGTCGTCGGTCGTCGGTCATCGGCGTCGGAACGCTATAGCGCCGTGCCGATCCGGGCCACCGCGTCGTCGACTTCGGCTCGCGTGACGGTCAGCGGCGGCAGCAGGCGGATCGTGTCGGGGCCCGTGGCGTTCACCACCAGGCGCTGCTCGAGCAGCAGGCGGCGGGCCAGCGCGGGCGCGTCGGTGGCGGCGAACGCCAGCATCAGGCCGCGGCCCCGGGCATCGAGCCCGCAGCCCGGTCAGGCCCTCGGCCAGCTGCTGCGCCCCGGTGGTCGACGGCGTCGAGGAAGCCGTCGGCGGTCACCACGTCCAGCACCGCGTTGGCCCCGGCCGCCACCACCGGGCCGCCGGCGAACGTGGAGCCGTGGTCGCCCGGCTGCAGCGACGTCGGCGCAGCTCGGGGGCGGTCAGGCAGGCGCCGATCGGCAGCCCGCCGCCCAGGCCCTTGGCCACGGTCATCGCGTCGGGGACGCACGCCCGCGTGCTCCCAGGCCCACATCCGGCCGGTGCGGCCCATGCCGCACTGGATCTCGTCGAAGATGAGCATGCGCGCCGTGCTCGTCGCAGGCCTCGCGCGCGGCGGCCAGCGTGTCCGCCGAGAGCGGGTGGATGCCGCGCCTCGCCCTGGATCGGCTCGATGCAGGACCGCGGCGGTGTCGGCGGACGACGGCGCGCGGCCAGGGCCGCCGGGTCGTCGCGCGCGCACCACGGTGAAGCCCGGCACCAGCGGCGCGAACGGCGCCTGCTTGGCCTCCTGCGGCGTGGCCGACAGGGCGCCCATCGTGCGGCCGTGGAAGCCGCCCTCGACGACCACGAAGCCGCCCCCGGCGCCGGTGGCGGCGGGCGAGCTTGAGCGCGCACTCGACCGCCTCGGCGCCGCGAGTTGCACAGGAACGCCTTGCCGCCCAGCGACAGCTCCGACAGCCGCGCGGCCAGCCGCATGGCGGGCTCGGTGTAGTAGAGGTTGCCCACGTGCATCAGGCGTGCCGGCCTGCTCGGTGACCGCCTCCACCAGCGCCGGGTGGCAGTGGCCGATCTGCACCACCGAGATGCCGGCCAGGAAGTCCAGGTACTCGTTGCCCTCGGCGTCCCACAGCCGCGTGCCCTCGCCGCGGACGAACTCGACCGGGTTGCGGGCGTAGGTGCCCATCGTGGCCCGCGCCTCGAGCGCCTGCAGCTGCCTCTAGCGGCCACAGCTTGGTGCCGATGCCCTCGTCGGTGAACAGCTCGAGCAGCAGCGAGTGCGGGCGGCGGCCGTCCACGATGTGCGCGTTGCGCACCCCGCCGTTGAGCGCCTGCACGCACGCCTCCAGCTTCGGCCGCATCCCCCCGCCCACCGCGGGCAGCGGCTCCGCGACCTCGCCGGCGCGTGCTCTGGGAGATCAGCGACTCCGGGTCGGCGGGGTCCGCCAGCCAGCCCTCCACGTCGGTCAGGAACACGATCTTGTACGCGCCCAGGGCGCCGGCCACCGCGGCCGCGGCCGCGTCGGCGTTCACGTTGTAGGAGTTGCCCTCGCGGTCGGCGCCCGACCGAGGCGACCACCGGGATGTAGTCCTCGGCGATGTGGTTGAGCACGTCCACGTCCACGCGCTCGATCTCGCCGACGAAGCCGATGTCGCGCTCGCCCGCCGAGCTGCTTCTTGCACGGTGAACAGCATGCCGTCGTCGCCGCACAGGCCCACCGCCGGCTGGCCGTGGCGGCCCAGCGCAGCACGATGTCCTTGTTCTGCTTGCCGACCAGCACCATCTTCGCCACCTCGACGGTGGCCTCGTCGGACACGCGCAGGCCGTCCACGAACTCGACCTTCATGCCCAGCCGCTCCATGTAGCGCGTGATGTCCGGCCCGCCGCCGTGCACGACGACCGGGTTCATGCCCACGTACTTGAGCAGCACCACGTCGCGCGCGAACTCCTCGCGCAGCTCGGGGTCGGTCATGGCCGCGCCGCCGTACTTGATCACCACCGTGCGCCCGTGGAAGTCGCGGATGTAGGGCAGCGCCTCGAGAAGTGTCTGCGACGTCTCTCATGTCGTGTAGTCCGCAGTTGAGCGTCACGTAGTCGTGGGAGAGGTCGCTGAAGAACACCTCGGTCTCGCCGCCCTCGCCCGGGGAGGGTCAGCTCGAACTCCACCTCGTCCGCGGCCATCGACGGCCTCCAGCGCCGCCCACTCGTCCGGGTAGTCGAGATCGACCACGGCGCCCGCCGACACCACCTGCAGCCCCTCGATCGCGAGGTCGACCACGAACGGCGCGCGGCCCGGCCAGCGCCTGCCCGACCGCCTGCAGGATGCGGCCGAAGTTGGGGTCGGCGCCCGAGCAGCGCCGTCTTGACCAGCGGGGAGTCGGCCACGGCGCGCGCCACCGGCTCCACCAGCCTCGCGCGGCCCCGTGCACCACCACGCGCCCCACGCGCGACGGCGCCCTCGCCGTCGGCCACCATCTCCACGCGCCAGCTGGCGCAGCAGCGCGTCGATGCGCCTCGCCCAGCGCCAGCTCGTCGGCGGCTCTGCGGCTCGATCCCCACGCCCGACGCGCCGTTGGCCATCAGCGAACACGGCGTCGTTGGTGGACAGCTGCCCGTCCACCGAGATGCGGTCGAACGAGCGCTTCACGCGACACGCCGGTGAGCAGGTCGGCGGTCTCGGCCGCCAGCGCGGCGTCGGTCTGGACGAAGCAGAGCATCGTGGCGAAGTTCGGCGAGATCATGCCCGCCGCCCTTCGCCTGGGCGGCCAGCCGCACGCTCGCGCCCGACGGCAGCGCCACCTCCAGGCACGCCCGCTTGGGCCCGCTGTCGGTGGTGAGGATGGCCTCCGAGAAGGCCTCGGCGTTCGGGCCGAGCGCCCGCGGCGGCGTGGCGGATGCCGGCCACCAGCTTGTCGCGCGGCAGCTCGCGGCCGATCACGCCGGTCGAGGCGACCCCCACCGCGCTCGGGCTCGATGTCCAGCGCCTCGGCTGCCGCGGCCTGCTGGGCCCGGGCCGTTGCCAGGCCGCGCTCGCCGTCGGACACGTTCGACGTTGCCGGAGTTGGCCGTCACCGCCCGCAGGCCGTCCAGCTCGGCACTCCGGCGACACCACGACCGGCGCGGCCACGCAGCGCGTTGCTGGTGAAGCGCGCGGCCGAGGCGGTGCCTCGCGCTCGGAGGCCAGCAGGCCCACGTCGAGGCCCTCGGGCTTGATGCCCGGCCGCGACGCCCGCGCGCGGAAGCCCTCGCGGCAGCGCCGTGGGCGCCAGCTCCTTCACGTGGTCGGGCGCGCTCGACCCAGCGCGAGCGCGAAGAAGCGTCACTCCAGCCCCTCCGTCTCGGGCAGCCCGAGCATCAGGTTCAGGTCCTGCACCGCCTGGCCGGCGGCGCCCTTCCAGAGGTTGTCGATGGCGCGACACGGTGAGCACGCGGCTGCCGGTGACCGTCCCGTACACCCGCGCGCGGTTGGTGCCGCGCACGTGGGCGGTGTGGGGCGGCTCGTCGACGACGTCCACGAACGGCTCGTCCGCATAGGCGTCGTGCAGCAGCGACCGCACGTCCTCCTTGGTCAGGTCGGGCTTGGTGATGCGCGTAGTTGGTGGCCATCAGCCCCTGGTCGACCGGGATCAGGTGCGGCACGAACGTGAAGCGCCACGCCCGGGAGCTCCTGCTCCAGCTCGGCGCTGTGGCGGTGGCCCTCGGTCTTGTAGGCGTTCACGTTGTCGGCGGCGGACACGTAGTGGGTCTCCTGGGTGGCCTCGCGCCCGGCGCCCGAGACGCCCGGTCTTGATGTCCACCACCGCGTCGGTCAGGTGCTCGCGCAGCGGCCACAGCCCGAGCAGCGCAGCGGTGGAGTTGCAGCCCGGGCCGGCCACCAGGTCGGCCGCGCGGATCGCGTCGCGGTGGCCGATCTCCGGCAGGCCGTAGACCGCCTCGCCCAGCAGCTCGGGCGCCTCGTGGGGCTGGTACCAGCGCTCGTAGGCCTCCTGCGCGAGGCGGAAGTCCGCCGACAGGTCCACCACCTTCAGGCCGCGCGCGCGCAGCTCCTTCACGGCCAGCGCCGCCGCCTTGTGCGGGTAGGCCACCAGCGCCGCCTCGGCCACCTCCGCGATGGCGTCGGCGTCGAACTCGTCCATCGTCAGCTCCACCCGGTGGATCGGGTACAGCGCGTCGTGGCGGCGGCCCGCGTCGGTCCGCGCGGTGACAGCGGTCAGCTCCAGCGACGGGTGGCGCTGGACGATGCCCGCGCACAGCGCGCCGCCGAAGCCGGCGGCCCCTATGACGGCTACGCTCAGGCACGCAGCCTGCCCCCGATCCCGCCCAGCGCGGCCTCGATCGCCTCCCGCCGCGCGGCCACCTCGTCGTCGGTCAGCGTGCGATCGGGCGCGCGGAACTCCAGCCGCAGCGCCAGCGACCGGTTGCCCTCCCCCACCTGCTCGCCCTCGTACACGTCGAAGACCTCGGCGCCGGCCAGCAGCTCGCCGGCGCCCTCGCGGACGGCGGCCATGACCTCGGCCGGCGCTCACTCGACTGCGCCACGACCACGGCGATGTCCTGCAGCACGGCGGGGAAGCGAGTCACGTCGGCGTAGGCGACCGGCGCCGGGCGCCGCCTCGGCGAGCGCGTCGAAGTCCAGCTCGAACGCCGCGGCTCCCTCCAGGTCCCACTCGCGCGCGACCAGCGGATGCAGCTCGCCGATCCAGCCGACGCGCGCCGCCGCCGGCCAGCGACGCCTCGGCCGCGCGCCCGGGTGCAGGAACGGCCGTGTGCCGGGCTCCACTCGCAGCTCCAGGCCCGCGGCGCCGAGCAGCGCCTCGACCAGGCCCTTGGCCGCATAGAAGTCGGTCTCCGGCGCCGGGCTGCGCCACCCCCCGGGCGCTCCCTGGGCCAACAGGCCGGCGAGATGGTGGCGCTCCGTGGCGGGCGTGGCGCCGGCCGGGCTGCCCTCCGGCGCCTCCAGCGGCTCGCCAGGCGCGTAGACGTGCGCGGACTCGAACAGCGACAGGCCGCCGGCGCCGTGCGCGGCGTTGTGGCGGGCGGCGTCCAGCAGGCCCGGAAGCAGCAGCGGCCGCATCACGCTGCCCGTCCTCGCTCAGCGGGTTGGCCAGGCTCAGCACGGGCTGCGTCGGCCAGCCGCAGCTTCGTCGAGCGCTTCGCGGCGAGGTGAAGCTGAAGGCCACGATCTCGTGCATGCCGCGGTCGCGCAGCGCGTCCTCCAGGCGCCGCCGCAGGCGCTGCGGCGGCGTCAGGCGGCCCACCGCCCGCTCGCGCGCGGGCAGCGTGATCGGCAGCTTGTCGAGGCCGTGGATGCGCGCGACCTCCTCGATCAGGTCGGCCTCGCGCTGAACGTCGGCGTCGCGCCAGTACGGGCACCGTCACCTGCTCGCCGTCCACCTCGAAGCCCAGCGAGGTCAGGATCCGCTCGACTCGTCCGCGGCGGGATCGACTCGCCGAGCAGCCGCTCGACGCGCGCGGGCCGCAGCCCCACCACGCGCGGCTCGGCCGGCTCCGGGTAGGCGTCGATCGTGCCCGGCACCAGCCGCGCGCCGCACAGCTCGACCATCAGCCTCGCCGCCAGCCGCTGCGCCGCCAGCGCGTTCTCGGGGTGCAGCTGCTTCTCGAACCGGGTCGACGCCTCGCTGCGCAGGCCCAGCGCCTTGGAGGTCCGCAGGATGTTGGGCCCGACCCATGTGGCGGCCTCCATCAGGACGCGCGTGGTCTCGTCCGACACCTCGGAGATCTGGCCGCCCATGACCCCGGCGATGCCCGACGGGCCCTCGGCGTCGCAAACCAGCGCCATCTCGGCGTCGAACTCGCGCTCGACGTCGTCGAGCGTCACCATCTTCTCCCCCGCCTCGGCCCTGCGCACGACGATCCGGCTGCCGCGCACCTCGTCGAGGTCGAACGCGTGCAGCGGCTGGCCGGTGGCGAGCATCACGTAGTTGGTGATGTCCACGACGTTGGAGATCGGCCGCTGGCCGGCGGCGGTGAGCCGCTGCTTGAGCCACTCCGGCGACGGGCCGATCTTCACGTCCTCGAACACGCGGGCCGTGAAGCGCAGGCAGATGTCGGGGTCGGCGATCTCGACGCTCGCGTGGTCCTCGGCCGCGTCGCCGCCGCTGCCCTGGGCATCCGTGGCCGCGGGGTCGGCGCGCCAGGTCGGCGCCGGTGGCGGCGTGCACCTCGCGCGCGACCCCGTAGACCGACAGGCAGTCGGGCCGGTTCGGCGTGATCTCCAGCTCCAGCACCTCGTCGGCGATCGGCAGCGCCTCGGCTCAGCGGCGACGCCCGCGGCCAGGTCGTCGGCCAGCACCATGATCCCCTCGTGCAGGTCCCCGATGCCCACCTCGTCCTCGGCCAGGATCATGCCGCTGGACCTCACGCCCGCGCAGCTTGGCCTCGCCGAGCTCGGTGCCGTCGGGCATCGTCGCGCCCGGCAGCGCCACCGCCACGGTCTGGCCGGCGGCCACGTTGGGCGCGCCGCAGACGATGGTCCGCGCCTGGCCGGAGCCGTCGTCCACCTCGCACACCGTCAGCCGGTCGGCGTCGGGATGCTTCTCGGCGGCCAGCGACCTTGCCCACCACGAAGCCCTCGTCGGAGGGCACGCCGATGCGCTCGATCCGCTCGAGCTCGGTGCCGGTCAGGTCCAGGCGCTCGGCGATGTCCTCGGCGGACAGGCCGGGGTCGCAGTAGCTGCGCAGCCATGCCAGCGGGACCCTCATGAGCCGAACTGCTCCAGGAAGCGCACGTCGTTCTCGAAGAACAGGCGCAGGTCGGGCACGCCGTGCCTGAGCATCGCGATCCGCTCGATGCCCATGCCGAACGCGAAGCCCTGCACCTTCTCCGGGTCGTAGCCGTTGTCCGGCCACGAAGCCGAGCACGTTGGGGTCGACCATCCCCGAGCCCAGGATCTCGATCCAGCCCGAGCCCTTGCACAGCGAGCAGCGCGAGCCGTCGGCCAGCCAGCCCGTTGCCGTCGCAGCCGAAGCACGACACGTCGACCTCCACGCTGGGCTCGGTGAACGGGAAGTAGTGCGGCCGCAGCCGGATCTCGCGCTCGGGGCCGAAGATCGCGCGCGCGAACTCCAGCAGCACGCCCTGGAGGTCGGCAAGGGTGATGTCCTCGTCGATCGCCAGCCCCTCGACCTGGTGGAACATCGGGCGTGTGGGTGGCGTCGGAGTCGCGCCGGTAGGTCTTGCCGGGCACGATCGATGTAGATCGGCGGCTCCTGCAGCTCCATCGCCCGCACCTGCATCGGCGAGGTGTGCGTGCGCAGCAGCACGTCCTCGGAGAAGTAGAAGGTGTCCTGCAGCATCCGCGCCGGGTGGCCCGGCGGATGGTTGAGCGCGGTGAAGTTGTAGTAGTCGAACTCGACCTCGGGCCCCTCGGCGACCGAGAAGCCCAGGCCGAGGAACACGTCCTCGATCTCGCGCCGGGTCTGCGGTGATCAGGTGCAGGTGGCCGGCCCGCGCGCGGGGGGTCGCCGGGCAGCGTCACGTCGATGGCGTCCGAGGCGCAGCCGCTCGTCCAGCTCGCCCGCCTCCAGCGTCGCGCGCGCGCTCGTCGAGCTGCGCCTCCAGCGCCACCTTGACCTCGTTGCCGCCCTTGCCCACCGGGCCGCGCTGATCGGCGGGCAGGTCCTTGATCGAGCGCAGCATGGTGGTCAGCTCGGCCTTGCGCCCGAGGTAGCGGACGCGCAGCTCCTCGAGCTCGGCGGCGGTGGCCGCGGCGGCGATGGCCGCCTCGGCCTCGGCGCGGATCTCTGCAGGCGGGCGGGGCGTCAGGCATCGGCGGGCGATCCTAGTCCCGAGCTCGTACAGACGCCACGGTCGCGGCCATCGCGGCGTTGAGCGACTCCGGGCCTTCGCGGCGCAGCGGGATCGCGGCGGTGATCGCGGCGACTCGACAGGAGCTCGGCGGGCAGCCCCTCGCGCTCGGCGCCCACGCACAGCACCACCGGCGGCTCGGGGCCGGCGTCGGCCAGCGCCACCCCGGCCCCGGCGGTCGAGGGCGACGAGCGAGCCCTCGAGCTCGGTGAAGTCCGCGCGCGCGGGCGGCCGCGCGAACAGCGAGCCCATGCTGGCCCGCACGGCCTTGGGGCCGAAGGGGTCGGCGCAGCCCGGGCCCAGCACCACCGGGCCGTCGCCGAGCGCGTGCGCGGACCGGATGCACCGCCCCCACGTTGCCCGGGTCCCCGACGCCATGCAGATAGACCGACAGCTCGCCCGCCCGGCTCGGACCAGCGCTGCCGGTAGACGCCGATCACGCGGCTGCCCGCAGCCCAGCGAGCTGCCCGGTCGAGCAGCTCCGGCTCGACGTCCTCGCCGGCACGCAGCAGCAGCTCCGGCTCCCAGCCGGCCGCCTCGGCAGCCTCGACCAGGTCCTCGCCCTCGGCCGCGAACAGGCCCGTCTCGATCCCGCTCCTTCTTGCGCTGGAGCTTGCGGATGAGCTTGAGCTGGGAGTTGTCGGCTGAGGTGATCATGGTCGTGCGCGCCGGGTCACGGAACCAAAAAGGGCGCCTCGGTGGGCGCCCTGGGAGTGGTCCTGCGGCCGTCGCCTGGGTTCAGGCAGCGGCCGCCTCCCGGGCGGTCTCGGCAAAACGTCGGAACGTCTCGGGGTCGCGCACGGCGATGTCGGCCAGCACCTTGCGGTCGAGCTCGACGCCCGGCCAGCTTGAGGCCGTGCATGAAGGTGCCGTAGGTCATGCCCTCGCGGCGCGCGGCGGCGTTGATGCGCGTGATCCACAGCCGGCGGAAGTCGCGCTTCTTGTTGCGCCGGTCGCGGTAGGCGTAGGTGTCGGCCTTGAGCAGCGCCTCCTTGGCCCGCTTGTAGCTGGACTTGCTCGACTGGCCGCGGTAGCCCTTGGCCCGGTCGAGCGTGGCGCGGCGCTTCTTGCGCGCGTGGACTGAGCGCTTGACGCGGCTCATCCGCGCAGCAGCTCCCTGACCCGCTTCTCGTCGGCCTTCGCCACCACGACCGGCCGCCCGAGCCGCCGCTTGCGCTTGGCGTTCTTCTTCTCGAGGATGTGGCTGGTCATGGCGTGACGCGCCGCGGAGCTTGCCGCTTGCGCGGTCTTGCGAAAGCGCTTCTTGGCGCCCGAATGGGACTTCATCTTCGGCATCGGCGAGGGAATATAGCCCGTGCCGGCATCCAGCCGGCACCTCGAACTGGATAGCCGCCCTCCGGGCGGCGAGATCCGCCTGAAGGAGCTAGGCCGAGGCGTCAGCGTCGCCGTTGGGCGACGCGTCGCCGCCCTCGGCGCTCGCGCCGTCCTCGGTGCGCTTCTTGGCACCGGGGACAGCAGCATCGTCATGTTGCGCCCGTCCTGGATCGGGCGCTGCTCGATCGTGCCCAGCTCGGCGACGTCCTCGGCCAGGCGCATCAGCAGCGCGGTGCCGCGCTCGGGATGGCTCTGCTCGCGGCCGCGGAACATGATCGTGACCTTCACCCGGTCGTCGCCGGTGAGGAAGCGCACCACGTGGTTCTTCTTGGTCTCGTAGTCGTTGTCCGCGATCTTCGGCCGCAGCTTGATCTCGCGCACGTTGACCTGCTTCTGGTGCTTGCGCGCGGCCTTGGCCTTCTGCTCCTGCTCGTACTTGTACTTCGAGTAGTCGAGCACGCGGCACACGGGCGGCTTCGCCTCGGGCGCGACCTCCACCAGGTCGAGGTCGCGCTCCTGCGCGTAGCTCAGCGCCTTGTCGGTGGGCACGACGCCGATCTGGTTGCCGTCGTCGCCGATGAGGCGCACCTCCTGACGCGGATGCGCTCGTTGGTGCGGGTGTCGTCGCGCTCGGGCGGGCGCCGATCGAACCTGCGCGGGATCGGCACTACAACGAGGGCTCTGGCTAGACGTCAAAGGAGAGCGGAGGGAAATCGGGAGAGGGCACAAGCGCTCAGCGGCAGCGGGCGCGTGGTGTGGGTGCCCTTCATTCGCGAGCGAGTATAGCGGCGGAGGAGCGGTGCAGAGCCTTTTCGCAGTCGCCGGCTATCCGCGCTCCGCGGCCTCCGCCAGGGCGCGCGCCGCGAACTCGCCGACGGGCGCGGAGCCCAGGTCGCCCTCGCCGTGGCGGCGCACCGCCACCTCGCCCGACTCGACCTCGCTGTCGCCCACGACGAGCATGTAGGGCACCTTGCGCAGCTCGGTCTCGCGGATCTTCTTGCCCACCGACTCGGTGCGCTCGTCCACCTCGACGCGCAGGCCCGCGTCGCGCAGCTCGCGAGCGCCACCTGTTCCGCGTACTCGGCGTGGCGGTCGGCGATCGGCAGCACCACCGCCTGCACCGGCGCCAGCCACAGCGGGAACTCGCCCGCGTAGTGCTCGATCAGGATGCCGATGAAGCGCTCGAAGCAGCCCATCAGCGCGCGGTGGATCATCACCGGCCGGTGGTCGGCGTTGTCGGCGCCCGTGTAGGTGAGGTCGAAGCGCTCCGGCATGGAGTAGTCCAGCTGCACGGTGCCGAGCTGCCACGAGCGCCCGATCGAGTCGGTCATGTGCAGGTCGATCTTCGGCCCGTAGAAGGCGCCGTCGCCCTCGTTCAGCTCGTAGTCGAGGCCCTCCTGCGCGAGCGCCCGCTCCAGCGCGGCCTCGGCGCGGTCCCACATCTCCTCGCTCGCCCACGCGCTTCTCCGGCCGCGTGGAGAGCTCCAGGCGCGGCTCGAAGCCGAAGGTGTCGTAGATCGAGAAGCCGAAGTCCAGGCAGCGCTGCACCTCCTCCTTGATCTGCTCCTCGGTGCAGAAGATGTGGGCGTCGTCCTGGGTGATGTGGCGCACGCGCAGCAGCCCGTGCAGCGTGCCGCTGGGCTCGTGGCGGTGCACCAGCCCCGCCTCGGCGTAGCGGATCGGCAGGTCGCGGTAGGAGCGCCGCTCGGACGCGTAGATCTGGGTGTGGGCCGGGCAGTTCATGGGCTTGAGCCCCATGGTCCGGCCCTCGACGTCGGTGAAGTACATGTTGTCGCGGTACACGTCCCAGTGGCCCGACCGCTTCCACAGCTCGACGTCGTAGAGGATCGGCGTGCGCACCTCGCGGTAGCCGCGCTCGGCGTTCTCTCGCCGCCAGAGGTCCGTGAGCTGGTTCCAGATCTCGGTCCCGGCCGGCTTCCAGAACGGCGAGCCCGGCGACAGCTCGGTGAACATGAACAGGTCGAGCTCGCGGCCCAGCTTGCGGTGGTCGCGCAGCCGCGCCTGCTCGAGCCGCTCCAGGTGCTCCGCCAGGTCCTCCTTGCGAGAGGAAGGCCGTGCCGTAGACGCGCGTGAGCATCTGGTCGCGCGGCGTCGCCGCGCCAGTAGGCGCCGGCGACGCTGGTGAGCTTGAACGCCTTGATGCGCTTGGTGGTCGGCGCGTGCGGGCCGCGGCAGAGGTCGGTGAACGGGCCGTTGCGTGTAGAGCGACACGGTCTCCACGCCCTGGTCGCGCACCAGGTCCTCGATCAGCTCGACCTTGTAGTGCTGGCCCTCGAGCTTGAACCGCTCGATCGCCTCGGCCACGGGCAGGTCCTCGCGCACGAACGGCTCGTCGGCCTTCACGTGCTCGCGCATCTTCGCCTCGATGCGCTCGAAGTCGGCGTCGGAGAGCTTCACGTCGTCGGGGAACTCGAAGTCGTAGTAGAAGCCGTCGTCGATCGGCGGGCCGATCGAGATCTTCACGCCCGGGTAGAGCTCCATCACCGCCGTGGCCAGCACGTGCGCGGCGTCGTGGCGGACGAGCCAGAGCGGCGTCGTCGCCGCTCGTCGCTGGCGCCGTCACGATCTCGATCCTGCCGCCGTCGGGCAGCGGCGCGGACAGGTCGCGCAGCTCGCCGTCGACCTTGATCGCCAGCGCCGCGCGGGCCAGGCCCTCGCCGATCGCGCGCGCGGCGTCGGCGCCCGTGGCGCCGTCGGGGAGCTCGAGCGCGGTGCCGTCGGGGAGCGTGACCTTCATCGCGCAGGCAAACCTACTCGCCGAGGCGCGCCAGCAGCCGCAGCTCGTCCTCGAGCACGCGGGTGACCAGGAACCGCTCCCGCACTCGCCCGCGGCCGGCGCGTCCCATCTCGATCGCCAGGCCCGGGTCGCCGACCAGCTCGACCACCCGCGCGGCCACCTCCTCGGCTCCGTCGGCCAGGTAGCCGTCCACCCCGTCGCGCACCTGCAGCGGGATGCCCCCGGCGGTGCCCCCGACCACGGGCGTGCCGCGCCACATGGCCTCCGACGCCGCCAGGCCGAAGCCCTCGCGCAGCGACAGCCGGATCGCCACGCGGGATAGCTGGTTGAGCGCTCCGAGCTCGAGGTTGCCCAGCCCCGAGTAGCTGGTGAGCAGGTGCAGGCCCTCCTGGCCGCCCGCGAAGTCGGTGATCTCCTTCACCGCCGGCAGGACCGCCCTCCGGGCCGAGCTCGCAGGCGAGCACCAGCTGCAGCCGCCGGCAGCTCCTCGCGCACGCGCGCGAAGGCCTCGATGGCCGTGTGCGGGTCCTTCCAGCGGTCCAGGCGCATGAGCTGGCTGGTCGAGCGGCCGATCGAGGTCGAGTCCGAGCCGCCGCAGGGCGCGACCCGCTACAAGCGGAGCGGACTCCGGGTTGCGCGGCGCTAAGCGGGTCGATGCCGGGCGCGATGGCCGCCGGCGCTTCCGTCCCTGGCGGCGCGAACGAGGCGTCGGCGAACACCCTGGCCGAGCAGGCAGACACCAGCGGCTGAGCCCGCTCCCAAGCCGGCGCATCGGGCGCCGAGGCATCCAGATGGCAGCGCCACACGGGCGGCTTGCCCAGCGCGGGCGCCAGCCCCAGCGTGCCGGGGTCGTGCAGCACGATCGCGTCCCACTCGTTCTCGATGGTGGCCGCCGCCTGCTCGCATGCCGCCAGATAGGCGCGCCAGTCGGCGTCGGCGATGGCGGTCTCGGCGCCCTGGAGGCCCTCGTGGAGCGCAGCCGCCGCGTCCATGAGCTCGGTCCCGCCAAAGAGCACCCGCCACTCCACGTGCATCCCGGCGCCGCTGGCCAGCGGCAGCAGGGCGCCCAGCAGGTCCGCCGCTCCCCCGCCCGCGCCCGCCGCGGTCACGTGCAGCACGCGCGCGCCCGCCACGCGCGCCGGGCGGCGGCGGTCAGCCGTTCCACGGCCTCGACCCCGCACGCCGGCGCGTAGTCGCCCGGCGGGCGGGCCGCGACGTCCATGGGCTGCAGCGCGGCGGTCACCGCGCGGCAGCGTATCCGCGCCAGCCTGAGCGGCCGCAGGCGGCGAGTGTGATGGCCATCACAGTCCGAACGTCTGTTCGCCCTAGCCTGACCGGTCGAGTCGGTCTCCCCGGGCAGGGGCCCGCGCCGGCTCTCCTCCCCGCGTTCACGCGCGGGCGCCGCCTACGGCGGCCCTGAACCCGACACACAGAGGTGAAGCGCACTGTGCGCAAGCTGTTCCCGATACCCGTCGTCGTGCTGCTGCTCGCGGTTCCGGCGGCTCTGGCCGCGTCGTCCTCCGAGCCGTCGCCCGAGAGGGGCGACGAGCTCATCCAGTCCTCCCTTGCCGGGCATCCGCTCGACTCGCCCAAGGCCAAGGCCCACTCACGGCGCGCGAAGCGAGCGGCTCAGCGCCGCACCCGCGAGCGGCGCGCCGAGCGGGCGCGTGCGGCCGTGTCGCCGCAGCTCCAGGCCATCGCGGCCTGCGAGTCCGGCGGCGACCCGCGGGCGATCAGCGCCAACGGCACCTACCGCGGCAAGTACCAGTTCTCCACCGCCACCTGGCAGGCCGTGGGGGGCAGCGGCGACCCGGCCGCCGCGCCCGAGGCCGAGCAGGACAAGCGCGCGGCCATCCTGATGGCCCGCTCCGGGCCCGGCCAGTGGCCCGTGTGCGGGGCCTGACCAGGCGCTCAGTCGCGAACGACCTGGCTGCCCGGGCACGATGTCGTCCTCACCCGACTCGTCCCAGCGCACCCAGGCCTTGTGCCCGCCGTCGTAGTCGGGCGCCCCACAGGACGAGGGTCGCGGGCTGCTCCCAGACGGTGCAGCGGTCCGTCGACTCCTCGTCCAGGCCGCGCCAGACGCGCACGAACGGGTTCGTACTCCCACTCGTCGCCGACGGTCGTGGGATCGGTGTGCCCCGGGTGCAGGCGCGTCTCGGGCGGCAGCTTCATCAGCACCTCCATGATCGAGTGCTTGAGGTCGTCGAAGGTCGTCGAGCCGGGCGCCTTCACGCCGCCCACCGAGCCCTTGAACAGCGTGTCGCCGGTGAACACGTCGGCGTCGGTTCACCACGAAGTTGAGCATCCCGTCGGTGTGCCCCGGGGTGTGCAGCGCGCCGATGCGAAAGCCCGCCGGTCTCGAGCACCGTGTCGCCCGGCTCGATCGTGCGGTCCACGTCCGAGAGCTCGCTCGGCCTCTAGCGGGTGCGCGAGGATCTCGGCGCCGAAGCTCTCCTTGTAGACGTGCGTTCTCGGCCACGTGGTCGGCGTGGTGGTGGGTCAGCAGGAGGTGCGTGACCTCCAGGTCGTGCTCCTCGATCTTCTCCAGCAGCGGCCCGGACGGGCCGCCCGAGTCGATGATCACCGCGGTGCCGCCGGGCTCGTCGCCCACGAGGTAGGCGTTGGACAGCCATTCTGGGGATTCATCGAGCGCTCGAGGATCATTGAGACGAAATCTAGTATCCGGGCCGTGCCCAACGCCCTGCGGTCCGCCGTTCCCGGTGCTCGAGCACGCGGCCTACCTGAACGCCGGGTCCGTCGGGCCGATGCCGCGGGCCGCCGCCGAAGCGGCGGCCGCGGAGCTCGAGCGAGAGCTCAGGCCGAGGGCCGCGGAGGGTCCGCGCAGTTCGACCGCTCGGGGCAGCTGGGCGACGAGCTGCGGGCCGAGGTGGCGCAGCTGATGGGGTGCCGACCCCGCTGAGCTGGCGCTCACCGGCGCCACCACCGACGGCGTGAATGCAGTCCTCGGCGGGCTCGAGCTCCGGGCCGGGCGACGAGGTCCTGACCACCGACGAGGAGCATCCGGGCCTGCTGGCGCCGCTCGGGCGGCTGCGCGAGCGGCGGGGCGTCGAGGTGCGCGTGGCTCCCTTCGACGAGCTGCCGGCGACGGCGTGGGCCCGCGCACCCGGCTGATCGCCTGCTCGCACGTCTCCTGGCTCACCGGCCGCGTGGCCGACACCGCCGCACTCGCCGCCTCCGGCGTCCCGGTGCTGCTCGACGGCGCCCAGGGGCTCGGCGCGGTGCCCGTCGACGTGCGCGCGCTGGGCTGCGACTTCTACGCCGCCTCGGGCCAGAAGTGGCTGTGCGGGCCGGTCGGCAGCGGCTACCTGTACGTGCGCGCCGCACCGGGTTGCAGACCTCACCCCCGCCACCCCCGGCTACGGGACGCTGGAGGAGCCCACGCGAGCGCTGGAGTTCGACCTCAGGGACGGGCGCGGCGCGCTTCGACGCGGGGCTCTCCCCCACGCCGCATCTGATCTGGGCGCTGGCCGCGATGCGACATGCTGGCGAGCCGACGGGATCGGGACGGTGCACGAGCGCGCCGGCGAGCTGGCTGAGCGGCTGGCGGAGGCACTGGCCGAGCGCGGCGCCACGGTGGCACCGCGCGGATCCTCGACCCTGGTCTCGTGGGAGGCCGCCGATCCCGAGGCGAGAGGTCAGGCGGCTCGGCGAGGAGGGCTTCGTGCTGCGGCACCTGCCCGGGACGCCGTGGGTGCGTGCGTCGGTGGGCGCCTGGTCGACGAGGACGAGCTGGACGCCCTGGCCGCGGCGGCTACTTCTGGGTCATGACGAGGATGCCGCAGACCACCGCGGCGGCCACCGCCGCGAAGGCGACCAGCGATCAGCGCGCCGTAGGCAACGGCCGCGCCCGCAGTGCCCGATCGCGGCGCAGGTCGACCGCCCGGGTGGCGCCGAGGATCGCGACAGCGCGAAGATGGCGGTGACTCCGATCCCGGCGCCCAGCGAGTCCAGATGACCACGTCGAGCAGCGCGCCCCAGTCGACAACGGAGTCGGCCACCGGGAGCACTGGCTCACTCCGCCGCCGTGATCGGGGAGCCCTGCTGCACGCGGCGCGCGAACACCACCGCCATCGCCACGACGAATCACGGCCGACGACGATCACCGGCCCGGCCGCGCCGGTGCCGAAGAGCCGCGTGACGCCGTAGGTGGCGCCGCCGATGGCGGCGGCCGCCGGAAGCGTGAGGATCCAGGCGACGACGATGTTGCCGGCCACGCCCCAGCGCACGGCGGAGACGCGCTTGGCGGCGCCCGCGCCCATCACCGCGCCGGAGATCGTGTGCGTCGTGGAGAGCGGGAAGCCGCCGTGCGTGGAGGCGAGGATCACCGCGGCGCCGCTGCCCTGTGCGGCGAAGCCCTGCGCGGTGTCCATCTTGATGATCCGGCTGCCCATCGTCTTGATGATCCGCCAGCCGCCCATGTAGGTGCCGAGCGCGATCGCGGTGGCCGCGGAGACCACCACCCAGAAGGGGGTCTCGGCGTCGCTGCCGAGGTTGCCGTTGGCGATCAGCGCGAGGGTGATGACGCCCATCGTCTTCTGGGCGTCGTTGGTGCCGTGGGCCAGCGCCAGCAGCCCGCCGGAGATCACCTGGCCGAGCCGGAAGCCGCGCGTGACCGGGCCCGGCCGCAGCCGCCCGACGATCCGGTAGATCACGAGGATGCCCAGCACCGGCGACGACGAAGGCCAGCGTGGGCGCCACCAGCGCCGGCACGGCCACCTTGCCGATGAGCCCGTCGCCGAGCACCGCGTCGGGGCCCTCGGCCACGAACGCCGCGCCCACCACGCCGCCGATCAGCGCGTGCGAGGAGCTCGAGGGCAGGCCGTAGTACCAGGTGATCAGGTTCCAAGCGATCGCCCCGATCAGCCCGCCGAAGACGATCTGCGGCGTGATCAGGTCGGCGTCCACGATGCCGTGGCGATCGTCGCGGCGACCTCGAGCGAGAGGAAGGCGCCGACGAAGTTGAGGATCGCCGCGTAGCCGACCGCCAGCTGCGGCGCCATCGCGCGCGTGGAGATCGACGTGGCCACCACGTTGGCGGTGTCGTGGAAGCCGTTGGTGAAGTCGAACGCCAGCGCCGTGGCGACGACGATCACCAGGATCAGGTCGTTCTCCATCAGGCCGGCGGCGCGCTCAAGAGTTCTTGATGACGATGCCCTCGAGGATGTTGGCCACGTGCTCGGTGGAGTCGATCGCCGACTCGAGGCGCTCGTAGATGTCCTTCCAGCGGATCACGACCATCGGGTCGATGCCGTTGTCGAACAGCGAGGCGATCGCCTCGCGGGTGATGCGGTCGCCGTCGTTCTCGAGCCGGTTGATCTCGACCGTGTAGTGGCTGATGTCCTTGAATCCGCGCAGCCGGGGCATGCCTCGTGCGACCTGGCGGGCGCACTCGAGCAGCACGTGGGCCAGCCGCTGGGCCTGCTCCATCGGCGCCTCGATCTTGTAGAGGCCGAGGTAGTCCGCGACCTCCTCGGTGTAGTCCACGATGTCGTCGAGCGCCGACGCCAGCTCGTAGATGTCCTCGCGGTCGATCGGGGTGACGAAGGTCTCGTTGAGGCGCCGGATGATGTCGTGGGTGATCCGGTCGCCCTCCTGCTCGCAGATCAGGATGTCGCGCGCCAGGTCGGCCCCGCGGTCGGGGAAGGCGCGCAGCATCCGGTCGAGCAGGTCGGCCGCGCGCAGGATGTTGCCGCCGGCCTCCTCGAACAGGTCGAAGAACTCACGGTCGCGCGGGGCGATGACGCTGGAGAGGCGCACGAGGGAGACCACTGTAAAGGAGTTGTAAAAAGGCAACCGGATGGACGCATCGCTGTTTGGGCACCGGGGTTAGGTGGTGAAAGGCCAAGGGACCCGATTGGAGGAGGAGACATGTGCCCCACACCGGAGGGCAGCAGCGAAGCAACCCGACAGCGTGAAGGGCGCCACCACACACCGCGCGAGCGGCGCCCCGACGGCCGCCCGGCGCCCCGTAGCCCGGAGCGAGACGAGCGCGCCACCGAGCACGCGATCGAACGCCTGTGGGCTGTGGTCGGGCGCTGAGGCGCCCGCCGCCGTCCCGCTATCCTCGCCTCCTCCCGGGCCGTTAGCTCAGCTGGGAGAGCGCCGCCTCGACAAGGCGGAGGTCGCTGGTTCGAGCCCAGCACGGCCCATCGGTGAGGTGGCCAGGAGGCCCTGGACGGCCTCTAAAGGGTCTGAATTGCCTGCCGAGTATGTGAGTAGGAAGGCCGACGGGCCAGGTCACAACTCTCTTGTGCCTGGTGGAACGTCTCCGCGGAACGAGGGGCCCCACGGGGCCCCTCTTCCGTGTCTGGGACCGTAGCGCGGCCTACGCCTCGGCGTCGTCGCGCCGAGCCTTGATCTTGTCCTCGAGCTGGGCCATCACGTCGGGGTCGCGCAGCGTGGTCACGTCGCCCAGCTCGCGGCCCTCCGCGATGTCACGGAGCAGCCGGCGCATGATCTTGCCCGAGCGCGTCTTGGGCAGGTCGTCGGCCCACACGATCCGCTTGGGGCGGGCGAACTTGCCGATCCGCGCCGCCACCTGCTCGTTGATCTCGGCGATCAGCTCGTCGCCGCCCTCCAGGTCGCCCTCCAGCGTCACGAATGCGCAGATGGCCTGGCCGGTGTCCTCGTCCTGCTGCCCGATCACCGCCGACTCCGCCACCTTGGGGTGCGACACGATGGCCGACTCCACCTCGGCGGTCGACAACCGGTGCCCGGACACGTTGATCACGTCGTCCACGCGCCCGATCACCCAGAAGTAGCCGTCGTCGTCGCTTGCGCGCCGCGTCGCCCACGAAGTAGGTCGTGGGGCCGAACTTCGAGAAGTAGGTCTCCTTGAAGCGGTCGGGGTCCTTGTAGAGCGTCCGGAGCATCCCCGGCCACGGCCGCCGCAGGGCCAGCAGGCCCTGGCCGTCGACCTCGTTGCCCTCCTCGTCGACCACCGCGGCCTCGATCCCGGGCAGGGGCCGCCCGGCCGAGCCCGGCTTGGTGCGCGGTCACGCCCGGGCAGGGTGGTGATCATGATGTGGCCCGTCTCGGTCTGCCACCAGGTGTCCACGATCGGGCAGTCACCGCCGCCGATCACGTGGTGGTACCAGACCCACGCCTTAGGGTTGATCGGCTCGCCGACCGAGCCGAGCAGCCGCAGCTTGGACAGGTCGTGGCGGCCGGGGTGCTCGACCCCCCACTTGATGCACGCGCGGATCGCCGGTGGGCGCCGTGTAGAAGATCGTGACGCCGTAGCGGGCACACAGCTCCCACCAGATGTCCTTGTCCGGGTAGTCGGGAGCGCCCTCGTACATCACCGAGGTCGCGCCGTTCATGAGCGGCCCGTAGACGATGTAGGAGTGCCCGGTGACCCAGCCGACGTCGGCCGAGCACCAGTACACGTCCTCCTCGGGTCGCAGGTCGAACACCCAGCGCGTGGTGGCCGCCACGCCGGTCAGGTAGCCGCCCGTGGTGTGCAGGATGCCCTTCGGCTTGGCGGTCGAGCCCGACGTGTAGAGCACGAACAGCGGGTGCTCGGCGTCGAGCGGCTCGGCCGGGCATTCGGCTTCGGCCGCCTCCAGCGCCTCGTGGTACCAGACGTCGCGGCCCTCGGTCATCGCGCACGTCATCGCCGGCGTTCTTGACCACGACCACGGTCTCGATCGAGGGCAGGTCGCCCAGGAACTCGTCGACCGCCGGCTTGACCGGCGCCGTCTTGCCCTTGCGCCGCGCCGAGTCGGAGGTGATCAGCGCCTTGGCCTCCGAGAACTCCATCCGCTCCTTCACCTGCGCCGGTGAGAAGCCGCCGAAGACCACGTTGTGGGGCGCGCCGATCCGCGCGCAGGCCAGCATGGCCACGGCCACCTCGGGGATCATCGGCAGGTAGATCCCCACCACGTCGCCCTTGCCGATCCCGCGCTCCTTCAACGCGTTCGCCAGGCGCTGGACGTCGCGCAGGAGGTCGGCGTAGGTCACATCGCGCTCCTCGCCCTCCTCACCGCGCCAGTGGAACGCCACCCGGTCGCCGTTGCCGGCCTCGACATGGCGATCGAGGCAGTTGTGGGAGGCGTTCAGCGTTCCGCCGGTGAACCACTTGTAGAACGGCGCCTCGGACTCGTCGAGCACGGTGTCCCACCGCTTGTCCCAGTCCAGCGCCTCGGCCTGCTTGGCCCACCACGCCTCGGGGTCGGCGGCCGCCTCCTCGTAGGGCGACTCGTCGTTGAAGAACGCCTTGTCCGCGAACCCCGGCGGCGGCTCGAACGTGTCGCGCTCCAGGAGCTCGGCGATCTCGCGCTCGAGCTCCTCCCCAGCGGGGGCGGTTCCGGCTTCCATCTGTCCTCCTTCTCGAGTGCCCGGGTTCTACCGGATGCGGCGGCTACTCGCCGCTCCCCCGAGTGCACCTCGAAACGGCCCTGAAACGCGAAAGACCCGCCGGGGGGACGGGCCTATCGCTGAAGGCTGCGGCGAGCCGACGCTGAAGTGCCGCAGCTCACCATTTAGTCTTCCCCGTTCCGAACGGGTCAAACGCGATCTCGCCGATTGCACGAGACCGGCGCGAAAGGTGTGCGCCCCACTGAAGGCGACGACCGGAATCGAACCGGTGTAAACGGCTTTGCAGGCCGCTGCGTAACCACTCCGCCACGTCGCCGCGCGGCGCCAAGCGTAGCGCCGGCCCGGGCGCGCACGGCCGGCCGAAGCGGAGGGGACCGGGCGGGTTGCCCCCGCCTCGCGACTCTGATCGAATGGCCGCCGCGATGCCGACCCCAGACGCTCCACGGATGGCGATCGTCGGGGCCGGCCCCTCGGGCCTGGCCGCGCTGCGCGCCCTGACGGCCGCGGGGATCGACGCGGTGGCCTACGAGCGAGGCGCGAGGATCGGCGGCATCTGGAGCCTGGAGGACCGGCCGACCGCCGCCTACCGCTCGCTGCACCTGATCACCAGCCGGCCGCGGACCGAGTTCGCCGAGCTGGCCGATGCCCGCCGGCACCCCCGACTACCCGAGCCGTGACGCGGTGGGCCGCTACCTCGAGGACTACGCCGAGCGCTTCGGTCTGAATGACCGGATCCGGCTCGGCGCCGGTGTCGTGAACGCCCGGCCCGTGGAGGGCGGCGGCTGGGAGCTGGAGCTGGAGGGTGGCGAGCGAGAGCGGGCGGACGCGCTGGTGGTGGCCAACGGCCACAACGACGTGCCGACGTGGCCCGATCCGCCCTACCCGGGCGACTTCGCCGGCCGCCAGCTGCACGCGCTCGACTACGGGAGCCGCCGAGGACTTCCGCGACCAGCGGGTGCTCGTGGTCGGGATGGGCAACAGCGCCATGGACATCGCCACCGACCTGTCCCACGTGGCCGCCCGCACGCTGCTGTCGGCGCGGCACGGCAGCTGGGTGATCCCCAAGCGCCTGCTGGGGCACCCCGCCGACCAGATCATCCGGCCCTGGGTCGCCACGCACGTGCCTTGGCGGCTGCGCCAGCCGCTGTCCGAGCTGCTGCTTCGCATCACGGTCGGCCCGCCCGAGCGCTACGGGCTGCCCGCGCCGGAGCGCGGCCTGTTCCAGGACCACCCCACCATCACCGACACGGTGCCCAGCCGCATCAGCCACGGGGCGATCGGGCCCAAGCCCGGAATCGACTCGCTGGCCGGCAGCGGGGTGCGGTTCGTGGACGGCAGCACCGAGGAGGTCGACGCGATCGTGTGGTGCACCGGGTATCGGGTGTCGATCCCGTTCCTCGACCAGGCGCTGGTCGGAGACGACCCCCGCGAGCTCCCGCTCTACAAGCGGGTCTTCCACCTCGAGCGCGGAGGACCTGTTCTTCGTCGGGCTCATGCAGTCCACGGGCTCGGCGTTCCCCATCGTCGAGCGTCAGGCGCAGCTGCTGGCCGCGTATGCCACGGGGCGCTGGGCTCTCCCGTCGCCAGCGGCCATGCGCACCGACTGCACGCGGCGCCGGCGCGCGGCGCTGAAGCGCTGGGGCGCCCACGGGCGGCCGGGGATGCGCGTGGACTTCGACGGCTTCATGCACGAGCTCGAGCGTGAGCTCCGCGCCGGGGAGCGCAGGGCCACGGGCAACGGCGGCGGCCCGTCCGTTTCCGGCCGCGCGGCCTCCGGGCAGGACGGCGAGCCGGCCGCGGCCACGCAGGCCGGCACGTGACCCGCACCGCCCTGGTCACCGGCGCCAGCGGGGCGTTCGGCACCGCGGTGCGCGAGGAGCTGCGCGGCCGCGGCTGGCGCGTGGCCGGGCTCGACCTGCGTCCCGATCCTGCCGACCGCGAGGTGCTGGCCTGCGACGTGACCGACGCGAGTGCGGTGCCCGACGCGGTGGCCGCGGCCATCGAGCAGCTCGGGGGGCGGCTCGACGCCCTGGTGAACAACGCGGGCATCGGCGGGCCGGCGAGCGCCGGCGCCGCGCCGGACGAGCGGGTGCGCCGGATGCTCGACGTGAACCTGCTGGGCTCCTGGAACGTGACGGCGGCCGCCATCGACCGGCTGGTCGAGAGCCGCGGCCGAGTGGTCCTCGTGGCCTCTCGGATGTCGTTCATCGGCCTCCCGCTGGGCGCCGCCTACGGCGTGTCCAAGCGTGCCCTGGTGGCTTACGCCGATGCCCTGCGCGCCGAGTACGGGACCCACGTTGGGGTCACCTGCGTGCACCCGGCCATGGTTCGCACACCGATCCATGACGCCACCCGCGACGCCGGCCTCCAGCTCGAGGGCTTCTCGCGCGAGGAGTCGCTGCAGGCCGTGACGCGCGCGATCGTGGACGCCTGCGAGCGCGACCGTCCGCGTCGCGACGTGGCCGTCACGCGCGCCGGCGCGCTGCAGCTGGCGGTCGCCCGCCACCTGCCCGCCGTGGTCGACCGCGTGGTGGCCCGGCTGCTCTCCAAGCGGATCGCCGCCGGTGACCTCGACGGCGCGCCGCTGGCGGCCGGCCTGCGGTCACGACACGGCCGCCGCGGGACCTAAGTCACCAACCGCTGCTCGAGCGCGTCCAGCTGTGACCGGACCTCGTCCGGCAGCTGGTCGCCGAACCTGGCCAGGTGCTCCTTGACCTGGGGCAGCTGCGCGCGCACGGCGTCGGAGTCCACTCGCAGCACCTCGGCCAGGTCGTCCGGGTCGATGTCGAGGCCGTCGGTGTTCAGGTCGCCCTCGGTGGGAACCAGGCCGATGGGCGTTTCGCGCGCCTCCGCGTCGCCGTCGCAGCGGCGGAACACCCATTCCAGCACGCGGCTGTTCTCGCCGAAGCCGGGCCACAGGAAGCGCCCATCGGCGTCCTTGCGGAACCAGTTCACGTAGAAGATGCGCGGCAGCGCGGCGCCTTCGGTGCGCCCCACCTGCAGCCAGTGCTCGATGTAGCGGGCCATGTGGTAGCCGCAGAACGGCAGCATGGCGAAGGGGTCGAAGCGCAGCTCCCCCACCTGGCCCTCCGCCGCGGCCGTCTTCTCAGAGGACATGGTTGCTCCCAGGAACACCCCGTGCTCCCAGTCGAAGGCCTCGTGGACCAGGGGGATCACGGTGGAGCGGCGCCCTCCGAACAGCATGGCGTCCACGGCCACGCCCTTGGGGTCCTCCCACTCCGGAGCGATCGCAGGATCCTGCGCCGCCGGGGTCGTGAAGCGGGCGTTGGGGTGGGCGGCGGGCTCGTCGGACTCCGGCGTCCACTCGGCCCGCTTCCATGAGATCGCATGGGCCGGAGGCTCCTTTGTCATGCCCTCCCACCAGATGTCGCCGTCGTCGGTGCGGGCGCAGTTGGTGAAGATGCTGTTGCGCTCCACGGTGGCCATCGCGTTCGGGTTGGTCTCCTCGCCCGTCCCCGGGGCCACGCCGAAGAAGCCCGCCTCGGGGTTGATCGCGTAGAGGCGGCCGTCGTCGCCGAACTTCATCCAGGCGATGTCGTCGCCGATGGTCTCCACCTTCCAGCCCGGCAGCGTGGGGATCAGCATTGCCAGGTTGGTCTTGCCGCACGCCGAGGGGAAAGCGCCGGTGATCACCTTCGACCGGCCCTGGGGCGAGGTGATCTTGAGGATGAGCATGTGCTCGGCCATCCAGCCCTCGTCGCGCGCCATCACGGAGGCGATGCGCAGCGCGAAGCACTTCTTGCCCAGCAGCGCGTTGCCTCCGTAGCCCGAGCCGAAGGACCAGATCTCCCTGGTCTCCGGGTAGTGGACGATGTACTTGTTGTCGGCGTTGCAGGGCCACGGCACGTCCTCGACGCCCGCGGACAACGGCATCCCGACCGAATGCACGCAGGGCACGAACTCGCCCTCCTCCCCAAGCGCGTCCAGCGCGCCCTGCCCCATGCGGGTCATGATCCGCATGGACACGGCCACGTACGCCGAGTCGGTGAGCTGCACGCCGATGTGGGCGATCGGTGAGCCCAGCGGCCCCATCGAGAACGGCACCACGTACATGGTCCGCCCCTCCATGCAGCCGTCGAAGAGCTCGCTCAGCGACTCCCGCATCTCTTCGGGGTCGCGCCAGTTGTTGGTGGGCCCGGCGTCCTGCTCGGACTCGGAGCAGATGAAGGTGCGGTCCTCCACGCGCGCCACGTCGGCCGGGTCGGACAGCGCCAGGTAGGAGTTGGGGCGCTTGGCGTCTGACAGCCGCTCGAACGTGCCGGCGTCCACCAGCCCCTGCGCCAGGCGGTCGTACTCCTCGGCCGATCCGTCGCACCAGACCACCTCATCGGGCTTGGTCAGCGCTGCGACTTCCTCCACCCACGCCTGCAGCTTCTTGTTCTGGGTGGGGATGGTGCTCTGGCTCACGGGTTTGGCTCGCTCCTAGGGTCGCTGGCGCTGGTCGGAAGGGCCGAGACGGTAGCGCACCCCGGCGCGCGGAGAGCCCACATCCCGTGCTGGGCACCCGGGCCGGCGGCCACCCCGCCAGGCACGCCGAAGCGGCCGGGGCGCTGGCCCCGGCCGCGTGGCGGCCCGGCTGTGACCGGCCTGCTTAGCGGCGGCTCTGCAGCTCCAGCACCTGCTGGAACGTCGGCCGGTTGGTCGTGCGCATGGTGTTCGGGATCAGGCCCGGCTGGAAGCCCGTCCTGGACGCGGTCCGGAGCCACTTGGCCGGATCCTGCTCGCCGTTGAACTCGGCGGCGAGCCTGTCCGCCGCGGCGGACACAGCCGCCCACAGCGACTCGCGGCAGGCCCGCAGGGAGCCGTTGCCGCAGTAGCTGAGGTTGAACTCGCCCTTGACCCGGCGCCCGAGCAGCGTACGCAGGTCCTTGTCCACGTATGAGTGACCCGACTGCCCGTTCAGGCCGCGGACGTCGCTCAGGTCGTCGGTGAGGTCGCCGAACACGGGCCGCATCACGGCCTCCGCGATCGGCCGCCAGACCTCATCGAGGATCGCCGGGCCGGAATCGTCGTAGAACGTGTTGTCGTCGGCGTCCAGGCGCGGAGCGTCGCGGCTGACCCACTCGTCGAGCACGGCGAGCACCTTCTGGTCGCGTGCGCTCGGCGCCGGCCCGCTGCGCAGCACCTTGCTGACCACCGGCCACACCGGCGAGCGCACGTCCTCCGTGGCGGCCCTGTTCATGATGCCGACGACGTCCGTGAGCTTGGGCCGGTTGGGGAACTTGTCGAACAGCTCCACCCGTTGGGCCGAGCCGTACGGCTCGTCGTCACCATGCATGAAGCCCGGCGCCGACTGGTTGTTCCAGTTGAGCAGCAGCCCGTCGGGCCCGCCCACGTCGTGCGGGTGCTCGCGCTCGCTGAGGAACCCGTTCCACTCGTAGCGGCCGTTGCCCAGCGTCGGCAGCCGCCGGTCCAGACCGCGGGCGCGTCGCGGCAGCAGGCCCGACGAGAAGTTCGCCGTGGCCTTGCGTGAGGTGTACGCCCAGTTGAACGTGAACCCGAACTGGTTCGCAGCTCGGAAGAACCGCTCCGGCGTGGAGGCCTTGCCCTCCGACATGTCCTTTAGAGCGGCGAGGTTGAGCGCGTCACGGCCGAACGTCGACCGCTTGCGCGACAGCGCATACGGCTTGCCGTCAATCGTGGCGGTCGCGAACACGTTGCCGTGGACGCTCTGCTTGTACTTGATGGGCGTGCCGGACAGCAGGCCCGCGTCGACGTCCACCAGCGCACGGCACTCGCCCTTGTAGAGGTAGTGCGAGGACGCCCGCGTCGGCGCGGAGCCGTTGGGCTCGCACAGGCGCTCGGCGTACACGTCGCGCACGTCGTGCCCGGCCGAGGTCAGGCTCCAGGCGTAGTTCTCCGTGCGGCCGATCAGCGTGTACATCGCCAGGCCCGGCACCGAGACTCCCTGGGACCGGATGCCGCCACCCTCGAGGTGCATCTGCTGCACGATCTCGGGGTAGTAGTAGCCCAGCTGCGGGCCCTTGACCGCCAGCGAGTTGCCCCGCTTCGCGCGTTTGGGCGAGACCAGCAGGAAGTTCGACGCCTGCTGGCGCGCCGGCGCCGCGGCGGCCGCCGCGGGCGTGGTGGTCCGCGGGTTCACCGCCTCAATCGAACCCGGGTCGATCGTCACGGATCCGGTCACCTTCTTGCCACCGGTGAGCGGCCCGTAGTCGAAGCGGCGGTTGATCGTGGTCGGCGCCTCCGGGTCCTCGGCCAGCATCACGTCCTCCCAAGCCTTGTAGCCGCGCCTGGATCCGAGCGATGCCTGCAGCTTGGCAAGCAGCTCGCCGTTGGCCGCCTCGCCGCCGCCGCCGGCGCCGAAGATCGAGCCGATGAAAGCGGTGACCGCGAGCACGTCGTTCACCGTCGCGGGCGCCTCGTTGATGTTGTTGGCCTTCCAGTAAGCGTTGATGCCGTCGGCGTAGGCCTGCGCGTCGGCCACGATCTCGCGGCCCTTGTCGCCGTAGGTCTCGACCAGCAGGTCCTTCTGCTTGGTCACGAGCGCCTCGGTCTCGGCGCTCGGCGTGAACGACTGCAGACTCGTGATCAGGCCGAAGGCGTTGATGTTCGGCACGTCTGCCACGGCCACGCGGGCGGGTCCGCGCCCAAGCGTGACCAGCAGACCGCGGTCCCGCGCGGTCGACCAGCCGGCGCCGAAGGCAACGTCCGCGCGCGTCCTGCCGTACACGTGCGGCACGCCGTACTCGTCGTAGATCAGCCGCAGGCCCGGCCGGCCGGTCTGCTCCTCACGGGTCTGGCCGATGGGCTGGAAGTTCTCCGGCAGGAACTTGTTCTCGATGTCCGCCTTGGTGACGTTGTCGCGCAGCGGAGTGAGGGAGTCGTAGAGGGGAAGCTGGTCCAGCGAGTCGGAGTTGGTCGGGAGGCCGCCGAAGTTGCCCGGCGGCAGGATGTACCTGGCCGTGTCCTCCTTGCCGTAGCCCTTCTTGCCGTGGTCGCTGTCCTTCTTGCCATAGGACAGGGCTGTGGCGGGTACCACCGCGAGGGCGGCTGCTGCAACGACGATGGGCCTGAGCCAACGGCTCATGGGCGCCTCCTCTCTCCTTCGTTTTGCGACCCGGGACCGGCCGCCGTGGCACCCTTTCACATCGGGTGCGGCGCATGTCGAGGTTGGCGGGCCGGCGCCCCGCTAGGAGAAGCCGACTCGCGCGTCACCGCTTTCGACGCGCACGTATGCCAGGCGGTCGAGCGCGATCAAGATCGTGGGCGGCGCGGAGCCGCTTGCCCGGCGCGCCGCCCATCAGCAGCAGGGACCCATGGACGGTCCCCTTCCCCAGGCGCGCATCGATCGGAGACTCGCATCGGGCAGTGGCGACTCGATAGGGGCGGATAAATTGCGCGCGCGATGCCTTCCCCGGTGTGGGTAAGCCTCAGTTCGGACCGCCCCCAAGGGGGGTCGACCCTCACCGCGCCGATCATGAGCCGCCGCTGGAGCCTTACGCCCGTGGTTGACGCACTCGGCTGAGGCCGCTGGCGCTCGTCGATCGAGCGAGCGTCGGCCGTGCGGCGACAGCGTATCGCCGGGCTGCGGGAGCAGCGGCTGAGCATAAGAGCGGCAGAACGCGCTACCGACAGCAGCCGTTTCTGGACCTCTGAGAGCTACTACTCGGCTAGGTCACTCGCAAAGCGAGATACTGGGCGGGCGATGTCGCAGGAGAACGTGGAGCTCGTCCCCGCGGCTTATGCCGCGTTCAATCGCGGCGACTTCGACGCCGTCGCCGCAGCCCTTCATCCCCATGTCCAGTGGCACCCCTACCTCGGCGGCCTCGAGCGCACCGTCTACCTCAACGCCTACCCGACCTCCAACGTCCTCACGCTGCGCCTACGCGATCAGGTGTCGGCATCCCAGCCGCCCACTGCCGGGCCGGTCGCTAATCCAGCCGTTTTCGACCACCTGCCAACGCGACCGCGAAGGAGGCGGTGGTGACTGAGCAGACCAGCATGGCCAACCTCGGGAAGGTCGATCACATCGTTGTATTGATGCTCGAGAATCGCTCCTTCGACCACATGCTGGGGTATCTCTCGCTCGAGGGTGGTCGCGGCGATGTCGATGGTCTGCGCGAGGATTTCGCCAACGAGCACGGCGGGCGCAACTATCCGGTCCACCATCTTGACAGCACGGTGATCGAGGACGATCCCAATCACTCCGCCAGCGCCGTCGACCTCCAGATCGGGGGCGGCAAGATGGACGGCTTCGTCACGAGTTACGCCGAGACGCTCGCGCACGACGACATCCAGGATGCGGATCCTGGTCGCGTGATTGGCTACTACAACGCCACCGATGTCCCGGTCTACGATCACCTGGCGAGCGAGTTCGCGGTCTGCGATCGTTGGTTCAGCTCGGTTCCCGGGGCGACCTGGCCCAACCGCCTGTACGCGATTTGTGGTCGCGCCGCCGGCACTCGCAATGACCGGCCGCTCCACCTCCGCCCATGTACAACCAACCGTCGTTCGTGCGACACCTCGACGCGAACGGCATCTCGTGGCACTGGTACTCGTTCGAGGCGGGGACCCTGCGCTTCGCCGATGGGCACTACAAGCTGGGCCACCACCACAACTTCGCGTTCTTCAGCAAGACCAACTTGAACTGGAAGACCAGCCTCGAGCTAAGGATGGACGCAAAAGCCCAGTTTTCTCGAAGACGCCGCTAACGGTGCGCTGCCGTCGGTCTCATGGATCGACCCGAACTTCAGCAACTTCAACCCAATCGGCTTTCAGCCCAACGACGACCACCCGCCCGCGGACATCAAGGACGGCCAGGAGCTTGTGCTCGCCGTCTACCACGCGCTCGCAACAAGCCCCCAATGGGAGAGAACGCTCCTCATCATCTTCTACGACGAACACGGCGGCTTCTTCGATCACGTCCCGCCGCCTGCGGCGCCGGACGACGACCCCGACACGTTCGGCCGCTATGGCGTGCGGATACCGGCGCTGATCGTCTCGCCGTGGGTGGAACCAGCGTCTGTATCCAAGACGCTCTTCGATCACACGTCGATCATGAAGACGATTCTGCTGCGCTTCTGCCCGGGAGCCCTCGACGAGCCAAAGCGGCATCAAGGGCTGTTAGCGCGGCTCGGAAGCGCCGGGCACCCCCGGCATATGGGAACACGTGTGTCGCAGGCCAATAATCTCGGAGAACTTCTCACACGTGCGACGCCACGACCAGCGCCAGAGCGGTACGCGCTGATAGAGGACGCCGCGGCGCGCGCGGCCATGAGAACGGAAGGCGCGCCAATCGAAGGGGATGACCCCGCTCGCCGGCCAGCGACGGAGCTCCAGATCCGCGTCGCCGCCGCGACTCGCGAGCTGAGAAGACAAGGGCACCCGGAAGACCGGCCGTAAGTGGACATGTAAAGCGGCAGTTATTCGGCCGCCAAGGGCGACGCGGCGACGGCCGAAGTTAGAGTGGCGCTCGCGCGGCATCCTCCGCCCAAACCCCTCCGTGACCGCCGCCGGGCCGGACTCGTTCCAACCTAGTAGGCGCGACGGATTCTGTCGGCATCCTCCCGCGACATCGCTTACCCCGACAGGCCGGCGGCTTCGCGGGCCCTTTCTTCCTCGTGATCCAGGTCGATCTCGATCCGAGCTATGAGGCCGTCCTCGTCAAAGGTCCAAACGGACCAAGTGCGGACATCCATCTCGATCCCGCTGGCCGCTCCTTGGGCCATGATGAGTTGTCTCCCCAGGATTGTCCTGTCTGTGACCACAACGGGTTCGAATGCTTTGACGACCTGCACCGGAAAAGCATCTGGCTCCATCCAGCGACGCAAGCTCTAAGTGCGCCTGTACGGCGCTTGGTCCCCTGGCGGCACGAACACAACGTCGCGATGGACCAAGGCGAGGGCACCGTCGAAATCCTCGCTGTCGCCGCTAAGGGCTTCGAGCCGGCGGCGCGCGATCCCCACGTTCTCCTGCGACATCGCCTACTCCGACAGCCCGACGGCTTCGAGGGCCTGCTGCTCGGTCGCGTGGATGCCGATGCGGGCGATCCTTCACCGCTGAACTCGTCCACGAACCAGAAGGTTCTCTCCACGGGCACGCCGCTGGTCGCACCGGTCGCTCGCTGCCGGACTCGGAGGATTACGGCCTCCTCCGTGTCGACGTGGCTCTCGACCTCGTTCGTGAAGTCGTCGAAGGCGCTGAGCCAGTTGTCGCACCATTCCAGGAACCCTTCATGCCCTCGGTACTCGGCGGGGTCGAGGGGCGCCGCCGTGTAGCTGACGACCTCGGGATCGAACTGCTGCAGGACCGTGGTGAGGTCACCTTCGGAAAACGCCGCGTAGGCCCTGAGCACGGTCTCCACGTTGTCCTGCGACATCGCCCACGCAGTATCGAGCTGGGCGGGGAGGGGATCAATCGTTGCCTGTTCAGGGCCGGGATTCTGCGTTGGTGTCAACGGCATCCTGCTCGGCTGGCTGATGTACCGCACTGGATTGATGCCGCCACGGCTCGCGATGCTGGGCGTCATCGGCGGCCCTCTGATCTTCGCGTCGTCGATCGCGGTCCTGTTCGGCGCCTACGAGCAGGATGGCCTGCACGCCCTCTTCTCGGTGCCCGAGGGGGCCTTCGAGGCGGCGTTTGCGATCTACCTGATCGTCAAGGGCTTCAGGCCCTCGGTGATCCTCGACGACGCTCGCTATGCCGGAGGCGACGGGGGCCCCCGCGGTGGCTGCCCCATAGACGTTGCGAGGTGAGAGAGGTCGAATCGACGCCCGCCGGTAGTCCAGGTATCCGTGCGAGCAGTTGGGCATCGCACAACAACCCTATCCGCAGGTCAGCGCCGAAGGCGAGCCGGCGTAGGTGTCATCTCACCGCACAGCTTGACGGGGCTACCCAGGCGAGGAGATACTCGCGCTGCGGGGGCGCCGGGAATCGAGGAGCCATGCAGTCCCGGAACCTGGCAGCGCGCGCCGGCCGGTGGAGCGCGAAGCACCGCCGGAAGGCGATTCTCGGCTGGCTCGCCTTCGTCCTCGTCAGCGTGATGCTCGGCGGTGCGCTCGGCATGAAGGAGATCGCCAGCGAGGACCTCGGCGACGGCGAGTCCAAGCGCGCCGACCAGACGCTCGCCGACGGCTTCCCGACCGCGCCAGCGAGGAGGTCCTCGTTCAGGGGCGGGGCGACATCAAGGCCGACGACCCGCGGTTCACCGCCGCGGTCAAGGATGTGGTGCGGAGCCTCTCGGGCTTCGAGACGGTGCGCGACATCAAGTCGCCGCTGGAGGCCGGCAACTCGTCGCAGTTCTCCCCGGACGGCCGCTCGGCGCTGGTGACCTTCGACCTGCTGGGTGACGACGACGAGATCGAGGACAACGTCACGCCGGTGCTGGCCGCGATGAACGGGTGCAGTCGGCCAACCCCGGCCTGCGGGTCGAGGAGTTCGGCGACGCCAGCGCGGACAAGGCCGTGTCGAAGGCCTTCGAGGACGACCTGCGCAAGGCCGAGACGCTCTCGCTGCCGATCACGCTGGTGATCCTCGTCTTGGCCTTCGGCGCCCTTGCGGCGGCGGGCGTCCCGCTGCTTCTGGCGATCTCGGCGGTGGCGGCGGCGCTCGGCCTCGTCGGGGTCTTCAGCCACATCGTGCCCGTCGACCAGAGCATCTCGTCGGTGATCCTGCTGATCGGGCTCGCCGTCGGCGTCGACTACTCCCTGTTCTACCTGCGGCGAGAACGCGAGGAGAGAGCGGCGGGGAACTCCGAGGAGGTGTCCCTGCAGGCGGCCGCGTCCACGTCCGGCGGGCCGTGCTGGTCTCCGGCGTCACGGTGATGATCGCGATGGCGGGGATGTACGTCACCGGCAACGCCACGTTCATCTCGTTCGCCACCGGCACGATCATCGTCGTCGCCATCGCGGTGCTCGGCTCGCTGACGGTGCTACCGGCGGTGCTGTCGAAGCTCGGCGATCGCGTCGAGTGGGGCCGCGTCCCGTTCAGGCGCCGCATGGGGAGCGCGGACCGGGGGAGGCGGGTTCTGGTCGGCCGTCGTCGACCGCGTGCTCAGGCATCCCGTCATCTCGCTGGTGCTGGCGACCGGGGTCCTGGTGGTGATGGCGATCCCGGCCTTCAGCCTCCACACGGTCAACACGGGGGTCAACGGAATCCCGAAGGACCTTCCCATCATGCAGACCTACGACCGCATCCAGGCGGCCTTCCCCGGGGAGCCGCTGTCCGCGATCGTGGCGGTCAAGGCGCCCAACGTCGAGAGCGAGCGGATGAAGACCGCCATCGCGCGGCTGAGGATCCGGGCGGTGTCCACCGGCGAGTTCGCTGAGCCGGTCACAACGACCATCAACCCGGACAAGACGGTCGCCGAGGTGTCGATCCCGATCGCGGGAACGGCACCGACGACAAGTCGGTCGCCGCGCTCGAGACGCTGCGTGACGAGGTCATCCCCTTCGCCTTCGGCCCCGTGCCGGACGCGAGCGCCGACGTGACCGGGATGACGGCGCAGTCGGTGGACTTCAACGATCTCCTGAAGTCCCGCGCGCCGCTGGTGTTCGTGTTCGTCCTGGGCCTCGCCTTCATGCTCCTGCTGGTGGTCTTCCGGTCGATCGTGATCCCGCTGAAGGCGATCGCGCTCAACCTGCTCTCCGTGGGCGCCGCCTACGGGGTGCTGGTCTGGGTCTTCCAGTACGGGAACCTCGAGGGCCTGCTCGGCTTCGAGTCGATCGGCGGCATCACCGCCTGGCTCCCGCTGTTCCTGTTCGTCCTGCTGTTCGGCCTGTCGATGGACTACCACGTGTTCATCCTGAGCCGGGTCCGCGAGGGGGTCGACAGGGGGATGAGCACGGACGAGGCCATCTCGCACGGGATCAAGAGCACCGCGGGCACGGTCACGAGCGCCGCCGTGGTGATGGTCTTCGTGTTCGGGATCTTCGCGACGCTCAGCGCGCTCGACTTCAAGATGATGGGCGTCGGCCTGGCGGCGGCTGTGCTGATCGACGCGACGATGATCCGGGCCGTCCTGCTGCCGGCGTCGATGAAGCTGCTCGGCGACTGGAACTGGTACTTCCCGGAGAGGCTGGAGTGGCTGCCGGAGGTCTCGCTCGAGGGCGCCACAAGCAAGCCGGCGACGGCGACGGCGACACCCGAGCTCAGCGGTGACCTAGACCCTCAGGTGGCGGACTTCCGCCACCCAGGTGGCGGGCAGGTGGCGGGCGGCTCGACGCCAGGCGAGCGGAGGGGGCTCGGGGTGCTCACCGTTGCGCAGCCCTGATTCCGCTCTGTGCGCAGCTTTGCGCTCCGTTGCGCAGCAGCTTGGGGCCAAGCGGCTGATGGGATTCGAACCCACGACCTTCTGCATGGCAAGCAGACGCTCTAGCCAACTGAGCTACAGCCGCGCGAGCGGTGGAGTCTAGCCCACGACCAGGTGGCCTCAGCCGCCTTCTCGGCGACGGTGAAAGCTGGTGGACTCCGCTTCAGGCGACTCAATGTCGGCCGCCGGCCGCCGATGGATCTCCTTACATGTACCGCAACGGCACCCGCCCGGCGGCGTAGGCTGGCTGCACGCCCGAGCTATCCCCGGGTGTGCCTACGGCGAGCGCGCGCCGGCGGCCCGCGGCGCAGCCGTTCGAGCCGCTCACGAGCGCGAGATCAGGTAGCCGTGGGCCCTGGGTGCGTCGTCGGGCCGCCCCGGTTCTTCATCACCGCACCCGCAATGGCGAGGACTATCACGACGCCGATGATCGCGCCGATGATCCCTCCCAAGTCAAAGACGTCGGTATCGCCGATGCCGAGCCCGACGGTGAAGATGAGGTAGCCGAGCGCGGCCCCGGCGAGGCCGATGAGCAGCGAGACGCCCCAGGACTTCGGGCCGCTCATGTGCCGGAACGGATCGCCCGGCCAGAGCATGCGGCCAATCGCACCGGCCAGGAACCCCACGATTGCGGCACCGATCATCGACTTCTCCCTTGCTTCGCTTTGTGACAGGCACCTGGACTCTATGCCGCTCGGCGACGTGAGCATGAGAGCCCGCCGTCGGGCGCGATTCTATTAGTCGGGACCTCACAGGCCGGTTTCGGCCGCGAGCCGGTCGGATGCGACAGCTTCCCGCAGGGCGTGGTAGTCGCGCTCGTTTTGGTCGGCGTAGGCCTCCGCGAAGGAAGCCAGGGCGCGATCGGAGCTGTCGCTGGCGCCGAGGTAGCTTGCGATGGCGATTGCGTCACCGGAGCGGGCGTGCGCTTTCGCGAGCGCCCGGCCGCAGAGCCCTGCGTACATGAACATGGCCGGCGGGTCCATCGCCTCGACCAGCGCCGAGCCCTTGCCGTCCCAGAGCTGGCGCACGTAGAAGTCCCGGCTTACTCCGTCGTAGGCCGTGACCCGCAGCCAGCCGAGCATGATGTCGCTGGCGGCCTGCGTCAGTCGTTGGCCCTCGACGACCCGCTGGCCGTGTTTCGCGAACGCGCTCTTGCCCAGAAATGGCTCAAGCACGGAGGGCTGCGCCTCTTTGAGCTGCAGGAACAGCGGATCGTTCCCGTCGCGGCCGAGCATGAGCACAATCCAGGCCCGTGTGCCGACGCTGCCGACGCCGACGACCTTGCGCGCCGAATGCACATAGCGAAACCGCTCGAGTAGCTGCCGGCGGTCGGTGCTCAGGGTACGCCGGTAGGTGCGGATGACTCCCCGTACGAACTCCTCCAGCTCAGCCTGTTCGACGCCGGACGCAACCTCCTCGATCGGGACGATGAGCGGCGGGTCGCTCGCGATCCTGGGCTCGCCGTCGACGATCTCGGTGAGCTTCGTGAATGCGCGCAGGCTGTCCTTTGAGCGCGCCTTGGCTAGGTTGCGCTCGAACCGCTTCAGCTGCTTTCCGCCGGCCTGCTTAGCCACCAGCGCGGCGATCTCGTCCACGTCGATGCGGGAGTACCACAGGTCGAGGTTGGACATTCCGGCGAAGCCCTTCATCGCTTCGCGGTAGGAACGCGTCACAGCCCGATTGATTGACTGTCGCTGTTTCGCGTCGAAGCCGCGATCCCGGCCGGCCACAGCGAAGCTGGCCACCAGCCGCTTTACGTCCCACTCGAACGGGCCCGGCAGCGTCTCGTCGAAGTCGTTGATGCTGAACACCAGCCGCCGATCGGGCCCGGCGAAAGCACCGAAGTTGGACAGGTGCGCATCGCCACACAGCTGCACCTCCAGCCCGGTCCGCGGCGCACCGGCCAGATCGGCCGCCATCAGGTATGCCGCCCCGCGGAAGAACGTAAACGGCGAGACCAGCATTCGCCCATAGCGGATCGGGACCAGCTCGGGCACGCGGGAGGAAGCTTGCTCCTCCAGCAGCTCGACCGGATCACGCCGATCGGAGGCCGGCTCCCAGTCGCCGTGGCCGGAGCGTGGCGCCACCGTCCTCGCCGCCTTGCCCCTCGCCGCCCGCTCCCGGGGTGTGAGATGCGGGACCGCGATCGGCTTGGATTGCCGCCCGTCGCGTTCGCGTGTCGGGACCGCGTCCGAACCATCGAGTTGGGTCTCAACGGCCCCCATGGCATTGCTCCTTTCGCGGCGGGGCGAGATCTCGAATACCTCTGGCAGGCGCCGTGGACGCCATGAAACCCGCCCACAGCGGATGGGTCGTCACCCAGATGGGATGAAATCGCGGCTGGCCTGCGGATAGTCTCACTTCATCCCAGCGGGATGATGACCGCTCGCTCGTGGAGGTTGGAGGTTGTCCGCCAAGTGTTCTGGGCTTTTATGCTCTCATCACCGCACCGCCTACTGCCACCAGTCGCGGGACAGGTAGGTCGTGAGCTGCGCGAGTGCGGTGCCGATCAGGGCGCCGGCCAGCACGTCGGCGGGGTAGTGCACCCCGGTGTGTACGCGCGAGTAGGCGACCAGCGCCGCGAGTGCGCGCAGCGGGATGGCAGCCGTCGGCGACACGTGCCCGACGCCGGTGGCGAACGCGAAGGCGGCGGCGGAGTGCCCCGAGGGAAACGAGCGCGAGCTGGGCATCCGCACGTGGCGGGCGAGCGGGACGTCACCGGCCAGGCGGTCGGGGCGTCGGCGCCGCGCGAGCCGTTTGACAGCGACGTTGACCACGGCCGCGGTGACTCCGAGCGAGGCGAGCCCCCGGGTGGCCGCGCGGCGGCCGGTGCTTCCTCCGGCGAGTGCGAGCAGCGCGGCAGAGGTCAGCGAGAGGCGCGAGTAGTCGGCGGCGCGCGAGAGGCGGCTCATCGCTGCGTCGAGCGCCGGGTGTCGGGGTGCGGGCGATGGCGGCGTAGATCGCGAGGTCCATGCGCTCGGCGTCCTCGATCCAGGCAGGTCGGCGCGGCCGGAGGGCCGCGGATTCGACGTTGGTCCTCACCGAGGTTGATCCTATGAGGCGGCAGCAGATTGCGGCGATCGTCGCGTTGGTAGTGGGGGCGGCGACGGTCGCGCTCGCTGCCGCTGTGGCGGTCAGCGAGTTCCCGCGTGGCTTGGGCCTGCTGGCCTGTGTCGTGGTCGCCGGCGCGGCGGCGTGGTATGGCGTGCTGAGGCGCGGGGCTGCGCGTGTGGCGGGGCTGACTGTCGCCGCCCTGGCGCTCGCCGGTGCAGTGGCGCTACTCGTCGCGAATGGGTCGCCGGGCGTCGATCTGCTGGTCGTGGCGGGACTGCTGGTATCGCTGGGGGCAGCGCGTGCCACGCTTGCCGTCCACGTGGATCTGCCGGGCGCGCCTGCGCCCCAGCAGCCGGTGCTGTTCTTCAACCCGCGCTCGGGTGGCGGCAAGGCAGAACGTTTCGCGCTCGCCGAGGAGGCACGCGCACGAGGCATCGAGCCGATCGAGCTGAAGCCGGGCGACGACCTCGAGACGCTCGTCCGCGGGGCCGTGGAGCGCGGCGCCGACGGGCTCGCGATGGCCGGCGGCGACGGCTCGCAGGCGATCGTCGCGGCGGTCGCGGCCGAGCACGGGCTGCCGTACGCATGTGTGCCCGCCGGCACGCGCAACCACTTCGCCCTCGACCTCGGCGTCGACCGCGACGACGTCGTCGGAGCCCTCGACGCGTTCGTCGACGGCGGCGAGCGCATCGTCGACCTGGCCGAGGTCAACGGTCGGGTGTTCGTCAACAACGTCTCGCTCGGGCTCTACGCCGAAGCCGTCCAGCGAGAGGGCTATCGCGACGCGAAGCTGCGCACGCTGCTCGACACCGTTCCGGACATGCTGGGCCCGGGCGGCGGCGAGCTCGCCCTGCGCTGGACCGGCCCCAGCGGGCACGCACACCACGCCGGTGCGATGGTGCTCGTCTCCAACAACCGCTACCGGCTAGGCCGAGCGGTCGGCTCGGGTACTCGGCCGCGCATCGACGAAGGCCTGCTCGGCGTCACGGTCGTCGGCGAGCCTTCGGAGCGCAGCGAGGGCGGGAGGCGGTTGCAGCGGCCGTGGCGCGAGTGGTCGGCGCCGAGCTTCGAGATCGACGCGGACCGCCCCATCCCCGCCGGCATCGATGGCGAGGCGCTCATACTCGACCCGCCGCTAGGCTTTCGCATCCGGCCCGCAGTCCTGCGCGTCCGCATCGCCGGCCAGCACCCAGGCGCGTCGCCGTCGGCAACGGCCCCCGAAGGTATCCGGGCCGGCGTGCTGCACCTGGCGCGAATCGTCATCGGCCACGACCAGAAACCCGAAGCCTCAACACCAAGGAGGAGCGCATGGATCTGATGGAAATCACCGAGAAGGAACGGCTCAGCCGCAAAGACGCCGCCGCCCGCCTCCGCGCCCTCGCCACCGCGCTCGCCAAGGACAACGAGATCAAGTTCGATCGCGGGGGGCTGCACTTCAAGGTGCACGTGCCCGACGAGGTCGACTTCAAGCTCGAGATCGAGATCGAGGAAAAGGAAAGGGAGCTCGAAATCGAGCTCAAATGGTGAGCGAACCCAGTGAGCCCGCGTTCGAGAGCGACGCCTCCCACGTCTCCTTAGGCCGAGCCCGCGGCCACGGTGCGCGGATTGTTCCCGCGTCGGCCTCCTGTCATGCGAGGACCGTCTCTGTGGCGGACGATGGGGCCGGGTCTTCGCATCATTCGGAAGCCGTTTAGCGGCCCGCGAGGATCGGGCGAAGCAGGGCGAGCGGTCGCGAGTCGGTGTTGATGCGGATGATCTCGTTCTGGATTTCCACTTGCTGATCGGCGAGCTGACGGTCCACGCCGTTGTCGACGGCTGACTCGGTCGGGCTCAACCGGCCCTGCTTCAGTCCGAATCGGCGGCCAGCCAGGCCTTCGCCTCTGCGAGATCGCGGCCGCGGAAGCCCTTCGCCTTGCCCGGCAGCAGGAAGGACAGCGCGCTGAGCGCCGGGCGAATCCAGTCCTCGTCGCTCACCACGGCGACGCGATCAAAAGAGCCGGAGTGTCGCGCACGGAACCCCGTGTCGGCCTTCAAGGCGTCGCCCTCTACCTCGCGCGTCTCCGGGCCCAGCAGGTAGAGCAGCCGCAGCTTGCGCCCTTCGGCAATCTCCTGGCGAAGCACCGGCTCGACCGTGTCCTCCCAGTCATCGTCCTCGACCTCACCGACCGCCTCGAACCCGATCGTCCCAACCGGCATGTCCTTCAACTGGCGCAACATGAGCATGGTCTCCAGTTCGTCGTGCGACACCCGGGTCTGGCGGGCGAGGCCCGCACAGGCATGTCGCGGATCGTCAACTTCCAACCTCGCACCCAAACCCTCGCATCCCTACGGAGGGTGACGACAACCGTGCCCGACGCGAGGTACCCCACGATGTGCGGGACCGACGGCGGCGGCGACCCGGCGCGGGCCAGCAGGTCGCCGCCCTCGATGCTGATCGCCTCCACCTCGACGCAAGACGTCCGGGCCGCCGTTCTCGTAGATCACCGCCGCCTTCATCACGGCGCGACTCTATTTGAGGCCGAGCTCGACGGCCGGCCGCGATCCGAGCGGCACCCGAGATCCAACAAACCCCACCCCACCTCTGTCTCCACTCGCGCGAAGCAGCAGTTCGCGTCTGACAACCAGCCCACCGTCGCTTTCCCTGGTGCAGTTGGACGCTGCCGTCTAGCGGTCGCCCACTATCGGCCGGTGAACTTCGCCGGCCGGCGCTCTACGAAGGACATCATCCCTTCCGCGCCGTCTTCGGTCTGCAGGAGAGTGACCATGTCGTCGTTGAGGCGCGCAGCAGCCGCCGCGTGACCTTCGGTCAGAGCTCGCTGGGCTGAGGCCAGTGTCGTCCGGACGCCGAGCGGCGCGGAGCGGGTGGCGATGGCCTCGGCGAGCTCGGCCGCTCGGTCCAGGTGCGCGCCGGGTTCGGTGATCTCCTGGATGAGGCCGATGCGCTGCGCCTCGGTGGCGTCGTACTCGTCGCCGGTGAGCAGCCAGCGCATGGCGTTGCCCCAGCCGGCCTCGCGGGGCAGTCTCATGGTGGCGCCGCCGAACGGGTAGATGCCGCGTTGGATCTCGAGCTGGGCGAAGCGCACGTCGCTGGAGGCCACGCGGATGTCGGCGGCCAGCAGCAGCTCGATGCCCAGGGTCATGCACCAGCCCTGGGCGGCGGCGACCACGGGGGTGGTCCAGGGCCTGCCGTCGTTGCGCCACGGATCGCGTGCGTCGTCGGGATAGCTGAGGCTGCCTTCGGCGAGGGCTGGGCCGACCTCGGCGAGGTCGAGACCGCCGGTGAAGTGCTCGCCGTGAGCGAAGAGCACGCCACAGCGCAGGTCGTCGTCGCGCTCGAGCGTCTCGTAGGCGCGCCCGAGCTCCCTGAGCAGCTCGATGTTGAAGGCGTTGCGCTTGTCCGGGCGGTTGAGGCCCATCAGCAGCACGTGATCGCGCCGCTCGAGCGTCAGCACAGGGTCGGTGGCCACGAGATCTCCTCCGTCGGGTCGGTTCGCAGGGTTTCACAACCGTTGGCCGATCCGGCCTCGTAACGCTTGGCGTCCCGTCCTTGAACCAGGAGGTTCCCGTGCATCGCAAAGTCATCGCACTGATGGCCGTCCTCGCCGCCGTCCTTGTCGCCGCGCCCGCAGCATCGGCCGGCCAGTCCAAGCAGAAGGGCGCCTACTACGGCGCCACCACGCTCGACGTCGATCCTGGCACGCTGTCGGCGCTCACAGGCCTCGGCGTCTCTCCCGGCGCGGTCAAGCCCGCCACGCTCGACGGAGCCCGCTACTCGTTCCCGATCACGAGCTCGCTGCGCAAGACGCTGCGGACCGGAGTCGTACGGCACACGGGCGGCATCTCGCTGACCGCCGGCGGCACCACCGTCAAGCTGACCGACTTCGACATCAAGCTCGCGAAGGGTCAGCTTTTCGGGAGGGTGAACGGCAGCGACCGCGTCGCCCTTCTCGACCTGGACTACTCCGGTGCCAAGATCAGCATTCGGCGCGGGCGGGTCAAGGTCGGTCCGGTCGGCACGACGCTCACCCAGGGCGCCGCCGACGCGCTTAACCAGGCGTTCGGCGTTTCCGCGCTCAGCGACGACACCGTCCTTGGCGACGCGACCATCCGCTACCGGCTGTACCGCTACTAGAGATCCCCGGACTGCACGGGCGGCGGCATGGAGTCCGCCGCCCGAGCGGTCCAGGAGGTCCGCGCGGCGCCGGCACGCCGCGCATGGTCAGGTCTTCGGCCGCTGATGCAGCCCGAACCAAGATCCTTGATCGTCGCGGCAGATCTTGAAGCGCCCGAACTCCGCCTGGCCTTCGGAGTCGCCCTCCACGTCCATCTCGTCCACCTCGCCGCCGAGCTCGCGGACGCGCTCGAGTGCCGCCTCCATGTCGTCGACCGCGAAGAAGAGGTAGGGCCGCCCGCCGGCGTCGCCGCCGTGCATGCCGCCCGGCATGTTGGGCGTGGACAACGTCCAGCCCGACCCCGATGGGCCCACCTTCCAGTCCCAGCCGAAGAGGCCCTCGTAGAACGCGCGTCCCTTGTCGGTGTCCTCTACCCCGAGCTCGAAGAACGCCACCTCGCCTGCCATCGTCTCTCCTCTCCTCGACCGTGGGCGACGCTAGCGCGAGACCCCCTCCTACAGCAGGCCGGCGCGCACCCGTCCGGTGCGCATCCGCTGCGGATGCCGCCCGACCCGGATGCTCTCCACCTCACGACCCGTCTTGAACGAGATCACCGACACGCGGTCTTTCTGGGCGACGGAGACGAAGCAATAGCGACCATCCCTGCTGGTGGTCGACCAGTAGGGAACGCCTCCCCTCCCCAGGTTCACGACGCTCTGCACTCGTAGCGTGCGCCGGAGGACGATGGCCGCGTAGTCGGACATGGTGCCGGCTACGCAGAACTTCGTGCCGCTCTCGTTGATGGCGAGCCCGTGGTGTGCCGAATCGAGGAGGTAGCTCGTGCGGGGAAGCGTCTTGGCGCGACTCCTGATTGGCAGCGTGGCAACCCGCAAAGGCCGCCTGCGCTTGAGGTCGTACTCGACGAAGCCGTGCAGGAACGAGAGCTGGAAGTACACGAACCGCTCGTCCGGCGAGATCGCCATCGGCCGCACAGCCCCGCTGGCGGTGATCCCGTACTTGGCCAGCTCCCTGCCCATGTCGAGGCGGAGCCGGACGCGCAGTGTGCGAGCGTCGATGACCTGGAAGATGCGCTCTCCCTTGGTCGCGTCCTGCGAGGGGTCGTCGGTGTCCGAATAAACCGTGCCGATGCTCGCGTTGAAGATCAGCCGGCCGTCGCGCGAGTAGTTGTTCTCATGCGGGGAGTCGCCGGAGGGGATGCGCGCCACGATCCGCCGCCTGCGGGTGTCGATCACGTCGATCACGCGCGCGGTCGAGGCCGAGACCAGCAGCCGCCTGCCGTCCGGCGACAGCGCCATGTGGTCGGCGCGGAAGCCGTCGACCTTCACTCGCCACGCCAACTTTCGCGAGCCGATGTGAATGGCGACCACGTCGGCGAAGCTGGGGCGTGAGAAGTACACGTAGCGCCCGTCGCGCGACACGAAGCCGTCGTCCACGTACTGGTTGTTCCCCTCGCCGATCAGTGTCCGGATGCCGTCGAAGAACTGCTTGCGGGTGGGGTCGGCGTTGATCTCGGCGACCCGCCGGCGCGCGTCGGGGATCACATTGAGCCGAGCCAGGCGCTTGAACGAGCGTGGATCGACGAGGTCCGCGGTCCCGGCCCAGTTGTTGCTCACCACCAGCACGTCCTGCATCGAACGTTTCTTGGCCTCGGGCGCGGTGCCCGGCAGCATCGCTGCCAGCACGAGGGTCAGCCCGACGGCGACCAGCGAGCCGGTTCGTCGCCGGCGATCCAGGAAGCGCACCGGCCTGTCCCTAGCCACCGGACAGCAATGGGGACGGCGGGATCCGCGTCTGGCCCTGGATGTCCGGCAGGCGGTAGGCCACCTGGTCCTCGAAGCACCAGCACCAGTCCTCGCCCGGTTGCAGCGACCGGATGATCAGGTGCCCGCTGTCCTGCGAGTGCGCCGTCGCGTGGCGGTTGGGCGAGTCGTCACAGCAGCCCACGTGACCGCAGGTGAGGCAGATCCGCAGGTGCACCCACTTGCCACCATCGCGGAGGCAGTCCTCGCATCCCTCCACCGATTCGGGAAGCTCCCGTAGCTCGACCTGGTCGAGATGGCTGCACTCCGCGGGCACGCTCGCGACCGTAGCAGCGCCGGCACGGTCATCGCGGGCCGCCACTCGGCCGGCGGGGCGCGGCTACTCTGCGTCGGTGAAGCCGGCTGCGGGGCGCAGGGTCGTGGTGCTGGGTGACGGCGACCTGAGTGAGGAAACCGTGCGGGCCCTGGAGGCCTCGGGCGCAGAGGTGTCTCACCTGGAGGAGCCGGCCGCGGATGAGGTTCGCGCCGCGCTGGATGCGGGACCGGTTGAGTCGGTGGCAGTAGTCGGGCGCACCGACGCCATCGTGGTGCGTCGCGCGCTGATGGTGCGATCCGTGTCGGACGAGGTCCCGCTGCTGCTCACGATCTTCGACCCCACCATGGCCGCGCAGATGGAGGAGCGGCTCGAGAACACCCGCGTGACCTCCCTGGCCGACATCGTCGCGCCGTCCCTGGCGGGCCCCTGCATCGACGCGCGCTTCACGGCTGTCGGCGATGAGGATGGGCGCACAGTCGGGCTGGTGGAGGACGGCGGGGGCGTGCGCGAGGAGCCGATCCCCACGCAGAGGGCTCGTCACCCCGAAGCGCTGGCCCGCGCGCTGTTCACGCCCTACGACAAGAGCGCGGGACTGCTCCTGTTCGGCGCGATCGGGCTCGTGGCCGTGTTCCTGGTCGAGACGGTGACCGCCGTGTTCGTCCTGGACGACTCGGTCGTCGACGCCGTCTACGGCTCGGCCAAGACACTGGTCACGGTCGACCCCAACCCGGCGGTCAAGGATGGCCCCGGCTGGTACAAGGCCTTCACCTCGGCCACGATGGTCGTGGCGCTCGTGTTCGCCGCCTCCTTCACCGCGGGCCTGGTGAACCGGGTGATCGATCGCCGGCTGACCGGGCTGGCGGGACGCCGCGCCGTGCCGCGCCGCGACCACGTGGTCGTGATCGGGCTGGGCCAGGTAGGGCTGCGGCTGTGCCTTGTGCTGCGCGCCTGCAAGGTCCCGGTGGTGGCGGTCGAACGCGACGAGGAGAGCGAAACGGTGGGCCTGGCGCGCGAGTACGGGCTTCCCGTGGTCGTCGGCCGGGGTGCCGACCTGTCGCTCATGCGCCGGCTGTCACTCGACCGGGCCAAGGCCGTGGCTGCCGTGACCTCGGACGACCTGTCCAACATCTCGGCCGCCATGACCGCACGCGGCATCCACGAGCCGGTCCGGGTCGTGCTGCGAGTGGGCGACGGCGAGGTGGCCAACGAGACGCGCTCGCTGCTGGCACTCGGGATAGTCCGCGACGTGCACCGCATCGCGGCAGCTCTGCTCGCGCGGATGGCGCTGGGAGACGGTGCCGAGAGCGTCGTGTGCCTGGGCGACGATGCCCACGTTCGCTTTCCAGACGGCCGCCTCGAGCGCGCCGAGCTGGACACGCTGGCGGGCCCGGACGGCTGACCGGGCCGCCCCGTGAGGCCGGCGGGAGCCAGCGGCGGCCCGCGCTTGCGTGCGCGAGCCGCCGCCGGTCCGGGGTGTGGCTAGCGGGCGGTGGCCTTGACCGTGGCCGTGCCCAGCAGCAGGCCCTTGGTGAAGGCCGTGGTGGCGAATGCGCCGTTGAGCGCATCGGCTGCCGCCTGCGTCAGGGTGGCCTTCACGCCGCCCACGGTGATCGTGCGACCGGAGACGCTCCTGGTCAGACCGGAGACGTCGAGGTCGAGGATCGACACTCGGCTCGAGCCGACCCTAGCGGTCAGGTCAGGCGCGGAGTCCACGTTGATCGTGAACCTGGTGAGCTCCACGCGCGTCGAGCCCTTGCTCAGAGCGATCCCGCCGCTGTGCGTGATCTTGCCAGAGAGGGTGCTCAGGTTGACCTTGCCACCGGTGATCGGGAACGCCAGGCCGGTCGAACGGGCCCTAGCCGGTGAGATCGGGGCGGCTGTCACGCCGAGCGAGCTCAGCGCCGACGCAGCGCCCGCGTCGAGGGCGAGCGTGGTGGAGCCCTTGGACAGGATGGCCTCGGCGAACGTGGCCGAGACCGATGCGGTGCCGACCCTGGTGCCGCGCCTGAACAGACGCGTCTTGAACGCCTTGTTCAGGGCGCTGGCGGCGCCGCGCGACAGGTGGGCGCGCACACCCCTGACCTTGAGCGCGAAGCCCTTGCGGCTGACCTTGGCCTTCGCGAGCGAGAGGTCGAGGATCTTCAGCCGGGCGTCGCCCACGCGGGCGGTCAGGCTCACGCGCTTGCCAACCTTGATGCGGAAGTTGGTAAGCGAGACGATGGTCTTGCCGGCCCTGATGCTCAGGCCGCCCGAATGCCTGATTACTCCGGCTGCCGTCTTGGGGTCGAGCTCCCCGCCGGTGATCGGAAGGGCCACGCGGCCGCCCTTCTTCGCGGTGGCGGGACTCACTGGAGCCACGGCAACGCTGGCATCCGTCAGCGCCTCGACCAGACCGGGGTCCAGCTTGAGGGTGGTGCTGCCGCCGCCGAGATCGGCCGGGGCGGCCGTCGCGGTGGGAGCGGCGATCAGGGCGAGCGCGGCTGCTGCCGCCACTATCAGTGCTCTCACGAATAACCTCCGAATCGGTGGTTTGGGTAGTCCGCGGTGCACTACGGGCCCCGGCCGCACTTCGGTTGGTCAACCGGTGCCGGCCATTCGCCCGTACCCTCAGAGATGGCTTCGCCTGCGCTACCCGCCTCACGCCTCCTGCGCCGCCCTGCGATGCCCCTTACCGCTGAGCCGAGGCCGGCATCGGAACCCCGTCCAGGGCGCCGCGCACGCCGAGCCGCGGCCGCGTTCAAGCGCCGTGACCCGGCGGCGGTCGAGCGGGTATGGGTTGAGCACGGCCAGACTGTGTTCGGCTTCCTGGTGAGCACTTTGAGGGATCGCGCTCGCGCTGAGGACGTGCACCAGCAGGTGTTCGTGGAGGTGTGGCAGCGGGCTCCCGAGTACGACTCCGCGCGGGCGGGGATGCTCACCTGGATCCTGACGATCGCCCGCAGCCGTGCGATCGACGAGCTGCGCCGCAGGGTGCCCGAGCCGCGCGACCCGAACGGCCTGGCGCACAGGCCCGACCCCGACACAGACCCCGAGCGGTCCCCCGACGCGATGGTCGAGCGGTGGTCGATGGCGCACCTGCTGTCGCGCCTGCGGCCCGAGGAGGCAAACCTCCTGCGGCTGCGCTTCTACGAGGAGCTGAGCCAATCCGAGATCGCCGAGCGCACCGGCATCCCGCTGGGCACCGTCAAGATGAGGATGGTGTCCGCGCTCGAGCGGTTGCGCGAGATGCTCGAAACGGAGGCGGCGGCATGAGCCCGCGCGAGTTCGACTATTCGGCATACCTCCTTGGAGAGCTGCCCCCCGAGGAAGCCGCCGCCGCCGAACGGCTACTGAGCGAGGACCCGGGGCTGCGCGAGCGCGTGGATCGCCTGCGACCCGTGGTCACGCGACTGGAGGAGCTGCCCCCCGAGGCGTGGCAGGGCCTGCAGCCGCCCCCGACGCCTCCCCTGCCCGGCGCGGAGCAGGAGCGGGCCCGCCGACGGCGGCTCCCCTCGCTCACCCTGCGCCCGCTCGCGGCCGCCGCGGCCGGTTTGGCACTCGTGGCCATCGGCGTGGGCGCCGGCCTCTTGGTGGCAGGCGACGGACCGAGCGATGGACAGCGCGCCGAGCGCGGCCCGGCGGTTCAGCTGAGCCCGCCGGTTGCCTCAGCCACGGGCACCCGTGCCGCCGGGACGGCAGTCACGGTCGGCGAGGGCGAGGACCGGCGCCTCGAGGTCAAGGTCAGTGAGCTGGCCGCCAGTCACGCCGGGGACTTCTACGAGGTGTGGCTGCTGGGGACCCGGGGCAAGCTTGTCTCGCTCGGCTCCTTCCAGGTGCCGGCATCGGGTGCCGCCACGGTCACTGTGCCACTGCCCGCGGAGCCCGGGCGCTACGGCTCCATCGACGTGTCCAGAGAGCCCGCCGACGGCGACCCCACGCACTCCAAGGACTCGGTGTTGCGCGGCACCGCGCTCTAGGTCCCGGCGGACCTAGAGACCGCCGTCGAGCGCCTCGTTCACGAGTTCGTCGGCACGCACGTTGCCCTCGCGCCTGACGCTACGCACCGACCAGCGCCGGAACTCGCCGAGCGCCCGCAGCGCCTCGGCGTGGAGCGGCTTCAGGCCCGCGTTCTTGACCTTGTACTGGCCGTCGATCTGGCGGGCCACCAGCTCCGAGTCGTTCACCACCTCGACCTCCGAGGCCTCCAGCTCGCGCGCGAGCTCCAGCCCCAGTAGCACGGCTCGGTACTCGGCGACGTTGTTCGTGGTCTCGCCGATCAGCGCGGTGCGCTCGGCCAGCTCTTCCCCACCGGGCTCGCTGGCCACCGCGGCCACAGCCGCCGGGCCGGGGTTGCCGCGCGCTCCCCCGTCCACGTGCACGACGACCTTCTCCAGGGCAGTCAGCCTCCCGACGTGGGGCCGATGGGCGGGAAGGTGCCCTTGACGCGCTGACGCCGCTTCTCTTTGAACGGGTCGTGCGTGCCCGGGCTCCCGCCCTGGGCGCGGCGGTCAACGATGACCTCAACGTGGGGGTCGTCCTTGTAGTACTCGGTGAGCCGCGGGAGCAGCTCGTCGGCCAGGGCCTGTGGGACCACGCAGTAGATCATCTCTGTGTCACTCCTATCACCAGCCGGGCCTGGTCGTCGAGGCCGGCGTTCCAGTCTTTCAGCGTCTCGTCGATGGCTTCCAGCTCGTCGCCCTTCTCCTGCAGCGACACCGGCTCGGCGGCGTCGCCGAGATCGATCCGGTAGCGGTACCAGGACAGCTCCCACGCCACGACCACGGTGACCGTGCTGGGGGCGTCGCGATCCGGGCGCGCCGTGACCCACGGCGTGCCGAGGCTGCGGACCAGCCCCGCGACGGTTCGCTGATGCTCGGAGGAGTTGAACAGCTCCAGTGCGCGATCCACCTTGACCTCGGCGGTGGTGGGCACCGCGCGCACGTGGCGGGGGTCCTGCGGCTTCTCCCGGGCCCGCTCCCGCGGCGGTGCCACGGGCTCTTCCGAGGTCTCCGAAGGTGGCCCCACTTCCGCCTCGACCGCCGGCTCGGGCGAGCCGTCTGGCGGGCCTGGGGGGCGCCGGCGCAAGCGGGCCAGCAGCGGCTTGCGTTCCTGCGGGCGCGGCCCGCGTGCGGGGATCTCGTCGTGAGCCGACTCGCGGATCCAGCCGGCCTGCTCGGCGCGCACGAAGCACAGCTCGCACACGGCATGGCGTTCGCCGCCGGGTGCCAGGAAGGCCTCCGTGCGCTCGCCCTTGAGGATGGTCCGGCCGCAGACGTCGCAGGTCACGTGGTCGTGGAACGGCCGAAGCTCCTTCTTCACGGCCGCGATGCTAGCTAAGCCCTCACGGCCTCCTCGTCGGCCTGGGCCTTTTCGACCACCTGCTCGGCGAGGTGGGCCGGGACCTCCTCGTAACGGGCCAGCTCCATGGCGTAGTCGCCCTGCCCGGCCGTGATCTGGCGCAGGTCCGGCGCGTAGCTGAGCATCTCGGCCATCGGCACCTCGGCCTGCACCTCGGTGGCCTGGCCCTTGGGCTCCATGCCCAGCGGTCGCCCGCGGCGAGAGTTCAGGTCGCCGATCACATCGCCCACGCAGTCCTCCGGCACGCGTGACCGACACGTTCATGATCGGCTCCAGCAGCACCGGCTTGGCCGACTCCATCGCCTGCTTGAACGCCATCGAGCCGGCCACCTTGAAGGCCATCTCCGACGAGTCGACCGAGTGGTAGGAGCCGTCGTAGAGCGTTACCCGCACGCCCTCGACCGGGTAGCCGGCCACGGTCCCATGGCGCATGGTCTCGACGATGCCCTTCTCCACGGCCGGGATGAACCCGGTGGGGATAACGCCGCCCTTGATCTTGTTCACGAACTCGAAGCCGCGGCCGTCGGGCAGCGGCTCGATCTCGATGTGGCAGTCGCCGAACTGCCCCCGCCCGCCCGTCTGCTTCTTGTAGCGCCCGTGGGCCTTGGCCGGGGCGCGGATGGTCTCGTGGTAGGGCACGCGCGGCGGCTTGAGGGTGACCTCGGCCCCGAAGCGCTCGCGCATCCGCTCCACGATCACCTCCACGTGCATCTGCGTCAGCCCGGCCACGATCTCCTCGCCGGTCTGGGGGTCGCGGTGCACGTCGATCGTCGGGTCCTCCTCCTGCAGGCGCCGCAGGGCGGTGAACACCTTCTCCTCGTCGCCCTTGGCCTTGGGCTCCATGGCGAACGCCATCACGGGCCGCGGCAGGTCGGGCATCCGCAGGTCGATCTCGCGGTCCTTCGAGGACAGCACGTCGCCGGCGCGGGTCTCCTTGAGCTTGGCCACCGCGCCGATGTCGCCGGGCCCGAACTCGTCCGCGTGCTCGTGCTCCTTGCCCTGCGGCACCAGCAGCTGGCCGATCCGCTCCTTGCGCGTGGGCACGGCAGTTCATGACCTGCGAGTCGTGCTCGACCACGCCCTGGTAGACGCGGAAGAGGTTGATGCGGCCCGCGAAGGGGTCGGCCAGGGTCTTGAAGACGAAGGCCACCAGGTCGCCGTCCTCCGACGGCTCGAGCGTCTCCTCGCCGGCCTGCACCGGGCCCCTGCGGCCCGGCGAGGGCAGGTCCTCCACGAGCGCGTCGAGCAGCCGGTTGGTGCCGAGGTTGCGGGTGGCCGCGCCGCAGGTCACGGGGAAGATCGTGCCGGCTGTGACACCGGCCTTGAGCGCGCCAACCGTCTCCTCGTGGGAGATCTCCTCGCCCTCCAGGTAGCGCTCCATCAGCTCGTCGGAGACCTCGGCCACCTCGTCCATGAGCTTCTCGCGGTACTCCTCGGCCACGGTCCGGAGGTCCTCCGGGATCTCGATCTCCTCGGAGTTCTCGCGCCCGGCGCCGTCGTAGCGGAAGCCCTTCATGTCGATCAGGTCGATCACGCCCTGGAGCTCGTGCTCGGAGCCGATCGGGATCTCGGTGGCCACCACGTGCTGGCCGAAGGCCGCCTTGAGGGAGTCCAGGGCACGGAAGAAGTCGGCGCGCTCGCGGTCGAGCATGTTCACGTAGATGAGTCGCGACAGGCCCAGGTCCTCGGCTCGCCGCCAGAGGCGGTCGGTGCCCACCTCCACGCCCATCACGCCGTTCACCACGAAGACGGCGCCCTCGCAGACCCGCAGCGCCGCCAGGGCGTCGGCCACGAAGCTCGGCTCGCCGGGCGTGTCCAGGAGGTTGATCTTGCGGTCGTCCCACCGGAAGGAGGTCAGGCTCGACGCGATGGACATCTCGCGGGCCTTCTCGTCGGGCGCGGAGTCCGACACGGTCGTGCCGTCGGCCACCGAGCCCAGGCGGTTGACCGCGCCCGCCTCGAACAGCAGGGCCTCGTTCAGCGAGGTCTTGCCGCTCCCCCGGTGGCCCACCAAAGCCACGTTGCGGATCCTCTTCGCACCTTCATGCATGGGGCTCTCCTTCCTCTCGTTCCCAGAGAGGAAACCTACGTGCAGGGCCAGGCCGCCACAAGGGCGGCTCGACGTCAGACGGTCTCGCCGAGCGGGTCGCCCTGGAGGCGGGACTTCAGGCGCAGGACGGCCTTGGTGTGCAGCTGGGAGACGCGCGACTCGGTCACGCCCAGGACCTCGCCGATCTCGCGCAGGGTCAGGTTCTCGTAGTAGTAGAGCGCCACCACCAGCTTCTCGCGCTCGGGCAGGCGCGCGATCGCGTCCGCCAGCCGGTCCTTCATGTCGGTGAGGTCCATCTCCTGGGCGGGGTCCACCGCGCCCGGGTCCTGAATCGTGTCCAGCAGCGAGACCTGGTCGCCCGAGGAGTCCGACACGGTCCACAGCTCGTCGAGCGCCACCACGGACGAGTTGGAGATCTTCACCAGCGACTCCTGGAACTCGTCGACGGTGGTCTCCAGTGCCTCTGCCATCTCCTCGTCGGTGGGGGCGCGGTGCAGCTGATGCTCGAGCTTGGCGTTGGCGCGCTCGATCTCCCTGGCCTTCGCGCGCACCGACCGGGGCACCCAGTCCAGCGAGCGCAGCTCATCGATGATCGAGCCCTTGATGCGGGTGATCGCGAACGTCTCGAACCGGATCTCGCGCGCGGGCTCGAAACGCTCGATCGCCGAGATCAGGCCGAGCAGGCCGTAGGAGATCAGGTCGGCCTCCTCCACGTGCGACGGGAGGCCGCTGGACATGCGGCCGGCCACGTACTTGACGAGCGGGGAGTAGGCGAGCGTCAGGCGCTCGCGCGCCCTGTGGTCGTCTTCCTCCTTGTAGCGCCGCCAGAGGTCCCTGAGCTCAATGGCCTTGAGGTTGGTCTCCACCTGCCAGATCCGGGTCAGGCGCGGGGATGAGCCCGCGCGTAGGCCGATTTCAACCGTTGCGACTCTACCCGAGTGTAGGTCTGGGTCGTACTGATGGAGGCGTGGCCGAGCAGCTCCTGGATCGACCGGAGGTCGGCCCCGCCCTCCAGCAGGTGGGTCGCAAACGAGTGGCGAAGCGTGTGTGGCGAGACTCCGGACTGCACCGCCGCGCGGCGCACCGCCACGGCCAGCCGCCTGCGCACGTCGGACGTGGAGAGCCGCCGCCCGTTCTTGGACAGGAACAGCGCCGCCGGGCCGCCCGGGCGCTGCAGCTCGCTGCGCCCGCGGTCGAGGTAGGACTCCAGCGCTCGCCACGCCGGCTCGCCCGCGGGCACGATGCGCGTGCGGCCGCCCTTGCCCTCCACGCGCAGCTCCTCGGCGTCGGAGTCCAGGCCGCCGAGGTCGAGGTTCACCAGCTCCTCCGCGCGCAGGCCGGCGGAGTAGGCCAGCTCGAAGATGGCGCGGTCGCGCAGCTCGAGCGGCGTGGAGGCGGGCATCGAGTCCAGCAGGCCTTGAACGCCGGCCGGCTTGAGCACGGTCGGGAGGTGGGAGTCCGGCTTGGGGCGAGGCCACCAGGTCGGCCGGGCTGGCCTCCATCGCGCCGTCGGCCACCAGCGCGCGGTAGAACGTCCGGATGGCGGCCAGCTTGCGCGCGACCGTGGACTTGGCCGCGCCGCGCTCCGACAGCACGCCCGCGAAGCGGCGCAGCGCGCGGTGGTCGAGCTGGCCGGGGTCGCGGTCGTGCGCCGAGGCCCACTCTGCGAGCTGCGCCAGGTCCACGCCGTAGGCGCGCCGGGTCTTCTCGGCCATCCCCTGCCTGGAGAGGCGCTGGTCGAACGTGCTCAGCGCGCGGCCCCAACTAGGCTTCACCGGGCGGGTGTCGAGGTTCTTCGTCAACGTCGAGGACGGGCGCGTGGCCACCCGCGGTCAGCTGGCCGAGGCCGGCCTGGCCGACGCCGACGAGGCGCCCGAGCTGCCGTGGCACGAGATCCAGGGACCCGGCGATGCCTCGACCATGTGGTACGCGGTGCTTCGCAAGCGCGAGCGGGGCGTGTTCATCGGCACCCTGTGCATTCGGCACACCGGACGCCAGGCCTCCCTCGAGGAGCGTGGCTGGGAGGAGGTCCCGCTGGAGTCGATCGGCGCCTGAGCCGCCGGGCAGGTGACTCAGGTCACTCTCAGGCGATGTAGACCGGGCTCGCGACCTCGACCTGGTCGTAGAGCTCGATCACGTCCGGGATCGCCATCCGCACGCAGCCGTGCGACGCGGCGCTGCCGAGCGAGCCGACCTGGTCGGTGCCGTGGATGCCGGCGCCGTCGTAGATGCCCATCCAGCGCGCCTTGAGCGGGTTGTCGGGCGTCCCGCCGGGGATGACCTTGCCGGCCAGTGCGCCCGCCCACGGCTTGTTCGGCACGCTCCAAGCCACGTTCACGCCCTTGTTCTGGATGTTGTAGAGCCCCGCGGGGGTGTCGAACCCGACCGCCCCCACCGCGACGGTGTAGGTCTTCCTGAGCCTGCAGCTTCTTGTAGAGGCGCAGCTTGAAGGAGGCCCGGTCCACCACCAGCAGCGTGGGGTACTTGGAGGCCAGCTGCGCGCGGGTGACCTTGGGCTTGGTCACGGTGGTCACGGCCGCCACGGTGCGCTCGTCCGGGCTCGTGAGCGCGGCCCGGATGTCGGCCTCCAGGCGTGCAGCGATCCACCTTCACGCCGTCCTGCTCCTTGACCTGGGTGAGCGCGGGAAGTTCAGGCGCGCGTCCTCCGGCTTGCGGTCCACGCCCTTGCGGACCCTGGCCACCAGCGCCGCCACCGCCTTGTCGGAGTAGGTCACCCGCGGCTCGACCCGCGCGTCCTCCTCGCCGCCCGTCAGGTCGCGCAGCGAGCGGCTGAGGATGTTGCCCGACCGGCTGGCGGTGACGGCCTCGTCGACCATCCCGCCGACGTCGGCTCGAACCTCGGCGTCCTTGGCGGAGAGCGTGAAGTGCTTCTTGCCGTGGGTCACCGCGATCGGCTTCTCCAGCGGCTCGGCGATCTCGCGCTCGCAGCGCTGTCCGCGCGCCTGCGCCGCCGTCATGCCGCCGACGTCGATGGCGCCCACGGTGACCCCGTTGGCTATCTCGTCCTCGTTCGAGGAGTCGTAGGCGTAGACGGCCACCGCACCGGCGACCAGGAGAGTGACCGCCACGGCGACGGCGATGAATGACTTGTTTCGCATGAAGAGGTTGCCCTAGCCGGTGCTGGAGGCGACCAGGAAGTGTAGGGACGGTATCGGCCGCTTTCCCATCGGCCTCTCCGCCCTGCAACCGGCGTTGCGCGACTTGGCGCTCAGACGCCCGTGCGAGGCTCGGCGACGCGCGACGAGCACCGACTCGATGGCCCCCACCACCGCCTCGCGCGCACGGTGGTCGCGCTCGTACGCGCAGGAGCGTCTCCAGGTCGGAGGGCTCGAGCGAGCCCAGCAGCGAGATGATCTCCTCGGCCGCCAGGTCGTCGTAGTGGTCGACCGGCGGGCCGGCGGCTCCACCACGGGCTCGGGCGCCGGCTCCGGACGCGTCCGCCTGCGCGGGGCGGCCGCCGGCGCAGCCCCCTGGCCCGCGCCGGGCATCCCCGGGCCGCCATAACCCGCGAGCAGACGCTGGAGCTGCTGCATCTCGTCGCGGGAGAGGCCCCCGCTGTCGCGTACGCGTGAGTTGCGCACGTTGGGGCTCCAGCGCAGGAACTCCTCGACCTCGCGCTCGTAGCGGTAGGGCTCGGCGCGCCGACGCGCATCAGCGGGTGCAGGCGCAGGTGCTCGCCGAGCGCGATCACCGCCTCGCGGCTGGTGTGGCCGTACTCGAAGCCCGCGGCCTTCAGCCGCCGGTTGTCCACGCCGCGGCCGAAGCGCAGCTGGTTGAGCATCTCCGGCGGGATCTGCACGCCCAGCCGGCGCGCCACGCCCGCCGCCAGCCCGGTGCCCCAGGGCGGGAGCACGGGCGCGTAGGGCTTGCCCAGCAGGCCGGCGACCTCGGACAGGGCCAGCACTCCGTCGGCCGCCACGTTGTAGACGCCCGGGCAGCCGGCGCTGGACCACGTGCTCGAGCGCGTGCACCACGTCGTCCTCGTGCACGAACTGGTAGCGCGGGTCGAAGCCGAGGATCATCGGCACCGCGGGCAGCGAGAACAGGTCGATGTGCGAGGTGCGCACGTCGGGCCCGAGCACGTTGGCGAACCGCAGGATCGCTGACGTCGACACGTCGGGGTTGCGTGTCGGCGAACTCCGGCACCGACGCCTCGGCCTCGAGGATGTCGCGCTCGATCGGCGTGCGGGGCGCGTGCGGGCGGCCCATCGTCTCGTCGAAGAAGGCGGGGTCGTCCTGCTCGGAGCCGTAGAAGTGCGTCGAGGACTTGAACACGAACTTGCGCACCGTGCTCCCGGGCCCGCCGCACGCCGCGAGGATGTTCATCGTCCCGATCACGTTGTTCTCGTGGGCCGTGCCGGGGGCTGGTGGTGCCCGAGTCCACCACCAGCCGCGTGTCCACCACCGTGTCGATCTCGGCCGCCTCCACCACGCGCCGCAGCAGCGCGTGCTGGTTGCTCACCTTCACGTACTCGGTGCGCTCGAGCTCCACGCTCGGCTCCTCGTTGTCCACGCCCACGATCGCCTCGACCTCGGGGTCGGCCTCCAGCGCCTGCGCCAGCCGGCCGCCCCAGTAGGTGGACAGGCCGGTGATGAGGATCCGCTTCGAGGGCACTCAGCCGAACCAGACCGACTTGCGCTTGGCGACCATCTCGAACAGGTTCTCCTGGATCCGGGCGCGCACCTCGTGGGCGGTGGATCTGCACCAGGCCCTTGTCCTCGTGCATGCTCGCCCTCGTCGAAGGCGATCGGCTCGAGGAAGCGCAGCTTGAACTTGGCCGGCAGGTAGCCCAGCATCCCCAGCGGGCCGAGGTGCGGGAACGTCGGCGTGAGCGGCACGTACAGCAGGCCGGTCAGGCGCTTGAGCAGGTTGAGCTGGGCGAACACCGGCTGCGCCTCCTCGGCGCCCACCACGCACACCGGCACGATCGGCACCCGCGCGCGCATGGCCGCCTCCACGAAGCCGCCGCGGCCGAAGCGGCGCAGGCGGTAGCGGTCCTTGTAGAGCTTCTCGGTGCCCTTGCGGCCCTCGGGGAACACCAGCACCAGCTGGCCCTCGTCGTAGAGCAGCCGCTGCACGTTGGCCGGGTGCGCCGCCACGCAGCCGATCTTCGGGATCAGCATCGAGAAGCCCGGATAGCCCTTGAAGAAGTGCTCGACGGTGATGTTCAGCGGGCGCGGGTGCGGGTGCTCCTCGCGGATCGCCTTGGCGATCATCGCCGCGTCGGGCGGCAGCGCGCCGGAGTGGTTGGACACCAGCAGGGCGCCGCCGCTGGCGGGCACGTTCTCGATCCCCTCGACCTCGGCCCGGAACCAGTAGCGGTAGAAGAACTCGAGAGCGTCGCGGTCCATGAGCCCCTCGATGCGCTCCGAGCGGCCCCAGTCGGTGAGCCGTGCGCTCGGGCTCGAGGCCGGGCAGGTGGCGGCGCAGGTCGTCCTCGCGGACCGCCGGGAGCGGCGGCGCCGGTGCGGCCGTCGGGGCGGGGCTGCCGCGGGGCTGAGGGGTGTGCGGGCTGACTCGGCCACGTCGGCGATTCTGGCAGGATGCTGCGCGCGATGCGCGGCGAAGGACCAGGTACGCCGGGACGTGTGGCGCTCGATGGACCGCGAGGGGGTGTCGCGCTTCCCCGGCGCCGAGGGCCGCATCCCCAACTTCGCCGGCGCCAAGGCGGCCGCCGAGCGCCTCGCCAAGCACCCGGCGTGGATCGAAGCGCCCAGACGATCAAGGCGAACCCCGACTCGCCCCAGACCCACGCCCGTCGCCTGGCGCTGTCGCAGGGCAAGACGCTCGTGATGGCGGTGCCGCGCCTGCGCGACCAGCACCCCTTTCGCCTGCTCGACCCTCGCAAGCTCGGCGAGGAGCAGGTGCGCGAGGCCGCCACGATCAAGGGCGCGCTGCGCCACGGCGAGGTGATCGACCTCGACCAGGTGCCCGAGCTCGACCTGGTGCTCACCGGCTCGGTGGCCGTGAACCTCAAGGGCGCGCGGATGGGCAAGGGCGGCGGCTTCTCCGACCTCGAGTACGGCCTGCTGCTGGAGTCCGGGCAAGATCGACCGCCGCACGGTGGTGGCCACCACCGTCCACCCGATCCAGATCCTGCGCGAGAACCTGCTGATGACCGGCCACGACATCCCGGTGAACCTCGTGGCCACCCCCCGTGCGGTGATCGAGGTCGACGGCGCCTACAAGCGCCCGCCGGGGATCCTCTGGGACCACCTCCAGCCGCCGCAGATCCATGAGATCCCCGTGCTGGAGCGGTTCGGCTACGCGGGCTAGTGCTTAGGGCTGTCAGGGCTTAGTTCTGAGCACTAAGCACTCGGTTGACCGCCCTCTCCAGTTCGTGCCAGTCCTTCGCCGCCAATCACCCCGTCCTGGTTCACCAGCGCCTCGTTCCAGGGGTGGATCAGCGTCGCCGCCAGGATTCCGTGCTCGCGGGCGCGCGTGATGTTCACCGGGCTGTCGTCCACCAGCAGGTCGATGTCCAGCTCCACGCAGCGGGTGATCTTGTCGAAGGAGCAGTGCAGGTCGTCGTAGGGGATGCCCGTCGGCTCCAGCCAGCGGCGGGTGGCGGGCGTCGCAGGAGGTCGCGGCGGTGGCTGGTCACGTGGATCCAGTGGCCGGCCGTCGTGCCAGCGCTGCACGGCCTCGACCGCGCCCTCGTAGGGCACGGCCTCCTCGATGTTCTCGTCGGTGTGGGTCTCCTCCACGCACTGCGATCAGCTGCTCGCGCTCCAGCGCCGTGATGCCCCAGTCGCGCTGCTCCGCGTAGGGCAGCGCCACGCCGTAGCGCTCCTGGGCGATCCGGTCCAGCAGGTCCCAGTAGTGGTGCAGCGTGGAGTCGATGTCGAGCGCGATCCGGGCCATGCCCGGTACGGTAGGGCTCGATAGTCAGCGCCATGAAGCAGCTTCCCAGCAAGGTGCCCCCGCGCGCTACTGCGCGCCGCGGCGGGCGCCGGGCGACGACTACGGCGTGAGCGACCGCCCCGACTGGCGCGTCGATCGACTGGCGCGAGCACCTCGCACCAGATGGAGATCGACGGGCGGCCGGTGAACTACGTCGACATCGGGGAGCAGGGCACCACCGGCCGATCGTGTTCATCCACGGCCTCAGCGGCCAGTGGCAGAACTGGCTCGAGAACATCCCGCGGTTCGCGCAGGAGCGGCGCGTGGTGGCGATGGACCTGCCCGGGTTCGGGCTGCTCGGAGTGCCAGCCCGGCGAGCAGATCACGATCGAGCTCTACGGGCGCGTGGTGGCCGAGCTGTGCGAGCGGCTCGACCTGGCGCCCGCGGTGCTGGTGGGCAACTCGATGGGCGGCTTCGTGGCCGCCGAGGTGGCGATCCGGCCGCCCGAGATCGTCGAGCGGCTGATGCTGCTGGCCTCGGCCGGGGTGTCGCAGATGGACGTGGCCAAGCGGCCGGTGCTGGCCATGGCGAAGGCGGCGGGCCTGCTGGCCACCGAGCAACGTCGCGCAGATGCGCGCCGACCGCGCGGCGGCCGCAAGCTGCGCCACTGGGCGATGGCCTGGTGGCCGCCACCCCAGCCGGATGAAGCCCGACATGATGTTCGAGGGCCTGATGAAGGGCGCCGACAAGCCCGGCTTCGAGGCGGCGCTGCGCGCCTGCCTGGAGTACGACTTCCGCGAGCGCCTGCCGGAGATCGGCTGCCCCGACGATCGTGGTGTGGGGCGAGAAGGACATGATCATCCCGGTGCGCGACGCCGACAAGTTCGTCGAGCTGATCCCCGGTGCGCGCAAGGTGATCTTCGAGGACACCGGCCACGTGCCGATGCTCGAGCGGCCCGCGCACCTTCAACGACTGCCTGGCGGAGTTCCTCACCTACCAGGTGTCCGAAGGCGAGCTCGAGCCGCCGGCCGCCCCGCCTCCTAGGGCGAGCGCGCTCCTTCAGCTGGTCAGCGCGCCCTCGGCGGCCGAGCCCACGTGGCGGGCGTACTTGCCCAGCACGCCCGACGTCGTACTTCGGCTCCGGCGGCTCGTAGGCCTCGACCCGCTCGGCGATCTCCTCGGCGGGCAGGTCCACGTTGAGCTCGCGCTTCTCCACGTCGAAGGTGATCAGTGTCGCCGTCGCGCACCGCCGCGATCGGGCCGCCGCGCGGCGCCTCGGGGGCCACGTGGCCGGCCATGAAGCCGTGGGTGGCGCCGGAGAAGCGGCCGTCGGTGAGCAGCGCCACCGAGTCGCCCAGGCCCTCGCCCTGCAGCGCGGCGGTGACCGCCAGCATCTCGCGCATGCCGGGCCCGCCGGACGGGCCCTCGTTGCGGATGACCACGACCTCGCCGGCCTCGATCGCGCCGGCCTTGACCGCGGCGAAGGCGTCCTCCTCGCACTCGAACACCCGCGCCGGGCCGCTGTGCTCGCGGCGGCCGTGGCCGGCCAGCTTCACCACGCAGCCGTCCGGCGCCAGGTTGCCGCGCAGGATCGCGAAGCCGCCGTTGGGCGCCAGCGGGTCGGCCAGCGGGCGAACCACCGGCTGGCCCTCGGCCTCCTCGGCGGCGTCGGCCTCCTCGCCGACCGTGCGGCCGGTCACGGTGATCGCGTCCGGCGCAGCAGGCCCGGCCTCGGCCAGCCGCGCGGCCACCAGCGGCACGCCGCCGGCGCGCCAGAGGTCGGGCGCCACGTAGCGCCCGAAGGGCTTGAGGTCGGCCAGCAGCGGCGTCTGCCCAGGCGATGCGGTCGAAGTCGTCGATCGACAGCTCCACGCCGGCCTCGTTGGCCACCGCCAGCAGGTGCAGCACGGCGTTGGTGGAGCCGCCGGTCATCGCCACGCCCGCGATCGCGTTGTGCAGCGAGTCGCGTGGTGATGATCGCGCTGGGCCGCAGGTCGCGCTCGAGCACGTCCAGCACCAGCCGGCCGCACTCCTCGGCCACGGCGCCCTTCTTGCCCTCCTCGGCGGGCACCATCGAGCTGCCCATCGGGGAGATGCCGAGCATCTCGAACGCCATCGCCATCGTGTTCGCGGTGAACTGGCCGCCGCAGGCGCCCGCGCCCGGGGACGCGACCGACTCCAGCTCGGCGAGCTCCTCGTCGGACATGTCGCCGCCGGCGTGGGCGCCCACCGCCTCGAACACCTCCTGGATCGTCACGTCCTCGCCCTTGAAGCTTGCCCGGGCGCGATCGACCCGCCGTAGAGCATCAGGCTCGGCAGGTCGAGGCGCGCGAGCGCCATCACGCAGCCGGGGATCGTCTTGTCGCAGCCCGAGATGGCGATCACCGCGTCGAAGAGGTGGCCCGCGCGCCACGAGCTCGATCGAGTCGGCGATCACCTCGCGGCTCACCAGCGAGGTCTTCATCCCCTCCGTGCCCATGGTGATGCCGTCGGAGACCGCCACGGTGTTGAACTCCATCGGCGTGCCGCCGGCGGCGCGGACGCCCTCCTTCACCTTCTCGGCGAGGCGCGCGCAGGTGGAAGTTGCAGGGCATGACCTCGGTCCAGGTGTTGGCGATGCCGACGATCGGGCGCGCCAGCGCGTCCTCGTCGAAGCCGATGCCCTTCAGGTACGCGCGGGCGGGCGCCCGGTCCGGGCCGTCGAGCTGGACCCGGCTGCGCTGCCGGAGGTCGCTGGTCACGTCCGGCGGGCCTCGACCGAGCCGGCACGCCGCGGCGGCGCTCCCACTCCGACAGGCGCCAGAGGTCGCGGCGCACCCGCGCCGGGTCGAGCTGGCGGCCTACCAGGTGCATGTTGGCCTGGCCGATCACGCGGCTCTCGTCGGAGGTGAGCGCCATCCACTTGGCCAGCACGTCGTCGGAGGCGGGCAGCGCGGCCGCGCCCGTCGCCGGTGAGGTCGGGGAACTCCACGCAGTACTCGCTCAGCAGGCGGCCGCTCTCGGGGACGTAGGCGACGATCGGCTTGTGCGGGTAGACGAGGTAGGCGTAGGGCGGCCGCTCGCGGTCGGCGCCGGCGCGCGGCCGGCAGTGCCGGCCCTCGACCCGGATGAAGCCGAGGTCGCGGTACATCGCCCACTCCTCGTCGTTCACGCAGGAGCGCAGCAGCTGGCGCGCGCGCTGCTCGGCGCGGCGCTCGCGGCCCGGGTCGTAGGCGATCGGCGCTCCGAGGGCGCGCCTGCGCCGCTCGGCCGCTGCCGTGCCGACGCGCGCGCCAGCTCGCGCGCGCCGAGCGGTGGCGGCCAGCACCAGCGGCCACGACCGCCGAGGACGAGCAGGGCGAGCAGCATCGCGGCCTCAGCCGCCGGCGGCGCGGGGGAAGAAGATCACCCGCTCGGCCTCGGGCGGGATCTCGGCGTAGTCGCGCACCATCTGCGCCTCGCGCCGGCCGCTGCGCCGCTGCTCGGTCGGGACCGCCGCCCACATGCCCTCGTCGAGCTGGCGGCGGAACTCCTCCACCAGCCGCTCCTCGTCCTCGCGCACGCCGGGTCCCCCTCCGCGAGGAGGACTTCGCCATGCCCGGGTTTCATGCGCAGGAACTTCATTCGGGAGTGTCGGGATGCGGCGGCCACCCCGCGGGCGATTATGCCAGAGGCCCCTCGGCGCCCCGCCGGTCGCGGGATCGGATGCCGAGCACGTCGACGGGGCCCGCGCCCGCCTCCGATGTCGCGCAGGCCGTCGCGGACCGCCTCCGCGGCGACCGCCTTGGCGCGTTGCGCCGCCTCGAGCGGCGCGAGCCCGCAGCGCGAGGTGCGCCGCCAGCGCCGACGAGTGGGTGCAGCCCGAGCCGTGCGCCGCCCCGCCGGGGTGGCGCTCGCCCGGGATCTCCACGAGCCGGTCGCCGTCGAAGAAGATGTCGGTGGCCTCTCCGCGGTGCCCGCCGGTGACCACCACCGCGGCCGGGCCCGAGGGCGTGGACCGCGCGGGCCAGCTCGGCCGGCGGTGTGCCGGGCCGGCGTCGGCCAGCACGCGCGGCCTCGGCGAGGTTGGGGGTGACCACCGCCGCGCGCGGGAGCAACGCTCGAGCGCAGCTCCGCCGCGCGTCGGTCGTCCAGCAGCACGGCGCCGCTCTCGGCGACCATCACCGGGTCGAGCACCACGGGCGCCGCGCCGACCAGGTCCAGCGCCGCGTCCACGGCCTCGATCGTCTCCGTGGTCCCGAGCATGCCGATCTTCACCGCGTCGACGCCGATGTCGGACGCCACCGCCCGCACCTGCTCGACGATCACCTCCGGCGGAACCGGATGGACCGCGGTGACGGCGACCGTGTTCTGCGCCGTGATCGCGGTGATCGCCGTCATCCCGTGCGCGCCACAGCGCGCGAAGGCCTTCAGGTCGGCCTGGATGCCGGCGCCGCCGCCGGAGTCCGAGCCGGCGATGGAGAGCAGGCGAGGCGGGTGAGAGTTCGAAGCGTGCATGACTTGGCGCGCGCGGGGGCGCGGCCGAGAATACGCATCGCGCTCACGCGGCCGCCCCCGTCCGGACATAGGCGCCGAGGGCGTCGCGGCGGAGGTGCCCGGAGCCCTCGAGCGCGAGCGAGCGCCGCGCGCACCTCGCGCACGGGCAGCCCGGCCGACGCGCAGATGCCGTCGATCTCCAGTCCGGCCTCCACCGCCTCGAGGATCGGCCCGGTCCACCGGGTCCGCAGGCGCCGCGGTGCCGCGGGCGGCGGACCCGGCGCTCGCCGACCCCGAACAGGTCGTCGAGCAGGTCCTGCGCGCAGGTGACCACCAGCGCGCCGTCCTTGAGCAGAGCGTTGGCCCCTGGCCACGCGCGGCGGTCGCGCGCCCCGGGACGGCCGCCACGGTCCGGCCCATCTGCTCGGCGAAGTGGCCGTGATCAGCGAGCCCGACTCCGCGGCCGCCTCGACCACGACGTCGTGGCGCACAGCCCGGCCATGATCCGGTTCCGCGCCGGGAAGCTCCACCGATACGAGCGCTGCCCCGGCGGCAGCTCGGACACCACGAGCCCCCGGGCGCGGATTCGCTCGTACAGGCCGGGCGTTGCTGCGCGGGTAGGGAACGTCGGGCCCGCCGGCCAGCACGGCGATGGGCCGGCCACCCGCGTCGAGGCAGCCGCGATGCGCGGCGGCGTCGATGCCCAGGGCGAGGCCGCTGACCACCGTGACCCCCGCCGCGCCGAGGCCGCGGCCGAGCTCGTAGGCCATCTCCAGCCCGTACGGGGACGCTCGCCGCGCGCCCACGATCGCCACCGCCGGCTCGCACGCGGAGCGTGTCGAGCAGGCCTAGGTCGCCGATGGCGAACAGGACGGCCGGCGAGTCGCCCAGCGCCCGCAGGGCGGTCGGGTACGCCGGCGCGTGGCGGCAGACCGCGCCGACGCCGCTGGTCGTCGCAGCCGCTCGGCCGCGCGGTCGGCGTCGAACTCCTCGAGGAACTCCAGCGCGCCGGCCACGTCTCCGCCCCCGACGGCGCGAACGAGCTCGCGGTCGTCCAGCGCGAGCAGCTCGGGGACCCGCCGGTGCGCGGGCCGCGAGGAGCCCGGTGATGCGCCCGGAGAGAACGCCGAGCGAGGTGGCCGCGCCGCAGGCACGCGACACGACTGGATCGGGTCGGACGCCGCTCCCGGGCGCGCGAGGCGCCGTCACGCCGCGACCGCCGGCCGGGGCGCCAGCCGGTAGCCGAGCGCCTCGTCCAGGTGGTCGGCGTTCACCGGGTTCGGCGCCCTCGAGGTCCGCGATCGTGCGCGCCAGCCGCAGGACGCGGTCGTGGCCGCGCCCGGTGAGGCCGCCGGCTTCGGCGGCGCAGCGCAGGCTCCGCAGCGGCCCGCCGCCGAGGGGCACCTGGCGCCGCGCGGGCCGGCCGTCCATCTCGCCGTTGCAGAGCGCCCCGCTGCCCGCCAGCCGCGCTCGCTGGCGCTCGCGGGCCGCGATCACGCGCGCGCGAACGCACCGACGAGCTCTCCCCGCCCGACCGGCGCTGGTCCGTCAGCTCGGCCAGCGGGCGGCGCCGAGACCTGGCAGACGAGGTCGATCCGGTCCAGCAGCGGGCCGCTGAGCCGGCGCTGGTAGCGCTCGCGGTCGATCTCGTCGCAGGTGCACGCCTCCGGCGCCCGCGCACAGGGCAGGGGTTGCAGGCTGCGATGAGCATGAACCGCGCGGGGAAGCGTGACCGCGCGCTGCCCGCGGACGATCTCCACGGAGCCGTCCTCCAGCGGCTGGCGGAGCGCCTCGAGGGCCGCCCGCGAGAACTCGGCCAGCTCGTCGAGGAACAGCACGCCGCGGTGGGCCAGGGTGATCTCGCCCGGGCGCGGCCGCGCCCCTCCGCCCACCAGCCCCTGCGGCGAGATCGTGTGGTGGGGCGCGCGGAAGGGCCGCTCGGTGCGCGAGCGCCCCGGAGCCGGTGCCGGCGACGCTGTGGATCCGCGTGATCTCGAGCGCCTCGCTGCGCGACGGCGGCGGCAGGATGCCCGGGAGCCGCCGGGCGACCATGGTCTTGCCCGCGCCCGGCGGGCCCACCATCAGCAGGTTGTGCCCACCCGCCGCCGCGATCTCGAGGGCGCGGCTTGGCGTCGGGCTGCCCGCGCACGTCCATGAGGTCGGGCTCCAGCGACCTGGGCCGGTTGCGGACCGGGACGCGCCGGCCCGGGGCTCCAGCGAGCCCTGAAGGAGGTCGACGAGCCGCTTGAGGCTCGGGACGCCGAGCACCTCCAGCCCGCTCGACGAGCGCCGCCTCGGCCGCGTTGCCGTCGGGCACGATCATGCGCGCGAACCCCGCGCCGCGGGCGCCCAGCGCCGCGGCGAGCGTGCCGCTGACCGCGCGCAGCCTCGCCGCTGAGGGAGAGCTCCCCGCACACCGCAGTGCCCTCGAGGGCGTTGGCCGGGACCTGCCCGCTGGCCACGAGGACGCCGACGGCGATCGCCAGGTCGAACCCCGGGCCCGCCTTGCGGAGCGAGGCGGGCGCGAGGTTCGCGGTGAGGCGCTTGAGCGGAAAGTCGAGGCCGGAGTTCAGCAGGGCGGCGCGTACCCGCTCGCGCGCCTCTCGCACCGCCGCGTCGGGCAGGCCGACGAGCGAGAACGCGGGCAGCCCCGGCCGGACGTCGACCTCGACGGTGACCTCCCGGCTCTCGACGCCCTCGAGCGCGAAGGTGGCGACGCTGGCGAGCACTGGCCGAAGCTATGGGGGGCCGACGCGCGGCTGGGTGCCATCGGTACCGGTCCCGCGACGATTCGCCGGGCCCGTCGGCTCAGAATCGTTACGGGCGTCACCCACATGTCGCGCGACCTCGGCCTAGCGTGCTCGGGCATGAACATCGGGCATCCCGACACCCGGATCGCGCTCGGCGGGCTGGGCGAGCGCCTCGCGCGCGAGCACCTCGAGCGCGCCGGCTACGAGATGGTCGAGCGCAACTTCCGCTGCGGCGCCGGAGAGCTCGACGTGGTGGCCGCGGACGCGCGCGCCCTCGTGTTCTGCGAGGTCAAGACCCGGGTGGCCGGGGGCGGCCGGGGGCCCGGCGGGCCCACTCGAGGCCATCGGGACGGCGAAGCGCCGCCGGCTGCGCCTGCTCGCCCGGGAGTGGCTCACAGGTCGCGCCGGGAACCACCCGCGCAGGCAGGAGATCCGCTTCGACGCGGTCGGCGTGACGGTCACCCCGCGCCGGGCGTCTGGTGGCGCTGGACCACGTGGAGAACGCGTTCTAGGGGGCGAGCTGAAGCTGCGTGTAGGCGATCGATTGGAACGACATCCGGTGCAGCGGCGAAACGCCGTGCTGGGCGATCGCCGCCCGGTGCTCCGGGGTCGAATAGCCGACGTTGGTGGCGAAGTCCCACTGCGGGTGGCGCTCGGCGACTCGGCGCATGTAGCGGTCGCGGCTGACCTTGGCCAGGACGGATGCCGCCGCGATGGCCGCGCTGCGGCAGTCGCCGTCGATGACGGCCCGCTGCTGGTGCTCCATCGCCGGGACCTCGAAGCCGTCGACGAGGCAGACCGTGCCCGGGCACGCCACCCTCAGCAGCGCCGAGCGCAGCGCGTCGAGGTTCGTTACGTGCAGGCCGCGATCGTCGATGCCCCTGACGCAGCGCGAGACGATCGCGGTGCGGGCGGCCGCCCGCAGCACCAGCGGGTACAGCTCCTCGCGGGCGGCTTCGTTGTGCTGCTTGGAGTCGTTCAGGCGCGAGAGCGCGCGCCGATCGGACAGCGTGAGCCGCTCGAGGTCGAACAGGACCGCGGCGGCAACCAGCGGCCCGGCGAGCGACCCGCGGCCGGCCTCGTCCGCTCCCGCCACCCAGCGCTCGCCGAGCTCGCGGTCGAAGGCGAACAGCCGGCGCCCGCTGGTGCTCCGGCGGCGGGCCCTCCGGGCTGCGCGCGACTGGCGGCGTGGCTGCCCGGCCGGCGCCTCGGCCTCCTGTGCGATCGCGGCTGTGCTCGGCTCCCCCACGGTGCGGCGCCGACTATAGGCGGCGTAACGGGCGGAACGCCCGGGCGGCGAGTGACCTGAGTCGGATGTTCGCGTTCAGTTTCCGGGAGGGCTGTGTGTGACTGGCGCCGGCGGGCGACCGCAGCCGTGCTGGTAGCACGGCGAGGAGCCGGCCGGCGCCAGGCGCGCACAGACGCCCGGAAACTGCCGTCGAACTGACGACTCAGGTCACTAAAGAAGCCCGATCCTCTTCGGTGGCCAGTAGGTGACGAAGGCGTTGCCGATCATCCACTTCTTGGGCACCGGCCCCCACTCGCGGCTATCCGCGCTCTCGCCCCGGTTGTCTCCCATCATGAAGTAGTGGTCCTTCGGGATCGTGATCTCGTCCGGGAGGTTGCAGGTCGCGCAGTCGGCCGAGGGACGGATGAACGACTCCTCCTGCGGGCGGCCGTTGAGGATCACGCGTCCCCGCCTGATCGACAGGCGGTCGCCACCGACCGCCACCACCCGCTTGATGAAGTTGGTGTCCGACCGCTCGTCGGTCGGCTCCGGGCATGCGCTGCCCTCGGGCTGGCTGACGCCGCACACGTTGTCGTCCGCTCCGCGGGGAGGCTTGAAGACCATCACGTCGCCACGCTCGGGGTCGCTGAATCGCAGGCTCACGCGGTCCACCAGCACGCGCTGGCCGACCGCGAGGGTCGGCACCATCGACTCGCTCGGGATCCGGAACGGCTTCACGAGGAACGCCTGGATGCCCAGCGCCAGCCCCAGCGCCACGGCGACGATCGTGACCAGCTCGATCAGCGAGCCGGTCGCCGTCTGGTCCTTGGTGCGCGCCACCTTCAGCCGGGCAGGGAGGTCGCCGCGGCGCTAGGCGCCGGACACGTCACGCGACTCGGGGTCCTCGGCCGCATCGGAGCCCGCGTCGCCGGAGACCTCGGCGTCAGGCGCGTCGCCCTCCTCGGCTCCTGCCTGATCCGCGTCAGCCTCGGGAGTGGCATCGGCCTCGGGGGCCGCGGCCTCATCGGTCCCGGCATCCTCAGCGGCGGCCTCGGCCTGGTCGTCGTCGGCGGGCGCCACCTCGTCGGCGCCCTCGTCACGCGGGTCGGGCGCCGCATCGGCCTCGGCCTGAGGAGCGGACTCGTCGGCCTCCGGGGGCGGCATCACGCCGGCCGCCGCATCGGCCTCGGGCGGCGGCATCACGCCGTCGACGTAGACCTCCTCATCCTGGCCGGTGAAGCGGCGCTCGCGCACCCGGGCGCTGCGGCCAACGCGGTCACGGAGGTAGTACAGCTTGGCCCGCCGCACGTCGCCGCGGGCGGCAGTCTCGATCTGCTCGATCTTCGGCGAGTGCACCGGGAACGTGCGCTCCACGCCCACCCCGAAGGACTGCTTTCGGACGGTGAAGGTCTCGCGCGCGCCGCTGCCCTGGCGCTTGATCACGATGCCTTCGAACACCTGTGTGCGGCGCCGGGTGCCCTCGACGACCTGGAAGTGGACGCGCAGTCGATCTCCCGCCTGGAAGACCGGGATTCGGCGCAGCTGAGCGCGCTCGATGTTGTCGATGACACCACTCATGAAAGAGAAGGGCGCCAGAGCCGATGGGGCCCAAGCGCGCGGCGGCACATGGTAGCGAAGCCCCGGGGGTGCGCCGCGACGGCGGCCGGGCTCAGGGGCGGGCGTCAGGCCGGGTCGCGGCGGCGGCTCTGGTCCAGCCGCCATTCCCGCACCCGGGCGTGATCTCCAGAGAGCAGAACCTGGGGCACGTCGGCACCTCGCCAGGAGGGCGGCCGGGTGTAGTGCGGGTACTCCGGCGCCCCGCCGAGCGCGTCGCTGAACGACTCCTCCACCGCGCTGTCCTCGTGCCCGAGGGCACCGGCCAGCTTCCGGATGACCGCGTCACAAACCACCATGGCCGCCAGCTCGCCGCCAGCCAGCACGTACCGGCCGATCGACACGACGTCGGTGGCCAGTTGCTCGTGCACGCGCTCGTCGAAGCCCTCGTAGCGGCCGCAGAGCAGGGTCAGGTCGTCCTCGGCTGCCAGGTCGGCGGCCAGCGCGTCGTCGAACGGCCGGCCGCCGGCCGCGAGGGCGACCACCCGGCGGTCCCCGCGGCCCTTGACGGGGTCCTCGCCCCAGCGAGCGCGCAGCGCGGCCTCGACCACGTCGACCCTGATCACCATGCCGGCACCACCGCCGTAGGGGCTGTCGTCGACCTGCCCCGCCCCCAGCGGGGTCGTGGCACGCAGGTCGATGGCCTCCAGCATGAGCCCGCGGTCCGTGGCGTTGCGAACGTGCCGCTGGGCCGCGAACCAGCCGAACCAGCCGGGGAACAGGGTGAACACGTCGATCCTCACTGATCGACCATGCCTAGGAACGCGCGGTCTATCTCGATCCGCCGGCGCTCCGGGTCAACTCCCTTGACCGCGTCGGCCACGAGCGGCACGAGCGTCCCGTCGTCCAGCTCGAGCACGTCGCACGAGGGCCCGGCAATCACGCGGCGGACGCTGCCGCCCCCATCAACGCTGCAGCCGATGAGGTCGGCGGCCAGCCACTCCCCGTCGGCCAGCCGCCCGCCGGGCGCCAGCAGGAGCTCTCCGCCAAGCGCTCGCGCCCCTTCGCGGTCCTCGACCCCCTCGAGCCTCACCAGCGGCCGCTCGTCGGTGCCTCCAAGGCTCTCGACCGCCCGCGCCCTGCCGGCAACCGTCACGATCGTTCCGACCTCGAGCCGCTCCCGAGGCTCCAGCACGGCGAACGTGCCGTCGAGGCCGTGCGGGCGCCCCACTCGCCCGGCAGTAACGAGAGGCGACTCCGCGTCCAACGGCTAATCGAGCACGTCGACGAGGACCCTCCGGTCCTCCTTGACCGCGGATGCCTTGATCACGGTGCGCAGCGCGGCGATCGTGCGGCCGCCGCGGCCGATGACCTTGCCCGCGTCCCCCTCCGCGACCTCGAGCTCGAGCACGATCGTGCCGTCGTCCTCCTCGAATGACTCGACCACCACCGCGTCGGGTTCGTCGACCATCGAGCGAGCCAGGTATTCGAGCAGGTCCTCCACCGCTCGTGCAGATGCCTCGGTCAGTCGGCCTTGGCGTCGCCGTCGGCCGCGGGCTCGTCGCCGGCGTCGGCCTCCGGCGGCGGGGCCGCCTCAGGCTCGGCGGGCGGCTCGGCCTCGGCGACCGGCTCAGCCTCGGCGGACGGGGCCTCGGCCTCGTCACCCGACTCCGCGGGAGCGGCCGCCGCCTTTGGCGGTGCCACGGCCACGGTGTTCTCGGTGCGCATGAGGCGGCGGATCGTGTTGCTGGGCTCCGCGCCGCGCTCGATCCAGTGGTCGAGCCGCTCCCTGTCGATCACGACCGTGGAGGGCTCGGTCTGCGGGTTGTAGTGCCCGAGCATCTCGATCACGCGGCCGTCGCGCGGCGAGCGCTGGTCGGCCACGACCACGCGCCAGACGGGGTTCTTCTTGCTGCCCACTCGCGTGAGCCGGACTCGGACGGACATGGCGGGGGAGGTTAGCGGCCCCCGGCCAGCTGCTGCAGCGAGGGCATCTTGCCCTTGGCCACCTGCTTCATGACCTTCTGCATCTGGGCGAACTGCTTGATCAGGTGAGAGACGGCCTGGACCGAGGTCCCTGAGCCCTGCGCGATCCGGCGCCGGCGCGAGCCATCGATCATGCGGGGATTGGCCCGCTCGGCGGGTGTCATCGAGGTGATGATGGCCTGAAGGCGATCCAGCTCGCGATCGTCGACCTTGAGCCCGCCCAGCTGCTGGCCCATCCCGGGAATCATCTTGAGCAGGCCCTGCAGCGGCCCCATCGAGCGCACCTGCTGGAGCTGCTCGAGGAAGTCGTCGAGCGTGAACTGGTTGCGCTTGATCTTGCGCTCGAGGTCCTGCGCCTGGCGCTCGTCGATGCGCGACTCGGCCTTCTCGATGAGCGTCATCACGTCGCCCATGCCGAGGATCCGCTGTGCCATGCGGTCTGGGTGGAAGCGCTCGAACGCGTCCAGCTTCTCGCCCGTGGACGCGTAGAGGATCGGCTTCCCCGTGATGGCCTTGACCGAGAGTGCCGCGCCGCCGCGGGCGTCGCCGTCGAGCTTGGAGAGGATCACGCCGTCGAATTCGGTCGCGCCGGCGAACGATTCCGCCACGTTGACCGCGTCCTGGCCGGTCATCGCGTCCACCACCAGCAGGACGTCGTGGGGCTTGGTGCGCTTCTTCACGCGGGCGAGCTCCTCCATGAGGTCCTGCGTCCACGTGCAGCCTGCCGGCCGTGTCCACGATCAGCACGTCGCGGCGATCTGACTTGGCCTGTCCCAGCGCCCACTCGGCCACGTCGACCGGATCGCGCCCCGTGCCCTGCTCGTAGACCGTGGCGCCCGCCTGCGCCCCCACGGTCACCAGCTGGTCGACCGCGGCGGGCCGCTGCAGGTCGCAGGCGGCCAGCGCCACGTCGAGCCCCTTCTCCTCATGCAGGTGACGGGCCAGCTTTCCGCAGGCCGTGGTCTTGCCGGACCCCTGGAGGCCGGCCATGAGGATCACGGTGGGCCCACTCTTGGCGAACGCTATGTCGCGCCCCGACCCGCCCATGAGCTCTGTGAGCTCGTCCGAGACGATCTTGACCACCTGCTGGCCGGGGTTGAGCGACTCGAGCACGTCCGCGCCCATCGCCCGCTCCTTCACGGCGGCCGTGAACTGCTTGACCACCTTGAAGTTCACGTCGGCCTCCAGGAGCGCCAGGCGCACCTGGCGCATGGCCTTGGTCACGTCCTCCTCGGTGAGCGTGCCACGCGAGCGGACGTCGCCCAGGGCGTCCTGGAGGCGCTGGGAGAGCGAGTCGAACACGCCCTGAACCTAGCGTGTGGCCCCGGGGCGGCCGGTGCGCGCGGGCGTCAGTCGGGCGGCGGGAGAGGGCGCTCGCCCTCGGTCTCCTCGGCGGAGCCCTGGTCCCCGGCTGCGCCGATGACCGAGCCGAGGTTGCCCAGCGCCTGCGTGAACTCGGATGGGATGATCCAGATCTTGTTGGACTCGCCCTGGGCGATCTGGGGCAGCATCTGCAGGTACTGGTAGGCCAGCAGCTTGGGGTCGGCGTCGCCCCGGTGAATGGCCTCGAACACGGTCTCGATGGCCTTGGACTGGCCCTCGGCGGTGAGGATTTGCGACTCCCGCTGCCCCTCGGCCTTCAGGATCGAGCTCTGCTTCTCCCCCTCTGCGGTGAGGATCTGGGACTGCTTGACCCCTTCGGCCGTGAGGATCGCGGCGCGGCGGTCGCGCTCGGCGCGCATCTGCTTCTCCATGGCCTCCTGGATCGACGGCGGCGGGTCGACCGCCTTGAGCTCCACGCGGTTCACCCTGATCCCCCACTTGCCGGTGGCCTCATCGAGCACGACCCGCAGCGCCGTGCTCACCTGGTCGCGGGAGGTCAGGGTCTCTTCGAGGTTCATGCCGCCGATCACGTTTCGCAATGTGGTGGTGGTGAGCTGCTCGATGGCGGAGAGGTAGTCGGCGATCTCGTAGGTGGCGGCCTTGGGATCGGTCACCTGGAAGTAGATGACGGTGTCGATCTGGATCGTGAGGTTGTCCTCGGTGATCACCGGCTGCGGGGGGAACGAGACAACCGTTTCACGCATGTCGAGCAGGGGCTTGACGCGGTCGATGTAGGGGACCACGAGGGCCAGGCCGGCGTCGAGGGTCCGGTGGTAGCGCCCCAGGCGCTCCACGATCCCCGCGCGCGCCTGCGGGACGATGCGCACGCCCTGCGCGATCGTGACCAGCACGACGATGGCGACTACTGCCAGGACGATGATGGCGGCCACTTTTGGTTCTCCTCCTAAGCCTCTGACACGAGCGCCGTGGCGCCCCTGATCTGAATCACGTGTACGCGCGTGCCCGGCTCCATCACCTCGTCGGTGTCGTAGGCGCACGCCGTCCACACCTCACCGCGCAGCTTGACCTGCCCGCCGTCGCCGTCCACGCGCTCCAGCACCAGGGCCGTCTCCCCCACCAGCGCGGCGGTGCCGGTGCGAATCGAGGCGGGTGTGCGCAGATGGCGCCTGGCCACGGGGCGCAGGACCAGCAGCGAGGCCGCGGAGGCGATGGTGAACACCACGATCTGCACGGCCAGGCCGGCCCCCAGCAGGGCCGCGAGCGCTGCGGCCACCGCCGCGACGGCGATCGGCCCGAGGAAGAACGACAGCGAGGCGATCTCCCCCACCGCCAGCACACCCGCAGCGATCATCCATGCCACCCAGTCGGGCATGCCATCAACTCTAGTGTCAGTGTCGGGCCGGTCGCGACCGGCCCAGGTCAGGCCGGCTCGAGGATGGCGCGGGCGAAGTCCCCCGGGTCGAACGGCCTGAGGTCCTCGATCCCCTCGCCGATGCCGATGAGCTTGACCGGCACCTGCAGCTCCTGCGCGATGGCCAGCGCGATCCCGCCCTTGGCCGTGCCGTCCAGCTTGGTCAGGGCGATGCCGCCCACGTCCACCACCTCGCGGAACAGCAGCGCCTGGCGCAGCCCGTTCTGGCCCGTGGTGGCGTCGATCGCGAGCAGGGTCTCGTGGGGAGCGCCCGGGATCCTGCGCTCGATCACCTTGCGGACCTTCGCCAGCTCGTCCATGAGGTGCTGCTGGGTGTGCAGCCGCCCGGCGGTGTCCACGATCACCACGTCCCGACCGCGCGCCTCGGCGGCGGCCAGGGCGTCGAAGACCACCGCGGCGGGGTCCGAACCCTCGGCTCCGCGCACCACGTCGGCGCCCGCGCGCTCGGCCCACACCTCCAGCTGCTCGGCGGCCGCCGCTCGAAAGGTGTCGCCGGCGGCCAGCAGCACCGACCGGCCGAGCTCGTTGGTCAGGTGCCAGGCGATCTTCCCGATGGTGGTGGTCTTGCCCGTGCCGTTGACCCCCACCACGAGGATCACCGCCGGGCTCGGCCTGAGGTCGATGCGATCCCCCTCGACCGTGGCGGTCTCGGCCAGCAGCTCCTGGAGGCGCCGGGTCAGGTCCTCGCCGCTCTGCAGGTCGCCCGCACCGGCCTCGGCCTCCAGGCGCTCCACGATCAGGGCTGTGGTGGGCGCGCCTACGTCGGCGTAGATCAGCGCCTCCTCCAGCCGCTCGAACGCCTCGTCATCAAGGCGCTCGAACATCGTGGCCTGCAGCTCGGCCCCCAGCGCCTGCCGCGTCTTGGACATGTTGTCGCGCAGCCTGGAGAAGAACCCACGCCTGCGGTCATCGCCGTCGCCACCGGCGGCTCCCTCCGCGCCGGCGGCCGCGGGGCCGCCCTCACCGAGCTCGAAGAGCTCGCTCCACTCGCGCGCCATGGCGCGCCACTCTACGCAGCGCCCGCGGCGGTGCTCGGGCGGCTGGGCGCGGCCTCGGCCCGTTGCTCGGGAGGCGAGAGCTTGCGCGAGACCACGCGCGAGATGCCGTCGCCGCCCATGCTCACCCCGTAGAGGCAGTCGGCGGCGTCCATGGTGCGCTTCTGGTGGGTGACCACGATGAACTGGGCCCGGTCGCTGTAGCGCCGCACGAGCTGGAGGAAGCGGTCGATGTTCAGGTCGTCCAACGCCGCCTCCACCTCGTCGAGGATGTAGAACGGGCACGGGCGCGCGAGGAACACGGCGAACATGAAGGCCAGCGCCACGAGCGACTTCTCGCCGCCCGAGAGCAACGACAGGCGCTTGGTGGACTTGCCCGCCGGGGTGACCTCGACCTCCACACCCGGCTCGGACGCGGCGGGGCGATCGGCGGGCTCGGCGTCGGCGGTCGTCTCCCCATCGGCCTCCTCGCCGCCGGCTGGCTCCCCGCCGAGCACGGGCCGCGGGCCCTGGTCCGGCGCCACCAGGCGCAGCCGTCCGCGGCCGCCGGGGAACAGGTGCGCCACGACCTCCTCGAAGTTGCGCGCCGCCGCCTCGAAAGTCTCCTCGAAGCTCTCGCGGATCCGGCGGTCGGTCTCGCGGATCAGGCCCTGGAGCTCGGCCAGCGCGCCCTCGAGGTCCGCGCGCTGGCCTTCCAGCTCCTCAACATGTGCCACCGCCTCGTCGTACTCGTGCGCCGCGAGCGGGTTCACGGGGCCAAGCTGCTCGCGCCGGCGGCCGAGACGCTCGATCCGGGCCTCCAGCTCTGCGGCTCGCTCCCGCGCGAGCTCCGTCTGGCCCGGCTCGGCGGCCGAGCCCGAGCCTGCCCGCGACTTCCGTGAGGCGGGCATCCGCCTCGGCGGCTCCGTCGCGGACCTGCTGCGCTGCCACCTCGGACTCCGTGACGGACTCGAACGCCGCCCGCAGCCTCACCTGGAGCTCGGCCTCCTCCTGCGCGCACGCGCGCAGCGACGCCGCGGTCTCCTCGCCCGCCTCCACGCCCCGCTCACGGTCGGAATCCAGGTCGGCCAGCCGCGCCTCGACGGCGGACCCAACCGCCTCCAGCGCCCCCGCGGCGCGCGTGGCGGCCTCCGCCAGGGCGTGGTCGCGATCGATCCTGCGGCGCAGGCCCTCGGCGCGGCCCACGCGCTCGGCGTGCTCGCGCGCTGCGTTCTCCGCGACCCGCCGCTCGGCTCGCAGCTCGGCGGTGAGCTCGGCCCGCCGGACGGCGTCCGGCCCCTCGTCGGGAGCCTCGGCGCGGCGCTCCATGAGCCAATCGGCCCGCCGCACGGACTCGGCGGCCTCCTCGACCTCGCGCAGCGCGCTGCGCAGCGCCACGGCGGCCTCCTCGCGGGCGGAGTCGGCGGCGGCAACCCGGCCGCCCGCCTCCTCGACCGCCGCGCGGGCCGCTGATTCCTCGCGCGCCGCGGACTCGGCGGAGCCGACCAGCCGGGCGCGCGCGTTGCGCTGCTCCAGCAGCCGCTCGCCGCCCCCGGAGGCTGCCTGGCGAAGCTCGCCGGTGCCCGGCCTCCACACGCGCCCCTCGCGCGTGACGCACACCCCGGCGAAGCCGTCGGGGACCTCTTCCAGCCTGTCGACCAGCCAGGTGTCGGCCAGCAGCCGCTGCGCGAGTGGCGCAGCGCCCTCGGCCGGCCGAACCCGGTCGATGAGGCGCTCGGCGCCACGTGCGGGCGGCTCACCGCCTGCCGCCGCGGAGCGGCCTCGATCCACCAGCATCGTGCCGCCGTCGGGGCCCGCGGCGTCGAGCGCGCGCTCGGCGTCGGGCACGCTGTCCACCACGCCGGCCGCCAGCCGCGGCCCGAGAGCGGCCGCCAGAGCCAGCTCGTACCCCGGCTCGGCGTCCAGGCGCTCGGAGAGCGCCGTCGCTCCTCCGGCCGCGGGCGCGGCGGAGCGCAGGAACTGGTTCACGGCCGCGAGCTCGGCGCCGACTCGAGCGGCGGCTGCCCGCGCCGACTCGGCCAGGCGCTCGGCCTCGCGCAACTCGCCGCGCGCCGTGTCGGCGGCGCGCTCGGAGGACTCCAGCGCCGCCCTGGAGCGCTCGCCGGCCTGGGCCAGCGAAGCGCGTAGCTCCTCGGCGTCCGCCCGCTCCTGCTCCAGCTCCGCCAGCGCATCGCGCACGCGCTCGTCCCGGGCCGCGTCCAGCCGCTCGCGCTCGGCCTCGAGCGCGGCGACGCGGCCGGCCGCCTCCTCGCCCGGATCCTCCACGTCCGCCAGCTGGGAGTCCAGCAGCTCGAGCTGTGCGCGGCGGCGGCGGGCGCCCTCGGCGGCGGCGCGGGCCTGGTCGCGGGCCCGCTCGGCCCGCAGGCCGATGCGCTCGTGTGCGGACCGGGCGGCGTAGGAGCGGGCCTGCAGCTCCTCGCGCTCGCGTGTGAGCGCTGCGAACGCGGTCTCGGCGGCCTCCCTACGACCCGCCACGGCGGCCAGCTCGGATTCGGCGCGGTCCTTCAGCCCCCGCGCCGAGGCGGCCGCGGACTCCGCCTCGGCGAGCCGTGAGCGGATCACGCGGACCTCCTCGCGGGCGAGCTCGTAGCGGGCCTCGTGGGTCTGGCGCTCGAGCCGCTCGTGCAGCTGAGCAGCTTCCGCCTGGCGCTTGAGAGGCCGCAGCCGGGAACGCGCCTCGCGCTCGACGTCGAGCGCCCGGGAGAGGTTCTCCTCCGTGCGCTCCAGCTTGAGCTGCGCGCGGCGCCGGCGCTTGCGGTGCTTGCCGAGGCCGGCGGCCTCCTCGATCAGCAGTCGGCGCTCGCGTGGCCGCGAGAGGACGATGGACTCCACGCGGCCCTGCGAGACCACGGAGTGCATCTCCTTGCCGAGACCTGTGTCGGACAGCACCTCGACCACGTCCGCGAGCCGGCAGCGGGCGCCGTTGAGCCTGTACTCGCCCTCGCCCGATCGGTCCAGGCGGCGCACGATCGAGATCTCCCCGAACTCGCTGTCGAGGCGCCCCGCTGAGTTGTCGATGACCACCTCCACCTCTGCGGCCGCGGAGCCCTTTACGCCGTGGCCGCCGGCGAAGATCACGTCCTTCATGGTCTGCCCGCGCACGGCCAGCGGGCTCTGCTCCCCGAGCGCCCACAGCACGGCGTCGGTGATGTTGGACTTGCCCGAGCCGTTGGGCCCCACCACCACGGCCACCCCCGGGGAGAACTCGAGCTTGGTGCGATCCGGGAATGACTTGAAGCCCTTCATGGAGATCGAGCGGAGGTGCATCAGCGCGCCTCCGCCTCGAGCGCCCGCATGGCGGCGTTCTGCTCCGCGCCCTTCTTGGTCCTGCCCTCACCACGGCCGAGCTCGCCGCCGTCCACCTCGGCGACCGCCGTGAAGCGGCGATCGTGTGCCGGGCCCTCCTCGGCGTCGATCCGGTAGCTGACCACCTCGGCCCGCCGTGCAAGGCGCTCCTGGAGGAGCGACTTGTAGTCCACGGGGTTCTCCAGGGCCTCGTCGATCTGGGCCTCGAAGCTCCTGACCACCGCCGGCGCGACGCGCTCGATGCCGAAGGCGATGTAGGCGGCGCCGATGATCGCCTCGCATACGGATGCCAGCACGCGCTCGCTGCCGGCGAGCATCTGGAAGCTGCGACCCGTGCCGACCGGCGCGGCCTTCTCCAGGCGCTCTCGCACTCCCAGCTCCAGGGCGACCTCCGCGCACGAGGGGCCGCTCACGGCCTGCGCGCGCACCTTGGTCAGGCGCCCCGCCCCGTAGCGCTCGAAGCGCGGGTACAGGTGAGTGGACACGGCCAGGCTCAGCACCACGTCACCGAGGAACGCCAGGCGCTCATAGGACTCCGCGCGATGCTCCACCCAGGACGCATGGGTGAACGCCTGTCGCGCGAGGTCCTCGGGCAGCTGCTCGAGCAGGTCGGCAAGGCTCTCGCCGCTGTCAGCCGTCGTCCTCGGCATGGGCCGCCACGTAGTCGGCGGCCTGGCCGACGGTGAGGATCTTGGCCGCCTCCTCGTCCGGTATCCGGATCCCGTAGCTGTCCTCCAGTTCGACGGTCAGCTCCACGAGGTCGAGCGAGTCGGCCTCGAGGTCCTCCTTGAAGCGGGTGCCGTCCACGATGATCGCCGGATCGACCTCGAGCTCTTCCGCGAGGTGCCGACGGATGCGATCGAGGACCTCGTCGCGGGTCATTCCGGCGCGAAGCTAGCAGCGGGCGCGGACCGCAAGGCGCCGGCCGACTCGAGCGCCGCGTGGGTGCGCTCGACCATCCGCTCGTCGACCGCGCGGCGTGCCAGGCGCAGTGCGGAGGCGATTCCGCGCGGCCCGAAGCTGCCGTGCGCGACCACCACGGGCTTGCGCAGGCCCAGCAGGATCGCTCCGCCCACCCGCTCGGGATCGAGCTCCTCGCGCAGGCGGCCCACCGCGCCGCGGATCAGCAGCCCACCGGCGGATGAGACCGGGCCCGAGCGGATCGCGCTGCGGATGGCGTCGCGCACCGTGGCGGAGGTGCCCTCCATGACCTTGAGCGCCACGTTGCCGGTGAAACCGTCGGCCACCACGACGTCGAGGTTCCCGGCGGTCAGGTCGAAGCCCTCGACGTTCCCGGCGAAGTCCAGCGTGCCGGCCGTGAGCCGCTCGCGCGCCTCCAGCACCGCGGGGGTGCCCTTGCCGCTCTCCTCGCCCACCGAGAGCAGGCCCACCCGCGGGCGGCCCACGCCCTGCACCGCCTCCATGAACGCGGCGCCCATGTAGGCGAACTGCACCAGGTGCTCCGGGCGCGCCTCCACGCTCGCGCCGGCGTCCAGCAGCAGCACCGGCCGGCCCGGCACCGGCACCAGCGCCGCCAGGGCCGGGCGGTGCACGCCGCGCATCCGCTTGATGCTGAGGGTGGCCGCGGCGAGCGTGGGGCCGGTGCTGCCCGCGGATACCAGCGCCTCGGCGCGCCCCTCGGCCACCGCGGCGGCGGCCCGCACGATCGACGCCTCGGGGCTCGACCGCACGGCGCGTACCGGCTCCTCGTGGGCCGTGATCCGCAGCGGTGAGTCCACCACGTCGGGCCAGTCGATCTGGGCCGCCGGACCGAATACCAGCACCCGCTGACCCGAAAGGCGCGCGCCCTCGGCCACCGTGGCCGGTCCACCGTCCGCCCCGTTCGCGTCGAGCGCGATCACGGGAGCGCGCTACTCGTCGGCGGTTTCCGGCGCCGGAGTGAAGACCTCACGGCCGGCGTAGGTGCCGCACTCCCCGCACACGCGGTGCGGGATGCGCGGGGCGCCACAGCGGGGGCATACGGCGAGGCTGGGCGCTGAAATCTTGTGCTGGGAGCGCCGCTTGTGCGTGCGCGAGTGGGACTGTCGTTGCTTGGGGACCGCCATGGCGGCGGAAGGCTAGCAGGGGTCGGCGGCCCTCCAGGGACGCCCCCGGCTCAGTCGAGCTTGAGCTCGGAGAGCTTCGACCAGCGCGGGTCCGGGACGGCCTCGTGGGCGTGGCCGGGGTCCGCGTTGAGGTTCGCGCCGCACTCCGCGCAGAGCCCCAGGCAGTCCTCACGGCAGACGATCTGGGCCGGCAGCGCCAGCGCCAGGGCATCACGGGCCCAGGCGCGCATGTCGAGGTGGTCGTCCTCCAGGTAGGGCGAGCGCAGCTCGTCGCCGGAGCCCGGCTGGTCGACCTCGCGGGCGTCGACATCCACAGACGCGCCGGCGTCCTCCAGGCAGCGCATGCACGGCCCATGCAGCCGCACCTCGAAGCGCAGCCGCAGGGCGTACCCCGACCCGGTAGTGCGCGACACCTCCAGCCGCGCTTCGGCCTGCTGCCCCTCCGCCTCGTACCGCTCGCCCGCGAAGCTCAGCGGGTCGACAGGCACCGATAGGTCGGCGCTGCGAGCCTCACCGGAGGCGAGCCGCAGCGTGCCCAGGTCGAAGCTGTCGGTGATCGCCGCCACCGCCCTAGACGGTAGCGCCGGGCCTCAGCCTACTTCTGCTTCTTCGCGGCCTTGGAGCCTGTCGCGGCCGCGCTGCACGGCGGCGATGAACTTCTCGAGGTTGACCTCGAGGGTGTTGAGGATGTCGTCGGCGTAGTCCTCGGCGCCGAGGCGGATCTCACGCTCGCGAGCGCGGGCGTCCTCGACGATCTCCTCGGCCTGGCGCTCGGCCTGCTTGACGACCTCCTCGTCGGAGATCAGCTGGGTCTGCTCCTCGCGCGCCTCCTTGACGATCCGCTCGGCCTCGCGCTTGGCCTCGGCGAGCATCTCCTGGCGCTCCTTGACGATCCAGCGCGCCTGCTTGATCTCCTCGGGGATCGTGGCCCGCATCTGATCGAGGATGTCGTAGATCTCCTCCTTGTCGACGCGCACCTGGTCGGTGAGGGGCACCGGCTTGGCGTTGTGCACGGTGTCGTCAAGTTTGTCGATCAGTACGAGAACGTCCATTCAAACCTCAGTTCTTCAACGCTTGAGCGCTTCCTGCAGGCGAGAGGCTACCTGCGGAGGCACAAGGCCGGTCAGGTCACCGCCGAACATCGCCAGCTCCTTGACGCCGCTCGACGACAGGAAGCTGAACTGCGGCGCGGACATGAGGTACATGCTCTCGATGTCCGGGGCGAGTTTGCGGTTGAGTTGATTCATCTCGAACTCGTACTCGAAGTCCGAGATCGCGCGGAGCCCTTTCACGATCGCTCGAGCTCCGTTCTCCCGGGCGAAGTCGACGAGCAGGTTATCAAAGGGTTTTACCTGCACATTGCCCAGTTTCTCGACCTCGGCACGCAGGAACTCCGCGCGCTCGTCGGCCGTGAAGACGGTCTTCTTCTTGCGCACCGGCTGGTTCACGACCCCGACCACGACGTTCTCGAACACCTTCGCGGCCCGCGTGATGATGTCCAGGTGACCCAGCGTGACGGGGTCATACGAGCCCGGCAGCACCGCGGTGCCCCCGTTCCTATCCGCCACGGCGGACCGCCAATCGCGTGTCGCCATAGGTGCGCTCGCGCACTGCCTCGAACGGCAGCTCCAGCGGTTGTCGCTTGTGGGATTCGGTCACGATCAGCGCGTTGGGGGTGAGCACGGGCGGGAGCAGGTCGGCCAGGGGCCCTGCCAGCCCAGCCGCGGAATCATAGGGCGGGTCGATCAACACGAGGTCGAAGGCGCGCTCGCCCGCTGCCGATGACAGGTAGCGGAGGGCATCGCGGCGGTGCACCTCGCCCTCCACGTCAAGGTCGCTCAGGTTGCGCCTGATCGCGGCCACAGCGCCCGCGGCGCTGTCGACGAACACCGCGCCGGCCGCTCCTCGGGACAGCGCCTCGATCCCGAGCGCGCCGGAGCCGGCGAACAGGTCGAGCACCCGCAGGCCCGCCACGTCGCCGAGGATCGAGAACAGCGCCTCGCGAACCTTGTCGGCCGTCGGGCGCGTGGCGGGCCCGCGCGGCGCCTGCAGCCGGCGGCCCCGGAGCTCGCCGGCGACGACCCTCAAGCCGGGATCGGGTCCAGGTCCGAGCCGAAGCGGTCGACCACGGCTCCGCGCAGAAGGGCGTGCTCGGGCTCGGCGAGCCCCGGGTCGCGCGCGATCAGCTCGTCGGCGCGCGCTCGGGCCCGCTCGAGCAGCTCGGCGTCATCGGGCAGGCGGGCGACGCGGAGCTCGGGGAGGCCGCTCTGGCGGGTGCCCAGGACCTCGCCGGCACCGCGCAGCTCCAGGTCGACCTCCGCCAGCCGGAAGCCGTCGCGCTCGCCCGCGATCGCCTCGAGCCGAGGCAGCTTGGGATCGCCGAACAGGATGCACAGCGAGGGGTGCTCGCCGCGGCCGACGCGGCCGCGCAGCTGGTGCAGCTGCGAGATGCCGTACCGCTCGGCGGCCTCGATGACCATCACGGTCGCGTTTGGCACGTCGATGCCCACCTCGATCACGCTGGTGGCCACCAGCACGTCGGACTCGCCGGCGGCGAACGCGCGCATGGCCTCCGCCTTCTCGGCTGTGGCCATCTGGCCATGAATGAGCCCCACGCGCTGCTCGCGCAGCTCGCCCTCGCGCAGGCGTTCGGCCTCCACGGTGGCGGCGCGCGCCTGCAGCGCCTCCGACTCCGCGACCAGCGGGCAGACCACGAAGCACTGCCGGCCCTGCGCGATCTCCTCGCGGATCCGCTCGTAGGCCCGCGCTCGCGCTCGCGCGCCGTCGACCACGTGCGTCTCCACCGGCCGCCGCCCCGCCGGCAGTTCGCGCAGAACGGTGGCCTCCAGGTCGCCGTAGGCGGTAAGGGCGAGCGTCCGGGGGATCGGCGTGGCCGTCATGTGCAGCGCGTGAGGGACCCGCCCACCCGCGGCCTTGGCGTCGAGCGCGGCCCGCTGCCGCACCCCGAACCGGTGTTGCTCGTCCACGACGCACACCGCAAGGTCGCGGAATACCACGGGCTCCTCGATCAGGGCGTGTGTCCCGACCACGAGCGCCAACTCGCCGGAGTCCAGGCGGGCCAGCAGCTCGCGGCGCCTGGCGGCGGTGGTCGAGCCCGTGAGCAGCTCCACCGGCACGGCGCCGCCCAACAGCCGGTCGAGGGTGATGAGGTGCTGCTCGGCCAGAGTCTCGGTGGGCGCCATCAACGCCGCCTGGCGCCCGCTCTCCGCGGCCCGCAGCATCGCGTGCAGCGCCACCACGGTCTTGCCGCTGCCCACCTCGCCCATCAGCAGCCTCTGCATCGGGCGCTCGGACGCCAGGTCGGAGTCCACCGCGGCGCAGGCCGCAGCCTGATCGCCGGTCAGGGCGAACGGAAGCGCCGCGCCGCCACTCGCCCACCAGCGCGTCGTCGCAGGTCAGGGCGGGCGCCCGGCGGCCGGAGCCCTGCGCTCGCCGCCGCCCAGCCACGGCCAGCTGCATCAGGAACAGCTCGTCGAACGCCAGGCGCCGCCGGGCGCCGGTCTCCTCGTCCTCGTTGTCGGGGAAGTGCGCGCACGCCACCGCCGCCGGCCGGTCGGGCAGCCCCTCGGCCACGCGGAGCGCCGCGGGCAGCGGCTCGATCAGGTGTCGGATGAGCCCGTAGTCGTCCCAGACGAGCCGCCGCAGCGTCGACGGCGAGATGCCCTGCGTGGCGGGGTGCACGGGCACGAGGCCCACGGTGTGGACCGGCGCATCGCCCTGGCCGACGATCTCGTGCTCGGTGACCCAGAACTCGTTGCGGCGGCGCAGCTTGCCGTGCAGCAGCACCTGCGTGCCCTCCGTGAGCTGGCGCGCGATCCAGGGCTGGTTGAACCACACGGCCAGCAGCGGCCCGGTGTCGTCGAATACCCGCGCCTCGGCTCGCTTGCGGCGGCGGTCGCGCATGGGGCGCACGCGCACGGAGCGCACCGTGACCGCCACCGTGGCCTCCTCCCCCACCCCGAGCTGAGGCGATCTTGCGCGCGTCGCGCCGGTCGCGGTGGGTGTGCGGCAGGTGCTCGATCAGGTCGCCGTGGGTCTCGATCCCCAGCGCCGCCAGGCCCTTGGCGGTCGCCCCGGAGGCGGTCAGCGGCTCGGCGAGCAGGCTGGGCCGCGGCAACGAGCGCGGGCCGGGCGCGTTGAGCTCCCCGTCGTCCATCGGGGCGGCGCTGGCGAAGCGGGTGGGCACGTTGAACGTCGAGGCGGTGATACCCCGAGCCTGAACGGCGGGGCCGACGGCTTGCGCCGTCACTCGGCGCAGAGCAGCCACCACCAGGCGGGCTGGCCGCCGTCGTGGTAGTCGAGCTCCGCGCCGTCGGGCATGGCCGCCTCGATGTCGCGCTTGCGCCAGCGGCGCACCCTCGCCCGCGATGCAGGTCACGAGCTCGGCGCCCTCGGCGACCGCGCTCGAGCGTGGCGCGCAGCGTCTCGGTCGGGATCACCCCAGGCCACCAGCTCGTCGCCGCTGTAGCCAACCGCGTCGCCGGTGCCGAAGCGCCCCTGCGGGTCGTGCTTGGCCGCCACGGCCACGCCCCCGATGCTGAGCGCGCCGCGCGGCCTCGCCGACCGCGTCGGCGTTCTCCGACGCCGGGCGCCCCGGGTCGAATGCCAGCAGCGCGGCGAGCCCCTCCTGCTGGGCGCGTGGTGGAGACCACCCGCGCGGGCTTCTCCGACAGCTCGGCGGCCCGCTCGGCGGCGAGGATCACGTTGGGGCTGTTGGGCAGCACCATCGACCTCCGCTGCGTGCGCGGAGTGGATGCCGGCCAGCAGCTCGTAGGTGGATGGGTTCATCGTCGGGCCCGCCGTCCACCACCAGTGCGCCCGAGCTCCTCGTAGAGCCGGCGGATGCCGGGCCCGCTGGCCACGGCCACGACGCCGCAGGCGGCGCTCGGTGCCGGCTCGCTCGCCGCCGAGGCGGGCGCGTGCGGTCGGCCACCTGCTCGTGCATGTCGGCCACGTCCAGGCGCGACACCTCGCCGACGCCGCTCGAAGATCGCCACCGCCGCCTCGGGCTCGTCGGTGTGCACGTGCACGCGCAGGACGTGCTCTCGTCGCCCACCACGAGCACGCTGTCGCCGATCCCCTCGAGCGCGCGGCACGAAGGACTGGCCCGTCGAGCGCGGCGCCGGTGACCGCGAAGTTGGTGCAGTAGCGGAAGGTCGAGGACTCGTGCTCGGGCAGGTGCAGCGACGCGCGGCGGCGCGGCCTGGTGCGCCAGGTCGGCTGTCCTCGCGCCGCGCAGGGCGGCGACCACGCCGGCCACGATCACGGTGAGCCCGTAGGCGCCGGCGTCCACCACCCCGGCCTCCTTGAGCACCGGCAGCTGCTCGGGGCCGCGCTCGACGGCCTCCTTGGCGGCGTCGAGCGCGCGCTCGAGCACCTCGGCGATCAGCTCGTCCTGCTCGGCCGGCGGTGGCCTCGGGCCCGAGCCGCGGCGTGTCGATGTGCGCGATGTCCTGGGCCACGCGGTGGGCCATCGCGCGCACCGCGCTGAGCATCGTGCCCTCGGCCGGGTCGCGCACCGAGTCGTACGCGGCGTCGGCGGCGCGGGCGAAGGCGGCGGCCACCAGCACCGGGTCGACCAGCTCGCCGGGGCGCGACGCCAGCTCCTCGGCGGCGCCGCGCACGATCTGGGAGAGGATCACGCCGCTGTTGCCGCGCGCGCCCAGCAGCGCGGCCCGGGCGACGGCGGAGACCAGCTCGCTCGCGCCCGATCACGTCGATCGGCTGGCCGTTGAGCGCCGTCGAGCTCGTCGAGCACGGCGCGCATCGTCATCGCCATGTTGTCGCCGGTGTCGCCGTCGGCGACCGGGAAGACGTTCAGGTCGTTGACCTCGCCGCGGCGGCTCTCCAGCTCGGCGAGCGAGGCGGCAACGACGTTGCGGAAGCGGACCAGGCTCTGGTCGGGCACGTGAGCTGTTCTACACCCCGGGCCGCGTCGTGTTTCTTGTCACGCGCCGCGTGCTCCGCGAAGGCGCGCCGCGCGCAGCCTCAGGCGGCCTTGGTGACTTTGCCGGCCTTGAGGCAGCGAGTGCAGACGTACTCGCGCGAGGGCGAGCCGCCCACGTCGATGCGGACCTTCTGCAGGTTCGGGTTGAAGCGGCGCTTGGTGGCGACCATCGAGTGGCTGCGGCTGTGCCCGAACGCAGGGCCCTTCTTGCACGAGTAACAGACCTTTGGCACGGCGCGGAAGGCTAGCAAGGGCCCGTACTCGCCGCCGGCCCGGCCGCCGGTCAGCTCGTACGCCTCGTGGCCCCTGCCGCTCGGCGAGCGAACGCCGCCTCTCCGCCCTCCTGGTCCCAGTACGACCTCGTAGCGACGACAGCGCCCGGTCCTGCCACAGGGACACCTCCCACGACGGCTGGGTCACCTCCACCGCGCTGCCCGTGCCGCGACCGCGGTAGTCCACCAGCGCGAGCACCCAGTCGCCCTCCGCCGTGATGTCACGGGGCTCGATGCTCATCTCCTCCCAAGCCGAACCCCAGCGGGCGAGCAGCTGCTGGTACTCGGCGTGGCCGCGGTAGGTGCCGGCCTCGAAGTTGGGCGGCGCGACCACGACCTCGACATCGGGGTCGAAGAGGCCAAGCAAGCTCCTCGTAGTCGCCCGCGGAGTACGCGGCATAGGCCCGGCGGCAGGCGGCCAGCGCGTCGCTCACGCGGCCAGCTCCTCGCGGAACGCCTCCAGCGCCCGCTCGACTCCGGCGCGCGTCCACATCCAGGTGGGTCACCGCGCGCACCCGCTTCGGGCCCACGGCTTGCAGCTCCACCCGGTCCGCGATCCGCTCGACCAGCGCTGGGCCGTCCGCCACCTCGAAGAGGACGATGTTCGTCTCCACCGTACGCCGGGTCGAGCGTCGATGCCGTCGATCGTCGGCGAGGCCCTCGGCCAGCAGCCGCGCGTTCTGCGTGATCCTCGGCCAGGCGCTCGACGTTGTTGTCCAGCGCGTACAGGCAGCCCGCGGCCACGATCCCGGCCTGGCGCATCGCGCCGCCGGTCATCTGCTTCCAGCGCCACGCCTCCTCGATCAGCTCCCGGGAGCCCGGCGAGGACGGCGCCCACCGGCGCGCCCAGGCCCTTGGAGAAGTCGATCCACGCGGTGTCGAAGCCGCTCGCCCAGTCGCGCGCGGGCACCCCGGTGGCCACCACGGCGTTCAGCAGCCGGGCGCCGTCGAGGTGGGCGCGCAGCCCGTGGCCGCGCGCGGCCTCCAGCACCCCGAGCACGTGTCGAGCGGCCACACGCGCCCGCCCGAGATGTTGGTGGTCTGCTCGACCGACACCAGCCGCGAACGCGGCATGTAGCGGCTGTCGGGCCGCAGCGCCGCCTCGAGCTGGTCGGCCGTGAAGACCCCTCCGTCGCCGTCGATCGGGTTGAGCATCGCGCCGGCGAGCGCGGCGGGCCCGCCGGCCTCGGCGATGATCGGGTGCGCCTGGCGATCGCACAGGATCACTCGTCGCCGGCCGGCGCGGATGTGCAGCCGGAACGCGATCTGGTTGCACATCGTGCCGGTGGGCAGGAACAGCCCCGCCTCGTGGCCCAGCAGCTCGGCCACGCGCTCCTGCAGCGCGTTCACGGTCGGGTCGAGCCCGCGCTGCTCGTCCCCCACCTCGGCGGCCGCGATGGCCTCGCGCATGCGCCGGCGTGGGCCGCGTCTGGGTGTCGCTGTAGAGGTTGACCGCCGCCACGGTCAGCCGGCCAGCTCGCTGCGCAGCGCGGCCATGCGCAGCACGGCGCGCGCCGCGTCCTCGCCCTGGTGGCGCTTGCCGCCGCCCGCTCGCGCCAGCGCCTGCTCCATGGTGTCCACGGTGAGCACGCCGAACGCACACGGCACGCCGGTGTCGAGCGACACGCGCGCGATCCCGCTGGCGGCCTCGGCGCAGACGTAGTCGTAGTGGTCGGTCTCGCCGCGGATCACCGCGCCCAGGCAGGCGACGCCCGCGGTAGCGGCCGGACTCGGCGCAGCACTTGGCGGCCAGCGGCAGCTCGAAGGCGCCCGGCACGTCGTGCACCTCGACCGCGGCGCCGGCGTCCTCGAACACCCGCGTGGCGCCCTCCACCAGCCGGTCTGCCAGCTCCTCGTAGAAGCGGCCGACCGCGATCGCGTAGACGTCAGCCACCCGCGGGCTCGTCCTCGGGCTTGCGGACGGGCTTGGGCCCGCCGGCGCGCTCGCGGTCCTGGATGCGCTCCTCCTGGATCATCTCCTCGTCGAGGGCCAGGCCCTGGTGGTGGAGCAGGTGGCCGAGCCGCTGGGCCTTGGCGCGCAGGTACTCGGCGTTGTGGTCGCCCGGTGCGTGCTCGATCGGCACCTGGTCGGTCACGCGCAGGCCGTAGCCCTCGAGGCCCACGATCTTCTTCGGGTTGTTGGTGAGCAGCCGGATCGAGGTGAGGCCGAGGTCCACCAGGATCTGCGCGCCGATCCCGTAGTCGCGCAGGTCGGCGGGCATGCCCAGCTCGAGGTTGGCGTCGACGGTGTCGAGGCCCTGCTCCTGGAGCTTGTAGGCCTTGAGCTTGTTGAGCAGGCCGATGCCGCGGCCCTCCTGGGCGAGGTAGAGCAGCACGCCGCGGCCCTCGGCTCTCGATGCGCAGCAGCGCGTCCTCGAGCTGCTGGCCGCAATCGCAGCGCAGCGAGTGGAACACGTCGCCGGTGAGGCACTCCGAGTGGACGCGCACCAGCACGTCGCTCCTCGCCGTCAACCTCGCCCTTGACCATCGCCACGTGGTGCTTCTCGTCGACCAGCGAGCGGAAGCCGACCACGTTGAACTCGCCGAAGGCGGTCGGGCAGCCTGGTCTCCACCACCCGCTCGATGAGCTTGTCGTTGCGCCGCCGGTAGGCGATCAGGTCGGCGACGGTGATCATCTTCAGCGCGTGGCGGCGGCAGTAGCCCGCCAGGTCGGGCACGCGCGCCATCGTGCCGTCGTCGTTCATGATCTCGCAGATCACGCCGGCGGGCGTGAGTCCCGCCAGGCGCGCCAGGTCCACCGCCGGCCTCGGTCTGGCCGGTGCGCTCCAGCACGCCGCCGGGCTTGGCCTTCAGCGGGAACATGTGGCCCGGCTGCTGGCAGGTCCTCCGGGCGCGTGCGCGGGTCGATGGCCACCTGCATCGTGCGCGCGCGGTCGTGCGCGGAGATGCCGGTGGTCATGCCTTCGCGTGCCTCGATCGAGACGGTGAAGGCGGTCTCGAAGGCCGACTCGTTCTTGGCCGCCATCAGGTCCAGGCCCAGCTCGTCGCAGCGCGCGGGAGTGAGCGCCAGGCAGATCAGCCCGCGCGCCTGCTTGGCCATGAAGTTGATGGCCTCCGGCGTGGCGAACTGGGCGGCGCAGCATGAGGTCGCCCTCGTTCTCGCGGTCCTCGGCGTCGCAGACCACCACCATCCTGCCGGCGCGGACGTCCTCGAGCGCCTCCTCGATGGTGCTGAAGGGCGCGCCGCTCATCGGGCTCCAACCGTATGCGACACGAGCTTCTCCACGTACTTGGCCATCACGTCGACCTCCAGGTTCACGGAGTCGCCCGGCGAGCGATCCCCGAGCGTGGTTCGCTCCAGCGTCTCGGGGATGAGCGAGACCGAGAGCGAGCCCGTCGTCCACCGCGGCCACCGTGAGCGACACGCCGTCGACGGCGATCGAGCCCTTCTCGACCACGTAGCGCAGCAGGTCCTCGCCGGCGCCGATCCGCACCACCCGCGCGAAGCCCTCGTCGTCGACTGCCGGCCACGCGTGCCGACGCCGTCGACGTGGCCCTGCACGATGTGCCCGCCCAGCGGGTCGCCCGCGCGCAGCGGCAGCTCGAGGTTCACCCGGGCGCCGGCGCGCAGCGTCGCCCAGCGCGGTGCGGCGCAGCGTCTCGGCCATCACGTCGGCGGTGAAGCCGTCGCGCGACTCACCGCGGTCGCGGTGAGGCACACGCCGTTCACGGCGACCGAGTCGCCCTCGGCCAGCTCGAGCGGCGGCGCCGTCCACCGTCCAGCCGTCCCTCGCGTGCGGGCCGCGACGGTGCCGGTGGTCTGGACGAGGCCGGTGAACATCACCACTCCCGCAGCCGCGCGGATGATCAGCACGTCGTCGTCGATGCGCTCGACCTCGGTGTGCAGTGGCGCGCGTGGCGTCGGCGATGCATCTCGACGCCCTGCGCCTCGACCGCCGCCCTGGGCGTCGCGGCCGCCGAGCAGCATCGGGCGCGACGAACATCCGCACCTCGTCGATCTCGCCCGCCTCGAGGAAGACGCCGGCCAGGTGCGGCCCGCCCTCGAGCAGCAGCGACTGGACGTCGCGCGCGCCCAGCTCGTCGAGCGCGCGCGGCCACGCGCGCCGCCTCGTTGGGCCCGGCGGCCACGATGACCTCCACACCGGCGTTGCGCAAGCCCGTCGGTGGCGGTGCGCTGCGCGGCGCGCGAGCAGATCAGCGATCACCGGCGCGTCGCCGGCGCTGCGCACGAGCTGGGAGTCCGGGCGGCAGGCTGGCCTCGGAGTCGAAGACCACCCGGCGCGGCTGGCGGCCGACGCCCTCGACCCGGGCCGTCAGCAGCGGGTCGTCGTGCGCCGCGGTGTGGATGCCCACGGCCACGGCGTCGCACTCGGCGCGCCAGCGGTGCGCGCGCGCGCGGCTGGACTCGCCGGAGATCCACTGCGAGTCGCCGGAGGCGGTGGCCACCTTGCCGTCGAGGGTCATCGCGGACTTGAAGATCACCAGCGGGCGGCCCGTGCGGGCATGCTTGCGAAACGGCTGGTTGAGCAGCCGGGCCGCGTCCGCCACCTCGCCGTCGACGGTGGCGACCGCGATGCCCTCGTCGCGCAGCATGCCCAGCCCGCGGCCCGACGGCCTTCTCGCTCGGGTCGTCGGAGGCCACCACCACGCGCGCGATGCCCGCCTCGACTATCGCGTCGGTGCACGGGGGCGTGCGCCCCGTGTGGGCAGCACGGCTCCAGCGACACGTACATGGTGGCGCCGCGCGGGGTCCTCCTCGCAGGCAGCTCAGGGCGACCCGCTCGGCGTGGGGCTCGCCCGCGCCGGCGTGGAAGCCCTCGCCGATCACCCGGCTCGCCCTTGACCACGACCGCGCCCACGAGGGGGTTGGGCGACGTCTGGCCGCGCGCGGTGGCGGCCAGCTCGATGGCCCGGCGGAGATGGCGAATGTCGCTGCTCTGTCGGCCGCTGGGTCCCATCCGTGAGGTCGCGCAAGGTCCGTTGACTCGCGAGTCAACGATACCAAGGGGCCCTGCGCGCGCCGGCGGGCTCAGCGCCCCCTGGGGCGGGCCGCTAGCGCTTGATCTGGTCGCCCGCGTAGGCGCGCAGGCCCGGGCCCCTCCGCCAGCCGTAGCGATATCCGCGCGGCGGGCGGAGCCAGGTGGTGGCGTTCTTGGCGAACATGAGCGCCCGCTCGGGCCACCACGAGCCCACCGGAAGCGGGCCGCCGTTGCACGAGCCGCCGGAGTAGCCGGGGCGGCCGATCTAGAAGTAGCGCGTCGGCCTTCGGGTGGTCCGTCCGGGTGGTGGGCGGGATGCCGAGGCCCGCGGTTGAGCGGGTGACACCACACGTTGGAGATCCGCCAGATGTTGTTGCGCCGGCTGAGCCAGCGCTTGTAGTGGACCGGCCCGCGCCCGTTGAACGACGTGGAGATCATGAAGGCTTGCCCCCCACGCGGCGCGAGATGTCGAGCCCGTGGCGGATGTTGTTGCGCGTCCAGTCGTAGTGGGTCACGTTCAGCATGAACCCGCGCACCTTCGACGACACCCACGCATCGCAGCTGGCCGCGCCGTGCGCTTGGCGGACTCCCAGTCCGACGGCGCCCGCCTCGATGTAGATCGTGGCGTTGGGCAGCTTGGACAGCACGTCGATCGCCGTAGCGCAGTGTTCGCCAGCCGGGACCTGCGTCGGCGACGGGCGTCAGGCACTCGATCGTGCCCAGGGAGTCCGGCTCGAAGCCGATGACCACGCGCGAGTCACCCACCCCACGGGCGAAGTCTCGGTACCAGCGCTGGGTGCGCTGGTCCTCGGCCTTGCCGCCGGCCGCGTAGCCGCGGGTAGCACGCGCTTGCCCTGGTGGCGCAGGATGGCCATCTGGGGCACGCTGCCCGGCTGTCCTCCTGGACGCGCTCGAGGTAGCTGCGAATGACGCCGGTGGTGCCGCCGCGCTGGCGCGCGTTCCACCGGCCGAACCACTTGAACTGGGGCTGTAGCGCGATCTTGCCCACCAGCGTCCGCGCTTGCGGCGCTGGCCCCGGCGCACATAGGAGCGGTACTGGTTGTGCTGCACGCGACCACCTGGCTCTTGTCCACGAAGAAGTCGAGCCCCACCAGCGGGTTCGGCTGGGCGGGGTTGGCGCGCCTGGCGGGCCGGACTGCGCGGCGGCCGAAGTCGGCACGCAGAGCGCGCACAGGGCGACCGAGCAGCAGCGCAAGGCGGGTGTTGACCGCTGCGACCCCAAGAGCGACAGGCGGGCAGCCGTCGGCGCGGCTCGCCCAGTCCGGCTATCGGCGAGTGCCTGCCCTGTCTTGAACGCTAGGTTCACCCGTTGATGGGTCGAGCTGGTGCAGTGGCTCCTTCTGGGCCTCGGTCTCGGGCGCCTCGATGTAGGGCTGCTGCTCGTCCTGCTCCTCGGTCTCGTGGTAGACCGACTCGGCGTTGACCGCCCAGATGTCGTGGTCGGTGCCCTTCACGAGGTTGTCCACCGCGCGCATGGCGGTGAGCATGGAGTGGTCCGAGTTGTTGTAGCGGTGCAGCCCGTTGCGCCCGACCTGCTGGAGGTTCTCGATCCCGTCGAGCCAGCCGCGGATGGCGGCGATCCGCTCGGCGTAGTCCATGTCGTACATCGGGTAGGCCTTCGGCACGCGGGTGGCGAAGCCGAACTCGAGCATGTCGCGCTTGGCCAGGCCGAGCTGCTCGAGCTCGCGCATGCCGAGCTCGACCAGCTTGTCGTCGTCCATCTCCCACAGCTCGTCGCCGGCGAAGCAGAAGTACTCCAGGCCCACGCAGGCCTTGGTCGGGTCGGGCACCATCCACGGGCTCCAGGAGCGGAAGTTCTGGATCCGGCCGACCTCGACCTCGGGCTCGTGGATGTAGATCCAGTTGTCGGGGAACAGGTCCTCGCCGTCGAGCACCAGCGACACCGTGAGGAAGTCGCGGTAGCGGATGCCCTTGGCCGCGGAGACGACCTCGGGCTTGGGGTGCGGGATCGGCCATGCCGACCACGTTGCGCAGCGGCAGCGAGCGAGATCACGTAGTTGGACTCGTACTCCTTGCCGCCGGCGATCACCTTGGTGCACGCGGCCGTCCTCGACCACCAGCTTCTCGACCGGCGTGTTCAGCAGCACCTGGCCGCCGAGCGCCTCGATGTCGTCGGTCATCTGCTCCCACATCTGGCCCGGGCCGTAGCGCGGGTAGTGGAACTCGCCGATCAGGGTCTTGACTGTTGCTCCTTGTTGCCGAAGAACGCGGCCTTGGCGGCGCTGAAGAACGACAGGCCCTTGATCCGCTGGGCCGCCCACTCGGCGCGGATCTCCGAGGTCGGGCACGCCCCACACCTTCTCGGTGTAGGAGCTGGAAGAACAGGTTGAACAGGCGCTTGCCGAAGCGGTTGGAGACCCACTGCTCGAAGGTGTCCTCCGGCCCTTGGGCTTGATCTGCGCCGCACGAGGTAGGAGAAGAGCGCCGCGCGTCAGCTCGACCGGGCCGAGCTTCTTGATCACGTCCGGGCCGCGCAGCGGGTAGTCGAGGAACTTCTTGTTCCAGTAGATGCGCGACATGCGCGGGCGCTTGAGGAACTCCTCGCGCATGATCTCGTGCCAGAGGTCGTCGACCTCCTTGACCTTGGTGAAGAAGCGATGGCCGCCGAGGTCGAAGCGGTACTTGCCGCCCGGGCCGTCGCGGACCTCGGTCTTGGCGATGCCGCCGACCTGGTCCTCGGCCTCGAACACGATCACGGGAGGCCCTGCTTGGCCAGCAGGTAGCCGGCGGTCAGGCCGGCGGGCCCGGCCCCGAGGATCAGGGTGGGCTGTGTCCTTGAGGCCCGGGGTGGCGGGCTCGACTGTGGTCTGTTGGGCGGTTATCGCTCATCTCTTCGTGTCTAGTCGCGGGTCTTTGTGTAGAGCACTCCGCGCACCCCGATCCGCCTGGCGCGGCGGTAGAACGCCGGCACGGCCTTTCGCGCGTGAACCGCTGGTCCGCCTCCAGAGCCTGCCCCCATTGGGCGGACCTGCGCCGGACCAGCTGGGTCCACGGCGCGTCCCAGTCGTCGATGCTGCAGGTGACCGGGTGCACGAGGAGCACGCGTCTGCGACGGGGCAGCCTATCAAGCAGCGGCGTGAGATTCTCCGCCGGGAGTCGCGTCCTCGAGCTTGTCCTGCGACGTCGCGCCAGTCCATGACCCCCTTGCGCTGCACCTCGCCGAGCTGGGTGGCCTCGATCATGTCGTTGCGCAGGTGGTAGTGCATCAGCGGGTGCTGCTCGGGCTGGAGCGTGACCACGAGGTCGCCCGGCTGCGCATGTCGTCGGCGACCGCGCTGGCCAGGTCGGCGGCGTTGGACTTGTTCTCCAGGTTGCCGGTCCTGGGGACCGCCCAGATGCCGAGGACGATCACCAGGGCCACGAGCCCGAGGTTGCCGGCGCGCGCGAGGCCGACCGAGGCCAGCAGGAAGATCGGCCCAGCGCCACGCCGAGGTAGCGGGTGGTCCACGCCGGCGAGACCTGCGAGAACAGCCAGGCGACCGCGAGCGTGGCGACGCCGATCGTGAGCGCCGTGAGCACCGCGGTCGCGCTCCTTGTCGCTCGGCGATCTTCGGCGTGAGCACCGCCGCCAGGCCCGGAGCCGGCGGCGAGCAGCAGCGCCACGGTGACGGTGCCGCCGCCCAGCAGCCCCTTGGAGATCTGGACCGGCGCGCCGAGCCGCGGCGAGTTCAGCCACGGCGCTCCCGTGTGGGCGGTCTGGTAGAGCAGCGTGGGCAGCCACGGCATGTAGAGCAGCGAACGCGGCGCCGTAGCCGATCGGCCGCGTCCTTGAGCAACGCCGCGGCGGTCGTCGGTCGCCAGGAACGGCGACGCACGAGCGCCACGAGCGTGCCCGCGGTGACGAAGATGCCCCAGCTGTGGGTGTAGAGGATGGCCGCGAGCAGCACGACGAAGCAGCGGCAGGTACTCGCGGCGGCGGAACACGAACACGTGCAGGAAGGCGGCGCTGAGCAGCAGCGAGAGCACCACCATCAGCGAGTACATGCGCGTCTCCTGCGCGTAGACGGTGAGGAAGGGGTTGAAGGCGCCGAGCGCGGCGCAGATCAGGCCGGCGCGCTTGCCGAACAGCGTCCAGCCCGCCCACAGGCCGCCGGGCACGGCGAGCAGCGAGATCGCCACCGACAGGCCCTGGGTGTCGGCCGGGCCGTTGCCGAAGACCTCCATCCAGACGTGCAGCGTCAGGTAGTAGAGCGGCGGCGAGCCGTCCTGGCGCAGCACGCCCGGGATGTCGAAGAACGGCTGCGAGGCGATGCCGATCGACAGCCCCTCGTCCATCCACAGCGAGGCGCCCAGCGCGCGCGTGCGCAGGTACAGCGAGATGAGCGTGCAGCCCGCCGACGACCAGCACGACGACCGGCGACGCCCGTGAGCAGCGAATCGACGCGCGGCAGCGCGCGGGCTCGGGAGGCGACCGTGGCCATCAGGGAAAGATAGTCAGCGGGAGGACGTGAGCTCGGGGGTCTGGGCGCGGGGCGGCACGCGCGGCGCGTCGGGCCCGCCGGCGGGGCAGGCGCGCCCGCGGGCGTCGGAGCGCGGAGCCGTGACCACCCGCCAGCGCCCGTTGCGCGGCCACCAGCCGGAAGCGGTCGTCGGTGAGCTTGGCCACGAGCGGCCCGCCGGGCACGTGTTGGTGCGGAACACGACGCCCGGCGGCGGGGTGCCGCCCAGGGCGCCGACGTCGATGCCGTGGATGCCCAGCTCGTAGGCCACCATCTGGGTCTGGAACGGGCCGCTGTACACGTTGCCGCACGCCAGCAGGCGGTCGCGGCCGCCGGCGCTGCTCGATCGCGTCCGGCAGGGTGTCCCACAGGCTGGCCTCGTAGCGCAGCTCGTCGAGGGTCACGTCGACGTTGTCGACCTTGTCGCCGATGAACGGCGCGAGCAGCGCCAGGCCCACGACGCAGCGTCGCGGCCACGCCCGCCAGTCCGGCCCGCGGATGCGACACCCGGCTGCGCACGGCGTGCCCTGCAGGCCCTCGAAGAGCCGGCCCGCGCCGATGCCGCCGAGCACGCAGAGGGCCGCGGTGGTCACGATCAGGTAGCGCTGGTTGCCGGCGTAGCCGCGCTCGGTCATGAACGCCACCAGGGCGATCCAGGCGAAGCCGGCGCCGGCCAGGGCCAGCACGGCGCCCTGCGCACGGTCGCGGCGCAATGCGACGCACCGCGACACCGGCGCGCCAGCGCAGCCAGCGCCTCCAGCGGCACGATCGTGCGCTCGTGCGAACCGCTTGGCCACCTCGAGGCCCGGGGTGGTCGGCGAAGGCGGCGCTGCCCGGGTTGGGGTTGTTGGCGCGGCTGGACGCCCGCAGCGGCTCGCCCGAGCCCCATAGCTCCGGCCCGAACCAGAGCACGGGAATGAGCCAGCGCCGACGGCCGCTACGCGCAGCGCGCAGCTCGGGCTCGCGGAACCACAGCCACAGCCCGTAGAGGCCGAGGAACGGCCACGCCTCCGGGCCGCAGCAGCGCGGCGGCGAAGCCGAGGTAGAGCGCGTGGTCGCGGCGCCCGTCGAGGTGGCGCTCGAACGCCCACAGGGCCAAGGCCGCCAGCATCGCCTCGGAGTTGCCGAGCATCGAGTCGCGCACGAACTGGTAGGTGGTGAGCAGGAACGCGCGTGGCCGCCACGCCGGCGACCACGCCCTGGCAGCCCCGCGCCGGTCAGCCGGCGGGCCAGGCGGAACGCCATCGACCAGCGCCAGCAGCGCCCCCGCGCGGGCGATCCACAGCCACAGGTACGGCGCCACGGTCTGCGCCGAAGAGCGAGAAGGGCGCGGTGAAGAGCACCGGCAGCGGCTTCCACGACGGGCCGCCCTCGGTGACCAGGTCCAGGTGCACGATCTCGCGCCCCCACATGATCCAGGCCCACGGGTCGTAGGTGGGCGTGGACGGGAACAGCAGCGTGAGCGCCGACAGCGCCGAGGCAGGCCAGGAGCACGGGCCAGCATCGGGCCGGACCGCCTGAGGGTCGCCGGCCGCTGCCTCGGCCGAAGCGGCCGGGGGCCGGGTCGTCGGCGCGGGAGGCGTTCCCGCGGAGCCGGAGCGCCAGCGGCTGGGCGGCTGAGGGTCGCATTCGGGCCTAGTTGACCATTAGGCGCGGCTGGTCTGGAGCCGCGCCGCCGAGCGCAGCCGCGCCCAGCCGCCGTAGCGGACCAGCAGCACGACGAGGCCGACCACCGTGATCGGCACGTAGAGGACGAAGCGCAGGAGCAGCAGGTAGGACTGATCACGAGCGATCCCGAGCCACCCAGCGCCTTGGCCCCGAAGGCCACCGCGGCGTCGAAGGTGCCGATCGAGCCCGGCGCGGCGGGCAGCGCCGCGACGAAGTTGGTGAGCGCCACGAGGTAGAGCGCGCCCGATGGCGCTGATGTCGAGCTCCACAGCCTTGGCGACGGCCAGGTAGACGGCGCCCTCGCACGAGCCAGAGCACGAACCGACGCGGCCAGCAGCGGGCACGCCCTCCCTGCCCTTGATGGCGCGGGTGGCGTCGGCCAGCGGGCGGGCGAGGTCGCGCATGCGGGTGAGCGCGCCGCGGCGGCGGAGGATGCTCCACGACCACCAGCCCCAGCACGAACAGCGCCACGCCGATCCCCGCGATCAGCAGCGGCCGGTCGGTGGGCAGCACGTCGCCGCGCAGGACGCCGTAGCCCACGACCACCAGCATCGTCGCCGAGCACGATCACGTCGAGGATCGCGCTCGGCCACGATCGTGCCCGCCAGCTTGCGCTTGCCGGCGTCGGTGCGCGGGTCCAGCAGCACCACCCGCAGCGCCTCGCCCGCGCGCGCGGGAAGCACGTTGTTGCCCATGTAGCCCGACGGTGGTGAGGCTGTAGCAGTCCGCGCGCGAGGCCGCGCACGTCCGGTGAGCTCGAGGATGCGGTGCCAGCGCTCGGCGCGGATCAGGGTGGCCAGCGCGTAGAGCGCGCAGCGACCCGCCGAGCCACGCCGAGCGCCTCGGTGGTGCTGCGGGAACTCGGGCGCGTCCTGGCGCGATGCCCACCAGACGACCGCCCCGAGGGCGATCAGCGGAGAAGACGGCCTGGAGTAGGGCGAAGCGTCGGTTCATGGTGTCGGGCACCGCGTGGACGCACCACTCCGACGGGACTGTCGTGGAGGGGCGCCGGGAGCGCGGCGGGCGCGCTGACGCGCTCGCCGGAGGCGGGTCAAGGTAGCAGGCGCCACAGCCGGTTTCACCTCTGTGGCGTACCCGCGAACGCCGCCGCGGTCACTACTCTGCCCCGCGATGACTGCCCGCATCGCGATGCTCGCAGCCGCCTGTGCGCGTCGCCGCGGCGATGCCGGGTGCGGCTTCGGCGACGACGACGGCTCGGGCGGCGGCCCCAACCCCAACGACAAGCGCGCCGTGGCGCTGGCCTGCATCACGAGCGCGAGGGCGTGCGACGCCGCAGCTCGTCGGCGAGAAGTCGATCCAGGTCGACGGCCCGGGCGGGCCGCGCGTGGAGTTCTTCGTCTCGTCCGGCGAGGCCGAGGCGCGGCAGTTCCAGGGCGAGGCCCAGGGCGCCGAGCAGGTGGGCGCCGCGCTGCTGTTCGTCAACGACGGGTCGGACGACGGCTGCTGGGGAAGATCGAGGACTGCCTGGCCGAGCAGTAGCGCCGCGGGCTCAGCCCATGCAGCAGCAGCGCGCCCGCCGCTGACCTCGAACACCTGGACGCGGTTCGGCTCCTTCGGAAGCGAGCTCGGGCGGCACCATCACGCCGAACAGCTCGCCGCCGCCGGTGGCCAGCTTGAACGTGTTGCCCACCGCGCGGACCGTGCCGTTCACGCCACCGCGATGTCCTTCGGCGGCCCGCGCCGCCGGACACCCTGCCCGTGATCCAGGTCGGGCACGGTGGCGCTCTCGGGTCCACGTCGCGCAGCTCGCCCGGCTCGGCGATCGACGCCGCGCGCGTCCGAGCGCCCGGCCGAGCGGCGGGCCTGCCGATCAGCTCCTGGTTGGGGCCGATCCGGTAGATCCGGTCGCGGGTCGTCGGCGCCGGTCCCGAACAGGCGCGACCTTCTTGGCCACGCTCTGCGGCCACCTCGCGCTCGAACTCGTCCCCGCTGACGCGCGATCGAGCCCGACAGGTCGCGCTTGAGCATCCGGACCTCGTCGCGGCGCCGCACCGCGTCGCTGAACGCGGACCGGCCGTCCACCTCCTCGGGCAGCTCGATGCCGAGCACGTCGGCGATCGTGGGCAGCGACGTCGATGGTCTCGACGATCGAGTCGTCCACGCGGCCCCGTCTCTGGCCGGGCTCCTTGACGAACAGGGGCACGGGCGTGATCTCGTCGATGTTGCCGCGGTTCACGTTGCGGCGGTCGAACTGCCCCTTCTTGAACGACACGCCGTGGTCGGCCGTCGACCACGATCAGCGCGTCGTCGTAGATGCCCAGCTGCTTCGAGGCGCTCGAGTCGTCTTGCGCAGCTCGCGGTCGGCGAACCCGACCTGGAGCAGGTGGCGCAGCTGCAGCTGGTCCACCTGGCCCTGGTCCTTGTAGGACTGGCGCGAGATCTCGGGAATCGGCTCGGTGGCGGTGCGGCGGTACTGGCGCCCGTCGGGCAGGTACTGCCACGGCACGTGCGGCAGCAGCGCGTGCTTGAAGTTGAGCGCCGGCCGCCCCGCGCCGGATCGACGTCGATCCACTCGTCGAAGCGGCTGTTGCGGTTGCCCTGGAGGTTCGCGCGCGTGTCGGGCTGGTCGCCGGCGTCGGCGGTCGCGGCCGGCGCCGCGCCGCCGCCTCCGTCGCCGCCGAACTCGCCCCAGGTCTCGGACACCGACGGCAGGTCCTTCTCGATCCCGGGCGGGGCGACCACGTGCGCGTAGACCAGGCCCAGGTCCTCGGTCATCGAGCTCAGCCGGTCCACGAACGGCTCGTCCAGGCGCGCGTCCTCGCACAGGTCGCGCGGGCAGACGCTGGTGGCCTCCTCGGACACGTTCATCCTGTGGCTCTTGCCGAGCAGGGCGAAGATGCTGTTCGGGTGCTCGGAGGCGGTCGGGCAGCGTGTCCTTCTCGGGTAGGTTGCCGTCCATGATCGCCGGCACCGCCTGGCTGGTGGAGTCGTAGATCGAGTGCGCGTTGCGGAACCAGGTGCTGTCCTTGGCCAGCGCGCGCGAAGCCGGGGTAGCGCTCGCGCATCGATGCTCGCCCTCGCGCGTCCAGCAGCGAGTTGCTCGGGAACTCGTCGAACACGATCATCACGACCGGCACCCGCTTCGACGCCGTCCACGGTCTTCGCGCTGGCCTCGCTCGGGAGCATGAGCTTCGGACACCGGCGAGATGAACAGGAACAGCACGAGGAACACCAGCGGCGCGGGCGTGAGCACGCTGCAGGAACGAGCGCACCGGCTCGGCGCGCGCGTAGGCCAGCGCCGCCAGGGCGCCGAGCGCCAGGGCGAGCGCGATCAGCACGCGCGTCGCCGGCGTCGAGCGCCTTCTTGAGCGCCTGCACGAACACGACGGCGGCCAGCAGGCCGATGAAGACCAGGTGCACGATCGCGCGGGCGCGCCCGCTCGGCCAGGCCGACCAGCACCTCGAGGGCCAGCAGCAGCGCGCGGCGGCGCCAGCACCAGCAGCACGGCGAACACGATGATCTCGCCGCCCGTGGACCCGCGGGCGGCGAAGAACTCCGGGTTGTCGGAGAGCAGGTCGAACAGCGGCTGGGCGAGCGCGAAGGCCGACAGCACCGCCAGGTGGCCGAAGGCCAGCAGGTTGCTGCGCCACGCCGGCTGGGCAGCGGCCAGGCTCCCGCGCGGCGCCACCCTCCTGCGGAGCGGGCGCGCCCTCCCGGCCGGCCATCAGCGCTCTGCTGCAGTGAGGTCGATCGGGCTGCCCGCGCCCTTGGGGCGGGCGAAGTACAGCAGCCGCGTGCCGGACTCCAGGCGCTCGCGGCGCTCGACGTCGAAGGCGCTCGGCAAGCACCCGCTCGAAGGTCTCGCGCTCGTAGTCGGGGTGCAGGCCCTCGCGCTTGGGCGCCGAGCAGCTTCTTGACCATCGGGTCCTCACGCGTGGGGAACTCGATGACCAGCGAGGTGCCCAGCGAGGCCAGCCAGTCCACGAACTCCCGCACCGGCACGTTGGCCGCGATCGTCGACGTGGTGGATGAGCGCCAGCGCCAGCACCAGGTCGGGGCTTGCCGCGGTCGGCCAGGCGGCTTGCGCTCCATCCCGCGCCAGCCGAGGCCCGGCGACGGGTCGGCCAGGTTCATGGTGAGCGTGAGGATCTTCTCGTCGCCCTCCTCGCGCAGCGTGCGGTGGAGCAGCTCGATGGGCCCCTGGTCGGCGTCGACCGCCAGCACGTGGTCGCGAGCCCTCGGCCGCGATGCGCGAGTAGCGGCCGTTGTTGCGCGCCGATGTCCCAGGTGAGGTCCCACGCGCTGCGAGGTGGCCACCTCGCGGACGAACTCGTCCTTGCGCTCGGCGTCCTCGTCGGTGTAGCTGTTGCGCTCGCCGTAGGCGACCCACACGCCCTGCGGCGGGCTCCACTCCAGGCCCTGCGACCAGCTTGCGCATCCGCTTGACGTTGGCCTGCGATCAGCTCCTTCTTGAAGCCGGCCTTCTTGACCTCGTCCTTGACCTCCTTGCCGCGGTCGCCGTGGCGCTGCCTCGAGCTTGGCGTGCAGGAAGACGTTGAGGTAGAAGCCCTTGCGGAAGCGGTCGCGGAAGCGACACCATGCCGCGCATCTGCGCCGGGCGTGATGCCGTCGATGTGCGCCGCGCAGCAGCGCGCTGCGGGGCCACGTCCTTCACCGACTGCAGCAGCAGCGGGTAGAGGTAGAGCATGCAGAACTGGCGGTAGCCGACCCACGGCTCGCCCTCGCGCAGCCGCTCGAACGAGCCGACGTCCACGAACACCGGGCTGCGCGCCCTTGAACTGGACGTTGTAGGGCGTCGAGTCCTTGAGGATCATGTCCTCCTCGAGCGCGGCCAGCGTGAGGTCGAGCTGCAGCAGCGCGGCGTCCTTGAGCATCGAGAACGGCCACTCGTACGGGTAGGAGACGAACGGGATGCGCTCGTGCTTGAGCACGCCGGCGCTGTCCTTGACCATCGCCGCCGGGCAGGCCGGCCGTGCCCTCGAGGAGCTCGGTGCCCACCAGGCCGCCGTCCTCGCTGAAGCGCTTCCAGAACTCGGTGCGCCGCCACGCGCCTGGAAGTCGCTCAGGCCCGTCCGCCGAGAGCGCGCGAGCACACGTCGCCCGGAGTAGAAGACGCGGCTCTCCGGGTCCCTGAAGGAGCCCGGCTCGAGCTGTGCGGCGTCGGTCTGGGCAGGAGTCTGGGCGTGGGCGGACATGCGCTAGCGATCGCCCGCGGAGGCGGGCGGCGGAACATGGTAGGGACTGCGGGCGACGCGCGTGAGGCGCGCCGCCGGTCAGGCAGGAGTCGGCCTGCTGAGTCGTGGTCTCCTCGTCGTCCTTGCGGATGCGGAGGAACTTGAGCAGGCGGTTCCAGTACAGCTTGGCGGTGACGGCCACCGCGGCGATCCCTCCGGCGAGGATCTGAAGGATCATGCTGCCGCTGCCGGGATCGAGATATGCGAGAAGGTCCATGTTCAGTCTGGCTCCAGTGCGGCCGGGGTCGGGTCTCGTGCTGCGGGACGCCAAAGAGCGCAGCCCCGCCGCAGACGGCAGAGGCTAGCAGACGTTATGGCCGGTTCTCTACCGCAATGTGCCGTTTCCGTTTACATCTGCATCCCCCCGTTTGAGCGCGGCGATCACCGATTGGGGCGCCGCCACGAGCACCTGCCAGGCCCTGCGCGACTCGCTCGGCGCCAGGCTGCGCGACCCCGGCGGACCGCCACCCGCTGCCCCGCCCGGGCGCCGTCGACGCGAACACGAGCCCCTGCCCCGCGCCCGCTCCACCTCGCCGATCGGTGAGCCTTGTCTCCCACGCAAGCTGGTCATGAAGGCGCGGTTCACCCGCGGCGCGCCGCGCGCCACCACCGCGTCGCGGCCGCCGGCGCCGCGCACGGCAGGCCGCGAGGTCGCGGTGCAGGCCGGCCACGCGCTCGGCGCTGCGCGCCTGATCCGCGACCGCCTCCGCCCGGCGGTCGACGTACGGCGACGACCGCCAGCGCGAGCGCGGCCGATCACCGGCGACGCGGCGGCGGGGCGGCCCGCCGCCTCCGCCAGTCCGGCGGCGCCCACGCCGGCCAGGACGCATGCCAGCACCACCGCCGGCAGGAAGTAGCGGGCGTTGCCCGAGAAGCCGGCCTGGGTCATCGCCGCCACGAGCCCGACCCAGAGCACGGCCACGCCGGCCAGCGCCAGGGTCACGCGCAGTCGCGCCGCCACCAGGCCGCTCCCGCGGCTGCCAGCGCCCCCAGCTCGAGCGGCAGGCCCACGAGCGAGTGCGAACGCGCTCGCAGCGCCTCGAGCCACGGCCGATCGGCGAGCGAGAGGCTCCACGAGGGCTCGCTGCGCGCCTGCGGCCGGCGCGAGAAGCGGGTCGCCCGAGCCGATCCACTCCGGCACCAGCCACAGCACCGGGAGCGCGAGCGGCCAAGCGCCGCGGCCAGGCGCCTGCTGGCGGGCTCGGCAAGCCACAGCCAGACCCCGTAGGCGGCGAGGAACGGGAACACCTCGGGCCGAGCAGGCAGGCCAGGAAGCCGAGCACCAGCGCGTGCGAGCGCTCGCCGTCGAGATGCCGCTCCACGCCCCAGAGCATCAGCGCGATGGCCAGCGGCGCCTCGTTCCCGTGCGCCGCGTAGCGCAGCCAGCCGCGGGCTCAGGGCAAGCGCCAGCGCGGCGGTCGCGCCCGGCGCCGAGCCCGACCAGGCTCGTTCGGGCCCGCGAGCCGGCGCGCGAGCCGGAACGCCATGGCCATCGCCAAGCAGGGCGCCCGCCCGGGCCACGACCAGCCAGAGCGCCGGCGGGCAGCCGTCGGAGAGCATGCCGAACGGCGCGAAGGCCAGCGTGAACGACCACGGGCAGCGGCTTCCACGAGGGGCCGCCGGTGGTGTCGAGGTCGAGGAACGCGATCTCCCGGCCCCAGACGATCCACGCCCACGGGTCGTAGCTGGGCTCCGAGGGAGGAGCAGCGAGAGCGCGGCGAGGGCCACGCAACCGGCGAGCAGTCGATGCGCATCGCGTGCGACGGTACGGCCGCGGCCGGCCGGCGCTTGTGAACGTGCTGAAGCAGAAGGTGTGAACGATCTCGCTCACGACTCGTGAACGCGCGGCCTGCGCCCTACGGCGGCGACGGAGGTGGCGGATACCCTCTGTGACCCCGATGAAGCTGATCATCCAGATTCCCTGCTTCAACGAGGCCGAGCAGCTCCCGGCGACGCTGGCGGACCTCCCGCGCCAGATCGAGGGCGTCGACACCGTGGAGTGGCTGATCATCGACGACGGCTCGTCCGACGCCACCGTGGAGGTCGCGCGCGAGCAGGGCGTCCACCACGTCGTGCGGCTCACCAACAACAAGGGCCTGGCGGCGGCGTTCCAGGCGGGCCTCGACGCGTGCCTCAAGCTCGGCGCCGACATCGTCGTGAACACCGACGCCGACAACCAGTACAAGGGCGCGGACATCCCCAAGCTGGTCGCGCCGATCCTCGCCGGCAGGCCGACATGGTGGTGGGCGACCGCGAGACCCACCAGATCGAGCACTTCTCACCGCTCAAGAAGCGGCTCCAGCGGCTGGGCAGCGCCGTGGTGCCGGCGGGCGTCCGGCACGGGCGTGCCCGACGCCACCTCCGGCTTCCGCGCCTACAACCGCGAGGCCGCGCTCCAGATCCAGGTGGTGTCGAAGTTCACCTACACGCTGGAGACGCTGATCCAGGCGGGCAAGATGCTCGTGGCGGTCGAGCACACCCCCATCCGCACGAACCCGCAGACGCGGCGAGTCGCGGCTGTTCCCGTCGATGTGGGCCTACGTGCGGCGCAACGCCGGTGTCGATCTTCCGCGATCTACTCGCTGTACGAGCCGATGCGCGTGTTCTTCATCGCTGCGGCGGCCGTGGCGGTGCCCGCGACGTTGATCTGGGCGCGCTTCCTCTACTTCTTCTTCTCGGGCGAGGGCGAGGGACACGTCCAGTCGCTGATCCTGGGCTCGACGCTGCTGATGGTGGCGGTGCAGCTCGTGGCGCTCGGCGTGATCGGCGACATCATGGCCGGCAGCAGGGTCATCCAGCAGCGGGCGCTGGAGCGGGTCCGGCGCGTGGAGCTGCACGCTCGGCGTGGAGCCGTCGCACTACGAGCCAGGTGCAGGGGGCGGGGCGCCCACGACCACGGGCGCGGCGGCGGGGCCGGCCACGGGCAAGGACGGGGAGCGCGCGCCGGTAGAGGTCGAGGCGTGACCTCGCAGGTCGAAGCCGTCCCCACCGGCAACACCTTCGACAAGTACGGCTCCACCAACCCGGTCGTGCGGCGGCTGATGGACGGCTTCCACCGCTCGCTGGACGACCTATGGGAGCTCGCGGGCCCGCGATCGGTGCTCGACGTGGGCTGCGGCGAGGGCGTTCTGACCCACGAGTGGGCCGAGCGGCTGGGCGACGGCCGGATCGTGGGCATCGACCTGGACGACCCGAAGCTGCGCGGCCGAGTGGGCCGACCCGCGGGCGCGCGAACCTCGAGTACCGCGCCGAGGAGGCCACGCGGCTGTCCTTCGCCGACGACGAGTTCGACCTGGCGGCGGCCATCGAGGTGCTGGAGCACGTGCCCGAGCCGGAGGCCACCGTGGCCGAGATGGCGCGGGTGGCCGAGCGGTGGCTGCTGGTCGTCGGTCCCCCGCGAGCCGCTGTGGCGCGGCCTGAACATGGCCCGCGGCGCCTACTGGGGCGCGCTCGGCAACACCCCGGGCCACCTGAACCATTGGTCGCAAGCGGACGTTCGTCGGACGCTCTTGGCTCGCCACGGCACGGTGAGGAGGCGCGCTCGCCGTTTCCGTGGACGATGCTGCTCGTGCGCCTCTAGCTCGTAGTGGGGCGCGGCACCGCGGTCCTCTCGGTGGGGATCGCAACGACGGGCTCGTCACCTACGCCTACTTCTCGCTAGCCAGCCACACCCTGTCGGAGTCCGACTACGGCCAGATCACGCTGCTGTGGTCGGCGGTGTTCATCACGGTGTCGGTGCTCTACCGCCCGGTCGAGCAGCTGCTGTCGCGCACCATCGCCGACCGTGACGCGCGCGGACAGGTGGGCACCGAGCACCTGCGCGTGGCGGCGACGATCCAGCTGGTCCTGGCGCTGGCGTTCGCCGCGCTGGCCTCGTGTTTCGCGAGCCGATCCAGGACGAGCTGTTCGACGGCTCGTCGACGCTCTACTGGGTGCTGTGGCACCGTGCTGGCCTACGCGGTGTCGTACTTCGCACGCGGCTTCCTCGCGGGCCACCGCCGCTTCGGGCTCTACGGAGGGCTGGTGCTGATGGAGGCGTGCACGCGGGTCGCTGTTCGCGCTGGCGGTGGCGGTGGGACGCGGCGAGGGCCAGTCGGTCGTGGCGCTGGGCATGGCCTGGCGGCGCCGATGGTGTCGCTTGCGGTGGTGCCGTGGGCCACCCGCCGCCGGCTGACAGCCGACCGCGCCGGGGGCCGCGGACGAGCCGGCCGCTGACCCGGTCGCCGAGTCCGCCGAGTTCACGCTGGCCCACGGCGAGCGGCTTCGCGTCGGCCGTGCTGGTGATCATGCTGGCCGAGCAGACCTTCCTGAACGCCGGGCCTCTGATCGTGAACGCGACCGAGGGCGCGGCGGGCGCCGCGCTTGCCGGCTTCACCTTCAACGTGCTGCTGGTCGCACGCGCGCCGCTTCAGCTGTTCCAGGCGGTGCAGACCTCGATCCTCCCCCACCTCACCCGCCTCGGCGCGCGCGGCGAGACGGACCCCTTCCGGCGCAGCGTGAACGTGACGCTGGTGGCCATCGCGGCATTCGCTGCCGCCGTCGCGCTCGTGATGCTTGCCGCCGGGCCGGCGCTGATGGACGCTCGTCTTCGGCGGCGACTTCGACTACGACCGCCGCGGGCTGGTGCTGATCTCGCTCGGCATGGGCCTGTACCTGGCGGCGGCCACGCTCAACCAGGCGCTGCTGGCCCGCGGGCGGGCCCGGGCGGCCTGCGGCGCTGGGCTGCGGCCGCGGCCGGCTTCGTGGGTTCCTCTGTGCCCGGCTTCGACGACGCAGTGCTGCGGGTCGAGATCGGCTACGTGGGCGCGGCGCTGATCCTGGCCCTGGCTCTCTACGGAGTGCTGCGGGCCGACTTGGCGGGGCCGAGGGACCAGCCCGGGTAGCGTTGCGGCCAACGACACCTACGGAGGATCACGGATGGCCAAGCACCCTGCAGTTGGCGACGAGGCCCCCGACTTCGAGCTCGAGGGCACACACGGCACGTTCAAGCTCTCCGAGCATCGCGGCGAGCGGGTGCTGCTGCTGTTCTACCCCGGCGACGAGAGCACGGTGTGCACCAAGCAGTTCTGCTCCTACCGCGACAACGCGGAGGCGTTCGGCGCGCTGGGCGTGACCGCCGTGGGCATCTCCGGCAAGGACGTCGAGTCCAAGCAGTCCTTCGCCGAAGACCACTCGCTCAACGTGCCCCTGCTTGCCGACCCCGACCTGGCGGTGGCCAAGGCCTACGACGCCTACTCGGGGCTGGGCCGGATGACCAAGCGCGCCGCCATCATCGTGGACGAGGAGGGGCGCATCGCCCACCGCCACGACCACGCGCTGGGCCTGGACTTCCAGACGGTGGCGGACCTGCAGCGGACCCTGGAGTCGCTGCCGGCCCGTGCCTGAGCTGGTCGTATCGCAGCGCTTCAACGGCCCGCCGGGCTCGGCCAACGGCGGCTACATGTGCGGGCTGGTGGCGGGCGTGCTCGGCGACGCGCCCGGCGGAGGTGACCCTGCGGGCGCCGCCGCCCCTGGAGCGCGCGATGACGGCCCACGTCGAGGGCGACGCAGGCAGCGGTGCGCGACGGCGACACCGTCGTGGCGCAGGGTCGCCGCGCCGAGTCGGAGGTGAATCCCGGCGAACCGGTGACCCCGGCCGAGGCCGCGGCAGGCGGCGAGCCGCCGGCCTACGCGGTGGACGGCGGGCACCCGTTCCCCACCTGCTTCGTGTGCGGCCCCGGGCGCGCGAGGGCGACGGCATGCGCATCTTCCCCGGGCCGCTGGGCGATGACCGGTACGCGGCCGACTGGACGCCCCGACGCGTCGCTGGCCGACGCGGACGGGCGCGGTCCGGCCGGAGTGCGTCTGGGCCGCGCTCGACTGCCCCACCAGCGCGCCGGTGCGCCAACTGGGAGCCAAGGACCCGCCGTCGTGCTGGCGCGGCTGGCGGCGCGCGATCGACGGGCGAGGGCGAGCCGGCGAGCCGCACGTCGCTCGTGTCGTGGGAGCTGGGCCGCGAGGGTCGCAAGCGCGAGGCCGCCTGCGTGCTCTTCGACGCGGGCGGTGCGGCGCTGGCCCGCTCGCGCGCGCTGTGGATCGAGCTGCGGGAGGGGTAGGCTGCCCCCGTGGCCACCGCCACGACGCACCTACCGCGGACCTGTCCCTTCTGCGAGGCCACCTGCGGCCTGGAGGTACGACGAGCGGGCAGCGTGCGTCGAGGTGCGCGGCGACGCCGAGGACGTGTTCAGCCACGGCTTCATCTGCCCGAAGGCGCACCGGCCTGAAGCACCTGCACGAGGACCCCGACCGGCTGCGCACGCCGCTCGTCAAGCAGCCCGACGGCAGCTTCGCCGAGGCGACGCTGGGACGAGGCGTTGAGGATGGTCGACGCGCGCCTCTCCCCCATCCTGGCCGAGCACGGCCGCGACGCCGTGGCCGTGTACGTGGGCAACCCGAACGCCCACAACCTGTCCGCGCTGACCTACGGGCCGGTGTGGCTGCGCGCGCTGGGGTCCAGCAACGTCTTCACCGCCAGCACCGTCGACCAGATGCCCAAGCACGTGTCGGCCGGGCTGATGTTCGGCGCGCGCGCTGAGCGATCCCGGTGCCCGACGTGGACCGCACCGACCACCTGCTGATCCTGGGCGCCAACCCGCTCGTGTCCAACGGCAGCCTGCTCACCGCGCCCGACATGCGCGGCCGGCTGCGCGGCATCCGCGAGCGCGGCGGCAAGGTCGTGGTGATCGACCCGCGCCGCACCCGCACCGCCGAGGCGGCCGACGAGCACCACTTCATCCGCCCCGGCGGCGACGCGCACCTGCTGCTCGGCATCGTCCACACGCTGTTCGACGAGGGGCTGGCCGAGCCCGGGCGCGCTGCGCCGAGCACCTCAACGGCCTCGAGGAGGTCGGAGCGCTCGCGCGCGAGTTCGCCGCCCGAGGACGTGGCGCGGCGCCTGCGGCATCGAGGCCGGGCGAGATCCGGCGGCATGGCGCGCGAGCTGGCGGCCGCCGAGCAGCGCCGCCGTGTACGGGCGGATCGGCACCTGCACGCAGGAGTTCGGCGCGCTGGCCAGCTGGCTCGTGGACGTGGTCAACGTGCTCACCGGCAACCTCGACCGCGAGGGCGGCGCGATGTTCACCCGCGCCGCCGCGGGCCAGCGCAACACGTCCGGCAAGCCGGGCAGCGGCCGGGGCTTCGCCATCGGCCGCTGGCAGCAGCCGGGTGCGCGGGCTGCCCGAGGCGCTGGGCGAGCTGCCGGTGTCGTGCCTCGCCGAGGAGATCGACACGCCCGGCGAGGGCCAGATCCGGGCGCTGATCACCGCCGCCGGCAACCCGCTGGTGTCCACGCCCAACTCGGACCGGCTGGAGCGGGCGGTCGAGGGGCTGGACTTCATGCTCTCGATCGACATCTACCTGAACGAGACCACCCGCCACGCCGACGTGATCCTGCCCGGCGCCCGGCCCGCTGGAGAAGCCGCACTACGACCTGGCGCTCTACCAGCTGGCCGCCCGCAACGTGGCCAACTACTCGCCCGCCGTCCTGCCGCCCAACGGGGTGCCCGAGGAGTGGGAGACGCTGGCGCGGCTGGCCGGGATCGTGTCCGGCCAGGGCCCGAACGCCGACGTCGAGCGGCGTCGACGACATGGTCATCGGCGCGCTCGTCGCGCGCGAGGTCGGCGACGCGCACTCGCGCATCGCGGGCCGCGACGCCGGCCGAGATCCTGGCCGAGCTCGAGCCGCGGCGCGGGCCCGAGCGGATCCTCGACCTGCTGCTGCGCACCGGGCCCTACGGCGACGCCTTCGGCGACGACCCCGATGGCCTCACGCTCGCGCGGCTGGAGGAGAGCCCGCACGGCATCGACCTGGGCCCGCTGACGCCCGCGCATCCCCGAGGTGCTGCGCACCCCCTCGGGCAAGGTCGAGCTGGCGCCGGCCGAGCTCGTGGCCGACGTGCCGCGGCTGCCCGAGGCGCGCGGGGCGCCGCAACGGCGACATGGTGCTGGTCGGCCGCCGCCAGCTGCGCTCCAACAACTCGTGGATGCACAACCTGGAGTCCGCTGGTGAAGGGCAAGGACCGCTGCACCGCCCACGTGCACCCCGACGACGCCGAGCGGCTGGGCCTGGCCGACGGCGGCCGGCGCGCGCTGCGCTCGAGCGCGGGCGAGATCGAGGCGCCGGTGGAGGTCACCGACGCCGTGATGCCGGGCGTGGTGAGCTGCCGCACGGCTGGGGCCACGACGCGCCCGGGATGCGCATGCGCGTGGCGGCGCGCACGCGGGCGTGAACAGCAACGTGCTGGCCGACGAGTCGCGTGGTGGACCCGCTGTCGGGCAACGCCGTGCTGAACGGGATCCCGGTCGAGGTGCGCGCCGGTGCGCGAACCGGCTAGATCGGCCGCAGCATCGAGCCGCCGCAGTTGTTGCAGGTCACGTTGGCGGTGTCCGACATGCGCGCGATCGTCGATGTGCGTGCCGCAGTCCGGGCACTCCGAGCGCAGCTCGAAGCGGTGCAGGCAGTAGACGCAGCGATAGCGGCCGGCCAGGTTCGTGCCGCGCAGCCAGGGCTCGCCGCACGACGGGCACTCCGGGCCGAGGTCGATCTGGCCTCGTCAGCTCATTCGCTATCGCCGCGCTCGGGCGCAGCCCCGCAGGTAGGTCTGCACCGGCATCGGCCGCCCGCCGGCGGGCTGGACCTCGATCAGCTCCAGCGCTCCATCGCGCCGTGCCCAGCAGCAGCCGATCGCCCTGCGGCGCGGAGCTTCGCCCGTCGGGACGTGCGTCCGGAGCCGGCGCGCGCGGCGCGCACACCCAGCCGCTCGCCGCGGCGCCGGCTCCACCTAGGCGCCGATGTGGGGCGTGAGGGCGCGCACCGTCCGGGCCAGCTCCACGCCGGGGCGCGAGGGGTCAAGGCGGCGGTCCTCCGCGCTGATCTTCTCGGCGTAGGTGACTCCCGTCCTCGGCCTGCGGCTGCGGCTCGGGCATCGTGTCCAGCGCCTGCACCAGCAGGTCGCCGGCCACCAGGCGCCAGGCGCGCCGCCAGGTCGCCGTAGTCGTCCTCGGGCATGATCGGCTCGGTGCGGGCCAGGTACACGGGCCCCGCGTCCAGCTCCGCCACGGGCCGCATGATCGACACGCCCGTCTCCGCGTCGCCCGCCTGGATGGCGCGCTCGATCGGGGCCGCTCCGCGCCAGCGCGGCAGCAGCGACGGGTGCACGTTGAGCATCGGGTGCTCGGACAGCAGCGGCTCGCGCAGCAGCGCCCCGTACGCGCAGATGCACACGGCGTCGGGCCGAGCGGCCGCGATCCGCTCGCGCGCGGCGTCGCCGTTCACGCTCTCGGGCTGGTCGAGCTCGATGCCCAGCTCCCGGGCGGCGTCAGCCACGGGTGGCGGCTGCAGCCTGCGCCCGCGCCCGCGCGGCCGGTCGGGCCGCGTGACCACCAGCGCCGGCCGATGGTGGCGAGTCGGCGAGTCGCCGCAGCACCGTGGCGGCGAAGTCCGTGGTGCCGAGGTAGACCGTGCTCATTCGGGGGCAGGGTAGGGCGCGCACCGGCCGCGCGCCGGGAACCATCGCGCTGACACAATCGGCGCGTGCGCGCGTCGGACCTGATCTCCCGTCTCCAGCGGGTCGCGGGTCCGGACCACGTGCTCACCCACGAGCACCAGCTGCGCACGTACGAGTCGGACGGCCTGGCCCGGTACGCGAGCCTGCCGCGGGCGGTGGTGCTGCCCGGGACCGCGGCTGAGGTGCGAGACGTGGTGGCCGCCTGCTACGCCGCCAGGGTCCCGTGGACGGCGCGCGGGTCGGGCTCGGGCCTGTCCGGCGGCGCGTTGCCGGTGGAGGACGGCGTGCTGATAGCCCTCACGCGCCTGAGCCGGATCCTCGAGGTGGACCTGGCCAACCAGCGCGTGGTGGTCGAGCCCGGGGTGACCAACTTGGCCGTCTCGCACGCCGTCGCGCCCACCCACTTCTACCCGCCCGACCCCTCCAGCCAGATCGTGTGCTCGATCGGCGGCAACGTGGCCGAGAACTCGGGCGGCGCCCACTGCTTCAAGTACGGCTTCACCACCAACTACGTGACCGGCCTGGACGTGGTGCTGGCCGACGGCAGCGTCGTGGAGCTCGGAGGCAAGCACCTGGATGCGCCCGGGCTATGACCTGCTGGGCGCGTTCGTGGGCTCGGAGGGCACGCTGGGCGTGGCCACGCGGATCGTCCTGCGGGTGGTGCCGGCGCCCGCGTCGGTGCGCACCCTGGTGGCGTTCTTCGACTCCACCTCCGAGGCGGGTGAGGTGGTGTCGGAGATCGTGGCGGCGGGCATCGTGCCCGGGGCCATCGAGATGATGGACAACCTGTCCATCAGGGCCGCCGAGGGCGCCACCGGCGCCGGCTACCCCGAGCACGCCGGCGCCGCTCTGGTGGTGGAGCTCGACGGCTCCGCGTCAGGAGTGCGACGCTGCGCTTCGAGGGCGTGGAGTCCCTGTGCCGCGACGGCGGCGCCTGGGAGGTCCGCGTGGCCCGCGACGCCGCCGAGCGCGAGCTCATCTGGAAGACGCGCAAGGCGGCCTTCGCTGCCATGGGGCGGATCGCGCCCAACTACTACGTGCAGGACAGCGTGATCCCGCGGACCAGGCTCCCCGAGGTCCTGCGCCGCATCGACGAGCTGTCCCACGAGTACGGGCTGCAGGTGGCCAACGTGTTCCACGCCGGCGACGGCAACCTCCACCCGCTCGTCTGTTACGACGGTGCCGTGGAGGGTGAGCCCGAGCGCGCCGAGGAGCTGGCCGGGCTGATCGTGAAGACGTGCGTGGACGAGGGCGGCTCGATCACGGGCGAGCACGGCGTGGGCGTGGACAAGAAGGGCTACATGCCGCAGATGTTCGCCGAGCCCGACCTGGCGGCGTTCCAGCAGCTGCGCTGCGCCTTCGACCCCGACGGCCTGGCAAACCCGGGCAAGGTCATGCCCACGCCGCGCCTGTGCGGCGAGGTGCCCGGCCCCTACCGCCAGCACCCGTTGGAGGCCGCCGGCCTGGCGGAGCGGATGTGAGCGGCGCGGCCGAGGCCCTGGCGCGCGCAGCGTCGCGCGGAGAGCCGGTCAGGCCCGCCGGCGGTGCGACGAAGATCGCCTGGGCGGGAGCCGGCGCCGTCGGGAAGCCCATCGCGACCGCGGGCACCGGCATCCGTGAGCTCAACCCGGGTGACCTGACCGCCGTGGTCGAGGCCGGGCTGCCGCTGGCAGAGCTGGCGGCCGCTACCGCCGCCGAGGGCCAGATGCTGGCGCTGGACCCGCCGCTCGGCCCCGGCGAGCGGGCCACCATCGGCGGCGCGGTGGCCACCAACGACAGCGGCCCGCTGCGCCATCGCTACGGCTCCGCGCGCGACCTGGTCGTGGGCATCACCGTGGCCCTGTCCGACGGGACGGTGGCCAAGGCGGGCGGCAAGGTGATCAAGAACGTGGCCGGCTACGACCTGGCCAAGCTCTTCACGGGCTCCTTCGGGACCCTGGGCGCCATCCTCGACCTCTCGCTGCGGCTGCACCCGCTGCCGCCGGCCACGGCCACGGCGATCGGACACTCCGGCGACCCCGCCGCCCTGGCGGCGGCCGCGGCGCAGCTGAGCCACGCGCAGATCGAGCTGCAGAGCCTCGACGTGCGCTGGGAGGCCGAGGCCGGCGCCGTGCTCGCGCGCTTCGGCGGGGCGGCCCCGCTGATACCGGCGCAGGCGGCCGCGCGGGCGCTGGCCGGCGCCGGCCTGACCGCCGACGTGGTCGAGGACGACGAGGCGCTCTGGGCCGCTCAGCGCCAGGCACAGCGGTCCGAAGCCGGGACCGTCGTGAAGGTCTCGGCGCGCCAGAGCGACCTGCCCGTGCTGCTCGAAACGGCCCGCGGGCTCGGCGCCGGCGTGGTGGGGCGCGCCGGGCTCGGCCTGGCCTGGGTCACCCTGGAGCGCGATCCCGTCGAGGGACTGGCCGCGCTACGGCGAGTGCTGGAGCCGGCGCCCTGCGTGGTGCTCGACGCGCCACCCGACGTGCGCTTGGCGGTGGATGTGTGGGGCCCGCAGGACCCGGCCGCGCTGGAGCTGATGCGCCGCGTGAAGCAGCGCTTCGACCCCGCGGGGGTCTGTGCCCCCGGGGTGCTGGCGGTCTGATGCCAGGCCCCATCGCCATTCCCGCCTGGGACTCCGACCGCCCGCCGGAGCCCGCCCTGATCGCCGACTGTGTTCACTGCGGCTTCTGCCTGCCCACCTGCCCGACGTACGCGCTCTGGTCCGAGGAGGCGGACTCCCCGCGCGGGCGGATCGTGCTCATGGACGCCGGTCATTCGTCACCGCTGTCGGCGCCGCTTGTCGAGCACCTGGACAACTGCCTGGGCTGCATGGCCTGCGTCACGGCGTGCCCCTCGGGCGTGCAGTACGACAAGCTGATCGAGGACGCCCGCGGGCAGGTCGAGCGCAACTGGCGGCGCCCCTTGCGCGAGCGGCTCCTGCGCCGCGCTATCTTCGCGCTGTTCCCCCACCCCCGGCGGCTGGCCAGGCTGGCGCCGCTCACGGCCCTCGCCCGCGCGGCGGCGCGGCTGCCGCTCCCCGCCCCGGTGAAGACAGCCGCGATGCTCGCCCCGCGAGCGACGCGCGTCCAGCTGCCAGAGGAGGTGTCCGCCAAGGGCGCCAGCCGCGGCAACGTGGGCTTCGTTCAGGGGTGTGTCCAGCGAGTGTTCTTCGGTCAGGTCAACGCCGCCTCGGTGCGCCTGCTGGCAGCGGAGGGCTGGGACGTCGGTGTGCCCGCGGCCCACCGCTGCTGCGGCGCGCTGGCCATGCACGCCGGCGAGGATGCGCGCTCGGAGGCGCGATCCACCATCGAGGCGTTCGAGCGCTTCGACCGGGTGGTGGTCAACGCGGCCGGCTGCGGCTCCTCGATGAAGGACTACGGCCACCTGCTGCGCGACGACCCCGAATGGGCCGGGCGCGCCGCGCGCTTCGCCGACAAGGTCAGCGACCTGACCGAGATCCTCGCCGAGCGCGAGCCCCGCGCCGGCCGCGGGCCGGTCCCGCATGCGCGTGGCCTACCACGACGCCTGCCACCTGGCACACGCCCAGGGAGTGCGCGAGCAGCCGCGCGCGCTGCTTCGCGCGGTCCCTGGGCTGGAGCTCGTCGAGCCCGAGGACTGGGAGCTGTGCTGCGGGTCGGCCGGGATCTACAACCTGCTCAAGCCGGGCCCGGCCGCGGAGCTCGGTCGCCGCAAGGCGCAGGCCCTGCTGGCCACCGGCGCGGAGGCCATCGTGGCCGCCAATCCGGGGTGCGCGCTGCAGATCCAGGCACACACGCGTGCGCTCGGACACGAGCTCCCGGTCCTGCACCCGGCCGAGGTGCTCGACCGCTCCATGGGGCGCGCGTGAGCGACCTGCGGCTGCAGGCGCCCCCGCCCCCGGGCACCGGCCACGTGCTCAGCGAGGCCGCGCTGGGCCTGGTCGCGAGGCTTCATCGCGAGCTCGACGGCACCCGCCGGGAGCTGTTGGCGCGGCGCGGGGAGCGCCAGGCCGAGCTCGATGCCGGCGGGACCCTGGACTTCCTCCCAGCAACGCGCTCGCTCCGAGAGGGCGACTGGACGGTGGCGCCACCCCCGCCCGCCTATGCCGACCGGCGCGTGGAGATCACCGGCCCGACGACCGCGAAGATGGTGATCAACGCGCTGAACTCCGGCGCGCGCGGCTTCATGGCGGACTTCGAGGACGCCAACTCGCCCACCTGGCACAACATGGTCCGCGGGCAGGCCAACCTGATGGAGGCCGTGCGCGGGACGCTGGCATTCGACGCGCCTGACGGCCGCCAGTACCGCCTCGACGAGGAGCGCGCCACGCTGCTGGTGCGCCCGCGCGGCTGGCACCTGGTCGAGCGCCACGCGACCGTCGGCGGCCGGCCGGTCGTCGGGCGGCCTGTTCGACTTCGCGCTGTACGTCCACCACAACGCCGAGGCGCTGCTGGACCGCGGCTCGGGGCCGTTCCTCTACCTGCCCAAGCTGGAGTCGCACCTCGAGGCGCGGCTCTGGAACGACGCCTTCGTGATCGCCGAGGAGGCACTCGACCTCGACCCGGGGACGATCCGGGCGACGGTCCTGATCGAGACGCTGCCGGCCGCGTTCGAGATGGACGAGATCCTGTACGAGCTGCGCGACCACTGCGGGGGCCTGAACGCGGGCCGCTGGGACTACATCTTCAGCGCCATCAAGCGCCTGCGCGAGCGTCCCGAGACTGCGTGCTGCCGGACCGCGCGCAGGTCACGATGACCGTGCCGTTCATGCAGGCGTACGCCGACCTGCTGGTCAGGACCTGCCACCGCCGCGCCACGCACGCGATGGGTGGCATGTCCGCCGTGATCCCCAGCCGCGCCGATCCGGCGGCCGCCGAGCGGGCGAAGCAGGCCGTGGGAGCCGACAAGGCGCGCGAGGCGGCGGCGGGATTCGACGGCAGCTGGGTTGCCCACCCCGACTCGGTTGCGGCCGCGATGGACGAGTTCGACGCGGTGCTGAGCAACCGCGCCGAATCAGATCGAGAAGACCCGCGACGACGTGGACGTGGGCCGCGCGGAGCTGCTGGACCTGGAGTCCACCGACGGCCGAGATCACCGAGGCCGGGCTGCGCCTGAACGTGAACGTGGGGATCCAGTACGTCTCGTCGTGGCTGCGCGGCAACGGCGCCGCGGCCATCTACGGACTGATGGAGGACGCCGCCACGGCCGAGATCTCACGGTCCCAGGTCTGGCAGTGGATCCGTCATGAGGCCCAGCTGGAGGATGGGCGCGTGGTCACACCGGGCCTCGTGCGCGAGCTCGCGGGCGAGGAGCTCGAGAAGATCCGCGCGGAGGTCGGCGACGACGAGTGGTTCCAGCACGAGGGCAGGCCGAGGGAGTCACGCGAGCTGTTCGAGGCGGTCGCGCTCTCCGGCGCCGACGAGTTCGTGGAGTTCCTGACGCTGCCCGCGTACGAGCGGCTCTCATAGGAGATGCTGCTCAGGCGGCGTCGACCCGGCGCGCGCCGGGCCCGGGCTCGACCCGCACGTCGCGGGCGTCGAGGGCCTCGCCGCAGTGCGCGCAGGCCAGGATCGGGTCGGCCTCGTGTCCGCATCCCTTGTGGACGAGCGTGATCGGCGCGCCCTCCTCCGACATGTAGCTGTCGCCCCAGCTCATGAGCGTCACGAGTGCCGGGTACAGGTCGAGCCCCTTGCGCGTGAGCCTGTATTCGAACCGCTCGGGGCGCTCCTGGTAGCGACGCCGCTCCAGGATCCCATGGCCGACGAGCTTCTGCAGCCGGTCGGTGAGGATGTTGCGCGCGATCCCGAGGTTGCGCTGCATCTGCTCGAAGCGGCGGACTCCGAAGAAGGCCTCGCGGATCACGAGCATGGTCCAGCGGTCGCCGATCGCGTCGAGCGCGTGCCCCACCGAGCAGGTCCGCTGGTCGTATTCCTCGCGCTTCACGGATTCGAGTGTAGCCAAGGTGCGTTGCAATTCACAACCCACTCGGCTAGAGTGCGTTGCATCGTGCAACGGACTCGGACGATCAGCTGGGAGGACCCGCTCGCGGGCGCCGCACGCGGAGCGTCCATGCCCGGCATCGCCTACCTGCGGGCCATGGCCGCCGGCGACGCTCCTCCGCCCCCGATCGCGGTGCTCATGGGATTCAGCATCGATGAGATCGAAGAGGGCCGTGTGACGTTCACCGCCGAGCCCGCCGAGTACCACTACAACCCGATCGGGATCGTGCACGGAGGCCTGGCCGCCACGATGCTGGACTCCGTGATGGGCTGCGCCGTGCACTCCACCCTGCCCGCCGGACACCTCTACTCCACGCTCGAGATGAAGGTCAACTTCGTTCGCCCCATCACGTCGGGCACCGGCACCGTCGTGGCCGAGGGCACGGTCGTGCACCGCGGCGGCCGGGTGGCCACCGCCGAGGCGCGCATGTACGCCCGCGACGGCGGCAAGCTGCTGGCGCACGCCACCACCACCTGCTTCGTGGAAGCACTCACCCAACAAACCAGGAGGGCCGCATAGCCATGCCGATGATCGAACTCACCCTCGAAGAGGGCGCGCTGACCCACGACGCCAGGGCCGACCTGGTGGAGGGCCTGACCGCCGCGCTGCTGCGCGCCGAGGGGGCGCCCGACAACGAGCTCTCGCGCTCGATCACCTGGGCCTATGTGGACGAGCGCCCCGCCGGCTCGATCAACGTTGGCGGCAGCCCGGCCGACGCTCCGCGTTACCGGGTCAAGCTCACGGTGCCCGAGGGCGCACTCGACGACGAGCGCAAGGCCCAGATCGTGGAGGCGGCTACGAAGCTGATCCTCGAGGCCGAGGGCGCCGCGCCCGACGATCCGGCCGCGGCGTTCCGCGTGTGGGTGATCGTCCGGGAGGTCAAGGACGGCAACTGGGGCGGCGCCGGCCGCATCTTCCGGCTCCGTGACATCGCCAAGGCCATCAACGCCGGCGGCATCCCGGGCGCCGAGGCGGAGAAGGCGGGCGCTAGCGCCTGAGCGACACCCGCGCGCCGGCTCGCAGGAGCGAGCCGCGGCGGGTCCTGAAGGCGACTGAGAGCGGTCAGGCAGCCTGGTCGGAGCGCTCGCGCTCGGCCTCGCGCAGCGCGCGCATGGCGTCACGGCGCTGATCGCGGCTCGTGCGGTCCAGGATCAGCACGCCGTCCAGGTGATCGATCTCGTGCTGGATCACGCGCGCCTCGAGGCCCGAGGCCTCCACCACGGCGATCCTGACCCTCCTCGTCGAGCGCGCGGACGCGCACATGCACGGCCCGCTCCACGTCGACCGTCACGCCTGGGATGGAGAGGCAGCCCTCCTCCATCGTCTCGGCGTCGCCGCTCGACCACTCGATCTCCGGGTTGGCCAGCGCGATCACCGGTGCATCCGGGCCCACGCGGTAGACCAGCAGGCGCTGGGAAAGGCCGAGCTGTGGCGCGGCAAGCCCCAGGCCGAGCGCGTCGTCCAGCAGCCCCGCCATGCGCGCCACCTGCGCCCTGAGCCCCTCGTCGAAGCGGTCGAGCTCGGTGGCTCGGCTCTTCAGCACGGGGTCGCCCAGGCGCCGGACGAACGACATGGCCGCGGCCCGGCGGGCTTCGACCTCCGGATCCAGCGGCGGCGCCTCGGGCTCGACCTCGCCCGTCTCGTGAGCGTCGCGCGGTTCCGGATCCAGCTCTCGGGCCATGGCCCTCGATTCTAGACCGAGCGCAAGGGCGTCGGGCACCGCCCCTCCCCACCCCGACCGAACTTTGTCCCGAACCGCCCGAGGGGTGGACGCAACGGGCCAAGTTCGCGCCCGGCCGAGCAATCCACACGGCGCCCACGCCGGCCCAGGCCGAAGGGGGCAGGCGGAAGCCGCGCCCCTACTGAGGATCCACGTCCACCGCGAAGCTCACCTCGCGGTGTGCGCGGTCGCCCGCCACCGCCTCCACGGCCCTCCGCACGGCTGCGATCGCGCCGTCGCGCTCGGGCGACTTGACCACCAGCTGAGCGCGCTCGCGACCCTTGAGCCTGAACAGGGGCGCCGGGCCCAGCAGCTGCGAGCCGGTCGCGTCGATGCGCTCGCGCACGGCCGTCGCGGCCACCATCTCGGGCCCCGGGTCAGGCGCTGCGCACACCACCCGGATCAGGTGGCCGTGGGGCGGGTAGCCCAGCAGCCGGCGGCGCTGGAGCTCGCCGGTCAGGAAGCCCTCGGCGTCGTGCGAGGCGGCGTGGCGCAGGGAGCGCGCCCCCGGGTCGAGAGCCTGCACGACCACCCGCCCGCCGCGCGCCCCGCGCCCGCTGCGGCCCGCCAGCTGGGCCACCAGCGCGAACGTGCGCTCCTCGGCGCGGAAGTCGGGGAACCGCAGCGTGGCGTCGGCGTCGAGCACCACACCCAGCGTCACGTCGGGGAAGTCGTGGCCCTTGGCCACCATCTGCGTTCCCACGAGCACCCCGGTGGACGCCGAGTCGAAGCGCTCGAGCGTCGCCCCCACGCCGGCGCCGGCCGCGGTGTCGGCGTCGAGCCGGAACACCGGCAGCCGGGTCCATCAGCCGCTCCAGCTCGGCGCCGAGCTGCTCGGTGCCCAGGCCATGGCGCGACAAGGACACCGAGCCGCAGTCCGGACAGGCGCCGGGGACCGGCTCGGCCGTGGCCGCAGTGGTGGCACGACATCCGGCGCGGCCGCGCGGTGGAGCACCAGCGTCACGTCGCAGGACGGGCACTCCCACACCCGGCCGCACGACCGCACAGGTGAGGAAGTTGGACCAGCCACGGCGGTTGAGCAGCACGATCGCCTTCTCCCTCGCCCGGCGGACCTCGTCGAGCGCCTCGCGGGTGCGCTCGTGAAGCGGCCCGGACACGCCCGCCATGCCCACCAGCTCGACGGGCGGCAGCGCTCGGCCGTCGACGCGCTCGGGGAGCGAGAGCCGCGGAACCGAGCGAAGCTCTCCGGGCGCGGCGTGGCGCTGCCCAGCAGCAGCACCGCCCCGGCGGCCTCGGCCCTGCGCTCGGCCACCCGGCGCGCGTCGTAGCGCGGATCGCCCTCCTGCTTGTAAGAGGCGTCGTGCTCCTCGTCGACCACGATCAGCCCCACGTCGGTGAGCGGAGCGAACACAGCCGACCGCGGGCCCACGCACACCCGGGCCTGGCCGCTGCGCAGGCGCACCCACTCGTCGTAGCGCTCGCGCGCGGTGAGGGCGGAGTGGAGCACGGCGACCGTGTCGCCGAAGCGCTCGACGAACCGGCCCGCCGTCTGCGGCGTGAGCGCGATCTCCGGCACCAGCACGATCGCCGTGCGGCCCGCCTCCAGCGCGGCGGCCGCCGCGCGCATGTAGACCTCCGTCTTGCCGCTGCCGGTGACGCCGTGCAGCAGCAGTCGCCGGTCCTGGCTCCCGCGCGCCTGCATTCGCTCGAGCACTGCGGCCAGCACATCTCGCTGGGCGGCGGTGGGCTCGCTCGCGACGCCGCGCGCACCCACCGGGCGCAGATCGGGCCGCCGCGGCGCCTCGGCGGTGTCGGTCAGCGTGATGAGCCCCCGCGCCTCCAGCCGCCGCAGGCCGGCGTGGTCGCAACACCCAGCGCGCGCCAGCTCACCCGCTCGGGCCGGAGCCCCGACGAGCGCCTCGAGCGCGGCCCGCTGGCGCGAGCCCAGGCGCTCGCGCTCACGCAGCGCCGCCCGTCCCTCGTCGGTGATCGTGGCGGTCAGCGAGCGACGGGTGGCCATGTGCCTGCCCGCCCCGGTGCCCGTGCCGGGCGGGAGCACCAGCGCCAGCCCGCGCGCGGGCGTGGACACGTACTCCCGCGCCACCCACAGCCCCAGGCGCACGAGCTCGGGCGGCACGTCGGCCTCGAGCGCGGACAGCGGCTCCGCCAGGCGCTCGGGCGGCAGGTCGCTGGTCTCGGCCACCTCGACCACCACGCCGAGCAGGCGGCGGGCGCCGAAGGGGACCTCGAGCATGCTGCCCACGCCCACGCCGTCCAGGGACTCGCCGAGCAGGTAGTCGAACGGGCCCCGCAGCGCACGGGCGGGGGTGAGGGGCTCGACGTTGGCGATCACGCAGCCAAGCTACGCGCGGGCCCGGACACCCGTCCGGGGCACGCACAGGCAGGCGAAGTGCACCGTGAACGCCCGCTCGGCCGCGGCGGGCGAGGCCGTGAAGACCGCTCGCCGCACCCCGGCCTTGGCCAGGGCCAGCGCGCGTGCGCGGCCGCCGGTGGCGAAGAACGCGTGCACCCGCCAGGGCAGGGGGTCGGCCAGCTCGGCCGTGACGTTCATGCCGGCAGCGGCGACCAGGGCCCGTACGGCGGCGCGATCGAAGCGGTGCAGGTGGCCCACGTGCTCACGCCCGCGCTGCGCCGCCGGCCGCGCGGCGGAGCGGTTGTCCTCCAGCGGCACCTCCACCACCACAGCACGCGCCACCCGGCCGGCCTCGCGCAGCAGCGGCACGGGGTCCGGCACGTGCTCGAGCACGTGCGACAGCAGCGCCAGGTCGTACTCGCCGTCCGCCGCCGGAAGCGAGCGGCCGTCAAAGCGCTCGGCCCGGGCGACCTCGGGCCGCGCCTCCGCCAGCTCCACCGCGCGCTCGGAGATGTCGAAGCCTTCCCGGCGTCCGCCGACCCCGCGCGCGGCCAGCGCCGCCAGCACTACGCCATCGCCGCAGCCCAGCTCCACGATCGCATCCGGGGCAGCCGGCAGGTGGCGGACCAGCGCCGCCACGTGGTCGGCCTTGCCCTCGGCGCCCAGCGGCCTCCACCGCGCATAGCGCCGGCCCTCCTCCCCGCTGCCCGCGTAGCGGCGCTCATATTCGTCGCGGAGCTGCGCTGACCCGGCGGCGGCCACGCCGCGTAGGCTACGCGCGCCCCGACCGATGGCCACCGACTTCAACAGCGAGGGGCTCCTCGAGGGCCTGGACGGACGAGCCCGCGAAGCTCGTCTGGAGCTGCTCGAGAAGCTCGAGGCCGGCGGCGCCTCGCTCACCGAGCTGCGTGATGCGACCCGGCAGGGCGTCCTGCCCCTGGTGGCGGTGGATCGCGCGCTCGGGGGCGGTGAGGAGCGCTACACCGGAGACGAGGTGGCCGAGCTGTCCGGCGTCGAGGGCACGTTCCTCGATCGGCTATGGCGAGCGCTCGGCATGGTGGTCCCTCCCCCCGGCGAGCCCGCCTACAGCGAGGCGGACCTGGAGGCGGCACGGCGCGTGAACGGCTTCCGAGCCGCCGGCCTGAGCGACGAGGGACTCCTGGAGGTCGCGCGGGTGAGCAGCCGCGCCATGGCCAACGTCGCGGCCGCCGTGGGCACGGTCTTCAGCGACACGTTCCTCCGTCCGGGGGGCGACGAGGTCGAGATCGCGGAGCGCTATGCGGAGGCCGCCAGCGCCCTGACACCGACAGTGGGACCCGTGCTCGCCCACGTCTTCGGGGTTCAGCAGCGCAATCAGATCCGCCAGGCGGCCATGGACGGCACCGCGCTCAGCGCGGACGCGGGACCGGGTGCCGAGGAGCTCAGCTTCTGCTTCGCGGACCTGGTGGGATTCACCAGCCTCGGCGAGAGCGTGCCGGCGGACGAGCTCGGCGCGGTCGCGCAGCGCCTCGAGGAGCTGGCCATCGAGGCCGCCGACCCTCCCGTGAGGCTGGTCAAGACAATCGGCGACGCCGTGATGCTGAGCTCGCGAGACAACGATGCGCTTCTAAGCACTGTGCTCGACCTGGTGGACGCCGTAGACCGCGCCGACGACCTGCCCCCGCTGAAGGCCGGCATCGCTCGCGGCGAGGCGCTCGGCCGCTACGGCGACTGGTACGGCCGGCCCGTGAACCTGGCCAGTCGCGTCACGGGCATCGCCCGGCCGGGGAGCGTCCTGGTGGAGGGGGCCGCCCACCTGGCGGCCGAGGGCGACTACAAGTGGTCGTTCGCCGGCGGCCGCAAGGTCAAGGGCGTGGACGGCGAGGTCAAGCTGTGGCGCGTGCGCGCGCCCGAGCCGGCTAAGCCGGAGTAGCGGCGCCCTCGCTGAGCCCGGCGGCCTCCCGCAGGGCGTCGGCCTTGCCGGTCTTCTCCCAGGTGAAGTCGTCGTCCTCGCGGCCGAAGTGGCCGTAGGCGGCGGTCTTCTGGTAGATCGGCCGGTGCAGGTCGAGCTCCTCGCGGAAGGCGCCCGGACGCAGGTCGAAGTGCTCGTCGATGAGCTCGGCGATCGTGGCCTTCGGCACCTTCTCGGTGCCGTAGGTCTCGGCCATCACCGACACCGGGTGCGCCACGCCGATGGCGTAGGCCACCTGGATCTCGCAGCGGTCGGCCAGGCCGGCGGCCACGACGTTCTTGGCCACCCATCGGGCGGCGTAGGCGGCCGAGCGGTCGACCTTCGACGGGTCCTTGCCCGAGAAGGCGCCGCCGCCGTGGCGGGCAGCGCCGCCGTAGGTGTCCACGATGATCTTGCGCCCGGTCAGCCCGCAGTCGCCCACGGGGCCGCCGATCACGAACTTGCCGGTCGGGTTGACCAGGAAGTTGTGGTCGGTGTAGGAGCGACGACTCGTCGTACAGGTCCCCGGGGAGGACGGGCTTGACCACGTGCTCCCACAGGTCCGGTCGGATCTGGGTGGCCGAGTCCACCTCCTCCGCGTGCTGGGTCGAGATGAGCACCTTCTCGATGGCCACCGGCTTGCCGTCCCGGTAGCGGACCGAGACCTGGGTCTTGCCGTCGGGGCGGAGGTAGTCCACGCCGCCCTGGCGCCGGACCTCGGCCAGGCGGTAGGCCAGCTGGTGCGCCAGCGAGATCGGCAAGGGCATGAGCTCCGGCGGTCTCGCGCGTGGCGTAGCCGAACATCATGCCCTGGTCGCCGGCGCCGGCCACGTCCAGGTCGTCGTCGCTGGACTCCGCGCGCTTCTCGCTGCGCGGTGTTCACGCCCTGCGCGATGTCGGGCGACTGCTCGTCGATCGCCGTGATCACGGCGCAAGAGTCGCAGTGGAAGCCGTAGACGTGGTCGTCGTAGCCGATGCTGCGGATCGTCTCGCGTGCGATCTCGGGCACGTCGACGTAGGCGTCGGTCGTGATCTCGCCGGAGACCACCACGAGCCCGGTGTTCACCAGCGTCTCGCAGGCCACGCGGCCGTAGGGGTCCTCGCGCAGCACGGCGTCGAGGACGCCGTCGGAGATCTGGTCGGCCATCTTGTCCGGGTGGCCCTCGGTGACCGACTCGGAGGTGAACAGGTACTCGTTGTCTGAGAGCGCGATGGTCGTCATGAGGCGCGGAAGGGTACAGGTCAGGTCCGCGAGCGGCGGCCGGAGCTGGTCTTGAAGTCGATCACCAGCGGCACCCCCTCCAGGCCGAACTGCTCGCGCAGCCGGTTCTCGACGAAGTAGGCGTAGTCGCGCGTGATCAAGCTGCGGTCGTTCACCTGGATCGCGACCCGCGGCGGCGATGCCTCGAACTGGGCCGCGTAGTACATCTTCAGCCGCTTCCCGCGCGTGGCCGGGGGCTGGCGCACCGCCTGGACGTCGGCGAGGAAGCGGTTCAGCTTCGCGGTCTGGATCCGCTCGGCCGCGCGGTCGGCAGGTGGAGCGCCTCGGCGACCAGCCGCTTGAGCCCGCGCCCGTCTTGCGCGGACACCGCCATCACCCGCGGGCGCTGGCGCAGCTTGGTCTCCACGCGTGCGGTGGCGTCCTCGAGGTCGGTGTCGCGTGACGTCCCACTTGTTCAGGGCGATCACCGTGGCGCACTTCTTCTTCATCGCCATCTCGGCGATGCGGAAGTCCTCGGTGGTGACGCCCTCGGACGCGTCGCACATGACGATCGCCACCGCGGCCCGCTCGGCCGCGCGCTCCGAGCGCAGCTGGGCGTAGTAGTCCACCGTGCCCGCCACCTTGGTCCGGCGCCGCAGCCCGGCGGTGTCCACGAGGGTCACGGGCCGGCCCTCGAACTCGATGACGGGTGTCGATCGAGTCGCGGGTGGTGCCGGCCAACGTCGGTCACGATCACCCGCTCCTCCCCCAGCAGCTTGTTCACCAGCGACGACTTGCCGGCGTTGGGGCGGCCGATCACCGCCAGCCGCGTGGTCTCCTCCGCCACCTGCCCGGCCTCGGGCAGACGCGCCGGCGATCACGTCGAGCAGGTCGCCCGTGCCCAGCCCCTGGGCGGCCGAGACCGGCATCGGGTCGCCCAGGCCGAGCTTGTAGAACTCGGCCGCCAGCCGCCTGCAGCGCCCTCGTCGACCTTGTTGGCGGCCACCAGCACCGGCAGGGTCGGCGGCGCGCAGCTCGGCGCCAGCTCGGCGTCGCCCGGCGCGCAGGCCCGCGCGGGCGTCGACCACGAGCACCGCCACGTCGGCCTCGGCGATGGCCGCGCGCGCCTGGCGGCGCACGGCCTCGGCGATGTCGCCGGCCTCCTCGGCGTCCACGCCGCCGGTGTCGATCAGCGTGAACTCGCGGCCGTTCCAGTCGGCCTCCACCTCCTTGCGGTCGCGCGTGACGCCCGCCTGCTCGTGCACGACCGCCTCGCGGGTCTCCGACAGGCGGTTCACGAGCGTGGACTTGCCCACGTTGGGGTAGCCGACGACGGCCACCTTGGGCCGCTCACGGCGCGCCGGCGGCGCGGACCAGCTCGGCGATGCGCTCGCACCACCTGGTCGACGGTCAGGCCGGTGGTGTCGAGCTCCTGCGCATCGGCGGCGGCCCGCAGCGGCGAGTGCTCGCGGCCCTCGTCCTGGGCGTCGCGCAGCGCCTGGTCGCGCTGCACCGTGTCCACGTCGGCGCCCAGCTCCTCGGCGCGGCGCCGGGCGCGCTCGCGCCGGGTCGGCGGTGAGGAAGACCTTCACCGCGGCGTCCGGAGCCACCACGGTGCCGATGTCGCGCCCCTCGGCCACCCAGTCGCCCTCGGCCAGCAGGGCGCGCTGCTTCTCCACGAGCGCCGCGCGCACCTTCTCGTTGGTGGCCACCCGCGAGGCGGCCTCCGACACCTCCGGCGTGCGGATGGCCTCGGTCACGTCGTGGCCGTTGGCGATCACCCGCTCGCCGAGCTCGATCTCCAGCTCCTGGGCGCGCTCGGACGCGGCGCCGCCGTTCTCGAGCAGCGACAGCGCCGCGGCGCGGTACATCGCGCCCGAGTCGAGGTAGGTGAAGCCCAGCGCCCGCGCCGTCGCGCGCGCCACCGTGCTCTTGCCCGCGCCGGCGGGCCCGTCGATCGCCACGACCATGGCGGCGAAGGCTAGATGGCGAGGGTCGGGTCGGCGGTGGCTCCCAGGCGCCCCCTCGCGACCACTGTGCTTCTTGCGGTGATTGTGGCCGGCACCGCTTGCGGGGATCAGTAGATACGCAGCTTGTCGAGCAGCGCGTACCGGTCGTCGATCGTCTCGAGTAGCGCCTTGTTGTGGAAGATCATCTTGCTGCGCATGTAGACGCGCAGCCACTGCTTGTAGATGTAGAGCTCGTAGCGGTCGAGCACCTCGGCGACTGTGAGGTCGCGTCTAGCGATCAGGCCCGCGAGGAACATCGCACACTCGAAGCCGAGCGAGATCGACTGGAAGTAAGGCGAGCCGATAGCCGAGTCGCCGGCCAGGAACACGGGTGAGTGGGCGAATGGGTGATCCGTCGAGCCGGTCCACCACTCACGATTGGTCGCGTTGCGTGCCCGATAGACGTTGAGGGGGATCCTGACGATCGAGAGCTCGCCAACCACCTCGCCGTTGCTCTCCTCCTTGATCTTGTCGATGAACCTGTCCATCGACTCCGCGACATCCGGAGAGTTTGCGCGTAGCCAATCGCCGTCGAACCGCGGCGGCAACGCCTCGTAGTCCTCGGGCGTGATGTGAACGATGCCGGTCACGTGGGTGACGTTGCCGTCGTAGTAGGTGCGGTGGACGAACGGGATGAACTTGTACTTGGGGTTGTCGGCGTTCTTGTAGTACTTGCAGTACTCGTTGCAGGCGTACACCTGCCCGTAGAGAAAGGTGATCACCAGCGCGTATTCGAGCGGGATGTCGAGTGTGTTCGCGCCCTCGATTGCGCCGTCCTGGGAGCCCCGCGCCAGCTGGTCGCGCAAGAGCGAGTTGCTGCCCGTGCAGTCGACCAGCAGGTCTCCGGGCTCCACCATCGCAAGCGCCTCTTCCGCGGTCACCGTCGCCTCAATCCGCCGGACGCCGTTCGACCCGCGCGAGCCGATCAGATCGCTGAGCGTCGACTCGATCGCGTTCAGCGGGCAGAAGCCCTGGCCCCACTCTCGCAGCAGCGCCATCAGCTCCGGGGAGATTGACCGGCGGAAGGCAAGCCCCTGCTCGAGCTCCGCCGGTTCGAACACCGCCGCCACGGTGTCGCCGTCGATGTAGTCGGTGCTGTAGCTCTCGACCGAATCCGCCACCAGGTAGGGGGCAAGCTGGACCATCCGGGTGCGGGTGTACTCGCGGCGCTTCTCGTACAGGCTCACCGGACGGCCCGCGATCGACTGCAGGAGCGCCGTCAGCATCAGGCCGACGGGTCCGGCGCCGATCACGTGGACCCGGCCTTCCGGCGAGAGGGGCTCGTCGAGAGCCAGGGAGGCCGTCGAGGAACTCACCGCTTCCGAGGCTACCGCCGCGGCGGTTTCGCTGCCGCCAGGGCGCCGGGACGAGGCCGCGTCCGTGCGGGTGCTGCGGTGGTCTCGGTCCCAGGCGCCAGCCTGGCAGAGCGCGTTCTACTCCGCCCTTCCGTACTTCCTTAAGCGACCGGCCCGAGCAGGGCCACGAGGTCCTGCTCGAACTCGGGGTAGGAGACCGCCGCCGCCTCCATCCCCACGACCTCCACCCCTTCCTCGAGGCCAGGCCGGCCACCGCGCCGAGCATGGCCAGCCGGTGGTCGCCGCGCGCGTCGATCGTGCCGCCCTCGCAGCGGGCTCGCCGTCGCCGCGCACCACGAAGCCGTCGCCGGTGTCCTCGATGTCGGCGCCGAGCGCCGTGAGCCCCTCCACCACCCCGGCGATCCGGTCGGACTCCTTGTGGCGCAGCTCCTCCGCCCCGGCCACCACCGTCTCGCCGTCGGCGAAGGCGCCCAGCAGCGCCACCAGCGTCAGCTCGTCGATGGCCAGCGGCACCTCCTCGGGCAGCACGGTCGTGCCCTCCAGCGGTCCGTGGGCCACGTCGAGGTCGCCCACCGGCTCGTCGTCGGCCACCGTGCCCGGCTCCTCGAGGTCGCCCACGATCACCGCGCCCATGCGCTGGGCGATCCGGAAGAAGCCGGTGCGGGTCCAGTTCAGCCCCACGTCGGAGATCACGACCCGCGAGCGCGGGCACCAGGCAGGCGGCGGCCACCATGAAGGCGGCCGACGAGGGGTCGCCCGGCACCACGATCTCGTCGAGCTCCAGCTCGTCGACCTGGGAGACGGTGATGGTCAGGCCGTCGCGCTCGAACGGCACCCGCGAGCGGCGCAGGATGCGCTCGGTGTGGTCGCGGCTCTGCTTGGTCTCGGTGATCGTGGTGCTGCCCGCGGCCAGCATCCCGGCGATCAGCACGCAGGACTTGACCTGGGCGCTGGCCACCGGCAGCTCGTACTCGATGCCCTGCAGGTCGGCTCCGCGCACTTTGAGCGGCGTGAAACGGCCCTCGCGCGCCTCGATCCCCGCGCCCATCAGCGCCAGCGGCTCCACCACCCGGTCGACGGGGCGGCGGCGGATCGACTCGTCGCCGTCGAGGGTCCACTCACCGCCGGGCTGTCCCGCGAGCCACCCCGGGAGCAGCCGCAGCAGCGTGCCGCGAGTTGCCCACGTCGAGGCGCCCGCCGGTGGCCTCCAGCGCGGCGTGCAGGCCCACGCCGCGGATGACCAGCTCGCCGGCGCTCCTCCTCGATGCCCGCGCCGATCGTGAGCAGGGCGTCGAGCGTGGAGCGGGTGTCGGCCGAGTCGAGGTAGTTGCGCACGGCCACCGGCTCGTCGCACATCGCGCCGAACAGGGCCGCGCGGTGGGAGATCGACTTGTCGGGCGGCGGCGCGAACTGCCCCGCAGCGGGCCCGCAGGGCTCGAATCGCTTGGCGTGCGTCACGCCCGGGCCACGGGGAAGCCGAGCGCGCCGATCAGGCCCTCGGCGCGCGCCGCCTGGTCGTCACCCGCGATCCACAGCGTCATGGCCCCGGAGCGCATGTCCGGGCGCCGGCGCGAGCGCCATGTCGACGATGTTCACCCCTGCCCTTCCGAGCGCCAGCGCCACCTGCGCGACGATACCGGGGCGGTTGGGGACGGTCAGGCGCAAGCTCGTGAACGGCGCCCTCGGGCAGATCGGCCTCCAGCAGCCGCCGGCGGTGCTCGCGGGCGGCGTCGTTCCAGCCGGTCACCGGCCCGGCGTCGCCGGCCCGCAGCGTGTCCGCCGCCTCGCGCAGGCGCTCGACGGTGGCGTCGATCTCGTCCGCGATCGCCTCGCGGTTGGCCACGTAGATGTCGGTCCAGATCGCGGAGTTGGCGCCCGCCACGCGCGTGGCGTCGCGGAAGCTGGGCCCGACCCGCGGCACCTCGCCGCGGTCCGGCGGCCTGCGCGACCAGCACGTTGGCCAGCACGTGCGGCAGGTGGCTGACCGCGGCCAGCAGGCGGTCGTGGGCCTCGGCGTCGATCGCCACCGGCCGCGCGCCGAGGGCCTTGACCAGCCGGTGCAGGCGCTCGTAGAGCAGGCCCGACGAGGGCTCGGTGGGCGTCAGGTACCAGACGGCGCCCTGGAAGAGGTCGGCGCGGGCGTGCTCGACCCCGGCCGTCTCGGCGCCCGCGATCGGGTGGCCGCCCACGAACCGCTCGTCGCGCGACGCCGCCGACGATGCGTGCGCTTGACCGAGCCCACGTCGGTGACCACGCAGTCCGGCGGCGCCGCGGCCAGCGCCGCAGCGATCTGATCGGGCAGAGCGCCGACCGGCGCGCAGCAGAAGCAGGCCTCGGCGCCGTCGAGCGCCTCCTCGAGCGAGCCGGCGGCCACGTCGATCGCGCCCAGCTCGCGAGCGCGCTCCAGCCGCTCCGGGGAGCGCCCGAAGCCGGCGACCTCGCACGTCCTCGATCCGCTCGCGGGCGGCGAGGCCGATCGAGCCCCCGATCAGGCCCGACCCCGAGGACGGCGACCTTCATGCTCGAGCGGCGGGCCCGCACGGCAGCCGCCAGTCCCTCGAGCACCGTCGACGGTGGTGTCCCAGTCCATGCACGCGTCGGTGATCGACTGGCCGTAGGCGAGCGGGTCGGGGCCGCCGAGCTCCTGGCGGCCGGCGACCAGGAACGACTCCAGCATCACGCCGACGATCGCGCTGTTGCCGGCGGCGACCTGCGCCGCGATGTCGGCGGCCACGGCGGGCTGGCGCTCCGGGTCCTTGCCGCTGTTGTCGTGCGAGGCGTCCACCACCACGCGCTCGGGCAGCCCGGCCGCGCGCAGCTTGGCGAGGGCGGCCGGCCACTCCGGGGCGCGTGGTTGGGGGCGCCGCGGCCGCCGCGCAGGATCACGTGGCAGTCGGCGTTGCCGCTGGTGTGCAGGATCGCCGGGGTGCCGCTCGTGGTCCACGCCGGCGAACACGTGCGGCGACCGCGGCCGCGCGCACGGCGTCGACCGCCACCTCCACGTTGCCGTCGGTGCGGTTCTTGAACCCGATCGGCATCGACAGGCCCGAGCCCAGCTGGCGGTGGATCTGGCTCTCGGTGGTGCGGGCGCCGATCGCGCCCCAGGCCACGCGTGTCGGAGATGTACTGCGGGGTGATCGGGTCGAGGAACTCGCACCCCACCGGCAGGCCCAGCGTCCAGCACCTCGAGCAGCAGCCCGCGCGCCATGCGCAGGCCGGCGTTCACGTCGCCGGAGTCGTCCAGGTGGGGGTCGTTGATCAGGCCCTTCCAGCCCGTGGTGGTGCGCGGCTTCTCGAAGTACACGCGCATCGCCACGCACAGGTCGTCCGCCAGCTCCGAGGCGGTCGCGGCCAGGCGAGCGGCGTACTCGCGCGCGGCCTCGACGTCGTGCACCGAGCACGGGCCGACCACCACCAGCAGGCGGTCGTCGCTCGTGGTCGAGGATCCGGGCGATCTCGTCCCGGCCGCGCAGCACCACCTCGGCCGTGCGGTCGGTGAGCGGCAGCTCGTCGAGCAGCTCCGCCGGCGTGACCAGCGGCACGACCTGCTCGATCCGCTGGTCGCGGACGCGGGAGGCGTCGCGCGCGGCGCTCGGGGGCGCGTCAGGCGACAGCGGCCACGTCCTTGCCCGCGATCTCGGCCACCCGCTCGACCCGTCGCAGCAGGTCGCCCAGTCGGCGGTGGGCAGCTGCTGGGGCCCGTCGCACACGGCCTCGTCGGGGTCGGGGTGCACCTCCACGATGATGCCGTCGGCGCCGGCCGCGGCGGCCGCCAGCGACAGCGAGGGCACCAGGTCGCGCCGCCCGGCGGCGTGGCTGGGGTCGACGAGCACCGGCAGGTGCGTGAGCTCCTTGAGCACCGGCACGGCCATGAGGTCGAGCGTGAAGCGGTAGCCGGTCTCGAACGTGCGGATGCCGCGCTCGCAGAGCATCACGTCGGCGTTGCCCTCCTTGAGCACGTACTCCGCCGCCATCAGCAGCTCCTCCAGGGTGGCCGAGGGCCCGCGCTTGATCAGCACCGGCGCGCCCGCGCGGCCGATCTCGGTGAGCAGCGTGTAGTTCTGCATGTTGCGCGCGCCGAGCTGGATCACGTCGGCCACCTCGAGCACGGCGTCCAGGTCGCGCACGTCCATCAGCTCGGTGACCACCGGCATGCCCGTGGCCTCCTTGGCCTCGGCCAGCAGCCGCAGGCCCTCCTCCCCCAGCCCCTGGAACGAATAGGGCGAGGTGCGCGGCTTGTAGGCGCCGCCGCGCAGCAGCTGGGCGCCGCGCGTCGCGCGACCGCGTGGGCGGCCTCGAGCATCTCGCTCGCGCGACTCGACGGTGCAGGGCCCGGCGATCGTGGCGAAGCCATCGCCTCCGATCCGGCGGCCGTCGATCTCGACGACCGTGCGCTCGCCCGCCCGAGAGCTGGCGTGGACGCCAGCTTGTAGGGGCGCGAGATCGGGACGGTGTGGTCCACCCCCGGCAGCCCGTCGAAGGCCAGCTTGGCCACCTGCTCCTGCTCGCCGATCGCGCCGATCACGACCTGCAGCTGGCCCTCCACGATGTGGGCGCGCGCGCCCACCGACTCCACGCGGGCCACGACCGCTGCGACCTGCTCGGTCGTCGCCTCCTCTTTCATCACGATCATCATCTCGTTCTCTAAGCCTCTCAAGGTTGTACGTGTCTGGCGGTGCGGTGGCCCGTGGTCACGGGCCGGTGGGGACGGCGCCCGGCGGGACTCGATTCGGTCGGCGGCAGGGGCTGCCGCGGGCCGACGCCTAGCTAAATCGCCAGAGGGAATAGACGGCACGCGCCGATGCGCCCGTGAGGGCGGCGGGAATCCGGCTCGGCGTGGCGTCGCGCTGCATTGCGGAGGTTTGTAGCAGGATCGCCCGGCGGGGACAACCGGCCGGTCAGAGGCTTTCGTCGAGCGCGGCGAGGAAGCGGTCGTTCTCCTCCCGGGTGCCGTAGGTCACCCGCATACGGCCCTCCTGGCCGAGGGCGGCCCCCGACCGGACGATCACCCCGCGCTCGGAGAGCCCGTCGACCACGCCTGCCTCGGGCCGGTCGCCGAGGTCGACCCAGGCGAAGTTGGCCTGGCTCTCGGTGGTCTCCAGCCCGCGCTCGGCCAGCTCGGACTCCACGTGCACGCGCTCCACGATCGTGTGCTCCACGCCGCCGCTCAACCTCGTCCTGGTGGCGGATGGCCTCGGCGGCCGCGGCCTGGGCCAGCGCGTTCACCGAGAACGGCTGGCGCACACGGTCCACCGCCAGGCGGAACTCCTCGGAGCCGAGCGCGTAGCCCGCGCGCAGCCCGCAGAGCCCGTAGACCTTCGAGAACGTCCGCAGCAGCACCAGGTTGGGGTGGCGCTTGAGCAGGTCGAGCGAGTCGTCCGGGTCCTGCAGGGTGGAGAACTCCACGTAGGCCTCGTCGAGGATGACCGCCACGTGGCGCGGCAGCCCGGCCACGAAGTCGTCGATCGCCGCCGGCGGCAGCGCCGTGGCCGTGGGGTTGTTGGGGTTGCACACGATCACCAGCCGGGTGGCGGCGGTGACCTCGCGCGGCCATCGCGTCCAGGTCGTGCATGCCGGCGGCGTCGACCGGGACGGTGATGGCACGGGCGCCCGACTGCGCTGCCAGGTGCGGGTACATGGAGAACGACGGCCACGCGTACACCAGCTCGGCGCCCGGCTCCAGCAGCGCGTCGGCCGCGGCCAGCAGGATCTCGCATGAGCCGTTGCCCACCGCCACCCGCGCCGGCGCGACGTCGCTGCGCTCGGCGATGCGGCGGCGCAGCGCGGACTTGTCGGGGTCCGGATAGCGGTTGAGCGTGCCCAGCCGGCGCTGGATCGCCTCCTTGACCGCCGGCAAAGGCCCCCACGGTGTCTCGTTGGAGGCCAGCTTCACCAGGTCGCCGTCGTACCCGTAGCTCTCGGCCGCCGGATAGACGGGGATGGCCTCCAGGCGGCGGTTGTACTCGATGCCCGGCGTCACTGCGCGCCCTCCAGGTCGCGTCGCAGGGCAACCGCGTCGCGCAGGTAGACGTGGCGCGCGGGCTTGGCCTCGTCGGCGTAGCAGTGCAGCATCAGGCGGATGGTGAGCGGGAGCGAGCCCGGCACGTCGATCTCGCGCGTGCACAGCAGCGGCACCGAGTCCAGCCCCAGGTTGCGCGCCGCGACGCGCGGGGAACTCGGCGTCCAGGTCCTCGGTGCAGGTGAAGATGCAGCTCACCATCTCCTCGGGTGCGAGGGCGTTGCGCTCGATCACCTCGCGCACGCAGCTCCTCGGTGGCCTCGAGGATCGGCCTCGGCGGCGTTGGCGGTCACGGTGGTTGCGCCTCTCAGCGCGCGCAGTCTCACGACGCGCGATGGCTTCCAGCCGGCCGCCGCGTGGAGCCGGTCGACCTCGTCGGCGCCGAGCCTGCGCGCCTGGCCGGGCTCCAGCGCGCCGAGCTGCAGCGGGCCGAACGCGACCCGCTCCAGCGCCATGACGCGGTGCCCAACGGCCTCGCACATGCGGCGCACCTGGCGCTTGCGGCCCTCGCGCAGAGTCGAGCTCGATCAGGCCCGGCTCGACCAGCTCGCGCGCCGGCGGGGGCGGTGGGCCCGTCGTCGAGCTCCACGCCCTCCCGCAGCGCCGCGAGCGCCCGCTCGGAGACCTCCGCGGGCGGACGGTGGCGCGGTAGGTCTTCGTGCACCCCGTAGCGGGGATGGGTGAGCAGCTGGGCCAGCTCGCCGTCGTTGGTCAGCAGGATCAGACCGGTGGTGTCGGCGTCGAGGCGGCCGACCGGGTACAGCCGCCGCTCGGAGGTCCACCAGGTCGACCACGGTGGGGCGACCGTGGGTGTCCGCAGCGGTCGACACCACGCCCAGCCGGCTTGTTCAGCGCGTGCACCTCGCGGGGCTCGGGCAGCGACCGCCACGCCGTCGACCTCCACGCCGCTCGACTCGCTCACGTCGCGCGCGGGATCGGTGACCGTGACGCCGCCCACCGTCACGCGGCCCTCGGCGATCAGCCCCTCGGCCGCCCGCCGCGACGCCACGCCCGCATGCGCGAGGAACTTCGCCAGGCGCATTGGGGCTCAGGTGGCGCGAGCCGCGGCCGGCGGGGCCTCCGCGTGCTCGCGGTACCAGGCCACGTTGCGCTGCAGCCCGTCCTCGAGCGGCGTGGACGCCTCGAAGCCGAACAGCTCCTTCGCGCGCGGAGGTGTCCAGCGCGCGGCGCGGCTGGCCGTCGGGCTTGGTGGGGTCCCACTCCAGGCGCCCCTCGAACCCGGTGACGCCGCGCGATCAGCTCGGTGAGGTCCTTGATCGTGATCTCGCTGGCGGCGCCCACGTTCACGGGCTCGGCGCCGTCGTAGCGCTCGGTGGCGGCCACGATCGCGTCGGCGCAGTCGTCCACGTAGAGGAACTCGCGCGACGCGCTGCCCGTGCCCCAGCAGCTCACGTGACCGGCGCCGGTGATGCGCGCCTCCTCGCACTTGCGGATGAGCGCGGGGATCACGTGGCTGGAGTGGAGGTCGAAGTTGTCGCCCGGGCCGTAGAGGTTCACCGGCATCAGGTACGCGCCGTTCAGCCCGTACTGCTCGCGGTAGCCCTGGAGCATCACCAGCAGCGCCTTCTTGGCCACGCCGTAGGGGGCGTTGGTCTCCTCCGGGTAGCCGTTCCAGAGGTCGTCTCGTGGAACGGGACCGGCGTGTGCTTGGGGTAGGAGCACACGGTGCCGACCTGCACGAACTTGGCCGTGGCGCGCCGGCGCGCCTCCTCGATCAGGTGCAGCCCCATCGCCATGTTCGCGTAGAAGTAGCGGCCCGGGTTGTCGCGGTTGGCGCCGATCCCGCCCGACCTCGGCGGCCAGGTGCACCACGGTGTCCGGCGCGGGCCTCCTCGTAGGCCTCGGCCACGGCGTCGGCGTCGGTCAGGTCGTAGTCGCGCCGGCGCGGCACGAACACCTCGCGGCGCCCGCGCGCCTCGAGGCGCTCGCGCACCCGCGCGCCGAGGAATCCGGCGCCGCCCGTGAGCAGGATGCGCTTGCCCTCCACGTGCTCGGCCACGCAGTGAGGGTAGCGGCTGCGACACTGGAATCCGTGGACCTCGAGCTGCTGGACAGGACAGCTCGGCGAGCTCGGGCGAGCCGGCCTTCCGCGCCACGCCAGGTGTGGGAGTGGATGGCGCGCGGGGCGACCTCCTACGAGCGAGATGACCAACCTCTCCGAGGCGCTGCGCGGCGCAGCTGGGCGAGCGGGTGCCGCTCTCCTCGCCTGCCGCTCGAGCGCGAGGCGCACTCGTCCGACGGCACCGAGAAGGCGCTGCTTCCACACCGCCGACGGGCGCCCGCTGGAGACCGTGCTCATGCGCTACCGCGACGGCCGCCGCTCGCTGTGCCTGTCGAGCCAGTCGGGCTGCCCGCTGACCTGCACGTTCTGCGCCACCGGGTCGATGGCGTTCGGCCGCAACCTCACGGCGTCGGAGATCCTCGACCAGGCGCTGCACTTCCGCCGGAAGGAGGAGGTCGACCACGCCGTGTTCATGGGCATGGGCGAGCCGCTGCTCAACCTCGACGCGGTGCTGGAGGCGTGCGAGCGGCTGCCCGTCGATCGGCATCCACCCCTCCTCCACCACCATCTCCACGGTCGGCTGGGTCCCGGGCATCGACCGCGCTGGCCGAGCGCGACGGGCCCACGATCCGGCTGGCGCTCTCGCTGCACGCGCCCGACGACGCGCTGCGCTCGGAGCTGATGCCCGTGAACGACCGCTACCCGCTGGCCGAGGTGCTCGACGCCTGCCGGCGCTGGCACGAGCTGCGCAGGCGCAAGGTGTTCGTGGAGTACCTGATGCTGGCGGGCGTGAACGACCGCTACGAGCAGGCGCTGCAGCTCGCCGCGCTGCTCGAGCCGCGCGGCGTCGTTCAAGGTGAACCTGATCCCGTACAACCCCACCGACTCCGACGTTCGAGGGCTCGAGCCGGGAGGCGATCGACGCGTTCCGGGCGCGCGCTCGGCGGCGCCGGCGTGCCCGCCACGGTGCGGCTCACGCGGCTCGACGCGCGGCGGGCGCGACATCGAGTGCCGCCTGCGGCTCGCAGCTCCGCGGCCGGCGCACGCGGGGGCAGCTCCACCGGCCGCGCGCTGCCAGGGCAGCCGGCCCTCGGCCGCCAGCCACGAGCCGCCCACGATCAGCAGCAGGCCCGCGGCCGTGGCGACCGTGAACGACTCGTCCAGCAGCACCACGCCGTAGAGCACCGCGAAGCCGGGCGCGATGTAGGCCACCAGCGACGCCTTGGCGGGGCCGACCTGGCGATCAGGTCGTAGAAGAGGACGAAGGAGATGCCGGTGCCGAACACGCCGAGCGCGGCCATGAGCGAGCCGACCGCCTCGACGGCTCGGCGCGCCGCTGGGCAGGTAAGAACGCGGCGACGGGCGCGGCCATGAGCGCGCTGGCGGCCATCGTGGCCGCCACGATCGCGGTGGGCTCGATGCCGCCCGAGGTTGCGCTTGAGGTAGTAGGCGCCGAGGGCGTAGCCGAGCGACGCCAGCACCACCATCAGCCCGCCGCACCAGCGCCGCGGCGCCGCCGCCCGCGTCGATCCCAGCAGCAGCACCACGCCGACGATCCCGAGGCCCACGCCCACGCAGGCCCGATGCCCTGCGCGCGCTCCTCCTGGCTGATCCAGATGGCCAGCAGGAAGGTGAAGATCGGCGCGGTGGCCACGAGGATCCCCGCCAGCGACGAGGAGATGTGCTCCTGGCCGAAGGAGATGAGCATGAACGGCGCCGCCACCTGGAGCAGGCGCCAGGAACGGCGACGGCGCCCCAGCTTGCCCGAAGCGAGCCCGAGAGCGCGCCGCTCGTCGAGCGCGAACGGCACCAGCACCAGCGCGGCCAGCGCCGTGCGCAGGAACACGATCATCGGCGGCTCGAACACGTCGTCGAGCGCGACCTTGATGAACAGGTAGGAGGCCCCCCAGAAGGCGGCGAGGAAGCCGAACTGGATCCATGACTCGGCGGGTCATCGCGCGGCTCCGATCATGCACAGGTGGACCCATCAGTCCAAATGACGATATCGACGTGCTTCGATAAGCTGGGCTAATGCTCGACGTGCAAGCGCATGAAGGTCCTCCGCGAGGTCGCCAGCGCAGGGCTCGTTCTCCGCCGCGGCCGAGGCGCTGTCCTTCACCCAGTCCGCGGTGTCACAACAGGTGGCGGCGCTGGAACGTGAGGTCGGCACCACCCTGCTCGAGCGCGGGCCGCGCGGCGTGCGGCTCACCGACGCCGGCCGCACGCTGGTCTCGCACACCGACGCGATCCTTGCCCGCATCGAGTGCGCCGAGGACGACCTGGCCGCGCTGGCGGGCCTGCGCGGCGGCCGCCTGCGCCTGGCCTGCTTCCAGAGCGCCGGCGCCACGCTCGTGCCGCGCGCCGTGGCGCAGTTCCACGACCGCCACCCGCGAGGTGGACCTGAGCATGGTCGAGGCCGAGCCCGAGGACGCCCAGGAGCGCCTGCGCGAGGGCGACATCGACCTCGCGCTGGTCTACGACTTCGAGCCGGTGCCGGACACGCCTCGGCAAGGACCTGGACCTGACCCACCTGATCGACGACCCCTACGACGCCGTGCGTCGGCAAGGACCACAAGCTCGCCGGGCGCCGCCGGCTGAAGCTGGCCGACCTGTCCGACGAGCCCTGGATCGGCGCCACCGACCGCGTGCGGCTGCCGCCAGCTCACCGAGCGCGCCTGTCAGGACGCCGGCTTCGCGCCGCAACGTGGCCTTCGAGGCCGACGAGACGATGGCCGCCCAGGCGCTGGTGGCCGCCGGCGTGGGCGTCACGATCTTCCCGCGGCTGGCGCTGAACCCGCTGCACCCCGGCGTGGTGGCCCGCTCGCTGGGCCGCGACGCCCCGGTGCGCCGGATCTGGGCCGCGCGGCTGCGCGAGGGCTACCGCTCCGCCGCCAGCGAGGCGATGCTCCAGATCCTGGTCGACGTGGCGGAGGAGTTCCGGGTCAACCCGCCGCTGGCGGCCGTCTCCTAGCAGCGGGCTCAAGCCCCCGAAAGGGCCAGCGCCGCTCTAGCCTCCTCGGCGATGCCGAGCCAGGGCCTCGCCCGCAACGGGCTGCACCTCGCCGCCCTGTGCTCCTTCGCCATCGCCTGGCAGTACTTCCAGCGGCTGGCCGATGGGCCCGACTTCTTCATCCAGCAGGGCGCCACCGCCACGGACGTCGTGGTCTTTGCGCTCGGCCTCCTGATCGTCCCGCCGGCTGTGCTGCTGGGGCTGGAGTGGATCACCGGCCTGGTGAGCCGCCGCGCCCGCGACGCGCTCCATCTGGTGTGCGTCGGCGGCCTGAGCGCCCTGATCGCCTGGCAGGCGATCACCGACGCCGACCCCGGCGCCAGACCGGCGCTGGCGTTCTCGATCGCGGCCGCGATCGGCGCGGGTGTCGCCTATGCCTATGCACGCGTCGACTCCGTGCGCACCTGGCTCACCGTGCTGTCCGCCGCGCCGGCCGTGGTGCTCGTGCTGTTCCTGGGCTTCTCGCCTGCTCGTACGCTCGCGTTCGGCGGCGCCGGCCCCGAGCCGCGGTCCCCATCCTCGAGCGGCGCACCCGTGGTGATGGTGGTACTCGACGAGCTGCCCACCACCTCGCTCATGGACGAGCGCGGGCGAATCGACGTGGCGCGCTACCCGGGCTTCGCCGCGTTCGCTCGCGACGCCACTTGGTACCGCAATGCCTTCACCGTGGCCGACTACACGCAGCTCGCAGTGCCGGCATTGCTCACGGGCAAGGATCCGCGCCCGGGGGCCGTGCAGGTGGCGGCCGAGTACCCGGACAACCTGTTTACGCTGCTCGGCGGGAGCTATCGGCTGAATGTCTTCGAGGCGCTGACCGACCTCTGCCGCGCTGCATGCGAGCGGCAGCTGCGCGAGCCGTTTGGGCCACGGATGCGAAAGATGGTGTCGTCGATCGTGGAGACCGTGCCTTCGCTGCCGCCGTCGATCCGTGGCCGGCTGTCGAAGGCGATCTCGGTCGACGAGCCGCCGCGAGACGCCAGCCGCAGCCGGCGCGTGGCGCCCGACAGCGTGCGCCGCTTCCTCTCCACCACCCAGGACGTGCGCTTCGAGCGTTTTCTCGACACCCTCGGGCAGGGCAGCCATCACACGCTCGACTTCATGCATCTGCTCCTACCGCACCGGCCGTGGCACTACCTGCCGGATGGCCGCCGTTACCTGAGCCCGCGCTCCTATAGAGCCGGCCTGGTCGGCGCCTGGTCCCGCGACCGGCGCGTGGTCCAGATCGGCCGCCAGCGTCACCAGTTGCAGGCCGCCATGGTCGATCGGATGCTCAGGCGCCTCGTGCTCCACCTGAAGGAGCGAGGCGCCTATGACCGCTCGCTGATCGTGGTCGCGGCCGACCACGGGCTGAGCTTCCGCCCCGGCGCCCATGCGCGAAACGTGAGCCGGTCGACCGTGGACGAGATCGCGCCCGTCCCCTTGCTGGTGAAGGCTCCGCGGCAGCGCCGCGGCCGCATCGACGACTCGGACGTGCAGAGCACCGACGTCCTACCCACGATCGCGGCTCATCTCGGCGTCGACGTGCCGTGGACGATGGACGGGGTGCCCGCGCAGACGCGGCCCGTCCGGCGCAGCGTGACCCTCTGGCGCCATGACGATGGCGACCGTTTGGTGTTCGGGCGACGCGATCTCGAGCTTCGTCGCGACGCCGCGGTCCGCACCAAGCTCGCCATGCTCGGATCGAACGGCGACCCCTACCGAATCGGGCCCCGGCCGAAGTTGATCGGACGCCGAGCCCAGGGCGAGCCGGGGCTCGTGCCGGCCCGTGCGACCCTCGACGCGCCGGGCCGGTACCAGTCCGTGGACAAGGGCGCAAGGAGCCTGCCCGTCGACGTGACCGGCGAGATCCACGCGGACCGGCGCCCAAGCCGGCCGCTCGCGATCGTGGTCAACGGGATCGTTGCGGCCACCGCCTGGTCCATCGCCGGGGGCGATTCGGAGTACTTCACCTCGCTGGTGCCACCCGCCGCGCTGACGCAGGGCCGCAATCGAGTCAGAGTGCTGGGGATCCGCGCCGGTGGCGACGCCGGGCGCTAGCCGCCGCCCGACCGCTGCTCGCCCGCCTTGAGCAGCCGCTCGCGCAGCTCGCGCTCGTCCTCGGGCGAGGGATCGAAGCGTGCGACGTCGGGCAGCGAGTCCAGCGCCTCGAGCCCGAACAACTTCTGGAACAGCTCGGTGGTGCGGTACATGACCGCGCCGAAGCGGGACCTGCCGGACTCCTCGATCAGACCGCGCTCGAGCAGCGTGCCCACAGCCGACTCCGAGGCCACCCCGCGGATGCGCGCGATCTCGGGCCGCGACACCGGCTGCAGGTAGGCCACGATGCCGAGGCACTCGGCCTGCGCCTGGGTGAGCGGCGGCGTGCGCGGCCGGGCCAGCAGGCGCCGCGCCGCGCGCTCTGCCACCGGGTCCGTGGCCAGCGTGAACCCGCCCCCCACCTCGCGCAGGACCACGCCCCGGTAGCCCTCGGCGTAGTGCTCGCGCAGGCGAGCCAGCGCCTCGACCACCTCGCCCTCCCCGCACTCGCACGCATCGGCCAGGCGTTCGGCAGACACGGGGTCCGAGGACAGGAACAGCAGCGCCTCCACGACCCGCGCCAGGTCGTTCACGGCGCCTCCGCGGTAACGGTGATGGGGCCGAACGCCTGGTTCTGGCGCCAGCGCGCCTCGCCCGCCTTGTAGAGCTCGAGCAGCGCGAACAGGGTGACCGCCTCGGTCAGGCGGTCCGCGCCCTGAACGGCGTCGTCGAAGGAGAAGCTGCCGCGGCTGCGCAGCAGATTGCGCACGTGCGCCAGGCGCTGCTCGACGGTCACGTGCGGGCGCGCCAGGTGGCGGAGTGTCGATCTCGGGCGGGAGCCGCAGCAGGCCGCCGATGGCCTCGGCCAGCGACTCGGGCTCGTACACGGCTTCGGCCAGCTCGGTCGAGACCCGCCGCAACTCCGGCGGCAGCGGCGCGGAGCGGTAGCGGAAGCCGGACTCCGCCACGATCCGCTCGCGCAGGAACTCGGCCGCCGAGCGGTAGCGGCGGTACTCGAGCATGCGGGCCAGGAGCTCCTCGGCCGCCTCGCCGGGCTCCAGGTCCAGCCCCTCGCCGTCCTCGCGTGGGAAGCATGAGCCGGGACTTGAGCTCCAGCAGAGCGGCGATCAGCACCAGGAACTCGGTGGCCGCCTCCAGGTCGAGCTCGCCGGTGCGCTCGAGGTGCTCGATGTAGGCGATGACCACGTCCGCCAGCTCGACCTCCAGGAGGTCGACCTCCTCCCGCAGCACCAGCGTCAGCAGCAGGTCGAATGGGCCCTGGAAGACCTCGAGGTCGAGCTCCATCGTGGCGACTGACATCGGCCGCGGAGACTAGAGCGCAGCGCCGACGGCGACCCGCGCGGGCGAGTCGATCCGGACACTAGACTCGCGCCCCTCGTGCGCGCGCCCACACGCACCGTGGCGGTCCTCGCTGCCCTCGCGGCCTACGCCGCGGTGGCGCCTGTAGCGGCTCCTGCGCAAACGGTGACCTCGGGCTCGGCCTCGGCGCGCGTGGCCACCTCGACCTGGCACTTCGACCTTCTGCGCGGCGGGCGCCCCCTGCTGCGCGAGTCCGCGCGGCGGGGTAGCGGCGCCACCGGGGCGCTGGGATTCCGCGCCGGGGGCGTGTGGCGGCGCGCCACGCGGGTGGTCAGCTCCAGCACCTCTCGCGGCGCGCTCACCGCCGTGGTGGCCACCACCGATCCCGCCGGCCGCCGCCTGACGGTGCGGGTTGCCCCGAGCGGGCGCGGAGCGATCGGCCTGCGCGCCGCGATCACCGGCGGCTCGATTGCCGACGTGACCGACGTTGGCATGGCCTTCGGCGCCCCGCGCGGCGAGCGCCACCTGGGCTTTGGCGAGCGCTCGAACCGGGTCGATCAGCGCGGTGCCACGGTCCAGAACTACGTCGGCGAGGGCGTGTACGAGCCCGGCGACTACCCGGCGGTGGCGGGCAACATCCCACCGTGGGGCATCCGCCGCCGAGGCGACGCCACCTACTTCCCCATGCCCTGGCTGCTCTCCACGCGCGGCTACGGCGTGCTGGCCGACAACACCGAGGAAAGCCTGTTCCGGCTGGGCAGCGACCGCCGGGACGCGTGGAGCGTGGAGGTGCAGGCCACCCAGCTGCGCCTGCGCTTCATCGTGGGCCGCTCGCCCGCGAGCGTCGTGCGCGGCCTGACCGCACGCACCGGCCGCCAGCCGCCGCCGGTGGCGCCGTGGATGCTGGGTCCCTGGTTCCAGACCGGCCACTCGAACACGGTGCCTGGCGAGCAGAACTTCGTCCGGCTCCTGCGCGGCGCCGACGCACCGGTCTCCGCCGTGGAGACGCACATGCGCTACATGCCCTGTGGCGAGGACCGCGGCAGCGAGGCCGCGGAGCGCGCCCGCACGGCCCGCTTCCACCGCAGCGGCCTGGCCGCGCTGACCTACCTGCGCGAGGCCGTGTGCGCCACCTACACGGGAGCCCTTCTCCGAGGGCGTGCGCAACCGGCTGTTCATCAAGCGCGCCGACGGCAGCCCCTACACCTACAGCGCCTTCGTGGGCGGACGCACCACGGCCATCGGGCAGATCGACTTCGGCGACCCGGGCGCCGAGGCGCTCCACGCCAAGCTCCTCGGCCGCGCCGTCGCCAACGGCTACGACGGCTGGATGGAGGACTACGGGGAGTACACCCCACCCGACTCGCTGTCCTCCAACGGGCTCGACGGACGGCGCTTCCACAACCTCTACCCGGTGCTCTACCACCGCTCGGGCCAGCGCTTCGCCGACCGCCAGCGCCGCCCGATCGCCCGCTTCACGCGCTCCGGCTGGACGGGGGTGCACCGCTGGACCCCGATCGTGTGGGGCGGCGACCCCAGCACCAGCTTCGGGTTCGACGGGCTGCGCTCGTCGGTCACCCAGGCGCTGAGCATGGGCACGTCGGGGATCGGGGTGCTGGGCCTCCGACGTGGGCGGCTTCTTCACCCTGACCGGCGACAAGCTCACTCGCGAGCTGCTGCACCGCTGGATCCAGTTCGGCGCCGTGTCGGGCGTCATGCGCACCAAGGCGGAGGGGATCGGCGTGCCCCTGGCCGGCCGACCCCAGATCTGGGAGCGCCCGACCATCTCGCTCTGGCGCCGCTACGCAAAGCTGCGGACGCAGCTCTACCCCTACGTCTCCGCCGCTGCTGCCGAGTACCGCCGCACCGGCATGCCGCTCATGCGCCACCTGGCGCTGTCGTTCCCCGATGACGCGCGCGCCACTGCGCGCGAGGACCAGTTCATGTTCGGTCCCGATCTGCTGGCGGCGCCCGTCGTGCGCGACCGTCAGCGCCGCAAGGGCGTGTACCTGCCCCGCGGCCGCTGGATCGACCTGTGGCGCTCGGCCCGCTACGAGCGCCGCGAGGGCGGCCTGGACCTGCGCCGGGCGCGCGTGCTCCGCGGCGGACGAACCGTGAACCTGCCCGCGCCGATCACCGAGGTGCCACTGCTGGTGCGCGCCGGCGCCGTGCTGCCGCTGCTCTCACCCGACGTGGACACGCTGGCCTCCTACGGCCGCGGCGGCAGCGCCGTGCGGCTGCGCGAGCGCGCCGGGCGGATGCGCCTGCTGGCCTTCCCTCGTGGCCGCACCTCGGCGCGGATGGGAGCCCGTGAGCGCCTGAGCTCGGCCGAGGGCAGGCGTGTCTGGCGCCTGGGCCTGCGCGGCGCGCGCAAGCGCCGCTACAGCCTGCAGGCGTCGCTGCGGACCCTGCGACGGCCGTTCACCCCGGTGGCCGTCTCACTGAACGGCCGCGCGTTGCCGCGTCGCGCCTGGCGCTACGACAGCCGCACGGGCGTGCTGCGGATCGGGTTCTCGGTCCGGTCCGGGAACCTGCGCGTGCGGGGCTAGCGCGCCGGCGGCCCCACGCCCATCGCCGCGCGCACGTCGGCCAGCGTGACCGAGGCGATGGCCCGCGCTCGCTCCGCACCGGCGCCCAGCGCCTCCTCCAGCGCGGCCTCGTCGGGCCGCAGCTCGGCGTAGCGCTCGCGCACGGGGCGCAGGTACTCCGCCACCGCCTCGCCCACGGCTGACTTGAACGCCCCGTAGCCCTGGCCGTCGAACTCCCTCTCCACGTCGCCGGCCGAAACGCCGCGGACCACCGCCAGGATGTCGATCAGGTTCGAGATGCCCTCCTTGCCGGCGCCGCGCACCACCTCGGAGCCCGAGTCGGTGACCGCGCTGCCCACCTTCTTGGCGATGGCGCGCTCGTCGTCGTCGAGGTAGATCAGCCCCCGCTCCTCGCTGCCAGTCGTGGACATCTTCCGGGTCGGGTCCTGAAGGTCCATGATCCGCGCGCCGACCTCGGGGATCACGTGCCGGGGCGGCACCAGCACCTGGCCGTAGGTGGCGTTGAAGCGCTCGGCGATGTCGCGCATGAGCTCCACGTGCTGGCGCTGGTCGTCGCCCACGGGCACCTCCTCGGCCCGGTAGGCCAGGACGTCGGCCGCCTGGAGCACCGGGTAGAGGAACAGGCCGGCCGACACCAGCTCGCGCTGCTGGGCCGACTTGTCCTTGAACTGGTGCATCCGGTTGAGGTCGCCATGGGAGGTCACCGAGCTGAGCAGCCAGCACAGCTCGGTGTGCTCGCGCACGTCGCCCTGGCGGAACAGGATGCAGCGGTCGGGGTCCAGCCCGGACGCCATGAGCATGGCCGCGGTGTCGTAGACGTAGCGGCGCAGGTCGGCCGGGTCGTAGGCCACGGTCGTGGCGTGCAGGTCGACGATGCAGTAGATGGCCGGGTCGCCTCGCTCCTGGCCCTCGAGGTAGCCGCGGATGGCGCCGATGTGGTTCCCCAGGTGCTTGCGGCCCGTGGGCTGGATGCCGCTGAAGATGCGCACGGCGGCGCAGTCTATGTGGGCGCTACAGCGCGCCGCCGGCGCTGGCCGAGCCGTCCGCGGCTCGCGCCGGGTCGCCCGGGTTCTCGGCGCCGGGGCTCCAGCGCACCACCGGCCGCTTCGCCGCGCCGGCCTCGTCCAGCCGCCGCACCGGCGTGGTGTACGGCGCGTTGCGCGCGACCTCCGGGTCCTCGCGGCCTCCTCCAGGATCGACCGCACCACCTCGGCGAAGTGGTCGAGGCGCTCCTTGGGCTCGGTCTCGGTGGGCTCGATCATGAGCGCCTCGTCCACCAGCAGCGGGAAGTACACGGTGGGCGGGTGGACCTCGTGGTCGAGCATCCGCTTGGCGATGTCGAGCGTCTTGATGCCCAGCTCGTCGCGCGCCCCGCTGCCCGAGAGCACGAACTCGTGCATGCAGATGCGGTCGAAGGCGATCGGCAGGTAGCGCGCGATGTCCTCCTCGGCCAGCCGCGCGCGCAGGTAGTTGGCGTTGAGCACGGCCATCTCGGACGCCTCCCGCAGGCCGTCGCCGCCCAGCGAGCAGATGTAGGCGTAGGAGCGCACGAACACGCCGAAGTTGCCCTGGAAGCCGCGCATCTTGCCGATCGACTTGGGCCGGTCGTGGTCGAGCTCGAAGCGGGGCTCGGCGCCGTTGCCCTCCGCGCCGCGGCGCACCACCTGCGGCCGCGGGAGGAACGGCTCGATGCGGTCGGACACCGCGATCGGCCCGGCGCCCGGCCCGCCGCCGCCGTGGGGCTGGGTGAAGGACTTGTGGAGGTTGTAGTGGACGATGTCGAAGCCCATGTCGCCGGGCCGCGAGATGCCCATCACGGCGTTGAGGTTGGCCCCGTCGTAGTAGAGCGTGGCGCCCACGCCGTGCACGATCGAGGCGATCTCCTCGATGTTGCGGTCGAACAGGCCCAGCGTGTTGGGGTTGGTGAGCATCAGGCAGGCCACGTCGTCGTCGGCCTTGGCGCGCAGGTCGTCGAGGTCCACGCCGCCGTGCTCGTCGGTGCCCACCTTCACCACCTCGTAGCCCGCCATCGTGACCGTGGCCGGGTTGGTGCCGTGCGCGGTGTCGGGGGTGAGCACCTTCGGCCGCTGCTCGCCGCGGTCCTCGTGGTAGGCGCGCGTGAGCAGCAGGCCGGCGAGCTCGCCGTGGGAGCCCGCCGACGGCTGCAGCGAGACGTGCGGCAGGCCCGCGATCTCCGCCAGCGCGCCCTGCAGGTTCCACATCAGCTCCAGCGCGCCCTGCGCGTACTCGGGGTCCTGCAGCGGGTGCAGCCGGGCGTGCCCGGGCAGCGCGGCCACGCGCTCGTGCAGCTTGGGGTTGTGCTTCATCGTGCACGAGCCGAGCGGGTAGAAGCCGGTGTCGAGGTCGAAGTTCTTCTTCGACAGGCCGTTGAAGTGGCGCACGATCTCCGGCTCGGAGACCTCGGGCAGCTCGGCGGGGCGCGTGCGCAGCGCGGCGGCCGGCAGCAGCTCCTCGACCGGCACCTCGGGCACGTCGTCGGCCGGCGGCGTGAACGCGCGCCGGCCCTCGCGCGAGCGCTCGCAGATCGTGATGGTCTCCTCGCCGGCGCGGGGATCCAGCTGCGCGCCCATCAGGCGGGCACCCCCTCGCGCGCACGGCTGACCACGGAGGCCAGCCGGTCGATGTGCGCCTTGGTGCGGCGCTCGGTGATGGCCACCAGCAGCCCGTCGCCGTACTCGGGATAGGTGTCGGCCAGCCGGTAGCCGGGGTTGATGCCCTCGGCGCGCGCCAGCTCGAACAGGCCGTCGAGATCGGGCGCCCGGACCGCGAACTCGCGCACGATCGGGCCGGGGTTGATGGGCTCCAGCCCCAGCGTCTCGCGGGCGTAGTGGGTGCGGCGGAGCATCAGCTCGCCGATCTCCACGAGCCCGCGCTTGCCGAGCCAGGACAGGTAGATCACGCCGGCCAGCGCGTTGAGCGCCTGCGCGGTGCAGATGTTGTGCGTGGCCTTCTCGCGGCGGATGTGCTGCTCGCGCGTCTGGAGGGTGAGCACGAAGCCGCGCTTGCCGTCCACGTCGCGCGTCTCGCCGGCGATGCGGCCGGGCATCTTGCGGATGAAGCGCTCGTCGGCCGCGAAGAAGCCGAACGAGGGGCCGCCGAAGTCCAGCCGGTTGCCCAGCGTCTGGCCCTCGCCCACGCAGAGGTCGGCGCCCAGCGCGCCCGGCGGCTCGAGGATGCCCAGCGGCAGCGGGTCGGCCGCCACCACGTAGAGGGCGCCGGTGCGCTTGGCGGCCTCGCCGAGGGCGCCGATCTCCTCGACCGTGCCGAGGAAGTTGGGCTGCTGCACGAACACCGCGGCGGTGTCGTCGTCCACCAGGGCCGCGAGCGCGTCGACGTCGGTGGCGGCCTCGCCGTTGAGCCCGGCCTCCTCCACGCTCATCCGGTAGCCGGCGGCGTGGGTGCGCAGCGCCTCGCGCGAGTGCGGGTGCAGGCCGCGCGAGACCACGAGCTTGGTCCGCTTGGTCTCCAGCTTGGCCAGGTAACCCGCGGCCGCCACCGCCGACGGGCCCTCGTAGACCGAGGCGTTGGACACCGGCAGCCCGGTGAGCTCGGAGATGGCCGTCTGGAACTCGAACATGACCTGCAGCCCGCCCTGCGAGATCTCCGGCTGGTAGGGCGTGTAGGGCGTGAGGAACTCCGAGCGCGCCAGGATCGAGTCGATCAGCGACGGCACGTAGTGGTCGTACATGCCGGCGCCGAGGAAGGTGACCTCGGCGTCGGCATGGCGGTTGCGCGCCGCCAGCGCCGACAGGTGGTCGAAGACCTCGGCCTCGGACATGCCGTCGGGCAGGTCGAGCGGCCGCTGCAGGCGCACCCCGGCAGGGATCTCGTCGAACAGGTCCTCGAGCGAGCCGACGCCGATTGCGTCGAGCATCGCCCGCCTGTCGGCGTCGGTTGCGGAGGTGTAGCGGCTCACGGTCCCTTCACGATTGCAGCAGGTCCTTGTACGCGGCCACGTCGAGCAGGGATTCCACCTCCGCGGTGTCGCTGAGCTTGACCCGGACCAGCCAGCCCTCGCCGTAGGGATCGGCGTTCACGAGCTCCGGGCTGTCGCTGAGGGCCTCGTTCACGGCCACGATCTCGCCCGACAGCGGGGCGAAGACGTCGGTCACGGCCTTCACCGACTCGACCTCGGCGTAGGCCTGGTCCTTGGTCACCGACGAGCCGACCTCGGGCGGGTCGTAGAACACGACCTCGCCGAGGGCGTCCTGGGCGTACCAGGTGATGCCGAACGTGGCCTCCTCGCCCTCGATCCGCGCCCAGTCGTGCTCGGGGTGGTACTTCAGGTCATCCGGGTAGCTCTCGGCCACCGTCAGCCCTCCTTTTCGTACAGCGGCTTGTCACGGATCTCGGCGGCCCGGGCCTTGCCGCGCACGTCGACCTCGATGGCCGTGCCCGGCTCGGTGGCGCCCGCCGGCACGTAGGCCATGCCGATGCCGGTGCCCAGGCACGGGGACATCGTGCCGCTGGTGACCACGCCGGGCCCGGCGGCGGTGCTCACGGCGTTGCCCTGGCGCGGGATGCCGGGCCCCGTGAAGGCGAAGGCGGCCAGCCTCTGCGCGGGGTCCGAGGCGGCCAGCGCCTCCGAGCCGATGAAGCCGGTGTCGAGCTTGCAGCACCAGCCCAGGCCGGCCTCGATCGGGTTGCGGTCCTCCGAGAGGTCGTTGCCGTAGAGGTGGAAGCACACCTCCAGGCGCAGGGTGTCGCGCGCGCCGAGGCCGGCCGGCACCACGCCCTGGGCCAGCAGGGCGTCCCAGACCGCCGGCGCGTGATCGGGCGGGATGAGCAGCTCCACGCCGTCCTCGCCCGTGTAGCCGGTGCCGCATACCAGGCACTCCTCGCCCGCCACGGGCACCGTCGCGGTGCGCATGCGGGCGGGCAGCTCGCCGGACGCGATGGCCTCCACGGCGCCACGCGCGGCGGGGCCCTGCACGGCCAGCATCGCCCAGCGCTCGGCCACGTCCTCCACCGTCGCGCCGTCCGCCTCGGCGGCGTGCTCGGCGAACCAGGCGTGGTCGCGCTCGTGGTTTGCGGCGTTGGTGACCGTCAGGAACCGCTCGCCCAGCCGGTAGGTGAACAGGTCGTCGAGCACGCCGCCGTCCTCGCGGCAGAGCACCGAGTACTGGGCGCCGCCGTCGGCGAGCTTGGTCACGTCGTTGGACAGCAGGTGCTGCAGGAACGCCTCGGCATCCGGCCCGCTGGTCTCGACCTCGCCCATGTGCGACACGTCGAACATGCCGGCGCCCGTGCGCACCGCCACGTGCTCCTGGCGGACGCCCTCGTACTGCACGGGCATCTCCCAGCCCGCGAACGGCACCAGCCGGGCGCCGGCGGCCTCGTGGCGCTCGAACAGGGGGGTTCTGCGGAGCGTGTCGGTGGCGGGGGACAAGCCCCCGAGAGGCTATCGGCCGGGCGGGCGCCCGCCCGGCGGCCCGCTCAGACCATTTAGTCCTTGAGGAACGACGGGATGTCGATGTCGTCGTCGGAGATCTCCAGCGACGAGCGCTGGCGATCGTCCATGGACACGTCCCGGCGGCGCGGCTCGCGCCGGCGCCCCGAGCTGTCCTCGGTGAACAGCGGCGCGCTGGTCGAGCGGCCGTCGAAGCCCGTGGCGATCACGGTCACCCGCACCCCGTCGCCCAAGCCGTCGTCCACGACGGCGCCGAAGATGATGTTGGAGTTCTGGTCGGCCGCGCTCTGGATGATCTCGGCGGCCTCGTTGACCTCGAACAGGCCCAGGTCGCTGCCGCCGGTGATGTTCAGCAGGATGCCTGTGGCGCCCTCCACCGACTGCTCGAGCAGTGGGCTCGAGATGGCGTTCTTGGCCGCCTCCGCGGCGCGGTTCTCGCCGCCGGCCTCGCCGATGCCCATCAGGGCGGACCCGGCGTCGTGCATGATCGTGCGCACGTCGGCGAAGTCGAGGTTGATCAGCCCGGGGATGGTGATCAGGTCGGTGATGCCCTGCACGCCCTGGCGCAGGACGTTGTCGGCCTCGCGGAACGCCTCGAGGATGCTTGTGCGGCGCTCCACCACGGCCAGCAGCTTCTCGTTGGGGATCACGATGAGCGTGTCCACCTGCTCGCGCAGCGCGTTGATGCCCTCGTCGGACTGGCGCCGGCGCTGGGAGCCCTCGAAGTCGAACGGGCGCGTGACCACGCCCACCGTGAGCGCCCCGATCTCCTGCTTGGCGACCTCGGCGATCACCGGCGCGGCGCCGGTGCCGGTGCCGCCGCCCTCGCCCGCGGTCACGAACACCATGTCAGCGCCCTTGAGCGCCTCCTTGATCTCGTCGCGGCTCTCGTTGGCCGCGCCGTAGCCGACCTCGGGGTCGGCGCCCGCGCCGAGGCCGCGCGTGAGCTGGTCGCCGATCTGCAGCTTGATGTCGGCGTCGCACATCTGGAGCGCCTGCGCGTCCGTGTTCACGGCGATGAACTCCACGCCCTTGAGCCCGGCGTCGACCATCCGGTTGACCGCGTTGGTGCCGCCTCCGCCCACGCCGACGACCTTGATGACCGCCAGGTAGCTGCCCGTCTCCATCTCTTCGGTTCCTCGTCTCGTGTCGGGGGTTCCGTCCGTGCTTCAAGCCATGATCGAGGGTTCGTCTCGGCTGGAAGCCTGCCGGAATGCGGGACTGTAGGCGGGAATCGGCGGAACTGTCAACCGATCCTGCAACTTTTCCTGCGCCCTCGCGGCCGCGCACTCTCGACTCTTGGTCGAGGGTTGGCCTTACTCTCGACCTAAGGTTGAGGGTCGACGCGGCACCGCCGCCGGCGCCCTGCTGCGGCGTAGGCGCGGCCTCCGGCGTGACCGGCTGCTCCGGTTGCACGGGCGCTGCCTGCGACTCTGGCGCCTGCGCGGAGCCCGCCTCGGCTCCTGTTCCCGGTGCCTCGGCCTCAGCCCCTTCTGCCGCCGGCGGCGGCTCCTCGCCCAGGGCGCTGGCGGGAGCGATCGGCGCGACGGTCTCGACCGGGAGCCCGCCCGCGACCGGCCTGCCGGGTATGCGCACGTCCACGTACTTGGCACCGGACGACTCGCGGTCAGCGAGCACCCGGGCGGCGGCCGCCCACTTCGCGGCCAGCTGCGTGGCGTTCCCGAACAGCAGCTCGGGGCCGTCCTTGACGCGCACGACCATGCCCCGCCTGCCGCTGCGCGAGATGGCCTCGAGCCGTGGCAGCAGGGCCAGTGGCGCGGCCCCGGCGATGCGAGCGGCCGCCAGCGCGGGGCCGGCGGCCAGCCGCCCGCCGCTCAGCCGGCCCTCCAACTCGATCTCGGGCAGCGCGCCCTTCACCGGCAGCCCGCTGAGGACCGAACCATCGCCCGCCACCGGGATCCGCTTGTCACCCCCGGTCAGCAGGGCGGCGGGACGATGCTGATTCACCACGATCCGCATGCCGTCAGGGAAGTCGGTCTGCACGTCAACCGAGCGGATCGTGGGGAAGGCCGCGGCCGCATCCTCGATCGCGCCACGGTCCACGCGCAGGGTGGTGCTCTCACGGGCCGCGGCCTCGAGAGCGGTGCGCACGCGGTCCGCGTCCTGGCCCGTGAGCCCGGCCACCTCGACCTCCTTCACGGCCACAAGAGACGAGTTGCGCAGCCACCCGAGGTACCCGGCGGCCAGCAGCACCAGCGCGGCGGCGGCCGCCGCGACGATCCGCGTGCCGCGCGGGCCGGGGCGCAGCGCGGCAACGGCCTGGCGCAGCGGCGCGACCTTCAAGCGTCGGGCGCGGGCAAGCGCTGCGGCGGCCATGCTCATGCCGCGTAGAGCGCCGACACGTCGACGTCCCCCAGCAGCTGCACCTCGGGCTCCAGCTCCACCCCGGTCCGCTCACGAACCCGGCGGCGTCCCTCGGCCATGAGGGCCACCACGTCCGCGGTGGTGGCCTGGCCCCGGTTCTCAACGAAGTTGGCGTGCTTCTCCGAGAAGCGCGCGCCGCCCACCGCGAGCCCGCGGCAGCCCGCCTCGTCCAGCAGCACCCCGGCGCTGCGGCCCTCGGCGCGCGGGTCGTCGGGGTTCTTGAAGGTGGATCCGAAGGTCTTGATGCCGCCCGGCTGGGCCGCGCGACGGCGGGCACGCATGTCCGCGAGCGTCGCTCGCACGGCATCCGGCTCGGCACGCGCCAGGGCAAACGACGCGCGCGCCACCACCTCGCCCTCGCCGAGGTTGGAGCGCCGGTAGGAGAACCCCAGCTCGCCGGGTGCGCGGCGAGCCGTGCCCGCGGCCGTGGCCACCTCGACCCAGTCGAGCACCTTGGCCAGGTCGCCTCCGTAGGCGTTGGCGTTCATCTTGACCGCGCCGCCGACGGTGCCCGGGATGTTCACCCCGAACTCGAGGCCGCTGAGCCCGTCGCGCGCCGCGCGCGCGGCGGCCTGAGGCAGGCGCGCGCCGCCGCCGCACAGCAGGCGGTCGCCATCGCGCTCGATCGACGCCAGGGCGCCGTCCAGCTTCATCACCAGTCCTCGAAATCCGGCATCGGCTACCAGGAGATTCGATCCCGAGCCCACCACTCCTACCTGCAGTTCCTGCTGCTTGGGCCCAGGCCAGCAGCGCCACCAGCCGCTCGGTCGCTGTCCGGTCGGGCGTAGAGATCGGCGTGCCCGCCGGTGCGCACGGTGGTCAGCCGCGCGAGCGGGAAGTCGCGCTGGACCCCCTCGGGCTCGGTCACGCCGGCACCGAGGCGGGGCCTGCCAGCCGCCGAGCCAGATCGTCGACATCGCCGGCGCCGAGGGTGAGCAGCACGTCGCCCTCCCCCAGCTCGGACTCGAGCCAGCTGGCCGCATCGTCCATCGACGGGAGCCAGGCCACCCGCCTGCCGCCGCCCGCGTCGGCGGCGGCGCGCGCCACGGTCAGGCCGCTGACCCCCGGGAAGTCCTCGGCACGCTCCCGCGCCGGGTACACGTCGATCACGGCCACCACGTCGGCCAGCGCCAGCGCGCGGCCGAAGTCGCGGGCCAGCTCCCGCGTGCGCGAGAAGAGGTGCGGCTGGAAGCAGGCGATCAGGCGCCGCGCGCCCAGCGTGCGAGCCGCCTCCAGCGTGGCCCTGACCTCGGTCGGATGATGGGCGTAGTCGTCGAACACCCGGGCCCCGGCGGCCGTGGTGCCGTGGTCCTCGAACCGCCGCCCGGCGCCCGCGAACCCGGCGAGCGCCGGCGCCGCCTCGGCGAGCGGGAGCCCGGCCTCGCGGCAGGCGCCCAGGGCCGCCACCGCGTTCAGCACGTTGTGCGCGCCGGGCACCGCCAGCTCCACGGGCACCCCCTCCACCTCGAAGCGCGAGGTCAGGGGGCCCAGCTCCACGTGCTCGGCCCGCAGCTCGCCCCGACTCGATCCCGTAGGAGAGCGCGCCCTCCAGGTCCACGCCCGGCCCGGCGATCCGCACACCCGCCGGGGCGGCGAAGGCCGCGAACGCCTCCTGGAGCTCGGACAGCGAGTGGTAGGTGTGGTGATGGTCGAGCTCCACGTTGGTGACCACGGCAACGTCGCGGCTGAGCTCCAGGAACGACCGATCCGACTCGTCGGCCTCCACGACGATCCAATCGCCCTCCCCCCAGGCCGCGTTCGTGCCCTGCGGAGCGCAGCTCCCCGCCCACCAGGAAGGCCGGGTCGCGGCCCGTGGCCGCCAGGGCATGCACGGCCATGCCGCAGGTTGTGGTCTTGCCGTGAGTGCCGGCGATCGCGATCGACCGCTTCAGGCGCGACACCTCCCCCAGCAGCTCGCCCCGGTGGAGCACGCGCGCGCCGGCCTGCCGAGCCGCGGCCAGCTCCGGGTTGTCCTCCGGGATGGCCGTGGACACCACGACCTCCGCGTCCTCGGGCAGGTTGGCCGCGTCGTGGCGGGCGGCCGGCTGGATCCCGCTGGCGCGCAGCCGGGCGGTGTAAGAGGACTCCGCGCGATCCGATCCCGTGACCTCGGCGCCCAGCGCCCGAGCCACGATCGCAAGGCCGCTCATCCCCGCACCGCCGATGCCGACGAAATGCAGCCTGCGGGTGGCGAGGGGGCCGCCGCTCATGCGGGCGCCACCATAGCCAGCCGACCCGGATGTCCAACCGCCGATACGGCTCCCGTAGGCCGTTGCCGGATCCGGATAACGGGGGTACGCTGGGCGCAGGACCGGGCGGAGGCAGGAGGCTGTCCGGTCCTTGATTACCGCCCCGGAGCACTTGTCCCGAGAGCTGCATCCGGTTCACGAGGGTGCGCCGCCGACCCCGAGGAACCCATTGAGCAAGCAGAACCCCCGTTCCCGTCGCCGAATCCCGGTCGCCATCGCCGCCGTGTGCGCCGCCGCGGGATCGCTGGCCATCGCCCCGGGCGCGCTGGCCCTGGCCCCCGTGAACGTGGTGGAGCCCAGCATCAGCGGCACTCCGCAGCAGGGGCAGACGCTGACCGCCGACGCGGGGAGTGGGTGGAGGACCCTCTCACCCTCCCCGTCAACTACACCTACCAGTGGCTGCGGTGTAACGCCCTGTGCGACCCGATAGGCGGCGCGACCGACGCCACGTACCTGCTGGCGGCAGCGGACGTAGGCGCCACCATCCGCGTGCGGGTCACCGCCACCGACAGCACCCCGGAGAGCGCCGAGGCCGAGTCGGACGCCACGATGCCCATAGCCGCTCCACCGCCCCCTGACGCGGCGCCGCAGATCACCGCGCTGCCAGCGCTCTCGGGGACGGCGCGCGTCGGCCAGACGCTCAGCCGGACGGACGCCACGGTCACCGGCAACCCGGAGCCGACCGTCGTCCACCGCTGGCAGCGGTGCGCCGGCCTCACCTGCTCGAACATCGGCAGCGAGACGGGGGACACCTACGAGCTCTCCACCGCCGACGCCGGGCGGGTCATCCGGGTTCTGACCACGGCCCAGAACCGCGCCGGCACCGCCCAACAGCCAACCGGGGGCGTTGGGCCCGTGCAGGAGACGCCCTCGAACTCCGAGCTGCCCGAGGTGGCCGGGTCGACGGTCGAGGGTGACACGTTGTTCGCCATCCGCGGGAGCTGGCGCGGCTACCCCACCCCGACCTACGCCTACCAGTGGCAGCGATGCAACGAGATCAGCTGCTCGAACATCGCCGCAGCCACCGCGGGGGCCTACACGCTCACCGCGGCCGACATCGACAGCACGATCAGGGTCCGGGTCACCGCCACCAACAGCGCCGGCTCGGACTCGGCCGACAGCGCCCAGACCGACACCGTGACGCGGCGCCCGCCCCAACCGGCCCAGCCGCCCCGGAACCTGGCGCCCCCGAACATCTCCGGGATCGCCGAGCTGGGTCAGACCCTCACCGGCGGCGACGGCGTGTGGCAGGGCACGGCGCCGATCGCGTTCACTCGCCGGTGGCTGCGCTGCTCGGCTGCCGGCTGCGGGGCGATCCCCGGCGCGACCGGGCGCACGTATGTCATCGGCGGCAGCGACGTCGGCTACTCCGTGCGCTTCCAGGTGAGCGGCGACAACAGCGCGTCGGCCCAGCCGGTCGTGGCCACCAGCGCGCCCACCGCCACGGTGGTGCAGAACATCGGGCCCACGGCGGCCTTCCGCGTCTCGCCCGCCCGGCCCGTGGTGGGCGACACCGTTGACTTCACGTCCATCTCGTCGGACGCCGATGGGCCGATCGCCTCCCACGCCTGGGACCTCGACGGCGACGGCGGATACACGGACGACAACGCCCGCGGACAGATCGCGGCGAGAAAGTTCACCAAGACCGGGCGCTACACAGTGCGGCTGTTGGTCACGGACACCGACGGCGCCACGGACGTGGAGACGGTTAGCGTCACGGTTGGCCTGCCGCCGCTGCTCTCGCGGCCCTACGTGAGCTTCAAGGGGAGCTTCCGCCGCCGCTACACCACGATCAAGAGGCTCGCGGTCAAGAGCCGCAGGGGCGCCATGGTCAAGTCGGCCTGCGTGGGGCGCGACTGCCCGAAGAAGGCCAGCGTGAGCCTGCGCTCAAAGGGGAAGAGCATCCGCTTCAAGCGCTACGAGCGCCGCTTCCGGCCGGGTTCGAAGATCGCGTTCCGGGTGACCTATCCCAACCGGGTCGGGCGGTACACGTCCATCACGATCCGCAAGACCGGGCCCGTCCGGGTCAACCGCTGTCTGATTCCCGGCAGCAGTAAGCCGGTAGCGTGCCCCGAGGAATGACCAAGCACCGCCGGATTGCCATCCTCCTCGCGGCCACGCTCCTCTCATTCGGGGGGCTGTTCGCCGTGGCCCGCGCGACCAGCGGCGGCGAGGAGCCGCCTCCGCCGCCGCGCCCACCGGCCGTCCCGCCCGCGACGCAGGGCCAGGCCTCACTCGGCAAGGCGGCGGCGCTTCCGGGCCTCCGGCCCGCGCCGAGGAAGCGCCGCGCGGCCCGCGCCCGCCCTGTGGCGCCCGCACCCGCCCCGACCCCCGCGCCGGCCCCCGTGGCACCGACGCCCGTGGCGCCTGCTCCCGTGATCCCGGCGCCCGCGCCGGCGCCGGCGCCGCGGCCCGCCCCGGCGCCGCGGCCCGCGCCCGACCCGCCCCAGGACTTCGACGACTCCGGCTGATCGCATGGGACCGCTTCGACAGGCACCCGGACCGCTTCTCCCCGTGCGCGGGCACGAGAACTCGACGACGATCGCCGGGCACCGCCTGCTGCGCCCGCTCGACTCCACCAACACCGCCTGGGAGGTCGAGGGTGAGGACGGCGGACGCTGCATCCTGAGGGTGGCCGACGAGCTCCGTGGCGGGGAGACCCGCGGTGGTCGCAGGGCGGCCTGGCGCCGGCTCAGGACCCGCGCGGCGCTCGAGCACCCCAACCTCCTGCCGGTCGTTGGGGGCGGGGACACCGAGCGCGGCCCCTACACCCTGCTCCGGCTGCCGGAGGCGCGCCCGCTGTCGGCGATCATCGCCCAGGACGCACTCGACCCGCGGCGCACCGTGGAGCTCCTCGGCGGCGTGGCCGAGGCCCTTGACCTGGCCAACTCGCAGGGTCTGTTCCACCTCGAGCTGTCGCCCCACAACATCCTCGTCGAGGATCGCGAGGGCGGCCGCGCGCTGCTCATGGACTTCGGAGTGACGCCCGAAGTCTCACGCGTTCGGGTGGGCCTCACCCCCGACTATCGCTCGCCCGAGGACCTCCGGCACCTCCCGCCGGAGCGGGCGAGCAACGTGTACTCGCTGGCCTGCGTCGCCTGGGCCTGCCTCACCGGGCACGCGCCATTCGTCCGCAGGTCGCCGGTGGCTGTCTCCTACGCCCACACGAGTGACCCGCCGCCCAAGCTCACCGCCGACTGTCCCGGCCTGCCGCCCCAGGTGGACAAGGTCATGGCCAAGGCGCTGGCCAAGGAGCCCGGCGACCGCTACGGCTCATCGGTGGCCTTCGTCCGGGCATTGGGTCGCGCGATGGGCGTGCAGAGCACCAACGGAGCGTCCACAGCCGCGCCCCCGAGCGAGCCGAGCTCGTCCCCGAACGGCCGCGCGGCCGCGCCTGCCGGACCCCCCGCCGTGCGACCGCCCGAGGCCGCACCTCGCGTCACCCGCAGGCCGGAGCCCGACAGGCGCCCCGCGCCGGCGCCCCGGCCTGCTGCGCCTGGGCCGCCTCGATCCGCTGCTCCCGCGCCCGCGGCCAAGGTCACGGCCCCGCGGCCGACCCCGGTGCGCCCGGCCACTCGGCCGGCCCCAAAGCGGGAGCGCCCGGCCACACCACGCCGCGAACGCCCCGCTCCATCACCCACGGCCGAGCTCAGGCCCGCGCCCGAGCCTTCACCCAAGCCCGCTCACCGCGGGCTGGCCAAGCACCCGATCGCCTTGCTCGCGGTGGCCCTGGCACTCGTGGCCGGCGCCGCGGGCTGGCTGCTGGGCACCGAGCCGGCTCCCGAGCCGGCTCGTCCGGACACTGCCGGAATCGCGCGGGCCCAGGCCGCCACCACCGCCGTCGCGCAACGCAACGCCTGGCGAGCCGAGGCCGACCGGGCGATCGCCCGGCTGGACTCGCGCCGCGCCTCCGGCCGCCGGCGCCTGCGCGCTGCGCGTACCCGCCGGGGCCAGGCGCTGCGCGCCCGGCAGCTGGCCGGGGCGTTCGGCGGCACGGCGGGCAGCCTGCGCGCACCACCCGCGAGCTTCGAGGCCGGCGCCGCCCTGGAGCCCGCCCTGCTCCGTGCCCAGCGCGCCTACCGCTCACTGGCCACGGCGGCCAGCAGCGGGCGCGGCTTCCAGGAGCGCATCCGCCGCGGTGGCTCGCTCCGAGAGCGGCCTCAATCGCGCGATCGGCGCGCTCGACGCCGGCCTGCCCGCCGGCTGACGTCCAGCAGCTCCTTCGCCACCAGGCCGGCGGCATCCGGCCGCGCCACGCCCCGCGCCGCCTTGGCCATGGTGGCCATCCGCTCGGGGCGCCGCGAGCAGGGCGCCCACCTCGCGCGCCAGCCGCGGCCCGTCGAGCTCGGCGTCGGGGACCACCACCGCGGCGCCCGCAGCGCTCCATGTGGCGCGCGTTCAGGCGTCTGGTGGTCGGCGGTCGCGTGCGGGTAGGGAACGAGGATCGAGGGCAGCCCTGCTGCGGCCACCTCGAGCACCGAGCCGCCCGCCCGGGCGGCCACCAGGTCGGCGGCCGCCAGGGCGTCGGCGAAGGGCTCGACGTAGGCGTGGAGGTGGTAGTGCGGCCGGCGAGCCGAGCGCCGCCAGGCGCTGCACGAGATCGGCGTGGTCGCGCCGCCCGGAGGCGTGCAGCACCGCGCACGGCGCGGCCTCGCCGAACGCCGCCAGCGCGGCCTCGTTGAGCCGCCGCGCGCCCAGCGAGCCGCCGAACACCAGCACGCACGGCTCGTCCTCGGCGATGCCGAAGCGCGCGCGGGCCGCCGCGCGGTCGGCGCCGACCGGTGCCCGGCGGGCACCGGCCGCCCGGCCACCACGAACCTGTCGCCGTCGCGGCCCGCGATCGGAAACGCCAGGAACACCCGCCGGGCGAGCGGCGCCAGCAGCCGGTTGGTGACGCCCAGGTGGCTGTCGGCCTCGGTGAGCACGAGCGGCAGCCGCAGCGTCCGCGCCGCCAGGCCCACCGGCCCCGCCACGTAGCCGCCTCCGCCCAGCACGGCGTCGGCGCCGATGCGCCTCAGCAGCCGCCGCGCGCTCGCCGGTGGCCGCGCAGCGCCATCGCGGCCGCGCGCGCCGCCCGCAGCGGGTTGCGCCGGTCGAGGCCCGCCACGCGCGAGGGCGGTGGAAGCGGATACCGGCGGCGGGCACGAGCTCGGCCTCGGCCCGCTCGCCGCCGACGAACTCGACCTCGGCGCCGCTAGCCCGCAGCGCGTCGGCGACGGCCAGCGCCGGCACCACGTGCCCCGCCGTGCCGCCGGCCGCGATCACGACCTTGGGCATCGCGGCCTCCGTCGATCGCCCGCAGGCGTCGGCCGCGTCGCGCGCGCCGGCAGGCCGCCGGTGGCCGCCACGTTCATGCAGCAGCCCCATGCCCGCCAGCAGCACGATCAGGTTGGTGCTGCCGTAGGAGATGAACGGCAGCGGCACGCCGGTGAGCGGCGCCATGCCCAGCACGGCGAAGAAGTTGAGCGTCGCCTGGCACAGGATCAGCGAGGTGATGCCCGCGGCCAGCAGCTTCGAGTAGCGGTCGCGCGCGCGCCTTGGCGGCGCGCAGCCCGGCGTAGCCGATCATCGCGTAGAGGGCGGCCACCGCGAGGATGCCCACGCATGCCGAGCTCCTCGCCGATGATCGCCAGGATCATGTCCGTGTGCGCCTCGGGCAGGTAGAAGATCTTCTGCACCGACTCGCCCAGCCCCACGCCGAACAGGCCGCCCGAGCCGATCGCCGTGAGCGCCTGCACCGCCTGGAAGCCGGTGTCGCCCGCGTCGGAGAACGGGTCGAGGAACGCCGTGAGCCGCGCCATCCGGTACGGCTCGACGATCGCCGCGACGCAGCGCCACCGCGGCCAGGCCCGCCGACCAGCGTGGCGAGGTGGCGCATCGGGCGTGCCGGCGGCCACCAGCAGCGCGCCCATCGCGAAGCAGATGACCATCGCCGTGCCCATGTCGGGCTGCTTCATCAGCAGCGCGCAGGCCGCGCCGAGCACCAGCAGCAGCGGCTTGAACAGCCCGCCCAGGGACTCTGACACGCTCTTCGGGCCGCTCGGCCAGCAGCTGCGCCGCGTAGAGGACCAGCGACAGCTTGAGCAGCTCCGAGGGCTGGAACTGGAGCGGGCCCGCGCCCAGCCAGCGCGTGGCGCCGTTGATCGTGACGCCGACGCCGGGCAGCATCACCGCCACCGTCAGCACGAACGAGCGCCACCAGCAGCAGCGGCGTGAGCCGCTCGCACCAGCGCCAGGCCGTGGCGCGACAGCCAGGTGCAGCGCCACCAGCCCGATCAGGCCGAACACCACGTAGCGCTTGAGGTAGAACGACGGATCGCCCGAGCCGTCGAGCAGCGACTCCGCGGAGCTGGCCGAGTAGACCATCACCGCGCCCGCCGCGAGCAGGCACAGGGTGGCCGTGTAGAGGATCGAGTACTCGACTGGGCGCTTCGCGGCGGGCGCGTGACTGCGGCGGCATCCGAGCCTCCTTCGACATGACCCCCGGAAGTCATTCAGCCCTTTGCACGAGCTCGCGGAAGCGCTCGCCGCGCTCCTCGTAGTCGCGGAAGGCATCGAAGCTGGCGCACGCCGGGGACAGAAGGACCACGTCGCCCCGGGGGCGGCCGCCCGCTGCGTCCGCCACGGCCCGCTCCAGGGTGCCCGCACCGCCGCAGCGGCACGGCGCCCTCGAGGTCGGCCGCCAGCCGGTCGGCCGCCTCCCCGATCAGGTAGGCGGCACGGCGCGGGCGGCCAGCGCCTCGCGCAGCCCGCTCGAAGCCGCCGCCCTTGAGGCTGCCCCCGAGGATCACGTGCACGCCGCCGTCGAACGCCTCGATCCCGCGCACGGCCGACGCCACGTTGGTGGCCTTGGAGTCGTTCACGTACAGGACACCGCCGTCCTCGGCAACCTCCTCCAGCCGGTGCGGGACCCCCGCGAAGGTGCGCAGCGCATCGGCGATGCCGCCTCCGCGGCACGCCCATCGCCCGGGCGGCCAGGGCCGCCGCCCGCGCGTTCTGGCGGTTGTGCGCGCCGCGCAGCGCGCAGCTCGCCGGCGGGGACGGGCGGCGCGCCGGCCAGGTCCTCCGGCGGATCAGCCGTGTCGCCCGGGCGCTGATTGGCGAAGATCCTCATCTTCGCCGCCCGGTAGCGGTCGAGCGTCGCCGTGGCGGTCCAGGTGGTCGGGCTCGACGTTGAGCAGCACCGCGCACTCGGGCGCGAACGCCGAGGCGTCCTCGAGCTGGAAGCTGGACGCCTCGCAGATCACGTCGCGCCTCGGGGTCGATCACGCCCACCATCGACGCCAGCGGCGTGCCCACGTTGCCCGCCACGGCCACGGGCCTGCCCGCCGCCCGCCAGATCGCGCCCAGCAGCTCCACCGTGGTGGTCTTGCCGTTCGTGCCGGTGACCGCCACGAAGCGGTTGGGCAGCAGGCGCCAGGCCAGCTCCAGCTCGCCCGTGACCTCGAGCCCCCGCTCCAGCGCCGCCGCCACCACCGGCGCCTCGCGCGGGACGCCGGGGCTCTTGACCACCGTGCGCACGCGCTCCAGCAGCTCCACGCCATCGGTGCCCAGGTGCGCCTCGAAGTCGAGGGCGCCCTCCGGGCGAGCCCGAGTCCACGCCGATCACCTCGCCATGCGGCGGCCAGCATCCGCGCGGCCGCCATGCCGGAGCGCGCCAGGCCGACGACGAGATAGGGCCCGGGCGGCAGCGGCGGCCGCGGGCGGCGCTCACGTGATCGACTGCTGGTACAGGGTGAAGCCGATGGCGCTGCAGATCGCCGCGACGATCCAGAAGCGCAGGATGATCTTGGTCTCCGACCACGCGAGCATCTCGAAGTGGTGGTGGATCGGGGCCATCAGGAACACGCGCCGGCGGAAGCGCTGGAAGGCGAACACCTGGATCAGCACCGACAGCGCCTCGATCACGAAGATGCCGCCGATGATGAGCAGCAGCACCTCGGTCTTCGTCATCACCGCGATCGCGGCGATCGCCCCTCCCAGGCCCAGCGACCCGGTGTCCCCCATGAAGATCGCGGCCGGGAACGAGTTGAACCACAGGAAGCCCACGCACGAGCCCACCAGGCAGGCGCACAGCAGCGCGAGGTCCTCCTGGCCGGGCCCGGCGGTGATGAACGTCATGGCGGTGAAGGCCAGCAGCACGATCGCGCAGCAGCCGGCGGCCAGGCCGTCGAGGCCGTCGGTGAGGTTCACCCCGTTGGTGGCGCCCAGCAGCACCAGCAGGATCAGCACCGGGTAGAAGTAGCCGAGGTCCACGGACGCGTCCACGATCCGCAGGCGCAGGGTGTCCTCGAGGCCCACGTACTCGGTCGCGAGCCAGCCACAGCCCGATCGAGATCAGCGCCTGCACCGACCAGCTTGGTGCGGCCCGAAAGGCCCAGCGAGCGGCGCTTGCGGATCTTGTCCAGTCGTCGGCGAACCCCAGCCCAGCCGTGGCGAGCGGCGGTGGCGAACACCGCCAGGCTCACCGCGCGGTAGTCGCTGAGGATCAGGAACGGGACCGCGACCGCAAGGAACAGCACCAGCCCGCCCATCGTGGGCGTGCCCGCCTTCTCGTGGTGGCCCTCGGGCCCCTCCTCGCGGATGTGCTGGCCGAACTCGCGCTCGCGCAGCTCCTCGATGAACCGGGGCCCGAGGAAGATGCAGATGAGCAGGGAGGCCATGCCCCCGATGAGGATCTCGCCCATGGGCTAGCGACCACCTAGGCCAGGACCCGTTCGAGGCCGACCGAGCGCGAGCCCTTCACCAGCACGCGGTCGCCGGGCTGGGCGATCTCCTCCAGCAGCGCGCCGGCCTCCTCGGGCGTCGCCGCGGCGTAGGTCTCGCCGTCGAAGCCCTCGGCGTAGCCGAGCGCCTCCGTCGCCGACGGTCACGAGCACGTCGATGCCCAGCGCGGTGGCCTCCTCGCCGATGTCGCGGTGGAACGTCCGCCGAGCCCGGGCCCAGCTCGGCCATCGTGCCGAGCACCGCCACGCGGCGGTCGGCGGGCGTCTCGGCGAGGTGCTGGAGGGCCGCCCGCATGGACATCGGGTTGGCGTTGTAGCAGTCGTTGACCACGGTCACTCCCCCGGCCAGCTCCACGACCTCCCCGCGCATGGATGAGAAGCGCGGCTCCAGGCGGCCCGCCGGCCGCACGCCCAGCGCCACGGCCGCCGCCACGGCCGCCAGGGTGTTCAGCAGGTTGTGCGGCTCGTCGTAGGGCAGCTCCAGCTCCAGCCGCCGGCCCGCGGGCCTCGATCTCGGCGCGACCCGCGTCGAAGGCCAGCAGCATCACCTCGCCGCCCGGGCCGAAGGTGATCGTGTCGAGGTCGTCGCGCAGGTGGCCTCGCGAGCAGCGGCTCGCTGGCGGGGACCACGCAGGCCGCGCCCGGGCGCAGGTCGCGGATCAGCTCCGCCTTTGCGGCGGCCACGCGTTCCACGGTGCCCAGCAGCTCCAGGTGCACGGGGCCCACGTTCACGATCACCCCGACGTCGGGCTCGGCGATGGCCACCAGCTCGGCGATCTGGCCCTCGCCGCGCATCGCCATCTCGAGCACCATCGCCTCGGTGCCGGGCGCGGCCTCGAGGATCGTCAGCGGCAGGCCGATCTCCGTGTTCAGGTTCTCCCGGTTGGCGTGCGTGGCCAGGGGGCCCGAGAGCAGGGCGGCCAGGATGTCCTTGGTCGAGGTCTTGCCGGTCGAGCCGGTGACCCCGACCACCCTGCAGCCCAGCTCGCGCCGCCACGCGCGCGCCAGCGCCTGGAGCGCCGCCAGGGGCCGGTCGACGGCGATGACCACCGCCGCGCCGCCGGCGGCCGCCGCGGCCCGCTCGGCGTGCTCGGCGGCCACCACGACTCCCCATGCCCCTGCCTCCAGCGCCTGCGGCGCGAGCTCGCCGCCGTCCGCGCGCTCGCCGGGAAGCCCGACGAACAGGTCGCCCGCGGCCGCCTCGCGCGTGTCGATCAATCGCGCGCACCGGGCCGGGAGCGTCCGGCTCGCCCGTGACCAGGCGCCCGCCGGCCGCGGCCGCCACCCACTCCGCGGTCAGGTCGCTCACGCGCCGCCCCTGCCGTTGGCGCCACCGCCGCGCGGCCACGGCGCTCAGCGCCTCACGCGCCACCTCACGTCGTCGAACGGCTCCTTGCGGCCGCCCTCGAACTCCTGGCCCTGCTCGTGGCCCTTGCCGGCGATGACCACCACGTCGCCCGCCGCGGCACCGCCCACCGCCATCGCGATCGCTGCGCGGCGGTCGACCTCGCTCTCGACGCCCGGGCCGGCACCCGCCAGGATCTCCTCCACGATCGCCACCGGGTCCTCGGAGCGCGGGTTGTCGGAGGTCACGATCACCCGATCGGCCAGCCTGGCCGCCACCTCTCCCATCAGCGGGCGCTTGCCGCGGTCGCGATCGCCGCCGGCGCCGAACACCACGATCAGGCGGCCGTCCGTCAGCCGCGCGCCGCTCGCAGCACGTTCTCCAGCGAGTCGGGGGTGTGCGCGTAGTCCACGAGCACGCCGAAGTCCTGTCCCTCCTCGACGGGCTCGAGCCGCCCGGGCACCCGCCCCGCGCGCGCCAGGGCCGCGGCGGCAACCGGCAGCTCGACTCCCAGCGCCCGGGCGGCCCCCAGCGCCGCCAGCGCGTTCTGGACGTTGAACAGCCCGGGCAGCCGCGTGGACACCTGGAGCGGCCCCTCGGGCGTGTCCACCGTGAATGTCGCCCCGGCCACGTCGAATGACACGTCGCGCGCGCTGAGCTCGCCGCGGCCGATCCCGTAGGTGACGGCGTCGCCCAGCTCTTCGGCCAGGCGTCGCCCGTAGGCGTCGTCCACGTTCACCACCGCCGGGCCGGGCTCGTCGAACAGCCGTCGCTTGGCCAGGTAGTAGGCCTCCATGTCCGCGTGGAAGTCCAGGTGGTCCTGGGTGAGGTTGGTGAACACCTTGCAGGCGAACCGGATGCCGGTGGCGCGGCCGAGCTCGAGCGCATGCGAGGAGACCTCCATGGCGCACGCCGAGTCACCGCCGTCGAGCATCCGCCTGAAGGTGGCCTGGAGGTCGATCGCCTCCGGCGTGGTGCGCTCCACGGGCTCCTCCTCGCCTCCCACCACCTGCTTCACGGTGCCCAGCAGCCCGGTCTGGATCCCCGCTGCCTCGAGCATGTCGCGGACGAGGAAGGCGGTGGTGGTCTTGCCATTGGTGCCGGTGATGCCGACCACCCGGAGCTCGGCGGTGGGGTCGCCGTCGAAGCGCGCGGCGGCGGGGCCCATCGCGGCCCGGGCGTCATCCACCATCACCTCCGGCACGCCGAGGCCCAGCGGGCGCTCGCACACCAGCGCGACCGCGCCGCGCCGCACGGCCTCGGGGGCGAAGTCGTGGCCGTCGGCCGTGAAGCCGCGGACGCAGAAGAAGAGCGCGCCGGGATGGACCTTGGCGCTGGAGTAGGGCGAGGCTGCCGACCTCCACCTCCGGCGCTCCACTCCCCATCAGCTCGCGGAGGGTCATGGCCGCCCGCATGTTAGATGCGCGGCCGGGCGGTCAGCGGGGCGGGATGCGCAGGTACGGGAGGGCGAACTCCACGATCCGCTCGAACGCCGGCGCCGCCACCTCGCCGCCGTAGTACTGGCCCGTGGGCTCGTCGACCATCACCGCCACCATCAGCCGCGGCTTGCGCGCGGGCGCGAACCCGATGAAGGAGGAGAAGAACTTGAACTCCGAGTACCCGCCGGTCTTGGGGTCGGGCTTCTGAGCCGTGCCGGTCTTGCCCGCCAGCTCGTAGCCGGGCACCGATGCCTCCTGCGCCGTGCCGCCGGCCGCCAGCACGCCCTCGAGCATCCGCGAGACCTGGCCGGCGGTGTCGGGCGAGACCACCCGCCGGCCCGGGTCGCCCTCGCCGGCGACCACGTGCGGCGCGTGCATCACGCCGCCGTTGGCGATCGCCGAGTAGGCGGCCGCCATCTGCATCGGCGTGACCGCCAGGCCCTGGCCGATCGGCAGGTTGCCCAGCGACGAGCCCGAGTACTGCTTGGGCTTCGGCACGATCCCGCCGGCCTCGCCCGGGAGCCCGATGCCGGTGGGCTGGCCGAAGCCAAACCGCCGCACCCAGCTGGTCGAAGCGCTTCTTGCCCAGCTTCAGGCCGATCATCACCGAGCCCACGTTCGAGGACTGCGCCAGGATCTCGGCCACGGTGAGGCGCGTGGCCCCGCGGTCGTGGGCCTCGCCGATCTTGCGGTCGGCCACCTGGATCTGCGGCGGCAGGTCGAACGCTGGTCGTGGGCTTGATCAGCCTCTCCTCCAGCGCGCCGGCCACGGTGAAGGCCTTGAAGGTCGATCCGGGCTCGTAGCTGGCGCCCACGGCGCGGTTCTGGCGCGCGTATGCGGGCGCGGCGCCGATGTCGTTGGCGTCCACGCGCGGCCAGTTCGACAGCGCCAGCACCTCGCCGTTGCGGGGGTCCATGACCAGCGCCGTGGCCGCCCGCGGGCGGTGGGCCTGGCCGACCTCGCCCATCACCGCCTCGACCCGCTCCTGGAGCGCGGCGTCGATGGTGAGCTGCATGTCCTCGCCCGCCTCGGCGCGCTCGCTCTCGATGATGCGAGATCGGCTCGCCCATCGCGTCCTTCACCAGCCGGCGGCGGCCGTCGTTGCCGTGCAGCTGTCTTCTCGTACTGCTGCTCGAGGCCCGCCAGGCCCACGTTGTCGGTGCCCACCGCGCCGAGCAGCTGGGACGCCATCGCGCCCTGCGGGTAGGTCCGCCGCGGCTCGACGACCGTGCCGATGCCCTCGATCTCGAGCTTGGCGACCTTCTCGCCGAGGCTCGGGGTCCATCTTGCGGCGCAGGTAGATGAAGCCCTTCTTGCGGTCCGAGAGCAGCCTTGAGCAGGTCGTGCTCGGAGTGCGCCCACGAGCGGCGCGAGCTTCTCGGCGGTGCCGGTCTGGTTCTTCGATCAGGAACGGGTTGGCGAAGACGGTGATCGCGTCCTCGGAGACGGCCAGCTCCACGCCGCGGCGGTCGGTGATCGTGCCCCGGCGCGCCGGCACGTCGAGGTCCTCGACCTGCTGGGTGACCGCGCGCTCCTTGAGCGAGTCGGCGCGCACGGTGCCCAGCCAGGCGGCCCGCATGCGAGGCGAGGCCGAGGAGAAGGAGGAAGAGGGCGAAGAGGAGCCCGATGCGGCGATTGAGGAGCCGCACGCCTACTGGCCCGCCGGGACGGCGGGTGCCTGGGGCGTGACCGGGGCGGCCGCCTGCTGCGGGCTCACGGGCGCCGCGTCCGGCTGCTCGGGCGCCGGCTGGGTTCCGGCCTCGGGCGTGGCCGGCTCCTCCTGGGCGGCCAGCTCCTCCGGGGTGGCCACGTTCTCGGGCGCCACAACCGGGTCGAGGTGGCCGGCGGGATCAGCGGCGCCACCGCGGGCGTCGCCAGGTCACCCGCGGCCATGCGCTTGGCGGCGCGGCTCGCGTCGGCCAGACGGTGCCGCGGTCAGGTAGCGCACCTCACCGGGCGCGGGCAGCACCAGGCCCGGCCTGCGCCGCCACCTGCTGGATGCGCTCGCTGGAGCCCAGCCGGGCGAGGTCGGTGCGCAGCCGCGCGTTCTCGCGTCTTCACGGCGGCGGCGCGGTCGGCGGTGCGCGCGATCTCGCGGTTCATCTGGAGCAGGTCGACGTTGAAGAACACGATCCCGGCCAGCAGCACGAAGACCAGGCCGATCCAGACGCGGCCCGGCAGCAGCTTGTCGAGCACCCAGGCGCCGCGTGGCTGCGCGGAGGCCCGCTTCGCGGCGGTCCGCCTGCGCGGGCGCGGGCCGGCGCGCGGGGGTCGCGAGGGCCGTCGGTGCGCGGCGCGCGGGCGGGGATGCGCGGCCATCAGGCCCTCCCCTCCGTCGATCCGGCGCGCGGCGCGCAGCCGCCCCGACGCCGAGCGCGGGTTGTCGGCGACCTCGCCCGGCGTGGGCGCCACCGCGCGGCGGGTGAGCAGCTCGGCCTCGGGCGTGCGGCCGCAGCCGCAGACGGGGAGGTCGGGCGGGCAGATGCAGCCGCGGGCGCGATCGGCCAGGAAGCGCTTCACGCGCCGGTCCTCGAGCGAGTGGAACGAGATCGCGGCCAGCCGCCCGCCGGGCCGGGAGCAGGCGCCACGCCTCGGGCAGCGCGTGCGTCGAGGTCGTCCAGCTCGCCGTTCACGGCGATCCGGATCGCCTGGAAGACCCGCTTCGCCGGCGAGCCGGCCGCCGAACTTGCGCCGCACCGCGGCGGGCAGGGCGGCCTCGATCGCCTCCACCAGCTCGCCCGTGGTCTGAAGCGGCTCGCGCTCACGCCGGCGCACGATCTCGCGCGCGATCGCGCGCGCGTTGGGCTCCTCGCCGTAGGTGGCGAAGATCTTGGCCAGGCGGCGCTCCTCGAGCGCGTTCACGATGTCGCGGGCGGCGGGGCCCACGGTCGTGGGGTCCATCCGCATGTCCAGCGGCGCGTCGTAGGAGTAGGAGAAGCCGCGCTCGCGCGTGTCGACCTGCATGGAGGAGATGCCGAGGTCGAAAAACACGAGGTCCGCCGAAAACCCTTCATTTTCCAGCAGCTTCAGCGCGTCGACGTAGTCCATCCGCAGGAAGCGCGTGTCGCAGGGGACCTCGGCGGCCAGCTCCTCGAAGCGCTCCTCGGCGGCCGGGTCGCGGTCCACGCAGACGAGCGTGCCGGCCGGGCCGATCCGGTCCGCCATCAGCCGCGCGTGGCCGCCGCCGCCGAACGTGCAGTCCACGACCTTCTCGCCCGGCGCGGGGGCCGTCAGGTCGATCAGCTCGCCGGCGAGCACCGGTACGTGCGAGCGCGTCATGTCAAGAAGGATCGCCAAGTCCCTCGGTCACCTCCTCGATGCTCCCGTCCAGCGCGGACTGCTCCGCCTCCCAGCGATCGCGCGACCAGATCTCGAGGTGGTCGCCCACTCCGGCCACCACGCACCTCTTCTCGATCCCGGCGTGCTCCCTCAGCTGGGGCGGCACGGTCACGCGCCCGGCCGAGTCGAGCTCGGCCTGGAAGGAGTTGGAGTTGAAGAAGCGCTGGGTGCTGCTTGTAGTCGCGCCCGAGCGGGTTCTTGCCCTCGAGCGCGGTGGCCAGGGTGGCTCATGGCACCTCGGCGGTCCAGACGGTGATGCAGGCGTCGGTGTCCTTGCACAGAACGATCCCGATCGGAGAACGCGGCGCGGAACCGGGCGGGGATGCTCAGCCGGTGCTTCGCGTCTAGCGAGTGTTCGTAGTGGCCTCTGAATGCCATCCGGTGCTCCGGTTTGACCGGCTACTCGGACCGAAGTGGCGGAGTGGGAGGAGCCCCGCCACTCCGGTCCTCGTGAGCTGGCGCCACTGTACCCCACTTTCCCCCACTAAGCAACACATTTCCCCACTTTGCTGTCCGGCGGGAGTCGTCGCGGACCCGCTGCAGCGCCTATTTCGCTCTGTGAGCGGGTTCGCGACGTGCTCCGCGGGTGGGACGAGTGTCTCCGGAAACGGCGCTCAACCGTGCAGGAGCACGATCTGCAAGGGCGATTGCGCCCGCACGGCGCGCTTGCAACGAAACTGCGGGCCTGCTCTCCGTGGGCTGTCGATCTGCCCGGTCCCCATTCGTCGTAGGGTTGAGGGCGGCGAGCCGCGCCGCCACGAAACCGACGGAGGTGCGAGATGAAGTACCTGCTGAGCATCTACCGCGAAGAGCAGGCCGGGCCCGAGGACCCGACGCCCGAAGCAGATGCGCGCGATGCATGGAGCCCTGGAACGCAGTTCAACCGCGAGCTGATCGAGGCCGACGCGTTCATGGCGGGCGACGCGCTCCAGCCCAGCGCGACCGCGACGACGGTCGACTTCGACGCCACGGGCGAGCAGACCGGTGACCGACGGGCCGTTCGCCGAGACCAAGGAGCAGCTCGGCGGCTACTACCTGATCGAGTGCGCGGACCTCGACGAGGCGCTGGAGTGGGCCCGAAGGTGCCCGACCCCACCGGGGAACGCGTGGAGGTGCGCCCGGCGATGGACTTGACGCAGTTCGGCTACGAGGACCCGGGCGTCAGGACCGGGGCCGCCTCGTAGGCGATCGCCGCGCGGATTCGACCGGCTGTTCCGGCGTGAGTCGGGGCGGGCGGTCGCGACTCTGATCCGCCTGCTCGGCGACTTCGACCTCGCCGAGGAGGTGCGTGCAGGAGGCGTTCGTGGTGGCCATGGAGCGCTGGCCCGGGCGCCGGCCCTCCGGCAAACCCCGCCGCCTGGATCCTGACCACCGCGCGCAACCGTGCGATCGACCGGATTCGCCGCGAGCGCACCCTGGCCGAGAAGCGCGAGCTGCTTCGCCCGGACGCCGCGCCGGTCGCGGAGGAGCCGATTGAGATGGACGAGTTACCCGACGACCGGCTGCGCCTGATCTTCACCTGCTGCCACCCGGCGCTGGCCGCCGGAGGCGCGGGTGGCGCTGACGCTGCGCAGCCTGGGCGGCCTGACCACCCCCGAGATCGCCCGGGCGTTCCTGGTCGGCGAGCCCGCCATGGCGCAGCGCATCGTGCGCGCCAAGCGCAAGATCCGCGACGCCGGCATCCCCTACGTCGTGCCCGAGGGTCACGACCTTCCCGAGCGGCTCGACGTCCGTGCTGGCGGTGCTCTACCTGGTCTTCAACGAGGGCTACCCGCCAGCTCGGGCGACGCGCTGATCCGGCGCGAGCTCTGCGCCGAGGCCATCCGGCTGGGCGGCGTGCTGGCGGCGCTCATGCCCGACGAGGCGCGAGGTGCTTGGGCTGGTGGCGCTGATGCTGCTGCAGGACTCGCGCCGCGAGGCCCGCGTGGACGCGCGCGGGGCGGCTGGTGCTGCTGGAGGAGCAGGATCGCTCGCTGTGGGATCGCGCCGCAGATCGCGTCGGGGCTGAGCCTGTGCGACCGAGCGCTGCGAGTCAGCCCGCGCGGGCGCTACGCGCTCCAGGCCGCGATCGCCGCTGAGCACGCGCGCGTGGCCTTCGCCGGCCACACGGACTGGGCCGCCGATCGCGGCGCTGTACTCACGCCTGGCCGCGGTGCACCCCTCCCCCGTGGTCGAGCTCAACCGCGCGGTGGCGGTGGCGATGGATCGCGGGCCCGAGCGAGGCCTGCAGCTGATGGAGGCACTGCGCGAGTCGCTCGACGCCTACCGGCCGCTGCACTCCGCGCGAGCGGACCTGCTGCGCCGGCTCGGGCGCGCGCAGGAGGCAGGCGCCGCATACCGGCGGGCTCTCGAGCTCGATCCAAACCCGGTCGAGGCGGAGTACCTGCGGCGCCGGCTCGACGAGGTCAGCGACAGCGCACGTTGAGGCACTGGGCGGCGTTGCCGTTGCCGCCGGCGCTGTTGCCGAATGCCCGGGTGCCGGGGACAGCCTCGATGCCGAGGTCGCCGTTGCCGACCGCCCGGTTGCCGGCCAGCCACGAGGCCGCGCTCCGAACGTCGATGCCGTCGTCGCCGTTGCGCGCGGCGCGGTTGGCGTAGAGATACGAGCGAAGCGCCGGCGCCGCGATCAGGATCCCGTCGCCCACATTGCCGAATGCGCGGTTGCGAGCGAGCAGGTTTCGACCGCCGGACGCGATCGCGAGCCCAGTCACCTGCTCGGTGATCGAGTTGTGTCTGATCTGGTTGCGGTTGGAGTCCTCGAGCATCACGCCGGCCGGCGGAGGGGGCGAGGAGGCTGGGTTCCGCGCCGAGATGTCGTTATGGCTGACCGTGTTGCCGTGCGAAGCCCTCAGCACGACCTCCGCCTCGTAGGTCCCCTGTAGACGGTTGTGAGCGATTCGGTTGCCCAGGCTGCGCGTCAGCACGAGAGCGCTGGTCTCGAACATCCTGAATCGATTGCCAACGATCAGGTTGTGATCGGAGTCCGTGACTCTGGTGCCACCGTAGGCCTCTCCCTCGCTGTTTCCCGAAACCAGGTTCCGGTCAGATCCCTCCCGAAGGTCGATGCCCGCCCGGTAACCGGAGCTCCTATTGCCGACGATCCGATTGTGGTCGGAGTCGACCAACCGGATGGTCGACTGGATGGCAGTGAAGAGCCTCAGACCCTCGATCACGTTGCGCTGGGCGCCGGTGAGCAAGACGCCAACGCCGTCTGTGGCCAGACGGCCGTTCCTGATAGTCACACGATCGAACCCGGGGTTGGCGATGCCCTCTTCCCCGCCCGTGACCGTGTGGCCGCCCAGGTCGAGCGTGATCCCGGGGGCGGCGATCTCGATGGCCGCGCCGTCGGAGCAGGAGACGTCCCGGTCCAGCGTGGTGTCCTCGATCACGACCAGCGTGCACCCCGGCTCCTGCGCGCCCGCCGGCGATGTCACGCCGGCACCCAGCAGCGCGAGCGCCACGATCGGCATCGCGCGCATGCGCCAAGACCTCGGATTCACGCTCGGCTCCCTTCCTTGCTGGCGAGCCGGGCCCTCCGCCGGCCCGGTGTCGCGGGAGCGTACGCAGCGTCACGACGGGCAACAACTGCGGACCCGCAGTTTGCGGCCTTCTCAGGCGCTCGGTCACGTCCCCGGGACCCCGCCCGAGTCCAGCAGCGCCGCTGCCAGGGCTGCGGCAACCATCAGCAGGACAGAGGGCACCAGCATCAGCGCCACGACGAGCTGGATCTTCGGCCCGGCCCGGGCGGCGTCCTCCTGCAGGCGCCGCCGCAGTGCCGCGCGGGCGTCCCGGGCCTGAGCGGCCAGGGTGCGCTCGAGCGGCGCGCCGTGGCGGCGCGCGCGCTCCAGGGCTGCCGCCAGCCCCGCCACCTCCTGCTGGGGCAGCCGGACGGCCATGTCGCCCAGCGCGTCGGACATGGGAATGCCCAGCGCGAGCTCGCGGGACACGCGGCGCCACTCGGCGGCCAGCGGTCCGGTCGACCGCGAGCCCACCTCGGCCAGACCCGCGGGCAGCGCCGCCCCCGCGCCGACCGTCACGCGCAGCAGGTCGAGCATCCCCGGCAGCGATCGCCGCACCGCCCGGGCGCGTTCGGCCGCGCGCCGCTCCAGCCACAGGTCCGGTGCGAGGAAGCAGGCGGCCGGGGTGGCGGCCCCCACCAACGGCCCAAGCCGCCCGGGCGCCACCAGGGCGAGCGCTGTGCCCAGCCCTGCACCGGCGCCCGCCGCCGCGAGCTTGATGGCCAGCAGTTCGCGCGGACCGAGCCCGAGCGGTGACCCGGCCGCCACGATTCGGCGCTCCAGGTCCAACGGCGCCCGCCGGCCGCCAACGGCGCGGCGCCCGGCGACCGCAAGAAGGGCGCGCAGCCTGGTGCTCCTCCCCGCCCCGTCACCCCTGACGGAGCCCACCAGCGCGCCGGCGCCCAGCGCTCCGAGCGCCGCCGCGGCGAACGCCAGGCCCGCGGCGATCACCAGCGCACCCGGCCCAGCCGCCGGATGGCCACTGCGGCCGCGAGCTGGAGGACGACGGCGATACCCATGAGCCAGGTGGTCAGGAACGAGCCCCAGAGGCCGGCCACGAAGCCCGGGCTGGCCAGCTCGGCCAGCAGTGCTCCGCCCACCGGCAGGAGCACCACGAGCACACCCGTGAAGCGGGCCTGGGCCGTCGCGGCTCGGGCCTCGCGCTCGAGCCGGGCCTGGTCGCCGAAGGCATCCGCGGACTCCCGGAGCAGCCGGGCGAGGTCGCCGCCTGCCCGCCGCTGGGTCAGGCAGGCGGCAACGACGGTGTCCACCTGGGCCGACGGCACGCGCGCGCGCATCGCCTCGAGCGCGTCGTCGGTCCGGGCGCCGGCGGCCAGCTCCGCGGCCACGCGGCCGAGCTCGCGCCCCGCCGCGCCCGGCAGGGTCGACGCGGCCTCTTCAACCGCCCCACGCAGCGAGTGTCCGGCGCCCAGCGCATCGGCTATGCCCACCGCCATGTCCGCCGTGCCCGCCTCCACAGCCGCGCGATAGTGGTCGCGCCGGGCTCGAAGCAGCCGGGCAGCGAACCACGGCCCCGCCGCGGCCAGGGCCGCTCCGGCCACCGGGCCGGCGATGGCCGCGCCGGCCAGGAGCGCCAGCAGCGCCCCGGCGCCCAGGAGCCGCCGGCGCTCGGCGGCGCCCGGCGCACGGCCCTCCCGCCCCGCCCGCAGAAGGGTGCCCAGCAGCTCCTCCACGGCGGCGGCCGCCGCCGGCCCTCGCGCGCGGGCACCCGCGGCACCCAGCGCCGCCAGCTGACCCAGCGCGAGCCCAAGGGCGGTCGCGCCCACGAACGCCAGCGCGCCGGGACTCATTCCCCCACGCCCGCACCCGCCTGCAGCCGGTCTCGACGTTGCCGGCCGGACACCGTCCTCGATGAGCAGCTCGCGCGTGCCCGCGCCGCCGGCCACGCGCACCACCTCGGTGATCGACTCAACCGCACGCGAGCCGTCGCCGCGCCTGGCCTGATGCACCACCAGGTCGATCGCCGAAGCCACCTGCTCGCGGATGGCCGTGTGGGGCAACCCCACGCCGGCCATGAGCGCCAGCGTCTCGACCCGGCGCAGGGCGTCCTCGGGGGAGTTCGCGTGCACGGTGCTGAGCGAGCCGTCGTGGCCCGTGTTCAGCGCCTGGAGGAGGTCCAGCGCCTCCCCTCCGCGGACCTCCCCCACCACGATCCTGTCGGGGCGCATCCGCAACGCGTTGCTCACCAGGCGGCGGATGGTGACCTCACCCCGGCCCTCGAGGTTGGGCGGCCGCGCCTCCAGCCGGACCACGTGCGGCAGGCGCAGCGAGAGCTCGGCCGCGTCCTCGATGGTCACGATCCGCTCGCCCTCCGGGATCGCGCCCGAGAGGGCGTTGAGCGTGGTGGTCTTGCCCGAGCCCGTTCCCCCGCTGACCAGGACGGACGCCCGGGACCGAACGGCCCCGCCCAGCAGGTCGGCGGCGGGCGGCGACAGCGTGCCCCCGGCCACCAGGTCGGCCAGCGAGAAGCCCTCCCGTCGGAAGCGGCGGATGGTGAGGCAGGGGCCACCGAGCGACAGCGGCGGGATGACCACGTTCACGCGCGAGCCGTCGGGAAGCCGCGCGTCGCAGAGCGGGGACGCCTCGTCGACGCGGCGGCCGAGCGGAGCGAGGATGCGCTCGATGGCGTGCAGCAGCTCCGCGTCCGACCCGAAGCTCACGCGCGTGGGCTCGATCTTGCCGGCGCGCTCCACATAGACCTGCAGCGGCCCGTTGACCATGACCTCGTCCACGGCGGGGTCGGCCAACAGGGGCTCCAGCGGGCCCAGCCCGCCGGCCAGCCGCAACACCCGCTCGCACAGCGCAGCGCGGTCCGCTTCGGCCAGCGCGGCGGCCTCCTGCTCGACGAGCCAGCGCACCTCCTCGCGAACGTCGGCGTGGGCGGTGCCGCCCGCGCGGGCTCGCTCGATCAGCCGTCCCCGCAGCGCCTCGGCCAGCTCGTCCAGGGCCTGCATGCAGGGACCAGTCGCCACCGGCGCGAGGTTCGCCCCCGTGCGACCATTGGGAGCCCGTGGCCCGCCCCGACCTGGACACCGTGAAGCTCATGTGGATCGACTACCGCGAGGACGGCGTGGAGACGGCGCTCCGCCATCTGCACCCCGACGTGGAGTTCCGCTCCCACGAGGGCGAGCTCTGCCACGGCCACGACGGCGTCCGCGCGTTCTTCGCCGGGTTCGAGCGGCGCGGTGCGCAGTTCACGGCCGCGCCGTACACGTTCGAGCCCATCGGCGAGGGCGTGATCGTTGCGGGGCATCGCCGGATCCGGAGCGAGGGCGAGCCGGCCGCCGACGCGGAGTACCTGTACTTCTCTCACCGCGTCGACGGAGACCTGATCACCCGCCTGGGCGCCTGGTTCACGCGCGAGGAAGCCGAGCGAGACGCCGCGGCGCTGGGCTAGACGTAGTGCGCAGGCTCCTGCTCCTGGTGTCCGCGGCGGTGCTCGTGGACACGATGTTCTACGCGGCGATCGCGCCGCTGCTGCCCGCCTACCAGGACGACCTCGGGCTCTCCAAGACCGCCGCCGGGGTGCTCAGCGCCTCCTACGCCGCCGGCACACTGGTGGGCGCGCTGCCGGCCGGCTGGCTGGCGGGGCGCATCGGCGCCAAGCAGACGATGCTGATCGGGCTGTTCCTGCTGTCGGTCTCGAGCCTGGTCTTCGGGCTCGCGGAGAGCATCGTGCTGCTGGACTGCACGCGCTTCGTGCAGGGAGTCGGCGGCGCCTGCTCGTGGGCCGGCGGCCTTGCGTGGCTGCTGGCAGTGGCCCCGCGCGAGCGTCGCGGCGAGCTCATCGGCACGGCACTGGGCGCCGCGATCTTCGGCGTGCTCCTGGGCCCGGTCCTGGGCGGCGCCGCGTCGGAGACCAGCCCGCAGCTGGTCTTCTCCTGCGTCACCGCGCTCGGCGTGGCGCTGTTCGTCTGGGCGCTGTCGACGCCGGCGGGGCGGCGCGAGGAGCAGGCCACCTGGGCCGAGCTCGGACAGGCCGTGCGCGGCCGTCCGCTTCAGGCCGCGGTGTGGCTGTTCACGCTCCCGGCCCTGTTCTCGGGCGCGATCGACGTGCTGGTGCCGCTGCGGCTGGACGAGCTGGGGGCGAGCGGACTCACGATCGGCGCCGCGTTCCTGGTGGCCGCCTCGATCGAGGGCGTGCTGAGCCCGGTGCTGGGGCGCTTCTCCGACCGCCGCGGGCGGCTGCTGCCCCTTCGCCTCGGGCTCGTTGGCGTCGGAGTGATGGCGGTGCTGCTGCCCCTGCCCGCCACCGTCTGGATGCTGATCGCCGCGCTCGCCGCCACGGTCGGGGCCCTGGGCTGCTTCTGGGCGCCCGCGGCGGCGCTGCTGTCGGATGCCTCTGAGGCCTCAGGGCTGGACCAGGGCTTCGCCTTCGGCCTGATGAACCTGGCCTGGGCGGGGGGCCACGTGGTGGGCGGGGCGGCCGGCGGAGCGCTGGCCGACGCCACCTCGGACGCGGTGCCCTACGGCCTGCTGGCCGCCGGGTGCGTGGCGACCCTGGTGCTCACCCGCGGCGCGCGCGAGCCCGTAACCGCCTAGGCGCAGTTGGCCCAGGGAGCCGTGCCGCGGGCACGGTAGAGCCTGAGCGCGACCCGGTCCTGATGCGCCTCGCTGGCGTCGGCGGGGTCGCGGGTGCGGCCACCGTAGGCCTTCCAGGTGGCGCGCAGGAACTGGTACTTGCCGCGGTAGAGCCCGTTGCGAGACACCGCGCGCGGGTTCCCGCCGGACTCGCACTGGGCGATCCTGCGCAGCGCGCGCGGCAGCTTCGAGTCACCGTCCGTGCGTACCGAGACGCGCCTGGCGGCCCGGCGGCGAGGATGTCTCACGCTGGCACGGCTGAAGGCACGCAGGCCGAGGGCGCGGCGCGTGATCGGTCCGACGATGCCGTCGGCCTCCAGGCCCTTGCGGCGCTGGAAGCGGCGCACCGCGCGGTCGGTGAGGGGCCCGAACACGCCGTCGGCGCCCAGGCGCAGCTTGCGCTGCACGGCGGCCACGGCAGGCCCGCGGTCGCCCTTGCGCAGAGTCACCTGGCTGCTGGCGATGCCGGCCCGCGGAGCGGGGTCGTCGGCAGCAGCGGGCGCAGCGGCCACGCCGAGCGTGGCTGTGATCACGGACAGCGCCAGCGCGCTGCGAACGGCGGACTTCGACGTCAAAGACCTTCAGCTCCTCTTTCCTGGTGCCTACGGGGTGAGCTGACGGGCTCGCGCTGGAAAGTGCGCTACGCCGCAGATATGCGGCGATTCGCCCCGGGGCGCGGTCGTGCGGCGACCGCTCCCAGTGGTTCCCCCGTTCCCCGTCGCCTTGAGCGGCGGGGACTCGGCTGGTTGAACAGCGCGGTATGGAAGCAGATCGGCCCGGCGGATGCATCCAGGTCGCTCCGAATTGGCTCTCCAGAGCCTCACTCGGCTGCTGGTTGAGTCCGAATTCACGTGCCTGCGGGGGCCCGCCAGGTCAAGCCGGGCGCCGCACGCGTCCGAAGCGGGTAGCAGCGCTACCCGCAAGGGCGCGGGTGGCGACCCGGCGCCGGCATGGCGGGTCATCCGTAGGTGCGGGAATTAGGAATCAACCAGCTATAGCCTGCGCGCGTGGATCTCGGGCTCGAAGGGCGTATGGCGCTGGTGACCGGAGCCTCGAAGGGCATCGGTCTGGGGATCGCTCGCGAGCTGGCGGCCGAGGGCGCCCACGGTGGCCGTGAGCTCACGCTCGCGCGAGCGCATCGAGGCCGCCGCGCAGACCTCGGCGCCCGGCCCTACGTGCACGACAGCGCGCGACCTCGACCGCGCGGCCGCGCTGGTCGACGCAGTCGAGGCCGACCTCGGGCCGCTCGACGTGCTGGTCACCAACACGGGCGGCCCGCCGGCGGGGTCGACCCGCTGGGCTTCACGCGCGAGCAGTGGGACGGTGCCTACCGCGACCTGGTGCTGGCGCCCATGGCGCTGGTCGAGCGGGCGCTGCCCGGCATGCGCGAGCGCGGCTTCGGGCGGATCCTGTAGGTGTCATCCACCACCGTGCGGGAGCCGGCCGCGCCGCTGATGCTCTCCAACTCGCACCGCAGCGCGCTGGTGGCGGCGTTCAAGACACTCGCGCGCGAAGCCGCGGCCGACGGCATGACGCTCAACTCGCTGCTGCCGGGCCTGATCGCCACCGACCGGATGGCCGAGCTGGCGGGCTCGATGGAGAACGCTCAGCAGGGCGCGGCCGGGCGCGTGCCCGCCGGCCGCCTGGGCACCGTCGAGGAGTTCGCGGCCGCCGCCGCGTTCCTGTGCTCGGAGCGGGCCTCCTACGTCACGGGCGCGGCGCTCCGGGTGGACGGCGGCCTGACGCAGAGCGTCTGATCCGACCGCTGTCCGCTTCCGTCTAGACCACCGCCGCGGTCGAGGGCGCCGGCTCCAGCGCCAGGTCCAGCACCTCGTCGATCGTCATGACCGGGTGGAAGGTCATCTCGTCGCGGACCTCCTCCGGCACCTCGTCGAGGTCGCCGCGGTTGCGCTCGGGGATGATCACGTCGGTGAGCCCCGCCGCGTGTGCGGCGAGCACCTTCTGCTTGAGCCCGCCGATCGGCAGCACCCGGCCCTGGAGCGTGACCTCGCCGGTCATGCCCACGGTGTGCTTCACCGGGCCGGCCCGACAGCAGCGAGGCCAGCGCCGTGGTCATCGTGACGCCGGCGCTGGGGCCGTCCTTGGGGATCGCGCCCGCCGGCACGTGCACGTGGAACTCGCGGCCCTCGAAGGCCTCCTCGTCCACGTCGACCCGGTCCTCGTGCCCGCGCACGTATGAGAGCGCGATCCGCGCCGACTCCTTCATCACGTCGCCCAGCTGGCCGGTCAGCACCAGGAGCGCCGTCGCCGCTGCCGCGCATCGAGGTGGCCTCGATGAACAGCACGTCGCCGCCCACCGGCGTGTAGGCCAGGCCGGTGGCCACGCCCGGCACCGCCGTGCGCTCGGCCGCCTCCTGGAAGAAGCGCTGGCGCCCGAGGGCGTCGCGGAGCGTCGTCCACGTCCACGGCCACCGGCGCCTCGGACCTTGCCCGAGGCGATCTGCGTGGCGGTCTTGCGCAGCACCGTGCCCAGCTCGCGCTCGAGGTGAGCGAACGCCCGCCTCGCGCGTGTACTCGGTCACGACCGTGCGCAGCGTCGGCGTCGTCCACGCTCACCTCGTCCTCGCGCAGCCCGTTGCGCTCGCGCTGGCGCGGCCACAGGTAGTCGCGGGCGATCGCCACCTTCTCCTCGACCGTGTAGCCGTCGAAGCGCACGACCTCCATCCGGTCCAGCAGCGGCGCCGGGATGGTGTCCGCCACGTTGGCGGTGGCGATGAACAGCACCTGCGACAGGTCCAGCTCCACGTCCAGGTAGTGGTCGCGGAAGCAGTGGTTCTGCGCCGGGTCGAGCACCTCGAGCAGGGCCGAGGAGGGGTCGCCGCGCCAGTCGGCGCCGACCTTGTCGACCTCGTCGAGCATGATCACCGGGTTCATCGTCTTCGCGTCGCGCAGCGCGCGCACCAGGCGGCCCGGGAAGCGCGCCGATGTAGGTGCGGCGGTGGCCGCGGATCTCGGCCTCGTCGCGCACGCCGCCCAGCGACATGCGCACGAACTCGCGGCCGGTGGCGCGCGCGATCGACTCGCCGATCGACGTCTTGCCGGTGCCGGGCGGGCCGATCAGGGTGAGGATGGCGCCGGAGCTGCCTGTCGTCTCGTCGATCCCGCGGTCCTTGCGCAGCTTCATCACGCCGATGTGCTCCACGATCCGGTCCTTCACGTCCTCCAGGCCGGCGTGGTCGGCGTCCAGCACCTCGCGCGCGCTTCGACCGGGTCGAGCACGCTCGTCGGAGCGCTCGGACCACGGCACGGACGATCAGCCAGTCGAGGTAGGTGCGGATCATCGAGCTCTCGCCCGACTGCTCGCCCATGCGCTCGAAGCCGGTCGAGCTCCTTCTCGGCCTGCTCGCGCACGGCCTCGGGCATGCCGGCCTCCTCGATTCTTGCCCGGTACTCCTCGGCCACCGAGGCGTCGTCCTCGTCGAGCTCCTTGCGGATCGACTCCATCTGCTTGCGCAGGAAGTACTCGCGCTGCTGCTTGTCGGCGCCCGACTGCACGTCGTCGCGGATCTGGCGGCGCACCTGCAGCTCGGTGAGCCGCTCGCGCTGGAGCGCGAGCGCCTTCTCGAGGCGCTCGGTCACGTCGAGGGTCTCCAGCAGGTCGACCTTGTCCTCGTAGCCGATGTCGGGCGAGTAGCCGGCTGGTGTCGGCCAGCGCGCCCGGCTCGGAGATCGAGCGCAGGAAGGCCGCGATGCGGCCGTCGTCGCCGCGCAGCTCGAGGATCTCCTCGACCACGGCGCGGTACTCGCGCTCGAGGTTGCGGGTCTTGCCGTCGACCGGCTCGTCGTCGGGGTGGGCGGTGACCTCCACGCGCAGGTCGCCCGCGGGGTCGGTGTGGGCGGCGCCGGCGATGCCGCGGTGCAGGCCGGCCAGGGCCACGGCGCGGCCGCCGCCGGGGAGGCGCACGTGCTCCGCCACCTCGGCCACCGTGCCCACGGAGGCGAACGTCGTCGCCGTCGCGCGGGACCAGCAGCACGCGCTCGTCGTCGCCGACGTCGATGGTCAGCGTGACTGTCATGTTGGGGAAGACGACCGAGTCGTCCACGGGCACCAGCAGCATGGTTTCCATGGCTTCACTCTCCATAGTCACTTACTTGAGTCGTAAGTAGTCTAGCGCCCGAATCGCCGTGGCATGAGATGTCTTCGGCCCGTGAGCCGACGACCGAACTCCCGCCCGCGAGGCGGCCGCCGCGGCCGCCGTGGAGCTGGTCGAGCCCGGCATGACGCTCGGCCTGGGCTCGGGCCGCGCCGTCTGGCGGGTGGTGGAGCTGCTGGGCGAGCGCGGCCCGGCGTGCCGTGCCGCCGTGGCATCCGAGCGCACGAGAGGCCGCGCGCGCGAGGCGGGCATCGAGGTGGTCGAGCTCGACGGGTCGCTGGAGCTCGACCTCGCGCTGGACGGCGCCGACGAGGTGGACCCGGAGCTGCGGCTGATCAAGGGCGGCGGCGGAGCGCTGCTGCGGGAGAAGATCGTGGTGGCCGCGGCCGCCGGTTCGTGGTGGTGGCCGAGACGCCCAAGAAGGTGCGAGCGCCTGGGCGAGGGCTTCCGGCTGCCCGTCGAGGTCGTGCGGTTCGCCTGGCAGGACACCCGGCGCCGGCTGGGCGCGCTGCTGCCCGATGCCGAGCTGCGCCACCTGGACGGCGACCCCTACGTGACCGACGAGGGCCACTACATCCTGGACTGCGCGCTGCCCCCGCGATCGCGACCCGACGAGCTGGCCGTGGCGCTGAAGCGCGTGCCCGGAGTGGTCGAGCACGGCCTGTTCATCGGGATGGCCGAGCGGGCGCTGCTGGGCACCGACGCCGGCGAGGTGGAGGTGCTCCGGCGCTGAGCGGAACGCGGCCGGCCCGCGCAGGGGCCGGCCGCGCCGATCCGCATCAGAGCTGCACACCTTCGGTCGTGTCGCTCTGGCCTGACGAGCCCGAGCCGGAGCCGGAGCCGGAGCCGCCGGAGGATCCGCCCTCGCGGTCCTTCGGGCAGTCGCGTCCGTCGCGCGGCGACTCGCCCTGGTTGTTCTCCTGCACCGGGCTGAGCGCCGGCGCCTCGGTGCTCGAGCCGGACGAGCCGCCTCCATCCGAGGAGCCGGAGCCGGACGCCGCGATCGCGGCACCCCCCGGCGCGGCTATCGCGAGCGCAGCGATGGCCGCGATCCCCGCGACCCGCTTGCGCCTGTAGCGCACCACATCGTGCTGCATGGCTTCCTTTCGTCGGGTACGGCCCCCACGAAAGACGGCGCCCGTCAACCCGCCCTAAGGGAGGCGTAAGACGGCCCTAAGAGGTGCGGCCGGCGGCCACGAGCTCCGGGATCGTCACGAACCGGTAGCCCTCGGCCACGAGCGCCTCCAGGATCCAGTCGGTGGCCCGCACCGAGTTGCCGCGATCGCCCACGGGCGTCAGGTGCGAGCCGTCGTGAAGGAGGATCACGTCGCCGCCGCGGGCCTTCTTCCCCGCGCGGCGAAGTCGCTGGCGGTCTCGCGCTCGCGCCAGTCCCAGCACGTGATGGACCACAGCACCGGCACGTAGCCGGCGGCGCGGATCGCCCGCAGGGTGCCCGGCCGGCGCCGGCCCCACGGTGGTCGCATCAGGGCGGCCCCGTCCACCTCGGAGAACGAGATGCCCGCGCCCTCCACCGCCTCGCGGCAGCGACTGAGCTCATCGGTCACGCCCGCGCTGGACTCCAGCGCCAGCGTCGGATGGGTCTGCGTGTGGTTGCCGATGGCGTGGCCGGCGGCGTGCACCTCGCGCAGCAGGGCCGGCTCGCGCTGCGCCCACTTGCCGATCGAGAAGAAGGTGGCCTTGGCGCCGTGGCGGTCGAGCACCTCGAGCAGAGCGGGCGTGTGCTCCGGGTTGGGGCCGTCGTCGTAGGTCAGCGCGATCAGGCGCCCCGCATCGGGCTCGCGGCAGATCGTGGCGCCGTAGAGCTGCGAGGTGGGCAGCTGCGCGTGGTAGTAGGCGAACCCCGCGGCGCCCGCTCCCAGCGCCGCCGCGCCCAGGGCCTTCATCGCAGCGCCTTCCTGGTTTGGCGGCGCAGCCGGCCGACCTCTCTGGGCGTGGCCGCGGCCGTCTCCTCCGCCTTCTGCTCGATCAGACGCAGCGCCACCGAGTTGCCCACCTGCTCATAGGCGGCCAGGTTCTCCTCGAACTCGGGCAGGCGGCCGAGGAAGTCCGACAGCGCGTCCTCGGTCACGCGCGGCGCGCAGACGCCGTACCCCAGCCGCGCCAGGTAGCGGGCGTTCATGAGCTGCTCGAACTGGCCGCGGAGGGGCACCGACAGCACGGGCTTGCCAAGGTAGACGGCCTCGCTCAACAGCGAGAAGCCACCACCGGCGATCACTCCGCGTGAGGTCCGCAGGGCCTCCACGAACCCCTCGTTCGAAGGCGGGCGAAACTCGAGGTTGCCGTCGGTGGTCACCTCGTCGGGGCCGCCCCGCATCCCGTAGACCAGGCACTTGGCGCCGCTCGCGTGGAGGGCGTCCAGCAGGCGTTTCTCGCCGCTCGAGTAGACCACGAGGTGATCTCCGTACTCGCTCTGGGCACGGGCTATCTCCGGCCGCACGATCGGCGGTACCAGCGTCGTCCGGGTCCGGAGCAGCGGGGGCTTGAAGAAGGTGGTCACGAAGTACTCGAAGGCGTGCGGCACCATCGAGCGCGTGACCGCCCGGGCGATCACGTAGTCCTCGCGCTCGGCGCCGATGATCTCGCGGTCGTGCCGGCAGCGGTCGATCATGTTGATGTTGTCCACGGCCAGCAGCGGCGTCCGAGTCCAGCGGGCGTACATCCCCGACAGCGGCTCGAAGTCGCTGATCACGACCTGGGGCTTCCAGTCGTCCACCAGCGAGATCCAGTGGCGCAGGGTGTCCGGCATCTCGTGACGCGCCAGGCGAACGTTGAGCAGCACGGTCTGCCAGCGGCGAATCTGCCCCTCCCCCATCGCGAACGTGTAGCCGAACACCTCCTCGACCCGCGGCAGGCGATCGCTCAGGTGGCGCAGGGCCGCGCCCGAGGTGACCACGCGCACGTCGTGGTTTTTCATCAGCGCGCCGATCACGACCTCCGAGCGCGTGGCGTGGCCCATTCCCTCGCCGTTCACGCCGTAGAGGACTCGCACGGCGCGACCCTACCCTGCCTCCGCCGACGCCAGCGAGCGCTGGCGCGCCCGAACCCGCTCGGTGTTGCGCTCTCGCACCGTTTCGATCAGGTCGCCCTGGAGGAGAACGAGCGCGTGGTCGTACTCAACGAGCGGGGAGCGCGACTCTGCCCGGGCGCTGTTCCCCCGGCCCATGCCGGCCGGGTTAGGGTCGCGCCATGCTCATCGCCGAGATCGTCCTGGAGTTCGAGGGCGAGGAGTTCCTCGGTGGAGAGGCCGAGCGCGCGGGGCTGGTGCTCCTGGGCTCTGTGCTGCTGTCGTTCATCCTCATCCGGACCAGCACGCGGCTCATGCGCAGCCCGAGGGTCACGTGGTGGCCCGGCAGCATCCAGACCGAGGGCGGGCTGCACGTGCACCACCTGGTGTTCGGCATCGTCCTCATGCTGGCCGCCGGCTTCGCGCTTGCCCTGCAGCCGCCCAGCCCGTGGCTCGAGATCTCGGCCGCCGGCTTTGGAATCGGTGCGGGTCTCACGCTCGACGAGTACGCGTTGTGGCTGCACCTCGAGGACGTCTACTGGGAGGAGGAGGGACGCCGGTCCGTCGACGCGCTCGTGGTTACGACGGTCATCGGCGGGCTGGTGCTGATGGGCTTCCTGCCCTTCTCCACCGAGGACGGGTGGCCGGCGATCGTGCTGACCGTGCTGGCCAACCTCACGCTCGCCACCATCGCGGTGCTCAAGGGGAAGGTCGTGATGGGCGTGGCGGGCATGTTGATTCCCCTGATCGGGCTGATCGGCGCGATCCGCCTGGCCCAGCCCGGCTCCTTCTGGGCGCGGCGCCGGTACGCGCCAAACAGCAAGAAGCTGTCCCGGGCTGAACGCCGCTGGGAGCGCCACACCCGGCGCTACCGCCGCTTCCAGGATGCCTTCGCCGGCGCGCCCGGGCGGCCGCCGGCGCCGGAGCTCGCGCAGCCCAAGGACCCGGCGCCGACCTCAGCGGACGAAGCCGACCGCTGACGTCCCGTCACAGGGCGTCCGCCGCCACGCCCTGACGCCCCGAACGGCCACGGTCGCCCGGCGGGCGGGCGAGCAGGCGTACCTCGCGCGCGAAGTTCCCCGCGGCCGTCAGGTAGACGGCCTGGCGCAACGAGACGCGCAGGGTCGCGACGGCCGCGGCGCTCGGTGCGCCCTCGTCGCCGGGGTCGGCCGCCGTGGCCTCACCGGTGCCCCGCAGGTCGAGCAACTCCACGTCCTGCAGAGCCAGGAACGTCCTCCCGGCCCCGTCGCGGGGCTCGGTGGACACCAGCACGTCCACGCGCCCAGCCGAGGCGCCAGAGCCTGCGATCCCCTCGACTCCCGCCACGCCCACCTCCACGGCCCGCTCGCCGCGCCTCAGGACGCCGCCGCGCTCACTCTCGGTCGCGCGCGCGCCCAGCGCGGCGGCGGTCAGGTAGCTCCCCCGCGCGAGCGGCGCCACCGGCACGGCACCCGCCACATCGGGTGGGTCGGCGAAGGCATCCGGCGGGGCGAACCTGCGCGGCACCTCGCGCACGGCCACGTCGCGTGTGCTCAGCTCGGTGCCGGGCGCGATGTCACGCGCGGCCACGAGCACCGGCACGGGTGCGCCGACCCGGCCCTCCACGTCGCGCACGAGCCCGTTGACCTCCGAGGCCGCGAGCCCACCGCAGGCCAAGGCGAGCGCGAGCAGGAGCCCGGCCCGGCGGCGCCTGGCGGCCCTGGTCACCGCTCGGCGACCGGCAGCTCGATCGCCGCGGTGGACCCATCCGGCCGGCGGTCGAGGCTCACGCGGCCGCCCGCGTCCCCGACAGCGCGCCCGGCGATGCCCAGTCCGCGGCCACGGTCCGGGCGGTCCGCCCGCCCGGTGGCAGCCCGGCCGTCGCGCACCTCGATCACAACCCGGGTACCCGCGCGCCGGCCGTGGAGCTCGATCGGCCCGCTGCCGTGCTCGACGGCGTTGGCCACCAGGTTCGAGATCGCCTGAGCCAGCCTGCGCCGGTCCGCCCGCACCAGCGCTGGCGGGCCCTGCCAGCGCAGCCGCAGCGGCCGGCCACTCGCGCGCGCCGCGGGCCGCCAGCCGGCCGCGCTGGCACGCAGCAGCCGGTCGATCGGCACGACCGTGCTCGGGTTCGGGGCCCGCGTGCCCGATCGCGCCTCGTCGAGGTCGGCCAGCCCCGCTCGCATGCGCTCGAGCTCGGCCTCGAAGGCCAGCATCCTCCGGATCCCGCCCGGCTCGCGCCGCAAGGCCGCCACGGCGAGCGAGATCGTGGCGGCCGAGCCGCGCAGCTCGTGCACGGCCTCCGCCATCAGCTCGAGGCGCCAGTGAAGGCGCAACCGAGCGGCCGTCAGGGCCGCGGCCAAGCCCCAGCCGCCCGCCGCGATCAGCACGATCACCGTCACAGCGCCTCCGTGAGCTTGTACCCCACCCCGCGCACGTTCACGATCCACGCCCGGCCGGATCCCTCGCCGTCGGACAGCTTCTTGCGCAGCCGGCAGGCGTGCGCGTCGACGGTGCGCGTCTGCCCGATGGACACGTACCCCCACACGTCTCGGAGCAGCTCGTTCTTGGAGCGAACCCGCTCGGGTTCCTCCGCCAGCGCCTGCAGCAGAGCGAACTCCTTCGCCGAGGTGTGCACCGGCTCACCCGCCAGCCGCACCGAGCGGGTGGCGGGGTCCACCGTGAGGTCCCCCACCCTGATCACGCCCCGCTGCGGGCGCCCGTTCGCGCGTCGCAGCACAGCACCGATACGCGCCAGCAACTCGCCGTAAGCGAAGGGCTTGACCAGGTAGTCGTCCGCCCCGCGCGCGAAGCCCCGCACCCGATCGGCCTCGCCGCCACGGCCGGTGAAGACGATCACCGGCACGTCCGGGTCGATCCTGGTGGCCATTCCATCTGCCGCCCGCACGCGGTCGAGCAGGTCGAGCCCCGAACCTTCCTCGAGTGTCAGGTCGAGCAGCACCAGCGACGGGTGGCGCACCTCGATGGCCCTGAAGGCCTCGGCCGCCCCGGTGGCACACGCGACCTTGTAACCGTCGGCCTCGAGGTTGTCGGCCAGGTAGGAGCGGGTCGGCTCATCGTCCTCCACCACCAGCAGCGAGTGCTTCATGCACCCATGAGTCAGCGGGCGCGATTTCTCGCCCCCGCGCCCCCTCTCTGGTCGGCGGGTGCAAGTCGCGTTGCACCCCGTCCGGCGAGGAAGGGAACGGGGCTAGGATCCCGACGCCTCATGGACCCAACTACCCGACGCGGGAACTACGAATCGGGCGCTGACTACGTGCTCGAGTACGGCGAGTTGCGCTTCACGTTCAACGAGCGTGACTTCACCGAGCGCGTCGAGCAGGCGGCCATGAAGCTCGGGTTCGTGTCAGGGCCCTTGTCCTACGAGGAGCGCGAGGACCTGGTGAACCTGGCGGTCAACGGCGAGGTCACCGACGCGCACTCGGAGCTGGGCGAGCACATCGTCGAGCGCTGGGGCGACCTGCACGGGCCGTCGGACCGCTCGCTGGTGCACTGGCTGCGGCGGCTGGTCTTCCGCGGCGCCTGGCTCGACCAGCGTGTGATGGAGGGCGAGCTCGAGATCGTCTTCGACGACGAGACCCACACCTTCGGCTACGCGCAGCCGGACCGGGGCTTCGAGCTCATCGAGCTCTCCCCCGAGCCGTCCTGGAAGCGCGTGGCCTACCGCCCCTAGGCGGCCTCCCGTCAGCCGCCGCGGCGCGGGCGGCGATGCTCCACGTCGCGCACCACCTCGAGCACCCGCTCGGGGTCGTCGGTGACCTCGAGCATCTCCAGGTCCTGGCGGCTGATCTTGCCCTCGGCGGCAACCGGGTCGCCCAGCCAGTCCACCAGCCCGCGCCAGTAGGCGGTGCCGAACAGCAGGATCGGGAAGTCGCGGATCTTCTCGGTCTGCCGCAGCGTGGCCGCCTCGAACAGCTCGTCGAAGGTGCCGAAGCCGCCGGGGAAGACCACGAACGCGCTGGCGTAGCGCACGAACATGACCTTGCGCGTGAAGAAGTAGTGGAACTCCAGCGGCAGGCCCACCCACTCGTTCATGGACTGCTCGTGCGGCAGCTCGATGCCCAGGCCGATCGACGGCACGCCGGCGTCCTCGGCGCCGCGGTTGGCGGCCTCCATGATTCCCGGCCCGCCGCCGGTGATCACGGCGAAGCCGTCGTCTCCGAGCCGCCGCGCCAGGTCGCGCGCCCCGGCGTAGTAGAGATCGTCGCGCGGGGTCCGCGCCGAGCCGAACACCGACACCGCCTTGCCGATGTGGGCGAGCGAGTCGAAGCCGCGCCGCAACTCGTGCTCCACGCGCTCCAGTCGCGCGGAGTCGTCGAGCTGCGACGCGACGGCGAGCGTCTCGGCCTCGAGCAGCTCCTCGTCGGGGCTGCCGGGTTTGCGCGGCTGCTCGGTCAACGATGGCCGGGCGGGCTCAGCTCAGCAGGTCCGGGCGCTGTGCGCCCGAGCGGGCAGCCGACACCCGCAGGGAGCCGTCGCCGGACGGCTCCTCCAGCACGATTCGCGTGCTCGCCTGGCGCAGCGCGTCCTCGGACCCGCCGGTGGCGGCGATCACCGTGAGCGATCCGCCCTCGTCGGCCTTGCGGGCCGCGCCGAACAGCCTGCGCGCGGCGCCGGGCGGGAAGGCGGCCAGCGAGTCGATCACCACCACGGCGTCACCGCCGCGCTCCACCACCCGCTTGCCGCGCTCCACAGCCAGCTCGGCGGCCTGCGCCTGGGCGTCGTTGGGGCGGTCGAAGCCGCCACCCGACACGGGCACCTCGGCGCGATCCCAGCCCGTGAGCTCCTCCGGGCGGGCGCCCACGAGCACCAGCGCGACGCTCAGGCCCTCCACCTTCACGACCGAGTCGATGATCTCGCCCAGCAGCCTGGTCGACCCCGCGCCGGGGGCGCCGGCCACGGCCACGCGCGAGCCCTTGCCGTAGGGCACGTCCTTGAGCGCGTCGGGCGCGGGCAGCCGCTCGGTCGGGTGCACGGGCGTGAGGTCTGAGAACAGCGGGCGCTCCTCGGGCGGCTCGGCGTCGCGGCCGTTCACCTTCTCCACGCGCACGAGCGAGGGGTGCCGCTCGTTGCGCCGCGCGGGCCGCGGCGGGCCGGCCACCTCGTCGCCCGCGCGCAGCTCGCAGCGCCGGATCTGAGCGGGCGACACGTACACGTCCTCGCCCGACTCCACGCGCAGGAAGCCGCTGCCGCCCTGCAGCACGTCGAGCACGCCGCTGATGGGCTCAGCCGCGGGCTCGGGCTCGGGCTCGGCGGCGGGTTCCGGGCTCTGGCGCCGCTGCCTCCTCTTCCGCGGCGCCGTCATCATCGGCGGGCGGCTCCGCCTCGGGCTCCGGGGGCTCGCCCTCTCCGCCCTGGGCGTCGACGATGGCGTTGACCAGGTCGGCCTGCCTGAGCACGCGGAAGCGCTCGATGCCGAGCTCGGACGCGATCGCGTGCAGATCGGCGAGCGGGCTCTGCTCGAGCTCCTTGCGCTGGAGAACAGACACTGGTCGAGGCTCCTTCGGTGGTAGGGCGAGCGCGGAAGGCTAGTGCGTCGGGTGGTCGAGCCGGCCGACGGCGTCGAGCACCAGCAGCATCAGCTGGCGCAGCGAGTCGTCGGCGCCCACGTTGTCGATGATCGCGACCGACTCGGCGCGGGCGTTCTCCACGAGGTGGGCCTGCAGGGCCCGGATCTCGTCGAACCGCGCCAGGTAGCGCTCGGCCGGCCGCGCTGCCTCGCGCAGGGAGAAGTGACCCCGGTGGAGCTCCTCGTCCTCCACCACGAGCAGGGCCTCGACCGCCACGCAGCGCCCGCGCAGCCGCCGCGTGAGGCGCCCGGCACGGCGTGCACGCCCTCCACCACGATCGGCGTGCGCTCGCGCGCAGGCGCGCTCCACGATCGCCGCCACCGCCGGTGTCCACGAGCTCGGCCTGCTCGCGGAAGCCGTCCAGGTCGACCTCGAACGCCGAGTGATGCACCGACCGGCATGGCCTCCGGGGTGAAGAACGCCCGCAGCACCTGGCGGATCACGTCGGTGGCGATCACCCGCGTGATGCCCAGCCGGTGGGCCAGCATCGTCGCCAGCGTCGACTTGCCGACCCCGGCCGCGCCGCCGATCATCACGATCAGCGGCCGGTCGAGGCGGTCCAGGCGGTTCCAGTCGCGGTAGCGCCGCACGGCGCCCTCGTCCTCGTGCTCGCGCAGCACCTCCTCGGCCAGCACCCGCAGGCCGGCCAGGTCGATCTCCTCCCCGGGCAGGCCGTCCAGCCGCCGCTCCACCTCACGCGCCAGCTCGAACGCGCGCTGGGGCGACAGGCCGGTGGCCGAGAGGGTCTGCGACATCAGCCCCTTCGAGTAGGGCAGGCCGTGGCCGCGGTGCACCACCACCGTCTCAGGCATCGGCCAGCGTCCATCAGCGCGGCGTCGAGGTCGCCGTCGAGGCCCACCGGGCGGTTGCGCACGAAGACCACGCGCGCGCCCTCGGTCGCGGCGCGCTCGGCCACCGTGTCGATGGCCGCCGCCTTGAGCTCGGTGAGGTACGACGTCGCAGCCCTCGGCGGCGGCGCGATCGAGGTCGGCGGCGAGCGCCGCCCGGCGCGCGAGGTTGGTGCGACGCCACGACCGGCTCGACCCCGTCGCAGCTCTCGGCCCGGGTGGTGAACAGCGCCACGCGGGCGCCCGCGGCGATCTCCTCCGCCGGCTCGGGGCGCAGCTCGCAGCGCAATGCGCGGCCCTCCACCTCCACGTCGGCCATGAGCAGGCTCAGGTCGGCCCGCAGGATCCGGTAGCGGTCCATGCCCTCGACCCTGCCCCCCACCAGGCACACCGTGCGGTCGGCTGCCACCGGCGGGATGCACGAGCCCGAGCCCTCGAGCACGATCGCGTCCGGGTCGAGGGAGGCCGCCAGCGCCGCGCCCTCCGCCACGTTGGACTCGGCCGGCACGCCAGCGGGCCGCCGCCGACGCGGCGGCAGCCCACCGTGCGCACCCCGGCCAGCACGGCGTCCTCCAGGTAGTCCGAGGCAGCGTGGCGCCCTTCGGCGCGAGCGCCAGGAGCTCCGCGAGGCCGGTCTCGGGGCCCGCGACCTGGGGCTCGGGCGGCCCGCCCCTGCCCATGGAGACGATCACGGGGTCGCGGCCCGCGGCCCGCAGCAGGCCCGCCCAGTGGCCGGCCACCGCGGTCTTGCCGGTGCGCTTGCCGGTGCCGATCACTGCCAGCACGGGACCCGCGAAGTCGCGCTCGCGCGTACGCCGGCGGGTCGAGCGCGCATGCCCGGCGCCTCGTAGCCCAGGCCCAGGTGCAGCGCCAGCGCCGCCAGCTCCAGCCGCGCCCGCGGGGTGAGCACCGGCTCGTCGGCCAGGTCCACCACGCCGGACGCGCCGTTGCCGGCCAGCGCCCGCAGCGCCTCGGCCGGCGGGCGGCCGGACAGCACGGCGCGGCCGTAGTGGCGCTCGGCGTCAGCCAGCACCGCGGCCGGCACCTTCTCCTCGCCCCCGCAGAAGACCACGCCGGCCAGCGCCGCGCTCGGCGCTCGAGCCGCGTCGAGCGCGTCGCGCACCGCCGGCGGGTGGTGCTCGCCGTCGATCAGCGCGATGACCGGGCCGTCAGCCACCCAACCATTGTCTCGCGGCTGCTACCCCGGTGTCGCTCAGCCGTGCGCGGTCTCGCCCAGCAGCGCCGCTGGCCTTCTCGTAGTCGAACGTGCGCGGGTCGAAGCTGAGCAGCGCCTCGCGGTCGTGGAACGGGGTACTTGCGGAACACCGTGACCCGCTCCGGCGAGGCCTCGATCACGTTGTAACAGGGCTTGGTCTTGCCGCGCAGGCGAGTGGTGGAGACGGTGCCCGCGTTCACCACGAACAGGTCCTCCAGCCGCCAGGCGTAGGGCACGTGCTTGTGGCCTGAGAGCACCAGGTGCACGTCCGCGCGCTGCAGGCACTCCAGCGTGTCGCCGGCGTCGTGCACCACGTTGCGCTCGCGCCCGGTGCCGGGCACCGGCAGCAGGTGGTGGTGCAGCACGAAGATCCGCAGGTACGCCTCGTTGGCGCCGAAGCGCTCCTCGATCCACTCGTAGCGGCCGCGGCCGATCACGCCGTGGTCGAGGTCGGGCTCGGTGGAGTCCACGGCCACGATCGAGACCCCGGCCTCGTGAAGCTCGGAGCGGCGCTCGCCGAACAGCTCCTCGAAGTGCACGTAGCCCACGTTGCGCGAGTCGTGGTTGCCCGGGATCACGACATCCGCTCGCAGTCGATGCGGTCGAGGTAGTCGCGGGCCAGCTCGTACTCGCCGCGGAAGCCGTCGCCGGTCAGGTCGCCGCGACACGATCACCACGTCGGGCGCCAGCTCGTTGATCTCCACGAGCGCCCGGTCCAGCAGGCTCGGGCACGAAGTGCGGGTGGCCGCAGTGCAGGTCGGAGATCTGGGCGATCGATGAAGGCGGTCATGCCGTCTCCCGGCGCAGGCGCCGGGGCCAGCTCGGCGACGACCGCGCGTCGGTTCGCGCAGCTGCGTCGCGCACGGCGAGGAAGTCGCGCGCGCCCGCCACGTCGTGCACGCGCAGGAGCGCCGCGACCCCGAGGTCGAGCGCCGGCTCGATCGCGCCGAGCGTGCCGGCGTCGCGCTCGGCCGGGCGCGCGCCCGGTGATCGCGCCGACGAAGTCCTTGCGCGAGATCGCCAGCAGCAGCGGGCGGCCGAGGGCCTCCAGCTCGGCAGCCGCCGCAGGATCTCCACCGACTCCCCGAGCCGCTTGCCCAGGTCGAAGCCCCGGGTCGAGCACGAGCTGGTCCTCGCCCACCCCGAGCTCGCGCGCGAGCGTCGACCGCTCCGCCAGGAGCGCGATCACGTCGCGCACCACGTCCGGCATGTCGGCGTAGTCCTTGATCTTGGGCTGCACGCGCGTGTGGGTGATCACCAGCGCCGCCCCGTGCTCGGCGCACAGCTCGCGCCAGCGCCGGGTCGGCCAGGCCGCTCACGTCGTTCACCATCGCCGCGCCGGCCTCGAGCGGCGTCGCGAGCCGGGCCCGGCGCGCCAGGTGTCCACCGAGACCGGCCACGCCCTCGGCCACCAGGCGCTCGATCACGGGCACCACGCGCGACGCCTCCTCGTCCTCGCTGACGCGGCCTCGCGGTCGGTGCGCCCCGACTCACCGCCCACGTCGACGATCGCCGCGCCGTCGCGTGCGAGCGCCAGCCCGCGCTCGACGAGCTCGTCGACGCCCTTCGCGCCCTGGCGGTCCGAGAACGAGTCCGGGCGTGGCGTTCACGATCCCCATCAGGCGCGGCAGGCCGGGCTCGAGCTCGAGCTCCCGCTCGCCCAGCCGAAGGATCATGCGCGCTGGGCCTCCGGCACAGGCGCCGGCGCCCCGGGCACCAGGCCCTCGGCGCCGGCGACCGGTGCCAGACGTCGATCTGCGCGCGCCACCTCGGCGTCGTCCCAGCCCAGCTCGGCCGCCATCGGCGCGCGCCATGGCCTCGGCGCCCGGGCGCCGCGGCGTCAGCCAGGCGGCGGGCGTCGAGCAGACCCGAGGCGCGTGCGGCGCAGCATCACGTCGGCGAGCGAGCGCGCCTGCTCGCGGCGGGCGGCGAACGGCCGCCTCCGCCACCAGGTCGGGCAGGTCCGGGCTCGACCCGCCGCGCCAGCTCGGGCGACGTCGCGGCGAGCTCCAGCACCTCCACCGCGGCGTGGCCGTAGCGGCCCGCCAGCGTGGTCGCGTGAGTCCTCGCCACGCCGTCGACCGAAGGCCTCCAGCTCGTCCGGCTCGGCGGGCATGCCGAGCGGGATCTCGTGCGTGCGGCAGGGCGCCTCGCGGCCCTCGCGCTCCACGATCCGGTCGACGGCCAGCTTCGCCATCCGCCGCCACGTCGTGAGCTTGCCGCCGGTGATCGTGACCATCCCCGAGCTGGTCTCGTACAGCTCCGCCTTGCGCGAGATGTCCACCGACTTCTTCGGGTCGCCGGTGGAGATCAGCGGGCGCACGCCCGGCGTAGGCGCCGGTCAGGTCGGCCGGGCGTGAGCGAGCGTGCCGAAGAACTCGTTCGTGGCGTCGAGCAGGTACTCGATGTCCGTCCTCGCCCGGCGGCACGTGGTCCACCGAGCCCTCGTAGTCGTTGTCGGTCGTGCCGATCAGCGTGCGGCCGAGCCACGGGCAGCACGAAGATCGAGCGGCCGGAGCCGGCCGGCACGATCGCGCCGGCCACCACCGGCAGCGTCGTCCTGGGAGACCGTGACGTGCGTGCCGCGGCTGGGGCTGATGCGTCGGCACCTCGGCCTCGTCGTGCAGCTCGTCGGGACGGAGCCGGTCGGCCCACACGCCCGGTCGCGTTCACCACGTTGGCGCCGCATGAGCTCGAACTCGCCGCCGCCCACCGCGTCGCGGCAGAGCACGCCGGTGGCGCGGCCGTCGCGCTCCACCAGGCCCGAGACCTCCACGCCGTTGCAGCACACCGCGCCGAAGCGCTCGGCCTCGCCGAGCACGGTGAGCACCAGGCGCACGTCGTCGGTCTGGCAGTCGTAGAAGAGGTAGGCCGAGGTCGGGCTCGCGCGCGGCCAGCGCCGGCAGCAGCTCCACGGTCTCCTCGGCGTCGATCGTGCGGTGGCGCTCGGGGCTCCACTCGTCGTCGTCCACCGCGCGCCGCCGCAGGCGCTCGCGTGGCCATCACGTCGTACATGTTCAGCCCCACGCCCAGCGAGCCGATCGGCGTCGCTTGCCGTCGAACGCGGGGATCAGCAGCGGCAGGGGCTTCACCAGGTGCGGCGCCAGGTTGACCATCAGCTGGCGCTCCAGCAGCGCCTCGCGCACCAGGCCGAGGTCGAAGTTCTGCAGGTAGCGCAGCCCGCCGTGCACGAGCTTCGACGAGCGGCTCGACGTGCCCGACGCGTAGTCGGCCTTCTCCACCAGCGCGACGCTGTAGCCGCGCGAGGCGGCGTCGAGCGCCACGCCCGCGCCGGTGATCCCGCCGCCGATCACCACCACGTCGAACTCGTCGCGCTCCAGGGCGGCGAGGGCGTCGGCGCGGGGGATCACGGGAGATACGTTACGAAGTCGGCGGGGGGCAGGCGCTCGGGCGGCTGCCTTCTCGCCGCTCGCGGCGTGGCCGAGGTGGATCAGCGCCACGAACAGCTCGTCCTCCCCCATCCCCACCGCCGCGGCGCCGTCGGGCGTGCGCAGCACGCCGGGCGTGCGCCAGTAGCCGGCCAGCCCGCGGCCGTGGGCGGCCAGCAGCACGGCGTAGACCGCGCAGGCCGTGGCGCACAGGTCCTCCTCGTCCTGGACCGGGTCGCCGATCAGCTTCACCGAGGCGCAGACCAGCGTCGGGCGCGCGGTCGAGCTTCGCCGCGGCGTCGGGCCCCGCCGACTCCTTGAGCCGGGCCGAGCGACTCCGGGCCGAGCACCCGGAACCGCCACGGGTTGGTCAGGTGGTGGTTGGGCGCCCAGCGCGCCAGCTCGAGCAGCTCGTCGAGCGTCTCGCGGTCGACCGGCTCCGGCGCGTAGGCCTTGTGGGTGCGCCGGCCGCGGATCGCCTCCTCGAGCTCCATCGCCCGCGAAGCTATCGGATAGGTGCGCTGCCATGAGCGGTCAGCCTGGTCACGGGAGCATCGACGGGCATCGGCGCACGCCGACCGCGCTGCACCTCGACGCGCCGGGCTTCGACGGTCTGCGGCCGGGGTGCGCAAGGCCGAGACGCCGAGCGGACGCCGCGCGAGGCCGACGGGCTGCGGCCGCTCACGATCGACGTGACCGACGCGGCGTCGATCGCAGCGGCCGCCGAGGCCGTGCGCGCCGGCGCGGACGGCGCCGGGCTGGCGGCCCTGGTGAACAACGCCGGCGTGGCGGTGTCCGCGCCCGTGGAGTACGTGCCGATCGACGAGTGCGCACAGCTCGAGGTCAACGTGATCGGCCAGGTGGCCGTGACCCAGGCCTTCCTGCCCCGCTGCGCGCAGGCGCGCCGGCCGCGGATCGTGAACGTCAGCTCCATCGGCGGGCGGATCGCGCTCCCGCTGGCCGGCCCGTACGCGGCGTCGAAGTTCGCGCTCGAGGCGGTCAGCGACTCGCTGCGGCGCGAGCTGCGGGCCAAGGGGGTCGACGTGTCGCTGATCGAGCCGGGCGGGGTGAAGACGCCGATCTGGGAGAAGGGGACCGCCACTGCCGAGCCATCATCGAGGGGCGATGCCGCCCGAGGGCCACGAGCGCCCTACGGCAAGCTCGAAGAGGGGCTGCGCAAGGAGGTGCGAGCGATCGCGACCAAGACGGGCATGGAGCCGTCGGCCGTGGCCGAGGCGATCGGCACGCGCGTCACGGCCGACAAGCCGAAGACGCGCTACCTGGTGGGACGCGACGCCAAGCTGCGCTGGGCGATCGCCAAGCGGCTGCCCGACCGCGCCTTCGACACGCTGATCGCCCGCGCGCTGCCGCCCGAGTAGCGAGTTAGCGGTCGACCGCCGAAGCGGCCGGGTTCAGGCCGAACTTTGTCCCGAAGCGCCCGAGGGGTGGATGCAACTAGCCAAAGTCCGCGGCCGACCCGGGCGTCCCTTGCCCCTCACGCCGAGCGCCCGCGCAAACGCCGCCGGCCCAGCCAAACGCCGCCCAGCGCCAGGCCCACAGCGGCCGCAAGCGCCTCCGGCGGCGGACCGCCCGGATCGTCGCGGCGCGATGAGCGAGCCGCCGTGGGCGCCGACGACACCGTCGAGGGGCCGCGTTCGCGCGGCGCGGAGGCCCGGCCCGTCGACGCACGACGCGCCTCCTCCTTGGCCTTCGCCTGACGTTTGCGCCCTGCCGGGGCGGACGCTGAGCCCGGCTCGAGCGCGCGGCCGGACGCGCCCTGCGCCGGGGCACCGCCGCCAGCGGGAACGGCTTGCGGCGCAGCGCCGTGAGTGCCTGCGCGGTGACCCACACCGGCGTCTGCTCGCTGGCGCGCGAGTAGGCGATGCGGCCGTCGCGGCGCTGGAGGCGGATCAGGTAGCGCAGCGGGTCCCCGCGCGGCCCGGTGGCCGAGGCGCCGGCGGCCACGAGGCCCTGCACCGCCCAGGCGGTCGACTGCGCGTTGGAGGCGCGGCCGTCGCTCTGGCCGAAGCCGCCGTCGCGGTTCTGCGCCGCGCGCAGGTAGGCGACCGCGCGCCGCGCCGGCCCCCCGCCGCGCCTGCCGGCCGCGGCCAGCGCCTGCAGCACGGCCCCCGTGTTGTCCACGTCGCTGTCGGCTCCGGGCACCAGCCCGAAGCCGCCGTCGGCGGCCTGCGCGCGCTCCAGCCAGGCGGCCGACGCGCCGCAGCGACGTCCCGCGTCTCGCCCGCGGCGCGCAGGGCGAGGATGCCGAACGCGGTGGGCGCCACGTTGCCGCGCCACGAGCCGTTGGCGCGCCGGCGGCGCACGAGCTCCGCCACCAGGTTGCGGCCGCGCGAAGCCGGCGCGGCGAGAGGCCCGCCGCGCGCAGCACCAGGATCGTCCGCTCCAGCTCGCCGATGTCGCCGATCGAGCCGGCGCGCTTCAGGTAGGCCGTGATCGACCGCCCATTCCGGCGCGCCACGTCGCGCGGGTTGCGCCCCGCGGCCGCCAGCCCGAGCGCGCTCCAGCCGGTGAACAGCTGGCTCGAGCGACTGGCCGCGGCGCGCCGCCGAAGCCGCCGTCGCGGTTCTGCGCCGCCGCGAGGCAGCGCGCGGCCTTGGACGCCGGCGAGGCCGCCGCCTCCGCGGGCCGCTCGGGCGCCACGGCCAGGGTCAGCGTCACCGCGATCGCGACGCCGAGCGCCGCGGTGGCCCGCCGGCCGCTGTGGCGCGGGCGCGCCCGGGGCCGGCCAGCTGACCTCGAAGCGCCGCCGGTAGCGGCGCAGGGCGCCGATGAAGAGCCGGCCCGATCAGCAGGCAGAAGACCACGTTGCCGATCGCGTGCGCCAGGTTGTAGGGCAGCGAGCTGCCGGACACCGCCAGGTAGGTGGGCAGGTCCTGCCGGGCGGCGAGGGTCCACTGGTAGACGTCCATGAAGGCGCCGAAGGCCAGGCCGGCGACCCCGCAGGCGAGCGCCAGCGCACGCCGCCCGAGCTCGCGGCCGCGCGTGGCCCGCGCGAGCACCGCGCCCGCCGATCCCGACGCCGCCCCAGGCGGCCATCTGCCACACCGTCCACGGCCCCTGGCCGAGGAAGACGTTCGACACCAGCGCGGTGATCGCGCCCACGGCGAAGCCCGGGCACGGCGCCGAGCGCGTAGCCGGCGAACAGCACGATGTCGGTCGTGGGCTTCACGTTCGGGATCGCCGCGAAGGCCAGCCGGCCCACCACGGCCAGCGCCGCCAGCGCGGCCACCAGCGCCACCACGCGCGCCGGCGGGCGGCGCCGCTCGTACCAGGCGAAGCCCGGCGCCGAGCACGAGCGCCAGCACGGCGAAGGAGGAGAGCCTGCCAGGTCATCGCACCAGCTCCCGCGCCAGCACGCGCCGCGCCCTGCTCGGGCGTCAGCGCGCCGGCCGCGCCGTCCCGAGCGCGCGCGCCACCTCGGTCGAGAAGTGCCAGCCGCCCGCGAGCACCTCCGCGGCCGAGCCGTCGGCGATCACCTCGCCCTGGCCCATCAGCACGACGCGCTCGGCGAAGGCCGCGGCGAACTCGGTGTCGTGGGTGGCGACCAACACCGCGGCGCCCGCCGCCGCGAGCTCGGCGATCCGGCGCGGCGAGCGCGTCCTTGCGGGCGCGGTCCATGCCCGCGCGTCGGCTCGTCGAGGCAGCACGACCGCGGCCGGCTCGCCGCCCAGCACGACCTCGAGCGCAAGCCGCTGGCGCTCGCCGCCCGAGAGGTCGCGCGGGTTGGCGTCGCCGCGGCCGGCCAGCCCGGCGCGGCCCAGCGCGTCCTCGCCCGCCTCCTCGCGCGGCGTGCTCGTGGATCAGGTAGTCGCCCGGGTTCTGCAGCAGCAGCGCCACCCGCCCTCGCACTCGATGCTTGCCGCGGGTGGGCTCGGCCAGCCCCTTCATCAGGCGCAGCAGCGTGGACTTGCCGGCGCCGTTGCGGCCCATCAGCGCCACCCGGGATCCGGCCTGGAGGCGAAGGTCCAGCCGCGCAGGACCTGCGGGCCGTCGTGAATCTCGTGCCACACATCCCGTGCCTCGAGCAACGGGTCCGCGTCCCCCTCCGTGCCGTGTCGGCGCCCTCCGCGCCGGGGCCCGTGGTCGCCAGGCCGGCTGCGCGCAGGCCCTCGCGCGCCTCCTTCACCGACGTCGGCAGCGGCCCGATCCCGGCCAGCGAGAACAGCCGCGCCACGGGGGTCGCCAGTACGGGCGCCGCCGCGGCCGCCCAGTCGAGGAAGTCCGCGGGCGCCCCGTCGAAGGCCACCGCCGCGTCCTCGATCGCCACGACCCGGTCGGCCGCGGGCAGGCAGCGCTCGAGGCGGTGCTCGGCCAGCACCACGGCCGTGCCCCACTCCTCGTTGAGCCGGCGCAGCATCCAGATCAGCTCGTCGCCCGCGACCGGGTCGAGCTGCGAGGTTGGCTCGTCGAGCAGCAGCAGCCGCGGCCGGTGCACGAGCGCGGCGGCGATCGCCACGCGCTGCAGCTCGCCGCCGGAGAGCGTGTCGGTGCGGCGATCCAGCAGCTCGGCGACTCCCAGCGCCAGGGCCACCTCCTCGACCGCCGCGGGCCACGGCCGCCGGCGTGTCGCCGCGGTGCTCCAGCGGCAGGGACGAGCTCCGCGCGCACGCCGCCCATCACAACCTGCGTCTCGGGGTCCTGGAAGACGCTGCCGCAGACGGCCGCCAGGTCGGCCGGGGCCGTGCTCGCGGACGCTCATGCCGCCGACCTCCAGCTCGCCCTCGGCCTCGCCGCCGTGGAAGTGCGGCACCAGCCCGCAGAGCGCGCGCAGCAGCGTGGACTTGCCCGAGCCGGACACCCCGGCCAGCACGGTGAACGAGCCCTCGCCGAGCTCGAGCGTCACGTCGCGCAGGGCCGCCTCCCGGCGCTCGGGGTAGCGGTAGCCGAACGCGCGCGCGCTGACCACGGGCCCATCAGCCACGGGCCACCCCCAGCCGGGCCGAGCGGCCCGCGAACGGCAGCGCCGCCGCCGGCCAGCACGATCGCGCACAGCGCGAGCTCACCCGCGCCCAGCGAGATCTCCAGGCTCGGGTACTCCGTGACCTCACCGACGCCGGCCAGCTTGAAGGCCACCGCAGCCACGGCCACCAGTGCGGCCGCACCGAGCACGCGCACGTCGTGGCGCGAACGGTGCCTGCGCGCACGCGCCGGGCGTCCCGCACGCCGAGTAGCCGCGGACCTCCAGCGCGGCGGCCACGTCGACCGCGCGGTCGAGCGCGCCCGAGAGCGCGGCCCGCGAGACCGCCAGCCGCCCCGGCGGCTCGGGCCGGCAGCGAGCCGCGTCGCCCATACGCAGCGCGTCGCGGGCCAGCACCGGCACCAGCCGAGTGGCCAGCGCGGCGGTCAGAGCCGAGCGATAGGACACGCGCCGCATGAGCCTCAGCAGCTCGTCCGGGTCCACGCAGGCCGAGAACAGGCCGAACACCATCACGAACACGGCCAGCGCACCCGCCGCCAACGCACCGGCGGCCAGCGCCTCGAGCGTGATGTCGAAGCGCTGGCCCAGGACGCTCCAGCCGCGGATCAGCAGCGTGCCGCCCTCCTGGTAGACGAGCGGGTTCACGAGCGTGATCAGCAGCGCCAGCGGGATCGACAGCCGCGCGCTGCGCGCAAGCTCGCCCCCCACGCCGGCGGCCAGCCCCGCGCCCACGACCCCGGCCAGCACGGCCGCCAGCACGAGCGGGTGGCCGTAGAGGACGCAGACCAGCGCCAGGGCGCCGCAGAACGCGCTCACGGGCCCCGCGCCGGCCGCGTGCAGCGGGCTCGGCCGCGGCCGGTACACGGGGACCAGCCCTCCCTTCACGTCCCGGCCTCCGGCAGCGGCAGCTTCTCGATCCCGGCTGGCGGCGCCGCCACGGCGAACGCGTCGCGCGTGCGCGCCGTGCCCAGAGCCGCCGCGGCGCGCCTCACCCCGGCCTCATCGCCGCCGGTCACGAGCCACAGCAGCTCGTCGTCGCGCGGGCGCAGCGCCGCGAGGATGCCCGTGCCCGGGCCGTCGGTGCGAGCCACGCCTCCATCCTCGTCCAGCAGCTCGACCCGGCGTGCCGCCGTCGCGAAAGCGAGCGAACACGCCGCTGCGCTTGGGCCCCTGCTCCAACGCGCGAGCCGACGGCAGCTCGCGAGCCCGCGCCCACGGGGCCACCACCACGCGGATCACGTTCTGCACGCCGGCCGCGCCGAGGGCCGCGCCGGTGGCGGGCACGCCGGCGTCTCGCAGCAGGTCCTTCACGTCTCGGCATTCGGGCGAGCCGGCGTCGGCGCACTCGACCCGCACCGGCCGGCGCTTGCCCTCCAGGCCGTGCACGAACGGCTCCGGGAAGGCGCCAACCGTGGCCCGCACGTCGGGCGTGACGCGCCAGTTGCGGTAGTCCCACTGGATCACGTCGCCGGGCGAGAGCTCGTAGTCGGCGGCGCCGACGGCGGCCTCGATTCCGTTCACGAAGTAGAACCAGTCGGCGAACCCGCCCTCGCCGCTGCCGGCAAGGCCGTCGATGGACTGCACGAAGCGCCCTCCGTAGCGGGTCTTCACGTCGGCGTCGGATCGCAGCAGCCGCATGACGGTCTGGCCGTCGCGAACCTGCGCCACGGCGTTCTCGTCCAGCAGCTCGCGCCCGAAGTCTCGCGTCACGCGGACCTCGGCGCCGTCGCCCTCCAGCGACTCGCCCTCGCCCGAGCCCGCAGCCGCCCAGCGCCACGGCCGCGAGCAGAGCGCAGGCCAGCCGGCGCATCAGCGCACCGTGACCCGCTCGCCGAAGGAGCGCACCAGGCCGGCCTTCGACGCTGCCAGCGTGTGCCGGCCGGGGCGCAGCGTCAGCCGCGCCGTGCCGTCGCCCGCGGTCACCGCGCTCGCACCGGAGCCCGAAACGGTGGCCCCGCCAACCGCCACGCCGCGGCCCTCGTCGTCGTAGCCGCGCACCGTGACCGCTACGACACCGCCGCCGATCGCCTCGGCCTTCAGCGTGAGCGTTCGCTGGCAGCTCCCGCGCGTGAGCAGGCAGTAGAACCAAGTGAGCCTCGCACCGCCGCGCAGGCGACCGCGCCCGAACGGCCCCGAGGTGTCGGCCGCGCCGGCGGTGCCGAGCCGGCGGCCGACCTTGTAGACCCAGCCGCCGCGCCCGCGCTCGCGGTCGCCGCGGACCGAGCGCACGTAGAGCTGCCCCGAGCTCGAGGCGCGCCGCCGCGAACAGGCGCCGTAGTCGCGCAGCCCCACCGACCCGGGCTTCGATCGCAACAGCGCCGCCAGCGGCGTGCCGGTGCCCACGGCGCACCGGCGGCGACCGACCCGCGCGGTCGTGCCGGACGCGCGCACCTTTCCCTGCCGGGCCTTGCCGCTCTTGAACACCACGATCTGCTCGACCACCGGCGCCCTGGGCGCGGCGGTGGCGGGAGCAGCCCAGGCGCCGCCCGCGACCCCGATCGCCGCCAGCGCGGCGACGACGGGACGCGGCCGGCGCCCGGGCCGAGCCATCCCTAGCCTCGGACCTTCTTGCCCGCGCGGATCACGACCTCGCAGTCGCGGGCAGCCTTGTCGTCGCGGCTCATGCGCACCCGGTCGCGCCCGGAGCCGCAGCGGATCACGTCGGCGCGGCCACGCCGCACGTCGACCCTGTCGCTGCCGCCGCCCGCGGAGATGGCGTCCGGCCCCGCGCTGCCCTTGAGCGAGTCGGCCTTGGCGGTGCCCGTCAGGCGCAGCCCCCGCACTGGGGAGCAGCCCGACAGCCGCCTGGCCACGCACGTGCGCTGGACGGCCGACGGGATGTCGGCCCCGCGTGTGGCCCGCAGGCGCAGCTCGCCGCCCCTGGCGACCGTGACCGAAGCGCGCCCCGTGGCGTCGGTGGTGGCCGAGCCTCCGTTCCACGCCACTCGCGCGCCGGCGGCGGCGCTGCGCGCGCCGCTCGCCGTGTAGGCGGACACCGACACCGTGAAGGCGCGGCCGGTGCGGGCGCGGGCGGGTGCGGTGACAGCCAGCTCGGAACCGGTGTTCACGTTGGCCGACCGTGTCCTGGAAGTACCAGAGCACCTTGGCGCGCCGCTTGAGGCTGAACTGCTCGCCGGCGACCTCGGGGGCCACGCGATTCACCTTGTAGAGCCAGAAGGCGGCGTCGCTGGCCGTGAAGGAGCCGACGCCGCACAGCAGCAGCCCGAACTCGAACTTGTCACTGAGGCGCAGCGGCCGGAGCCCCTTCGTGGTCTTCGCGGCGTCGACCAGCACGCCGGTCGCGGTGGCGCCCGGGAGCGCCTTGGTCTGCCCGGTGCCGCCGCACGCGGGCTGGCTGCGATCGGTCTTCACCGAGGTCGCGTCGGTCAGGTAGCTGGAGCTCGCCAGCGCCTTGCCGCCCGCCTCCACGTGGAGGTCGGCGACAACCGGCGCGGCGGACGCCGCGGCTGGCGCAGCCAGTGCTGCGACCGCGCATGCGGCCAGGGCCTGCTTGCGCAGGGAGCGTGAAACGGAGGTCTGCATATGGATCGCCCTTCTCTCGAGGGTTGTTGATCACGGCCGGAGCAGGTCTCCTGGCTTCGGGCTCGGCTCCACGCCTTCCCGATGGCCGATGGCCGTCAGTGGCTGGCGCGTCAGCGCCTGCGGAGCTTCGTCGCCCGGTCACAGTGGCGGGACCGCGCCGGATTCACACCGGACTTCCCTGGCCACCGGCCGTTATGGACGCGAGGAGGATACAGGCGCGGCAGAGGCCCCGCTCAGCTTCGGCGGGCGAGGACGCCCGCCCAGGCGCCGAGCAGCGCGGCCGCCGTGAGCCCGATCGCGCCCGCCACCGCCAGGAACGCGGTGTTGTGCTGGGCGAAGGCCATCAGGTCGGGCTGTCGCGCTGCGATGAGCGCCGCCAGCCCGGCGGCCGCGACCGTGCCGGCCACGAGCGCGGCCACCAGCCCGGCCGCCGCCAGGCCCTCGGCGGCGGTCCGCGCCATCGTGGCCAGACCGGTGCGCCACGTGCGCTCGGGGTAGCGCTCGCCGGCCCAGCGCAGGCCCGCGAGCAGCACCAGCGCCCAGCCGGTGGCCAGCAGGTAGCCGCCCACCACGTCGCTGGGGAAGTGCCAGCCGAGGGCGACCACCGAGAAGGAGACGCTCAGCGCCAACACGGCGCCCACCACCGCCGCCGGCGGCACGCAGGCGCGCAGGCATCACGACCACGAGTGCGATCGCCATCGCCATCGCGGCCGTGGAGTGCCCGCTCGGGAACGCCGCGGCAGAGACGTAGACGCCGTCGATCGTCCCGTCGTAGCGCGGGTAGGCGAGCAGGGCCTTGAGCGCCTGGCTCGAGACGCTGGTGGCGCCCAGCAGCGCGATCACGAACAGCCCCACGCGCGGCCGCCCGCGCGCCACCGCCAGTGTGCGCCAGCGCGACCCCGATCAGGCCGACCTGCAGCGGATCGCCGAGCCGCGCGAACGCGTCGAAGACCTGCTCCGTCGCCGGGCGCTCCAGCCCGAGGAACCCCTGGAGCGCCGAGGCGTCGACCCGCCGGGCATCCGACCAGCCGTAGGCGAGCCGCCAGCAGGGCGGGAAAGCGACCGCGCAGAGGGCGGCCGCCCGCGAGCAGCGCTCGCGGGGTCACGGGCCATGCGCCCGAGGCTAGCGAGCCGATTTCGCCGCCGCTACAATCGCCGACCCAGGCCGCCATCGTCTAGGGGACTAGGACGCCGCCCTCTCACGGCGGAAACCGGGGTTCGAATCCCCGTGGCGGTACCTCTCATCGCCGCTCTACAAGCGGCATCGGCACCTCCGAAGCCCCTCTCGGGAAGCTAACTCGGGAAAAACGCTTCGCACTCCTCCGACCGGGAGGCGCCGTTCGGTAGCCGGCGCCGACAACGCCCCGCGAGGGGCAGCGAGTGCGAGGACCGCCTGCCCAACGGCAAGGGACTCGTCGAAGCGGAAGTGCAGCGCCAGGCAGCAGCAACGTCGCAGGCGGCTCCCGAACTTCACGAGGAACTCAGGTGCCGGGGCGCACATCGCTGATCCGCCTCAGGGTTGCGCGATGCGCCGCCGCACCGTCCCGCAACGGCGTATGCCGGGGATAGGTCCCCCCAATGATCCAAACCACGAACGGAGAAACGCAAATGGCCGATCAGCGAGACAACCTGGTTTCCGCTATCGAGAGGCTGGCCGAGGAAATCGCCCAGCGCGAAGGCGACTTGCGCCCCCCAGACGCAGACGCCCCGACTAGCGACCAGCGTGCGCAGCCAGACCCGAAGCCGGAAGTGTCAGCGGGGCAACACGAGGCGCAGCAGTTCCTCGACGAGCTCAGGAACGCCGCGGATGCTGGCTGGCTAGTCAGCGCGGACTCAACTAGTCCGGCCCAACCAAGGAGAGACATGCCAAGAGCAGGGCCACAGCAACCGAGCGGCTGGCCGCGCTGCGGACCGCGGAGGCGGACGAAAAGTCAGCGGCCCGCGACGTCCAGGCCGCTGCCGCAAGAGCCCCACACGCCCACCTCCAAGCCCGCCAGAGGCTCGTCGCAGAACACGCGGCCAAGGACGAGGAGGCAATCGCCGAGGCAACAGACGCGCTGGCGAGGGCCGAGATCGACGCCGAGGAGTTCCAGATCAGGGCCGAGGCCGCGCAACTCCGCATCCGACGGGCTGAGCGGAGCGTGTGGCCTACGAGTCCGCGAACGCGGACAAGTTGGTGTCCGAGATGGAGCCCGAGGCCCTCGCGGTCCGGGACCGTCTCGATGACGCCGCCAAGGAGTTGGTGGCGGCGCACAAGGCGTGGCACCAGGTCTATGCACAGGTGAACCAGGCGCTTGTCGCCAACCCGCGAGCACTCCGAAGGACGACCTGCCTCACGACCATGTCCTCGCGGGCGCGGTGACCGAGTTGCGCCGTGCGCTGCGCGACGGTGGACCCGTCGTCGCGCCTCTTCCCCATAACCGCGCCCGCCTCGCCGCCGAGGACAGCAGCGGCGCACGGCCTCGACGCCTTCGTCCATCAGCGCCAGAAAGGCCTCCAGGTCGCGTCTGTTGACGGCGTCAATAGAGCGGTAGTGCAGGTCCACGTTCTCCTGCGACATCGCCCGCTCCGACAGCCCCACGGCTGCCAGGGCCTGGGCGCGGTCGAGAAAGAACTCGATCCTCGTGATCGCCTGGTCCCGGACCGTCCAGACCATCGCCATCGAGATCTCGCCCTGCGCACCGCTCGTCTTCCCTCTGCCGATCCAGCGGACGAGCGATACGACTTTGTCGTCCACGGACATCAGGTCCTCGGTCTGCTGGTCGAAGTCCAAGGTGTCCATCCGGTCCAAGATCACCTGCCGGACCTGCTCGACACCGCGGTAGCTGGCGGAGCCAGGCCAGGCCGGGTCTTCCCGCCATTCCACGTCCGAGTGGGCAGCGTCGAGAAAAACCGGAAGCGCGGCCTCAAAGCCCTCGGCGTCCATCACGTCGACAACTCGCCGAACGATCTCCACGTTCTCCTGCGACATCGCCTACTCCGACAGCCCCACCGCTTCGAGGGCTTCGGCGTGGTGCAGGTACACCTCGTCGCGGATCACCATGCCGCCTTTCAGGGTGGCGACCGTCGCCAACTCTCCGGTCACGGGGACTCCGCTGGCCCGACCCCGCAGCGGAGCGTGGTAGAGGATCGCGATTCGCGTCCCCTGGTCGATGAGTCGCACTGGTTCCAACCGCAGATCGGCGCTCCATACTTCGAACCAGGCCTCCATGGACTGGCGGTAACCCTCCGCACCGCGATAGCACGAGTCCACGAACCCCGCTTCGACCAACTCGCGAGGCTGGTGGATCTCGAAGTCGGCTCGGTAGCCGATGAGGAATGCGTCGAGGTCGCGGCGGTTCCACGCCTCCACCCCGAATCGAGTGGCTCGCTGCACAACTGCCTGGCGCAGCCGCGATCCTGGCGGCAGTCGACCGAGCAGACGAGCGGACATAGCGGCCACCATCGGAAATCGCAGGCCAAGGCGCTGCTCAACCGTGCGCCCCGACCCTTCCCGCACCCGGAGCGGCTTGTGCACGACCTCCCCGTTCTCCTGCGACATCGCCTACTCCGACAGCCCCGCTGCTTCGAGGCCCTCGGCACGGTCGGCATAGTCTGCCCACCGTCCCACTTTTCCGTCTCGGAAGGTCAAGATCGCGGCGGCGATGACTTCGACCTCGAGGTCCATGTCTTTGCGGCGTCCGTAGTTCCGGGTCAAGCCAAGGACGCGCTCACCGAGGTCTATCAGTTCATCAATCGTGACTCGGTATGCCGCCCACGGCTCGAGCCAGTCGAGCCAGTTCTTGCGCAGGCCGTCCAGACCGCCATATGCCTGGGTCTGACCGGGCAACACGATCACGCTCTCGAAGTCGTCCGTAACGAACGGGCTGACGGCTTCACGTGTCCGTGCCCAAGTGCCCGCGTCTCGGAGCAGCGGTGTGATGTCGGTGCCCCCGGGAAACAGGGCTTTGACCAACTCCACGTTTTCCTGCGACATCGCCCGCCCAGTATCCGTCGTAGGCGGGGGCCAATCAATCACGGCGCCTCGAGCGCGGGACACCCCGCGCTACCTCTTCGCGGGCGCCGGTCATGAGGGCAGGACAGGACACCTTCTCGGCCCGGTCGCACCAGGTGGCGGCGCTGATGGGCCGTGGCTGCACGGCTGCGGAGGCCGCGGCTGCTGTGTTGGGGTGTCTCCTCGGACGGTGACGCGGTGGCTCACGCGGGGCCGCCGGGATCCTGAGTCGCGTTATGCGGGGTTCCTTGCTGCAGTCGAGGCGACGCCTGTGAGGGAGGCCGACGGCCCGATGTCGCTCGACGAGTTCAAGCTGGTGGTTACGCGAGCGATCCGCCGCGGTTCGGTCCCCGCCCTATCCGTTTACCTGCGGCTGCGCGAGCTCGAGAGCCAGCCACCCAAAGCCCAGAGGGATCCGCTCAGGTTCGCGGACGAACTCGCTGCGCGGCGCGGAAGGCGCCCCGCGCCGTGAGCGGCATGGTCCTTGGTGGCTCCCAGGAGGTCGGGAGCGGCCTGAGGGATTGGCCGCCCTCGCCTCCCAAGAGCGTTAAGCGTCCAACCTCAGCCTGCTGGGTGGTTTCTGCCGCCCATCGCGACGAAGCTGACACAGTCCCCTTGGTTCTTGAACCCGGGGAAGGTCTGCCAGCCGCCGTGCTTGCACTGGTCCTTGGACGTGGGCAAGGGCGGCGCATCCACGACGACGATGTCACCCGTATTGACCGTGTCCGAAACGGCCGACTCGGTCAGCAGCGAGCAGTCAGAGGCCGATCGCCCTGTCGGGATGCCTCTGATCACATCAGCTGTGCCCAGGCCAGCGTTGTCGGTGACCTCGAAGGTGACCAGCCCGTAGGGAGTCCCCGGCACGTTGAACGTTGCGACGTTGTCACGCACCGCCAGACAGGACACGGGTCCTGCCAGGAGGCCTACGACGGACTGGAAGCCCGCGAACCCCACCGGGTTCTCGCCGCTCGGGCCGCTTTGCGCATCGATCTCGAAGCCCCCCCAGAAGTTAGATGTGCCGCTGCCTACCACCGAGTCCTGGGTGGGCTGCTGTGCAGTTGCGGCTGGAACAAGCCCCAGCACCACCACCAAGGACAGCGCGACGGAGGCGGAAATGATCCTCTTCATGGGGCACCCCTTCGGTCGGGACACATCCGTGCTGGTGTGCTGCGTGTCCTAACACCGCCGCCATCCCCGAGTCAAGCGAATTGCAAGCCTTGGATGTGGCTTCGACCTGCGGGGCCACGATGCGCACGCGGCGCCCCCGCCAGACCTGCCGTGGGCCTCCCAGGTTGACCGCGATGCGAACATGCGTTCGTGTCCATCAAGGCATCGTCCTACGCGAACTTCAAGCGCTCCCTCGCCACCAACGACCTCCTCCTGATCAGAGCCGCGGCTGCGGAACTGCCAGCGGTCAACCTCGAGGACGCGCTGCAGATCCTGCCCGTGATCGCCGCCTCAGAGCCGCCTCTGTTCGACAGGGCCGGCTGCTGCTGGCTGGCCCGCTTGGCGCTGGAGACCAATGTCGACCTCGAGCAACTCGGGGTGGCGCTCGCAGCGCTCGACCGGCTGCCCGACGACCCGGACCGGTCAGTCGAGGTACTCGCTCGGTTCGCCCGCTGACCCCGCCAGCCGGCCTACGACTCCCGCTTGTCGCCCGTCGCGACGAAGCTGACGCAGGCACCCTGGTTCTTGAACCCGGCGTAGTTGCGCCAGTCGCCGTTCTTGCACTGGTCCTTCGAGGTCGGCACGGGAGGGACATCGACTACGACGATGTCGCCTGTGATCACCGTTCCGATCACACCGCCGCTGAACGGCGAACAGTCGTCAGGGGCGCGGCGAGCCGGAAAGGCGTCGATGCGGTCCGGCGAGCCTGTGCCCGCGTTGTCGGTGATCTGCATGGTGATCAATCCGAGGTTGCTGTCGATGTTCAGTGTCGCGCTGTTCCCGCGCACCGCGAGGCACGTAATCGGCCCGCTGAAGCCCTCGAATCGGTTGAATATCGCCGTAACCTGCCCAACGGGATCCTCCCCGTTAGAACCACTGCGGGCGTCGATGTCGAACTGCCCGTAGAGGGTCATGGTTGCGCTCCCGACGACGGAGTCCTGCACCGGCTGCTGGGCGGAGACCACTGGAGCGCTTACCGCCGTCAGTAGAGAGATAGCGGTGAGAACAGTAAGGACGCGCGTCCGCATGAGCACTTCCTTCCGGCCGAGTCCGAAGGCCTGTCCTGCGCGGTCTACACCCGCGACGAGCCGAAGTCAACGGGCGGAACCGCTTGACTCGATGCGAACATGCGTTCGTGTCGATCAAGGCATCGTCCTACGCGAACTTCAAGCGCTCCCTCGCCACCAACGACCTCCTCCTGATCAGAGCCGCGGCTGCGGAACTGCCAGCGGTCAACCTCGAGGACGCGCTGCAGATCCTGCCCGTGATCGCCACCTCGGAGCCACATCTGTTCGACAGGGCCGGCTGCTGCTGCTGGCCCGCTTGGCGCTGGAGACCAATGTCGACCTCGAGCAACTCGGGGTGGCGCTCGCAGCGCTCGACCGGCTGCCCGACGACCCGGACCGGTCAGTCGAGTTGCTGGCCCGGTTCGCCCCCTGATTGACGGGCCAGGCGGTACCGGAGAGTCCTCGCTTGCCCGCCCGCTCGCAATGCTGTAGGACGTGACCGTGCCGGGGTGGGCAGGGAGCCCAAGCCGGGGTGTTGGTCGCCGTCTTGATGCTGGTGGGCTTGGGGCTGCGCCTTGCAAAGTGCGCCAAGGGCTCTGGGGTGACGACTGATCGCCCTGTCCGATGTGCAGGGGCACGGTTTCGGTGAGATGCTGCGATCCGTGCGATCCGGGCTGGAAAACAGCCCGCCCCTTTACTTCGCGCTCGCGTGGGTGGGTTCGAAGGCGGGGGAGATCCCGCGCTGCTGCGCGTCCCTTCGGTGGTGTTCGGGGTCGCGACGATCCCTGTGGTCTGTTCGTTGGGGCTGCGCACCGTGGGGCGCTGGGCTGGAGCAGCCGCCGCCGGCTTTCTCGCGATCAGCCCCTTCGCCCTCTATTACTCGGTGGAAGCTAGGCCTTACGCGACTCTCATGTTCTTTGCGGCGCTATCGGCCCTGTTACTGCTGGTGGCGTTTGAACGAGGCAAAGGTTGGTGGATTGCCTTCGGTCTCTCGGTCGCCGCTACCCTTTACTCCCACTACACAGGCCTCTTCGTGGTGGGAGCGGAGTGTGCGTGGGCCCTCACCACCCAACGCGGGCGAGGGCAAGAGCTGCTGGTGGCTTACGGCGTGGCCGTGGCCGCCTACCTCCCCTGGATCCCATCCGTGAAGGGAGAGGAACTCGACGTCTACGGCGACGTGGCGAAGCTGCTCGACCTCTCCGCCACGGATGCGCTATTGAACTGGCTTGGTGGCCATCCGTTCTTGGCGCCGGAACCATTGCCGCTGATTCTGCTCGGGGTGGCCCTTCTGATTGGGGCGCTGAGCACGTTGAGCGGGGGCAACGTCTGGGCGCGTAGCGTTGAGGCGCTCCGCGGACCGGTCGGCCTGGTGGTCAGTCTCGCCGTCATCACGCCAGTTGCGATCTTCGTCTACTCGCTCGTCTCCACCGACCTGTTCCCCTTCGCCCGGAACCTGATTGCGTCGCTGCCATTCGCAGCCTTACTTATCGGCTGGGTGCTGACCCAGCCGTCCCCGCGCATCGCAATCGTGGCCATTCTGCTTGCTGGGGCTGGCCTCGCCACAGCTACGGCGATGGACTTCGACTCCTCCCGATCCCGGCCGGACTATCCAGGTGTGGCGAGCCGCCTTGACGACCTCGCCCAGTGCGGCGACCGGGCGTTCTTCTCATCCAAGGGGCTTTCAAGCCGCTGCCACGGCCCTTGCGCTCGACAAGTACTCCGACCGGCCCCATAGGCACGACTACGTGGCGCCTCCCGAGAGGTGGGCTTCGCTGCGCGACGGCTCGCCGGTCGTGGTCGTCAGTACCGGGGCGCTGCGCGGGCGTCCGGCGGCGCTACCGAAGTTGTCCCAGCTCGCGCTTCGTCGAGTCCGTGCGTACCCCGGAATCATTCCCCTGCAGGTCGCGGTCTATCGGTTCGATGCGCTCACAGGACCGAACGCATACCGGTTGATCTCAAAACGGATCGAGCCCCTTGCGGGCCCAGCCATCCCGATTCGACGAGAGGGCATCGAGGGACTCGTGGACCATTCGGAGCTGACCGAGAACTCGATCGTCCTTGGAGGCCTGGGCGCACCGTGATGGCAGGCCGATCGACAAGGTGGTTGCTTTTAGGGGAGACAAGCTTCTGCACGCGGGGCGCCCCATTTCGAACGGCCGGATGTCGCCAAGGGCTTAAAGCGCCCTCCTTTCTTACTCGGCTTCAATTTCGCGGTTCCCGCTGGCAAGCTCCGAGACTCGAAGGGCGCGATTCGCGTGTTCGCAGTAGCACGGAGGATGGCCGTACCGTTGAAGTACCTCTGCACGGGGAAGGCCCGACAGGACACTGGGTGCGGCGGCGGCCCCTGACCGTGTCGTTGGCGCGGTTCGCCGACCGTGTCCCGCAGGATTAAGAACTGCGACCTCTCGGGCAAGCGGGTGAAAGCCCAGTCGGGCTTTCCTCCGAACCGGGCAAGCCGTGGGGCGAGCAGTCTTCGACAAGGTTGCAGTTGGGCAGGCGGCCAGTGGACCCGGGGGCGCAGTATTGGCAGCACCAGTCAACGCGCCAGAACCGCCGCCCGAAGTTGCGCCGTGCCGCAGTCGAGCCCGCCGATCTGAGCGGTACCGTCATCGGCGACTGGCAAGATGGTCAGTGGGAAATGGACCAAGCACCATCGACATGGCCTACGTCGACGGCTCCGCCTCGCTAAGAGCTGAAGCTTCCCTCGGCGCCCGGGCGACGGTGATCCGCCGTCCGCACCGGGTGAGGACGTGCGCCGACCCGAGCGGCGGCGTGGTGCCGGTAGGCCCGCAGCGCCTCGACGCAGCGGAGCCACCAGCCGCGCCGGACCTTCAGACGACCCAGGCGAAGTCAGAGCCCGGACTTAGCTCCGGGCACCCACTGCTCTTCCTCCAGGATCCCGAGGACACGGCGACATCAATCCTGCCGTAGCCCAGACCCTCCGGAGGCTGGGTCGGTGACGCCTCCGAAGATCAAGGCGTCAATCCCGCGGTTCGCGCTCACCGTGCCCGAGGCGGCCGCCTCGCTCGGCATCGGGGAGTCGAGCTTCCGGCGGCACGTCAGGCCCCACATTCGGCTCGTGCGGGAGGAGAGTCTGGTCCTGGTCCCTGCAGTGAGCTTGCGCGGTGGGTTGAGGAGTGCGCCGAGCACACAATCGACGAAGAGAAGGGTGGATTCGAGTGAGGCCGGCGGTTACAGTCGAGCCGTCAATCAAAGTGCCCCCGCACCGTGTGAGCGGCCGGGGGCGTGGCACCGGAGTGGCGACTCCGATGCGCCGCGGACGTTATCCCCACGACTCGTCGGCTGACCCCTTCGGCGCACCATCCGAAGGGAGCCGCATGCCGAAACGGGAGGTCCTCGAACGTGACGCGCACGTCTGCCTCGGGCTGGCCAACGTCATTAAGGCCGCCTACAAGACGTTGCCGCCCGAGTCAGAGCCCATCCCTCAACTGGACCCTCTCTCCGGCGCGGACGCGCTGGCTGGGAAGAGAGGCGCCGACACGCTGACCGGGGGGTCGGGTGGAGACAGCTTCAGCGGGGGACCAGGCACAGACACCGCGATCGATGTGAGCCCCGCTCAGGGAGATACCCAGGACGGCAGCATCCCCTGATCGTCGGACGCACGTCCACCGTGGCGTCTTCAGCGCAAGACGAGGCTGCTGCTCGACCAGGTGGACGACGTGCTCGAGGAGCCAACTACCTGCCACTGACGATCCGGCAGGTGTTCTATCGCCTCGTGGCCAACGGCTACCCGAAGGACGAGCGGGCCGCCTCTATGGGACCCGCTGGGCTGGGACTCCCGGGCATGTTCGTGCTAGTGGCGCTCGACGCTAGGGCTCTTGAGGCATCTCTCTTTCGGGGCCCCCTCGAGAGCTGGTGCCGACAACGCCCCGCGAGGGGCAGCGAGTGCGGGGACCGCCTGCCCATGGCAAGGGACTCGCCGAGCGGAGTGACCGCTCTAGCAGGACCTTAGCCCGCCGCTCGGCCCAGCCCCTACCTCCGGACAGACGGACGATGCTGTGGCGGAGGGTGCCGGCTCTCGCGCCCTAGAGGAGCTCCGCCAGCCTTTCCGCAGCGCGCCGGGCGCCGTCCGTCTCAACCTCCCGGTAGCTCACCGGGTGCCCGATCTCCTCAGCGATCGCCGCCGCGATGACGTCGGGGTGCGCCGTGTCGAAGTCCATGCGGCGGCCGGCGCCGTAGCGGTGGAGCCGGTGGGCGACGTGCAGGTTCTGCTCGAAGTGGTGGCGCAGCGGGAAGTAGAGGAACGGCCGCCCGCTCGCGGTCAGCTCCATCGCAGTGGTGAGCCCTCCCTGGACGACCGCGAGGTCGCACGCCGCGAGGTGGCGGTAGAGGTTGTGGACGTAGGCCACTACCTCGAGACCGTCGGCCTGCATGAGGGACGCCGCGTCGATCCGCGGCCCCGCCACCACGATCATGCGCAGCTCCGGCACCCGGCGCTTGGCTTCCGGGAACGAGGCGATGACCCGCCGCAGCAGATCGGCGCCCACGCCCGAGCCGCCCACGGTCACGATGCAGACCTTCTCGCCGGGCCGGTAGCCGAGCTCGTGCCTGAGCTCGTCGCGATCCCCGAGGCTTCGCGGATCGAAGCCTGTGACGTATCCCGAGAAATCGAAGTGGCGCTCGGTCCAGTCGCGGATCATCGGCAGCTCGGGCCCGAGCGGCTCGTCGACGATGTCGTCGGGGTTGCCGACGAATATCGCACGGTCGCGCAGCTCGGGATGGCCGGCGATGTGCTCGACCATCTCGGCGTTGTAGTCCGCCGTGAGGTGCGCCTCGTGCGAGCCGCCGTCGGGCATCGGCAGCCACCCGACGAAGTCGGTCATCCACGCGTAATGGGACCGCTTCTCGCGCGGATTTTCGTGTAGGAAGTAGTCGAGCTCCCAGGCCTCGTCGCCCACCCAGAGGTCGTAGCGGTCCTCGCGCACGAGGTCGTGGAAGACCATGAAGTTGTTGATCAGGATTTCGTCCATCCGGCGGATAGCTTGGAAGCAGTGGAGGTCGTGCTCGGCCGACTCCGACTCGATGTGCTGGGACTCGTTGGCCAGGTGCTCGCTCGCCGGGTGAATCCGCTCCCCCTCCCCGGCGAGAACGCGGGTGACGGGATCCTGGGCGAGCCAGTCGATCTGCAGCCCGTCGACGAGGCCGCGCAGCTCGCGCGCGATGGCGACATCGCGCTGAGCGTGGCCGAGCCCGATCGGCGATGAGATGTAGAGAACGCGCTTTCGACCATCCGAGCGATGGACCGTGGGATCGCGCAACGGCGCCCCCTCGACGAACTCGCGTAGGGCGAGGTTCACCTGCACCGGCTTGCGGGCCTGCGGAAGGTGGCCCGCGCCCTCGACGGTCTCGAGCCGGCCGCCGGTGATCTTCGCGAGCGCCTCGCCATCGGTGTACGGCGTGATCTTGTCGTCGGTGCCGTGGATCACGAGAACGGGGCACCGGACACGTTCCGCGAGGTTGGTCTGGTCGCGCCGCGTCGGTGACGCCCCGCGTTCGGCCATCGCGCTCAGGCCGAGGGTCACCCCGTCGGTTTCGTGCGACCACGCGATTGCGTCCTCGATTTGCTTCGTCGAGTGCGGTTCGGGCAGCATTCGCTCCGCCCACCATTGGACGAAGTCGGCATACCCGCCGTGAGCCCAATAGTGGGGATTGAACTTGCCCCAGCCGCGCGTCGTGAGCGGTGGCCTGTTCGCAAAGCCCGCCATGCGCGGGTGGGCGAGAACGCGCCAGCGCATGGAGGACAGGCGGCTGACCGGGAACCAGGGGCCGATGAACACGATTCCCGCCACGCGCTCGGGACGCTCCGCGGCGAGCAGAAGCCCGCGCTGCGCTCCACTCGAAAGCGCGACGAGAACGGCCCTGTCCACTCCGCAGGCGTCCAGTACGTCGAGCGCGTCCCGGGCGAACTCCCGCTCATCGTACGCGGACTGATCCAGCGGGCGGTCGGAGTGGCCGTTTCCGCGGGGGTCGAAGCAGATCACCCGGAAGTGCCGCGCGAAGTATGGGATTTGTGCCTTCCAGACACGCGAGTGAACGAGCGTCCACGTCGGCAGGAAGAGCAGGGTCTGCTCCCCCTGGCCGTATGACTCCCAGAAGACGCGCACTCCGTCGCGCTCGACGAAGCCCTCCTCGTCGGGGTAGCGGGCGCGGCTCTGCTCGTGGCGCTGCTCCTGTGCGGTCCCCCGGGTAGCCTCGTTCTGTGGTCGTGGGGGCACGTCCGTCGTCGTGTTCATCTGCTCTCCCTACTCGCGTCGAGCCGCTCGAGCCAGCGCTCGATCCAGCCCAGCAATTGATCGTGTCCCTCGTCAATTCCCTCGAGACGCTCGAGCGCAAAGCCTTGCCCGAACGTCATCATCATTGCGACGAGGGCCTCAACGGGGAACTCGTCCTCTTCCAGTTCGTATTCCTGCGTAGCGGTCGCGAACGCCGCGCGGAGCACGGCGCGCCACTCAGCGTTCACGCGCGCTATGCGCGGCCGCAGGTTCGGGTGGCTCCAGGACAGCGCCTGGAGCTCCATCCAGATCTTCGAGTAGCCAGCGTCGAGGTCCTCCTGCTGAAACCGCCACGCCGTGCGCCACTTCTCGATGAAGGGCTCATCGGTCGCATACATCTCACGCTGTCGAGCAACGAGCCGCTCGGTGAATCGCTCGAGCACCTGGACGAAGAGCTCGTCCATCGAGCCGAAGTAGTAATGGACGAGTCCCTGGTTCGCACCGGCCTCGTCGGCCAGACGCCGGGTGCTTATCCCGGCGTGTCCTACCTCCACGAGGAGCCGCTCAGCCGCGTCCAGGAAAGCTTCTGCGGTGGCGCGACGAGCCGGTGGCGTTGAAGTGGATGGCGGGGCTGTTTTCACGATTCTTAGACACTCGCCTTAGGCGAATGACTAACACATCACGGCCACGTGTGTCAAGGTGCCTCCGATCCGAGCGCGGCAGGGCCGGTTCTGGATGCTCGACCGGAGCGCCACCTTCGAGGACACGGGATAGCCGGGGACGTAGGCCCGGCTATCGCTTGCGTCACGGTTCGCGCCATCCCTGGCGGCTGCTCCCGGGCCTGGTGGCTCGATTAGACGGGCCGAATCGAGGAGAGGGGGCGGCTTCCATGCCGCCCCCGAGAGCGGGTGCTACTTCCAGCCCGGCTCATCTACCGTCTGGCCGGGTGGGTGGCACTTCGCCCCGGCATCGTTCGGGCCCTTGCTGCTGTTGCCCGGCCCGAAGTCGGGCGCTCCGAACGCTGTGGCTGGGATCGCGGCGCACCCACTGCCGCCACGATGGCCATCAGCTTCTTCATTGCGATTCACCTCCTCTCCGATCTCAGGTCCAAATGGCCTGGAGTTCAAGGCTATGACCGGGATCGACGATCTGCCTCAAGGTTGGGTCGAGTGGCTGACCGACGAGGCAAGTGCTCGCTAAGGCGAACCCCGGCTTCCTACTCAATCCAACCGTCCGAGGTGCGGCCTTGCCCGATGTAGGGATGTTCGCTTGCGGAGGTTGACGTGCACGCGGCATCACGAAAGGGATCCTTGCGGCAATCAACTCTCCGGGGGATGATCGTCGGGAGTGGCGGGGGCGCCGAAAGAAACACCTGCGGTTGGCCGGCTGGCGCTTGCGTGGATCCACCTGGCGGTGCTGTGGGCCTTCGCCTTCGCGAAACCGCTCTTCGACGTCCTCGCCGACAGTCCCGATTTCTTCGTGGTTCGTGGCAACACGGCCGGCGACATACTGCTTCTCGCCTTCGGGGTGACACTCGTCCCTCCGTCGGTTCTGCTGGCTTGTGAGCTGCCCTTCGCTCGCTTTGAGCCGGTTCGGCGTTCGTTGCATGCCGTGTTCGTCGGCGTTCTCGCAACGGCCCTGGCGCTTCAGGTCCTCGACGATGTAGTCGACGCTCCTGCTTTTCTCCTGCTCATCGGAGCTATGACGTTGGGCGCCGGGTCAGCCTGTCTCTATGCGCTTTTTCCTCCTGCGAGATCGGTGCTCACGGTGCTCGCTCCTGCTCCCGTTGTTTTCCTTGGGATGTTTTTGCTGACCTCTCCGATTTCAAAGCTAGTCCTTCCGCAGGGCGACAGCTCTACCGCGGCGGCCATTCAGGGCGCCCGCGTCCCCGTGGTAGTCGTGGTCTTCGACGAGTTTTCGGGTTACTCGCTCATGAACCGCGGGGGGAGACTCGACGCTGAGCGATACCCAAACTTTGCGTCGTTGGCAGGCGACGCGACCTGGTTCCCAAACGCTACGACGGTCACCGATGGAACCACTCACGCGGTGCCCGCTGTTCTCACCGGCGATGTGCCCACTGGCGATGTACCCCCAACCGTCTCGGAATATCCACACAACCTTTTCACTGTCCTGAGCGACCGATACGGGTTCAACGTGAATGAGCCGGCCACTGACCTCTGTCCGGAGCGATTGTGCGCAAAAGGAGTCGAAGAGGCGACGGCGAGCCGTCTGGGGGCGCTGTTCGACGACCTCACCGTGGTGTCCCTGCACCTGCTGCTCCCAGAGGGCTTGGGCGACAGTCTGCCGGCTGTGGACCAGACCTTTGGCAACTTCGGCGATGAGGGTCGTGACGTTGCTACTGGCCCTCAGAGGGCGCCACAGTCGGGCATTCCGGCGGGGGCGTTCGAAGACCCTCCAGCCCAGTGGCGGCGGGTCACCGCGCGCGTGGAGCGTTTCCGCAAGCGTCCGACTCTTACCTTTGCGCACGTCCTGCTGCCGCATCATCCATGGCAATCCCTGCCCTCCGGCCAGGTGTACCCCGCAGCCGGGCCCGCCCTGCCCGGCACGGAGGACGACGTGTGGGGCAACGATCCGGTCCTCGTCCGACAGGCCGAGCAGCGCTACCTGCTCCAGCTCGGATATGTCGACCGCCTCCTCGGCCAGTTGGTGAAAAAACTGCGCCAGACGGGGCAGTACGACCGAGCGCTCATCGTCGTGACCGCAGACCACGGGATCGCTTTCCAACCCGGCCTGCCCCGTCGGGAGATCACCGAAGAAACCTTCCCAGACATCGCGTCCGTCCCCCTCTTCTTGAAGACGCCGGGACAGCGCTCCGGCCGCCGCGACGAGCGACTGGCGCGCACAGTCGACATCCTCCCGTCTGTAGCCGACGCCCTGGGCGTGCGACTCCACGAGAAGACTGACGGGCGATCGCTGCTGGGTTCGGCCAATGACCCTTCGTCACTGACGATTTCCGCTCTCGACGCCTCAAACGCCACTGTCAGGGCTGGAGAGTTCAAGCGGGGGCGCGACGCTCGGGTGCGTCTGACAGAGGACCTGTTCGGCGCGGGGCGGACAGGGCTGTTCGCGAGCGTCACCGCCGCCGAGCTCATCGGAGTCGATACCGCTGAGCTCAGACCGTTCGCTACCGCGGATGTCCGAATCCGGCTGGACACACCACGCCTGTTCACCTCGGTGAACCCCAGCGCCAGCGTGATTCCGGCTTTCGTGACCGGAGTGATCACTGGGAACGTGAAGGTCGGCGAGCGCTTCGCGGTGGCTTTGAATGGGCGCATTGCCGGAGTCGGTTCGGCCTACGAAGCGGGATCAGAGACCCGCGTCGGCGCCATCGTCCCTCCTAGCAGGCTGCGCCAGGGTGCCAACCGTGTCCAGATCTTCCGGATCAGCACAGGTTCTAAGGCGATCCGCCTCGCGTACGTGCCGCGGAGCGACTCCACGTTCGATGCCCAACTCGTCGAGCGGGATGGATACGAGGCCGTTGCGAGGCCTTCCAGGCGTCCGATCCGGCTAGTCGCAGGCGCCGTCAGCGGCTTCTTGGACTCTTTGGAGACCAACGGCGAGGCGATAACCGTCTCCGGCTGGGCCGTGGATCGAGGGCGCCGTCGCGTGGCGGACCAAGTACTCGTGTTTGCCGACGGTGAGCTCGTGGCTAACGGAAGGCCCCTGGCGTCACGGTCAGACGTCGCTAAGAAGTTTGGTTCACAACTAGAGCGATCCGGCTTCCTGCTCAAGGGCGTGACCCAACCCCTTCAGGACCGCGCTTCTCCTCGGATCCGAGTGGTGGCCATCTCCGGTGGGCGCGCTTCTGAGCTCAAGGCCGCAGAAGGCTAGGCAACGACACCCGAGCGTCGCCTTTGCGTGAGGGTCGGCGTCGGCGTGCCTGCGGATCGCACGGAATCGAAATCACCGGGGAGCCTCTCCCGAGCGAGTAGGTGCGAAAACGCGTGGGATACTCGGCGGGCGATGTCGCAGGAGAAGGTGAAGACCGTCGCCAATCTCGTCGACGCCTGGAATGAGCGCAATGTCGACGGCTTTCTTCGGTTCTTCGACGCCGACTGTGAGGTCGTCTTTCCGCCAGACGTCCCGGAGCCGGGGCCTTTCCGAGGCCATGTTCAGCTTCGACAGTGGACCGAGGGGTTCCTTGCCGCGTGGGAGTCCCACAGGGTCGAGGTTGTCGAGCTGATCGAAACCGACGACACGGCTGTCGCGCTGCTGCGCTTGACCGGCCTGGGTACGGGCAGCGGGATCGCGATGGAGCAGACCGACGCTCACGTGTTCGTTTTCCGAGACGGCAGGATCGCAAGCTGGCACAACTTCGGCGACCGCTCGCAAGCCCTCGAAGCCGTCGGGCTGTCGGAGTAGGCGCTCAGGTCCAGCCCAGCAACTTCGCCTCCACCAGGGGCTGCCATACGCCACCCGCATCAGCTCTCATGGACCCGTCCGTCGGCAGAAGTGATACTCAGCGGCGATGTCCCAGGAGAACTTGGAGGTCGTGCGGAGGGTCCTGGAGGCGGTCAACCGGCGTGACAAGGACGCCTGGCTGCCGTTGAACGATCCAGGGCTCGAATTCTGCACAGACCCGGGATGGCCGGAGGCCTCCACCGTCCGCGGTCGCGAGGAGGTCTGGGACTTCGTGATGAGCCTCAACGAGGCTTGGGAACCGGGTGATATGCACATCACCGAGGTCATCGACGCCCCCGGCGACGCGCTTGTAGCCAGATACAGGCGCACCGTGACGGGCAGGACGAGCGGCGCGACCAACGAGCTCGATTACTGGTGCGTCTCAAGATTCCGCGAAGGGAGGGTCCTCCGCAACGACTGGTTCGTGGACCGCGGCGAGGCCCTCCGGGCCGCGGGCCTGTCGGAGTAGGCCCTGCAGAAGGAGGCCCGTTCGCCGCTCTCGTCGGCGCCGGTCAGGAGCCCGCGCGACCCTTCGCCCACTCCGCCTTGTGGATGCGCTTCGCCTCCTGGTACTCCTCGAGCGCCTTTGGCGAGTCCACGTCGCCCAGCGTCGGGTGCCAGGGCACGAGCTCGCCGGCGGCCTCCACGCCGAAGTGCTTGAACAGCACCGACCCAAGCGCCTTGATCTTCATCTCGCCGAAGCCCGGCAGCGCGGCCAGGTTGGCGCGCAGCTCGTCTGAGTCGGCCGCGTCGGTCCACACGCGGGCGGCATCGCCTCCGTAGCGGTCGCGCACGTGGACCGCCAGCTCGTGCACGCGCTTGGCCATCGAGCGCGGGTAGCGATGTATCACCGGCTTCGCGAAGAACACCGGCTCGAGGTCGGCAGAGGCCAGCGTGGCGGCGTCGATCGCACCTAGTCGCTCCTTCAGCGCCAGCGGACCCTGGAAGGCCTTCATCACGGTCACGCGCTGGTCGAGCTCGAAGCCCACCAGCAGGGCCATTGGGTCCGAGGCGATCAGGGCATTGGCCTCGTCGGACTCCGTGAAGTAGAGACGGTCGGGCACGCCGCTCGATCGTACCCGCGTCCCTCCGAGGCGGGAGGCTCAGTCCACTTCACGGGTCTGACGTAGGATCGCCAAGTGCGCGCAGCCGGACTCCTGTCGCTCCTCGGCGCAGTCGCCCTGCTGACCGGCTGCTACGGCTCCACTGAGCCGGCCACTCAAGTCGGGCCCGACAGCGCCCGGCTCAACGGACAGGGCACAGCGAACACCGGCCCCGCCTACAGCTACTTCGAGTACCAGGCCGCCTTCCCGCCCTCGCCCATCCAGCGCACCATCCAGCGTGAGTGGCCTGCCGGCGCGAGCGGCCCGCTCTCCGAGCCGATCACCGGTCTACGGGACGCGACGACCTACATCTACCAACTCTGTGGCGGTGACCAGGGCGAGTCCGCGGTGTGCGCCCAGCGCCGCTTCTTCACCACCCCTGGACCGGCGGGCAAGGATTCGGTCAAGGGGTCCTGGCGGTACGCGCTCCGCGGCATCTCCCAGCCCGGCGGCCAGGTGGACGCCGTCGCGAGCCCGTCAGGCAGCAGCCCGACCGGCAGCCTCTCGCACTACCGAACCGAAGAGGAGAACGGGACCTTCTCCCCAATCACGTTCACCGGATTCGTCACGTGCGTCGCCGTGAACGGCAGTCGCGCGACCGTGGGGGCGGTGGGCGACGAGTACTTCGGCCGCACCGACTCGACGCGCCGGGCCACTTCGCTCTTCACCATCGACGACGTCGAGCCCGGCACGGGCCCGGTCCCGGACCGGCTGCGAGCCACCACCGCGCCCGGTACGACTCCGCCGAACTGCACCGAAGGCCCGGCCACGCTCGACCAGCCGGAGTTCAGCTCGGTCGTGGTCACCGACAACTGAGCGCCCGGTGCGGCGCCCGCCCCGCCGCCGTGCGGTTACGCTCGCACCGATGAAGGCCCTCCGCCGAGCCGCGGCCACCGTCGCGCTCACCGCCCTCGTGGCCGCCGCCGCGGCTTCGACCGCGGCCGCGCAGGACCCCGGTCGCTGGCTCCTGACCGGCGCGAGCTCGGTGCCGGTGGTCTGGTACCAGGGGCTGACCTCCAACCCGGCCAAGACGCGCACCTACTTCGTCGGCGTGTTCGAGGGCGTGTGGCAGGCCACGCCGCGGCTGCTCCAGACGGGCGGCGTTGGCAACGCGATCCCGCCGGCGGTGGCCACCGCCGAGGGTTACAACCACATCGGCGACCCCACTTGGAACCGCGCCGAGGGCGGGCGTCTGATCCTGCCGCTCGAGTGCTACCGCCCCGGAGCAGGAGGCAACACCTGCGGCACCGGGTCCTTCGGCGTGACGGACCCGCGCACGCTGGCCTGGCGCTACTACGTGAAGCTCGACCGCAGCGAGATAGCCAAGGCCATGTGGGCCGAGACCTCGCCAGACGGCAAGCTCATCTGGACGAGCAGCGGGAGCGACCTGCTGGCCTACCGGACCAGCGACGTGTCGGCCGCGAACGCCGCGCCGGCCGCCGCGCCCATCCGCTCTGTGCGCAGGCTTGCCGGCGCCGTGCCGCCCACGGGCGTGACCGGCGCCGTGTTCCGCGCCGGCCGGCTGCTGCTGGCAGGCGAGCGCGACGGCGTCTACCAGGTGTGGTCGGTCGACACCGCCACCGGCTCCCGCCGGCTGGAGCTGGAGACCACCCTGTGCGGCGAGGCCGAGGGGCTCGACACCATCCCCACGCTCGGCGGCAGGCTGCATTGGCTGATCGCGCCCTTCGATCCCGGCTGCCAGCTGAGCTTCGGGCCGTCCAGTGCGTTGCTGCACTTCGTGCGCACGCCGGGGCGCGCCGGCCTGAACGTGAGCATCGCCAACGTGGTGGCCGAGCCACTTCCCGGCAGGGTCACCGCGGTCGTTCGCGTCATGCGTGGAGACAGGCCGGTGCGGCGCGCCTACGTGAGCTTCGCCGGGGGCAAGGCCCGCACCGGCAAGCGCGGCTTCGCCGTGGTCAGGGCGCGGCTTGCCCTGCCAGGCCGGTTCAGCGCCCTGGCTCGCAAGGGGCCGCGCTACGGGCTCTCCCCCCGGGCCGAGGTCGCAACCTCGCAGGCGGCGCGCGCGAGCCGCGTGGCGGGCGCCGCTCGCTGATCGCTGCCGACCGCTGCCCAGAGCCTCGGAGAAGCCGGCTGCAAGTGGCGGGATCACCCTCGCGGGGGTAGGTTGGTAGCGGCGCTGGAGGCGCCATCTGGCGCGCGATTCGTGGCCCAGTCGCCCGGCGGGAGACATGAACAGAAAGCGGACGACCGCCGCGGGGCTCGCGGCTCTCACAATTGCGGGGATCGCGGTCCCAGGCGCCTCCGCGGGCACGCCCGCCACGCCGCCCCCGGCGGACCGGGCGGGAGAGGCCGCCTTGCGTGCGGCCGAGGCCCGTGTGCTGGGCGCCGCGCACGCAGCCGAGCACGCGCAGCTGCGCCGGGCGATCCGCCAGCGCAGGGCCACGGCCCGCACCGCCGCTAGCGGCGCTCCGCGGGCTCGGGCCTCCGCCGGCCTGCGCCCCGTGACGGGCGACCCCACGCGCGTGGGCCGCTGGGGAGCCGCGTTCTCCATCCCGGTGATGGCGGTCCACGGCGCCGTGCTCCCCACCGGCAAGGTCCTCTGGTTCTCCTACCCGCGCAAGCCCACCGGGTCGACCACGCCTGGGCAGGACATAAGCGAGCCGAATCTCGCGCACGCATGGCTCTGGGATCCGCGCACCGGCGCGCACAAGCAGGTCGACCCACCGCTCTGGCGCGACCCCGCCGACGGTCAGCTCAAGCCCGCCAACATCTGGTGCGCCGGCCAGTCGCACATGGCCGACGGCCGCCTGCTGGTCACCGGCGGCAACCTCGCGTTCGGCACGAAGACCGCGGCCCCCAAGGGCCTGAACAAGGTCTACACGTTCAACCCCTTCACGGAGTCCTGGACCGAGCAGCCCAACATGCGCGCGGGCCGCTGGTATCCCACGAACGTGCTGCTCCCCGATGGGCGCACGGTGATCATGAGCGGCCTGACCGCTTCCGGCATCCACGGGGCCAACGACAACACGACCGTCGAGCTCTTCACCCCCTCGGCCAACCTCAACGGACGCGGCCGGATCTCCCTGCTCGGCCGGCGCGGGACCAGGAACGGCCCGCCCACCGGCGGCCTCTACCCGCACGCCATCCCGATGCCCAGCGGCCGGATCCTGATCGCCGGGCCGATCATGAATGACTCGTGGTTCATGAAGGTGCCGGGGCCGGACAACGCCTTCTCGTGGGAGGACATCCCCAACGCGAGGCGTGACCGGGTCTGGGGCACGGCCGTGCCCGTACCAGCCGGGCCCGGCGGGTCCCCATCGGTCATGCAGCTGGGCGGATCGGCGCCGGGCACGTACGTGGCCAACACCACGAGCTATGGAACGACGAGCGCCGAGACCTTCGACGAGCGCAAGCCACGTGCCGGCTGGCGCCCCGCGCCGCCGATGCAGGTGGGCCGCTCACACCACAACACCGTGCTGTTGCCCGACGGCTCCATGGTCACGGTGGGCGGCGGCGTGGGCATCCGCAACGGCGACCAGTGGTCCGCCGACCCCGAGCAGCGACACATCGAGCTGTGGAGCCCCTCCACCCGGCGCTGGACCCTGGGCCCCGCCCAGGCCGAGCCGCGCGCCTACCACTCGATAGCGATGCTGCTCCCCGACGCCCGCGTGATCTCTGCGGGCGACGACCTGAACACCAGCATCTTCAGCGACACGGCGGAGATCTATGAGCCGCCCTATCTCTTCAAGGGCCCGCGGCCCGTGATCGGCGTCCGCGCCCAAGCGCATCACGCTCGGAAGGACCTTCGACGTGTCGTCCTCCGGGGCACCGGTACGGCGCGCCGCACTCGTGGCGCCCAGCGCGGTCACCCACGCCAACGACATGAGCCAGCGCTACGTGCCGCTCCGGGTGGAGCGCCGGAGCAACGGGGTCGTACGGCTGACCGCGCCCCCCGACGTGGCGGTCGCGGGCCCCGGGTACTACATGCTCTTCCTCGTGAGCGACCGCGGCGTCCCGTCGGTCGCCAGGTTCCTCCAGCTCGGGCGGGGAGGCTGCATCGACGCCCCGCGTGAGGTCGAGGGCACCGAGCTCGGCGTGGCCAAGCTCGGCCGCCCGCGGACATCCCAGCGCCGGCACTGCGGTCGCCGGCGGCAGGCGCTCGGGGCGCTCGATCGACCGCTGGTGCACCGTCGGCGGTGGCACCCTGCGCGTCGGCTACCCACCGCGGCGCCTGGAGCGGGCGCTCGGGTCCTCCGGCCGCAGGCTGCACGGCCGCGTGGCGCTGGCGCTGACCACCAGCCCGAGCCTGTCCTTGCGCGGAGTGAAGATCGGGCAGGGCGCCCGGTCCGCGGCACGCCGGCTGCGGGGCGAGCAACGTCACCGAATCGGCCGTTCCACCTGGCTGGTCGCGCCTGGCGGCCGCGCGCGCCTGCTGGTGAGGATCGTGCGCGGAAAGGTCACCGAGCTGGGCATCGCGGATCGCAGCGCCACGGCTGGATCCAAGCGGGCCAAGCGCTTCCTCAGAGCCTGGACACTCGGCTAGGCGAGGCCGCGCCGGGCCTGGACTTTCGTCTGAGAGGCCAGCCGGCTCGTTGGCGGCGCGGCGGCGGCCTGCCGAGGCGCGGGGTATCCGCCGTGCCATAGCCGTACTCATTCTCATGGCGCTGGGCGCGACCGCCTGCTGGTCGGGCCTGCCATCCGCCCTCAGTTCGGGATCCGCCACCGCCGCGGACACGCCCGGCTACCCGCAGCAGCCCTACGTCCAGGCCAGGTCCGCCCGCGCCTTCGGCGACTCCGTTGGCGTGAACGTGCACCTGTTGTGGACGGACAGCTCGTACGCCGACTTCAACACCATCCACTCGCGGCTGCGCGAGCTCGGCGTGCGCTACCTGCGCGACGGCCTGTGCGCCACCTGCGTGCACCACGTGGACCGCATCAAGCGCCTCGGCGCGGCGGGCATCAAGACGCACCTGATCGCCGGCGACCTGCGCGGCGGGTCGCCACGTCTCCAGGAGAACCTCCAGGCCATCCGCACCCACCTGAGGGGCGCCGTGATCTCGATCGGCGCGCCCAACGAGCCCGACGTAGAGGGCCTGTCGGACTGGCTGCCGCGCACCCGCGCCTACCAGCGCGAGCTGTGGGCACGGGTGAAGGGCGACCCGCTGCTCAGGCACCTCCCGGTGCTGGGCCCGGCCGTGGTGCACCACAACAACCGCGCGGCCGTGGGCGACCTATCCGCATACCTCGATCGCGGCAACATGCATCCCTATCCGGGAGGCGGCACCCCGCTGCACAACCTGGCGGACGAGCGCGCCCGTGCGGCGCCGATCTCGGGCTCCAAGCCACTCGTGGCCACCGAGGCCGGATACCACTCGGACCTGGCCACCACGAGCGGCCACAACCCCACGTCAGAGCGCGCGGCATCGCCCACTACACGCCGCGGCTGGCCCTGGAGGGGTTCGTGGGCGGCGTGGAGCGCACCTACATCTACCAGCTGCTCGATCCCTGGTCTCCCGGCCGAAGAGGCCAGGCGAGGGGTTCTCGAACATGGAGAACTCCTTCGGGCTGCTGCGCTCGGACCTGTCGCGCAAGCCCGCCTTCAACGCGCTACGCAACCTCATGCGAGCGGTCGACTCCGGGTCGGCCCCGCTCCCCGTGCCCGGCGGGCTGCGGTTCGGCTTCGAGGGGGCGCCCCCAGACATGCGGAGCCTCCTGCTGCGGTCGGCCGACGGCACGTTCTCGCTCGTGCTGTGGCGAGAGCTGAGCGTGTGGGACCGGTTCGCCCGGACCGACATGTACCCGGCCTCGGACCGCGTCGATGTCGTGCTGGGCCAGCCCGTGGCGCTGGCCCGCCGGTTCGATCCCGTGGCCGCCGACGGCGAACTGGCGCGCTGGGCAAACCCGCGGCGCCTGTCGGTGGATGTGGGCGGCGGGCCGGTGGTCCTGCGCCTCACTCCCCCAGGTGCCCCTCTTGCCGGGCTCGGATCGGGCCGCTCCCCCAAGGGCGCCACCGGGCCGGCGGCCGCCCGGGCCCGCGCCAAGCGGCGGGCCGCCTTCAAGCGGTCGCTCAAGCTCGGTCGCGCCCGCCTCGGGAAGTACGCCACGGTGGCGGTCCGCTGCGGCGGCCCATGCGCGTCGGTCAGGGCCCGCGGCAAGCTGGTCGTGCGGTCGGGCAAGCGCAAGCGCAGCTACCTGACCCGCCCACAGACCAAGGCCATCCGCAAGGGCCGCGCCGTCCTGCGGCTCAGGCTCTCACGCAGGGCCAGGCGCGTGGCCGCGCGTGCGCGCAAGCGCGGGGGCAGGGTGAGGCTGGTGCTCACGATCTCCGGCCGCACGGCCTCCGGGGTGCGGCTGGGCACCAGCACCCGGACGCTCAAGGTCAGGCGCAGGCGCTAGCTCCGCCCGTTCACCCCGTCTTCACAGGACGGTCACCCGCCGATCACAGCGAAACGCCCGTTCGGACCGACCATCTCCTCAATGAGAGAAACGGTCACATCACTGATCGCCCGCAACGGGCAGCTGGCCTTCGTGGCCGCGGTAACGGCGACCCTGCTCGCCTTCGTCTTCGGCCTGGCCACGAACGGCTCGATCGGAATCGGGCAGCTCGTGGTCTACTCGTTCGCCGCGGGCTTCGGGCTCGAGTTCGTTTGCTCGGCGTGGACGGGCCGCTGGCGTTCCGGCAGCGGGTCCCGGCAGCTCCAGAGCTAACGCTTGCAGGGCTGGCCGCGCGCCGCCGCCGCTGGTAAATTCCGGGGTCCATGGCCCCGCGGCGCACGGATTCCCTCCGCGCCTCACCGAGGATGTTCGACTCGGATCTCCTCGACCGTCTCTCGCGCGTGCACCCGACGGTGCCGCTGTTCATCTTCATCCCCGCCATCGCCGTCACGTTCGCGCTCGGGCAGGAGGGCACGCCTCCCCTGGAGGTCACGGCCTGGCTGCTGGGCGGCTACGCGTTCTGGACCCTCACCGAGTACTGGATGCACCGCGTGGTGTTCCACTTCGAGCCGGAGCGCGGGATCGGCGCGCGGCTGCACTGGATCATCCACGGGGTCCACCACGACCATCCAAACGATCCGATGCGGCTGGTCATGCCGCCGTCCGTGAGCGTCCCGCTGGCGCTCCTGTTCTACGGGCTGTTCTACCTGGTGATCGGCGGCCAGAGCGCCGACCTGTTCGCCTGCGGCTTCCTCGCCGGCTACCTCGCTGTACGACATGACGCACTACCACCTGCACCACCACAAGCGCGCGCACGCGCCTGGGCAAGCTTCTGTACGAGCTGCACATGCGCCACCACTTCCAGGACGACACCCGCGGCTTCGGCGTGAGCGCACCGTTCTGGGACTACGCCTTCGGCACGCCGCAGAAGCGCCGCACCCAGGACTGACGACTCGGGTCACTAGGCTCGCGCCGTCGTGGCCGAGCCCCTCTCCCCCTCCGACCTCTCCGCCATCCAGGCCGAGCGCGGGCCGGTGCACATGCACGTGGGCGGCGTCTGCGTGTTCGACGGGCATGTCGACGCGCGAGACCGTGGTCGCAGCGCCTGCGCGAGCGGATCCACCTGATCCCGCGCTACACGATGCGCCTCGAGAGGCCGCCGCTCGGGCCTGGCCAACCCGGTCTGGGTGGAGGACGAGGCCTTCGACGTCGAGCGCCACGTGCGCCGCGTGGCGCTGCCCGCCCCGGGCGGCGACGCCGAGCTGTGCGAGCTGGTCGGCCAGATGCTGTCCGAGCCGCTCGACCGCTCGCGGCCGCTGTGGCAGCTCACGGTGGTCGAGGGGCTGGCGCGCGGGCGCACGGCGATCGTGGCGAAGATGCACCACGCGCTGGTGGACGGCATCGCCGCGGTGGACGTGGGCACCGTGATCCTCGACCCCACGCCCGAGGGGCTCGACATCCCGCCGCCCGAGCCGAAGCGAGCCGCGCCGAGCGCGCCGGCGCCGCGCGGCTCGACCAGCTCACGCGGATCGCCTCCGCGCAGCTCGACCTGCCGCGCAAGCTCGCGCGCGAGGCCGTGTCACGCGCACGGTCGACCCGCGCACCTACGCGCGCCAGATGCGCAGCGCCGCCGGGCGTGGTGGGCGAGCTGGCGCGCGTGCGCCCGCAGGCGCCCGACGACCCGGCTGAACGCCGAGATCGGCCGCGAGCGGCCGCTTCGCGCTGGCGCGCGCGCCGGCTCGACGACGTCAAGGCGGTGCGCCGCGCCACCGGCGCGACGGTGAACGACGTGCTGCTGGCCGCCGTCGCGCTGATGCTCTCCGAGTACCTGGGCGAGGACGCGCCCGAGCAGCGCCGTGGCGCTGGTGCCGGTGTCGGTGCGCGACCGAGGACGAGCGCGGCGAGCTGGGCAACCGCATCTCGACCGTGTTCGTGGACCTGCCGCTGCGCGGCGAGCCGCTGGACCGCGTGCGCGCAGATCACCGCGGCGATGAACGAGGTCAAGGGCTCGGCGCAGGTGCGCGCGGGCGCGCTGATCGTGGGCGCCACCGGCCTCGCGCCGCCGATCGTGTCCTCGCTCGCCGTGCGGGCGATGAGCGGCGCCGCGCATGTTCAACCTCGTGGTGTCGAACGTGCCCGGCCCGCAGCAGACCTTCTACCTCGACGGCGTGCCGCTGCTCGAGGTCTTCCCGGCCGTGCCGCTGAACCCGCGCAACCAGGCGCTGACGATCGGGATCGTGAGCTACGACGGCGGCGTGCGCTTCGGCCTGCTGGCCGACCGCGACGCGCTGCCGGACGTGGACGAGGCGGCCGACGGCGTTGCAGGCGGCCGTCCGGGCGCTGGTGGGCGCCAGTGCCGCCTGAGGACCGGTGCTCGGTGCCAGTCCTCGGTCTTGCGGATCGCACCGAGCTCCGACAGCCGAGCACCGTCGTTAGTGCGGATGAGAGGATTCGAACCTCCACGTCCCTAAGGACACGGCCTCCTGAGGACCGCGTGTCTACCAATTCCACCACATCCGCGTGGAGGGCGCGATTCTAGCCGCCGGCATGTTCAAGCCCGGGCGACCGGGGCATTCACCCGGCAGGAATAGACTCGAACGAGGACTACGAAAGGAGCGAGAAATGGCATACGAGGTACCGGATCTTCCGTACGGCTACGACGCGCTGGAGCCGCACATCGACGAGGCGACGATGAAGGTGCATCACGACAAGCACCACCAGGCCTACGTCGACAAGGCCAACGCCGCGCTCGGAGGGCACCGAATGGGCGGACAAGCCGATCGAGGAGGTCGTCGCCAACCTCTCGCAGCTGCCCGAGGACAAGCGCGGCCCGGTGCGCAACAACGGCGGCGGCCATCTGAACCACTCGCTCTTCTGGGAGTCGATGTCGCCCGACGGTGGCGGCGAGCCCGAGGGTGCGCTGGCAGAGGCCATCAACGCGGCGTTCGGCTCGTTCTCCGACTTCAAGGACAAGATCAAGGAGACCGGCGTCGGGCAGTTCGGCTCCGGCTGGGCGTGGCTGGTGCACGACGGCAGCGGCCTGGCGGTCGTCGGCACCCCCAACCAGGACAGCCCCCTCACCGACGGCAAGACGCCGCTGCTCGGCGTCGACGTGTGGGAGCACGCCTACTACCTGAAGTACCAGAACAAGCGCCCCGACTACATCGACGCGTGGTGGAACACGGTCGACTGGGGCAAGGTCGCCGAGCGCTTCGAGGCGGCCGGCGGCTGACACCGGAGCGCCGCCGCGAGCTGATCCGAGGGGCGGCCGGCGAGCCGCCCCTCGCGCTTCTCGCGCCGCCTCTCGGCGACGGACCCCGTCGATACCCTTGACGGCATGGCCCGGACCGCCACGAACGCCTGGACGGAGCACACGCTGAAGGCCCTCGGCGAGGCCGGCCACCGTGCCAGCGCACCCCGCGAGGAGGTGATCGACGCCCTCGCGTCGCTCGGGTGCTCGTCACCGCGCGGGAGATCGCGGACGTGCTCCGCGAGCGTGGCAGCGGCGTGGGGCTCGCCAGCATCTACCGGGCGCTCGAGCTGCTCGAGCGGCTGCGGCTGGTCAAGCGGTTCGACGTGGGAGAAGGCGTGGCGCGCTACGAGCCCGCGCACCCCTCGGGCGAGCACCACCACCACATCGTCTGCGAGAGCTGCGGCACGGTCGAGCCGTTCGAGGACGAGCGCCTGGAACGCGCCATCCACCCCTGTCCGACAGCGTGGGCTTCAGCGTGGCCGCTCACGACGTGACGCTGCACGGCGAGTGCCCGGCCTGCCGCGCGCACCGGCTGACCGCCGCTCGGCGTCAGACCCGGGCCGGCAGGCAACCTGCTCCGCCCGTCAGTCCCTTCGTGAGCGCTCGGTGTTCGAGGCCATGGACTCGATGTAGGTCTCCGCCGTCGAGCCCTCGGGTCCCAGCGTGTCGGCCCACAGCGCGCCGCCGACCCTGGCAGCGGACTCCCGAGCCACGCGCACGCTCGAGCCTGCGTGTCCAGCGAGGACTCGGGGAAGACGGCCCTCACGCCCTCGTCCTCGATCTGCTCGACCAGCGCGCCGATGTCCCGCGACGAGGGCTGAGCCTGGCTCGACAGCGACGGGATCAACGCGCCGACCACCCCAGCCCGTAGCGGTCGGCGTAGTAGCCGAGCGCGTCATGGGTGGTCACGAGCTTGCGCTGGGCGCGGCGGCACCTGCGCGATGCAGGCGGCGACCCCGCGGTCCAGCGCTCGCAGGCGGCGGCGGTAGCTCGCGGCGTTGGTCCGGTACGCGCTCGCTCCATCCGGGTCGGCCTGGATCAGGGCGTCCCGGATGGCCACCACTGCGCGGTCCGCGTTGCGCGGGTCCTGCCACCAGTGGGGATCGTCGCCTCGGGTGCGCACCGACTCGATGAGGCTCACCTGCTGAGCGTCGCCCCCGGCGGACTCGGTCAGCTCGCCGAGCCAGTCGTCGACGTCGCCTCCCGACCGGAACACCACGTCCGCCGCCTCGATCTCGCGCACGTCGCTGGGCCGGGGCTCGTAGTCGTGCGGGTCCGCGTTGGCGTCCAGGACCTGCGTCACGTCCACGCGATCTCCCCCGACCTGGCGGGCGAGGTCGCCGACCTGGGTAGTGGTGGCGACCGCAGATGCCGGCGGCGTCCGAGCCCGCGGAGTCGTCACCGCAGCCGGTCGCGAGAAGCGCCGCGAGGGCGGCGATGGCGCGGACCGTTGGCTTCACGCTGCCTGCAGCCTTACCGAGAACGATTCTCGATATGGAGCCTGAGCTGGCGGCGACGCGGTCGTATCGCGAGCGGCCGCGGCCGCCGGTGCGCTCGAGCGGCCTCGAGGCGTCCACGTAGGGCAGCAGGCCCAGCTCGCGGGCGCGCTTGACTGCGCGCGCCATGCGGGACTGGTCGCGGCGGGAGAGGCCAGTGACGCGGCGGGAACGGATCTTGCCGCGCTCGGTCACGAAACGCTGGAGCAGCGTCACGTTCTTGTAGTCGATCTTGTCCAGCTCCTCGCGCGGGAGCTTGGAGTAGCGACGGACCTCGCCCTTCATCCCGGGCTTGCCGCCGCGCGGCTTGTCCTTGGTCGGTCTCGCCATGCGACGAGGCAGGGTACACACGAGGGCCGAGAATGACTCTCACCCGCAGGTGATGGACCTCGAGGGAGGGCGCCCCTAGCCTCGATCTCGTGCCTGCCGGCAAGCGTCGCACTCCCCCACGCACCTCTGGCTCCGGAGCAGCTGGCGCCCGACCGCCACGCGGCGCTGGCGCGGCGGGCGCGAATGCTCTCCTGGCTGGGCCTGGTGTGGATCGGTGCCGAGGGTGCCGTGGCCATCGCCGCGGGCCTGGCGGCGGGCTCCGTGGCGCTGGTCGGCTTTGGCGTGGACAGCGGCATCGAGGCGTTCGCGAGCCTGGTGATCATCTGGCGCTTCACCGGCTCCCGCCTGCTCTCCGCGACCGCGGAGCGGCGCGCCCAGCGCCTGGTGGCGGTCCAGTTCTTCCTGCTGGCCCCCTACGTGGCGGTCGAGGCGGTGCTGGCGCTGGCGGCGGGCCATCATCCGGACGCCTCCTGGGTCGGGATCGCGCTGGCGGCCACCAGCGCGGCGGGCATGCCGCTGCTGGGCGTGGCCAAGCGCCGTGTGGGCGAGCAGATCGGCTCAGCGGCCACGCGTGGCGAGGGTATGCAGAACGTGCTCTGCGGGATGCTGGCCGGCGCGCTGCTGGTCGGCCTGCTTGGCAACGCCCTGCTGGGCGCGTGGTGGCTGGACTCAGCGGTGGCGCTATTGATCGCCGGCGTCGCTGTGCGCGAGGGCCTGCAGTCCTGGCGCGGCGACGCCTGCTGCCACGCCTGACCGGACTCGGTAACTCCCCGGTCACATCCCGTTGCGTCGGGCCGCGCTCGCCGTCACGCTTCGCCGCCCATGACCTCGGACCCGCTGGCACTCGTTGCGATCGCCGCGTGGTGCTTCGCCGTGGCGCTGGCCGGCGGCCTGGCCGGGCTGGTGCTCGGGAACATTCGCCTGCCGGCGGTGCTGCTGGCGGCGTCCAGCCCGGCGGCGGGCTCGGGCGCGAACATCGGCGTCTCGGGCGTGGCGGCCGCCGCTGCGTCGATCGCGCACATCCGGGCGGGGCGGGTGAACTGGCGGCTGTTCGGCTGGATGGCGCCGCCGTCGATGGTGGGCGCGGTGCTGGGCGGCCTGGCGCGGCGCGATCCCGGCGGACGCGCTCCTGGCGGTGATCGGCCTGACGCTCCTCTACTTCGGCATCGATCTGCTGCGCGACCGCGGCCCGGCCGACCGGACCGAAGGGAACAGCGCTGATCTCGACATTCGCGCCGCGGTCCTCACGGGGGGCGCGATCGGGCTGCTGGGCGGCCTGGTTGGACTGATCCTCGGCGCCCTGCGGATGCCCGCCCTCCTGCGCTACGTGGGCGAGACGCCGCACCGCGCCGTGGGCACCAACCTGGCCGTGGGCGTGTGCGTGGGCGCCGCCGGCGTGATCGGCCACGCGACCGGAGGGCGTGGACTGGGACCTGCTGCTGCTCGGTTCGGCCGCCTCGGTCCCAGGGGCCCTGATCGGCTCGCGGCTCACGGGCCGGATGTCCGCCGCCCAGCTGCTGCGCGCGATCGGCGCGGTCCTGGTGGTGGCGGGCGTGGCGACCCTGCTGCAGGCCGCCACCTGACGTTCACACCGGTTTCACCCTGTGGCCGGATTACCGTAACAAGCAGGGGTTTCGTGGCTCGTAGCCTCGTCTTCCGAGGTGGCGCGACGAGCGATCAGCCCCGAGGCGCGGAAGGCAGGGGCCGCGGCGTTCGGCGGTGCCATAGCCGTCGCGGCGCTGGGGCTGGCGGCGGCGGCGGGCGCCCGCGCCCGGGGCCGCGCCCCGCCCGGCGCTACGGAGATCCAGCTGCTGGGCGTGAACGACTTCCACGGCCACCTGGAGCCACCCAAGTCGGTGCCGCGCTCGCCCGGCGCCGGGCCGGTGGCGCTCGGCGGCGCGGCCAACCTCCATGCGCACCTGGACCGCGCCGAGCGCAGCCACCCCGGACGAACCATCCGGGTGCACGCCGGGGACATGGTGGGCGCCTCCCCCTGCTGTCCAGCCACTTCCACGACGAGCCGTCGGTAAGGGCCATGAACCTCATGCGCTTCGACGTCGGCACGCTCGGCAACCACGAGTTCGACGAGGGCGGCGACGAGCTCGTCCGGCTGCTCAGGGGTGGGCAGCGGCGCGACGCCGATCGCCTCAAGCGCGACGCTCGGGGGCGCCGGTGAACACCTCGGCGCCCGACTTCGAGGGCGTGCGGTTCCCCTACACGGCGGCCAACACGATCGATCGCGAGGGACGGCTGGGCCTGCCGCCCACCCGGGTGATCGAGCGGGCCGGGGTGCGGATCGGCTTCATCGGGGTGACCACGCCATCCACACCGGACGTTCGTGCTTCCCCGCCACGCGGAGCGCTTCCGGTTCCTGGACATCTCGGACGTCCGTGAACCGGCACGCCGCGGACCTCCAGCGCGCCGGCGTCGAGGCGATCGTGGTGCTGGCCCACTCGGGCGCCTACCACGCCAACGGCGACTCCGGGGCGGCCAGCGGCGAGATCGTGGCCGAGGCCCGGCAGATGACGGATGCCGTGGACGTGGTGATCGCCGGCCACACCCACTCTCACCTGAACACCCGCGTCCCCAACGGCGAGGGCGGAGGCGACAAGCTGGTGATCGAGGCCAACTCGTTCGGCGTCGCGTACGACCGCGTGCGGATGACGGTGGACCGCGCCACCGGCCAGGTGCTGGCCAAGTCCGGCGACACGCCCTCCACCTGGGCCGACGAGGTCAGCCCGCATCCGTCCACCGCCGCGCTGGTGGCAGGGCACGCGCGCCGGATCGCGCCACTGTCGGAGCGCGTGGTGGGCCGCGCCGACCGCCCGCTCCTGCGCGGTCGCGCCACACACCGCCAACGGCAGCATCGGAGCGCTCGCGGCCCGAGCTCAGATGCGATTGGCCGACGCCGACCTAGCGTTCGTGAACGAGGGCAACGCACGCGCCGACCTGGACCGGGGCCCGATCACCTACGCCGAGCTGTTCCGCGCCTCGGCCTACGAGCACCAGGTCCTGCGGCTGACCCTCACCGGCGCTCAGATCCGCGCGGTGCTGCGCGAGCAGTTCGACCGCCCGGGCGCCGAGGTCCCCCTGCACATGGCCGGGGTCGCCTACCGGCGCGAGGGTGAGCGGGTGGCCGGCGTCCAGCTGGGCGGCGGTCGCCCGCTGAAGGACGGCAAGCGCTACGTGGTGGCAGCCAACGAGCTGCTGGTACGGCGCGGCGGGTTCGGGTCCCTGAGCGCCGGCGCCGCGACCGGGCGGCCTGTGGGAACGGACCTGGAGGCGTTGGTGGAGTACATCGAGGCGCGCCGGGCGGTCGGCTGACCCGGGCGTCGCTCAGCTGCCCGCGTCACGCCGCGGCGTCTTGTCGCGGCTGCGGGGGGAGGCGTCGGATCGAAACAACGGCGTCAGGGCCTTGCGCATGCCCTGGTCGGCGGCCGGCTCGGGGGCAGGCTGGGGCCGCGCCGGGGTCACGGGTGCCGGGCGTTGCGGACGCGTGGCCAGCTCCAGCTCGAGCTCCACCACGCGGCTCTCGGTCTTGAGCAGCACGCCACGCACGTCGTCGAGCTCGCGCTCGAGCCGGCGGATTCGCTCTATCAGGCGGGCGATGCGGTCCCTGACCCGCGCCTCGTCGGCGGGCTCGGGCTCATCGAAGCCGGGCCCCGGGTCGGCGCCCACCGGAGGGTGTGCGCCCGCTTCCGTGGACGCGCGCGACAGTGTCTCCTCGAGGTCCTTGGAGGTCACGGTCCAGCGCCCGCCGCGCTGGCGGCCCGGCAGCTCGCCGCGCTCGAGCATCAGCCGCATCTCTCGCGGCGAGCGCCCGCTGAAGCGGGCCGCCTCCTCCAGGGTGAAGATCGCCATCGAGAAAGCGATTCGCCCTCTGGCGTCGAACTCCTTGAGCTTGCCGGTGCCGGTCTGAAAGGATCGGCAGGTGACTCCGGGGGACCACTGCAAGCTGGTCACGATCCCGATCAGCCACTACTGCGAGAAGGCGCGCTGGGCCCTTGACTACGCAGGGGTGGCGTTCGAGGAGCGAGCCCATCTCCAGTTGCTGCACAGGGTGGCCGTGCGGCGGGCCGGCGGGGGCTCGACGGCGCCGGTCCTGGTCTGCGGCGAGCGCGTGTTCGCTGACTCCGCCGACATCGTGGCCTACGCGGACGCCGCCGCTCCTCCCGAGCGCAAGCTCTACCCCGAGGACCCTGAGGCCACGGCCGAAATCCGCGCGCTCGAGGCCGAGTTCGACGAGGCCCTCGGGCCCCACACCCGTCGCTGGGCCTACGACCTCCTGCGTGGCCGGCGCGACCTGGCCCGGTACCTCACCCCGGGAGTCCCCGGCTGGCAGCGACGCCTGCTGCCGGTGGGCTTCTCACTCGTCGTCAAGGGCATCGACCGCGTCCTGGACATCCGCCCCGAGACGGTCGCCGAGTCCTCGCGCGCGGTTCGCTCCATCTTCGGCGCCGTCGCCGCGCGGCTGGACGATGGCCGACCCTATCTTGCCGGGGAGCGGTTCACAGCCGCCGACCTGACCTTCTCCGCCCTCGCGGCTCCGCTGGTGCTGCCCGCCGAGTACGGCTCGGGGCTGCCGCGGCCCGATGAGCTCTCGGGCGAGGCGGCCGCGGTGGTACAGGAGCTTCGCGAGCACCCTGCCGGGGCTCACACGCTCGAGATGTTCGCCCGTCACCGCCGCACGCCGGTGCGGGCGAGCGCCGCTGGCCTAGCCGACCGGATGCGCCACGCCGGTGGCCACGTTGCGCCCGCGCAGCACCTCTGAGTCGCCCACCGTCCAGCCCGCGGTCTCGACGTCGTCCGCGCGGGCCAGGGCCGACTCGGACGCCAGCACGCGCTCGGGCCGGCGCTTGGCCAGCTCGGACAGGCGCGCCGCCTCGTTCACGGGGTCGCCGATCACCGTGTACTCAAAACGCCGCTCGGCGCCCACGTTGCCCGCCACGGCGATGCCGGCCGAGATGCCGATGCCGAAGTCGATCTCGGGCATGTCCTTTCGCAGGCGCCTATCGAGCTCCCGTGCGGCGCGCAGCGCGTCGCCGGCCGGGTCGTCCCTTGGTACCGGCGCGCCGAACACGCACAGCGCGGCATCGCCCTCGAACTTGTTCACCAGCGCGCCCTCGGCCTCCACCACCTCCACCACCACGCGGAAGAAGCGGTTGAGCAGCCGCACCACCTCGGTGGCCGGCATGGCCATGGCCATCGACGTGGAGCCCACGACATCCACGAACAGAGCGCCGATCTCGCGCTCCTCGCCGCCCAGCCGGGTGCCCCGGTTGAGAGCGGCGCGCGCCACGTCCTCGCCCACCTGGCGGCCGAACAGGTCGCGGATCCGCTCGCGCTCGCGCAGGCCGTCGGCCATCTGGTTGAAGCCGGCCTGCAGGAGGCCCACCTCGCTGCCGTCATCGACGGCAACGCGCGTGTCCAGGTCGCCCTCCTCGATCCGTTCCAGGCCCTTGCGAACGGAGGTCAGGGGGTCGGCGATCGCCTTGGAGGCGAACAGGGTGGCCAGGGTGCCGGTCACCCAGGCGACGACGCCGAGGAACAACACTCCCTCGGCCACGTACGTCACGTCGACGTCGGTCTTCGTGATGCCCACGATGGCCACCACCAGCACGCCCAGCAGCGGCACGCCGGTGCCGAGCGCCCAGGCGCCGATGAGCCGGCCGCGCACCCCGGGCGCCACCATGCCCTTGCTCGGCCCCTGGGCCAGGGCACAGGCGGTCACCGGGCGCAGGATGCGCTCCGACGCGAGGTAAACGAGCGCGCAGGTGGTCTCGCCGCCGAGCCAGATCGCGCCGCCCACCACGGCGCCGAACGCCCACCCGTGCATGGCCGACGTGATCGCGAAGAACACGACCGCGGCGCCGAACCAGCCGAGCGCCGACAGCTTGACCCCGTGCACGGCGAGGACCAACGTGCGGCGGTGCTCGCGGTCGCTCGCTGGGCGGTCCTCGGCGATCCACGCGAGTGTCTCCCGGTTGTAGCGGTCTCCGAAGTGCCTGATCAAGAGGCCCGCCACGACGACGTAGGCCGCCACCATCGGAGCGTTGATCAGGGCCAGCTCCATACGGTCGTCGCCCTCGATGAAGATCGGGATCAGGAACCCGGTCGAGACGAACACCACGGCCGCACCGGCCGCGCTGGCGGTCCAGCCGAGCACCGAGAGCCGCCTGATCACGTCGCGGACCAGCTCGGCGCCCGTCAGATCGTCGGCGCGCAGGGCCGGCTCGCGTGGTGCCCGCATCCGGGCCCCAGCAGGCTCACGCAGCCACCGCCACGCGGGCGCGCTGCTGCAGAACGACCTGCCCGCCCCGCGCGGGCATGACCGTGATGTTGCGGCGCCTGGCCACCTCCGCGCCGTCACCCACCGGCCGCACCTCGTATGCGGTCATCACGCTGCGCAGGACGAGCTTCATCTCGAGCATCGCGAAGCTCGCCCCCAGGCAGCGCCGCCGGCCGCCTCCGAAGGGGATCCAGGTGTAGGTGCCGGGGGGCGAGTCGAGGAAGCGCTCCGGGCGGAACGAGTACGGATCGGGGTAGATGTCCGGGTCGTGGTGGATCAGGTAGGCCTGGGGCACCAGGCAGACGCCCACCGGGTACGCGCGGCCACCGACCTCGATCGCGCGATCGACGTAGCGGGGGGCCGAGTTGGGCAGCACCGGCCGGTCGCGCAGCGTCTCTTGGATCACGGCCGTGACGTAAGCGTCGCCGTCGTCGTCGCCGTCATCGACCGCGTCGGCGCAGTCGTGCCAGCACGGCCGGCTCTCGAGACAGCCGCTCGAACGCCCAGGCCAGCGATGACGCCGTGGTCTCGTGGCCGGCCACGAGGAGCGTCATGAGCTCGTCGCGCAGCTCCTGGTCGGTCATCGGAGAGCCGTCCTCGTGGCGGGCGCCAAGCAGCATTGCCAGCACGTCGTCGCCCTCGTCGGCCTCGCGCCTGCGCTCCTCGATCAGCTCGAACAGCATCGCGTCGGCCTCCTGCTGCAGCGCCAGGAACCTGGCGATGGGGCCCGTGCGCTGGAGCACCCTCCCGGCCAGGCTCTCGGGCGCCGGACCGGACGAGGCTGAGCCAGCTGTCGCCGAAGGCGAGCATCTCGCGCATGCGCTCGCGCAGCCGATCGAACCGCTCGCCGGGCTGCAGCCCGAACACGGCTCTGAGGATGATCTCGAGGGTCAGGCGTTGGGTGCGGGAGTGGAGGTCGATCGGAGTGTCCCTCGGCCAGCTCGGCCACGTCGCGCTCGCATACCTCGGCCACCAGGTCGGACAGCCGCTCCATCCTCTCGCCGTGGAAGGCGGGCAGCATCAGCTTGCGCTGCTCCATGTGGGCGCCGCCGTCGAGGAGGATCACCGAGTTGGTGCCCACCACCGGCTCCAGCGTGCGGGCGCCGCGACCGGGATGCAGCACGTCGGGCGGCGCCGTGAACACCTGCTTCACGTCGTCGGGGTCGGCGAGCATCACGAACGGCGGCGTCTGCGGCAGCCGGATCGTGAAGCGCTTGCCGTAGCGCTGCCGGCAGCGCTCCATGAACGGCAACGGGCGCGTCCAGAACCCGATCCCCTGTATCGCGGCGGGATAAGGCGGTCCTGGCGGAAGGTCTGCGCGCGGCACGATTCTCCTCTGATCGACGCCTCTGCGGGATCACTACCCGCTGGCGCGCCTCCCCAGTGTGACGTCGCGCACAGATGCGGGCATGCGGTCAGGCCCGCTCGAGCATGTCCATCTCCTCCAGCGCCCGGCCGGCGCCCAGCGCCACGCAGGTGAGCGGGTCATCGGCCAGCCGCGCCGGCACGTTGGTCTCCTCCTCGATCCGGGCGGCAAAGCCGCGCAGCAACGCTCCGCCGCCCGCCAGCACGATGCCCCGCCGGGGCAGGTCAGAGGCCAGCTCGGGAGGGGTGTTCTCCAGGGCGGCCACCACCGCCTCCACGATCTCCTCGACCGAGTCCTCCAGTGCCCTGCGCATCTCCTCGCCCGTGACGACCACCTGCCGCGGCAGGCCCGATACGGGATCCCGGCCCTTGACCTCGCTGCGGCCGTCGGTCCGGTCCGGGGCGACGCTGCCGACCTCGAGCTTCACGCGCTCGGCGGTGGTCTCGCCAATCGCCAGGTCGTGCTCGTTGCGCAGCCACGCCGCCACCGCGTCGTCCAGGTCGTAGCCGCCCACCCGCAGCGACCGCGAGACCACGATGCCGCCCAGCGAGATCACGGCCACCTCGCTCGTCCCGCCGCCCACGTCGATGACCACGTTGGCGCGCGGCTCTTCGATGGCCATGCCGGCCCCGATGGCCGCGGCCAGCGGCTCCTCGATCAGGTGGACCGAGCGGGCGCCCGCCGAGAGGCACGCCTCGGTCAGCGCGCGCCTCTCCACGTCGGTGATGCCGGACGGCGCGCACATCATCACGCGCGGGCGCGCGTGACGACTGCGATGGGCCCGGGCCATGAAGTGGCGGAGCATCTTCTCGGTGACCTCGAAGTCAGCGATCACGCCGTGCCGCAGGGGCCTGACCGCGGAGATTCGCGCCGGGGTCCGGCCGATCATCCGCTGCGCCTCCTCGCCGACCGCATGCACGGCGCCGGACAGCGTGTCCACGGCTACCACCGAGGGCTCTGAGGCCACGATGCCCTCGTCGCGGACGAACACCAGCGTGTTCGCGGTGCCCAGGTCGATCGCGATGTCGCGGCCTCCCCGCCGCGGCAGCAGTGATCTGGCCCTGAGTCCCAGGTGCGATCAGCCCGACGTCGTGCGGCGGAAGAACAGCGCGCAGACCGCCGCGACTATCAGTGCGAGCACCGGCAACCCGAAGCCGACCACGCCGGCCACAGCCAGCACCAGGCCGACGACCCCCACGGTGCCCGCAACTCCTCCGGCCACGACCAGGCGGTACGCGCGCTGCTCGCGGGCGCGCCGCGACATCGGCCCCGACGGGCGCGGGGTGAGCTCGCTCATGCCCGTACCGTAGCCGCACCTGCGGGTGCGGAGCGCGCCCAGCCCGGCTAGCGGAGGATCTTGAACGCCACCCGCACGGCCCGGCCCTTGTTGCTGGCCGAGTCGACCGCCACGCCAACCAGGCGGTAGGTGCCTGGCTTGAGCCGCTTGCCGCGCAGGCGGCCGGTGAAGGTGAACCTGTTGCGCCCGGCAGAGCCCGCGTGGGTGAAGCTCCCCTTGAGCGCCACGTAGCGGGTGCACCGCCGCTTCTTGCGGTTCGAGCGGGTGGGCCGCACGCACTTGCGGCCGGCCTTGCGCCCGCTCGTCGCGAGCTCGACGGTGAACTTGACCCGGGCAGCCTCGCTCAGGCGGTAGCCGATGCTCGCTCCGACCTTGCCGATGCTGGCCCCGCTGCGGCGGGCGCGGAAGCGCGAGGGCTTGACCGCCAGCGAGCGCGCCAGGGGGGCGGTGCGGTCGGGGGTCGGGAGGGGCGGCTTCGGCGGCACCGGCGGCTGCGGGGTCGTTCCGGGGCCCGGATCGGGCGGATCCGGCGGGTTCGGCGGATCGGGCGGGTCCGGCGGGTCCGGCGGGTCCGGCGGATCGTCCACGACCAGCGGGGCGTCGGGCGCGTCGGCCTTGAGGCGAACCCACTTGGCCACCGAGGGCGTGCCGCGGTCGTTCAGCAGGAAGAGCATGTAGTAGCCGGGCAGGGCGATATTCGGGTTGGCCGGCGCCCGCAGGTTCACGCCCTTCCCATCCACCCGGTTGATGACCTCCAGCTCCACGTGGCGCTGGTTCATGTCCACGGAGTGGGTGACAGCCGAGGGCGCCATGAGCACGGCACGGCTGATCCGGTCCTCCGTGTTCACCCCGAACGCCGCGTTCCATCGCACCGCGGCCGGAGCGGAATCGATCGTCGGACGGGGTGCCGGGTCGCCGCTCGACGTCAGCAGGTTAGGTGGCGTGTAGATCTCCGCGGTGTCGTTGTCAAGGCTGGTGTTCTTGTCGTCGCCCGCCGACAGGACGCGGCCGTCGGGCAGCAGGACCGCCGTGGAGTGGTAGGCACGCGGCTCGGCCTGCTTGGCCCCATATCGCCATGCGCCGGTCTCCCGGTCCCACAGCTCGGTCTTGCGATGGTTGTCACCGCGCGGGCTGCCGTCGGCGGCCGGGTAGAAGTCCGTGGACCAGTGACCGCCGGGATCGCTCGCGGCGAACGGCGGGTTCGGCACGCCGTAACCGCCACCGACGGTGACCATCCCGCCGTCGGGCAGGATCACCGTGTTGTGGTGGCTGCGTGCGGTGTTCAGCGAGGGACCGTTGGTCCAGCTGTTCGCGCTCTCGTCGAAGATCTCGGTGCTCGTGTTGGGCGCCGACGAGTAGCCGCCGCCGATTTGCCAGATCTTGTCCGTGACCCCCGGCTGTCCGCTGGTGGGCATTTGCACCGCGGTGCCCCACGTCCGGTGGTTCTGCAGGTTCGGTGCGTCGGTCCAGGAGAAGCTGTTGGACGGGCCGGGGTTGTTCAGGTACCAGCTGTCTCGCTGCTCCTGGCCGGAGACCAGGATCCGTCCCGAGGGCATCCAGAACAGGTGCGGGTAGTAGCCGCCCGCGGGGGGCCGGCCCGAGCCATCGTCCTCGTTCGTCGGCTGGCGCTCACCAATCTTGGTGACCACGCCCCGTCCGCCGAGCTGCGGGGACGGCGTGAACAGCTCGATGTCGATGTTGTGGTTGCGGATGTCCCTGCGGCCGGAGGAGTCCAGGCCGGCCATGATCATCGTCCGCCCGTCGGGCATCAGCACCTGGCTCGGGTACCAGCGGCCTTCGCGCATGTCGGGCTGCTCGGTCCAGGTCTCCGACCACGGGTTGAACGTGTAGATCTTGTTCAGGCCCTTGAAGTCCGAGGTGGACGAGTCGTAGGCCAGGTTGCCGCCGGTGACCAGCAGCTGCCCGTCGGCGAGGAACGATTGGCCCGCGCACCAGATGTTGGCCGGCTTCATCACGTCGTCGGCCGGGTCGCGCCAGAGCGGCGGCGGCACACTCTTGAAGTCGTTGGTCGCCGGGTCCCAGAGCCACGCGTGACCCGAGTTGTTCTGCGGGTTGAGAAGTCGTTTCGGGTAGGAGAAGAACATCACCTTGCCAGTGGGCAGCATCGCGGTGTGGATGCCCATCACGGGGATCGTGAAGGGGGACTGCCAGAATCCATCGTCACCGGCCGCGGCGGTGCGCACGAGGCGGCGCTTGCGTCGAGCGGCGCGCAGGCGCTTGGCGATCTTGGCCTGTTGGCGGCGCAGTTTGGCGCGACCGCCCTTGCGGTTCAGCGACCGGCGGGCCTTGGCATGCTCGGCGGCGTGGCTCGGGCCGAGCAGCTTGCTCTCGAGCTTTCGCAGGCGGCGCTCGGACACGCCCCGCAGGCCCAGAGCGCCGCTGGCGGGCGCTCGGTTGGGGCTCTTGGAGTACGCCTTCTTCGACTTGCCGGCGCTGATCCCGTGGGCGCCGGCGCCAGTTGCCGGGATGGCCACCAGCGCGCTGAGCAGCATCAGGAGCACCGCCAAGCGGCGGCGCACGGCCGTCGCACGGCCGGCGCAAGGGCGGGCCGTTACGGCACGCGAATGGGTGTCGTGAGTCCCCTGCACGGTGGGCGAGTCGATCTGGGCCGTCCCTGACCCGTCCAATCGAAGGTAACCCGGGTTCTCGGATCTCGCCAATCGATCTGCTCGGCAGCGGCGTGATGGCGCACGTCCCGGGGGGACACGAAATTAGGGTGCCCTAACGAAACCTGATACGTTCGCTCGGAATTGGGTTTCGACGTGAGCGAGACCGCGTGACACAGCCCGGCGACCGCGGCGGCACCCCCGCCCCGCCCACCTTCGCGCGACTGGCGGCGGCTGCCTGCGCCCCCTGCGACCAGCTCCTGCTCGCGGCGGCGGGCGAGCTCGGGCCCGTCGATCGGCATAACGCGCTTGACCGGCTGGACGACCTGGCCAGGGGCGTGTTCGGCATCGCCGCCGCACCCGCCGAGGAGGCGGCGGGCCGCCTCGTCGGGGCGCTGGCTCAGGACGCCGGCCTCACCGTGGGCGGCGCCACGCCGGACTCGCTGCTGCTCGACCGCGTCCTGGCCCGGCGCACGGGGCATCCGATTCTGCTGGCTGCCGTCTACCGCGAGGTCGCGCGCCGAGCGGGGCTCGAGGCCACGCTGCTCAGCTCAGGGGAGCATTGGTTCGTCGGGATCGGCAACGACGCAACCGAGGCGCTACTGGCCATGGCGCCGGTCGATGATGCGATCGAGACCCTGGAGGTGCGCCGTCGCTGCGCGCACGAGACCACCGACGCGGCGCTCCGCGAGCTCAGCCGCGTCTACCGGGCGACGGGCCAGGACCGTCAGGCGATTCGGGCGGTCGCCCTCCGGCGGCTGTTCCCCTTCGCGCCCAACCTCAAGCAGATGCTCACCGAGGAGGACGACGCCTGAGCACCGGCTCCCCCTAGGCGGCCGCCGGCGCCGGCTTGCGCCGCATGAGCAGCACGCTCACCACGACGATCCACACCGCGCTGCCCAGGAAGCCGATGAAGCCCACGGGCGTCAGCCCGACGACGCCGAAGAGGATCGCCGCCCAGCCCAACGCCTTCGGTAGCCCTCCGTGCAGGATCACGGAAAGCCCCGTTGCCAGCATCAACACGGTGGTACCCAGCGCGATCGGGAAGAAGTCGTTGTCCCACAGCGCCTGCAGCGCCTGCACGGCGGTCGGGCGGATGTCTCCAGCCGCCTCGGCCAGCGCGAAGCTGATCATCGCGTCGATGGCCACGCCCACGGCCATCACGGCCGCACCGACCAGCACCACGGCCGGAAGGAAGCTGCCGCTGTCGTCCGCGGCCTCGAGCACCTGCCGCAGATAGCCGGCGAAGAAGATCAACAGCACCCCCGCGAGCGTCGCCAGAGCGGCCCCGATTTCGATCGAGTCCTTGTCGTCCGTGTAGTGGCCAACGATCTCGCTGACCGGCTCGGTGGCCTCCGGCGGCTCACCGCCGATGGCGAAAGCCAGGATCGCGACCGCCACGAAGCCCAGGCCCGTGAGTGCTCCCCAGTTCATGCGTCCCCCCTTGTGCGAGTGCCCTCTGCGTCCACCCTAACCTCGATCGAGGGACCGTGAGTCATATTGCGCCAAGACGGCGGACGCTGATAGACACTCATGCGGCGCCCGCCCCACTACCAGAGGAGCACAAGACATGGCCCTGCAGATCGGCGACACCGCCCCGGACTTCGACGCCGACACCACGGAGGGGAAGATCTCCTTCCACGACTGGATCGGAGACTCGTGGGCGGTGCTGTTCTCCCACCCGCGCAACTTCACCCCGGTGTGCACCACCGAGCTCGGCTACATGGCCAAGATCGAGCCCGACTTCGCGAAGCGCAACGTGAAGATCATCGGCCTGTCGGTGGATCCGGTGGACAACCACGCCGAGTGGGCCGCCGACATCGAGGCCACACAGGGCCACGGCGCCGAACTACCCCATCATCGGCGACGCCGACTTCGAGGTCTCCAAGCTCTACGGGATGCTGCCCGCGGAGACCTCCGGCGATCCCACCGACCGCACGCCAGCCGACAACCAGACGGTGCGCAACGTGTTCGTGATCGGGCCCGACAAGAAGGTCAAGCTGATCCTCGTCTACCCGATGACCACTGGCCGCAACTTCGACGAGGTGCTGCGGGTGATCGACTCGCTGCAGCTGACGGCCGAGAAGAAGGTCGCCACCCCCGTGAACTGGCAGGACGGCGACGACGTGATCATCGCCGGCTCCGTGTCGGACGACGAGGCGCGGGAGACCTACCCGGACGGCTGGGACTCCCCTCGCCCCTACATCCGGATCGTGCCGCAGCCCCGGTGAGGTACTAGGGATCAGCGGAGCCGGGGCGCCCGGGGCCGCGCGTCCTAGCTCGCCATTGCGCGCTCCGCTTCGGCCTCCTTCAGGTATTGATGCACGAAGGCGATGGCCATGCTGCCTTCGCCCACCGCCGCAGCGACTCGCTTGACGGGGCCGAACCGCACGTCGCCGCACGCGAAGATGCCCGGAACGCTCGTCTCCAGGAGATACGGGTCGCGGTCGATCCCCCAGTGCCCTCCCTCGCTCATCTGGGAGCCGGTCAGGACATAGCCGTTGTGGTCGAGAGCGATCTCGGCCGGAAGCCAAGCCGTCTGCGCGTCCGCGCCGATGAAGATGAACAGCCCACCGGACTCGACGCGCGTCGTCTCCCCCGTGCGGGAGTCGCGGACATCGATCGTCTCGAGCGAGAGGTCGCCATGCACGGACGCCACCTCGGAGCCGAAGACGGTGCGGATGTTCGACCGTGTCGCGAGCTGGTCGATCAGGTAGCGCGACATGCTCTTCTCGAGCGCATCGCCGCGACAGATAATGGTGACGCTGCGCGCGTGGGTCGAGAAGAACAGCGCCGCCTGGCCGGCCGAGTTGCCGGCGCCGACGATGTGGACGTCGAGGCCGTGGGTGTTCGGGGCCTCGCTGCGGGCCGCACCGTATGCGATGCCCTTCCCGGCCAGCCTTTCCAGGCCGTCGATCGCCAGGCGCCTCCAGGCCACCCCGCAGGCCAGGATGATCGTCCGTGCCCGGATGACGTCTCCGCCGTCCAGATGCACCTGCCTGCTCGCGGGCTCGATGCGCAGTGTCGAGCGGGTCACGAGGATCTCGGCGCCGAGCCTGCGCGCCTGCTGCAGCGCGCGGCTGGCCAGCTCGTCGCCCGACACGCCCGACGGGAAGCCGAGGTAGTTCTCGATCCGGGCCGACGTACCCGCCTGGCCGCCCGGCGCCTCCCGCTCGACCACGATCGTGCTCAGGCCCTCCGATGCTCCGTACACGGCGGCGGCCAGGCCCGCCGGCCCGGCGCCCACGATCACCGTGTCGTACTCCGCCGCGGCGGCCTCCGTGCCCAAGCCCAGCAGTTCGGCCACCCTGCGCAGCTGCGGCCGAACAACGGTCTTGCCGTCGATGACGCGAATCGCCGGCAAGTCGGCCTCTGCCGGTAGCGGATCGCCCCACGCTTCCTCGGCATCCGGCGCGTCGGGAGTGAGCCACTTGAAGGTCACCTGGTTGCCGGCCAGGAACCGGCGCAGCTCTGAGCAGGAGGCCTCCCAACGATTCCCCACGACGATGGCGCGGGGTGGCGGCGGCTCCGCCGCGAGGCCCTGCAGCCCGCGTGCTCCGCTCACCCGGTGCGCCGCCAGCCGGCCGACCTCCGCCGCGATCTCGGGCACCACGGCCGCCACCGCGTGGTAGTCCTGCGCGTCGACACGCATGACGCGCGAGGCCTCGGCCGCACGGAAGCCCACCGGGAACACGGTCCCCAGGGCGATGGGCATCTCTCCGAAGATGTCGCCCGGCCGACGCTCGCCCACGACGCGCTCGATGCCGTCCACGAGCCTGACGGGCTGCACGTGGCCCTCGAGCACCGCGAACAGCGCCCGCTCGCCGCCCTGGTGCACTGCGTACTCGCCCGCGGCGAGGCTCACGTCCGCCGCCACCCGGGAGAGCTGCTCGCACTGCGCAGTGTCGAGGGCCGCGAAGAGCGCCACGCCACCGATCTCCTCGGGCGTCACCAACCTGGCCACCCCCTCCGGCGGAGGGCCCGCGCCGCCCTCCCGTGGGGCTCGCCGCGATCTTCGGGATCCGTCCTCATGGCCAGTGAAGTCCGCTTCATCGTTCGCAGGCGCCCGGCCCCGGCCGGCACGTAAAGGAACCTACCGGGTCGCGCGCTGCGTCATCTGGGGTGGGCGGCTCGCCGCAGCCCTGCCGACAGGTCTCCCCCGAGACGGTCTATCCGGTGGCCCGCGACACCACGTGGCACGCTGCGAAGTCGGCGAGGCTCTCGGTGAGCTCCGGGAGCCGGCCGGTCTGCCCGTCGTCGATGCGGATCGCGACGAGCTCGGAGATGGCCCCGACCAGCGCGAGGGCGATGTCGTGAGACAGGGGCGCGATTGACGGATCCTTGGCGCGCGCGTCGGCGTTGATCTGCTCATAGCGCTGGGCGAACACCTCCAGCGTGGCGCGCCGGCGCGCGAGCGCTCGGGGGCCGGCCGCGTGGACCTCGCGGATGATCGCGCGGCTGAAGGCGGCCTCCTCGGCGAGCACGGCGAGGAACGCCTCCAGCCCCGCGACCACACGCGCGCGCGGGTCGCTGTCAGCGTCCTCGTCGCCGAGCGCGTCGATGATGCGCTGGAGTACGAAGGCGATGCCGGTGTCATACAGCGCGAGGAAGCACTCCTCCTTGTCGCCGAAGTGCTCGTAGAAGGTCTTGCGAGACACCCCCGCCAAGGCGACGACATGCGCGACCGTGGTCGCCCCGTATCCGTGCTCGGACACGGCCTGGGCCATGGCATCGAGGAGGCGGCCGCGCTGGGAGGCCAGCACGACCTCGCGCGTGAGCGAGTGGCGCCCGGCAGGCAGCGGGCCAATGGGCACGGGTAGCTCCCCGCGGTAGTCCGAGATGGTCGACCGGTAGGCGGCTTGCATGTTTGGAAACATTAGCGTACTGTTCGGAAACGTCGCCGTTTTCAGCCACGCTGAGGGGAGAGTCAGAGATGCTCGTAGGGATTCGTCGTTCCAGTCGTCGCCGCCGGCTCGCGACTGCCGTCGCCTGCCTCGCCCTAGCCGCTGTTGCCGGCGCCACCACCCCGGTAGCTCAGGCCACCACTTCGCCGCTTCGCTACGTCGCACTGGGCGACTCCTACAGCGCCGCGTCCGGCGTTCTCCCCCTGGACCTCACCGCGCCGCCGCAGTGCCTGCGCTCGACGCGCAACTACCCGCACGTGATCGCCGGCAAGACCGGCGCGCAGCTCACCGACGTGACGTGCGGCGCGGCGGACACCAACGACTTCTTCACCGCCCAGTACTCCGGTGTGGCCCCGCAGCTGGACGCGGTCCAGACAAACACCCAGCTCGTGACAATGACCATCGGCGGCAACGACAGCAGTGTCTTCATCAACACGATCCAGTCGTGCGGCGTCGCGGGCGCGTCGACGCTCGGCCAGGGGAGCCCGTGCAAGGACCAATACGGATCCTCGTTCGAGGACACCATCCGCAACACGACCTATCCCTCGCTCGTGAACGCCCTGCGAGCGGTCCGCGCCAAGGCGCCCCGGGCCAAGGTGGGCATCCTCGGCTACCCGTGGATCATGCCGGCGACCGGCGGCTGCTTCGACAAGATGCCGATCGCGCAGGGCGACGTCCCTTACGTGCGAGGCATCCAGGCGACGCTGAACGACGCGGTCCGGCGCGCGGCAGCCGCCACCGGCGCGACCTACGTGAACCTCAACCAGGTCTCGGACGGCCACGACGCCTGCAAGCCCATCGGCGTCCGCTGGGTGGAGCCGGTGCTGCAGGGCACCAACCCGGTGATCGTGCACCCGAACGCCCTCGGCGAGGCGCAGATGGCGGCGCAAGCGATGACAGTGCTGCGCCTGCGCTGAGCTTCAGTCGATATCGCCCAAGGGTCCTCAGGCGTGTCTGGCTAGCTGACGCTGCTCGCGGCGAAACCGGCGCCGATCAAACCGCACGGTGTGTCCGGCATAGCAGCGACGCGTGGGCGGCGACCTGAACCCCCCGAACGCCATCTCGATCTCGCGACCGCAGATCGGGCATTGAGGGTCGAGCCTTAGGTCATCGAGTCTGCGGCGCGGCATCGGCGGATTATCGGCTCTGCCGACCGGTTTCTCAACGCCTGGGACGCTTCGTGCGCCTGCGCTACCCACGGCGAGGCGCCGCGCTGCTGAGCGCGATTGCGGGGATAGGGTTCCGCCGATGGGCCGCCGGGTAACGATGGGGCTGTTGTTTTACCCTCGCGGTGGCTCGGCACAGGTGATCCGCTATCTCGCCGCGGCGCTGAAGGACGGCGGCTGGTCCCCGAATCTGGTGTGCGGCTCGCTCGGGAAGCCGGGAGAGCGGACGCATGCGGAGACCTTCTTCTCGGGCATCGAGGTCACAGCCGGCGACTACGGCCCCGCGGTGGCCGCCTTCGAGGCAGGGCGCGACCCGATCGCCGAGCCGTTCGGGATGCACCCGAGCTTCGAGGACCGCCCGGGCGTGCCGGACCGTCTGTTCGCAGCCGTATCCCCCGAGCTGGGCGACGGCCTGACCGCCGCCTGGGCGAGGTTGATCGAGCGCTCGGGGCTGGCGGCGCCCGAGGTCCTGCACCTGCATCATCTGACGCCCCTCCAGGAGGCCTTCTCCGGGCAGTTCCCGGACACCCCGCTCGTGACCCACCTGCACGGCACCGACCTCAAGATGATCGACCGCGCCGAGCGCCTCACGCGGGTGGCTGAGGACCTAGGGACCGATCTCGCCGGCATGGCCGACCGCGCCGCCGCCGGACGCGCCCCCGCACCCGCCGAGCTGCCGGAAGACGAGCGCGGGCTGGCGGCGGAGACCCGCTGGGAGCAGTGGCGCTACGGGGCCCAGTGGCTGAGGCGGCTGCGTGGAGCCGCAGGCCGAAGCGACCGCTTCATCGTGATCTCGCCGCACGAGGGCAGCGAGGCCGCGCGACTCCTGAACATCGACGGCGAGCACGTGACATGGATCCCGAACGGGGTCGACACAAAGCTGTTCGATCGCCAGCCGATCGACGCCGCCGAACGGCTCGCCCGCTGGCGCGAGTGGCTGGTGACCGACCCGCGCGGATGGGACGAGTCAGGTGAGCCCGGCAGCGTCCGAGCCACCGAAGCCGATCTGGAGGCCTTCATGGACCCCGATAGCGGGGAGCCGAGCCCTGTGCTGCTCTTTGTCGGGCGCTTCCTTGACTTCAAGCGCGTGCCGCTGCTGGTGCGCGCCTACGCGCGCGCCCGCTCGGGGTTCGAGCGCCGGGCGCCGCTCGTGATCTGGGGAGGCTTCCCCGGCGAGTGGGAGGGAGAGCACCCTCACACGCTGGCGCGTCGCCTGGGCGTCGAGGACGTCTTCTTCGCCGGTTGGCGGGGCCACACCGACCTGGCGCGCGGGCTGCCGTGCGCGGAGGTAATGGTCGCCCCGTCTTTCAATGAGCCATTCGGGCAAGTCTTCCTGGAGGCGATGGCGGCCGGCGTTCCGGTGATCGCCACGAATACCGGCGGTCCGCTGTCGTTCGTGAACACCGAACCGGCCGCGCCGAACGGCTGGATCATCGAGGCCGACGACGAGACCGCTCTTGCGGACTCGATGGTCGAGGCCGTGAACGACACAGACACACGCCGCGCTCGCTCAGACAACGCCTACACCCAGATTAGGGCGGAGTACGCGTGGAGCTTTCTCACGGAGCGGTTCGTGGCGGTATACGAGCAGGCGATTCACGCACGAGGCTGAGCGACCCTGGGCGAAGCCCCACTAAGCCGAACTAACACACGTGGGTTTCACGGCGTAAGCGTCAGTCCAAAGGACTGCCTTCAGAGTCTTTGCAGATTGCCCATCGATCTCCGGGATGGACGACGCTGCCTCCGCACGCCTTCACGCGCGCCAGCGCCTCAGCGAGGTCGTCAACGGCGAAGTACGGCAGCGAGAAGGAGTCGCCGGGGCCGGCTCCGCGAGCATGTACGCCCACCGCAGACGCGCCAGAGCGCGTTTGCCAGCCCTCCCCCGCTCCCTCCTGCCGAGGCTGCAAGGGCGCGCCAAGCAGGTCGGCCCAGAACCGGCGGGCACGTTCAGGGTCGTCGGCCGGGAACTCGACCAGCGACAGCGAGCGGACGAACGAATTCATCGCCGGCCAGTATGCGCCTTAGCGTCACGTGTTGAGTCGCCGGCCCATAGCTGGCACGGTGCGCCGTATCGGTGCCGCTGTTGCACGGACGCCAGGGGCGGTCGCTGCGACTAAAACCCCGGCCCACCACCGCAGGGAACGTCCTGCCCGAACGGGAGCGCGTCCCAACCCACGCCGGGGTGCCGGTAGAGGCTGTGGTCGGCGGCCGCGTTCAGCACCGCCATCGACGGTCGCACGAAGAGTTGCTCGAGCACCCCGTTGCTTTTCTGCCCGACCGAGCGGACCTCGTAGAAGATCGCCCCTTGGGTCATAAAGCCGGGATCGCTCCCATCCGGTCCCGGCCCGCCCAGCAGCATGCGGCTCAGGACAGCGTTGGTGATGTCGATCAGCGGGTAGCGGGCGACGCCGGCGGTCCCAAGCCTGCGTAGTGCGTCGACAGAGGTCATCGCCATCTGGCGATTCGTGAGCCACTGCAGGGCGGTCATCCGGCTCGGATCGATCGACCGGGCGCCGATCTGGAACGAATTGAGCTCTCTGGTGCCCTGCACCCGCGAGGCCTGCCCGAAGTGATGCAGGTCAAGCGCCAGCCGCGGCTGCACCTGCTCCCACAGCTCGTAGAAGGCGCGCGACTCGGGCTGCTGGAAGCTCTCCCAGTCCCGGTTGAGGTCGATCTGCAAGGGGGTGGTGCTCTGCCGGATATTCGCCGTCGCGCCGTCCGGGTTGTACATCGGGATCACGATGACGGTGAGCGCATCGCGGATCCGCTGGGCCTCCGCGCTGCCGCTACTTCCCAGATACTTGAGGATCTGCAGCACGGCCTCTGTGCTGTGCAGCTCGTTGCCGTGGATCCGCGCCTGGAGCCAGAACACGTCCGGTCCGTCGCCGACCGTCGCGTAGTACAGCTGACGACCCTCGCCCGACACACCCGCGCTTGCCACCTGGACGGTGCCATGCGTCGATGCCGCGATCGCCCGCAGTTGCTTGCCGACCTTCTCGTAGCTCGGAAGGCTGCTGAGGTTGACGGTCTGGTTGTCGTTGAGGCACGGGCCGCCCGGCACGGTGTCCGGCGAATCGGCCGCAGCCGATCCCGCGGATGCGAGCACGAACCCAACCACCAGCGCGACGGTGAGCAACTTCATCCCACGCACGTGACGCCCTCCTCAATCGACTCCCACCCGGGACTATCCCACACGAGCTTCGTCCAGAGGCGTGCTAGCTCCGCTCTTGGATAGGTCCGCCCCGCCGCCCGGATCACGCGTGAAAGCCGCACCGCTTGGCGACGCGTTCCGACTGCCCGGTCAGAACGAAACGCTTACGGCGGTCCGCAGCAACGGTTGCCCTCGCACTAAGTCCGCTTCATCACAGCCCTCGCTAGTCGGGCGACTGGATTTGAACCAGCGACCGCTCGGCCCCCAGCCGAAGTCGACCAACCGTAGGTGCGTCCATTCGCGTCCCCACCGTCCCCAGCGTCCTCGAGCCGACGCTGGATGACCATCCCGAGATGCGAACTACCGACCTCCACGTTCACGACGCGATAGCGTCGATGCGTTCAACATTCTCGCTGGCTTTGGCGGCGACGCAACGGAGGTCTCATCGAACGGAGGACTGTCAATGCCGATTGACCGCGGTCGTGCCGGCCGCGCCGTCGCGGCAACCTTGCTCTCGGTCGCACTGGCTCTCCTGGCGACCGCCCCCGCTGCGGGCGCGAAGACGGTTCACATCCGCGGTACGGCGTACGAGTTCAACAACACCGGCGTCCGGCTCGGTGGCGCGACGATCCGGGTGGCGGAGCGCCCCCGCCTTCGCGCGACGGTCGGGCGCGACGGGACCTACGATCTCGCGGTTCCCGACCGCGCGACGGTCACGCCGTACATCGTCGCTGCCGGCCACCACACGATCTTTCTCCAGACGTTCCGGACCGCGGGTGAGGATCTCGACCGAGTGAACTTCCAGACGCCGACGGAGGGCATCTACCGTGCGCTCGCGGCGCTGCTCGCCGTGCCGCTCGGTCCCGGCGGCGAATTGCGCGCGTGCGCGATCGTGTCGACTTTCAGCACGCGCAACGTCCGCGACGTGAGCTTTCGGCAATTCACCGCGTACGGGGCACACGGTCTTGCCGGAGCAACCGCGTTCGCAACCCCGGAGCTGCCCGCGCCGATCTACTTCAACGACAACGTCATACCGGACCCGGCCCAGCAGCGCTCTTCGATCGACGGCGGAGTGGTCTGGACCGGCGTCCCTGCCGGCGTGTACAGGGTTCGCGCGCGACATCCCTCTACGCGCTTCGCGAGCTTCGTCGCGACGTGCAGGCCGGGCCGCGTTGTGAACGCGAACCCGCCTTGGGGTCTGCACGAGCTCGGCAGGCAAATGCCCGCGTCGGTGTCGGCACTCTGGTCGGTGAGCGGGACGCACGTGCGGCTGCGCAGGCTCCGGGTCGCGAAGGTTCCTGTGGGCGCAATCGTGCGGATCAGCTGCGCCGGCGGGCGTTGCCCGTTCAAGCGGCGAACCGCCACCAAGCAAGAAAGCACACGCGTCGATCTGCTTCCCGCGCTCGGCCGCGCCGCGCGGCGGCTCCGCGCCGGCCAGAGGCTAAAGGTCCTCGTCACCGCGCACGCCTACGACAGCAAGCTCGTCCACTGGAGGCTACGCACGGGGCGCTTGCCGAAACGGGTGACGCGCTGCATACCGCTCGGGAAGACGAAGCCGCGACCGCGCTGCTGAGCGCACCCGACCGCGAGGGTCTGCTCTCCGCCCGGTCTCGTCCGGTCGAGCATGGGCGCAATGCAGGGCCCCTACTGGGGGGCTAAACCGACAAGGAATTCATATATCCCCCCCTATTTCGAGGACTGCGGCGCCTCGGTCCCGAGCGCCCCGGCGATCTCGTCGAGCACCGAGCGCTCGCCCGAGCTGACCTTCTCCCCATGCTCCTCGTGTGCCTCGGCGACGCGCTCGGCGAGCCCGGTGACGAAGCTCCGGTACGCGCCGAGCTCGTCGGGCGATTTTGCCTCGATCACCTGGGCGGCCTGCTGCAGCATCTGGATGCCGGCGTTGTGGAGCTCGATCGCCGAGCCGGGCTTCTCGTCGAGCTTCGGCTTCTCGGCGACGATCGCGTCGAGCAGCTCGCTCTCGCCGTGGCGCTGGCGCGCCTCGGCCCAGGCCTTGGACATCGAGAACGTCTCGCGGATTGTCCCGCCCTTGCTGGCGGTAATGATCATGAACCCGGCGTAGACCGGCCCGTCGGAGATCGCCTCCCACTCCTCGGCGCTGAAGTCGTCGTTGGTCGCCATGCGGTTCCTCTCGGTCGTTGCCTGGGCGCTGAGGACCTTACGACAAGTCAAACGGCCGCAGGAGTGTCGGTACGGTCTCCGAGGTTTGCCGACGCCCCTCGAGAACACAGAATCCCACCATGCGGAGGGCTCGCGCAACGTGACTGGTGACATAGCCGCAGCGGAGCTCCGCTTCGTTTGGAGGGCAGCCGGCGACTTCCTCCCACCTGTCGGAGTAACTCGCCATCTCCCACATGCCTGCACCCCATTCAAAAGGAGAAGTGATCGGGGACGCGGCGACGGTGCGGAAGCGTCCTTCAGTCGGGGCGACTGGATTTGAACCAGCGACCGCTCGGCCCCCAGCCGAGTGCGCTACCAGACTGCGCCACGCCCCGTGGAGCGTGATCGTAGCGCCGGAGCGGGGCAGTCGAGCGCGTCCTTGGTACTAGAGGAGCCTGTCCACCAGGAGGCCGATGATCGCCAAGACCGAAACGAGCACGCTGACCCAGAGCAACTGGATTCCCGGCCGATCGCGGTCGGCCCACGGCGCATTGGCCCACCACCTCGGCATCGGCCGCCCAGTATGGCGGAACACTCGACACCGGCAAGACGAGCACCAGGCGGGCCCTGGCTACTCGCTACCTTGACGCGGGTGCACGCTGCAATCCATCCGCTGACTCCGGGCAGTCCCGCCTACGTCCTCCTCAAGCTGGGCGCGGTGGGCGGTGTCGTGGCCTTGAGGGCGTTCCTCGCACGCCGCGACGCCCAGGCGGCGGAGGACGATCGCCCGCAGCCGTCGCCTCCAGTGAGCACTCGACGAGCTCGGCGTCGGCGCAAGCACAACTGAGACATCGAAGGATCGAGCAACCCGGGCTCGGAGACTGAAGCGGGCGGCCGGGATCGAACCGGCACTAAGAGCTTGGAAGGCTCTTGTGCAGCCATTACACCACGCCCGCGTGGGGCCGCCGATTGTAGTCCGGCGGCCACGGACCTTCCAATCGGCCGGCGGCGCCAGACCGTTAGCTCCTACACAGCACTTCGACAGAACTCCCATACTCCGCGCCATGAACGAAGAGATCTGGCTCAGCCGCAGGCGCGTCTCGCGACGCCGGGCGCTGGCGCTGGGCGGCACGGTGAGCCTGGGTGGGCTGCTGGCGGCCTGCGGCGGCGACGACAACGGCTCGGGGGCCGACACGGCCGCCAAGACCGCGACCACCGAGACGACCACCACCCCCGCCACCGCAACGGGTAGCACCGACGTGGCCGCGCTGCTCGACAAGGCGCCCCGGTGCACGATGACCGCCGAGCAGACCCAGGGGCCTTACTGGTTCGACGTGGACTCGATCCGCGACGACGTGCGCGAGCAGCGGCCGGGCGCGCGCCTGGAGCTGGCGCTCCGGGTGCAGGACCTGTCCAAGTGCGACGACAGCGGCGCGGCCGCTCCGGTGAGCAACGCGGTCGTCGAGATCTGGCACTGCGACGCGGGCGGCTCCTATTCGGGATTCGAGTCAGGGTCGACGGGCGGAGGCGGCGCCCCGCCCGGCGGGCCGGGCGGAGCGGCGGAGGCGAGACCTCCAGCGGCTCCTACTCGGTGGGCGACGAGGAGGCCTCGCCGACCGACGACGCCACCTACCTGCGCGGAGCGCAGCCAACCGGCAAGGACGGCATCGCGCGCTTCACCACGATCTATCCGGGCTGGTACCAGGGCCGCACCGTGCACATCCACCTCAAGGTGCACATCGACAAGGAGTCGGTGCTCACCTCACAGCTGTACTTCGACGAGGACGTGAACTCCGAGGTCTTCGCCACCTCCCCGTACGACGAGCGCACCGGTCGCGACACGTTCAACGACGCCGACGGCATCTACGACGCGAGCGGGCTCGTGTCGGTGACCCAGCAGGACGACGGCTACCTGGGCGTGATCAACCTCGGCGTGAACGTCTAGCCCGCCGGGTCAGGGCGACAGCCAGCGCTGCGGGTTGTCCTCCATCATCGTCGTGAGCTGGTCGTCGGTCATGCCGCCCTCGCGCAACGCCGGGATCACCTGGTCGGGCACGAGCGTGATGGTCCAGTCCTTCACTGCGCCCGCCTCCATGAACTGCTCCTCCATCTCGTCCGGAAACCAGTCGAGCGTGCCGCAGGAGTCGGCCGACAGGAACATGCGCTCGGCGTAGCCGCGCTCGAGCAGGGCGAGCGCAGTGGCGATGCGCTTGTCCATCGGCGAGGTACATCTCGATTCCGAACCGGTCGAGGCCGACGTACGCGCCGGCCTCGAGCAGGGTCTCGATGTAGCCCAGGTCGTCGGTGTCGCCGCAGTGGGCGATCTGGATCTTGGCCGGGTCGACGCCCTCCTCGAGGAAGATCTCGAGCTGCCGCGGCCCGGTGTTCGACGCCGGCCGCGAGTGGGCCATTATCGGGACGCCCGTCCGCAGGCTCGCGCGCGCACACGCGCGGTGGACCTTCTCCACGTTCTCGTTCACACCGGGCTCGTCGGCCGCGCACTTGAGGAACGCCGCCTTGATCGACGTGCCCTGGATGCCCTCCTCGATGTCCCGCACGAAGGCGTCGGCCATCACGTCGGCGTCGCGGCTGCGCCAGAACAGCGGCAGGTAGTCGTAGGTGTAGATGCCGGTGCACACGATCGCCTGCAGGCCGGCCTGGGTGGCCACCCGCTCGATGAACTCGACGTCGCGGCCGAGGAACATGGCCGTGGGCTCGCCGATCGTCTTCACGCCGCGATCCACCGCCGCCTGTGCGGCCTCGAGCGCCGTCTGCTCGAGCGCGGCGTCGTCGTAGATGTGCGGGAACTGGATCGCGTTGGCCTCGTCACGGGCGCGCAGGTGCTCGTGGATCAGGGTCACGCCCAGGTCCTCGGCCGCGATCGGGCCGGTCACGCTCTCGATGCTGGCCATCGCACTCCTCCGTTCGGGGGCGCGATTCTACGTCCAGCCGAGGGTGCCGCGGGGAAAGCGGGGCAGCCAGGACTCGAACCTGGAATCGCCGGTTTTGGAGACCGGTGCCTTAGCCAATTTGGCCACTGCCCCAAGCGGCCGCGAACCATAGCGCCGGGCCGGCGGGCCGCCGACCGCTTCATGCGGGCGGAGGGACTCGAACCCCCACGGCTTGCGCCACCGGCTCCTAAAGCCGGCGTGTCTGCCAATTCCACCACGCCCGCGAGCGAGTCGGCTCAGTCTAGGGCGGGTGCTGTCAACCTCCCCACGGGTGCCGTCGGCTGGCATAGACTGCCCGCCGATGGCTGAGGTGAGGGTCGAGCATCCCAACCGCGAGAAGGCGGAGTCGAAGGCGACGAAGGCCATCGTCACGCTCCTGCTGGTGATCAGCGCCGTGCTGGTGCTGGTGATCACCCTCGGCGGCTGGTCGGAGCTCCAGGGCGCCAAGCCGATCGCCTTCTTCTACATCTTCATCTACCTGCTGATGGCCTACTACGTGCATCAGTGGAACCGCGGAGTCCTGCCGGTGACCGCCGTGCTGGCGGTACTGCTGGCCGTGGTGGCTGCCGTGGCCGCCCCCGGCTGGTTCGAGCGCGACAAGACCGGCTTCGACAACCCGGCGCTGGATCCGGCGCTGCTGGGTCTGCTCACCGTGATCGTCGTGCCCGTGCAACTGCTGCTGCTGGGCTTCGCGTTGCGGGGCTTCGCGCAGAAGTGGAACGTCGAGGTCGAGACGCACTACGACGACTACGACCTCCCGCCGCGCGCCGAGCCGGCGGGCGCGTAGCCGCCGAACGCGCCGCGGCCGGGCCTAGACTTCGCCCCCTGCGGCGGTGTCGAAACTGGTAAACGAGACGGTCTCAAACACCGTTGGTCGCAAGGCCTTGTGGGTTCGAGTCCCACCCGCCGCATTTGCCGCAGAGACTCGCGTGGAGGCTGAGCGCTACTGCGATGGCGCGTGCCCCGACGCCCGCTCGTTCATCGCGGTCCAGCCGCCGAAGGTGATTCCTCCAGCGGCTATCAGGCCCAGGAACACGCCGACCTTGCGCGCCACGCCGGCCTCCACGCCGAAGCCGGAGAAGTCCTCGCCGGGCGGGTCGATCAGGCGGTAGAGCACCAGCAGGACAGCGAGCGCGCCGGCCGCCGCGATGATCAGGCCGGGAGGCGCCGGAAGGCCCCCGGGCGTCTCGCCGGCGGCGCGTGCCACCACCAGGCCAATGGTCACGAGGGCGACCAGGAACAGCAGGATGTCGATGAACGAGAACGACTCCCACGCGTTGAAGTCGGGCCCGTCGATGTCCGAGCCAGCGCCCTCCACGGACACCCCGTACCACGGGAAGAACATGACGATGAAGAGTGCGACCCCGCTGGCTCCGGCCACCATCTCGCCGAAGCTGATCCTCGAAGTGTCCACGCGATCCCCCGTTCTGAGTTGGCCTGCGGCCCGGTGCGCTATCTAACCTGCGCTGGCGGATGGACCCCGCCGCCGAGATCCAGGCGCTGGCCGCCCACGGGAACCGCCTGGCGGGCACCGACGCCGAGCGGCGCGCGGCGGTACACCTGCAGCGCCTTGTCCAGGCGGGCGGGCGCGAGGCCGAGCTGCAGCCGCTGCTGATCAGGCCCAGGTTCGCGGCGGCTCAGGCCATCAGTGCTGCCGTGGTGGTCGTCGGGAGCGTGGTGGCGGTCTCGAGCCCGGTGGCGGGCCTGATGCTCGTCCTGGCGGGCACCGCCTCCGCCTTCCTCGACGTGGCGGGCATCCTCCACCTGGCCCGCCGGCTGACCGGAAGGCGCGCCTCCCAGAACGTGGAGTCGCGCGAGCAGGCCGGCAAGGCTGGGGTTCTCGTGCTGGTGGCGCCCTACGACCAGGGCAGGCGGGCCGGCGGCCTGACCGCCGTGACGCGGGTCGTGAAGGACCCGTGGCTTGTCGCGCTCGCGGCGATGATCGCGGTCCTCGGATGCTGCGCGGCTCGCGTCGCGGGAGCGGAGGGCACGCCGCTCACGGTCGTGCAGTTCGTGCCCACGCTCTTGCTGATCCTGGCGGTGGTCGTGCTGATCGACGCGGAGCTCTCCGACGCCGCCCCCTCCCCCGCCCGGGACGCCGCGGCCGTGACCGCGGTCCGGCTGGCCTCCGACGCTGCGCGGCGGCCTCGAGCACTTCGACATCTGGCTGGTGCTGACCGGCGCCCAGCGGCCGTTCGCACTGGGGATGGGCGGCTGGCTGCGACGCCGGCGCAAGGAGATCGATCCCGAGCGCGCGGCGGTGGTCGTTCTGGGCCCGGCCGACGGCGGGCCGCTGCGGTTCACGCGCCGCGAGGGGCCGCTGCTTGCCGCTGCGCGTGCACAGCCGGCTGCGGCGCATCTGCGCGGAGGTCGCGGAGGACCACGGCGAAGAGCCGGCGGCGGCCGTGGTGTCGCGCGAGCCGACCGATGCCGCAGCGGCCATCGCGCGCGGGCTGCCGGCACGTGACCGTGTCCGGCGGGCGTCGGCCGAGGAGCCTCCATGGCTTCTGCCACGAGCTGATCCTGCGCCTGGACGCCGAGGTCGGCCCGGCGCTCCCCGCGGCCCGGCCTGCGAGCGAGGTGGCCGGCCGCCGGAGCCAGGCGAGTGTTAGCGCGCCCGGTCCGGGGTAACGGGGTCTGCGGAAGGAGGGAGCGAACTTGTACATCGGCATTGGAACCCTGATCGTCATCATCATTCTGGTCCTGATCCTGCTCTAGCGAGCGGGCTCAGACCGGCGTGATGGCATTGCGCTTGGCCGGCCGCTCGCGGGAGCGGCCGGCGTAGAGCGCGAATCGCCGCACGAGCTCCGAGCGCAGGTCCTCGGGCTCCACCACGGCGTCCACCACCAGCTCGATGGCCAGGTGGAGGATGTCGATCTCCTCGCCGTACTCGCGGCGCAGCTTCTCGACGAAGGCCGCGCGCTCGCCCTCGTCCTCGATGGCCTGCACCTGGTTGTAGAAGACGGCGTTGATGGCCGCCTGCGGGCCCATCACTGCGATCTTGGCCCCGGGCAGGGCGATGCATGCGTCGGGGTCGTAGGCAGGCCCCGCCATCGCATAGAGCCCGGCGCCGTAGGCCTTGCGCACGATCACCGAGATCTTCGGCACCGTGGCCTCGGACACGGCGGAGATCATCTTGGCTCCCGAGCGGATGATGCCCTGGCGCTCCACCTGCGTGCCGATCATGAAGCCGGGCACGTCGGCCAGGAACAGCAGCGGCACGTTGAAGGCGTTGCAGGTCCAGATGAAGCGGGCCGCCTTGTCCGAGGAGTCCACGAAGAGCACTCCGCCCTTCTGCCGCGGCTGGTTGGCGACGATGCCCACGACCCGGCCGTCGAGCCGTGCGTAGCCCACCACGAGCTCCTTGGCCCAGCGCCGGTGGACCTCCAGGAACGAGCCGGCGTCGACCAGCGAGTCGATCAGCTCGAGGACGTCGAAGGGCCGGTTCTCGTCCTGCGGCACGATCTCTCGCAGCGGCACCTCCGAAGCGGGCTCGGCGGGCGGGGCCGGCGGGGGCTCCTGCTCCCAGTTGGAGCCGAAGAAGGAGAGGTAGCGGCGGGCCAGGTCGATGCCCTCCTCGTCGGACTTCACCAGGAAGTGGCCGCAGCCCGAGACGCCGGTGTGCATGCGAGCCCCGCCCATCTCCTCCAGCGACACCTTCTCCCCGATCACCATCTCCGCCATCCGCGGCGAGCCGAGGTACATCGACGCGTTGCCGTCGCGCATGATCACCACGTCGCAGAAGGCGGGGATGTAGGCGCCGCCCGCGGCGCTGGGGCCAAACAGCACGCACACCTGCGGCACCAGCCCGGACAGCTTGACCTCGGTGTGGAAGATCCGCCCAGCCCCGCGGCGTCCGGGGAACATGGCCACCTGCTCGGTGATCCGCGCTCCCGCCGAGTCCACCAGGTAGACCATGGGCACCCGCTGCTCGAGCGCGGCCTCCTGCACGCGAATGATCTTCTCCACGGTCTTGGGCCCCCACGAGCCTGCTTTGACCGTGGGGTCGTTGGCCATCAGGCAAACGGGGCGGCCGTCGATCGTGGCCATGCCGGTGACCACGCCGTCGGCGCCGAAGCCCTCCTCCTGCCAGTTGGCCAGCAGGGCGTCCTCGGTGAAGGACCCGTCGTCCACCAGCCGCTCCACCCGCGCGCGGACCGGCAGCTTGCCCTGCCCCTCCGCCTTCTCGCGGTGGCGCTCCGGCCCGCCTGCGCGGGCGCGCTCGAGGGCGTCGCCGAGGCTTGTCACAGCTGGGGGTTCATCACCGGCTCGTCGCCCGAGTAGTCGTAGAAGCCCATGCCCGTCTTGCGGCCGTACCACCCCGCGGCCAGCATCTTGCGCAGCGTGGGCGGCCGCGCGAAGCGGCGCTCGCGGAACTCATCGAACATCACGTCGCAGATGGCGCCCATGGTGTCCAGGCCCACGAAGTCGGCGAGCGTGAGCGGTCCCATCGGGTGCCCGGCGCCGGCCTTCATGGCGTCGTCGATCTCGGCGATCGAGCCCACGCCCTCCTCGTAGGCGCGGATGGCGTCGAGCATGTAGGGCACCAGCAGCCGGTTCACGATGAAGCCGGCCTTGTCCTTGGTCTGGACGCCCAGCTTGCCCTGGCTCTCGGCGAACTTGACGCCGGCGTCGAAGGCCTCGTCGGAGGTGGTCACGCAGCGCACGACCTCGACGAGCTTCATGACCTGAGCCGGGTTGAAGTAGTGCAGGCCCACGAACCGCTCCGGCCGCGACGTGGCCGCCGCCTGGTCGATCACCGGCAGCGACGAGGTGTTGGTGGCGAACAGGGCCTCCTCCTTGGCGACGCCGTCCACCTCCTTCCACATCTCGAGCTTCAGGCCGAGGTCCTCGGTGATGGCCTCCACGATCAGGTCGCAGTCGGCCAGGTCGGAGTACTCCAGCGTCGGCGATATGCGGCCGCGGATGGCGTCGGCGTCGCCCTGCTCGAGCTTGCCCTTCTCCACGGCGCGCGCCAGCTGCTTCTCGATCTTGCCCAGGCCCTTGTCGAGCTTGCCCTGGTCGACCTCGCGCAGGACCACGTCGTAGCCCGACTGCGCCGCCACCTGGGCGATGCCGTGGCCCATGAGCCCGGCCCCAAGCACTCCAACCCGCTTTATCTCCATTACCGTCTCCTCGATCCGTGTCAGCCGTCGAGCGCCGGGAGCCTATATGTCACTCGTAGGGATCGAGGACCGTGGAGCGGTCCGTCACCTCGTCCTCCAGCGCGCGGAGAAGCGCAATGCCTTCAACGGCGAGCTGACCTCCGCGCTCGGCCACGCGCTCGAACACGCGGCCGTGGACCCGGACGTGCGCTGCGTGGTGGTGCGCGGCGACGGCGCGATGTTCTCGTCGGGCATGGACCTGAACGACCTGCGCGAGCTCTCGCAGGATCCGAGCGGCCTGCGCGGCTTTCGCCGCCCGATCCTGAGCTGGTGGAACCTGCTGGAGGAGATGCCCAAGCCCACCATCTGCCAGATCCACGGAGCATGCCTGGGTGGGGCCTTCGAGCTGGCCCTGGCCGCCGATTTCAGGGTCATGGCCGAGGACGCCGTGGCCGGGATCATGGAGGTCCGCGTGGGGCTGCTGCCCGACGTGGGCGGCTGCTCGCGACTGCCGGCCATCGTCGGCCTAGGCAACGCCAAGGAGCTGATCATGACCGGCAAGGTCATCGACGGGCACGAGGCACATCGGATCGGCTTTGCCAACCGGATCGCGCCCGCGGACGAGCTCGACGCCCTCACCGAGGCCTTCACCCAGGAGCTGCTGGGAGCGGCGCCGCGCGCGGTGGGGCTGGCCAAGCGGGTGATGGACGCGGCAGCCAAGCCCTCCCTGGCGGCCACTCTCGAGCAGGAGGTCCAGGCCCAGGAGTCGCTGGCGGCCAGCGAGGACTTCGCGGAGGGTGCGCGGGCGTTCTTCGAGAAGCGCCCGCCGGAGTTCGCCGGGCGCTAGGTCGGGCGCGCGTCCCACTCGCGCGCCACGCCCTCGGCGATCGCGAGGCAGCGCTCCACGCTGTCCCAGTCCACCCGCTCGGGCGTGTCGGTGGGCAGGTGGTAGTCGTTGAAGGCGTTGTCGCGCAGCGAGAGCAGCGACGCGCTGCGCAGCCCGGCGAGCCGCGCCAGGGCCGGATCGGTCCAGCCTCCCAGCCGGAAGCGTCGCGGAGGCTGCTCGCCGGCGCGTCGCGCGCCGGCGTCCACCACGTCGAGGTCCGCCGGCTCGAAGCGGACCCGCCACACAGGCCCCTCGGCGCTGACCACCATCGGCTCGCCGGCGCCCAGGGTGTCCAGCCCGAGAACGAACGTGGTGGCCGGGTCGAGCTCGGCCGTGGCTTCGCGGAGCCACGCGGCCATTCCGCCCATGCCCGACTCCTCGCAGCCCGGGAGGACGATGAGCGTCTCGGTGCGTTCGAGCGGTGCCTTTCGCAGCCGCTCGGCCAGCGCCAGCGCCGCGGCAACTCCGGTGGCGTTGTCGCTTGCCCCGGGAACGGTGTCGCCGCGGGTGACCTCGAGCGAGAGCGCCGCCGCGAGCGCGAGCACGAGCCGCGCCGGCAGGCGCAGCCGCCGCGGCCCCGCCGCAAGCGCGGCCATCGCCAGCTCGGGCAGCAGCGAGAAGGGCGGCCGGCCGCGGCGGGTGGCAGCGCCGGCCAGGCGCGGATCCCACATCACGCCGGTGTGCGCGGCATCGTGGTGCGCCACGATCACGAGCGTCCGGCGGCGCAGGCCGCGCGCGGGCACGCGGGCCTCGGCGTTGCGCCCCTCCTCCCCCGGTAGCACCCGGCGAACCCACTGGGCGCGCCCCGAGAGCTCGAGCTGGAACGACAGCAGCGCCAGCGCGGCGGGCAGGCGCCCGGCCAGAGCGGCGAGGAAGTGCAGCGCGTGGGCGTGTCCGAAGGTGTGCTGGTAGCGAAACGCCCGGGTGCGCACGTCGGCCGCACCGGCCTGGCGCAGGCGCTCCACGCACCAGTCGGCGGACCGGCGCTCACCATCCCCGGCCGAGCGCCGCGACATCGCCGCGAGTGCGGCCACGTCTTCCCGTAGCGGCATCAGCCCATCTCCATGCGGTCGGCGGCCGCGATGGTGAGCGCCGCCAGCAGGAGGACCGCGCCCGCCACAGCCCAGCCTGCCGGGTAGCCGATGCCGGCCGCCAGGGCGCCGTAGCCGGCCGGTCCGGCGGCTGCACCCACGTAGATGCCGGTCTGGGTCACGCCGGTGGCGGCGGCAGGGGTGCTGCGATGGCGTTCGACCACGGCCAGATTGAACAACCCCGGCCAGCCCCAGCCGAGCGTGAAGGCCAGGAGCGCCCCTGCCACCAGCGCACCCTTGGCCCCCACCGCCAGCAGGGCGAAGCCGAGCGTGCCCAGCACGAGGAGGGCCACCACCACGCCGAATCCGTAGTCGGCGCGGCGGTCCGCCCACTCGCCCACGCCAATCCTCACGGCCAGGCTGGCGGCGCTGCCGGCGGCCGCCAGCACTCCCGCGGCGCCCTCGGCGATGCCCACGTCCACCGCGGAGGCCACCAGGTAGGCGCTGAGTGCACTCGGCCCGGCGCTGGCCAGCGCCGCTCCCACGGCCAGAAACACCAGCGGCTTCGTCGTCCGGGCGGCTGGGGCTCCGGAACGGCCGGGCGGCTCCGTGGCGCCCGAGCGCTGCAGCATCAGCGCCACCGCCAGGGCGGCCGCCGCGGACATGCCGAACGCGGTACGCCAGCCCAGCGGGATGGCCACGAGCGGCAGCGCCAGTCCGCTCACCAGGATCGCCGCGGGAATGGCGGACTGTTTGAGGCCGAACGCCAGGCCCTGGCGCCGCAGCGGCACCTGCTGGGCCATGAAGAGGTTGATCGACGGCTGAGCCACGGCGTTGGCGATACCAGCCACCGCCAGCAGCGCGAGCAGGGCCGCGAGCGAGCGACCGCCAAGCGCGATGGCCAGCTGGCACGCCGCGCTGACCAGCAGGCTCGACCGCATGGAGGCGATGGCCCCCACCCGCTGGGCGAAGCGGCCGCCGGGGCCCGCGCCGATCGCGCCGGCCGCGAAGAAGACCGAGACGCCCGCGGCGGCGGCCGTCACGTCCACCGACAGGTCGTCGCGGACCTGAAGCGCGAGCACCCCGGCCAGGAACCCGGGCAGCACCGTGGCGGCGCCCACCGCCACCGCTAGGCCCGAAGCCCGGCCGAGGCCCTGGATGTCGGACGGGGGCGTCAGCCCCGGTGCCAGTCCACCGGGCCGGCCGTGAGCACGTGGCTGCCCAGCGGGCGGCCCAGCACCTCCTGGGCGTCGCGGGCGCAGGCGATCAGGCGCCCCAGGTCGATGCCCGTGGGGTGGCCCATCTCGTGCAGCATCGACACCAGGTCCTCGCTGGCCACGTTGCCCGTGGCTCCGGGCGGCACCGGGCAGCCGCCCAGCTCGCCGAAGGAAGACTCGAACGAGCGCACGCCGGCGGCTCAGCGCGGCGCGCGGCGTTGGCCAGGCCCTGACCGCGGGTGTTGTGGAAGTGGGCCGTGAGCTCCACGCCCGCCAGCCGCTCCAGCGCCTGGCCGTAGAGCTCGCCGCACCTGCGCCGGGTTGGCCATGCCCGTGGTGTCGCCGAAGGCGATCTCCTCGCAGCCCGCGTCGCGCAGCCGCTCGGCGATGGCGAAGACCCGCTCGGGCGGCACCTCGCCCTCGTAGGGGCAGCCGAAGGCCACCGAGATCACTGCCCTCGCAGCGCAGCCCCTCGTCCCGGGCGCGCTCGACCACCTGCTCCAGACCGGTCAGCGACTCCTCGATCGAGCGGTTCACGTTCTGCTGGTTGTGCGTCTCGGAGGCCGAGAGGAACAGGTTGACCTCCCCGAAGTGCTCGCGCAGCGCGAGCGCGTTGTCGAGCCCGCGCTCGTTGGGGATCAGCACGGACACGGCCACGTCGTCGGGAATGTCGGCCGCGCGCAGCACGTCCGGGCCGTCGGCCAGCTGCGGGATCACGTCGGCGCGCACGAAGCTGGTGACCTCCAGCCGCCGCAGGCCGGTGCGCGCCAGCGCCTCGACCAGCCGGACCTTGTCGGCGGTGGGGATGACCTCGGGCTCGTTCTGGAAGCCGTCGCGAGGGCCCACCTCGCGGACACGAACGGGGTCGCCGGGCACTTACATCATGCCCAGGCCGCCGCTCACGCCCACCGTCTCGCCGGTGACGAAGGAGGCGTCGTCGCTGGCCAGGTAGGCGATCGCGGCGGCCACCTCCTCGGGCCGGCCCGGTCGGCGCATGGCGGTGGAGGCGATCATGCCCTGCACGAAGCGCTCCCCCAGGTCGCCGAGCTGCCTCGGGCGCTGCGCGCATCATGCGGGGTGTCGATCGGCCCGGGCGCCACCGCGTTCACCCGCACTCCGCGGCGGGCCGTCTCCTTGGCGAGCGCCTTCGTGAAGCCGATGACCCCTGCCTTGGTGGCCGAGTAGACGCTGGCCAGCTGCGAGCCCACGCGCCCGGCCTCCGAGGCCACGTTCACGATGCTGCCGGCTCCCGCGCTCCTGCATCCCGGGCAGCACGGCGTGGGTCACCGCCAGCACGCCGCGCAGGTTCACCGCCGAGCAGCCGGTCCCACTGCTCCTCGGTGCTGCGCACGAAGAAGTCGTCGTCGGCGATGCCGGCGTTGTTCACCAGCACGTCGACCGGCGCCAGCTCCGACTCGATGGCCGACACGGCCGCGCGCACCGACTCGGGCGAGCGCACGTCGAGCTCCACCCCAAGGCCGCCGAGGTCGGCGGCGAGCTCGCGCGCCCGGTCGAGGTCGAGGTCGGCCACGGCCACGCGCGCGCCCTCCGCGGCCAGCCGCGAGCAGGTGGCGGCGCCGATGCCGCCGGTGCCGCCCGTGACTAGCGCCATCCGGCCTTCGAGCCTCATCGGCGCGGCCACGATATCCCTCCGGTAGGTTCCGCGCCCGTGAGCAGTGGGACGCGATCCCGATCATCGGCGGCACCGGCGCCCTGGGCTTCGGCCTGGCACTGCGGCTGGCCGCGGCCGGTCGCGCCGGTGGCCATCGGGTCGCGCGACGCGGGCCGGGCCGAGGAGGCCGCCGGGCGCGTGCGCGAGCGCGTGCCGGAGGCGCAGGTCGAGGGCCTGGAGAACCCCGAGCGCGGCGCGGCGCGGGCCGATCGTGTTCCTGGCCGTGCCGTTCCGCGCCCAGTCGGAGAACCTGACCAACCTCAAGGAGGCGCTCGAGCCCGGCCAGATCCTCGTGGACGCCACGGTGCCGCTGGCGGCCGCGGTCTCGGGCAAGGCAACGCGGCTGCTGGGCGTGCCTCAGGGCTCGGCCGCCGAGCAGGCCCAGGAGATGGTGCCCGACGGCGTGACGGTGGTCAGCGCGCTGCACACGGTGAGCGCGGCGACGCTGGGGGACCTCGACGCCGACCTCGACGAGGACGTCCTGGTGACCGGCGAGCGCAAGGACGACAAGCGGCGGGTGGCCGAGCTGATCGCGCTGATCCCTGGCCTGCGCCCGGTGAACGCCGGCAGCGCTCGAGACGGCCCGGCTCGTGGAGGCGCTCACGCCCCTGCTCATCTCGGTGAACATCCGGCAACAAGTCGCACGCCGGCATGAAGCTCACCGGCCTGCCGGACGAGCTCTGGAAGTAGTCCTCCTCTCCGGCGGCACCGGTGGCGCCAAGCTGGCCCGCGGACTGCTCGACGTGGTCGGGGCCCGAGCGGCTGACGGTGATCGCCAACACGGGCGACGACGTCGAGGGCACGGCGTCCACGTCTCGCCCGACCCCGACCTGGTGACCTACTGGCTGGCCGACGCCATCGACGAGCGCGGCTACGGGATCCGCGGCGACACCTGGCAGGTCATGGAGGCACTCGAGCGGGCGGGCAGGCCGACCTGGTTCCGGCTGGGCGACCGGGACCTGGCGATGTAGAGGAGTGGCGCGCCAAGGACCCGATCGACCGCCAGACGCAGCGCCTCGAGGCGCTCGGCGTCGACGTCGATGAGATGCGCGCGTCGGTGAAGACGGAGATCGAGGGCGGCGTCGAGGAAGCGCTGGCCGGCCCGATGCCCGACGGCGAGACGGCCGCGACGGCGTGTTCGCCGACGAGCCCGCGCTGCTCGAGGACGGCAACGCGCCCTGGTCCGGCTTCGCGGCGAAGGCGGCGCTGAGGCATGCCGACCATGACCTACCTGCAGGCGATCTCCGACGCCATGCGCGAGGAGATGCGCGCCGACGAGCGCGTGTTCGTGATGGGCGAGGACATCGGCGTCTTCGGCGGCGCCTTCAAGGTGACCGACGGCTTCATCGACGAGTTCGGCGCCGAGCGCGTGATGGACACGCCGCTGGCCGAGTCGGGGATCGTCGGCAGCGCGATCGGCGCGGCCGTCGAGGGCATGCGCCCGATCGCCGAGATGCAGTTCGCCGACTTCATCTCCTGCGGCTTCGACCAGCTGGTCAACGTCGCGGGCAAGATGTACTACCGCCAGGGGCTGCCCGTGAACATCACGGTGCGCCTGCCCAGCGGCGGCGGCTTCTCCGGCGGGCCGTTCCACTCGCAGAACCCCGAGGCGTGGTTCATGCACTCCCCGGGCCTGAAGGTCGTCGCGCCCTCGACGGCCGAGGACGCCAAGGGCCTGCTGATCAAGGCCGTCCGCGACCCCAACCCGGTCGTCTTCCTGGAGCACAAGCACCTCTACCGCCGCGTCAAGGGCGAGGTCGCCGACGGCGCCTACGAGACGCCGTTCAGCGCGCGGATCGCGCGCGAGGGCACCGACCTGACGGTGATCGCCTACGGCGCGATGGTCCACACCGCGCTGGAGGCGACCGAGGACATCGACGGCGCCTCGGTCGAGGTGCTCGACCTGCGCTCGCTCGTGCCGCTCGACGAGGAGGCGATCCTCGCGACGGTGCGCAAGACGCTCGAAGGTCGTGATCGTCGACGAGGCCAACCAGACGTGCGCCGCCGGCGCCCAGGTCGCGGCGCTGATCGCCGAGCGCGCGTTGGAGGACCTCGACGGGCCCGTCGTGCGCGTGGCGACGCCCGACGTGCCGATCCCGTTCTCGCCCCCGCTCGAGCAGGCCGTGCTCCCGCAGGTCGACGGCGTGAAGGAGGCGTGCGTGAGCTCCTCGAGTACTGAGACGCTGGTCGACGTGGCGATGCCCCAGATGGGCGTCTCGGTCGCCGAGGGCACGATCGTCGAGTGGCGCAAGCAGGTCGGCGACTGGGTCGAGGCCGACGAGATCATCGCCTCGATCTCGACCGACAAGATCGACACCGACGTCGCGTCGCCGGCGGCGGGCCGGGTGGCGGAGATCCTCGTCGAGGTCGGCGAGACGGTCGAGGTCGGCGCCGTGCTGGCGCGGATCGCCACCGACGCCAAGCCGGGCGAGGCGCACGCCTCGGAGCGACAGCGCGGCCGCGGCGGCACGAGCGAGGCCGCGGTCGCGCTGGAGGCCGCCGGCGACGCCGGCGAGCTGCAGGGCGACACCGCCGAGTCGCACGCGGGACCGCCCAGCGCGGCCGCCGCGGCGCGGCGCGCGGCGCGCGGCGCTACTCGCCGGTGGTCATGCGCATCGCGGCCGAGCACGACATCGACCTCGAGCAGGTCGAGGGCACCGGCCGCGGCGGGCGCGTGCGCAAGCAGGACGTGCTCGCGTTCCTGGAGACCGGCGGCCGGCGCCGGCGACGGAGCCGCCGATGCACATCGAGTCGCCCTACAGGCCCGACGAGCCGGCGGCGCCGCGCAAGCCGAAGTCGCGGCTCGGCCGCCCCGGCCGCAGCCGGCGCCGCGCCGGCCCGGCCCGCGCGTGCCGGCCGGCAGCGGCCGCTGTCGCGCATGCGCCAGTCGATCGGCGCGCACATGATCGCAGTCGCTGCAGACCGCGGCGACCTGCACGACGATCGTCGAGGCCGACATGACGCGCGTCGAGGCGCGCGCCGCGAAGCGCGGGCGTCACCGTGCTGCCGATCGTCGCGCGCGCGCACGATCGAGGCGCTGCGCGAGTTCCCGGCGCTCAACGCGACGCTCGAGGGCGAGACGCTCACGACCTACGACGGCGTGCACCTCGGCATCGCGGTGTCGCTGGGCGAGGGCGGTCTGATCGTCCCGGTCATCCGCGACGCGCAGGAGCTCTCGGTCGAGGGCCTCGCCGAGCCGGATCAAGGACCTCGCCCGGCGCGCGCGCGGCGAACGCGCTCACGCCCGACGAGGTCCGCGGCGGCACGTTCACGATCACCAACCCCGGCGGCTACGGCTCGATCATGGCCACGCCGGTGATCAACCAGCCGCAGGTCGCGATCCTCGACATCGAGGCGGTCGTCAAGCGGCCCGTCGTGATCACGGACGAGCCGGCAACGACTCGATCGCGATCCGCCCGATGACGTACCTGTGCATGAGCTGGGACCACCGGGCGCTCGACGGCGCGCTCGCGGCGCAGTTCCTGTCGGCCTGCGAAAGAAGCTCGAGACCTGGCCGATCTAAGGGGCAGGTCTGACGGACACCCGGCCGGGCCCTCGCGGAGGCCTCGGCCGGGCAGACTGCCTACCATTGGTGACGTGCAGCCGACGCTCTGGTCTGCCACCTCGGTCGGTCGAGTACGCGGAGGGCGCTGGCGCTCCAGGAGCGCCTGCGCGCGCGCGTCCAGGCGGGCGAGCTCGCCCGACCTGCTGCTGCTGCTCGAGCACCCGCCGGTCTACACGCTCGGGCGCCGCTCGGAGCCCGGCGACCTGCCGATGGGCGAGGACTGGTGCCGCGCGCAGGGGATCGACGTCGTGCGGACCGCCGCGCGGCGGCAAGCTGACCTACCACGGCCCGGGCCAGCTCGTCGGCTACCCGATCATGCGCGTCGCCGACGTCCGTCGTTCGTGCGCACGATGGAGCGCGCGATCGTCGCCGCGCTCGCCGAGGAGGGCGATCGAGGCGCGCGCGCGCGCGGCCGAGGGCCGCGACTACACGGGCGTCTGGGTCGAGCGAGCGCAAGATCGCCTCGATCGGCGTCCACGTCTCCCGCGGCGTGACCGCCCACGGCTTCGCGGTCAACGTCGACAACGACCTGCGCCGTTCGCTGGGTCGTGGCGTGCGGGCTGCCCGGCGTGCGCATGACCTCGGTCGCGCAGGAGGGCGCGCGGGCGACGACCTGGCGTGCTTCCGCAAGCGCATGGCGCACGCCTTCGCGCAGGCGTACGGGCGGCGCCAGCGGCTCGTCACGCCGCGGCGCGCTCGGCAGTCGGCGCGCCGCAGCCGGTCGGTACGCTGGCGTGAGCGAGGCCCCGCTCCGGCTCCACGAGACGCGCTCGCGCGCCAACCCCGGCGGGATGGACGTCGCGAAGGTGCTCGGCGACGAGACGCAGCCGTTCCGCGGCCGCAAGCCGCCGTGGTTCAAGGTCCCGCTCGCCGGGCGGCCCGAAGCTACCGCGAGCTCGACCGCGATGATCAAGGCCGAGGACCTGCACACGGTCTGCCAGGAGGCCGCCTGCCCGAACGTCGGCGAGTGCTGGGAGCGCGGCACGGCGACGTTCATGATCCTCGGCGACACCTGCACGCGCCGCTGCGGCTTCTGCAACGTCAAGACCGGCAAGCCGACCTGGAACGACCCGCTCGAGCCGGCTGCGCGTCGCGCGCTCGGTCGCGCGCATGGGCCTGCGCCACGCGGTCATCACCAGCGTCGACCGCGACGACCTGCCCGACTACGGCGCCGGCGCCTTCGTCGGCGTGATCCGCCGATCCGCACGCCAGGCGCCGGGCTGCAAGGTCGAGGTGCTGACGCCCGACTTCCGCGGCGAGGAGATGCCGCTGGCCAAGGTGATCGCCGAGCGGCCCGACGTCTTCAACCACAACGTCGAGGTCGTGCCGCGGCTGTACCCGGTCGCCCGCCGCGGCTCGACGCTGGGAGCGCTCGCTGCGCGTGCTGCGCAACGCCAAGGAGATGGGCGGCGACGAGGTCGTCGACGAAGTCCGGCCTGATGGTCGGCCTCGGCGAGACGCCACGACGAGATGGTCGACGCGTTCGGCCAGCTGCGCGAGCAGGGCGTGCAGGTCCTCACCGTCGGCCAGTACCTGCGCCCGACCGAGCGCCACCTGCCGGTCGTGCGCTACTGGCATCCCGACGAGTTCAAGGCGCTCGAGGCGGCCGCCTACGACGCTCGGCTTCGAGCACATCGCCGCCGGCCCGCTCGTGCGCTCGAGCTACCACGCGGACGAGCACGTCGAGCAGGACCGCCCGGGCGTCGGCCCGGTCGCCGCGGCCGGCTAGCCGCCGCCGCGCGGCCGTAGCCTCGGCGCCGCGTGTTCCCGCTCAAGGACAACATCCCGACCGAGCGCTTCCCGGTCGTCACGGTCGCGCTGATCGTCGTCAACGTGCTCGTCGTACTTCTTCTTCCAGCACGGCGACGATCACGCTCGGCGACCCGAGCGCCAGGCGTACCTGCAGAACCTCGTCGACTACGCGGCGATCCCCTACGAGCTCACGCACCCGGGCGACCAGTGCGTGCCGCGACGGCGCGTCGCGCAGGTCGCCTGCGGGGACGGCGCCGCGGCCGCAGCCGCCGACGTGGCTGACGCTCTTCACGGCGATGTTCATGCACGGCGGCCTGCTGCACCTCGGCGGCAACATGCTGTTCCTGTGGATCTTCGGCAACAACGTCGAGGACTCGATGGGGCCGGTGAGGTTCGTCGTCTTCTACCTGCTCGGCGGGATCGCGGCGACGGCCGCGCAGATCGCTCGTCGACCCGAACTCGACCGTCCCGACGCATCGGCGCGTCGGGCGCGATCGCCGGCGTGCTCGGCGGCTACATCGCTGCTGTTCCCGCGCGCCCGGGTGCTGACGCGTGATCTTCATCATCTTCTTCTTCACGATCATCGAGCTGCCGGCGCTCGCTGTTCCTCGGCATCTGGTTCGCTCCAGCAGGCGCTGTTCGGCTACTTCGACCTGCTCGAGCCGACCGGCGACGGCGGCGGCGTCGCCTACTTCGCCCACATCGGCGGCTTCGTGTTCGGCCTGCGCGGCGATCAAGCTGTTCGCGATCGAGCGCAGGCGACGGCGCCAGCTCGAGCGGGCGGCGGCCTGGTGAGGACCGGCGATCACGCGTCGTCGGCGCTGGTGTTCATCTGCGCGCTCGGCGTTCGCTGACGCGTCGACGTGCTGATCGACCAGCGGGCCCGACGTGCTGACGCTGGTCGTGCTCGCTGATCGTGCTGGTGCTCTGGCCTTCGGGATCTTCGGCGCGCTCGACGGAGCCGCCGACGGCGACGCGCGCTGATGCCGTACACGCTCTTCCAGGGCGGCCGCCTGGCGCGGCGGCGCCGGGCGCCGCGCCGTGCTGCGCTGGCGCTGGCGCTCGAGCGCGGCGCGGCGGCGGCGCGCCGGCGCGAGCCGCCGCGCGGCGAGCGAGCCGCGCCCCGCGCGCCCGCTGCCGCGCCAGGCACGCCGGCGACGGCGCCGCTGGCCGGCGGCGGGACGGCGCCGCTCGCCGCTCGCGGTGCGGCTCGAGGACCCGCGCGACGCGGTCCGCCTGCGCTTCAAGCAGCCGCCGCGCGCCGGGCTGCTGTTCGACCTCGACACGGGCGCGGTGCTGTGGCGGCAGCGCCCACGCGCGTGCTGCCGATCGCGTCGCTGACGAAGATGATGACCGCGCTGCTGGTGGCCGAGCGGCTGCCGCCGGGCGCGACGGTGCGGATCACCAAGGAGGCGCTGCGCTACAAGGGCTCGGGCGTCGGGCTGCTGCCGCGCGGCAAGCGGATCGGCGTGGAGACGATGCTCTACGGGCTGCTGCTGCCGTCGGGCAACGACGCGGCGATCGCGCTCGCGCAGCGCGCGGCGGGCACGCGTGCCGCGCTTCGTCGCGCTGATGAACGCGCGCGCGCGCGAGATGGGGCTCGCTGTGCACGCGCTTCTCCTCGCCCGACGGCTTCAAGGACCGCGGCAACCACTCCTGCGCGGCCGACCTCGCGGCGCTGGCGCGCGCCGTGCTGCGCGAGCCGCGGCTGGCGCGGATCGTGCGCCGGCGCGCGGCCGTGCTGCCGTTCCCGATCAAGGGCGGCAAGCTCTACCTCTACAACAACAACCCGCTGCTGCGGCAGGGCTACCGCGGCACCACCGGGCGTCAAGACCGGCTACACGGACGCCGCCGGCCGCTGCCTCGTGGCGACCGCGCGGCGCGGCGCGCTGCGGCTCGGCGTCGTGCTGCTGGACTCGCCCGACCCGGGCAGGCAGGCGCGCCAGCTGCTGGACC